>NZ_CAACYD010000008.1:0-5343 GCF_900683595.1 Gordonia paraffinivorans | reverse complement strand
CTGCGTTGGCCTTGTCGAGCGTCAGGAGATCGCGACGAACCTCGGGATCGAGGTCCGAGGCAGAGATCTCGTCGGGGATCGGCGGACCGGGCTGCCGGCTACCGCGGTCGGCACGCTCACGACCGGGACGATCGGGCCGGCGGCCCCTGCTGCCACCACCCTGGCGGTCTCCCTGACCGCCGCGGCGTTGGCCCCGCGGGCCTCCCTGGCCCCGAGAATCCCGTTGATCCCGCGTATCCCGCTCACCGCGCCCGTCGCGACGCGGTCGATCACGATCATTCATAGCTGCCAATCTATGCCCTCGAACCTTGTTGGGAAGCACCGACCACTGACGATCGGGTGTGGTGGGGATATGAGAAAGGCCCCGTATTCGACGATTGGTTCATCGAATACGGGGCCTTTCTGAAGTTGTGTTCGGCGGTGTCCTACTCTCCCACACTGGTTAAGGTGCAGTACCATCGGCGCTGGAGGGCTTAGCTTCCGGGTTCGGAATGGGGCCGGGCGTTTCCCCTCCGCTATGGCCGCCGTAACTCTGTGAAACAACCACAACAGTTGTTTGTTTGTGTTGTGTGTTGTCTCAGAAGATGCATAGTGGATGCGAACACTGTTCAGACTTTTGTGTCTGGTGGTGTTGTGGTGTTGTTGGTAAGTCCTCGGCCGATTAGTACCAGTCACCTGAACACATTGCTGTGCTTACAGTTCTGGCCTATCAACCCCATGATCTGGGGGGCCTTAACCCCGCTGAGGGGGTGAGAAACCTCATCTTGGAACAGGCTTCCCGCTTAGATGCTTTCAGCGGTTATCCCTTCCGAACGTAGCTAACCAGCGGTGCCCCTGGCGGGACAACTGGCACACCAGAGGTTCGTCCGTCCCGGTCCTCTCGTACTAGGGACAGGTTTCCTCAAGTTTCTTACGCGCGCGGCGGATAGAGACCGAACTGTCTCACGACGTTCTAAACCCAGCTCGCGTGCCGCTTTAATGGGCGAACAGCCCAACCCTTGGACCTACTCCAGCCCCAGGATGCGACGAGCCGACATCGAGGTGCCAAACCATCCCGTCGATATGGACTCTTGGGGAAGATCAGCCTGTTATCCCCGGGGTACCTTTTATCCGTTGAGCGACACCGCTTCCACTTGCCGGTGCCGGATCACTAGTCCCGACTTTCGTCCCTGCTCGACATGTACGTCTCACAGTCAAGCTCCCTTGTGCACTTACACTCAACACCTGATTGCCAACCAGGCTGAGGGAACCTTTGGGCGCCTCCGTTACCTTTTAGGAGGCAACCGCCCCAGTTAAACTACCCACCAGGCACTGTCCCTGAACCCGATCAGGGTCCGAGGTTAGAAGTCCAATACGATCAGAGTGGTATTTCAACAACGACTCCACCAACACTGGCGTGCCGGCTTCACAGTCTCCCACCTATCCTACACAAACCGTACCGAACACCAATACCAAGCTATAGTGAAGGTCCCGGGGTCTTTTCGTCCTGCCGCGCGTAACGAGCATCTTTACTCGTACTGCAATTTCGCCGAGTCTGTGGTTGAGACAGCAGAGAAGTCGTTACGCCATTCGTGCAGGTCGGAACTTACCCGACAAGGAATTTCGCTACCTTAGGATGGTTATAGTTACCACCGCCGTTTACTGGGGCTTAAATTCTCAGCTTCGCGGACGAATCCACTAACCGGTCCTCTTAACCTTCCAGCACCGGGCAGGCGTCAGTCCGTATACATCGTCTTACGACTTCGCACGGACCTGTGTTTTTAGTAAACAGTCGCTTCTCTCTGGTCTCTGCGACCCACACCAGCTCCCACCGCAAGGGTGTTCACCAGCCTGGGTCCCCCTTCTCCCGAAGTTACGGGGGCATTTTGCCGAGTTCCTTAACCACAGTTATCTCGATCGCCTTAGTATTCTCTACCTGACCACCTGTGTCGGTTTGGGGTACGGGCCGTGTACCAACTCGCTAGAGGCTTTTCTCGGCAGCATAGGATCATGGAATTCGCCTCAACGGCTACGCATCACCTCTCAGGCATCACGAGACACGGATTTGCCTATGCCTCGCCCTACAGGCTTACACCAGTACAACCACTAACTGGCCCCACTACCTTCCTGCGTCACCCCATCGCTTGCCTACTACCAGCCGAGGTCCCACGCATCACCCCACCGGGCACCCGAAGGCGCCTCGGAAAGGATCTGGATGGTTAGTACAACTGATTCAGCATGGGCGCGGATACACGGGTACGGGAATATCAACCCGTTGTCCATCGACTACGCCTGTCGGCCTCGCCTTAGGTCCCGACTCACCCTGGGCGGATTAGCCTGGCCCAGGAACCCTTGGTCATCCGGCGGCAGAGTTTCTCACTCTGCTTTCGCTACTCATGCCTGCATTCTCACTCCCACACCCTCCACCACTAGATCACTCTGTGGCTTCCACGGATGCAGGACGCTCCCCTACCCACCCACACACCTGGCCGGCCCTCCGTAGAGAACCGACAAGCTAACGTGTGAGTGCCGCGGCTTCGGCGGTGTACTTGAGCCCCGCTACATTGTCGGCGCAGGACCACTTGACCAGTGAGCTATTACGCACTCTTTCAAGGGTGGCTGCTTCTAAGCCAACCTCCTGGTTGTCTTCGCGACCCCACATCCTTTTCCACTTAGTACACGCTTAGGGGCCTTAGCCGGCGATCTGGGTTGTTTCCCTCTCGACTACGAACCTTATCGCCCGCAGTCTCACTGCCACACTCTCACTTACCGGCATTCGGAGTTTGGCTGACGTCAGTAACCCTGTGGGGCCCATCGGCCATCCAGTAGCTCTACCTCCGGTAAGAAACATGTGACGCTGCACCTAAATGCATTTCGGGGAGAACCAGCTATCACGGAGTTTGATTGGCCTTTCACCCCTACCCACAGCTCATCCCCTCCATTTTCAACTGAAGTGGGTTCGGGCCTCCACGACGTCTTACCGTCGCTTCACCCTGGCCATGGGTAGATCACTCCGCTTCGGGTCTAGACCCGGCGACTCAAACGCCCTATTCAGACTCGCTTTCGCTACGGCTACCCCACACGGGTTAACCTCGCCACCGAGCACTAACTCGCAGGCTCATTCTTCAAAAGGCACGCCATCACCCACCCTCCAAAGGAGGCACAGGCTCTGACGGATTGTAAGCGTCCGGTTTCAGGTACTATTTCACTCCCCTCCCGGGGTACTTTTCACCTTTCCCTCACGGTACTAGTCCGCTATCGGTCACCAGGAAGTATTCAGGCTTACCGGGTGGTCCCGGCAGATTCACAGCAGATTCCACGAGCCCGCTGCTACTTGGGAGAACATCACGCAAGACCATGTGCTTTCAGCTACCGGACTCTCACCGTCTACGGCAGACCATTCCAGGCCACTTCACCTAACACACAGTTTTCTGACTCACGCTTCCACAGGTAGATGGAAGAAGATGAACCCCACAACCCCACACGCACAACCCCTACCCGGTATCACATGCGCATGGTTTAGCCTCCTCCGCTTTCGCTCGCCACTACTCACGGAATCACTATTGTTTTCTCTTCCTATGGGTACTGAGATGTTTCACTTCCCCACGTTCCCCCCACACAGCCTATACATTCAGCTGGTGGTAACACGACATCACTCGTGCTGGGTTTCCCCATTCGGACACCCTCGGATCACAGCTCGTTTGACAACTCCCCGAGGACTATCGCGGCCTACCACGTCCTTCATCGGCTCCTGGTACCAAGGCATCCACCGAACGCCCTTACACACTTACAACAACACCTACAAACAACCCCCCACACACAGAACCACAAAGGGCCCTGCACACGAGGATCGAATGTAGACATCACCAAAAACTCAAAAGTTTTCTGCTCAATCACACACCAACAACACCAGCCACCCCCACAAGGGCCGCCAGCCTTGCCGGCGCGAAATAAAGATGCTCGCATCCACTATGCACTTCTCAAACAACACACACCGCACCCAGCTGCATGCCTCCGCGCCACCACAGGACACCTCACCGACACACACCCGATCTGCAGCTCAGAGGA
This sequence comes from Gordonia paraffinivorans, assembly GCF_900683595.1. NCBI lineage: Bacteria > Bacillati > Actinomycetota > Actinomycetes > Mycobacteriales > Gordoniaceae > Gordonia > Gordonia paraffinivorans. The sequence continues at coordinate 1,296 of NZ_CAACYD010000008.1, read as the reverse complement.
AAACGTGTGTTCCCTCAGAACCCCGATAGTGTGACGATCAACCCGCCGGCCTCACGACCTCAGCGGCAACCCAGATGTTTCGTCAGGCGACGAAACCCACAGGCTGTGTCTGATGTTTCACCCTCGAACACACACACGCCGCACAGACATACGCTGGCAGAAACGTGTGATGTTGTGTGCTCCTTAGAAAGGAGGTGATCCAGCCGCACCTTCCGGTACGGCTACCTTGTTACGACTTCGTCCCAATCGCCGATCCCACCTTCGACAGCTCCCTCCCACAAGGGGTTAGGCCACCGGCTTCGGGTTCGTGTACCGACTTTCATGACGTGACGGGCGGTGTGTACAAGGCCCGGGAACGTATTCACCGCAGCGTTGCTGATCTGCGATTACTAGCGACTCCGACTTCATGGGGTCGAGTTGCAGACCCCAATCCGAACTGAGACTGGCTTTAAGGGATTCGCTCCACCTCACGGTATCGCAGCCCTCTGTACCAGCCATTGTAGCATGTGTGAAGCCCTGGACATAAGGGGCATGATGACTTGACGTCATCCCCACCTTCCTCCGAGTTGACCCCGGCAGTCTCCTGCAAGTCCCCGCCATTACGCGCTGGCAATACAGGACAAGGGTTGCGCTCGTTGCGGGACTTAACCCAACATCTCACGACACGAGCTGACGACAGCCATGCACCACCTGTCTACCAGCCACAAGGGAAGCCCCATCTCTGGAGCGGTCCGGTAGATGTCAAACCCAGGTAAGGTTCTTCGCGTTGCATCGAATTAATCCACATGCTCCGCCGCTTGTGCGGGCCCCCGTCAATTCCTTTGAGTTTTAGCCTTGCGGCCGTACTCCCCAGGCGGGGTACTTAATGCGTTAGCTACGGCACGGAACCCGTGAAAAGAGTCCCACACCTAGTACCCACCGTTTACGGCGTGGACTACCAGGGTATCTAATCCTGTTCGCTCCCCACGCTTTCGCTCCTCAGCGTCAGTTACTACCCAGAGACCCGCCTTCGCCACCGGTGTTCCTCCTGATATCTGCGCATTTCACCGCTACACCAGGAATTCCAGTCTCCCCTGTAGTACTCAAGTCTGCCCGTATCGCCTGCACGCCTACAATGAGTTGCAGAATTTTCACAGACGACGCGACAAACCGCCTACGAGCTCTTTACGCCCAGTAATTCCGGACAACGCTCGCACCCCTACGTATTACCGCGGCTGCTGGCACGTAGTTGGCCGGTGCTTCTTCTCCAGGTACCGTCACTCACGCTTCGTCCCTGGTGAAAGAGGTTTACAACCC
>NZ_CAACYD010000007.1:0-1610007 GCF_900683595.1 Gordonia paraffinivorans | reverse complement strand
CGGTGCCGGATCACTAGTCCCGACTTTCGTCCCTGCTCGACATGTACGTCTCACAGTCAAGCTCCCTTGTGCACTTACACTCAACACCTGATTGCCACCAGGCTGAGGGAACCTTTGGGCGCCTCCGTTACCTTTTAGGAGGCAACCGCCCCAGTTAAACTACCCACCAGGCACTGTCCCTGAACCCGATCAGGGTCCGAGGTTAGAAGTCCAATACGATCAGAGTGGTATTTCAACAACGACTCCACCAACACTGGCGTGCCGGCTTCACAGTCTCCCACCTATCCTACACAAACCGTACCGAACACCAATACCAAGCTATAGTGAAGGTCCCGGGGTCTTTTCGTCCTGCCGCGCGTAACGAGCATCTTTACTCGTACTGCAATTTCGCCGAGTCTGTGGTTGAGACAGCAGAGAAGTCGTTACGCCATTCGTGCAGGTCGGAACTTACCCGACAAGGAATTTCGCTACCTTAGGATGGTTATAGTTACCACCGCCGTTTACTGGGGCTTAAATTCTCAGCTTCGCGGACGAATCCACTAACCGGTCCTCTTAACCTTCCAGCACCGGGCAGGCGTCAGTCCGTATACATCGTCTTACGACTTCGCACGGACCTGTGTTTTTAGTAAACAGTCGCTTCTCTCTGGTCTCTGCGACCCACACCAGCTCCCACCGCAAGGGTGTTCACCAGCCTGGGTCCCCTTCTCCCGAAGTTACGGGGGCATTTTGCCGAGTTCCTTAACCACAGTTATCTCGATCGCCTTAGTATTCTCTACCTGACCACCTGTGTCGGTTTGGGGTACGGGCCGTGTACCAACTCGCTAGAGGCTTTTCTCGGCAGCATAGGATCATGGAATTCGCCTCAACGGCTACGCATCACCTCTCAGGCATCACGAGACACGGATTTGCCTATGCCTCGCCCTACAGGCTTACACCAGTACAACCACTAACTGGCCCCACTACCTTCCTGCGTCACCCATCGCTTGCCTACTACCAGCCGAGGTCCCACGCATCACCCCACCGGGCACCCGAAGGCGCCTCGGAAAGGATCTGGATGGTTAGTACAACTGATTCAGCATGGGCGCGGATACACGGGTACGGGAATATCAACCCGTTGTCCATCGACTACGCCTGTCGGCCTCGCCTTAGGTCCCGACTCACCCTGGGCGGATTAGCCTGGCCCAGGAACCCTTGGTCATCCGGCGGCAGAGTTTCTCACTCTGCTTTCGCTACTCATGCCTGCATTCTCACTCCCACACCCTCCACCACTAGATCACTCTGTGGCTTCCACGGATGCAGGACGCTCCCCTACCCACCCACACACCTGGCCGGCCCTCCGTAGAGAACCGACAAGCTAACGTGTGAGTGCCGCGGCTTCGGCGGTGTACTTGAGCCCCGCTACATTGTCGGCGCAGGACCACTTGACCAGTGAGCTATTACGCACTCTTTCAAGGGTGGCTGCTTCTAAGCCAACCTCCTGGTTGTCTTCGCGACCCCACATCCTTTTCCACTTAGTACACGCTTAGGGGCCTTAGCCGGCGATCTGGGTTGTTTCCCTCTCGACTACGAACCTTATCGCCCGCAGTCTCACTGCCACACTCTCACTTACCGGCATTCGGAGTTTGGCTGACGTCAGTAACCCTGTGGGGCCCATCGGCCATCCAGTAGCTCTACCTCCGGTAAGAAACATGTGACGCTGCACCTAAATGCATTTCGGGGAGAACCAGCTATCACGGAGTTTGATTGGCCTTTCACCCCTACCCACAGCTCATCCCCTCCATTTTCAACTGAAGTGGGTTCGGGCCTCCACGACGTCTTACCGTCGCTTCACCCTGGCCATGGGTAGATCACTCCGCTTCGGGTCTAGACCCGGCGACTCAAACGCCCTATTCAGACTCGCTTTCGCTACGGCTACCCCACACGGGTTAACCTCGCCACCGAGCACTAACTCGCAGGCTCATTCTTCAAAAGGCACGCCATCACCCACCCTCCAAAGGAGGCACAGGCTCTGACGGATTGTAAGCGTCCGGTTTCAGGTACTATTTCACTCCCCTCCCGGGGTACTTTTCACCTTTCCCTCACGGTACTAGTCCGCTATCGGTCACCAGGAAGTATTCAGGCTTACCGGGTGGTCCCGGCAGATTCACAGCAGATTCCACGAGCCCGCTGCTACTTGGGAGAACATCACGCAAGACCATGTGCTTTCAGCTACCGGACTCTCACCGTCTACGGCAGACCATTCCAGGCCACTTCACCTAACACACAGTTTTCTGACTCACGCTTCCACAGGTAGATGGAAGAAGATGAACCCCACAACCCCACACGCACAACCCCTACCCGGTATCACATGCGCATGGTTTAGCCTCCTCCGCTTTCGCTCGCCACTACTCACGGAATCACTATTGTTTTCTCTTCCTATGGGTACTGAGATGTTTCACTTCCCCACGTTCCCCCCACACAGCCTATACATTCAGCTGGTGGTAACACGACATCACTCGTGCTGGGTTTCCCCATTCGGACACCCTCGGATCACAGCTCGTTTGACAACTCCCCGAGGACTATCGCGGCCTACCACGTCCTTCATCGGCTCCTGGTACCAAGGCATCCACCGAACGCCCTTACACACTTACAACAACACCTACAAACAACCCCCACACACAGAACCACAAAGGGCCCTGCACACGAGGATCGAATGTAGACATCACCAAAAACTCAAAAGTTTTCTGCTCAATCACACACCAACAACACCAGCCACCCCCACAAGGGGCCGCCAGCCTTGCCGGCGCGAAATAAAGATGCTCGCATCCACTATGCACTTCTCAAACAACACACACCGCACCCAGCTGCATGCCTCCGCGCCCCACCACAGGACACCTCACCGACACACACCCGATCTGCAGCTCAGAGGAAAACGTGTGTTCCCTCAGAACCCCGATAGTGTGACGATCAACCCGCCGGCCTCACGACCTCAGCGGCAACCCAGATGTTTCGTCAGGCGACGAAACCCACAGGCTGTGTCTGATGTTTCACCCTCGAACACACACACGCCGCACAGACATACGCCGGCAGAAACGTGTGATGTTGTGTGCTCCTTAGAAAGGAGGTGATCCAGCCGCACCTTCCGGTACGGCTACCTTGTTACGACTTCGTCCCAATCGCCGATCCCACCTTCGACAGCTCCCTCCCACAAGGGGTTAGGCCACCGGCTTCGGGTGTTACCGACTTTCATGACGTGACGGGCGGTGTGTACAAGGCCCGGGAACGTATTCACCGCAGCGTTGCTGATCTGCGATTACTAGCGACTCCGACTTCATGGGGTCGAGTTGCAGACCCCAATCCGAACTGAGACTGGCTTTAAGGGATTCGCTCCACCTCACGGTATCGCAGCCCTCTGTACCAGCCATTGTAGCATGTGTGAAGCCCTGGACATAAGGGGCATGATGACTTGACGTCATCCCCACCTTCCTCCGAGTTGACCCCGGCAGTCTCCTGCAAGTCCCCGCCATTACGCGCTGGCAATACAGGACAAGGGTTGCGCTCGTTGCGGGACTTAACCCAACATCTCACGACACGAGCTGACGACAGCCATGCACCACCTGTCTACCAGCCACAAGGGAAGCCCCATCTCTGGAGCGGTCCGGTAGATGTCAAACCCAGGTAAGGTTCTTCGCGTTGCATCGAATTAATCCACATGCTCCGCCGCTTGTGCGGGCCCCCGTCAATTCCTTTGAGTTTTAGCCTTGCGGCCGTACTCCCCAGGCGGGGTACTTAATGCGTTAGCTACGGCACGGAACCCGTGAAAAGAGTCCCACACCTAGTACCCACCGTTTACGGCGTGGACTACCAGGGTATCTAATCCTGTTCGCTCCCCACGCTTTCGCTCCTCAGCGTCAGTTACTACCCAGAGACCCGCCTTCGCCACCGGTGTTCCTCCTGATATCTGCGCATTTCACCGCTACACCAGGAATTCCAGTCTCCCCTGTAGTACTCAAGTCTGCCCGTATCGCCTGCACGCCTACAATTGAGTTGCAGAATTTCACAGACGACGCGACAAACCGCCTACGAGCTCTTTACGCCCAGTAATTCCGGACAACGCTCGCACCCTACGTATTACCGCGGCTGCTGGCACGTAGTTGGCCGGTGCTTCTTCTCCAGGTACCGTCACTCACGCTTCGTCCCTGGTGAAAGAGGTTTACAACCCGAAGGCCGTCATCCCTCACGCGGCGTCGCTGCATCAGGCTTGCGCCCATTGTGCAATATTCCCCACTGCTGCCTCCCGTAGGAGTCTGGGCCGTGTCTCAGTCCCAGTGTGGCCGATCACCCTCTCAGGTCGGCTACCCGTCGTCGCCTTGGTAGGCCATTACCCCACCAACAAGCTGATAGGCCGCGGGCCCATCCTGAACCGCAAAAGCTTTCCACCAACCCCCATGCGAGAGAAAGTGAATATCCGGTATTAGACCCAGTTTCCCAGGCTTATCCCAGAGTCCAGGGCAGATCACCCACGTGTTACTCACCCGTTCGCCACTCGAGTACCCAGCAAGCTGGGCCTTTCCGTTCGACTTGCATGTGTTAAGCACGCCGCCAGCGTTCGTCCTGAGCCAGGATCAAACTCTCCATGAAAACCTAGCAAAACAACCAACCCACAAGAGCCGGCGTTTCAACACTAGAAGACCAGGAAAGAAAACCTGACCAATCCAAAAACCAGCTCACGCCACCCAGACGGGGCCAGATGACATGAACAAAAAATACATCAACATTCGTAAAGAATGCTCGATGCCAAAAACGGCATCAGACAATTCATCATCACACTATCGAGTTCTCAAAGAACACACACCCACCAGATACTCACCCCATCACAGGGCTTTCACCAGCCGGCTCGGTTCAGACCTTCAGACGCTCACCCCGTCTCCGGGGCAACTCTTCCAGCCTACCAGACCCGATCCCCACCCCGCAAATCCGTGGATCTGCACAGTAAGGAAGTCCGGCAACCCCAACCCACCCAGCCGAAACACAACAGGTCTCGAACCAGAAGATCAGGAGCGGTCAGCTCGAACCCGGTCTCCACTCCCCGAACCAAACCCTCACCGGGCCCTCCGGGGCGGCGCCGTGGCGCGCTGACTGGGAATAAGTTACGCAGATGCAAAGCCTGGGTCAAATCCCCAGGTCACGGCGGTCAGTTTTGCACATCGTCGCAGGTCACGGGGCCTCGCTCGCACGCCAATCGCAGTGTCGAACGCGGTTTTCCGCCGAATCGGTGAATGTGACGTGCGCCGCAAACCGTCCTTTCGGACAGGTCGTCATCCCCTCTTGGGCAGTTATGCGCAGGTCAGAGCGTTCTTACGGTCGATACATGACCGCCACGGACCTGACCTCATCCCACGCCCCGGCCGCGATGGCTCCGCTCTCCCCCACACCGGAGCCCCGCCGTCGCCGGCGTCGCCGCAATCCGGTCGTGCTCCGATTCCCCTTCGTACCCAGCGGATTCACGCGATGCGGCCTGCTCTCCTGGCGGCGGGTGGCCGGCGTCGTCCAGATCGTCCATCCCTTCGACGAGCAGACGGTCTCGGACGCCACGGTCGTCGACGGTCTCGTCGGGCTGGTCGAGGCCGGGGTGTTGAGCGGTCAGGAACAGTTCGAGTCCGCGGCGGTGGACATCATCCGCGGTTCGGCGGGCACGTCGGCCGATGCCTGGGCAGCGTTCTACGACAACTCCCTGCGTGAACTGCGCTCCGGCACTTCGGCTTTCGCACCAGTTCACCACCGGGCCCGTTCCCTCGTCGCCGGCGACAGCCTGCTGGAGGTCGGATCGTGCTTCGGATTCTTCGCTCTCGCGTGCGCGCGTGACGGCCTGCGGGTCTCCGCGTGCGACATCTCCGAAGGGGCCGTCTCCCTGCTCTCCCGTGCATCGCGCCGGCTCGGACTGCCGGTCGAGGCGAGAGTCGGCGATGCGACCCGCCTCCCCCACGACGCGAACTCCGTCGACACCGTGTCGCTGATCCATCTGCTCGAGCACCTCGACGAACCAGCGGCCCTCACCGCGATCACCGAGGCTCTTCGCGTCGCACGGCGCCGCGTCGTCGTCGCCGTGCCGTTCGAGGAGATCCCGAGCCCGCACTTCGGTCATCGGCTGCGACTCACCGAGGACGATCTGCGCCGATGGGCCGAGCGCGTCACCCACGGAGGTGCGGAGGTGTTCACCGACCACGGCGGCTGGCTGGTGCTGACCCCGGCCTGAGTCAGATCAACCCGCGCTTGCTCGCGATGTACACGGCATCGGTGCGCTTGGAGACGCCGAGCTTTCGGATGATATTGCGGATGTGGAACTTGACCGTCGACTCGGAGATGTAGAGGGTCTCCCCGATCCGCTTGTTGGACATCCCGTCCGCCAGCAGTCGCAGCACCTCCCGCTCCCGGTCGCTGAGGGTCTCGGTGGTCTCGGACTCCCCCGACACGGTGCGCAGCACCACCGCCGCGCTGCGCGGATCGAACGCGCTGCCTCCGGTGGACACCGCCTGGATCGCCCGGACCAGTTCCGTGGTGTCGACATCCTTCACCACATATCCACGCGCTCCGGCACGCACCGCGCGGACGACGAGGTCGTCGTCGAGGAAGGTGGTGAGCACCAGCGACGCCACCTCGGGGTGCCGCTGCGAGATGTCCTTGATCAGGCGCAGTCCCTCGTATTCCGTACCCGCGGACAGTTTGAGGTCGACGACCACGACGTCGGGCCGGCACGCGTTCACCTCGGCCAGCGCCGCGTCGTGCGAGCCGGCCTCGCCGACCACCTCGACCACGTCCTCGCGCTCGAGAAGTGATCGCATGCCCTCCCGGAGGAGGGCATGGTCGTCGACCAGCAGCGTCCGGATCGGTCGTGCGGCGCGCCCGCCATGGACACGCTTCGGTGTCGTCGTGTCAGGACTCACGAGAACTCCCTCGTCTGTTCCGGGGTCGGCAGGGTGGCCGCCACGCGTATACCCCCCGAGCGCGACCTGCGGATTCGCAACTCCCCGCCGAGCTCGGCGGCACGGGAGGACATGTTGGCCAGTCCCCGGTGCCGGCCGGCGGCGAGATCCCCGAGGGTGGCGGTCCGCAAGACGCGCCGCAGGTGGTCGGGATCACCGACGCCGTCGTCGTCGACCGCCAGCGACACCCGGTCGGGTGCGTAGGTGAGGGTCACGACGACCTCGGTGGCCCGCGCGTGGATGGCCGCGTTGAACAGTGCCTCGCCGGCGATCCGCAACAGGGCGTGCTGCACGTCGTCGGCCAGTTCGCGCGACCGCCCGCGGATGTGGACCGCCGTCGTGAGGTCCGGCGGCATGTGCAGGGAACAGAGTTCGGTCAGGACCTCGCGCACGCTGGGCGACGGCGCACTGGTGGCGTTGTTGAGCGCGTAGATGAACGACCGGAGCTGTTCGACCGCCTCTTTCGTCAGGCGTCCGGCCATCTCGAGCCGGTCGAGCGCGGGGCCGTCCACCAGGCCCCGGCACAGTTCGATCTGCACACCCGCCGACAGCACCGACTGCGTCACCGAGTCGTGCAGCTCGCGGGCGATCCGGGAGCGCTCCTCGTTGAGGAGGGTGGCCCGCATGGCCGCCGACAGCTCGCGTTGCGTGCGTTCGAGTTCCTCGTTGCGCGCAGCCAGTTCCGCCGCGTGGCGGTTCGTCTCGGAGAACAGCTCCGCGTTGAGCAGGGCGACGATCGCCTGACTCGCCAGGATGCGGAGGACGACGAGGTCGGTGGGATCGACCCCGCGGTCGGACGACGTCCAGGCCGAGAGCCCGCCGACCACGTGGCCGTCCAGTTCGACCGGGACGTGCACATGGTCCTCGGTGAGGATCGGCCGCTCGAGCACGGGCTCGTGTCCGCGCAGGATGTCGTTGAGGCGGTTGAGCACCTCGTCGGGCAGACCGATGGGCGGCTCGGCGACCGATGCGCCCTCGAAGGCGTACAGTCGCCCGCTGCCCGAGCTGATCAGATGCCGGGGAGCCGAGCGCTCCAGCCGACCGTCGGCGAGCCCGAACACCACCCACTCGGCGCCGAGGTGTTCGCGCACCGCCTGCACCACTGCGACCACCAGCGCCTCGGGTCCCTCGGCGGTCCGGACCAGCGCCCGCGAGATCCGCTCGAGAGCCGCCACCACGCGCCCCAGCCGCGCCTCCACCCCGCGGTACTGCGCGTAATGGCGCCCCTTGACGCTGCGCAGGCCGACCAGGCTGTCGAGGTCCGCCCGGTCGGGACGTTCCCCGGGGTCGGGACGAGAGAGCGGACCGGTCATCAGAGCGCCGCCGCATACAGGTCGCGGATCGCGGCGGACTCGGGCCGGCGCGGGTTGGTCGTCATACAGGAGTCGGCGAGGGCGTGGGTGGTCAGGCGGTCCAGATCCTCGGAGCGAACGCCCAAGGGCTGCAACGACTCCGGCATCCCCACCCGGGCCCCGAGCCCGGAGACCGCATCGGCGAGGCGGTCGGCCACGGTTCGCGCGTCGCCGTCGGCGGGCACGCCGATCGCCTCGGCGAGATCGACGAAACCGTCCGCGCACACCTCGGCGTTGTAGCGGATGACGTGGGGCAGCAGGACCGCGTTGATCGCGCCGTGCGGGGCGTCGCAGTGGCCGCCGACGGGATGGCTCATGGCGTGCGTGGCACCCAGGATCGCGTTGGTGAACGCCATCCCGGCCCGCAGCGAGGCGAGGGACATCTCGTTGGCGGCCACCTCGTCGGCGGGATCGTCGACCAGCCGTTCGAGGTGGGTCCACACCGATCGGATCGACTCCAGCGCAAGCGAATCGGTCATCGCACCGTGTGCCAGCGAGACGTAGGCCTCGACGCAATGGGTCAGCACGTCCATCCCGACCTGCGCGGTCACCTCCGGCGGCACCGTGGACAGCAGCGTCGGATCGCTCACCGACAGGTCCGGGACCAGGGAACGCCCGATGATCGTGACCTTGGTGCGCCGGGCGGCGTCGTTGACGATGCAGAACTGGGACACGTCCGCGCCGCTGCCCGCGGTGGTCGGCACGGCGACGAGCGGCGGCAGGGGCAGTCGTGCCCGGTCGATGCCCTCGTACTCCAGGATGTGGCCGCCGTTGGACGCGAGGACGGCGACCCCCTTGGCCGCGTCGATCACCGAGCCGCCGCCGAGCGCGACGAGGCCGTCGGCGTCGTGTGCCTTGTAGGCGTCGAACGCCGAGGCGACCTCACCGGCACGCGGGTTGGGTGACACGTCGACATACGACGCGGCTTCGAGGCCCGCGCCGGCCAGCCGCTCGAGAAGCATGCCGAACCACGGGGTCTGCTGCAGGCACCGGTCGCTCACCACGAGCGGGCGACGCATCCCGAGACCCGCGGTGGCCGGGCCCACCTCGTCGAATGCGCCGGGGCCGAGCACGATCTCGGGCGCGTGGAACTTGGCGACCTGTCCGGCCCCGCGCCGACGTGCGCCACCCTGCATCTATTCCTCCGTCACCACCGTCACCATCACGTCATGCCGTGCACCGCCACCCGATGGGGGCGCACACCGCGGTAACCCGACGCTACTCACCTCACCGCAGGGCCGCACCGAGTTCGTCGCAGCGTGCCAGCATCTCCGCGCCGTCGCGGACGCTGACGACACCGGAACAGTGCTCGGCGTAGTCGGCCATCGCGCAACCGGCCTGCGTCCAGTACCTCGCGGGCTCGGGCGTCACCCACGCGAGACGGTGGGCTCGTCGGGCGATCTCGGCGACGAGGTCGACCCGGGGCTCGAACCCGTTGCTGCGGGCGTCGCCCACGACGAGGACGGAGGTGCGCGAGGAGATCAGGTCCCCGAACTCGCCGAGCAGTCCGGACAGCATCCGGCCGTAGTCGCTGCTCGCCGCAAGGTCGAGACCGTCGGCCGCGAGCACGGCGGCCAGCGCCGCGTCGGCGGAACCGGCCCGCAGCGCGGTGGTGACCCGCACGGGACGGTCGACGAAGGCGATGACCTCGCACCGGTCGCCGTATCGGTGCAGGGTCTGGGCCAGACGCAGGATGAACCCGGTCACCGGCCGCACCGACAGCGAGACGTCGACCAGCACCAGCAGGCGGACCGGACCGGGCCGCGGGCGACGGCGCCACAACTGCGCCGGCACTCCGTCGGTGGCGACAGCCGCACGCAGGGTGGCGCGGATGTCGAGAGTGCCCCGGTCGCCTGGGCGGATGACCCGCCGCGGGGCTCCGCGCATCCGCTGGATCAGGCGGTGACAGGCCCGGTCGATGTCGGCCTGGTCGGTGGTGACCGACGTCGTGCGCTCGGGGGTGCCGTCCGCCAGGCCGGCCGCGTCGAGTCGCTCGGCGAAGGCGTCGACGAACGCGGCCAGCGCCGACTCGAGTTCGCGACGGCGGACGTCGTCGAGGTCGGCGTTGCCGTCCGCGCCGTAGGCACGCCGAGGGTCGTAGGCGTCGAGGGCCGCGAGGATCGCCGCGGCGCCCGACAACCCGAGGGGCTTGCTCTGCACCCGCATCGCGGCACCGGTGAGTTCGCCGACCGTCGCCGAGTCCGCCGAATCGAGCTCGACGGTGTAGGTCACTCCCCCACTCACCGCCCCGCTGTCGGGGTCGACACCGAGTTGCTCGGCACCGGCGGAGACGGTGAAGTCGTTCTCCTCCCGGTGCGCGCTCTCGCCGTGCCGCTCCCCGGCATCCGGATCGGCCTCCATGAGATGCCCGATCTCGTCGGTGTGCTCGTCGGCTCCGATCCGGCGCGCGGCGCCCTCGAACTCCTCGTCCCACACCACCTCGTCGGGGAGGTCGGCGGCGACGCCGCGCGGCCGCGGCAGGTCCTCCGGCCCGCCGGGGTCCTCGGCCGCACCGAAGAAGAAGTCGAAGGCGCGGTCGAAAGGCGCTGCCTCGTAGGCGTATTTGACGCACACGCTCCGCAGCGCGGCGCGCAGCAGCGCGAGGTCGGCGGCGCCGACGATCGCCAGGGTCCGCCGCACCTCGATGACCTCGGCCGGCGAGGCCGCCACCCCCGCCGCCCGCAGTGTCCGGCCGAACAGCACGGACATCAGGTCGAGGATCTCGACGCGGCGCGTTTCGCGCACCGTGCCGACGCGGGATGTCATGGCGGTCATCGGCTCGCGCGGGTCCCCGCGCTGCGGGCTCGTCCCGCACCGAAGGCACGAGCGGTGACCGAGCCCTGGGGCGTGGTGCCGTCGACCCCGATCTCGGTGTGTTCGGCCGCTCCCGGTGTGGCCGGGGCCGCGGCGCGGGTGAGAGCCCCGCGTGCGAGATCGAGGTCGGTCCCGAACTTGACCAGCAGCGACAGCAGCGCCGGGTCCGTCGCGTCGGGCCCGCTGCCCTCGCCTGCCCCGGTGGACTTCAGATACGACGCCGCGCGGGCCGCGTCGATGACCTCGGCGATGGACGGGCTCTTGCGCAACGGGAGATCGCGCAGGCGGCGGGCCAGGTCGACGACCTCGGCGATCACCCGGTCCTCGACCTCAGGCGCCCGAACCGCGACGATCGCGCGTTCGGTCTCCGGGTCCGGATAGTCGACCTGGAAGTGCAGGCACCGCCGCTTGAGGGCCGGCGACAGCTCCCGGGTGTCGTTGGAGGTGAGGATCACCCACGGCGACGAACGCGCGGTGAAGGTCCCGAGCTCGGGCACCGAGACCTGCCGTTCGGCGAGCACCTCGAGCATCACCGCCTCCATCGCCTCGTCGGTCCGGTCGATCTCGTCGACGAGGAGGACGGTCGGGGTCGTCGAGGTGATCGCGGCGAGCAGCGGCCGGGCCACCAGGAAGTCCTCGGTGTACACGCCGACGTCGGTGCGGGCCAGTGCCGCAGACGCCGCCGAAAGTGTCGTCTCCGCGGCCAGCTCGGCGCTGATCCGGTCGCGCAGCATCTGCACGTGCAGCAGCTGGCGGGCGTAGTCCCACTCGTAGAGGGCGCGCGAGTCGTCGAGCCCCTCGTAGCACTGCAGGCGGATCAGCTCGCGGCCCGAGGCCGCGGCGAGGGCCTTGGCGAGCTCGGTCTTGCCCACGCCGGCGGGCCCCTCGAGCAACAGGGGGCGGTCCAGAAGCGTCGCGAGATGCACGACGACGGCCAGCTCGGGACCGATGAGGTACCCCTGCCCGGACAACGCCGTCGACAGTTCCTCCACCGACTCGAAACGGTATGTGCCGTCGTCGGTTCCGGGCGCCGGCTCGGTGGGGATGTACGTCATCGACATCGGTGACCTTCCATGATGGTTCGGATGGGAGAGCCGATCCCGTGCCGGGGATGGCGGCGGGCACGGGATCGGCTGGGAAACCGGTAGCTGACTCCCAGGGTCAGTAGCTGCCGGTGAAGGCGTGCGTGACCATCGGGATCAGCGACTCGACGGTGGACTCACGCGGGTTGCCCGGGGTGCACCAGTCGCCCATCATGTGCTCGGCGATCGCGCGGATCTGCTTCTCGGAGGTGTCGATTCCCTCGCCTCGGCCCTCGTACTTGCCGGTGTTCATCCGGTTCTTCTCGTAGCTGTCGACCCGCAGCTGGCCGAAGTTGTCCGGGATGCCGAGGTCCTTGGACAGGCGGATGGCCTCCTCGACCGCGGCGTCGGCCGCCTGGACGGTGGTCATCTTCGAGGTGTCGACGCCCATCAGGGCGGCGATCTCGGCGTAGCGCTCGAAGCGGGAGGGCAGGTTGTACTCCCACACACGCGGCAGGGCGATGGCGTTGTTGAGGCCGTGGTGGCTGTCGTAGAACGCGCTGACCGCGTGCGAGAGGCTGTGGACCAGACCCAGGCCGCCGGAGTTGAACGCCTGCGCGGAGATGTACTGCGCGTACATCATCCCGGTGCGCGCCTCGAGGTTCCGCGGGTCGTACACCGCGGTCCGCAGGTGCTTGGCGATCAGCTCGATCGAGTACTTGGCGTTGCCGAGCGAGGGCGCGAAGTCGAGCCGGGACACGTACGGCTCACTCGCGTGGGCGAGCACGTCGAAACCGCAGAACGCGGTGAAGTGCTCGGGGCACGAGTAGTAGAGCAGCGGATCGTCCATGGCCAGGTCGACGAGACAGGTGTCGTCGAAGGCCACCCACTTGTGCGGGTTGTTCATGTCCGAGGTGTCGGTGATGACGTAGGCCCACGAGGTCTCCGAGCCGGTGCCGGCCGTGGTCGAGACCGCGATGTGCTTGGGGTTCTCCTTGTTGGTCGCCTTCGAGAAGCCCTCGAACTCGTTGATGTTGCGGCCGTCGTGCGCGATCACCATGCGCGCGCCCTTGGCTGCGTCATGGCTGGAGCCGCCGCCGACCGAGATGATGCCGTCGCACTTCTCCGACTGGTAGAGCGCGGCGGCGTCCATGACGTTGTAGTCCTTGGGGTTGGACTCCACCTGGTCGTAGAGCACCACGTCGACGCCCTGGTACTCGATCTTGCCGACGAGCTCCTCGATGATGCCCGAGCCGCGCAGGCCGGTGGTCATCAGCAGGACTCGGGTCATGCCGAGTTCCTTGGCCTCGACGCCCAGCATGTCGTGCGCTCCGACGCCCAGCTTCGCCTTCGGGAACGGGTGGAACTCCTTGATGGGGAAGTCCCAGATCTGGTTCAGCTCAATGGCCATGGGGATGATCTCCTTGTGACGTTCGGGTCTGCCACAACGAGAATGTCGCCCAGATCACAACGGCCACAAGGGGTCCTGACCGTCGGCGGGCAACGTCGACCCGACCGGACGGGGGTGGTACCTGTCCGATCGGACAGGTATCCGTGGCCGACGACGCACCCGGCCGATGCGCGAATCAGTCGCTCACACGCTCGATCTCGCCGCCGAGGCTGCGCAGGATCTCCACGAAGTGCGGGTAGCCGCGATCGATGTGTTCGACGTCGTGCACCTCGGTGACGCCGTCGGCCACCAGGCCGGCGAGCACCAAACCCGCGCCGGCGCGGATGTCGGAGCACCACACCGGGGCACTCGACAGACGTTCGATGCCGCGGATCACCGCGTGGTGCCCGTCGGTGCGGGCGTCGGCGCCGAGGCGCACCATCTCCTCGACGAACCGGAAGCGAGCCTCGAAAACGTTCTCGGTGACCAGCGACATGCCCTCGGAGATCGAGGCGAGCGCGATCGCCATCGGCTGCAGGTCGGTCGGGAAGCCGGGGAACGGAAGGGTCGAGACGTTCACCGCGACCGGCCGGCGGTCGTGGCGGACCCGGAATCCGTCGTCGAAGGTGTCGACCCGGGCTCCGGTGTCGACGAGCTTGTTCAGCACGAGCTGCAGGTGTTCGGGCTGCACGCCGTGGACGGTGACGTCTCCGCGGGTCATGGCGGCGGCGATGCCCCACGTCGCACCGACGATGCGGTCGCCGACGACACGGTGGGTGGTCGGATGGAGGCGCTCGACACCGATCACGGTCAGGGTCGAGGTGCCCGCCCCCTCGATCTGCGCGCCCATCTGCTGCAGCATCTCGCAGAGATCGACGATCTCCGGTTCCCGCGCAGCGTTGTCGATCGTCGTCTGCCCCTCGGCGAGGACGGCGGCCATCAGGATGTTCTCGGTGGCGCCGACCGAGGGGAACTCGAGTGCGATCGGCGCGCCGACGAGCGCGTCGGCCGCGGCGACCACGCAGCCGTGCTCGATCGAACTCGTCGCGCCCAGGGCACGCAGACCCGCCTGGTGCATGTCGAGCGGTCGCGAACCGATGGCGTCGCCGCCCGGCAGCGCCACCACCGCGCGGTGGCAGCGCGCCATCAGCGGTCCGAGCACGCACACCGACGCGCGGAACTGGCGCACGGCCGCGAAGTCGGCGTGGTACTTCGGCTCGGCGGGCGAGGTGATGGTGACCGTGTCGCCTTCCATCTCGACGGTCGCGCCGAGACCGCGCAGCACCTCCGCCATGAGCGGCACGTCGGCGATCTCCGGCGAGTTGGTCAGCACCGTGGTGCCCTCGGCCAGGAGCGCCGCCGCCATCAGCTTCAGCACGCTGTTCTTGGCGCCTCCCACCGAGACCTCACCGGACAGCCGGGCACCACCCGTCACCAGAAACCGA
The DNA here is from genome assembly GCF_900683595.1 of Gordonia paraffinivorans. Classification (NCBI taxonomy): domain Bacteria; kingdom Bacillati; phylum Actinomycetota; class Actinomycetes; order Mycobacteriales; family Gordoniaceae; genus Gordonia; species Gordonia paraffinivorans. The sequence goes on along the minus strand of NZ_CAACYD010000007.1, from coordinate 1,595,022 downwards.
TCGCTCACGCATGCCACCTTAGCCGCCGCCCCACCACGCCCGGTCAACGCAGTACATTCGTCGCATGGCCGTTCACCTCACCAGGATCTACACCCGCACCGGAGACGACGGGACCACCGGTCTCAGCGACTACTCCCGCGTACCCAAGACCGATCCCCGCGTCGTCGCATACGCCGACTGCGACGAGGCCAATGCGGCCATCGGGCTCGCCCTCGCCCTGGGTGGCGAGGTCCCCGAGGACATCCGCAACGTGCTGGCCACCATCCAGAACGACCTGTTCGATGCGGGCGCGGATCTCTCCAGCCCGATCGTCGAGAACCCGAAGTACCCGCCCCTGCGCATCCAGCAGGACTACATCGACGCCCTCGAACGGTGGTGCGACACCTTCGGCGCCGATCTTCCTGCCCTCGACTCGTTCATCCTGCCCGGCGGCACTCCCCTCGCCGCCTTCCTCCATCAGGCGCGCACCGTCGTCCGTCGTGCGGAGCGCTCGGCCTGGGCCGCGGTCGCCGCATATCCCGACGACACGAGCGTCCTGCCTGCGAAGTACCTCAACCGGCTCTCGGATCTGCTGTTCATCCTGTCCCGCGTCGCCAACCGCGACGCCGACGGCAACCCGGGCGACGTGAAGTGGGTTCCTGGCGGCAACCGCCCGCGCCCGCAAGACGCCTGACCCGCATCGAGACCACGAAAAACACTGCAGCCGGACCGTTTTCACGGTCCGGCTGTTCTCTGCGCCGATCGGTCAGGCGCTGCGGCGCCGCTGGGAGCGTTCCGACTGGCGTGACTCGACCCACGACTGGAACGCGGTGACCGCTCCCGGGCCCATCGCGAGTTCGTACGCGCCGTCGCCGCGTCCCTTCGTGTGCACCTGCAGGATCTGCATCCCCTCGAGGATCTCTGTCTCGGTTCCCTCCGGCCGCCGGCGCCCGGTGATCTCGATGCCCTGCCGCGGCAGCGTCACATTCGGTCCCGGACGCAGCGATGCGAGCCGGTAGTAGCGGAGCGAGTCGTCGCGGTAGTGAACCGTGCCGTGCCGCCACCCCTCGTCGACGGCGGCCGGGATGGTGCGCAGCAGGATCGGGGTGCCGGCACGCCGGAGCTTCTCGACGCGGAAGACGAGCATCGCGCCCAGGATGACGGCCACGGCGAGCAGCACGCTCAGCAACACGACCGGCAGCGACATCACCTACTCCTTCGTGCGATCCCCGGCCGGCGACGGTGCACCGACACGAATCCACCGGCGGCGGGCTTCCGCGACGCAGGAGGCGGGGACTTGGGCTGTGGGGTCAAGCATGCCAGATGACGTCTTGCAGATGCGAAACGACCTCGGCCGGCCACCGGGTGATCCCGATGACCGGCCGAGGTCGATACCGCGCGAGGCGGCGTGTTACTTCGAAAGATACTGCGCCGCAGCCAGACGAGCCTGAGCACGGTGGTACTCGGGCGTATCGGGCTCGGCCTGCTCGAGGGCCTGCTTCTCCGCGTTGACGTCCACCTTGTCGGCCCACTCGGCCGACTCGGCGAGGACCGTCACGGCATCGCCGGTGACGGACAGGAATCCGCCCTCGACGGCCGCCGCGCGACGCGTGCCGCTCTCCTCGTCGATCACCACGAAGCCACCCGGGACCAGCTGGCCCAGGAGCGGCTCGTGGTTGGCGAGGACACCGAGCTCGCCGACGGTCGTCTTCGCGATCACGAACGTCGCCTCACCGGAGTACAGGCGCGAGTCCGCGGAGACAACCTCCACGTGGAAGGACTTCTCAGCCATGGATTACCGCTACTTTCCGGCGATCTTGGCGGCGGCGGCCTCCACGTCGTCGAGACCACCGCAGCTGTTGAACGCCTGCTCCGGCAGGTGGTCGAACTCGCCCTTGGCGACCCGGTCGAAGGCCTCGATGGTGTCGGCGAGCGGCACGACCGAGCCCTTCTGGCCGGTGAACTTCTCGGCGACGAGGAAGTTCTGGCCGAGGAACTTCTGGATACGACGCGCACGGGCGACGGTGACCTTGTCCTCTTCGGAGAGCTCGTCCATACCGAGGATGGCGATGATGTCCTGCAGCTCCTTGTACTTCTGCAGGATGCGCTTGACCTCGTTGGCGACGCGGAAGTGCTCCTCGCCCACGATCGAGGCCTCGAGGATACGCGAGGTCGAGGTCAGCGGGTCCACGGCCGGGTAGATACCCAGCTGCGAGATCGGACGCGAGAGCTCGGTGGTCGCGTCGAGGTGCGCGAAGGTGGTCGCCGGCGCCGGGTCGGTGTAGTCGTCGGCGGGCACGTAGATCGCCTGCAGCGAGGTGATCGAGCGGCCCTTGGTCGAGGTGATGCGCTCCTGGAGCTCACCCATCTCGTCCGCGAGGGTCGGCTGGTAACCCACCGCCGAAGGCATACGACCGAGCAGGGTCGACACCTCCGAACCGGCCTGCGTGAAGCGGAAGATGTTGTCGATGAACAGCAGCACGTCCTGGTGCTTCACATCGCGGAAGTACTCCGCCATGGTCAGCGCCGAGAGGGCCACGCGCATACGGGTGCCCGGCGGCTCGTCCATCTGGCCGAAGACGAGGGCGGTGTCCTGGAGGACGCCCATCTCCTCCATCTCGAGCTTCAGGTCGGTGCCCTCACGGGTGCGCTCACCGACGCCGGCGAACACCGACGTACCGGAGAACTCACGCGCGATACGGGTGATCATCTCCTGGATCAGAACGGTCTTGCCGACGCCCGCGCCGCCGAACAGACCGATCTTGCCGCCCTTCACGTACGGGGTCAGCAGGTCGATGACCTTGATGCCGGTCTCGAGGATCTCGGTCTTGCCCTCGAGCTCGTCGAAGGCCGGCGGCTTGCGGTGGATGCTCCACTGCTCGCCGTCACGACCCAGGCCCGGGCTGTCCAGGCAGTCGCCGAGGGCGTTGAAGACGTGGCCCTTCACGACGTCGCCGACCGGCACGACGATCGAGCGGCCGGTGTCGGTGACCGTGGCACCACGGACCAGGCCGTCGGTCGGCTGCATCGAGATGGTGCGCACCAGGTTGTCGCCCAGGTGCTGCGCAACCTCGAGGGTCAGCGTCTTGGCGACCGAGGGAAGCGTGATCTCGGTGTGCAGGGCGTTGAACAGCTCGGGGATCGAGCCGCGCGGGAACTCCACATCGACCACGGGGCCGATGATGCGGACAACCCGCCCATCGGCGGAACCCGCCGACTTCGCGGAGGGGGTTTCTACTGCTGCGGTCATGGTGCTTGGGTCACTTCCTCTTATTTCGAAGTTTGGGTCTCGTCGTCGTGGTGGCGCATCCGGCTAGTTCGCCAGGGCGCTCGAGCCGCCGACGATCTCGCTGATTTCCTGGGTGATCTGGGCCTGACGGAGCTGGTTGGCCTCGCGCGAGAGCGTCTTGGCCAGTTCCTCGGCGTTGTCGGTCGCCGCCTTCATGGCGGTGCGGCGGGCCGCAGACTCGGACGCAGCCGAATCCAGCAGAGCCGCGTAGACGCGCGTGGCCACGTACTTCGGCAGCAGAGCGTCGAGCAGGGTGTCGGCGTTCGGCTCGAAGGTGTAGTTCCGCGAAGGCTTCTCGTCCTCGGAGTCGTCCTCCGACACGACCAGCGGTGCCACCCGACGGACCTCGGGGACCTGCGACAGCATCGACTGGAACCGCGTGTACACCAGGTGCAGTTCATCGACGCCCTCGAGGGTCCCGTCGCCGCCCGGACGCTCGACCTCGGTACCCGAGCCGGCCACGAACAGGTTCACGAGGAACTCGGTCGCGGTCGACGCATCGGTGTACTTCGGCGCCTCCGAGAAGCCCGTCCACGAGTCCGCGATCTCCTGACCACGGAAGTTGAAGAACCCGACGCCCTTACGGCCCATCACGAACAGGACGGCTTCCTTGCCCTCCTCGCGCAGCAGCGAGATGAGTTCACGGGTCGCCTTGAGCACGTTCGCGTTGTAACCACCGCACATACCGCGATCGCTGGTGACCACGAGGATCGCCGCGCGCTTGGGGTTCTCGCGCTCGGTCAGCAGCGGGTTGTCCAGTGTTCCCGCATTGCTCGCGAGCTCCGAGAGCACGGTCGTCATCTCTTCCGCGTACGGCTTCGCCGCGGCGACGCGTGCCTGGGCCTTGGTGATCCGCGAGGTCGCGATCAGCTCCTGAGCCTTGGTGATCTTCTTGGTCGACTGGACCGACCGGATGCGTGAGCGCAGCTCACGAATGCTGGCCATGAGCCCTCACCCCTTCCTTATCGCAATGTCCGTTGACGTCCGAGATCACTTGCGGATCTTGATCTCTTCGTTCTCGACGTCCTCGGCATCCATTGCCTCGGCCGCGGCCTCGTTGACCACGCGCTTGCCGTCGTGGGTGAGGTAACCCTTCTTGAACTTGTCGACCTCGGCACCCAGGATCTCAGCCTGGTCGTCGGTCAGCACCTGCCCGCCGGCGATCGAGTCGTAGACACCCTTGGCGGCGTGATGCAGGTGGCTGAGCAGCTGCGTCTCGAAGTTGCGGATGTCATCGACCGGAACCGAGTCGTAGTAGCCCTCGGAGCAGAGGTAGATCGAGATGATCTCGTCCTCGACCGAGAAGGGGCTGTACTGGTCCTGCTTGAGCATCTCCACCCAACGGGCGCCACGCTCGAGCTGGGCCTTCGAGGCGTCGTCGAGGTCGGAGGCGAAGGCCGAGAAGGCCTCCAGCTCACGGAACTGGGCGAGCTCCAGACGCAGCGAACCCGAGACCTTCTTCAGGCCCTTGGTCTGCGCGGCACCACCGACGCGCGACACCGAGGTACCGACGTTGATGGCGGGACGGACGCCCTTGTTGAACAGGTCGGACTCGAGGAAGACCTGGCCGTCGGTGATCGAGATGACGTTGGTCGGGATGAACGCCGAGACGTCGTTGGCCTTGGTCTCGATGATCGGCAGACCGGTCATCGAGCCGCCGCCCATCTCGTCCGACAGCTTCGCGCAACGCTCCAGCAGACGGGAGTGCAGGTAGAAGACGTCGCCCGGGTATGCCTCGCGGCCCGGCGGGCGGCGCAGCAGCAGCGAGATCGCACGGTAGGCCTCGGCCTGCTTGGTCAGGTCGTCGAAGACGATGAGGACGTGCTTGCCCTGGTACATCCAGTGCTGGCCGATGGCCGAACCGGTGTAGGGAGCGAGCCACTTGAAGCCGGCCGAGTCCGACGCGGGGGCCGCGACGATGGTGGTGTACTCCATCGCACCGGCCTCGTCGAGGGCGGCCTTGACGCCGGCGATGGTCGAGCCCTTCTGGCCGATCGCGACATAGATGCAGCGCACCTGCTTGGTCGGGTCGCCGGTCTCCCAGTTCGCCTTCTGGTTCAGGATCGCGTCGATGCAGACCGCGGTCTTACCGGTCTTGCGGTCACCGATGATCAGCTGACGCTGGCCGCGGCCGATCGCGGTCATGGCGTCGATGGCCTTGATACCGGTGGCGAGGGACTCCTCGACCGGCTGGCGCTCGAGCACGGTGGCGGCCTGGAGCTCGAGGACGCGACGCTCCTCGGCCTCGATGTCGCCCAGGCCGTCGATCGGCTTGCCGAGCGGATCCACGACGCGGCCGAGGAACTTGTCGCCGACCGGGACCGACAGCACGTCGCCGGTACGGCTGACCTGCTGGCCCTCTTCCAGGGTCTCGTAGTCACCGAGGATGACGGCGCCGATCTCGTCCTCTTCGAGGTTCAGGGCCACGCCGAGCACGCCGCCCTCGAACTGAAGCAGCTCGTTGGCCATCGCGCCGGGCAGCCCGCTGACGTGCGCGATACCGTCCGATGTGTCGGTGACGATGCCCACCTCCTCGCGGGAGGCCTCGGCATCGAACGACGAGACATACTGCTCGATCGCTCCCTTAATCTCTTCTGGTGAGATCGTCAACTCCGCCATGGGGTTCTCGTCTTTCCTTGATTAGCTCTGTGGCTTTATACGGCTTGGTGTGTTCGGGTGATCTGGATGGCGTCAGCGCGGCAGGGTCTCGGCCGCCTTCGCCAGCCGGGTGGCGACGTCGGCGTCGATGACCTCGTCGCCGACGCTGATGCGCAGCCCGCCGAGCAGCTCCGGCTTGACCTCGGTCTGCACCGAGATCGTGCGACCGTAGATCCCGCTGAGGACGGTCGAGAGGCGTGCGACCTGCGCATCCGTGAGGGGCGCGGCCGACTCGACGTGTGCGACGGCCTCTCCGCGACGGGCAGCGGCCAGCTCGGCCAGCTGATCCACCGCGATGTCGGCCGCCTGGCCGTGCAGCAGGCGAACGGTCGACGAGAGCAGCGACCAGGTGTGGCTGCCGACCTTCTCGCCGACCAGCTTCTGCAGGAGGTCGACTCGCTTGTCGGCGTCCTTGTTGTAGTCCGACAGCAGCGTGGCCAGCTGCGGGTTGGCCTCCAGGATGCGGCTGACCCGGAACAGCTCGTCTTCGACCTGCTCGATCACACCGTCACGCTCGGCGGCGGTCAGCACGATGAGGGTGTTCTGGCGACGCAGTGCGGCGATCAGATCGCCGGCCGAGGACCACCGCTGAACGGCGGCCTCCGCGACGACCTCGACAACGATGGGGGCGACCTTGCCGTCGAGGAGGTTGTGGACCAACTGCTTCTTGCCCGCGACGTTGTCGTCCTCGACCAGGCGCTTGCGCAGCACCGGGTTGTCACCGAGGAAGTTGACGACGGCGGTCAGATCGTCGCCCGCAGCGGTCAGCGCAGCGCTGTCGAGGTCCTTGGCGAGCTCGTCGAACTTGTCGGCGACCGCGAGCGCCGAGTCACGGCTGGCGGCACGCATCGAATGCAGGCCGACCAGCTTGGCGCTGGACGGAACCGTGTTCGATGCGCTCGAGGCCATCTGCTCGAGCTCGCCGATCACCCGGTCGATGCTGGCGGCCTGGGCCGAGCTGTCGGACAGGTGGCCGCGGACGATCTCGCCGGCCCGGTCGATGGCAGCGAGGCCGAGGTCGGCACGCAGCTGACGGACGAGGTTGGCACGCACCTGGGCAACCTGGGCTCGCCCGTGTTCGGTGATGCGCTTGACCTCGTGATCGGCCTGGGCGCGCATGTCGGCAGCGATGTTCTCGGCGTCGGCCGCCGCATCCTTCTGCATCTGCACGGCCTCGGCCTTGGCCTCGGCAACGGCCTTCTCATGTGCCTTCTTCGCTTCGGCGACGCGCTGCTTGGCGGCCTCCGCCTCGGCGAGCTGCGCACGCACCGTGTCCTGCCGGTCCCGCATCATCTTCTGCACGGGCGGGCGGACGAACTTCCACAGGAGGAAGAGGATGACGGCGAAGCCGACGAGCTGAGCGACGAAGATCTGCCAGTCGAAAGCGGCACCGATGTCGTGGAGCCAGGTCCCGATGGGTCCCTGGTCGGATTCAGTTTCAGTGTTGGCAGCAGCCATTTCTAGTTCACCGCTCCGCTCGTCGATCGGGTGTCCGTGATAGAGGCCGAGTCGACACCGAGAACACGCGCCGCGAGAGTACGGGCGAGTGCGTCCACATCGGCCGCAGCCGTCGAGGCGGCCTGCTCACCCTGAGCCGCCAGCTCTGCGCTGGTCGACTGCAGGGCGGCATCGGCCTCGGCGGTCGCTCGCTGCTTCATCTCGTTGAGCTGTTCCCGGCCCTGCGCGCGAGCCGCGTCGCGCGTGGCAGTGGCCTCACCGCGAGCCTCCTTCAGGAGTTCACGGAACTGGACGTCCGCGTCCTCGAATTCGGCGGCGGCAGCCCGATTGTCATCGGAGGTGCGGCGGATCATCTCGTCCCGCTCCTCGAGGACCTGCTGAATCGGTGGAACCACGAACTTGCGGATGACCAGCAGCAAAATCACGAAGATGAGCAGGACAACGAAGAACGTTCCATTGGGAAGTAGGAAGTTCTCTGCAGCAAGCGTCATTGTGGGGAGGTGTCGTTTCTACTCGGCGACAAGGGGAGCTGGATCAGCCGGCGCTGATCGGGGTGGCGAACACGAAGAGCGCCATGAAGGCCAGGTTGATGAAGTACGCCGCCTCGACCAGACCGACGGTGATGAAGAACGGGGTGAAGAGACGACCCTGTGCCTCCGGCTGGCGAGCGATACCGGCGATGAGCTGGCTACCGGCCAGACCGTTACCGATACCGGCACCAACGGCGCCACCGGCCATGATCAGGCCGCCACCGATGAGTGCGCCGAGGCCAATGTAAGGATCCATTGTGATATTTCCCTTTCGGTTGCTGACATCTGGTGTGCCAGGTCTTCGGCTGCGACGGCAGGCGCCGACGCAGGTCGGTCATGTGTGATTGTGGGTCGCGGCCGGGTGGCCACGAGGTGCCCTCGCGGGCGGGTCAGTGGTCCTCGGTCTCCATCGACTGGGAGAAGTAGAGGATCGTCAGCAGGGCGAAGATGAATGCCTGGATCAGACCCACGAAGAGCTCGAAGGACTTCCAGATCGCATTCGGCGCCCACATGATGTACGGCGGGAACAGCGCGATCAGGGCGACCATCATGCTGCCGGCGAAGACGTTGCCGAAGAGTCGGAGCGACAGCGAGATCGGCTTGGTGAACTCCTCGATGATGTTGATCGGCGCGAGGAATGCCACGTGGCCCTTGACGATGCGCAGCGGGTGGCCCAGCAGACCACGGGCCCGGAAGCCGGCGATCTGGTACCAGATGAAGACGAAGACCGCGAGCGCGTAGGCGAAGTTCACGTCCGCTGCGGGCGGCTTGAGGATCTCGTGATGGCCGACCTGGACCGGGAGGATCGACAGCCAGTTCGAGATCAGGATGAAGGTGAACAGCGAGACCGCCAGCGGAAGGACGTAAGGCGCGACCTTCATGCCGATGGCGCTCTCGACCTGCTGACGCATCTGGATCGTCACGGCCTCCCAGAACAGCTGGACGCCGGAGGGGACGCCGGTCGAGGTGACCTTGGACTTCAGATAGAAAGCCAGCAGGAGCATGATCAGCGCCGCGATGCACGTGGCGATGATGGTCTCGAGGTTGAAGGTCAGCCCGAAAAGCTCGAACTTGGTGTAATGCCCCACCTGAATGGCTGGTTCGCCATCCTCTGCAGCAAGGTAGAAGGCGGTCGTCATGGTTGGCTACGAAGTCCTTTCATCACCGGAATGACCGTGTTCAGCACCAAGACCACCTGGCCGATGGCGAGTCCGAACATCGCGCCCAACCCGTCGGGTTGGACCAGAAACGCCGCCAGCAGCGCGAGTACCGTGATGGCACCCAGGCGCATGGCGGAGTTGAGAGCAAGTGCGGTCTTGCGGGGGTTCAGCTCGGCGGTGACCGTGTCGACAGCACGCTTCACGAGCAGTGCGTTGACGAGGATTGCCGCGACTCCGAGCAGGAAGAACACTGCGAAGAGCGGATGCCCGACGAGAATCGAGACCACCGCGACCACCAGAGTGATGCCGCCGGCGATGATCGCCGGACGACGAAGGCCGGTCGGCGCCTGCGGATAGACGGGAGCCGAATCAGGGGCAGATGTGGCCATGTCCCTCTCCTCAGCTCTCAGATCCGTACCGACGGCGCGGGGCACCCATGAGCAGGCAGCAGCCCAGAGGCTGCTCAGCTCGTCCGGTGTGACCCTACCAACACCCTCCCAGGTGGATCACCGGGGGGTATGCGTCGCGGTGGGCCGACCGTCCGTGGAGTCCGGACAGTCCCCTTTCCCGCGACTACTACGGCTGATAGTACACGGTCTTATGGTTCCCTTACCAATGGGTCGTTCTCCCACCCTCGGACCCCGGATCATCGCACTGACCAGCACCGAGCCGGGAATCAGGCGGAGCGGTCGGCCAACCCGCGGGTGCGGAACTCGGCGAGCCGGCGCGCCAGCCGCGGCGCCATCGTCGCCAGCAGGGCGACGACGAGGCCCGCGGCGAAGACCGGCGCGACGACCGACAGCGGGAAGAGGGTGCTCGCCGCCGCCGAGAACGCCAGCACACCCACCCAGAGATAGATGATGAGCGCGACCCGCCGTTGCGAATGCCCCAGCTCGAGCAGGCGGTGGTGCAGGTGCATCTTGTCCGGCGTGTAGAAGCCGACTCCCGCCCTGGTCCGCCGGATCACGGCCAGCAGCATGTCGAGCATCGGGATGAAGACGACGGCCGCGACGAGGATGAGCGGCGACAGCAGGGTGAAGAGGTCGGCCGGCCCGTAGGCGTTGACCGCGATGCGGCCCGAGGCGCTCGTCGACGCCGCGGCGAGCATCAGGCCGATGAGCATCGCGCCGGAATCCCCCATGAAGATGCGGGCCGGGGAGAAGTTGTGCGGCAGGAAGCCGAGGCACGCGCCGGCGAGGGCCACCGAGATGAGCGCCGGCGGGTAGTAACTGACGTCGCCACCCTGGTCGCGGAGCAGACCGAGCGAGAACATGCAGATCGCCGACGCCGCGATGAGGCCGAGTCCCGCGGCGAGACCGTCGAGGCCGTCGACGAAGTTGATCGCGTTGATCGTGGCCACCGTGATCGCCACGGTGAGCAGACCCGCCTGCAACGGGTCGAGCACGACGGTTCCGATGTCGGCGAAGGGAACCGGTAGCTGTATCCAGCTGATCCCCAGCAGCACGAGGACCCCGGCGGCGGTGAGTTGCCCGACGAACTTCGTCAGCGCGTCGAGGCCCCATCGGTCGTCGACGACGCCGACCAGGACGATCACGGTTCCGGCGGCGATCACCGCGGTCATGTCGGTGGTATAGGCGAAGCCCCGGTTGAGCGCCGGGAGGTTCGCGGCGAGCGCGATGCCGGCCACCACCCCGCCGAACATGCCGAGACCGCCGAGCCGCGGGGTCGGGATGACGTGCACGTCCCGCACGCGCGGCACGGCGACGGCGCCCGCCTTGATGGCGAAGACGCGGACCGCGGACGTCAGCAGGTAGGTCATCGCGGCGGCGGTCAGCCCGACGAGCAGGAGCTCGCGCAGCGGCACACCCGCCCCTCCCCCGTCGGTGGCGGCGGCGAGCAGCAGGCCGGGGCCGTTCATCGGCTCACCACCCCGCGGGCTCGGGATCCCGCACACTCTGACGCTGACACCCGGACAACGCTACCCGGTTGTGAGAAGGGAGATCTCACGGTGGATCCGATCGTGTTCGGCGTGGTCGGGCGTCGACATCGCGGCGACCATGGCGTCGGCCAGCGCGGGTATCCGGTCCGTGGTCAGGCCGAGCGCGGCGGGCACGGGCGTCCCGATGCGGATGGCCGAGCCCTCGTTGACGGGGCGGGTCTCGAAGGGCAGGACGGCCTTGTCCACGACGATCCCGGCGCGGGACAGGCGATGCTGGGCGTCGACCCCGGAGATGCCGAGCGTCGAGACGTCGACGACCGCCTGGTGGGTGTCGGTGCCGCCGGAGACGACCCGCAGGCCGCGGACGGCGAGTTCGGCCGACAGGTCCTGCGCCAGTTCGACCGTCGTCCGCACGTAGGCGGCGAAGTCCTCGGTCGCGCTCTCGGCGAAGGCGACCGCCTTGGCGGCGACGGCGTGCATCGACGGTCCGCCCTGCGTGAACGGATGCACGGCCTTGCGCAGCACCCGCTCGTATTCGGCGCGGGCCAGGATGACGCCGCCGCGCGGCCCGCGGAAGACCTTGTTGGTGGAGAAGGTGACCACGTCGGCGTACGGCACGGGCGAGGGCAGCGTTCCGGCCGCGGCGTGCCCGGCGAGGTGCGCCGCGTCGACGAGCAGGATGCACGCGGCCTCGTCGGCGATCTGCCGCAGCAGGGGGTAGTCGAACGATCGGGAGTAGGAGGTGGCCCCGACCACCAGCAGGCGCGGCCGGTGGACCAGCGCGAGTTCTCGGACCTGGTCGTAGTCGACGAGCTCGTCGTCGGCGCGCAGGGCGTAGTGCAACGGGGTGAACCAGCGCCCGGAGAAATTGGCCCGGGACCCGTGGGTCTGGTGTCCGCCCTGGTCGAGTCGCAGCGCGAGCACCGGGTCGCCGGGCTGCGCGAACGCCGCGAACACAGCGAGATTGGCCGCGGTGCCCGACAGCGGCTGCACGTTGGCGTAGCCCGCGCCGAACAACTCGCGGGCACGGGCGACCGCGAGCTCCTCGAGTTCGTCGACGACCCCGCACCCACCGTGGAATCGCGAACCCGGTTGTCCCTCAGCGTATTTCGCGTCGAAGACCGACGCCATCGCCGCACGGACCCCGGGAGTGGGTTCGGTCTCGCTCGCGATCAGTTGCAGCGACGACGCGCGACGTCGCACCTCCCGCGCGATGAGCGCGTCGACGCGGCGATCGCCGGTCGTGGCCTCGCCGGTTCCCATCGTCTCCCCCGTCATGCTCGTCCCCGCCGCACTCGCGTGCCGTCTGCGGCCTCGACGCGCCCGGTCATGACCCCGGGAGCAGCGACGACGGATCGACGTCGAGCACCTCGGCGATCTCGGCGGTCGTGATGGCGCCCTCGCGGAGGATCCGCGGCTCGCCGCCGGAGACGTCGACGATCGTGGAGGGCCGGGCGATCGAGGCGGGGCCGCCGTCGAGATAGACCGCGACCTCGTCGCCGAGCTGCTCCTGCGCCTCCTCGACGGTGGTCGCCGGCGGACGGCCGGAGACGTTCGCGCTCGAGACCGCCATCGGCCCCACCTCGCGCAGCACCTCGATCGCCACCGGGTGCAGCGGCATGCGCAACATCACGGTGCCGTCGGTGTCGCCGAGGTCCCATGCCAGCGAGGGCGCCTGGCGGACCACCAGGCTCAGCCCGCCCGGCCAGAACGCCTCGATGAGGTCGCGGGCGGCCTGTGGAACCGACAACACCAGTCCGTCGATCGTGTGCCAGGAGCCGACGAGGACGGGCACCGGCATGTCACGACCGCGGTGCTTGGCCGCGAGCAGAGCCCCGACGGCGTCGGAATCGAAGGCATCGCAACCGATGCCGTAGAGCGTGTCGGTGGGGATGACCACCAGGCGTCCGCCCTTCGCCGCCCCGACGGCCGCCCGGATTCCCGCCGAACGGCTCTGCGGATCGTTGCAGTCGAAAACTGTGCTCACCCGTCCATCCTTTCATGTGGGAGGACCGCGACCGAGACACGTCGGGGGCACGTCGCGCGATCACGCCGCGGTGTGCGGGTCGAACGGCTGTCAGCGGACGCGACGTGCGGTGACGAAGCGCGGACGCCCCGCGAGGTCCCGCCGGGCCGTCACCTCGTCGAAGGCGCCGTGGGCCAGCAGGCAGTCGACGACCGCCTCCGAGGTGGTGTCGTCGTGCTCGATGCCCACCTGTCCCCCGACCTCGAGCATCGACGCGACCACCGGGACCAACCCGAGGATGACCGACATCCCGTCGTCCCCGCCGTAGACGGCGCGCGCGGGGTCGTGGGCCACCTCGGCCGACACCTCGGCATCCAGGGGCACATAGGGAGGGTTGGTGACGACGAGCGAAACACTGCCGTCGGGGATCGCCGATCCGATCCGGGCCGGGTCGGTGGCGTCGGCGGCGAGCACCCGCACCCGCTCGCGGACCTCGTCCGGGGCGCCGGAGACGTTGCGGCGCAACCAGACCAACGCGTCGTCGTCGATCTCGACCGCGGTGACCCGCACCGACGGCGCCATCGTCGCCAGTCCCAGGGCGAGCGCGCCGCTGCCGCTGCACAGGTCGACCGCCCGGGCGCCCTGCGGCAGCGAACCCGCCACCCCGACGGCCCATTCCAGGAGCAACTCGGTCTCCGGGCGCGGGATGAACACGCCGGGGCCGACGGCCAGTTCGAGCGGCCCGAACGCAGCGGTCCCGACGATGTGCTGCAGGGGCGTGCGACGTGCACGCTGTTCGACCGCCTCCCGAAACGCCCGCACCTCGGGGTCGGCGATGGTGTCGACGACCACCAGGCGCCCCGGATCGCAGCCGAGCACGTGGGCCATCAGCCACTCGGCGTCGCGTCGCGCCGAATCGACGCCGGACTCGGCGAGCCGTGCCGCGGCGGCGCGGATCTCGTCGGCCACCCGGGCCGGCTCACCCGACATCGCCGCCTATTCGGCTTCCATGCGGGCCTGGCGGTCGGCCGCCGACAGCGCGTCGAGCAGGGCGTCCATGTCGCCGGCGAGGACCGCGTCGAGGTTGTTGGCCTTGTACCCGATGCGGTGATCGGTGATGCGGTTCTCGGGGAAGTTGTAGGTGCGGATGCGCTCGGAGCGGTCCACCGTGCGGATCTGCGCGGCACGCCCCTCGGCGGCCGCGGCCTCGGCCTCCTCCTCGGCGGCCGCCTGCAGACGCGCGGCGAGAACCTGCATGGCACGGGCCTTGTTCTGCAGCTGCGACCGCTCGTTCTGGCACGTCACGACGATGCCGGTGGGCAGGTGGGTGATGCGGACCGCCGAGTCGGTGGTGTTGACACCCTGGCCGCCCTTGCCGGACGAGCGATAGACGTCGATGCGCAGGTCGGACTCGTCGATGGAGACCTCGGCGATCTCCTCGGGTTCCGGGTAGATCAGCACGCCCGCGGCGGAGGTGTGGATGCGGCCCTGCGACTCGGTGACCGGCACGCGCTGGACGCGGTGGACGCCGCCCTCGAACTTCAGGCGCGACCACACGCCGTCGCGGGAGGGCTCGCGGGCCTTGATGGAGAACGTCGCCTCCTTGTAGCCGCCGAGATCGGACTCGGTGATGCCGAGGACCTCGGTCTTCCAGCCGCGCCGTTCGCAGTACTTCAGGTACATCCGGGCGAGATCGGAGGCGAACAACGCCGACTCCTCGCCGCCGGCGCCGGACTTGATCTCGAGGACCACGTCGTCGGCGTCGTGCGGGTCGCGCGGGGCCAGCAGGTCGGTCAGCGCGGCGTCGAGCTCGTCGACCTTCTCCTCGAGGGCCGGGATCTCCGAGGCGAACGAGGGATCGTCGGCGGCGAGCTCGCGAGCGGCCTCGAGATCTTCGCGGGCCGCCGTGAGCTTCTTGTAGGTCGCCATGATCGGCGCCAGTTCGGCAAAGCGCTTGCCCACCCGGCGGGCGGCCGCCGGGTCGTCGTGCAGCGAGGGGTCGGAGAGCTGACGTTCGAGACCGGCGTGCTCGGCCAGGATGTCATCGATGGCCGACGGACTCTGCGTACTCACTGCGAACCTCACTTGCGAAGAAGGAATCCGGTGGGAGAAGAACCTGCACGACCACTGTGCGCCTTTCCCGGCCGGGATGGGGGAAGCCGACCAAACACAAACGACGCCCGTCCCGACTGGTGCGTCGGGCGGGCGTCGTCGTGGGGCCTACTTGGAGCGCTTGCCGTAGCGCTTCTCGAACCGGGCGACGCGGCCGCCGGTGTCGAGGATCTTCTGCTTGCCGGTGTAGAACGGGTGGCACTGCGAGCAGACCTCGACGTTGATCCGGCCGTTGGCAGCGGTGCTGCGGGTCTCGAAGGTGTTGCCGCAACCGCAGACGACGGTGGTCGCCTGGTACTCGGGGTGGATTCCCTGCTTCATGTCTGGTGTCCCTTTCTGTGGTCGCCGGGTCACCGTCGCCTCTCGACGGTGTGAACCGGAACCGGACTCGACCGCTCAGTATGCCACGTGGGGTTTCGGGCACGGAAATCGCCGATACCCACCCGTCGAGCGGTCGCAGAGAGCACAACAGCGTGACCGCCGTGCGCATTCCCGCCGGTGGCCTCGAGTCCGATTCGCGGCGTTCTCCCTGCAGAACAGCGGGAAAGATCACACCGAAACGGCTGGTGAGAGCTTCTCGACCCCGAGTACCGTGGCCTTGCCTCCCCAACGAAGACGAAGGGTTTGCTGCATGTACGACGCCTCGACCGGCTCCGGACTGTCCCTGGACATCTCCCCGATCGACCCGTCTGGCAGCACCACCGCCGCACCGGAACGTCGCCGGACCCGCCCGGCCCGCTCCCCGTGGAACCGGCGCAATCCCTATCCCGCGACGGTCGTCGCCAACACCGTCATGTCGGGACCCGGGTCGGCCAAGGAGGTCCGCCACGTCGAGATCTCCCTCGGCGACAGCGGGATCACCTACGAGCCGGGAGACGGCATCGGCATCGCCCCCGTCAACGACCCCGCGCTCGTCGACCTCGTCATCGAGCGACTCGGCGCCACCGGCGAGGAGATCATCGCCGACCGCAAGGCCACCTACACCCTCCGCGAGGCGCTGACCACCCGTTACGAGATCGGGACGCCGTCGAAGTTCCTCGCGCGGGCCGTCGCCGAGCGGACCGGCCACCCCGAGCTGACGCGCCTGATCGAGGCCGGCGATCCACAGGCGCTCGACGCCTGGCTCTCCGCGCGTGACGTCCTGGACCTGCTGAACCTCGACACGGGCCCGACCTTCACCCCCGAGGAACTCCTCGAGGAGCTGAGTCCGCTCGCCCACCGCGAGTACTCGATCTCGTCGAGCCCCGCCGTCCACGACGGTCGCGTGCACATCACCATGGCCACGGTGCGGTACGACTTCGACGGCCGCGAGCGCGGCGGGGTGTGCTCGACCCACATCGCCGATCGATGCGCCCCCGGTGACACGGTCAACGTCTTCATCACGCCCAACAAGTCGTTCCGCCTGCCCGACGACGACGTCGCGATCATCATGATCGGCCCGGGCACCGGCATCGCCCCGTTCCGCGGCTTCCTCCACCACCGCGCCGCGTCCGGATCGACCGGGCAGAACTGGCTGTTCTTCGGCGACCAGCACCGCGACACCGACTACCTCTACGCCGACGAACTCGACAGCTTCGTCACCGACGGCCTGCTCGACCGCCTCGACCTGGCGTTCTCCCGCGACCAGGAGCACAAGATCTACGTCCAGGACCGCATGCGCGAGAACGGCGCCGACCTGTTCGGGTGGCTCGAGGCCGGAGCTCACCTCTACGTGTGCGGCGATGCCACCACCATGGCCGGCGACGTCGACGCCGCCCTCCACGAGATCGTCGCCGAACACGGCGACCTCGGCCCGGACGGCGCCCGCGACTACGTCGAGGCGCTCCGCTCCGCGGGCCGCTACCAGCGCGACGTCTACTGATCCGCTGCCGCCCGTGGACCATCCTGCCGAGCACCTGCCGTCGACCTGCGACCTCGAAACCCTGCTCCGGACACCGGGTTTCGGCAATTCCCGGGTGGTCCACGACATCGGCGCGGTGGCGTCGCGACTCCACACGCTCGGCGGGGTCGTGGGCGTCACGGTGGCCGGCCCGGTCGTGATGAACGTCGTTGGCGCTCATGCCACCCCGGCCTGGATCGGCGGCCCCCTGCGCATCGGCCGCGACGAGATCGTCGTCCGGCTCAATCCGTCCCGGCTCTCGTCGGTGTTGCTCACCGATCCCGCCGCGAACGTGCCGCCGACGCTGCGACTCTTCGATTCGGACGGCAACACCTCGCACGCGATCTATCTGACCGACGACTCCGACCGCAGTGCTTTCGACTCACTCGTCGCCGGCCGACCCGGCTTCGACGGGATCGCTTCTGCCCCAGCCTCTTCCGCAACGGACGGATTCGACTCGGACACCGGCGACCGGGTCCGCGCCGCGTTCGCGATCCACGCCGGCGACCCCGGTCCGGGTCGGATCGGCCCGGAACACACCGGCCCCGACGATCAGGTCGGCATGTTCGACTCGATCCTCGCCGACGGCGGACTCGACCGCCGGCGTGCGCTGACGGGCGGGCAGATCCGGTCTGCGGTACGAGTGGACACTCGCCGCGTCGTCGCGGCGCTCGAGCACGCCGCCCTGCTGGGTATGTCCGTCACCGTCGCCACCTCGGCACGCGGCTGCATGCAGATGCGCCAGGGCCGTCTCGACGGCGCGCGCGGACACCGCGGCCAGGTGGTGCTGGCGTCCGGCAGGTCACGGGTCATGGTCAACGTCAACCATGTCTCCGAGTGCTGGGTGACCTCGTCGCAGGGCGCCTGGGGCCCGACCGCGGCCGTGGAACTCTACGACCGCGACGATCGCTGCTGTCTGGTCCTCACGAGCACCGGACCCGTGGCCCGCACCGTGTACGACGCCTGGGAGCAGCTCGCGGGGGATCTGGCGGGCTGACGAGGTCGTGGGGCAGGGCACCGCGTGCTGCATGCCTCTCGCGCCTGCTCCTGACCGACCCGCTACCCCTCCCCTGCGTCGTGCATCGCGTTCTCTCCGGTACGCCGACGGCCCCGTCCCGCGAAAGCGGAACGGGGCCGTCGTCACACGACTCGTGGGACTCAGTCGTCCCCGCCGGCTCCCGGGGCGGTCTTCTGGACCGACATCAGGAACTCGACGTTCGTCTTGGTCTTCTTGAGCTGGCTGATGAGCAGGTCGATGGCCTGCTGGGAGTCCAGCCCGGACAGGAGTCGCCGCAACTTGTGCACGATGGCGAACTCGTCCGGCGAGAGCAACAGCTCATCCTTGCGGGTGCCCGACGGATTGACGTCGACCGCCGGGAAGACACGACGCTCGGCGATCTTGCGATCGAGCTTGAGCTCGGCGTTGCCGGTGCCCTTGAACTCCTCGAAGATGACCGTGTCGCCGGTGGAACCGGTCTCGACCATCGCCGTGGCGATGATGGTCAGCGATCCGCCGTTCTCGATGTTGCGCGCCGCGCCGAGGAAGCGCTTCGGCGGGTAGAGCGCGGTCGAATCGACGCCGCCGGAGAGGATCCGGCCCGACGCCGGGGAGGCGTTGTTGTAGGCGCGGCCCAGGCGGGTGATCGAGTCGAGCAGGACGACGACGTCCTTGCCGCTCTCGACGAGTCGCTTCGCACGCTCGATGGCCAGCTCGGCGACCGAGGTGTGGTCTGACGGCGGGCGGTCGAAGGTCGAGGCGATGACCTCGCCCTTCACCGAGCGCTGCATGTCGGTGACCTCTTCCGGACGCTCGTCGACGAGGACGACCATCAGGTGGCATTCCGGGTTGTTCACCGCGATCGCGTTCGCGATGTCCTGCAGGATCGTCGTCTTACCGGCCTTCGGCGGCGAGACGATGAGCGCGCGCTGCCCCTTGCCGATGGGCATGATCAGGTCGATCACGCGGGTCGACAGCCGCTCCGGAGTGGTCTCGAGCCGCAGCCGCTCGTTGGGGTAGAGCGGGGTGAGCTTGTTGAACTCGGGCCGCCGCTTGGCGGCCTCCACGTCGCCGCCGTTGACGGTGTCGATCCGCACCAGCGGGTTGAACTTCTGGCGCTGGTTCTGCTGCTCGCCCTCGCGCGGCACCTTGACCGCGCCGGTGATCGCGTCACCGCGGCGCAGCCCGTACTTGCGGACCATGTTCATCGACACGTAGACGTCGTTCGGGCCCGCGAGGTATCCGCTGGTCCGGACGAATGCGTAGTTGTCGAGGACGTCGAGGATGCCGGCAACGGGCTGCAGGACGTCGTCCTCGGAGACCTGCGGCTCGTTCTGGCTGTCGCGGTCACGTCCACGACGGCGCTCGCGGAACCGGCGTCCGCGGCGGCGGCCGTTGCCGCCCTCGCCGTCGTCGTCGCGGTTGTCGCGGTTCTGGCCGCCCTCGCGGTTGCCGCCGTCACGGTTCTGGTTGTCGCGGTTCTGGTTCCGGTTGCGGCGATTGCGCTGCTCGCCGTTGTCCGCGTCGCCCTTGGCCTCGCCCTTGTCTTCAGCGCCCTTGTCCCCGGCGGCCTTTTCCTCGGCGCCCTTGCCCTCGGGGGTCTTGTCGCCGGTGGCCTCGCCCTTGTCGGTCTTGGCGTTGTCGGCCTCGTTCTTGTCGGCGCCACCCTTGGCCTCACCGGATGCCTCGTCGGCCTCGTTCTTCGCGGCACCGCCGCGCCGACGCGAACCACGGCCGGCCTCGGAGGTCTCGGCAGCGGTTGGCTGGGAGTCCTCCGTCGACGCGGCCTCGGCGCCCTGGCCGCGGGACTCGGCCTTGGCCTCGGCCGACTCGCTCTTGGCGTCGGCCTTCGCGCCGGCGCCACCGGCGGCCTGGCGCTCCTTGATCGCGGCGATCAGGTCGCCCTTACGCATGCCGGACGTGCCCTTGATGCCGAGTTCACCGGCCACGGTCCGCAGTTCGCTGAGCACCATGCCCGAGAGTCCGGTGCGTGCGCGCGAGCGGGTCTTGGTGGCCGTCTGCCCCGACTCGGGGCCGGCCGAGCCCGCGGATTCCTGCTCGGCAGGTGCGGTGATCAGGTCCGTATCGGTCACGGAAGTCCTTTCGTTCCTCCCACAGACGAGAGCTGTGTGAGGTCTACATATCCCTGCTGTGTACGCGAGGGAGTCCGTCCGCGTTGGACGGATGGGGGTGAACGGTCAGAGATGATGTTCGGGTCCCGCGGCGAGCGTGCTCGGGAGCCACCCGCGCTTCGGCACCGTCGACAGAGACCACGACCCCGGCCGGATGCGACCGGTTCCCCGATCGGTGATGGATGAGAAGCACGGCAGGACAAGCCCGCGCGGCTAGACCAGAATATGTTAACCCCGTTCGCATGATAGGGGCAACACGCCGAAAGTGCCAAATGAGGACACAGATCGGAGGTCGTGGTCCGTGGTGGGCTCCCCGGAGCCGGGGCGTCGCACTGCGGAGACGACGCGGTGCGGGCACCGCCGAGCACGTCGGTGCGGACACCGCCGAACACCCTGTTCCCAACGCATGTCGCCGTACCGCGTATTCCCCGTCTGCTCCCGCTCCAAACGTGCGCAGGCGAGCCGCCCGGGTCGGTACGCCCGACGGTCAGCCCGCGGTGATGTCGACGCCGCCGGCGATGGCCACCGAGCGGGTCTCGAAGCCGTGGCCCTGGGCGAGGACGCGGATGTCGGCGGGCACCGGTGCGGTCCCCAGCACGAGCACGGTGGGGCCGGCGCCGGAGACGGTCGCCGCATGGCCGCGGGCGCGCAGTTCGGCGACCAGGGTGCTGGTCGGGAGCATTGCCGACGCCCGGTACGGCTGGTGCAGGCGATCGGCGGAGGCCGCCATCAGGTTGCTCGGATCGGAGGTCAGCGCCACGACGGCGAGCGCTGCCCGGCTGAGGTTGAAGATCGCGTCCTCGCGGGGGACGGAGTCCGGCAGCAGACCGCGGGTGAACGAGGTCGACGACTCGGTGTCGGGGACGAACACGGTCGCGCAGACATCGGGGTGCACGGCCAGGCGGTGCGCATGGTAGGAGTCCACCCCGTCCGCGGACTCCGTCCAGGTGACCACCGCGGACCCGAGCACGCTCGCGGCCGCGTTGTCGGGATGTCCCTCGAACTCGCCGGACAGCTGCACGAGCTCGGCATCGGACAGGCCGGCGCCGAAACCGGCCGCCCGGACGAGGCCGGAGGCGGCGGCGAGTCCCGACACCGCCGCGGCGGCCGACGACCCCAGGCCCCGTGAGTGCGGGATCGTGTTGACGCAGCGCAGTTTCAGGCCGGGCGCGGAGACACCCGCGTGGGCGAGGCCGCGCCGGAGGGCCCGCACGACGAGATGGGAATCGTCCCGCGGCACGTTCGCCGAACCCTCCCCCTCGACGTCGAGGACGACGCCGGAGTCGATGGTCTCGACGATGACCTCGTCGTAGATACCCAGCGCGATGCCCAGGCAGTCGAATCCCGGTCCCAGGTTGGCACTCGAGGCCGGGACGCGGACGCGGGTGGACACCCCCACGGGGAGCTGTCGAGGCGCCACCCCGGGGCGGGCCATCTCATCGGGCTGCGTCATCTCACCGGTTCTCGTCATCTCGCCGGGTTCGGTCATCTCACCAGAGGTCATCTCGCCGGGCACCTCCTCAGCCGACCCCGAGCGCCTTGGCGACCGCGACCGGATCGACCGGGACGGCCTCGACCTCGGGGATCCCGGCGAGCGCGGTGTCGGGATCCTTCAGACCGTTGCCGGTCACCGTACATACGACCGTCGACCCGGCCTCGATCCAGCCGTCCGCGCGGGCCGCGAGGAGACCGGCGACGCTGGCCGCCGACGCGGGCTCGACGAACACACCCTCCTTGCCGGCGACGAGGCGGTAGGCCTCGAGCAGCTTCTCGTCGGTCGCCGCGCGGAACTGGCCGTTCGACTGCTCCTTGGCGGCGACGGCCTGGTTCCAGCTGGCCGGCGAGCCGATGCGGATGGCGGTGGCGATGGTCTCGGGGTCCTTCACCGGCGCGCCGTTGACCAGCGGCGCGGCACCGGCTGCCTGCACGCCGAGCATGCGCGGCAGCGACGAGGAGACGCCGTCGGCGTGGTACTCGGTGTAGCCCTTCCAGTACGCGGTGATGTTGCCGGCGTTGCCGACCGGCAGCGCGTGCACGTCGGGGGCGCGTCCGAGGACGTCGACGATCTCGAAGGCGGCGGTCTTCTGTCCCTCGATGCGGGCCGGGTTGACCGAGTTCACCAGCTCGATCTCACCGAACTCCGCGGTCGCCTTGCGGGCGAGCTCGAGGCAGTCGTCGAAGTTGCCCTGGACCTGGATGATCTTGGCGCCGTGCATGACCGCCTGGGCGAGCTTGCCCATCGCGATCTTGCCCTGCGGGATGAGCACCGCGCAGGTGATGCCCGCGCGGGTGGCGTAGGCGGCGGCCGAGGCCGAGGTGTTGCCGGTGGACGCGCACAGCACGGCGGTCTTGCCATTGTTGACCGCGTTGCTCACGGCCATGGTCATGCCGCGGTCCTTGAACGAGCCGGTCGGGTTGAGACCCTCGACCTTCAGGTAGACCTCACAGTCGGTCAGCGACGACAGATGCGGCGCGCTGATCAGCGGGGTGCCGCCCTCGAGGAGGGTCACCACCTTCCAGTCGTCGGCGACGGGCAGCCGCGAACGGTATGCCTCGATCAGGCCGGGCCACGCGCGGTGCACGGGCGCAGAAGTCGCTTCAGTCATCGGTACCTTCCAATCGCAACACACTCGACACCTTGATGACGGCGTCCATGTCTTCCAGCGCCGCAACGCAATCCGACTGCGCCCGGTCGGGGGCCCGGTGCGTCACGACGATCAGGCGGGCATCGTCGCCCGCGCCTTCCTGGCGCACCGCGGCGATGCTCACCGAGCGCTTCGTGAACTCACCGGCGACCTGCGCGAGCACGCCCGGTCGGTCGGAGACGCGCATCGAGATGTAGTAGCGGGTGGGTACGTCGTCGATCGGGGCGATCGGCAACGAGGCGTAGGTGGACTCCAGCGGTCCGCGTCCGCCGTGGACGCGGTTGCGCGCGGCCATCACCAGGTCGCCGAGCACGGCCGACCCGGTCGGAGCACCGCCGGCGCCCTGGCCGTAGAACATCAGGCGGCCCGCGTTCTCGGCCTCCACGACGACGGCGTTGAACGCGCCGTTCACGCTGGCCAGCGGGTGGCTCAGCGGGATGAGCGCGGGGTACACACGCGCGGAGATCCGCTGTCCGCCGTGCTCGTCGCGAACCCGCTCGCAGATCGACAGCAGCTTGATGGTGCAGTCGAACTTCTTGGCCGCGACGAGGTCGTCGGAGGTCACCGCGGTGATGCCCTCGCGGTAGACGTCGGCGGCGGTGACGCGGGAGTGGAACGCGATCGAGGCGAGGATCGCGGCCTTCGCCGCGGCGTCGTAGCCCTCGACGTCGGCGGTGGGATCGGCCTCGGCGTATCCGAGTCGTCCCGCCTCGGCGAGGGTCTCGGAGTAGCCGGCCCCGGTCTCGTCCATCGCCGAGAGGATGAAGTTGGTCGTGCCGTTGACGATTCCGGCGACCCGCTCGACGGTGTCACCGGCGAGCGACTGCATGAGCGGCCGGATCACCGGGATCGCACCGGCGACGGCGGCCTCGAAGTACAGGTCGACCTTCGCCTCGGCGGCCGCGGTGGCGAGTTCGCCGGTGTACTCGGCGAGCAGCGCCTTGTTGGCGGTCACGACGGACTTGCCGTTCTCGAGTGCGGTGCGGATGAGCGCGCGGGCGGGGTCGATGCCGCCCATGAGCTCGACGACGATGTCGACGTCGTCGCGGGCCACCAGCGCCGCCGGATCGTCGGTCAGCAGCTCCTGGCCGATCTTGCGCGGCCGGCTCAGGTCCCGCACGGCGACGCCGCGCAGCTCCAGGGGCGCGCCGACGCGCGAACGCAGGTCGTCGGCGCTCTCGGTGATGATGCGCACCACCTCCGCACCGACGTTGCCCATCCCGAGTACCGCCACCCCGATGGGTCGCACGGCGTTCACCTCGCTTGTCTCGCTTGTGTTCTGATCTGTTCCGCTCACGAGCTCACCTCCAGGCCGAGGAAGTCGTCGATGGTCTCGCGCCGCAGCAACAGGCGTGCCCGGCCGTCGGCGACCGCCACCACCGGGGGACGCATGGTCATGTTGTAGCGGCTCGACATCGAGTAGCAGTAGGCGCCGGTCGCGGCCACGGCGATGAGGTCGCCGGGTGCCAGATCCTCCGGCAGCCAGCAGTCCTTGATGACGATGTCGCCGCTCTCGCAATGCTTTCCGACGACGCGGCAGACGACTGCCGACGCGGTGGAGACCCGGGAGACCAGCCGGACGTCGTACTCGGCCTGGTACAGCACGGTCCGGATGTTGTCGCTCATGCCACCGTCGACGGAGACGTAGCGGCGCACCGCCCCGCCGCCGAGCGCGACGTCCTTGATGGTGCCGACGCGATACAGCGTGATGGTGCCCGGTCCGGCGATCGCGCGGCCGGGTTCGACGGCGATGGTCGGCATCGGCAGGCCCACGGCCTCCGACTCGCGGCGCACGATGGCGGCCAGGGTCTCGGCGACCTTGTCCACAGGCAGCGGATCTTCCTCTGGGAGGTACGAGATGCCAAGTCCCCCACCGAGATCCACGATCGACATCTGAGAGGTCTTCTCGACGCCGAACTCCGCCACCACGTCGTGGAGCAGGCCCAGCACGCGATGGGCGGCGAGCTCGAAGCCGTCCATGTCGAAGATCTGCGATCCGATGTGGCTGTGCAGGCCGACGAGACGCAGGTTGTCGGTGGCGAACACGCGGCGGATGGCGTCCATCGCCACCCCGCCCGCCAGTGCGAAGCCGAACTTCTGGTCCTCGTGCGCGGTCGAGATGAACTCGTGGGTGTGCGCCTCGACGCCGACGGTCACCCGGACGAGCACATCGGTGACCACTCCCCGCTCGCGCGAGATCGCGTCGAGCCGTTCGATCTCCACCATCGAGTCGAGGACGACGTGACCGATCTTCGCGTCGACCGCGGCGGCCAGTTCCTCGACGCTCTTGTTGTTGCCGTGCATGGCGATCCGCTCGGGCGGGAAGCCGGCCCGCAACGCGATGGCGAGTTCGCCGCCGCTGCACACGTCCAGCGACAACCCCTCCTCGGCGACCCAGCGCGCGACCTCGCTGCACAGGAACGCCTTCGACGCGTAGTGGACCCGGCCGTACGGCCCGAATGCGGCCATCATGTCGCGGCAGCGCGACCGGAAGTCGGCCTCGTCGATGATGAACGCGGGCGTGCCGAACTCCTCGGCGAGCTCGCCGACACCGACCCCGGCGATGCGGAGCTCACCGGAATCGTCGCGGGCGGCGTTGCGCGGCCAGACCTTCGCCGGGATCTCGGCGAGAACCGCCGGATCGTTGGGCCGCTGCGCGAGATGCGGAGCGGCGAGCAGTTCGGCGTGCCGGGGGCCGGCCGGGTGCGCGCTCACATCTGCTCCGGAGCGCTGACGCCGACGAGTGCCAGCCCGTTGGCCAGCACCTGCCGGGTGGCCTCGCACAGGGCGAGACGTGCGCGGTGGATGTCGGCGACCTCCTCGTCGCCCTGCGGCAACACACGGCACTTCGCGTAGAAGCGGTGGTAGGTGCCGGCGAGCGCCTCGAGGTAGCGGCACACGCGGTGCGGCTCGCGCAGGGCGGCCGCGGTCGACACGACCTCGTCGAAGTCGCCGAGGGTGCGGATCAGCTCGCCCTCGGCCGGATCGTCGAGCAGGTCGAGGTGGTCCAGCGACGACACGACGCCGAGGTCGGCGGCGTTGCGGGCCAGCGCCGACATCCGGGCGTGCGCGTACTGCACGTAGTAGACCGGGTTGTCGTTGGACTGCTTGGTGAGCAGGTCCAGGTCGATGTCGATGTTGATGTCGACCGACGAGCGGATCAGCGAGTACCGCGCGGCGTCGACGCCCACCGCGTCGACCAGGTCGTCGAGGGTGACCACGTTGCCCGCGCGCTTGGACATGCGCACCGGCTTGCCGTCCTTGACGAGGTTGACCATCTGGCCGATGAGCACCTCGACGCTGTCCGGGTCGTCCCCGAGGGCCGCGGCGGCGGCCTTGAGCCGGCTGATGTAGCCGTGGTGGTCGGCGCCGAGCATGTAGATGCACAGGTTGAAGCCGCGGTTGCGCTTGTCGCGGTAGTAGGCGATGTCACCGGCGATGTAGGCGGCGTTGCCGTCGCTCTTGATGACGACGCGGTCCTTGTCATCGCCGAAGTTGGTCGACCGCAGCCACCAGGCGCCGTCCTTCTCGTACAGGTTGCCGTTGGCCTTGAGCTCGTCGATGCACCGGTCGACGAGCCCGGTCTCGAACATCTTGTTCTCATGCGTGTAGACGTCGAAGTCGGTGCCGAACTCGTGGAGGCTCTCCTTGATGTGCGTGAACATCAGCTCGACGCCGATCGAGCGGAAGGTCTCGACGCGCTCGTCCTCAGGCAGCTCCAGCACGCCGGGGGCCTGCTCGACGACCTTGGCCGCGATCTCGTTGATGTAGGCGCCGGCGTAGCCGTCCTCGGGGACCGGGTTGCCCAGCGCCGCGGCCTCCAGCGAGCGTGCGAAGCGGTTGATCTGCTCGCCGTGGTCGTTGAAGTAGTACTCGCGGGTGACGTCGGCGCCGCGTGCGGCGAGGACGCGGCCCAGCGCGTCGCCGACCGCGGCCCAGCGGGTGCCGCCGAGGTGGATCGGGCCGGTCGGGTTCGCCGAGACGAACTCCAGGTTGATGATCGAGCCGGCGAGCTCCTCGCCGCGGCCGTAGCCGTCGCCCTGCGCGAGCACGGTCGCGACGACGGTGTTCTGCGCGGCGGCGCCGAGCCAGATGTTGACGAATCCCGGACCGGCGACGTCGGTCTTCGCGATGCCCTCGGCGGCGGCGAAGGCCTCGGCCAGCCAGCCGGCGAGCTCGCGGGGAGCCACGCCGAGT
The DNA here is from genome assembly GCF_900683595.1 of Gordonia paraffinivorans. Classification (NCBI taxonomy): domain Bacteria; kingdom Bacillati; phylum Actinomycetota; class Actinomycetes; order Mycobacteriales; family Gordoniaceae; genus Gordonia; species Gordonia paraffinivorans. The sequence continues at coordinate 1,568,120 of NZ_CAACYD010000007.1, read as the reverse complement.
CGCTTGCCGAGCTGCAGGGCGATGTTGGTGGAATAGTCGCCGTGGTCGGCGTGACGCGGGCGCTCGACGGTGATGGAGTCGGGCACCAGGGTCTCGTCCAGTCCATGGTCGCGAACCACGGTCAGGGTCACGGCGCGCAGCAGCGCAGCGAGGTCGGCGGGAGTCACGGGACACCATCCTATTGGCCGGGCCCCTTCCACCGATAATCGCACCCTCCCTGCGCCGACGCACCGCGACTCCGCCGAACGCGCCGGGTCCATCAGTAGACTCGTCTGCGCCCGCGCGTGGACGCCGAGGATCCGCGCTCGCGTGCAGTGACCCATCGGATGAGGAAAGAAGTCAATGGCGCGCAAATCCGGGGCCAACGTCCCCAAGGCTCGTAAGAAGTCCGGGTCCGTCCCCAAGTCGGGCGGGATCGACTGGATGGTGGTCGGCTCCGTCGTCGTCGTGATCGGACTCATCGCGGGACTCGCGATCTACCTCGTCCCCAAGTTCAACGAGAAGCGCGAGAACGAGCGCGACGACATCGCGGTGGAATCGGTGTCGGAATTCATCCCGTCCCCGCAGAAGCCGGACCCGTCCGACGACATCCCCGGCGTCACCAAGATCTACTACGAGGCCGGCAAGCACGTGAACGCCACGCAGCGCGTCGCCTACGACCAGACGCCGCCGTTCGGTGGTCCGCACGACGAGATCTGGGCGACCTGCACCGGCGTCGTCTACCCGAACCCGCTGCGCCCGGAGAACGCGGTCCACGCGCTCGAGCACGGCTCGATCTGGATCACCTACAACCCGGACACCATCTCGCCGGAGGACCTCGACCACCTCAAGCGCCTCGTCCGCGGCGAGCAGTATCTGTTCCTGTCGCCCTACCCCGGCCAGGACTCGCCCGTCTCGCTGCAGAGCTGGGGCCACCAGCTGAAGCTCGACTCGGCGACCGACGAGCGGGTCAACCAGTTCATCACCGCGCTGCGCCGCAACACGATGCCGGGCGTCTACAAGGAGAACCCGCAGGCCGCGGCATACCCGGAGACCCAGGCGACCTGTACCGCCATCCCGGGCTTCGACCCGTCCAACCCGCCGCCCGCCGACGAGGGCGAGCCGGGTCCCGACGCGGTCCCGATGGACGGCGGCGGCGACAACCCGATGCCGGCCGGCAACTGATCGCCCGCGAGAAGGACTTCCGATGAGCGAGACACCCGAGGGCACCGCACCCGCCACCGAACCCGCCCCCGCGCCGCGGCGTCGCACCGCGCTGCTGGCACTCGCTGGGGTCGCGATCCTGCTGGTCGGCGTCGGACTCGGCCTGCTGATCCAGGCGAGCCTGGACGACGACAAGAGCGATGCCGAGACCCCCGGCCCGGCGGCGGTCGGATTCGCGCAGGACATGATCCGGCACCACGAGCAGGGTGTGGAGATGGCGGCCATCGAGCTCGAGCACGGCACCGACCCGCAGGTGCGCAGCATGGCCTTCGACATCCTGACCACACAGTCCAACGAGATCGGCCAGATGCAGTCGTGGCTGGTCCGCTGGGGCAAGCCGATCAACAACCCCGGCGAGCCGATGGACTGGATGGGTCACGGCTCCGCCGACTCCTCCGGTGAGGACCACGGCGATCACGGCGCAGGCGGCCACGTCGACCACGGCTCGACACCGTCGAACGCCGACGCCGAACAGCCCGCGATGCCCGGCATGGCGACGTCGGCCGAGATGGAGCGGTTCCGCGCGATGCGCGGGCCGGAGGTCGACACGACCTTCCTTCAGCTCATGCTGCGCCACCACGAGGGCGGGCTGCACATGATGGAGTACGCCGCGAACCCGGCCAACGTCTCCCAGCCCTATGTCCGCGAGATGGCGGCCGGGATGGAGCGCACTCAGGAGAAGGAGATCGGGATCATCAAGGCGATGCTCGCCGAGCGTGATGCTCGGCCGTTGCCGATGAACTGAGCCACCGGGCGGGTCCGTCGGCGATAGTCTGACGTCGGCGACGAAGGGATCCGAATGGTCATGGGGGTTCGGGACGCAACTCCGGCCGAAGGTGCGGGTCCGCCGCCGCGGATCTCCGTGCTCGGTCCGGTCTCCTGCGAGATCGATTACGAACCAGTGGATCTCGGGCCTGGCAGACAGCGGGCGGTCCTGGCGCGCCTCGTGGCGGGTCAGGGACGCGTGGTGTCCACGGACCGATTGATCGACGACCTGTGGAACGGCGAACCACCACCCAAGGCCCTTGCCGGACTACAGGCTTAGGCACAGCTACATCCTTCCCGACCGCCCGAAGGCAAGCCAGATCAGATGTCACCAATCCGTGCAGCAGTCCCGTTCCCCTCATCAATCACTCGCCTCACGAGATCGACTGACCGTAAGAAGGAACTGGCTCTAGAACAGACTGGACCGGTTATCGGGGACCTGCCACTCCTACTGTTCCGTCTGTGGGGCTGCTACCAGCTTCATCAGGGTGCGAGTCTCTGGCGAAGCCTGGAAGTGATTACTGCAACGACTGCGGCGACGAGGAACACTGGGATGTGAAACCATACGATCGTCCCGAAGCGAACGAGAGCGAACAGGATCCCAAACCCTTCGGCCAGCGCTATGAGGCTCACAAAGATCTGGACGATCAGCAACGCTATGCGAACGATCGGGCGCTTCTTTCGTGGTCTCACTTCTCGATGTTCATGCAGGCCCATGGAGTCCATTCTCCCCCCGTAGCGGAGTTCTTTGCCCGAGTGCAGAATGCCGTGTCAGGTTTCAGCAGTAGAGGTGTACCGGGCAGAGTCACATAGTCTCCTGTGCCCACCATGGCGATCGGGTTGATGCAACCAGGCGGCGAAACTGTTCTGGTTACCACTCGACCGGTCACCTCGGTGTACATGAACTGATGGTTCCGATTGCACACGGCGTCGCCAACGGGATGTGTGAAGTAGTAGTTACTTGAGGCGGCGTCCACCACGGATCCGCTTCCCTTCAGCACGATGCAGTTGTGGGCAAATCCGGTATTGCCAGGTGCGGACGTGCACCCGTCACCGCCTGCGGGCCGCTTAAGTGGCGCGAGAATATCGCCAATAGTCCGCGACTGGCCGGCACTCCTATCGAACACCGCGACGAGATCCTCGCCTACATGCCGTAGGGAGAACCAGCTGGAGGTCGGATAGCTGGGAGACAGTGTGAGGAGTCGTTGATTGTCGTTAGACATCAGTGAGACCCGTCCACCGCCAGGGCGTGAGGAACGAACTGGTGACAGGTTCGGTTTAGGCCGCGAGTGTGAGCGGCTCGGCTAGCTTGGCTTCGAACTCGATGGGCGTCAAGCCGCCGAGGGTGTCCTGGGCGCGCTGGCGGTGATACTTCCGCTCGATCCAAACGACGATGGCGAGTCGCAGCTCCTGCCGGGTCGCCCACCGCTGCTGGTTGAGGACGTTCGTTTGCAGCAGTGACCAGAACGACTCCATGGCCGCGTTGTCCCCCGCAGCGCCGACTCTTCCCATCGATCCGACCATGTCGTGGCGGCGCAACTCGCGGGCCATCGCGCGGCTGCGGAACTGGCTGCCCCTGTCGGCGTGCAGGATGCAGCCGGCGACCTCACCGCGGCGCGCGACAGCATTTCGGACGGCGTCTACGGCGAGTTTCGCGGTCATCCGATCTGAGATCGAGTACCCGACGATTCGGTTGGAGAACACGTCCTTGATCGCGCAGCAGTAGAGCTTGCCTTCGCTCGTCCAGTGCTCCGTGATGTCCGTGAGCCAGAGCCGGTTCGGTGCATCGGCGCGGAACACGCGCTGGACGTGGTCGTCGAACACGGGCGGCCCGGCCTTCTTCCCCTTCCCGCGTCGCCGGCGTTGCGCGGACGAGAGAATCCCCGCCTGCGAGCACAGCTTCCACGCCGTCCGCCGGCTCATCCGCCACCCCGCTCGGCGGGCCTCGTCGGCGAGGTATCGGTAGCCGAACGTCGGGTCCTCGTGGTGCGCATCATGCAGCGCGTTGATCCGATATGCGCGGAGCACGTCCGCGTCCCGGACGGGGTCGTTGCGCCACCGGTAGTAGGGCTGGCGGGCGAGCTTGAGAACCCGGCACGACACCGTCACGGGGATCCCCGCGTCGGCGAGCTCAGATACGAGCGGGTACGTCATTTTGGGGAGCCACCAAGCCGCAGGTTCGCCTGCGACAGATACGCCGCCGCACGGCGGAGGACCTCGTTCTCCTGCTCGAGCAACCGGATCCGCTTCTTCAACTCCCGCGCCTCGGCGGCGTCCGCGGCGGTCTGGCCGGGACGGTTACCGTCTTCGACGTCGGCTTGACGGAGCCAGTTCTGCAACGTCGCTTCGCTGATACCGAAGTCGGCGGCGATCTGTTTGATGGTGACGCCGCTCTCGCGGCTGCGAGCAACCGCAACGACGTCCTCGCGGAACTCTCTGGGATAGGGGCCGGGCATGATGACATCCTCCCCGTCAGCGCCTCCCGGCACTAACGATCAGTTGTCACCAGTTCGTTCCTCACGCCCATTGTCTCACAGTCATCCGGTCCGGTCTGCATCCTGTGATGATCCGAATCTCCTCGGCGCGGCCGGGTTGGTGCCGGTGATGACGCTGGCCGACCGCGCCGGCCTGTCAGAGTTGGCCCGCGAGTACTTGAGCGTGCCCACCGACAAGGGCGCCAACCCTGATCGGAAGGTTTTCTCGCTGGTCGCGGGGATGGTGGCCGGCGCGGACAGCATCGACGACATGGCGGTGTTGCGGCACGGCGCGATGGGGAAGGTGTTCGATCACCCGTATGTCCCGTCGACGTTGGGGTCGTTTCTGTGCGAGTTCCGGTTCGGGCATGTCCGTCAGATGGATGCGATCGCCACCCGCGTGTTGTCCGGCCTGCATGCCCACACCCCGGTGCTGGCCGGGATCGATGGGCCGGTGATGGTCGATATCGATGACTCGATCATCGAAGTCCACGGCCCGGCCAAACAAGGTGCCGGGTTCGGCTACACCCGGGTGCGTGGGCTGAACTCGGCTATCACTACCCTCACCTGTGGTGATGGGGCACCGGTGATCGCGGCTCAACGCCTCCGTAGAGGGACGTGCAGTTCCGCGCGTGGGGCTCATCGGCTGATCGCCGACACGCTGGCCAGCGTGCGGCACCTACGCAGCGCTGACGCGTCGGGACCAGTCCTGGTGCGGGCGGATTCCGCGTTCTACGGCCACCGTGCGGTCAACACCGCAATCCGGGCCGGCGCGCAGGTGTCAGTCACCGTGCGCCAAGACCCGCGCATCCGGGCGGCGATCAGCGACATTCCCGCCGAGGCGTGGACGACGATCGAGTACACCGACGCCATCTACGACCCCGACACCAAGCGGTGGGTGTCACGGGCCGAGGTCACCGAAATCGAGTTCACCGCGTTCACCTCCAAAGCCAAGCGCCTGCAGGTGCCCGGCCGGCTGGTGGTACGCCGCACCCCCGACTTCGCGCCCGAGGCAGACGGCTTGTTCGATGTGTGGCGCTTTCACGCCTTCTTCACCACCAGCGACCTCGATACCGTCACCGCCGACAAGACCCACCGCGCACACGCCATCATCGAGCAAGTCCACGCCGACCTGAAAGCCTCCGCACTGGCGCATCTGCCATCGGGGAAGTTCAACGCCAACGCCGCCTGGCTGGTCTGCGCGGTCATCGCCTTCAACCTCACCCGCGCCGCCGCCTGTCTCAGCGGGAAACGCCTGGCCAAAGCCACCACACCCACGGTCCGCCGCACCCTGATCTGCATACCCGCACGCATCGCCTCCTCAGCGCGACGCATCACCATGCACCTACCCGCCCGATGGCCGTGGGAAACCGAATGGAACCTGTTGTTCAACAACACGATCGGCCGAAAACAGTCAACCTGACCCCTAACCGCCCGGCCCAGCGGCCCCGAACCCGAAACCCAGTGAAACAAGCCGACATCACAGATCGGCAACTCCCACGCGCCCGCCACCCGGGCCAAAGGCGCTCAACACCTTTCACGACACTTCAAAAGCCGATCGGTGGATCGAGGTTCAGGTGTCGAACCTCCGCCGCGTCATCGAACCGTGGCGGCCCCCTCGGGCGCCCGCCACGGTGCTCGTCAGTGAACAACCCGGTTACGCGTTGCGGCTGCCGCGCGCCGCGGTCGACGCGTGGGCCTTCGAATCCGTCGTCACCGCGGCCGAACCCGTCGAGCCCGTGCTGCGACTGGACGATCTCGACGCTGCGCTCCGACTGTGGCGGGGCGAGCCCTACGGGGTCTTCTCCGGCGAGACCTGGGCGCAACCCGAGGTCGCGCGACTGCAGGATCTCCGGCGATCCGCGGTGGAACAGTGGGCGGCACTCGCCGTCGATCACGGGCAGGCACCACAGGTAGCGCAGATGCTGCCCGCAGAGTGCGAGGACCAGCCCACCCGCGAGGAGTTCTTCCGGCTCCTCGCGCTGGCCCAGTACCGGCTCGGGCGACAGGCGGATGCCCTCGGCACACTGCGCCGGTTGCGCTCGTTCCTCGCCGACGAGCTGGGAGTCGATCCGGCGCCTGCGATCCCTTCCCCCGGTGCGAGCGGCCTTCTCGACGCGATCCCAGTCGGACGCGCTGACATATCGGGCGACGATCGGGAACACCGCCCTCTCTTCTTCCGCGATGTGTTCGGCGAGCAACTCGTGGGTTCGCGCCAACGCCTCGGCGAGCTCGGCCGAGACCCGCCTGTCCCCCTCTCTCGCTCTGGCGAATGCGTCGACCCGGTTGCGCAGATCGCCGAGCAGCCCTTCGAGCTCGGCGTGGTCGTCCTGCAGTTCCCGGACATCGATGGCCGCCCCCGCCGAGGACTCGAGGATCGGCCACACCACGTCGTCTTCGACGGTGTGATGATGGTGGATCGAGTCGCACAGAAGGCCGAGATAGTCGGCGATCGTCCGGCGGCGGCGGGCACCACACGCCTCGCCCGCACCGATCCGGTGCACGATCTCGGTGAATCGGCGAGTATCGGCGAGCATGGCGCGATGGGCGACCTTCATGCCGGTGAGGTCCGGAGCGCGCTCGCCGGCGGATCGGCTGATGAGACGGCTTGTCACTGGCTTCTCCTCTGGTCGTGACCGCTTGATCGCCGTCATCGTGCCCCCGCGACTTACCGACCGCTTGCAGCTGCCTTACGGACCTGCCTGCCCGATCACGAACCGATGTGCCCGGATTCGGACGCGACACCATCACCGGGAAAGAAGAAAACCCGTGCGCGAACGGCACGGGTGAAGAAGATTCTCTGTGCCCCCGGCAGGATTCGAACCTGCGGCCTTCTGCTCCGGAGGCAGACGCTCTATCCCCTGAGCTACGGGGGCTCAACGGGCGGAACCAAGATTAGCGCACGCCCACCGTCACATCACAATCGGGCTGCTCACGACACGCCGAGCGGGCTCTGCACCCGCAGCGTCGAGCCGTTCTCACGCCGGACGACATGCAATTGCGACGGTATCCGGGCGCGCAGCTCGTCGACGTGGCTGACGACGCCGACCACGCGGCCACCCGAGCGGAGGTCGTCGAGCACGCCCATGACGAGGTCGAGCGCCTCCGGATCGAGAGTGCCGAAACCCTCGTCGATGAAGATCGTGTCCAGGACGCGTCCGCCCGATTCCGCCGACACCACGTCGGCGAGACCGAGGGCCAGCGCCAACGAGGCGAAGAAGGTCTCCCCGCCGGAGAGCGTCGAGGTGGGACGCACGGCGCCGGTGTACTCGTCGCGGACCTCGATCCCCAGCCCCCGGCGTCGCCCACGGACGGCCGCTGTGTCGGAGTGGACGAATTCGTAACGCCCCGAGGACATCTCACGCAACCGACCCGACGCGGCAACGAGCACCTCGTCGAGACGCGCGGCGAGCACGTAGGAGCGCAGCGACATCCGACGCGAGTTCTGCCCGCGTCCGCCGACGAGGTCGGCGAGACCCGAGAGTTCGGCGTGACGCTCTTGGATCGGCGCCAGGGCGTCGAGGACGTTCCAGAAGTCGGCGACATACCTATCGAGGTCGGTACGGCGTTGCACCGCCACAGAGTTGCGCTGCGCCGCCTCGTCACGACGTGAGCGGGCGGCGGCCAGATCCGCGGCCAGGCGCTCGACGTCGACAGCCGGCGCCTCGAGTGCCTCCCGGACCTCCGGGTCGGCGAGGGTCTCCTCGGAGGCCGCGCGCAATGTGGCCGCGTCCTCGAGCATCCGCTCCCAGGCCTGGATCTGCGCCGGCGGGACCAGCGCGGCCCGGACGTCCTCGACAGTGGCGAATCCGGCCTCGGCGCAGGCCGTCGCGAGCCGGTCGGCGACCTCGTCGAGGCGTCGGCGGGCCTGCTCGGCGTCGCGCCTGGCCTCCCGGAGCCGCCGGGCCCGCGCGCAGAGCTCGGCGAGCTCACGACGCCGCTCGTCGACGCCGATCCGGCCGCCGGTCGCCTCGGCCACCTCGGCGTCGAGCGCGGACAGCGACTCCCGCAGGCCGGACAGCCGTTCCCGGCGGGCCGACTGGGCGGAATCGAGATCGGCAAGCGCAGATCGCCGGCCGGCGATCTCGGCGTCGATGCGCTCGACCGCCTCCCTCAGGGTGGGCGTCCGCGCGGCGGCGCGTTCCGCGGCCGCGAGATCGGCGGTGAGCCGGTCCAGCTCGGCCTTCGTGGCCACACGGTCGGCGTCGCCGATGACGGCATCGAGATTCGCGCGGCGTTCCTTCAGCGCGATGACCTCGGACTCGGCGATCGACCGGATCGCACTCGCTGCCTGCTCGTCCGCGGCGGCCCGCTTCTCGTCGGCCTCGCCGACCTGCTCCTCGTCGCCGGCGGCGGGCGCCGGATGGTCAGGCGACCCGCACACGACGCAGGGCTCGCCATCGACGAGCCCGCGCGCGAGCTCGCTCGCCATCCCGGCGAGACGCCTTTCCCGGAGATCGAGCTGATGCTCCCTTGCTGCCGTGTGCTTTTCGCGTGCGTCGAGCAGATCTCGCTCGGCCTTCGCCAGCTGGTCGAGGACCTGGTCACGGTCGTCGAACGCCTGCAGGGTGCGGCGGGTGGCGTCGCGTTCGGCACGGAGCCTGGGCGCCTGGGCCCGGAGTTCCTCGGCCTCCCGGAGAGCGGTGACCGCCTCCTCGCGACGAGCGGGCGCCGCGTCGAGCAACTCCCGGATCCCGGCGGCCTCGCGCTCGGCTGCGGCGATCGCCTCCTCGAGCTCGTCGATGTCGGCGACCGTGCGCGGACGCTCCGCGACACGCCTGGCGAGCGGCTCCCACCTGCCGGATTCCTCGGCCCAACGGTCGACGGCGGCGACCAGAGTGGCGTCGTCGCAGTCGGATTCGCAGAGCGGTCGGCCTTCGGCGAGTTCGGCGAGCGCCTCACGAGCACGATCGACCGCGACCGTCTTCTCGGCGACCTCGGCGGTCAGCCGGTCGTGGTCGTCGGCGAGGTGGGCGATCGGCGCCGCGCGCCACGCGAGTCGTCGTGCGCGGTCGGCCTCGGCCAGGGTCTCGGCCCCTTCGTCGAGCTGTGCCAGGCGGTCTCGCGCCTGCGCCCCGCGGCGTCGCAGGTCCTCGGCCCGCAGCGCGTCGCGGTGGGCGGCCTCCGCCCGCTCGGCCGCGGCCTGCGCGGCCGTGAGCTCCGCCCCGGTGCGTTCAGCGGCCTCACGTGCGGCGTCGAGACAGCCCTGCGCCCACTCGAAGTCGGCCTCCGCGGGCGCCGGGACACCGCTGATGGCGACGATCTGTCCGGCGACCCGCTCCACGGCGGCGGCGTGTTCGGCGAGCCGGGTCGCGCTCTCCCGGGCCCGATCCCGCAGCCAATCCTCGATGTCGCCGAAGCGTTCGGTGTCGAACAGCTTCTCCAGCAACGCCTCCCGCTCGTCGGGATGGGCCCGGAGGAAGCGGGCGAAGTCGCCCTGCGGCAGCAACACGACCTGGAAGAACTGGTCGGCGCTCATGCCGAGGAGGCGGACCACCGCCTCGCCGACGTCGGGGATGCGAGTCAGGTCGGGCCCGGAGCCGTCGAGCCAGGCCAACGACGCGGTGGCGTTGATCTTCCGCATCCCCTCACCGCGCTTCTTCGGCCGTTCGTACTCGGGCGTGCGGGTGATGCGCAGTCGTCGGGAACCGATGGTCGCCTCGAGCTCGACCTCCGGGGCCTGATCGGGGGCGGCATGGTCTGAGCGCAGCCGGCGGGTGGTGTCGCGGGCGCCGGGAACCCGGCCGTACAGCGCGAAGGCGACCGCGTCGAGAACGGTGGTCTTGCCCGCACCGGTCTGGCCGTGCAACAGGAAGAGCCCGTCGGCGCCGAGCTCGTCGAAGTCGATGACGACCTCGTCGGCGAACGGCCCGAAGGCCCTGATCCGCAGGCGATGCAGTCTCATGCCGACTCCGCGACGATCGCGTCGAGGGCGAACAGCGCGAGCTCGCCCTCGGTCGCGTCGGCCTCCGGCTCGCCGACCACGTCGCGCAGTGCGCGCTCGATGATGGCCCGCTCCCCCTTGGTCGGTTCGTCGCGGACGTCTTCGATGAACGAGCGGATGATCTCCGCGTCGGTGCGCCCGCGAACGCGCGACCGGTAATCGATCCCCGAGCCGGCGTGCGGGCGATCCCACTGGACGTGGACGGCGTGCGGGAAACGCTCACGCAACCGCCGCATCGCGTCGAGCGGCCGGACGTCGTCGGTGAGGGCCGCCTCCACGTAGTGGTCCTCGGCGTCGGCGAAGCGGTCGTCGGTCAGCAACTCCTCGAGCGTGCCGCGCAGCGAACTCAACCCGCGCACGAGCGGCAGTTCACGCTTGCGGACCTCAGCCACGCCGTCGGCGTCGAGGTCGATGACCCAGACCGCCTTGCGGTGCGTGCGCTCGCCGAACGAGTACGGCAACAGCGAACCGCTGTATCGCACGGTGTCGGTGACCCGCTGCGGCGAGTGAAGGTGCCCCAGGGCGACATAGTCGGCGCCGGAGAACACTTCGGCGGCAACGGTTTCCACTCCCCCGACGCTGATCGAGCGTTCCGACCCCGACGCCGCGGCGCCGCTGACGAAGGCGTGTGCGACGACCACCGAGCGGGCGTCGCGACCGGCGAGGTCGGCGCGGACGCGGTCCATGGCGGCCTCGAGCACTGCGGTGTGCCCGCAGGCCTCGTCGATGCCGAGTTGCCGCCGGGCGGTGTCGGGTTCGAGGTAAGGGATGCCGTACACCGCGACCTCGCCGTGGGCGTCGGTCAGGATCACCGGGTCGGCGATGGAACCGATCGAGGTCCGCAGGTGGAGCCCACCGGCGGCGGCGAACGAGGAGCCCGCACCCAGGCGCGTGGCCGAGTCGTGGTTGCCCGACGTCACCACGATCTGCGCACCCGCGGCGGCGATCTGCGCCAGGCCCTCGTCATAGACCTGCACCGCGTCGGCGGACGGAACCGAGCGGTCGTAGACGTCGCCCGCGACGACCACGGCGTCGGCGGCCTCCTCGGCGACCAGGGTCGCCAGGTGGCTCAGTGCACGACGCTGGTCGTCGAGGAGGTCGACACCGTGAAACGTCCGGCCCAGGTGCCAGTCGGAGGTGTGGACTATCCGCATGGTGACAAACCATACGGCCGGGTCCCGACAGATCGTGGGACGCGCGCTCGGGCGCCGGCCGGCCCCCGCTGTGAGTCGCGCTACCCGGAGTGGGTCGCGCCGTCCGGGGCGACGTCGGCCGGAGCGGCGGGCGCCCCCGGCGGCATCTGGTGTGCCGGACGCACGAAGAACAACGTCGCGACCACACCGACGACCAGCGCGGCGGCGGGCAGGTACAGCGACTGCCCCATCGCCTCGGCGAAGCCCTCGCGGAGGAACTCCGGCAGCCGGGCGCCGCCTGTGCCGTCCTGTGCCGCCGCGGCGTCGACGCCCGGCAGCTCGGCGGCCAGTCGCGACTGCAGCAGCGCCCCGATCATCGCCGAGCCGAGGACGGATCCGATCACCCGCAACGTGTTGTAGACGCCCGCACCGGCGCCGGCCTGATGCCACGGCAGGTTGCGGGTCGCGGTGGCCGCCAGCGGCGCCCACACGCCGGCGGACGCGATGCCCATCAGGCACAACGGCGCGACGATCTGCCACACCGGGGTCTCCGGCCGGCAGATCACACCCAGCCAGCCGATCGAGACGGCCGACAGCGCCAGGCCGGTGGAGACGATCGCACGCGGATGCACGCGGTCGACCATGCGGCCGACGATCGGCGCCAGGATGCCGGTCAGTATCGCCATGGGCACCATGACGACCGCCGACTCCGTGGGCGACATCCCGCCCACCAGCTGCAGGAAGAAGGTGAGCGGGATCATCATCGCCGACATCGCGAATCCCATCGAGGCGATGCCGACGGTGGCGAGCGAGAAGTTGCGGTCGCGGAACAGCGACAGCGGGAGCAGCGGCTCGGTTCGGATGCGCGACTGCCACCAGACGAATGCGCCGCAGAAGGCCACGCCGGCGACGATGAGCACCCAGATCCACCCCGCCCAGTCGAAGCTCTCGCCCTCCTGGATGCCGAACACCAGCGCGGACAGGCCGACCGCCGACAGCACGACGCCGATCCAGTCGAACTGGTGGTCGTGGGTCTCGACCTGCGGGACGAGGACCGCGGCAAGCACCAGGCCGGCGATGCCCACCGGGAGGTTGATGAAGAAGATCCACTCCCAGCCGAGGGCGTCGGTCAGGACGCCGCCGAGCAGCGGGCCGACGAGGGTGGCGACACCGGCCACCGTGCCCCAGATGCCCATCGCCGCACCGCGCTTCTCCGGCGGGAAGATTCGCGTGATGAGCGACATCGTCTGCGGCGTGATCAGCGCGGCGCCGATGCCCTGCAGGGCGCGGGCGGCGATCAGTTCGCCGATCGACGACGACAGGCCGCACCACACGCTCGCGATGGTGAAGACGACGAGGCCGATCTGGTACATGCTCTTCGGCCCGAACTTGTCGCCGAGACGACCCGTTATGAGCAGCGGCACGGCATACGTCAGCAGGTAGGCGCTGGTCACCCACACCACCCCGTTGACGTCGGTGTCCAGGTCGGCCTGGATGCGCGGCTGGGCGACCGCGACGATCGTCATGTCGACGAGGATCATGAAGAAACCCACGCACAGCGCCATCAGCGCCGCCCATGGGCGCGTGGTCACCGGGGTGCCGCCGACTCCGGCGTCGGGAGTGGTCATCGGTTACTCGACCTTCTTGTCTCTGAGCGGGGCATGGACCCCGGGTGGGCTGTGGTTCCCGAGCGATCTGGCGTCACCGGGTGGTCTGTGTCTCGTCCGGGACCGCGGCGGTGCCGGCCGTTCCGGTCACCGGAGGGGTCGATCCGGTGCGATACGGCGAATCCGGGTCGTCGAGCCACTCGATGCGGTTGTCGCGGAGGCGGTCGACGAGGTCGTCGAGCCAGGCGAGCTGCGCGGTCAGCGTCGCCACGCGGCAGCCGAGGTCGAGCACGAACATCTCCGGCTTGCCCGACGCCCGCGCCTCGGCCGCCATCGCGGCGACGTCGTCGAGTTCGGCCCGCATCGCGGCGATGCGGCGTCCGAGGAGCTCGATCACCCGCTGCCGCGGGAGCCCGTGGGCCTCCGACAGCGCGAGGTAGAGCCCGGGGTATTCCTCGTCCGGGGTCTCGAGGATGCGCTCGAGGTTGTGGGTGAGCGCGGTCCGGCCCGCCTCGGTGATCGCGTAGACGGTGCGTTCGGGCCGGTTGCCCTCGCGCCGGACCTCGCACACCTCGATGAGTCCTAGCCCGGCGAGCCGGTCGACCGCGTGATAGAGCGTGCCCGCACGGAACTTGGCCAGGCGGTCCTCCTGGCGTGCGAGGGTCGTCTGCACCATCTCGTAGGGGTGCATCGGACGCTCGTCGAGCAGTCCGAGCACGAGGATCGCCACCGGTCCGAGCACGGGGCGCTCCGAACGTGCCACGACCGCCTCCTGATGCCTGTGGGTCCGATGCCGCCGATCCGGCGCGCTCCGCCGCGGTACGACGGTCGAAATCCGTGCGAACCCCGGTCTCCCGTGCCGAATATTCCAGCTGGAGTATGTGCGAGTGTCAAGGTCGCGGCGTCTGTCGCCGCGCATCATTACTGTGGAGCCCATGACCCCATCGCCGGACGAACCCACCCCTGCCGGCGCCGACGCGCAGGGAAGCTACGTGATGACCGGGCAGGAGTTCGTCCGGGACACGAAATACATCGAGACGCGCATCACCGCGGACGGTCGCGACGGATACCCGGTCGAGGCGGGCCGGTACCGGCTCGTCGCCGCCCGGGCCTGCCCCTGGGCGAACCGCACGCTGATCGTCCGGCGCCTGCTGGGGCTCGAGGACGCGATCTCCCTCGGACTCTGCGGACCGACCCACGACAAGAACTCGTGGACCTTCGACCTCGATCCCGGCGGCGTCGACCCGGTCCTGAAGATCCCCCGGCTCAAGGACGCCTACGAGAAGCGGTTCCCCGGGTACCCGAAGGGCATCACGGTGCCGGCCATCGTCGACACCACCACCGGAGAGGTCGTGACCAACGACTTCCCGCAGATCACCATCGACTTCTCGCTGGAATGGAAGGCGTTTCACCGCGAGGGCGCCCCGGATCTCTACCCCGAACCCTTGCGCGACGAGATCGACGAGGTGAGCCACGGGATCTACACCGAGGTGAACAACGGCGTCTATCGCTGCGGCTTCGCGGGCAGCCAGGAGGCCTACGAGTCGGCGTACGACCGACTGTTCGCCAAGCTCGACGAGCTGTCCGAGCGGCTCTCTGCGCAGCGCTACCTCGTCGGTGACACCATCACCGAGGCCGACATCCGCCTGTTCACCACCCTGGCCCGCTTCGACGCGGTCTACCACGGCCACTTCAAGTGCAACCGGAGCAAGCTGAGCGAGATGCCGGTGCTGTGGGCGTACGCGCGCGACCTCTTCCAGACCCCGGGTTTCGGCGACACCACCGACTTCACCCAGATCAAGCAGCACTACTACATCGTCCACACCGACATAAACCCGACGCAGATCGTGCCCAAGGGGCCCGACCTGCGCGGGTGGCTGACCCCGCATCACCGAGAGGAACTCGGGGGCCGTCCGTTCGGCGACGGCACCCCGCCCGGCCCGCCACGACCCGAGGAGGTCGTGCCCGAAGAGAACTGGGTACCGCGCTCATGACAGACACCACCCCCAAGGCCCCGGGCAAGGCCGTCGAGGTCACCGGAGGCCTCCTCGACCGCGCGCAGCGCCTGCAGGCCCCGGCGGTCAAGAAGTACGTGGACTCGTTGCGGCGCAAGTATCCCGACGAGACGCCCGCGCAGATCATCGAACGCCTCGAGAAGCGCTACCTGGCCGCGGTGACGGGTTCGGGAGGGGCGGTCGGCGCCGCGGCGGCGATCCCCGGCGTCGGGACCATGACGGCGTTCGGCGCGCTGACCGGCGACACCGCGTTATTCCTCGAGGCGTCGGCCCTGCTCGCGCTGTCGATCGCCGAGGTCCATGGCATCGCGCTGCACGAGACCGAGCGTCGCAAGGCCCTGGTGCTGACGGTGGCGCTCGGCGAGGAGGGCGTCCTCGCACTCGGCCGGGTGGTCGGCACCCGTGGCGGCCCGCTGCGCCGCCTCGGCGGTGTCGCACTGCCGTCGGGCGCGATGACCAGGCTCAACAAGACCCTGGTCAACAAACTCGTCCGCAAGTACGCGATCCGGCGCGCGCCGCTCATCGTCGGCAAGCTCATGCCCGCGGGGATCGGCGCCGTCATCGGCGGCGCCGGCAGCCGGGCGCTGGGCCGCAAGGTGATCCACAACGCGCGGGAGGCCTTCGGTCCTCCGCCGCCGTTCTGGGTGCTCGACGCCGAGGTCGTGGGCGACTCCGACGGGTTGCCGCCCGGCTCGCGGTGAGATCGGAGCCCACCACGCCCGACGCCGCAGCACCCGACACCACCGTCACCAGCTCGCCCGGTTGGATACGCAAACTGCTGGGCGAGGCCTGGCGGTATCGGCGTATCGCCGTGGTGACCCTGACCGTCACCATGCTCGGAGTGGCCGCCGACGTCGTCCTGCCGCTCCTGGCCAAGGGGGCCATGGACCGGGCGACCGGCGTCGTCGACGACGACCTCGCACTGTCGACCTTCGTCACGGCGCTGGTCGTGTTCGCCGTCGTCCGTTATGCGTGCCACCTCGGTCGGCGCCTCTTCGCGGGCCGACTCGCGGTCAACGTGCAGAACGCGTTGCGACTGCGCCTGCTCGACACCCTCCTGCACCTCGACGGCCGCAGCCAGCACCGCATACGCACCGGCCAGATCGTGTCCCGGTCCATCTCCGACATCCAGGTGGTCCAGGGCCTGCTCGCCATGGCCCCGCTGTCACTCGGCGCCGCGGTGCAGCTGGTGGTCGCGCTGGTGATCATGGCCTACCTGTCGCCGCTGCTGACCGTGGTCGCGCTGGTGATCGCCCCGCTCATCGCGCTCGAGGTGTTCCGCACCCGGCGCCGCCTGTTCGCCGCGACCTGGTCGGCCCAGCAGGCGGCCGCCGACGTCGCCCAGCACGTCGAGGAGACCGTCACCGGGGTCCGCGTCGTGAAGGGCTTCGGGCAGGAGGACCGCGCCGTCGACACCCTCGTCGGCCGCTGCCGCGCGCTGTTCTCCCGACGGATGCGCGCCGCACGCATCAACTCCCGGTTCACCCCGACCCTCGCCGCCATCCCGCAGCTGGGGATGGTCGGCGTCATCGTCCTCGGCGGGCACCTCACGATGACCGGGGCGATCACAGTCGGCACCTTCCTCGCCTTCACCACCTACGTCACGACGATGACCGGCATCGCACGCCTGCTCACCAATCTCATCGTCAACGCCCAACTCGCCCGCGCCGCGGTCGAGCGCGTCTACGACGTCATCGACCATCCCCGCGATCCCGGAGAGGAGGCCACCGGGACCCTGCCCGACGGCCCGCTCGGGGTGGAACTGGCCGACGTGTCGTTCGCCCATCACACCCACGACGCCGACGATCCCCCCGCCGTCCTGCGCGGAATCGACCTGCGGATCGAGCCGGGCGAGTGCGTGGCGATCGTCGGCCCGCCCGGGTCGGGCAAATCGACCATCGCCGACCTCGTCAGCAGGTTCGAGCGGCCCGACCGCGGCACGATCGCGATCGTCGGCCCCGACGCCGAGTACCCGATCGAGGATCTCTCCCCGCGCGCGCTGCACAGTGCACTCGCCGTCGTCTTCGACGAGCCCTTCCTCTTCTCCGACACCATCACCGCGAACATCGCGATGGGCGCCGGAGTGGACACCTCCGATCACTCCCCCGCCGAACGGGCGGCCCTCGACGAGCGGGTGGCCGCGGCGGCCGCGGCCGCAGACGCCGCCGAGTTCGTCGAGGCGCTCCCGCAGGGGTACGACACCGTGGTCGGGGAACGTGGCCTCACCCTCTCGGGCGGGCAGCGCCAGCGCATCGCGCTCGCGCGCGCACTCTTCGCCGATCCGCGCATCCTCGTCCTCGACGACGCGACGTCGGCCGTCGACGCATCGACCGAGTCCCGCATCCTCGGCCGTCTGCGCGAGGAGAGGCGCACGATGCTCGTGCTCGCCCACCGCCGCTCGACGCTGGTCCTCGCCGACCGCGTCGCGGTGCTCGACGAGGGCAGGATCGCGGCGGTGGGCACCGTCGCCGAACTCGAGGCGACGTCCCCTCGCTTCCGCGAGCTGATGTCGTCGGTCACCGTCGACCCGAACGCCGACGACGAGATCCCGACACCGCCGGAGCCCACTCCGAAGGACATCGAGAAACTCTGGCCCACAACGCATCTCGCGACTTCGGACGCGGCCGGTCCGGCCGGCTCCCCCGCCACGCCCCGCCCCGGGGCACGGGGCGGGGGCATGGGCAGCGCGCTGGGCTCCATGCCCGAGACCCCCGAGCTCCGGCAACAACTCGACCTGTTGCCGCCCGCCGACGAGCAACCCCGGGTCGACGTGGCCGAGGTCCGGCGCGAGAACCCCGTGTTCACACTCCGCGGCCTCCTGCGTCCGGTCTCCTGGCTGCTCGCCGCGGCGCTCGTGGCCGTGGGCGTCGACACCCTCGCGGGCCTGGCCTTCCCGAGCATCGCCCGCTCGGTCATCGACGCCGCCGGCCACGAGGACGCGTTCACGCTCTGGTGGGCGGCACTCGGCGGTCTCGCCCTCGTCGGCGTCGGCTGGATCGCCGCCGCCGCACTCACCATGACGTCCACGCGGGCGGGCGAACGGGTCCTGTTCGGACTGCGCATCCGCAGCTACGCCCACATCCAGCGACTCGGCCTCGACTACTACGAGCGCGAGTTGTCCGGTCGCATCATGACGCGCATGACGACCGACATCGACGCGCTGTCGTCATTTCTGCAGACCGGCCTGACCTCGGCGGTGGTCGCGGTCCTCACGCTCGTCGGGGTGATGGCGGCACTGCTGATCACCGGCCCGTCCCTCGGCCTGCTGGTACTGCCGGTCTTCCCGTTCCTCATCGCTGCGACGGTCGCGTTCCGCCGGGTGGCGAGCCGCGCGTACACGCGCGCCCGCGAACTGATCAGCTCGGTCAACGCCGACTTCCAGGAGAACATCGCCGGCATCAAGACCACCCAGTCCTACCTCCGCACCGACGCGGCGCAACGACGCTTCGCGCAGCGGTCGGCGGAGTGGGTGGCCGCCCGCATGGTCTCCCAGCGCGCGATCGCCACCTACTTCCCGCTCATCACGCTGATGTCGGATCTCGCCACCGCCGTCGCGCTCGGCGTCGGCGCCGGCCTGGTGGCCGACGGCTCGCTCTCGGCCGGGACGCTGGTCGCCTTCGTCCTCTACCTGACGATGCTCTTCGGCCCGGTCCAGCAGCTGTCGCAGGTCTTCGACGGTTACCAGCAGGCGTCTGTCGGCCTGCGCCGGATCGGCGACCTGCTCCGGACCCGCAGTTCGTTGCGGACCGATCCGGACGGTGTTCCCGCACCCGCCGGCGGTTTCGCCGGGAAGGTCGACTTCGAGGGTGTCGGATTCCGTTACGAGGGCACCCGGGCCGATGCCCTGAGTGACGTCGATCTACACATCCCGGCGGGCACGTCGCTCGCGCTGGTCGGACGCACCGGCGCCGGCAAGTCGACGATCGTGAAGCTGCTGGCCCGCTTCTACGATCCGACGTCGGGGCGGATTCTCGTCGACGGCACCGACATCGGCGGCATCGTGCTCTCCGACTACCGCCGCCGGCTAGGACTTGTGCCGCAGGAACCGCACCTGTTCACCGGGACGGTGGCCGACAACATCGCCTACGGACGCCCCGACGCGGACCGCGCGACCATCGCCCGGGCCGCCGCCGCGGTCGGCGCGCTGCCGATGATCGCCGCTCTCCCCGGCGGGATGAACCACCCCGTCGGCGAACGCGGCCGCGGCCTCAGCTCCGGACAACGGCAACTGATCGCCCTGGCGCGGGCCGAACTCGTCGACCCCGACATCCTGCTGCTCGACGAGGCGACCGCGACCCTCGACCAGGCGACCGAGGCGAAGGTGCTGGCGGCCGGCCGCGCGATGACCCGGCGGCGGACGTCGGTGATCGTGGCCCACCGTCTGGCCACGGCGGCGCGCGCGGATACCATCGCCGTGGTCGATCGAGGCCGAATCGTCGAACGCGGAACACATGAGCAGTTGCTCGCGTTGGACACGTTGTACCGCGGTTTCTGGGAAGCCGGCGTCAACCCCGACGAAGCCCCCGACGTCGAACTCCCGAACCCGGTACCGCAGCCCGGTGCGGAGGCGTCCACCACCCCGGATCACGGTCCGGACAACAGCACGAGACAACTGGTGGACACCGACCCGCACGCGGGCTTTTGACAGGACGCGCAACGGCGCGCGTCGCCCCTCCACGTACCGAACCCTCTGCGCCGAATCACCCAGATCACGAACTGACTCCGTAGTAGCAGGTCGGTGGGTGTGACGCAGTAGACGACGCGTAGCATCGGCAGTTGGTTCACCGATAGTCTCCACAAGAGACGACAGCGTGGCGAAGAACCCGGCACCTTCAGGGAATTGAGGCGAGATACCGCTGTGAGCAGCAGTTCGACTTCTGACTTCGGACAGAACACCTGGCTGGTCGAGGAAATGTACCAGCAATTCAAGGAAGACCCGAGCTCGGTGGACCCCAGTTGGCACGAGCTCCTCGAGAACTATCAACCCGGCGGCGACTCCGCCTCCAACGGCAAGGCCCCCAGCGCGAAGGCCGCCCCCGCCTCCGCGAACGGGACCCCCGCCCCGAAGGCGGCCCGCCCCGCCCAGGCACCCCAGAGCAAGCAGGTCACTCTCGACCAGACCCCGACGCGGACCGCCTCGCCCCGCAAGCCCGCTCCGGCCAAGGAGTCGACCGCGACGAAGGCCGCGTCCGGCCACAGCATCGCCAGTCGCGACGGCTCGGCTCGATCCGCCTCGAAGCCCGCACCCAAGGCCGATGCGAAGGCCGCGGCCAAGGACGCCCAGGAGCCCGCGGAGACCAACAAGGCCCTCCGCGGCCCGGCCGCCACCATCGCCAAGAACATGGCGATCTCGCTGGAGATCCCCACGGCGACCAGTGTTCGCGCGGTGCCTGCGAAGGCGATGATCGACAACCGCATCGTCCTCAACAACCACCTCGCCCGCACCCGGGGCGGGAAGGTCAGCTTCACCCACATCCTGGGTTACGCGATCGTCCAGGCCATCAAGGCCTTCCCCAACATGAACCGGCACTACGCCGAGATCGACGGCAAGCCCCACGTCGTCACCCCCGCCCACACCAACCTCGGTCTGGCCATCGACCTGGTCGGCAAGGACGGCAACCGCACTCTCGTCGTCGCGGCGATCAAGAAATGCGAGCAGATGGGCTTCGCCGAGTTCTACAACGCCTACCAGGACATCGTCCGGCGGGCGCGTGACGGCAAGCTGACCGCCGACGACTTCACCGGCGTCACCATCTCGCTGACCAACCCCGGCACCATCGGCACCGTGCACTCCGTGCCGCGCCTGATGAAGGGCCAGGGCGCCATCATCGGCGCCGGCGCGATGGAGTACCCGGCCGAGTTCCAGGGCGCCAGCGAGGAGCAGATCGCCGAGCTCGGCGTCGGCAAGCTGATGACCCTGACCTCGACCTACGATCACCGGATCATCCAGGGCGCGGAGTCGGGCGACTTCCTGCGCACCATCCACGAGCTGCTGATCGACGACGCCTTCTACGACGAGATCTTCACGGCGTTCCACGTCCCGTACGAGCCGGTCCGCTGGCGCCGGGACATCCCCGCCGGACTCGTCGACAAGAGCACCCGCGTGCTCGAGCTGATCGCGGCCTACCGCAGCCGCGGCCATCTCATGGCCGACATCGATCCGCTGATGATGAACAGCGACGCCCGCAGCGCGCATCCGGACCTGGACATCGCGACCTACGGCCTGACCCTCTGGGATCTCGATCGCACCTTCAAGGTCGGCGGCTTCCACGGCCAGGAGAAGATGAAGCTGCGCGACGTGCTCGTCGCGATCCTGCGCGACGCGTACTGCCGCCACATCGGCGTCGAGTACACCCACATCCTCGAACCGGAGCAGCAGAAGTGGCTCCAGGAGCGCGTCGAGGTCAAGCACGTCAAGCCGCCGGTGGCCGAGCAGAAGTACATCCTGAGCAAGCTCAACGCCGCCGAGGCCTTCGAGACGTTCCTGCAGACCAAGTACGTCGGCCAGAAGCGCTTCTCGCTCGAGGGCGCCGAGTCGGTGATCCCGATGATGGACGCCGTCATCGACCAGAGCGCCGAGCACGGCCTCAACGAGGTCGTCATCGGCATGCCGCACCGCGGGCGCCTGAACGTGCTCGCCAACATCGTCGGCAAGCCGTACTCGAAGATCTTCACCGAGTTCGAGGGCAACCTGAACCCGTCGCAGGCACACGGCTCCGGTGACGTGAAGTACCACCTCGGTGCCGAGGGCAAGTACTACCAGATGTTCGGCGACAACGAGATCAACGTCTCGTTGACCGCCAACCCGAGCCACCTCGAGGCGGTCGACCCGGTTCTCGAGGGCCTCGTCCGCGCCAAGCAGGACCTGCTCGGCGACGACGACGAGGGCTTCCCCGTGCTGCCGCTGATGCTGCACGGCGACGCCGCGTTCGCCGGTCAGGGCGTGGTCGCCGAGACCCTGAACATGGCGATGCTGCCCGGCTACCGCACCGGCGGCACCGTGCACATCGTGGTCAACAACCAGGTCGGCTTCACCACCGCGCCCGAGCACTCCCGCTCGACCGAGTACTGCACCGACGTCGCGAAGATGATCGGCGCGCCGATCTTCCACGTCAACGGCGACGATCCCGAGGCGTGCGTCTGGGTCGCCAAGCTCGCCGTCGACTACCGCCAGAAGTTCCACAAGGACGTCGTCATCGACCTCGTGTGCTTCCGCCGCCGCGGCCACAACGAGGGCGACGACCCGTCGATGACGCAGCCGGCGATGTACGAGGTCATCGACACCAAGCGCGGTGTCCGCAAGAGCTACACCGAGGCCCTGATCGGTCGCGGTGACATCTCGACCAAGGAGGCCGAGGACGCCCTGCGCGACTACCAGGGCCAACTGGAGCGGGTCTTCAACGAGGTCAAGGAGCTCGAGAAGTACCGTCCCGAGCCCTCGCCGTCGGTCGAGGCCGATCAGACCCTCCCGACCAAGCTCGTCACCGCGGTCGGCAAGGACGTCCTGGAGACCATCGGCAACGCCTTCGTCGACGTGCCCGAGGGCTTCACGCCGCACCCGCGCGTCAAGCCGGTCCTCGAGCGTCGCGCCGAGGCGGCCCGCAACGGCAACATCGACTGGGCCTTCGCCGAGCTCCTCGCCTTCGGCTCGCTGGTCCTCGAGGGACGCACCGTCCGCCTGTCCGGACAGGACTCGCGACGCGGCACGTTCACCCAGCGTCACTCGGTGCTCATCGACCGGCAGAACGGGTCCGAGTACACCCCGCTCAACCACCTGAAGCCCCTCGACGGCAGCGACGACCTCGGCCGCTTCATGGTCTACGACTCCCCGCTGTCGGAGTTCGCGGTCGTGGGCTTCGAGTACGGCTACTCCGTGGGCAACCCGGATGCGCTCGTCCTGTGGGAGGCGCAGTTCGGCGACTTCGTCAACGGCGCGCAGTCGATCATCGACGAGTTCATCTCGTCCGGTGAGGCCAAGTGGGGCCAGCTGTCCGACGTCGTGCTGCTGCTGCCGCACGGCCACGAGGGCCAGGGTCCCGACCACACCTCCGGCCGCATCGAGCGCTTCCTGCAGCTGTGCGCCGAGGGTTCGATGACCGTCGCCCTGCCGTCGACGCCGGCCAACTACTTCCACCTGTTGCGCCGCCACGTCCTCGACGGCATCCGCCGCCCGCTCATCGTCTTCACCCCGAAGTCGATGCTGCGCAACAAGGCCGCGGTCAGCGCGGTCGAGGAGTTCACCGAGGGCAAGTTCCGCTCGGTGATCGACGACCCGCGCTTCGCCAAGGAAGGCGCCGACCGCAGCAAGGTCAAGCGCGTGCTGCTGGTCAGCGGCAAGCTCTTCTACGAGCTCGCCGCCCGCCGCGACAAGGACGGCCGCGAGGACATCGCGATCGTCCGCATCGAGCAGCTCTACCCGGTCCCGCACCGCCGCCTGCGCAAGACGCTGGAGCAGTACGGCAACGCCTCGGAGTTCCGCTGGGTCCAGGAGGAGCCGGCGAACCAGGGTCCGTGGCCGTTCCTCGGCCTGTGGCTGCCGGAGGTCCTGCCGGACATCCTCGGCGGTCTGCGCCGTGTGTCGCGCCGCGCGATGTCGGCTCCGTCGTCGGGCTCGAGCAAGGTGCACGCGGTCGAGCAGCAGGAGATCCTCGACGAGGCATTCGCCGAGTAGTCTCCGCGAGACATGAGAGAGGCCCTGCCGGATCATCCGGCAGGGCCTCTCTTCTTCGTCGTGCACCCGGTGCCGGGTGGGGCTCCGCGTCTACACCGCAGAGGCCGAGGCGCCGACCGCGGCAGTCGCGAGAGCCGGCAGCGCTCCGGTGATCAGGGCGAGCAGTTCCTCGCGGCTCACGGTCGGCTCGGTCAGCCAGCGGATCGCCGTCTCCTCCACGAACGCGATCCACCCGTGCACGCTCAACACGACCGCGGGACTCACCTCGACGCCGAAGCCCGGGGCGTGGTCGAGGACCCGCTGCACCATCACCTCGCGGGTGCGGTCGAAGACGTCGCGCATCGCGGGGTCGGAACTCGACGCACCCCGGATCAACGCCGTGTAGGCGGTCCGGTTCTCGCTCACGAAGTCGACGAACGCCTCCATCGAGGCGGTCAGGATCGCGATGGGGTCCCCGAGCGAGTCGTCTGGCTCGGTGCAGGCCAGCAGCCGGTCGGCCTGGGCCTGGGCGATGGCGACGTGGTAGTCCTGCTTGGACGCGAAATAGTGGAACAACAGCGCCCTCGACACCCCGGCCGCGTCGGCGATGGCGTCGATGGTGATCTCTTCGAGAGGGCGCTCCTTGACCATCTCCAGACCGAACTCGAGGAGCTGATCGCGCCTGGCCTCCGGGCTCATTCGGGTGCGCTTGGAAGGACTCTTGTTCTCCCTCACCGGGGCCTCGGACGTTCCTCTACTGGTCACCGGCCCAGATTACCTCTATTGAGTCTTGTTCAATAGCTATTGACACGTGTTCAGTATCACCCCTATGGTGTCACCATGACAACGAACGATGTAGAGATCGCCATCATCGGCGCCGGCTTCTCGGGGCTGGGTGCCGCCATCCGCCTCAAGCAGAACGGGTTCGACGACTACGTCCTCCTCGACCGCGGTCACGACTTCGGCGGCACGTGGCGCGACAACACCTACCCCGGCGCGGCCTGCGACGTGCCCTCCCAGCTGTACTCCTACTCGTTCGCGAAGAACCCGACCTGGTCGCGGTCGTACTCGCACCAGCCCGAGATCCACGCCTACATCAACGACGTCGCGGAGCAGCACGGCATCCCGGCCAAGGCGCAGTTCGGCACCGAGGTCACCCACGCGGAGTGGAACGAGGCGCAGGGTCGCTGGATCATCGACACCGAGCGCGACGGCGTGAAGGGCCAGGTCCGCGCCAACATCCTCGTCGGCGGCGTCGGCCCCCTCTGCGAGCCGAACCTCCCCGACATCGAGGGCATCGACTCCTTCGAGGGCAAGATCGTCCACTCGGCCCGCTGGGACAACGACTTCGACTACTCCGGCAAGCGCGTCGCGGTGATCGGCACCGGCGCGTCGGCGATCCAGATCGTGCCCGAGCTGGCCAAGATCACCTCGCGTCTCGACGTCTACCAGCGCACCGCCCCGTGGATCGTGCCCCGCACCGAGCGTCCGTACACCAAGCTCGAGCACTGGGCCTACAAGAACATCCCGGGCTACCAGTCCGCCGTCCGCGGAACCATCTATGCGGCCAACGAGGCGACCGCCTTCGGCCTCACCTACTCCCCCGCCGCGCTCAAGCCGGTCGAGTTGCTGTGCCGCGCCAACATCCTGCTCGGCGTCGGCCGCGACGCCGAGCTGCGTCGCAAGGTGACACCCACGTTCCAGGTCGGCTGCAAGCGCATCCTGCGCTCGAACGACTGGTATCCGGCCCTCGCCCGGCCCAACGTCGACCTGGTCACCGACGGCATCGAGCGGATCACGCCGACCGGCGTCGTCGCCAAGGACGGCACCACCCGCGAGGTCGACGTCATCGTCGTCGCCACCGGCTTCCACGTCACCGACTCCCCGGTGTTCGAGAAGATCGTCGGCTCGGGCCGGCGCAGCCTCGCCGACGTGTGGAGCGAGATCGGCATGCAGGGCTACAAGGGCTCGTTCGTCCACGGCTTCCCGAACATGATGCTGATGGTCGGGCCGTCGACGGGCCTGGGGCACACGTCGATGGTCTACATGATCGAATCCCAGCTCAACTACCTCGTCGACTACCTGAAGACCGTTCGGGCGCAGGGCATCACCCGCACCGAGGTGAAGCTGTCGGCCCAGCAGGAGTTCAACTCCGATATCCAGCACAAGCTGCGCAACAGCGTGTGGGTCAACGGTGGCTGCGCCTCCTGGTACAAGGACGCCAACGGCAACATCACCACGCTGTGGCCCGGATTCACCTTCGCCTTCCGCAATGCGACCCGCCACTTCGACATCGCTGCCTACGATGTGGTCCGCGGAGCGCGCCGCCTGCCCGCCCCGGACATCGACGGCACGACGACGAGCGATCAACCCGCGACCGTCACCGCCTGACCGGCACACCGACTCTCTCGATCGAGGAGAAACTCATGAAGGACTTCCGCGGCAAGGTCGTGGTCATCACCGGCGCTGGCTCGGGCATGGGCCGCGACATCGCAGTCAAACTGGCGAAAGAGGGTGCGCGCCTGGCGATCTCCGACGTCACCCCGGACGGGCTCGCCGAGACCGAGCGCCTGGTGAAGGCAGCCGGCGCCGAGGTGCACTCCCAACTGCTCAACGTCGCCGAGCGCGAGGCCGTGCTGACCTACGCCGACACGGTCAAGGACCACTTCGGCGTGGTCAACGTCGTCTTCAACAACGCCGGCATCGCGCATCACGGCGAGGTCGAGAAGATGGAGTTCAAGGACATCGAGCGGGTGATGGACGTCGACTACTGGGGCGTCGTCAACGGCACCAAGGCGTTCCTGCCCCATCTGATCGCCTCGGGCGACGGCCACATCGTCAACACGTCGTCGTTGTTCGGCCTGTTGTCCGAACCCGGTCAGGCCGCATACAACTCGGCGAAGTTCGCCGTCCGCGGCTTCACCGAGGCGCTGCGCCAGGAGATGATCATCGCCAAGCACCCGGTCAAGGTGACCTGCGTGCATCCCGGCGGCATCAAGACCGCGATCGCCCGCAACGCCACCGTGTCGGGTGACCACGACCAGAAGGCCACCGCCGCCTTCTTCGACAAGTACCTCGCGCGCATGTCGAGCGAGGATGCGGCCGACGTGATCATCAACGGCGTCAAGAAGAACAAGGCGCGCGTCCTGGTCGGCGCCGACGCGGTCGTCCTCGACCTCGCGGTCCGTCTCGTCGCGTCCAAGTACCAATGGGTGGCGGCGAAGGCGACCAGCTGGGCGCTGTCGAAGGCCAAGTGACGGGCGCGATCTGAGCTCACACGTCGGCGGGTCGGTCGGGGACCCGCCGACGTGTGTTTCTCTCTGTCCGTTCCGTCTAGAGGCCGTGCTCGGCCAGCCATTCCTGCGCGACCTCGCGCGGATCGCCGCCGGTCTGGACCTCACCTGCCATCGTGGCCAGGTCGGCGGTGGTGATCTCGCCGGCCACCTTGTTCATCGTCTTGACCTGGTCCCGGTTCAGCGCCGCCGTCCGGAACACCGGCACCAGCATCTCCGCTCGCGGTCCGGACACCGCCGCGTCGCGAGGCTTCTCGGCGGACCCGCCGGCGCGCGGCTCGTCGGCGTTCTCCCCCTCTCCCGCCGGGGTGCGAAGCGCCTGCACGTCCGACGACGCGCCCTCGGCGTCCTCACCGGCGATGTCGAGCGGCGCCAGCAACCCGATCGCGTCGCCCTGCGAGGCGCGCACCAGGACCTCCTCGGTGGTCGGGACCGTCTCCACCGGGCCCAGGCGGCAGCCGGCGTCGGCGAACGCCTTCAGCGTCGACGGCTCCGGGTCGGAGGTGACGACGACGGGCAGTCCGGGCGGCAGCAGAGCGCAATCGTCGAGGCCGGACACACCGAGGGTCCCGGCCAGTGTGGTCGAGACGAAGAGCTGCGGGGCATCCGACACCGGCGTCTCGTCGCCCACGGAGACCCCCTGTGGCAACGACCGGTTCAGGTCGACGTACACCTCCTCGGCACCGACCGCGGTCGATGACGGCGCGAGCAGCGACAGCAGTTCGCCGGTGAAGGCCGGGAAGAGATCGATCTCGGCACGGTCCATCTCCTCGAGAAGCGTCGCATCGTCGCCGAGGGGATGGTCGTCGGAGACCACCGACCCGACGTTGCGCAGTGCGCCCGTGTAGATCTCGGCCATCACGCGCATCGCCGGCTGGTCGGCGGAGCCGATCACCAGCGCGCGGGGCGCGCCCGCGTCGTCGCCGCATCCGGTCAGCCCGAGGACGAGCATCGCGACCAGTCCGGTCACCACCGCGAGACGTTTGCCGACGTGACTCTTTCGCACCCTGCCACCGTATCGGTTGCGCGGGCCCGCCCGTGTGCCGGAGCGTCCCCGGTCGGTCACGCCCCCTGGGCGATGAAGCCCATGATCGAGTCGGCGACGAGCTGGACCGCGATCGCCGCGAGCAGCAGACCCGCGATCTTGGCGAGCAGCGTGATGCCCCCGACCCCGAGGACCCGGATCAAGAAGGTCGAGTAGCGCAGGACGAGCATCACCACGATGTGGACGCTGACGATCGCCGCCGCGATCGCCAGATAGCCCGCCGCCTCGCCGTTCACACTGCTGACCTGGACGATGACGGCCGCGATGGCACCGGGACCGGCGAGAAGCGGGGTGCCCAGCGGCACCAGGGCCACGTTGACGTCCTCCGACGCCTTCGGGTTGCCGGCATTGCCCAGGCCGGTGAGCAACTGCAGCGCCACCAGCAGCAACAACAGGCCGCCGGCGCCCTGCAGCGCCGGGATGCCGATGTGCAGGTAGTTCAGGATCGCCTTGCCGCCGATGGCGAAGACGCTGATCACCAGCAGACTCACCATGGGCGCCTGCCACGCGGCGCGGCGCCGGTACTCCGGCGAGCGCTGCCCCACCAGACTCAGGAACAGCGGGATCTGACCGGGCGGGTCCATGATGACGATCAACGTGATCAGCGTCGTCGTGTACACGGTGACGTCGAATGGCACGGACGCGATGCTACTTGCCGTCGTCCTCGCACCGGCGGGGTTGCGGTCTCGACGCGCCCGGCTGTGCTGCCCGCGCGGGTAGCATCGGCAATCGTGGCGTCGATCCCGAGGTCAGGTCCCCGTGGCCTCTCATCGCGCCGGGCCCCGAGCCCGTCGCCCCCGCAGCCCCCGGCCTCGACCGGGGCCGTCGTCGACTGTGCCGTCTACGTCAACGGCCACCGTCAGCCGGGTGAGGTCGGCTATCGCGAGGCCCTGCAGCGGGTCCGCGAATCCGGCGAGGGTTTCGTGTGGGTCGGGCTGCACGCCCCCGACGACGCGCAGATGGCCGATGTGGGACGCACTTTCGGGCTCCACGAGCTCGTCGTCGAGGACGCCGTCCACGCCCATCAGCGCCCGAAGCTCGAGGTCTACGACGACACCCAGTTCCTGGTGCTGCGCACGGTCCAGTACGTCGAGCACGAGTCGATGGCCAAGGCGAGCGAGGTCGTGGAGACCGGCGAGATCATGGTCTTCGCCGGTCCCGACTTCGTGCTCACCGTGCGCCACGGCGAGCACACCGAGTTGTCCGGGATGCGTCGCCGCCTCGAGGCTCGGCCCGAACGCCTCGCACTCGGCCCCACCGCGGTCCTGCACGCCGTCGCCGACAAGGTCGTCGACACCTACCTCGCGGTCACCGAACGCATGGACGTCGACGTCGCGGCCATCGAGGAATCGGTGTTCAGCAGGCAGAACCGATGGCTCGACATCGACCCCGTCTATCTCCTGCGCCGCGAGGTCCTCGAGCTGCGGCGCGCGGTGACACCGCTCGCCGAGCCGCTCCGCATTCTCACCGTCAACGGAAATCCCTTGGTGCCCAAGGAGGTCCGGCGGCACCTACGCGACGTGTCCGATCACCTCACCACCGTGATCGACCGCGTCCTGGAGTACGACGACCTGCTGAACTCGCTGCTCCAGGCCGGGGCGGCCAAGGTCGGCATCCAGCAGACCACCGACATGCGCAAGATCTCCGCGTGGGTCGCGATCGCGGCGGTGCCGACGATGATCGCGGGCATCTACGGGATGAACTTCGAGTACATGCCCGAACTGAACCAGCCCTGGGGTTATCCCCTCGTCCTGGGACTGTTGGTCGCGGTCTGCGCGGTGCTGTTCGTGGTGTTCCGGCGCAGCCACTGGCTGTGAGGGCCGAGGGCGGCCCGGGCCTCGTCAGATGCGCAGACATCGTCGAGGCGGTTCCGAGCCGATCCCCGCAAGCAGCGCTGGTCGCCCGCGGGCACGGGATCGAACGCAGCGTGATTGACGACGGCCGGTGCCGGGTAGCCGACCGACCATGAGTTCCACCGAGATCGACGAGACCGTCGCCGAGCTGCTCGACCGCGCGGGCCGCACCTACGCCGACGAGGCCGGGATCACGCTGAAGAACACCCCGTCTCCCCTGTTCGAATTGCTGGTCCTGTCGTTGTTGCTGTCCACCCGGATCTCGGCCGGCATCGCGGTGGCGGCGGCCCGGGAATTCTTCTCGTCCGGGTACCGCACGCCGCAGACGATGGCGGACGCGTCCTGGCAGGACCTCGTCGACGCACTTGGCCGGGCGCACTACAAGCGCTACGACGAGAGCACCGCGACCCGTCTCGGCGAAGCCGCGCGGAAGGTCCTCGACGACTACCACGCCGACCTGCGGGAGCTCGCCGAACGAGGCGACCACGACCCCGAGCAGGTGGCCGATCTCCTCCAGGAGTTCACCGGCATCGGACCGGTCGGTGCGGACATCTTCCTGCGCGAGGTGCAGTCGGTCTGGACCTGGGCCGCCCCTCGGTTCGACGAGCGGGCACTGCAGGGAGCCGAAGAACTCGGCCTGCCCACCGACCCCGACCAGCTCGCCGCTCTCGCCGGCGGGAGACCCGAACTCCTCGCCGCGGCGCTGGTGCGGGCCTCGCTCGACGACGATCTCGTCGCCGACCTCCGATCGCGCTGACCGGCGTCGCTCTCCGGCCTACGCTGGAAGCACGCCGATCCGCCCGTACGCGCCTACCCGCGCGGCGAGGAGCGACGCGGCCCAGGTGGGGTTTGACCTGCGCCCGTTCGGGTAATCGGAGACGGTTCTGCGACCCGGTCCCCCGGGTCTGGGCGGACCGACCGGGAGGAGTGCTGGTGACAGCGAGTTCGATCATTTCCGACACGACGTCCGAGGTCTTTCGCGTGCCCGTCCTGCCCCGCGCGCGTGGTCCGCTGTCGAAGGCCGTGATCGACCTTCTCCGCAGCGACCCCGAATCCTCGACGGAGGCACCTGGTCTGGGCACCCACGTGATCGACGCCGATCCCAACGGTGAGGACCTGCAGCTGGCGCTCTACCTCTGTTACGAGATGCACTACGTCGGATTCGCCGACGTCGACGTGGCCTGGGAATGGAATCCTGCGCTCCTGTCGCTACGCGCCGCCCTCGAGAGCCGCTTCCGCCACGCCCTGCACCGCGACGTCCCGGCGTCCGACGAGAACGTCGACGACGTCATGGACGACCTGTGCATCGAGGACATCGACGGCGACGGCGCGTCGTATCACCTGCGCGACAACGGGACGTGGGATCAGTACCGGCAGATGTTCGCGCTGCGCTCGCTGTACCACCTGAAGGAGGCCGATCCGCACGCCTGGGCGATCCCGCGGCTGCGCGGACACGCGAAGGCCGCCTATGTCGCAGTCGAATTCGACGAGTACGGCAGTGGTCGGGGCAAGGCCGTCCACCAGGAGCTGTTCGCCGACCTGCTCCGCGCGTCCGACCTGTCGGCCGACTACCTGGGCTACCTCGACACCGTGCCGGGTGTGGCACTGACACCGGTGAACCTGATGTCGCTGTTCGGTCTCCACCGCCGATACCGGGGCGCGGCCGTGGGCCATCTCGCGGCCACCGAGATCACCTCGCCGCCCGGGTCGCAGCGCCTGCTGGCCGGCCTGGAGCGACTCGACGCCCCGGAGGCCTGCCGGCACTTCTACCGCGAGCACGTCGAGGCCGACGCGGTGCACGAGCAGATCCTGCGCACCGACGTCGTCGGCGATCTCGTCCGCTCCGATCCGAGCGCCGAGGCCGACGTGGTCTTCGGCATCCGCGCCTTCCTCTTCGTCGAGGACGCGCTCGGCGCCCACATGATGGATGCGTGGGAGCGCGGCGAGAGCGCGTTCCCCGGGATCTGAGCGCCGGCGACCTGACATACAACGGCTTCGACCCCGACTCGATGAGTCGGGACCGAAGCCGTTGATGTGGTCGGGTCAGGAAGTCTGCCGCCGCCTGCGCTTGCGGTGGCTGGTGTCGCACAGCGGGTAGTTCTTGCTGCGCCCGCAGGCACAGACCGCGACCATGAACCGGTCGGACTGCACGCGGCAGCCGTCGGGTAGTTCGATGTCCACCGGCCCCTCGACGAGCACCGGACCGCCGCGGACGACACGCACCCTCCTGCGCTCGGCGCCCGGCTGCGGGTTCTCGTCCACGGTCGTGCTCCTCACGGTCGACATGTCGGCGACGACGTCCTCGACGGTCATGACGTCTGCTGTTCGGTGTGATCGGTCGCCGGCGTGCGCGCAGCCTCTCCGGTCGCAGCGTCTCCAGGGGCCACGGCGACGATCGCGACGATCCGCTCGACGCGGCATCCCGGTTCGAGCAGTCCGCGCTCCTCCAGCCATCGGGCGCGGGCGGTCATCACCGGGCCGAACGGGATAACCCGCTCGTCGACGATCTCGGCGTGCAGCCCGCCTGCGCGCAGTGCGCGCACCGACTCCTCCTCGTCGGCGAACTCCGAGTGGACGAGCACGAACGCACCGCCGGGGACGAGCAGGTCCGGCACGCGGGCGCACAGTGGGTCGAGCACGGCCCGGCCGTCGATTCCCGCATCCCAGGCATGGGAGGGCCCGTTCAGGTGGTACTCCGGATCGGACACGTCGGGTGTCGGAACATAGGGCGGATTGCAGGTGACCACGTCGTAACGTCCGACGTGACGTCGCAGGTCCCCGAGCCGGACGTCCACGGACACGCCCGCGCGTTCGGCTCCGGCGCGCGCGTACGTCACCGCGTCCGCGGAGGCGTCGACCGCGGTGACCCGTGCCGCGCCGAGACGGGCTGCGGCGATCGCCACCGCGCCGCTACCGGTGCACAGATCGAGGACCGACGCCCCGGTCACGCCGCGCTCGCGCAAGGCGTCGACGAGCAGTTCGGTGTCCTGCTGTGGCAGGTAGACCTTGGCCGCCAGCGGATCGGTCGGGGCCTTGGGCCGGGTCAGTGCAAGTGGGTACACAGAGGTCACCGTCATCGGACCACCGCCGTGCATGCATCGTCTCGCCGTGTCATCTCGTCCGCCTTCCGACCGCGCCGTCACCGGAGAAGGCACTTCGCCTCTGGCTGTCGATACCCCAGCCGTGCCCGGGCCAAACCCGGCGAGTGACAGCGTCAGGCGGGGCTGGCCGACGCGCGGTCGGGCGCGGTGACGTCGATGCCGGCCTCCCGCCACGCCTCGCGCAACGCGTCGGCACCCTTCAGCCGCACCCAGGCGGCCTCGTTCGCGGTGATCGGGATCGCCCGCAGGAAGCGAACGGGGTCCATCGGCTCGGGCAGTGCCACCTCGCCGAGGTCGTCGTCGGCGAGCAGCACCGCGGTACACGACGACCCGTCCCACAGCGGTTCCCCGAGGTCGACCAGCGCGTCCGCGGTCAGGATCAGGCCCTCCACGGCCGGCGCGGCGGCCAGCGTCGCCATCCGCTTGTGCAGACCGGGCAGCGGGCTGTCGGGGCGCAGGCGCACCACCAGTTCGGCGCGGGGTCCGCGGAGCGGGTCGGCGTGCAGGTCGGTCGGATCGGTCATCGGGTGCCGCGCGCAGCCGGAGGTCACGTACACCAGTTCCTCGGGTCCGGCGTCGCCGGTCACGAACCGCAGCACGTCGATCGGCTCGACGCCGAGGAAGGTCACCGACGCACGCTGGGGTTCGACGCCGAGCCGGTCCAACAGGTACTTCCCGACGATGTCGGTCACCGATGCACTCACGTCCGACAGGCTACCGAGAGGCACTCCACGCCCCGGCGTCTCGTCTAGCCTGGGTGACATGGTCCGGGTTCTGGCGGTCGCCGACGAGGTGGTGGAATCCCTCGCCCTCGGCGTCGGCATCGAGGGCCGCCCCGACCTCGTGCTCGGTGCGGGCGACCTGCCGTTCGGCTACCTCGAGACCCTGTCCGAGCTGTGCGAGGCCCCGTGCGTCTACGTGCCCGGCAACCATGATCGCGACCTGCGGGGATACCGGCGGGGACGGACCGGCTGGACCCGCGCCGGTCTCCCGGCCGACGATCCCGGTCCGGCCGGCGCCGTCAACGCCGACGGCCGGACCGTCACCGTCGCAGGTCTCCGCATCTCCGGCCTCGGGGGGTCTCGCCGCTACAACGGCGGGTCGAACCAGTACACCGACGCCCAGCAGCGGCTGCGATCCCTGCGCCTGCGGTGCGGCAACGCCCTGAGCCGCGCGACGTCGAGGTCGGATCGCCCGGGTGTCGACATCCTCCTCACCCACAGCCCGGCCCGCGGCGTCGGCGACCGCGACGACGAGCCGCATCGCGGATTCGAGTGCTTCCACCCGCTCGTGCGGTCGCTACGACCGACGCTGCTGGTGCACGGTCACATCCATCCGTACGGCGACTGCCCCGCCGACCTGCCGATCGGCAAGCACACCACGTCGATGAACGTGGTCGGATACTGTCAGTTCGACATCGATCCCACTACCGGGAGGGTCGAGATCGTGAGGCGCAGACATGGCGCGTGACACCGGTTTCCCCGAGGCGGACGCGGAGAACGACTTCGCACGGTTACGCCGCCAGGCCGAACGTGCCCGTCTCGCACAGTGGTTCACGCGTCAGCCCGCCGACATCAACGCGATCCTGCCGTTCGACGAGGTGTGCGCGGCGCTCGGCGTGACCGGCAAGACCGTGCTCGGACTCCAGGTGGTGGAGGTGTCCTCCATCGTCGGAAGCGTCGACCGCACCAAGGATTTCGACCGCTACTTCCGGCCGACCTCCTCCCGGGTGCGCGAGCGGTGGCAGCGGCTCGCGGCCGCGCAGCGGCGCGGCGAGTCCATGCCACCGGTGCAGCTCTATCGCATCGGCTCGATGCACTTCGTCATCGACGGACATCACCGCGTGTCGATCGCGATCGCCCGCGGATACCGCACCATCGACGCCTACGTCACCGAGATCCACACGCGGATATCGCCGGAGGGCATCAACGCGCCGTCGGACCTGATCCTCAAGGACCACCGGCGGCTCTTCCTGTCCCGCGTGCCGCTCGAGGGCTCCCAAGCCGACGCGATCCGCCTGTCCGATCCCTTCGACTACGCCGAGCTCGCCGAGAACGTGGAGGCGTGGGGGTTCCGGCTCAGCCAGGAGATCGGCGAGTTCCTCAGCCGCACCGAGGTCGCGCGCCGGTGGTTCGGCGAGGAGTTCCTGCCCGTCGTCCGCATGGCGCGTCGGGCCGGCATCCGCGAGGACATCGAGAGCGACGCCGAGCTGTACCTGTGGCTCGCCTGCGAGCGGTACCGCCTGATCCGCCGGCACGTGTGGGACGAGAAGGTGTTCGACGAACTGCGCGACCACTCCCGCCGGCACCGCCGATAGGCCTGTCGGACACGACGAACGCCACCCCGGACTCGCTGGTGATCGCCCGCGAATCCGGGGTGGCGCTCGGCGTGGGTGTCGGTGACGCCGCTCAGCGACGACGCAGCGATTCGCCCGAGTTCTGGTCGAAGACCGCGACCTTCGACGCGTCGTAGAACAGCTCGGCGGTCGACCCGCGGGTGACCTTCGAATCCGGTGACAGGCGCGCGATGAGCTGGCTTCCGCCCAGGTCGGCGCCGGAGTCGGCGGACAGCTCGGCAAGCGCGTCGCTCGACGCCCGCGACCCCGAGCCGATCCCGAAGTAGGCGTAGATGTCCGAGCCCATCGACTCCAGGACGTCGATGTTCGCCGAGAACGTCGCCCCCTGGGCACGCGTGGTCGGGTCGACCAGCGCGGCGTCCTCGATGTGCTCGGGACGGATGCCGACGAGGACCTCGCCGCTGCTGCCGACGTCACCGGCCCGCGAGAGCACCGAACGGAGATCGTCGAGTGCGATCGTGCCGATCGGGGTGTCGATGCCCTCGGTGCTCAGCCGGCCGGGCAGGAAGTTCATCGCGGGTGAACCGATGAAGCCGGCGACGAACACGTTGGCCGGGTTGTTGTAGAGCTCCTGCGGGGTGCCGATCTGCTGGACGTGCCCGCCGCGCAGCACGACGACGCGGTCGCCGAGGGTCATCGCCTCGGTCTGGTCGTGCGTCACGTACACCGTGGTGGTGCCCAGACGCTGCTGCAGCTGCGCGATCTCCGTGCGCATCTGCACACGCAGCTTCGCGTCGAGGTTCGACAGCGGCTCGTCCATCAGGAACGCCTTGGGCGAGCGCACGATCGCGCGGCCCATCGCCACGCGCTGGCGCTGGCCGCCGGACAGGTTCGCCGGCTTGCGGTCGAGGTACTGCCCGAGGTCGAGTATGCGGGCGGCCTCGTCGACCTTCGCCGCGATCTCGTCCTTCGGCAGCTTCTGCAGCGTCAGCGGGAAGGCGATGTTCTCCCGGACGGTCATGTGCGGGTAGAGCGCGTAGCTCTGGAACACCATCGCGATGTCGCGGTCCTTGGGGGCGCGCTCGTTGACGCGCTCGCCGTCGATCCGCAACTCGCCCGAGGTGATGTCCTCGAGGCCCGCGATCATGTTGAGGGTCGTGGACTTTCCGCAGCCCGACGGCCCGACGAGGATCACGAACTCGCCGTCGGCGATCTCGATGTCGACCTCGTGGACCGCGACCGAGCCGTCCGGGTACTTCTTGGTGACCTTGTCCAGAACGATGTCTGCCATGGGTTATCCCTTCACGGCGCCGGATGTCAGGCCGGCCACGATTCGACGTTGGAAGAAGAGAACGAAGATGATGATGGGGATCGTGATCACGACCGCGGCGGCCGAGATCGATCCCGTCGGTTCCTCGAACTGAGAGCTGCCGGTGAAGTTCGCGATCGCCACCGGCGCGGTGATCGCGCGTTCGGTGGAGGTCAGTGACAGCGCCAGCAGCAGGTCGTTCCAGGCGAAGATGAACACCAGGATCGCCGCGGTCACCACACCGGGGGCCGCCAGCGGGGCGATCACCTTGGTGAACGCCTGGAACGGCGTGGCGCCGTCCATCTTCGCGGCCTTCTCGAGTTCCCAGGGGATCTCGCGGAAGAACGCCGACAGCGTGTAGATCGCCAGCGGCAGCGCGAAGGTGATGTACGGCAGGATCAGGCCCGGCCAGGTGTCGAACAGGCCGAGTCGGCGCTCGATGTTGAACAGCGGCGTCACCAGCGAGATCTGCGGGAACATCGCGATGAGCAGCGCCGCGCCGATGAGGACCTTCTTGCCCGGGAACTCCAGTCGCGCCACGGCGTAGGCCGCCATGGTGCCGAGGATGACCGCGATGAGGGTGGTGATCAGGCCGACACCGATCGAGTTGATCAGCGCCGAGGTGAAGGCGCTCGTGTCGAAGATCGACTTGTAGTTGTCGAGGGTCCATTCCTTCGGGATGAAGCTGCCGTCGGTCACGCTCGACGCGGGCTTGAACGACAGGCTGATGATCCACAGCAGCGGGATGAGCGCGTACAGGATCACCAGGATGTTGGCGATGGACCACCAGGCCTTCGATTTACCGCTCGCATTCACCGGCTTACCTCCCCTCGTCGTCGGAACCCGGTGCGGCGGTGCCGAACCCCTTGATGAACACGAATGCGATCAGCGCCACGCACAAGAAGATCAGGATCGAGATCGCCGATCCCACACCGAGGTTGAAGGCCTTGAACAGGTTGTCGTAACCGAGCATCGAGACCGAGTAGGTGCTGTTGGACCCTCGCGTGAGCACGTAGATGTTGTCGAAGACGCGGAACGCGTCGAGCGTGCGGAACAGCAGCGCCACCAGGATGGCCGGCTTCATCAGCGGAAGGATGATGCGCCACAATCGCGTCCACGCCCCCGCACCGTCGACCTGGGCCGCCTTCAGCAGGTCGTCGGGCACCAGGGCCAGACCCGCCAGCAGCAGCAACGCCATGAACGGCGTGGTCTTCCAGACCTCGGCGAGGACGATGATCGCCAGCGACGGCCACTGCTCGGTGAGCGGCGCGCTGCCGTCGGGCAGCAGGTTCGCCAGATAGCCGGTGCCCGGCGTCCAGGCGTAGTACCAGGAGAACGCCGCGGCCACGGTGACGATGCCGTACGGGATCAGGACCACCGTGCGGATCGTCCCCCGCCCGAAGATCGTCCGGTGCATCACCAGCGCGATGGCCATGCCCAGGACGAACTCGATGATCACCGACACGACCGTGATGCCCAGCGTGACCGAGAACGCGGTCCACCAGTAGCCGTCGGAGAGCACTGCCCCGTAGTTGGAGAACCAGACGAACTCGCGTTCACCCGGCGCGGACAGGCTCATCTTGTTCAGCGAGAGCCAGAACGCGTAGATGATCGGGTATCCGGTCACCAGCAGCATCATGATCGCGGCGGGGGCGATCAGCCAATACGCCAGCCGGCGCTCGGCCGATTTGCCCTCGCTCAGCCTGGCCTTCTTGGCCTTCTTCTCCTCGCGGGGACGTTCGGCGAGAGCGGTCGCGGCACCCGTCGCGTCTCCGGCCGGTGTCGCGGCACCCGGGGCGTTCCATCCGCCCGCGGAGCCGGAGGTGTCGGCGGCCTGCTGTTCGTGACGGCCGCCGGGCGGCGGCTTCCACAGTTCGGCGGACTGGACCGGCGGCGGCCCACCGACTATCGGGATGGGGCCGGTCTGCGGGGGCGCATCGTCGGGCAGTGCGTGGCGGCCGGCGCGGAAGCCGGACTCGTTGCCCGGATCCTCGTCGCGGGGCGTGTTCTCGTCGGTCACGGGATCAACCCTTCCCCGTTGATTGCCTTCTGGACGGCGTCGGCCAGCTCATCGACCAGGGTCTCCGGGTCCCAGGCGCCGACCGGACTCAGCTTCGCCTGCAGCAGGGTCGAGATCGCCTGATAGTCGGGCGACTTCGGACGCACCGCGGCGTGTTCGGGCTCCAGCTGCCGCTTGATCTCCTCCCACATCGGGTAGGCGAGCCGGAAATCACGGTCGTCGTAGATGGATTCGATGACCGGCGGCGGACCCGCGTTGAGCGAGAACATCTTCTGCGACGCCTCGTTGGTGATGCACTCGGCCGCCTGCCAGGCCAGATCCTGCTGCTTGGAGGTGCTGGCGACCGCGATGTTGAGACCGCCGAGGGTGGTCTTGGTCGGCAGGCCCTCGAAGCCCGGGTACGGGGCGAAGTCGAAGACCTTCTGCATCTCGCGGTTCACCGGGATGACGTCGCGGTCCGACGGCGGGTTGTTCGGGTCGGCGTACAGGTTGGCGAAGCGCTTCAGGTCGAGGAACGGGACGCTGCCCGCGATCGCGTTCTCGCGCATACCGGGGAACACGAAGGGCCAGTTGACCTCGTAGAGCGCCTTGCCGCTCTCCATGCCGAGCCGCGCGGAGCCCTCGTCGGAGTTGGACAGCGACGGGTCGTGGCCGGGCGCGGTGGCGACCGCCTTCAGCGTGCGCAGCGCGCGCACGGTCGCCGCGCGGTGCTCGGGGGTGTCGTTCAGCGTGACCTTGTCGGGGTCGTCGGGGTCGACGACCTGGCCGCCGGCGCTGACGAGCACCGAGTTGAACCACACCATCAGGCCCTCGTACTGCCGGCCCTGCACCATGATGTAGGTCGGACCGCCGTTGCGGCCGCTGATGAGCGCGTCCTCCAGCATGCCGTCCCAGGTGGAGGCCGGGCGCTTGCGACCGACCTTGTCCTCCAGGACGTCCTTGCGATACCAGAGCAATTGGGTGTTGGTGGAGAACGGGATCGCGTAGAGGCGCTCGTTCTCGTCGTCCTCGGTCTTCCACACCGCCGTGTCGAGCGGGCCGCCCAGGGAACGCTCGGTGACCGCGGCCGCCAACTCGTCGGGAACCGGCACCATCCAACCGGCGTCGGCGAATTCGGCGGTCCACACGACGTCCATGCCCATCAGGTCCAGGCCTGCGTCGTTGCCCGCCAGCCGCCGCGCGAGCTGTAGTCGCTGGTCGTCGGCCCCCTTGGGGAGGGGCGTCGTGACGACCTTGTAGGCGCCGCCCGACTCGGCCGAGCACTTGTCGCCGATCGCGGCGAAGGTGTCGGCGCCGTCGGCCGGCGGATAGAAATTCAGTACGCCCGCTTCGTATCCCGCCCCACAGGCGGAGACGACGGGCAGGATCGCCGCCGCGGCGACCGCGGCCGCGACGACCTTTCGCCTTACGCGGCTTGTGGTTCGGGAATTCTTCGGGCCGCTGCCCGACCGCCCGGCGCTGCCGGGTCGGCCCGATACATCAGTGCTCACCCTGCTCCGCACGCAGCCTCCTCGATGTCGTACGCGGCGCAACACGAGCGGGGTGCTCCGCCGTGAGCGTCCGAGGTGCAACGCTATACGTCACGATTCGTGACATGCAACACATTCGGCATGGGCGTGCCACTCCGTCCGGAATCGTGATCGTGCCGTGTCCGAATGCCGCCGACGGGCTCAGGGCTGCAGGCGCGCGAGCATGTCGCGCGCTTTTTCTGCGGATTTGGGATCGCAGAGGACGTCGTAGCGACCGGCGACCAACTGCATCGTGGACGCGAAGTCGCGCTGGCCCCGGGTCGCGGCGTAGGGAATCGTCGCGGAGATCACACCGAAGACCATGCCGCCGACGAGGCCGACGATGATCGGCCCGAGCGGGTTGCCGGTGAACACCAGGGCGACGAGGCAGCCGAAGAAGAAGCCGAGCCAGGCGCCCGACACCAGGCCGCCGCCGATGACCTTGCCCCAGGTGAGTCGACCGATGACCCGCTCGACCTGCATCAGGTCGACACCCACGATGGTCACGTCCTCGACCGTGAAGTTCTGGTCGGACAGGTAGTCCACCGCGCGCTGGGCCTCGGCGTAGGTCGAATAGGAACCGATCGGCCAACCCTTGGGCGGGGTCGGGAGCCCGGGCGTCTCGCGACTCGGGCGCATGGGATTCGTCATCTCGTCGAACCTTCCCCTTCTACAAGCGTCTCTTCGGGCGTCGACGCCCACGGGAGTCGACGTCGACCATGACGGTCGGGCGGTCGCCTCGACCGTCGGCCGTCGCATTGGCACTACCCTTACTTCCATGTCGTCGGTGAGCAAGGTTTTCGTGGCCAGATTAGTCGGATTGGCCGTCCTTGGTCCCGATGGCGAATCGATCGGGCGCGTCCGCGACGTCGTGCTCTCGATCCGGCTCTCCGGCCAGCAGCCGCGCGCCCTCGGCCTGGCCGTCGAACTGACCACGCGCCGAAGGATTTTCGTCCCGATGCTGCGCGTCACGAACATCGAGCCGCGCGCGGTCACGCTGAACACCGGCACGGTGAGCCTGCGCCGGCTCCACCTCCGCCCCGGCGAGGCGCTGGCGATCGGCCAGGTGCTCGACACGCGTGTGCGCGTCGTCGACCCGGATCTCCCCGAGCTCGCCGACGCCGACGTGACCGTCGTCGACCTCTGCATCGAGCGCACCCGGACCCGCGACTGGGTCGTCTCGCGGGTCGCGGTCCGCGCGGGGCGGCGCGGCCTGCGCCGGCGCCACGAGACCCACGTCGTGGACTGGTCCAGCGTGCACGGCATCACCCAGAGCGCGCTGAACCTGCCGGGACAGGGCGTCGCCCAGGCACTCCTGCAGTTCGAGGGGATGCGCGCGGCCGACGTCGCCAACGCCTTGCGGGAGTTGCCGTCCAAGCGGCGCGGCGAGATCGCCTCGGCGCTCGACGACGAACGGCTCGCCGACGTCCTGCAGGAGCTCCCGCCCGACGACCAGAAGGCGATGCTGGCGATCCTCGGCCGCGACCGCGCGGTCGCCATCCTCGAGGAGATGGACCCCGACGACGCGGCCGACCTCCTCGGCGAGCTGCCCGACACCGAGGCCGAGGCGCTGCTCGAGGAGATGGACCCCGAGGAGTCCGAGCCGGTGCGCCGCCTGCTCCTGCACTCCCCCGACACCGCCGGCGGTGTGATGACCACCGAACCGGTCATCGTCACCCCGTCGACGACGATCGCCGAGGCCCTGGCACGGGTCCGCGACCCGGATCTGACGCCCGCGGCGGCGAGCATCGTCTTCGTCGTGCGCCCGCCCACCTCGACGCCGACCGGCAAGTACCTGGGCTGCGTGCACCTGCAGGCCATGCTGCGCGAACCGCCCGCCCATCTCGTCGGCGGAATCCTCGACACCGACCTGGCCGTCCTGCGTCCGGAGGACTCCCTGGAGACGATGAC
Source organism: Gordonia paraffinivorans (assembly GCF_900683595.1). Taxonomy (NCBI): domain Bacteria; kingdom Bacillati; phylum Actinomycetota; class Actinomycetes; order Mycobacteriales; family Gordoniaceae; genus Gordonia; species Gordonia paraffinivorans. The sequence continues at coordinate 1,525,993 of NZ_CAACYD010000007.1, read as the reverse complement.
CCGTTACTTCGCCACCTACAACCTCGTGTGCGGCCCGGTCGTCGACGAGGCGGGACACCTCCTCGGCGCGGTGAGCGTCGACGACCTGCTCGACGAGCTCCTGCCGCGCGACTGGCGCGAGACCGAGCCCGAGGACGTCGCGAATCCCGGCTCCGGCGGGGTGAGGCTCCGATGAGCGAGGGTCGCAAGCTCGACACACCCAGCACGCGGGGACCCCGCTTCTCCTTCAACCTCGACTCCGACGTCGTCGGGATGTACAGCGAGCGGATCGCGCGATTCCTGGGCACCGGTCGCTACCTGGCCATCCAGACCGTCATCGTCGTGGTGTGGATCGTGCTGAACCTCGCGGCCGTGGCGATCCGCTGGGACCCGTATCCGTTCATCCTGCTCAATCTCGCCTTCTCCACCCAGGCGGCCTACGCGGCGCCGCTGATCCTGCTGGCCCAGAACCGCCAGGAGAACCGGGACCGCGTGTCCCTGGAGGAGGACCGGGCCCGCGCGGCGCAGACCAAGGCCGACACCGAGTTCCTGGCGCGCGAGCTCGCGGCCGTCCGCCTGGCGCTCGGCGACACCGTCACCCGCGACTACCTCCGCCGCGAGTTCGACGAGCTGCTCGACGAGCTCACCGAACGGCTCAAGGCGAAGGACGCCGACGACGAAGTCGGCGACGACGCCGCCGAGAAGTCGCACTGACGAGCCCCCGGCGGCCGCATCCGGGAAGTTCACAGCACCGCGAGACCCACTCGGTACGTCACTCCGGTAACTTCTGTCCCATCGCATTCGCGTCGGTAACTTTCCGGGTCCCGTCAGCGAATTCACTGCCGATGATCAAATGTCGGGTTCGCCATTTGGTCATCGGACCCACTATGTATGGTGGGTCACAGTTTGGGCCAGACCGGTCCCACCTCACCGGTTTCCGGCCGGCGCATTCGCTCCCGGCTCACGGGCCGACGGACCCGGGACGTGCATTCACCGCGAATCGGGGGGGCAGACGTGTCGTGTGTTGACAACGGAGTTGATGTGAACGTGCATTCGATGCGGCAGGAACGGACGGCAAACCGTCCGACACGGTCGACGAGGTCGGTGGAGTGCCCAGCGGCGCCCGGGTCCGGGCGCCCCGAGCAGGACGCCGGCCGCCGATGAGCCCGGTGGATCTCGTGCGGCGGCGCCGCGGACCGCGCCGTCCCCGTCGCTTCCCCCGCCGCACCGCGACCGTTGCCGTCGGCGGCGCACTGGTCGGCGCGATGGTGCTCGGCACCACCGCGTCGAGTGCACACGGTGTGCTCGTCGCGTCGCCTGCCGAGCCCGCCGAACCCGTGGCGCTGGCCGAGGTCGTCGCCGGCTCCCCGGCCACGCTCCTCGGTTTCGCACCGCCGCCGGAGAAGCCGGCGCCCATCGCCCCGCAGTTCCGGCTCGCGAGCGACCTCCCGTCGGGTCCGCTCGGCATACCCGGCATCGTGCTGCAGGCCTACAAGCTGGCGGCCAACCGCGTCGGCGCCGAGAGCCCGCAGTGCAAGCTGCCGTGGTTCCTGCTCGCCGGCATCGGCCGCATCGAGTCCAACCATGCGTCCAACGGCTCCGTCGACCAGTACGGCACGACGATCAACCCGATCGCCGGCCCGGTCCTCGACGGTTCGCTGGCGGGCAACGCCGTCATCAAGGACACCGACGGCGGCCGCCTCGACGGCGATCCCGTACACGACCGCGCGATGGGCCCGATGCAGTTCATCCCCAGCACGTGGGCCGCGTGGGGTTCGGACGCCAACGGCGACGGCAAGGCCGACCCGAACAACGTCTTCGACGCCACCTACTCCGCGGGGCGCTACCTGTGCGCCGGGGTCACCGACATCATGGCCGAGGGCACCCGCGTCTCGGCGATCCTGCGCTACAACCGCTCGATGGAGTACGTCGTCAACGTGCTGACCTGGGCCAGTGCGTACGCGACCGGCGTGATGCCGACCAACCCGGTCCCCGAGGCCAAGCGGCTGGCGTCGAGCACGTCGAAGAAGAAGCCGAGCAGCTCGTCGTCGAGCACCTCGAGCTCACCGTCGGCGCCGCCCACCTCCGCGCCGCCGTCGACGCGCCGACCGGGCCCGCCGCCGCAGGACTGCTTCATCGTGTGCCTGCCGACGATCACCCTGCCCGGCCAGCCGGCCCCGCCGCCGACCAAGAAGGCGCCGACGACCCGCCAGGCCCCCGCGAATCAGCCCGGACCTGCGACGACCCCGGTTCCCGCCCGCTGACCTCCCGGCTCGGCGGGCGAGCCGGGACCTCCACCCGGCCCGGTCGTCGTCGCCGGTAGTCTGGATGCGATGACAACTCCAGTCGCGCCCTCCGAATCGGCGGTTCGTGCCGCTCTGGGCAAGGTCAAGGATCCCGAGATCGGCAAGCCCATCACCGACATCGGGATGGTCAAGTCGGTCACCGTCAACGACGATGCCAGCGTCGACGTCGCGGTGTACCTGACGACGTCGGGCTGCCCCATGCGCACCGAGATCTCCCAGCGTGTGGAGACCGCGGTCTCCGACGTGCCGGGTGTCGGAGCGGTCCGCGTGGAACTCGACGTCATGAACGACGAGCAGCGGACCGAGCTGCGCAAGAAACTGCGCGGCGACAAGGCCGAACCGGTGATCCCGTTCGCCCAGCCCGGCTCGCTGACCCGCGTCTACGCGGTGGCATCCGGCAAGGGCGGCGTCGGCAAGTCCAGCGTCACCGTCAATCTCGCGGTCGCCCTGGCCGAACGCGGGCTCAGCGTCGGCGTCCTCGACGCCGACATCTACGGCCACTCGGTGCCGCGCATGCTCGGCAGCGACGCCAAGCCCACCCAGGTCGAGCGGATGATCATGCCGCCGATCAGCCACGGCGTGCGCTTCATCTCGATCGGCCAGTTCACCGACGGCAACACCCCGGTCACGTGGCGCGGCCCGATGCTGCACCGCGCGCTGCAGCAGTTCCTCGCCGACGTCTACTGGGGCGACCTCGACGTGCTGCTGCTCGACCTGCCGCCGGGCACCGGCGACGTCGCGATCTCGATCGCGCAGCTGATCCCGAACGCGGAGATCCTGGTGGTCACCACCCCGCAGCAGGCTGCGGCAGAGGTCGCCGAGCGGGCCGGCGCGATCGCTCTGCAGACCCGGCAGAAGATCCTGGGCGTGGTGGAGAACATGTCGTGGCTCGAACTGCCCGACGGCACCCGGATGGAGCCGTTCGGGTCCGGCGGCGGACAGAAGGTCGCCGACCGGCTCAGCCACATGGTCGGCGCACCGGTGGAACTGCTCGGACAGGTCCCGCTGGAGACCGCGCTGCGCGAGGGCGGCGACGCGGGGGTGCCGGTCGTGCTCTCCGCACCCGACTCGGCGTCGGGATCGGCGCTGCGCGCTATCGCCTCGAAGCTCGCGGTCCGCAAGCGCGGCCTGGCCGGCATGAGCCTCGGCCTCGACACCGTCCGGCACGACTGAGACCCCTACGACGACACCCCGGCCGCCCGTCTGGGTGGCCGGGGTGTCGTCGTAGGTGTCTCGTGTGCGGGAGGGCCTAGGTGGCGTCCCAGTCGGCCACCGACGGGCGTCCGCCCTCCGACCGTCGCGGCGACGCCTCTCCCCCGGTGTTCACCGGGCTCGCAGCGGTCCCGGCTTCGGTCTTCTCCATGGACAGCGGCGCCGACACCGGCTTGATCGGCGGGGCCGGCGAGGTGGTGCGGTCGACCGTCGTGGCGTCCTCCCCGAGCCGGAAGAGCGAATCGTCACCGTCGAGCAGATGCTTGGTGACCAGCGTGCGCGGCGTCATGCCGCGTAGCTCGTTCAGGTCGGCCAGCGGCTTGCGGAGATCCTCGAACTCGGGCCCGAGTTCTTCCTTGAGCTGATTGGTCGCACCGGTCGCGTAGTCGCGGACCTTGCGGATCGACTGCATGGTCCAGGACACGGCACCGGGCAGGCGCTCCGGACCGAGGATCACCAATGCGGCGACCATCAGGATCGCGATCTCGCCCCATCCGATACTGCTGAACATCTACCTCGTCCCGGTCTCACTCACTCGATCGTCACGGCGCTCAGTCGCTCGCGGGAGTGATGGTGCCCTTGAACGTACGCCCGTCCCGCCAGTACTCGAACGGGACCTCCTGACCGATCTTCGCGGTCCGGATCGCCACATTCAACTCGTCGGCACTCTCGATGGCCCGATTGTTGAACGACGTGATGACGTCGTTCTCCCGGACCCCGGCCCGTTCGGCGGGGCCGCCGGCGACCACATTGCGCACCTGGGCGCCGAGGACGCGCTCGTTGCGCACCGAGCTCACGTTGACGCCGATCTGCGGGTGATTCACCTTGCCGTCGCGGATGAGCGCCTCGGCGATCGGCTTGGCGTCGTTGATCGGGATGGCGAATCCCAGGCCGATCGAGCCGCCGCCGGCACCGAGGCGCCCGGCGGTGTTGATGCCCACGACCTTGCCCTCGGCGCTGACCAGCGGACCGCCGGAGTTGCCGGGGTTGATCGCGGCGTCGGTCTGGATGGCGTCGATCACCGCGTCGGTGTCGGACTCGGCGTCCGGCGTGAGCGCCACCGGACGGTTGAGGGCGCTGACGATGCCGTGGGTCACCGTGCGGTTGAGACCGAGCGGCGATCCGAACGCGACGACCTCCTCGCCGATCTGCAGGTCGGCGGAGTTGCCGAGCACCGAGACGGTCGGGTTCTTGACGTTGTCGACCTTCAGCACCGCCAGATCGGTCTTCGGGTCGCGGCCCACGATCCGGGCCGGGACGCGCTGACGGTCGAAGAAGACCACCTCGAGCTTGGCGTTCTTGTCGCTGGCCGCGATCGAGATGACGTGGTTGTTGGTGAGGATGTAGCCGGCCTTGTCGATGACGAAGCCGGAACCCGTCGCGTAGGCGCCCGAGGCGCGGACGTCGATGGCGACCACGGACTCCTCCACCGACTGCGCGACCCCGGCGATCGACGACCGTGGTTCGTCGCCGCGGGTGGAGTCGTCGGTGGCGAGTTCGACCGAGTCCGTGGTGAGCGGCGCGGCCACCTCTGCGGTGTACCTGCCCATGAGCCCGCCGACGATCCCGATCAGCAGCGCGATCACGGCGAGCGTGGCCAGGGCGACCCAGCTGATCCGATTGCCCAGCAACACATCTCGAACGCCGAGCTTGGGGCCCGGGTCGGTCGGCGGTGCCGCCTCGGGCGTGGACAGCGCGGGTTCGGTGAGCCGGGCGGGCGACTCGGGATCGCGCCAGGGGTCCTCGGGACGGGGTTCGTCCTCGGTCTGCCCGTAGGCGGCGAGCGGGTCGCGCTGGAGCGTCTCGTCGGAACCGGGAGGACGCCCGAACGCCTCGGCGAGCACCGGGTCCGGTGGCGCGATCTGGGGTTGCGGCACCGAGTCGGTCCGGGTGTCGGTCGCGAACGAGCCACGCACGCCGGCGGGCCGGCCGAAGACCTGCGCGGTCTCGGGCGAGACCGGCACGTGCCCACGCCGGCCGGGGGTCAGGCGGTGCGAGCCGGGCGGGTTCTCGCGTCGCGCGAACTGCCCGTCGTCCACGGGGAGGTGCATGCCGTGACCGCCTGCCGCGGTCGTGTCGTCTCCGGTGTTCGAGTCCCGCTCGTGCCGCGGTCCGGGTCCGTTGGCCACGTTCACCGGCTCCGGCGACGGAGGTTGCGCCCGCGCCCGGCGTCACGGGCGAAGGGATTGGTGGCCGCCCGCAGCAGGGGGTTGCGGGCGGCGGGGATGTTGTCGGTCGGGGCCTGCGAGCCGAGATCGATCTCGCTGGTGGGGATCTGCGAGAGCTGGCCGAGCAGCGAGGCGGGCACGGACACCTGGCCCGACTCTCGCAGGCGGGTGCGGGCCAGGGACTGGGCCTCGACGGCCGAGACGCATTCCGGACAGAGAGCCAGGTGATGCGACGCGCGGGCATGGGCCGTCATACCGAGTTCGCCGTCGACGAAGGCGGCCACGGCCTCCGGCGCCAGGTGCTCGGTGGGGGCGAAACGGCGTCCACCGGCCCGGCCGGGCTCTCGATAGCCGCGATTGGGGAGGAACGAGGAGGGCGCGGGAGTCCACGCGTCGGTGCCGAGGTTGGATCGACGGCGACGGAGATTGGGGGTCGGGGGTTCGACACCGTTGCCCCGTGTCGCACGCCCGCGATCGCCGTCCGTCATCGTCGGTCACCCCTCTCCACGACGTCTACGCCGCAACTGTCGAAGTCTGCCACTCCTCGCGCCCCCGCCCTGTCGGTGGTCGCGATCGCCGGTCCGATAGCCACGGTACCCATCGACCGCGACCCTTGCCGGGACCCACGACGCGGCACTCGTGCGGCGTGGTGAAGCTTATCCGAGTCTGACAACGACGCCCGGCGCCGTGAGGTTCCCGGCGACGGGCGGTTGTGGTCGAGCTCGTGGGGCCGGTGCCCGGATCAGACCCGGGCGCCGACGACGACCGAGCGGCTGTCGGTGTGGCCCTGCGCGGCGAGGGCGTCGCGGATCGCCTGCCGGCCGCGGTGGATGCGGCTGCGGACCGTGCCCAGCTTCACGCCGAGCGTGGTCGCGATCTCCTCGTAGGACAAGCCCTCGATGTCACACAGCACGACCGCGGCACGGAACTCCGGGGCCAGCGAGTCGAGCGCGCGCTGCAGATCGGGATCGAGGTTCGCGGCGTCGAAGGCCTGCTGCGGATCGGGGGTGTCGGCCGGCACGCGGTCGTACTCCTCGGGCAGCGCCTCCATGCGGATCTTGTTGCGACGGCGGACCATGTCGAGGAACAGGTTGGTCGTGATGCGGTGCAGCCAGCCCTCGAACGTGCCCGGACGGTAGTTCGACAGCGACCGGAACACCCGGATGAAGGTCTCCTGCGTGAGGTCCTCGGCGTCGTGCTGATTCCCCGAGAGCCGGTAGGCCAGGCGATAGACGCGGTCGGCGTGCTCGCGCACGAGCTCCTCCCACGACGGCATGAGCAGTTCGTCGCCGGTGGCGTCGAAGCCTGCGGTGCCGGTGGGGACGGCAGCGACCTCGTCGATGGAATCACGGGGATCGGTCATGTTCGGTGGTCGGTTCCTCTCTCGTGAACACAGCCCGGTGACCAGAGCACTCACCGTTGTCCAACATCTCGACGACGGTTCGGTATTCCCGATTCGCCGGGACTTCACACCGGCCCGCCGGGAACGACCGGAACCGTCGACGCACTCACCCTCTCCCATCGGGGTGTGGTCGCCGTGTGAGCCGCCTGAGTGTTCCCTGAGGAAGTTGGGCGACCGACCGACATGGCCGCCCACCGGACGGGGATCGGCGCAGGTCGGCGTGCCGCGTCGCTGTTCACCGGCGCCGCGGTCTAACCTCGACGCGTGACCGAGTCAACCCCGTCCGACGTCCCCGACCTGATCGCCTACGCCGAGTCGGCCATCGTCGAGGACGACGCCGTCCTGGCCGCCCGCGCCCGCGCCGAGGAACTCGGCACGACGCCGGTCAGCCCGGCGGTCGGCGCGCTGCTGGCCCTGCTCGCCCGGACCGCCGGAGCGAAGGCGGTCGCGGAGATCGGGACCGGCACCGGCGTGAGCGGCCTGTGGTTGTTGAACGGGATGGCCGAGGACGGTGTGCTGACCACCATCGACCCGGAGCCCGAACACCATCGGGCGGCCCGGGCGTCGTTCGCCGGCGCCGACATCTCACCCGGCCGCACCCGGCTCATCAACGGCACGCCCACCGACGTGCTGCCGCGCCTGTCCGACGCGTCCTACGACCTGGTGTTCATCGACGGCCCCCTACTGGACCTGCCCCGCTTCGTCGCCGAGGCGGTCCGCATGCTGCGCGTCGGCGGCGTCGTCGTGGTGCACAACGCGACCGCCGACGGCACCGTCGGCGACCCCTCCCGCACCGAGCCGGCGACCGCCGCGGCCCGCGAGGCGGCGATGCTGATCGCCGACGACGAGTCGCTGCTGCCGGTGGTGATCCCGCTCGGCCCGGGCGTGCTGGCCGCCGTCAAGACCCGCTGAACCGCCGAACCCACCCGCCTTCGGCTCCTCCGCCCCACGCGAGGGCGGGTGTGCCGAAGACGGGTGGGTTCGTCGTCTGGTCTGCTCAGACGTCCGTCGAGAACCGCACGCCGTTGTCCGGGATCTGGATGCCCGGCCACACCCGTGCGCCGCGGAGGAGTTCGCAGCGCGCACCGATGTCGGCCCCGTCGCCGACGACCGTGTCGCGGATCAGTGCTCGCGGACCGATCCGCGCCCCGAAGCCGATGATCGAGCGCTCCACCACGGCGCCGGCCTCGATCACCGCGCCGTCGAAGACCACCGCGCCGTCGAGCCGCGCCCGCGGGCCGACCTCTGCCCCGCGTCCGACGACCGTTCCGCCGATGAGCAGCGCGCCCGGTGCGACGCCCGCACCCTCGTGCACCAGCGACTCGCCGTGCCGGTCGCCGAGCGCCGGGGAAGGGGCGATGCCGCGCACCAGGTCCGCCGACCCGCGGACGAAGTCCTCCGGCGTCCCCATGTCGCGCCAGTACGCGTGGTCGACGTGGGCGTGGACGTGCTTGCCCTCGGCCAGCAGCCGCGGGAACACCTCGCGCTCGACCGAGACCGGCACGCCGAACGGGATCGTCTCGATGATCTCGCGCGTGAAGACGTAGGTGCCGGCGTTGATCTGGTCGGTCGGTGGATCCTGGGTCTTCTCCAGGAAGGCGGTGACGCGACCGTCGTCGTCGGTCGGCACGCAGCCGAAGGCGCGCGGATCGCTGACCCGGACCAGATGGATGGTGACGTCGGCGCCGGCCTCGCGATGGGTCTCGATGACGTCGCGCACGTCGGTGCCGCCGAGCACGTCGCCGTTGAAGACGACGATGGTGCCGGCGGTCAGGTCGTCGAGCACGTTGCGGATACCGCCGCCGGTGCCGAGCGGCTCGTCCTCGGTCACGTACCGGAGGTTCAGACCCAGCTTGGAACCGTCGCCGTAGTACTCGCTGAACACCTCGGCCTTGTACGACGTGCTGAGCACGACGTCGCGGATGCCCGCTGCCCGGATGCGCGACAACAGGTGGGTGAGGAAGGGCAGGCCCGCGGTCGGCAGCATCGGCTTGGGGGCCGAGAGCGTCAGCGGCCGGAGCCGAGTGCCCTGCCCACCGACGAGGACGACGGCCTGGACGTCCTCGATGACCGGATCCGATTCCTCGACGGAATCGCTTTCGCGAACGGTGTGGTTGTCCACGTGGCCCGTCCCTTTCTCATGGTTGCTGGTACTCATCGAACACTCACCGGGTCGAACACTCACCGGCCGCTGTCACCCGCCGCGGCCCGCCGCGCGGCCCTCACGGCCAGGCGGGAGCGCACGGCGAGACCGACGCGAAGCGCGAGACGTATCGGCGCGCGCAGCACACCGGGATTGCGGTCCGCCTGGAATCGGTAGGCGCTCTCGTGGTGCGCGGGCAGCATCTTCTCGGGGTGCCGGCCGGCGCTGTGACCCTTGGTGTGCACGATCTCGGCACTGGGAACGTAGACGTTCTGCCAGCCGGCCTTGCCGAGGCGGTCGCCGAGGTCGACGTCCTCCATGTACATGAAGTAGCGCTCGTCGAATCCGCCTACCTCGTCGAAGGCCTTGCGGCGCACGAGCAGACACGACCCCGACAGCCAACCCACCGGTCGTTCCGACGGGGCGACGTCGTCGGCGAGGTAGGCCGCGGTCCACGGGTTGGACTTCCAGACGGTGCCGAGGATGGCGTGGCCGGTGCCCGAGATCAGGTCGGGAACCCGGCGGGCGGACGGGTACACCGAGCCGTCGGGCTCGCGGATCAGCGGCCCGAGGGAGCCGGCGCGCGGCCAGCGGCGGGCCGCGGCGAGGAGCTCCTCGATCGCACCCGGCTTCCATTCGACGTCGGGGTTGGCGAGCAGGACGAACTCGATGTCGGGATCGAGCTGCGCGACGCCGCGGTTCATCGCCCGGCCGTAGCCGAGGTTGCCGCCGGTGCGGAGCAGGGTGACCGACTCGTACTCCTGCTCGGCGCGCTCGGGCGCACCATCGGTCGACCCGTTGTCGGCGATGATGACCTGCGGCATCTCGTCGGTCACGGCGTCGAGGCTGCGGAGAAAGGTCGCGAGGTGGTCACCGGAGAAGTAGGTCACCGTCACGACGGCTAGCTGAGCGGGCACCGGCTCAGGGTAACGAACCGCCCGCGGACGCCGAATCGGCGATGGCGGCGTGCAGTGCCGCGCGCCACTCGCGCAGCGGGGTCAGTCCCGCGGCCGCCCAGGATCGGCCCGACAGCACCGAGTACGCCGGCCGAGGTGCCGGACGGGGGAACTCCGCGGTCGTGGTCGGGTGCACGCGGGCAGGGTCGGCGCCGATCTCGGCGAAGACCGCGGCGGCGACCTCGAACCAGGTGGCCTGGCCGGCGTTGGTCGCGTGCAGCACCTTCCCGGTCACCGCGTCGCGCGGGCCGGCGAGGACGAGTTCCCACAGTCCGTCGGCGAGGTCGCGGCAGTAGGTCGGCGAGCCGAGCTGGTCGTCGACGACCGAGACGGTGTCACGGGTGGCCTCCAGCCGGCGCATGGTCCCGACGAAGTCCCGGCTCTCCGGCCCACCGGTGTACACCCACGCGGTGCGGACGACGGTGGTGCGCCCGTCGGCCGCGAGTGCGGCACGTTCGCCCGCGAGTTTGGTCGCGCCGTAGACGGTCGCGGGCTCGCCGCGCACGTCGCCGGGTTCGTAACCGTCCGGACGGTCCTCCGCGCAACCGGCGCCCTCCCCGTCGAGGGGCGTGCCGGGGAACACGTAGTCGGTGGAGATGTGGACGAGCCACGCCCCGGCGGCCGCGGTGCGCGCGGCGAGCACCGCGGGTCCGGCGGCATTGACCCGCTCGGCACCCGCGCGGTCGGATTCGGCCCCGTCGACATCGGTGTACGCCGCGCAGTTGATCACGATGTCGGCCGGCCCGAGGTCGCCGAGGGCGGTCGCCACCGACGCCTCGTCGGCGATGTCGATGTCCGCCGAGGTCAACGGTCGCCACAGCACCTGCCCGGCGGCCCGGCCGGCCCGCTCCTGCAGGGCGGTGCCGAGTTGTCCGCCGGCGCCGACGATGTGGACGGTGGGGGTCTCGGGCGTGACGCGCATGCCGACCATCGTGCCGCAGGGCGGCCCGGCCGCACACCTCCGCCACCGTCACGGGTGGGACTGCGAACCGATCGACGGACGTGATGACCACTACTCGACTTCTCGGCGTTGCGTTCTCGAATTCTCGGATCACTTCAGTAGCCTGGCGAGGTACACATCAACTGACCCTGCTTTCACTTCTGTCTCGGAAACCACACGAGTTCAGGTCGGCCCCGTGGTCGCGGCGAGAGCAGGACGACGACTGTGAAAGGGACCGCTTACCAGTGGATTCACCATCCGACGGCGCACCCGGGCGGCCGCGCCCCCGGCGTGCGGGACCGCCGGAGCCCGGCGCCCGACGGTTCCCCGACGCCGACGGCGGCCGTCGACCGGTCCGCGGTGACCGTGGTGAGCGCATCCCTGGTGAGCGCATCCCCCGAGAACCCGTCCGCGGTGAACGCACCGGCGAAACCGGACGGCCCGTGAGCGGCGGACGGCCCCGCGGTGTGCCGCAGGAGGCCCCGGGCCCCCGCCGCCGTGTGCTCCGTACCGCCCCGGACGCCGATCCGCGGGCACAGGCACGCGTGCGGAGGCAACCGCCGCCCGAGCACCGCCGCCGTGACGCCGATGCGGCAGCCGCCGACCCGCGCCGTCGGGTCCCGCCGGGCAACCCCGAGGACCGGCGCCGGCGGGCGATGCCGGAGCAGGCGGAGCCGGGACGCCCCCGCCGCGGCGGCACCCCCATGGGCCGGCGCGCCTCGGGCGAGATCCACACCCGGTCGGCACCGGCTGATCCGGCACGTCGCCGACGCCCCGGCGCCGACGACCGCAGCGGCGCTCCCGAGCGCGCGGACAGGCCCGCCGACGACAAGCGGGTGAAGGGCGCCGAGGCGGACGCGACCAGGCGTGCCGCCGCGAAGAAGGCCGCGCCGAAGAAGGCGAAGCCGACCGGCGGTGCGGGGCCGAAAGTCGGCACGAAGGCGTCAGGTGCGAAACCGACGGGCTCGAAGCCGTCAAATGCAAAACCGTCAGGCTCGAAACCGGCAGGGGCGAAGCCGACGGGCTCGAAGCCCGGCAAGACCCCCTCGGACAAGACCCCGTCGTCGAAGGACACCACCCGGAAGAAGGCACCCGGCACCCCGGCAGGCCACGAGACGCCGAGGAAGCGCCGGCTTCGCGCCGGTGCGGCAGCCGCGAGCGCAGTGTCGGCCGCCGATCTTCCGGCCGACACGTCGGCCGGCGACTCGACGACCCCGCCGACCGGCACGGACATGCACACCCGCCGAGGGTGGGCGTCGGGCGCCGGCTGGGGCCGCGCCCTGATCGCGCTCGCCTCGGTCGCGGTCCTGCTGTGCACCGGCTACGCGTGGAACACGATGTCCGACCTCGAGTCGAGCATCACGCAGCTCGGCGGGCTCGGCCTCGGCGGCGCCGAGGACGGCGCCGTCGACATCCTCCTGGTCGGCACCGACTCCCGCACCGACGCGCAGGGCAACCCACTCTCCCCCGAGGAGATGAAGCTGCTCCGTTCCGGCGACGAGGTCGCCACCAACACCGACACCATCCTGCTGATCCGAATCCCGGAGGACGGCTCGTCGGCCACCGCCATCTCCATCCCGCGCGACTCCTACGTCGACGTGCCCGGGATCGGGATGAGCAAGATCAACGCGGCCTACGGCACCACCCGCGAGGGGGTGCGCGCCCGCGCCGTCGAGGCCGGCAAGTCCCCCGAGGAGGCGGAGAAGGAGGGCACGCTCGCCGGCCGGAAGGCGCTGGTGGACACCGTCGCCAAGCTCACCGGCGTCCACGTGGACCACTACGCCGAGGTCGGCCTGCTCGGTTTCGTCCTGCTGACCAACGCGGCCGGCGGCGTCGACGTCTGCCTCAAGGCCCCGGTCCGCGATCCGTACAGCGGCGCCCGCTTCCGCGCCGGGGTCCAGACCCTGGACGGCCCCAAGGCACTCAGCTTCGTCCGCCAACGCCACGGACTCCCCCGCGGCGACCTCGATCGCATCACCCGCCAGCAGGCGTTCATGGCGTCGCTGACGCAGAAGATGCTGTCGGCGGGCACCCTCACCGACCCCGGCAAGCTCCGGGAGCTGCAGGATGCGGTGGCCCGCACGATCGTCATCGACGACGGCTGGAACATCCTCGACTTCGCCGACCAGCTCAAGGACCTCAGTGGCGGCAAGGTGAAGTTCGCGACCATCCCGATCGTCACCGAGCAGGGCTGGAGCGAGGACGGGCAGCAGAGCGTCGTCGAGGTCGACCCGCAGGCGGTGAAGGTGTTCACCGACGAGCTGCTCACCCCCAAGAAGGACAACGACGTCGCCCGCGGCGACTACAAGGTGGACGTGGTCAACGCCGGCACCATCGACGGCCTGGGCGCGAACGTCTCGAACATCTTGACCAACAAGGGATTCCAGCCCGGCACCACGTCGAGCGGCAAGGCCGACACCAAGGACTCGGTGGTCTTCGCGAAGGAGAACAACGACGCCGCGCGGGTCCTCGCGAAGGACCTCGGCGGCGTGAAGATCGTCGCCGACGACTCGCTCGCCGACGACCAGCTCAAGGTGGTCCTCACCAACACCTACGACGGACCCGGCTCGATCAACGACACCGGCGATCAGGCCGACAACGTCCCGGCCAGCGAGCGCGTCGGCAACAAGCAACCCCCGATCACCGCGGGCACGAAGGGGCCGATGTGCGTGAACTGACCCCGAACACCGTCACCGACGCCGTCTTCGGCGCGGTCGCCGACCACTCGCGTCCGATGCTGACCTTCTACGACGACGCGACCGGCGAGCGGACCGAGCTCTCGGCGGCGACGCTGGGCAACTGGGCGGCCAAGACCGGCAACTACCTGCTCGACGAGATCGGCCTGGCCACCGGGGACATCGTCGTGGTCGACCTGCCCGAGCACTGGCAGACCGCCGGCATCCTGCTCGGCGCATTGTGGGCGGGCGCCGATGTGCACTGTGGCGGAAGCGATTCCGATCTCGACGCCGCCGTCGTGTTCACCTCGCTCGCCCGCCTCGACGATCATCCGGACGCCGACGAGGTCGTCGTCGCCTCGCTCGATCCGTTCGCGCTCCCGCTGCGCGACCTCCCGCCCGGCGTGGGTGACTACGGGTCCGCGGTCCGGGTGCACGGCGACCAGTTCGTCTCCCGCTCCCCCGCTGCGGCCGCCCTCCACGGCACGCCGACCGCCGAGGTGATCGCCGCGGCCCGCGCGGCCGCGGAGGCCGACGGCATCTCGCCGGGAACCCGGGTGGTCTCGGCCCGTCCCTGGCACACCGCGGACGGCGTCCGCGACCATCTGCTCGCCCCGCTGGTCGCCGGCGGCAGCCTGGTCCACGTGGCGGCCGGCACGCCGGAACGCCTCGCCGCCGTCGCCGAGGTCGAGAAGGCCGCACTCGTACTCTGATCCGTCCGGTTCGTCGCTCTCGCCCGACCCGATCGGCGACGTTCGCCCCACGGGCGCGCGTCTCGTGCGGCACAGTGGGGACATGCGACTGCCGAAAGCCCTCGCCCGATTCAACAAGGTCGTCACCAACCCGATCCAGAGACAGTGGGCCCCGCACCTGCCGCCGTTCGCCATGGTCGAGCACGTCGGCCGCAAGACCGGGAAGAAGTACTCGATCCCGGTGCTGGCCTTCGTCGAGCGCGACAAGGTGACCATCATCCTGACCTACGGCAGGCACACCGACTGGGTGCGCAACGTCCAGCTCGCCGGATCGTTCGGCCTGATCCGCAAGGACCGGCACTACCGGGTGACCGGCCCGCGCGTCGTGCCGTCCGATTCCCCCGACCTCGCGCGCGCGGCGAAGATCCCCGCGCTGCTGTTCGAATCGGCGCTCCTGGGCACCCTCATCGAGGACTGATCCGCGATGGCCGACGACCCGCTCGACGATTTCGCCTCCGAGGACGTGACCCTTCTCGGCCGGACACGACGCGTGCACCGCAAGGGCAGCGGTCCCGCGGTCATCGTCATCGCCGAGATGCCCGGCATCAGCCCGAAGGTCGCGAACGTCGCCCGACGCATCGCCGATCGCGGCGCGACCGCGATCATGCCGTCGCTGTTCGGCGTCGACGGCCGCGACCCTCGCCCGGACAACCTCGGCGTGGTGGGCGGGGTGACCAACATGCTCGGCACCATGGCCAGGGCGTGCATCTCCCGCGAGTTCACCGTCCTCGCAACGGGAAAGACCTCACCCGTCGCAGACTGGCTGCGGGAGCTGGCCGCCCGCGAGCACGACCGCTGCGGCGGCCCCGGGGTCGGCGCGGTCGGCATGTGCTTCACCGGCGGATTCGCGCTGGCGATGGCGACCGACGAGCTGATGGTGGCGCCGGTCCTCTCCCAGCCGTCGTTGCCGTTCGCCCTGCTCCCGGGACGCGGCCGCAGCATCGACGTCTCCGACGCCGATCTCGCCGTCGTGCAGGCGCGATGCGCACGGGGACTGCAGGTGATGGGCCTGCGTTTCGCCGGCGACCGCCTGTCCCCGGGGTCGCGTTTCGAGCACCTGCGCGAACTCCTCGGCGACGCCTTCCTCGCCATCGAACTGCCCGACGACTCGGCGAACCCGGATTCGTTCCTCCCGCAACCGCATTCGGTGCTGACCGAGGACCTCGTCGACGAGCCCGGCCAGCCCACCCGGGAGGCCTTCGACCGGGTTCTCGACTTCTTCGCCGACAAGCTCGACCTGTCCGGGCCGGGCGGCGACGACGCTGCCGACCGGGGCGGCGGCGTCCCGCCCTCGCGGTGAGGGCGGTGCCGACAGGTCTAGGCTACTCCCCGAGCAGCTTCTGCTGCAGCGCGGCGTCCTTCTCGAGCACCATCTGCTCGAGCCCCTTCTGGAAGGACACCATCCGTTCGCGCAGTGCGGCATCCGACGAGGCGAGGATGCGGACCGCGAGCAGGCCGGCGTTGCGCGCGCCGCCCACCGACACGGTGGCGACCGGGACGCCGGCGGGCATCTGCACGATCGACAGCAGCGAGTCGAGGCCGTCGAGATGACGCAGCGGCACCGGCACGCCGATCACCGGCAACGGCGTCGCCGAGGCGACCATGCCCGGGAGATGGGCCGCGCCGCCGGCTCCGGCGATGATGACCTCGATGCCGTTGTCCGCGGCGCCGGCCGCGTAGTCGAGCATGCGCTGCGGGGTGCGGTGCGCCGAGATCACGCCGACCTCGAACGGCACATCGAACTCGGCGAGGGCCTCGGCCGCCGCCTGCATCGTCGGCCAGTCGGAGTCGCTGCCCATGATCAGGCCCACACGCGGACCGGCCTTGAATTCCGTTGTCTCACTCATGAATGCACATCCCATCCATCGGTCCACGTCCCATGCGACATCCAGGTCGCCGCACGCTCGGCGCGCTCGCGCACCGCCTCCACCGTCTCACCCTCGCGGCCGACGATGTTCACGTGGCCGATCTTGCGGTCCTTGCGCTCGCCCTTGCCGTAGAGGTGCACCTTGGCCTCCGGCATGCGCGCCATGAGGTGGTGCAGGCGCTCGTCCATCGACATCTCGGGCGCTTCCGGCGCGCCGAGGATGTTGGCCATCACGGTGAGCGGCGCGCTCGGCGCCGGGCTGCCCAGCGGGTAGTCGAGGACGGCCCGCAGGTGCTGCTCGAACTGCGAGGTGACCGCACCGTCCATGGTCCAGTGCCCGCTGTTGTGCGGACGCATCGCGAGCTCGTTGACGACGAGCGCGCCGTCGACGGTCTCGAAGAGCTCCATCGCCATCACGCCGACCACACCGAGGTCGTCGGCGAGCCCCATCGCCATCTGCTGGGCGCGCGCGGCGACCTCGTCGTCGAGCTCCGGTGCCGGGGCGAGCACGACGGCGCATTGCCCGTTGCGCTGGATGGTCTCCACGACCGGCCATGCCGCACCCTGGCCGAACGGCGACCGCGCGATCATCGCCGACAGCTCGCGGCGCATCGGCACCTTCTGCTCGGCGAGAAGCGCAGGCGCGTCGGCCGGGTAGTCGTCGAAGACGGCCAGTGCCTGCTCGCGTCCGTCGACGAGCCAGACGCCGCGACCGTCGTATCCGCCGCGCACGGCCTTGATCACGATCGCCCAGTCGTTGGCCTCGCCGAACTCGACCAGCCGGGCGCGGGCGGCCTCGCGGTCGCCGGACAGGTCGGCGAAGGCCGGTACCGGCAGGCCGAGTTCGGCCAGCCGCGTCCGCATCGCGAGCTTGTCCTGGGCGTAGTGCAGGGCCTTCGACGGCGGGAGGACGGCGACGCCCTCGGCCTCGAGCGCCTGCAGGTGGTGCAGCGGAACACCCTCGTGGTCGAACGTCAGCCCGGCCGAACCGGCGGCGGCGCGACGCAGGTCGTCGAGTTCGTCGTGGGAGCCCAGCACGATGTCGGCGCTCACCTGCGCGGCCGGGTCGTCCTCCGACGCGGCGAGCACGCGCAGGCACTGACCGAGCGCGATCGCGGCCTGATGGGTCATGCGCGCGAGCTGGCCGCCGCCGATCATCGTGACCGTCGGCATCCCCGACGCCGACTTCTTCGCCCGGCCCGCCTCCGGGGCGGGCGGTACCGGAGAAGTCGAGGTCACGGGTGCTGCGTCCGACTCGGGTGAATTCACGCGAACCATCGTGGCATGCCCGCCGCGGCATGCGCACAGCCGCCCGCAGAACGGGTGCCGGGATTTTGTTTCGTACACTCGGATCTTGTGCCATTGATCGACGAGTTGATCGCTCGCCTCCCAGCGCCGGTCCGACGTCTCGTCCTACGGCACCACGAACTGATCAAGTTCGCGATGGTCGGCGGCACCACGTTCGTCTTCGACCTCGCGGTCTTCTACTCGTTGAGCCTGACGATCCTCGAGTCGAAGCCGGTGATCGCGAAGGTCATCGCGGGCGTGCTGGCGACCATCCTGAGCTACATCCTCAACCGCGAGTGGGCGTTCAAGAACCGCGGCGGCCGTGAGCGCCATCACGAGGCCCTGCTGTTCTTCCTCATCAGCGGCATCGGCGTCATCCTGCAGGCCGCGCCGCTGTACATCGGCAACAACGTCTTCGACATGCGCGCGAACCTCAGCGTCTCCGAGGTCGTGGTCGTCGACTTCGTCCTCGGCTACATCATCGGCAACCTGCTGCAGATGGCGTTCCGGTTCTGGGCCCTGCGGAAGTTCGCGTTCCCCGAGGAGCTGTTGCACGGCGGCGAGGCCGGATCGACCGATCTGCACCCGAGCATCGCCGACCTCAACGATGAGGAACTCGGTCACGCCTGAGGCCGTCCGGCCCGGCGCCGTCGGGAGCCGCGCCCGGCCCTGACTCGTCGCCGTCAGTGTCGTCGTCGTCCGTGTCGTCGCCGTATCCGCTCACATCCCGGGACGGCACGACGATGGCGAACACCGGCGGACGACGCTCGGTGAGCTCGAGCCGGCCGCCGTCGGCCTCGATCAGGGCACGTGCCAGCGACAGTCCCACGCCGCTGCGGCCGGCGCCCTGGCCGGCCGAGAAGCCGCGCCGGAAGATGTGCGCGGAGATCTCGTCGGGCACCCCGGGCCCCTCGTCGGAGACGGTGATGCGCACCAGGTCGCCCGACTGCAGGGTGCTCACGGCGATGCGGCAGGTGCCCTGCCCGTGTTGCAGCGCGTTGTCGACGAGGACGCTGACCGCCTCGCGCAGGCGACCCGACTGCGTGGTGAACGCCTGCGGAGACCCCTCGTAGGACACGGTCAGCTCCCGCCCCTGCGCCTCGAACGCCTGCCGGAAGTCCTCGGCGAGCGTCGTCAGCATGTCCCCCACGTCGACGATGTGGGGTTCGACGTCGGAGTCGTCGGCGCGGGAGGCCTCGACCAGCTCGTCGAGCTCGGTGGCGAGTCTCTCGACCTGGTCGAGCGCCGCCTCCGCCTCGGCGACGACGGCCGGGTCGTCGTGCAGGGTGAGTTCGTCGAGCCGCAGCTGGATCGCCGTGAGACGGCTGCGCACCTGATGCGACGCGTCGCCGGCGATCTCGCGCTCCCGTTCCAGCCGTAGCGCCAGCGCGGTGTTGGCGTCGGCGAGCGCCCTCGACACCCGGTCGAGTTCGGCGATGCCGTACATCTTCCACTTCGTCCGGAAGTCGGGGCGGGTGAGCGTGGCGGCCCGGTCGGCGAGGTGGGTCAGCGGTTCGATGATCCTGCCGGCGCTCACCGCCGCCACGACGGAGCCGCCGATGATCGACGCGACGGCCACCAGGATCACAGTGCCGGACGCGGTGACCTGGTCGTCGAGCACCTGGTCGCGCGGTATCGACAGCGCGA
Source organism: Gordonia paraffinivorans (assembly GCF_900683595.1). Taxonomy (NCBI): domain Bacteria; kingdom Bacillati; phylum Actinomycetota; class Actinomycetes; order Mycobacteriales; family Gordoniaceae; genus Gordonia; species Gordonia paraffinivorans. The sequence goes on along the minus strand of NZ_CAACYD010000007.1, from coordinate 1,506,659 downwards.
TCGTGCCCGCGCCGCCGAGACCGATCGACTCCGTGACCGCGGGGCCGTCGAAGTCGTCGCCGATGACGGTGCGGTGGACCGTGCCCTGATCGTCGGGGTAGGTGATGACCAGGCGCTCGTCGGGCGGCAACAGCAACTCGAAGGACTCGCGGTCGACCGACTCGGGGGTGAGCGTGCCGTCGGCCCCCTCCTGGCGGATGAGCTGATCGGCGATCACCTTGAGCCGCCCGTCGAGCTCCTCCTGGGCGATGTCCGACACCCACCACCAGGCGACGACGCTGAGCGGGATGCCCAGCAGGCACCCGACCGCGACCAGGACCGTGATCATGGTCGTGATCAGGCGACCGCGCATCGAGCTCTGTCGCTTCACGGTGTCGGCCTCATCCCGGCGTCGGTGTCATCAGGGCGTCAGGCGTCGTCGGTGCCTGGAGGGCCGCCGGTGCCTCGAGTGCCGTCAGGGCGTCAGGGGTCATCACGGGCTCAGGGGTCGAACCGGAACCCGACGCCGCGCACGGTGACGATGTGCCGGGGCCGGTGACGGCGGTCGTCGCCGATCTTCCGGCGCAACCACGAGATGTGCATGTCGAGGGTCTTCGACGACCGGAGATCGGCCGAGCCCCACACCTCGGTGAGGATCTCCTCGCGGGTGACGACCTGGCCGGCCCGTTCCATCAGGAAGCGCAACAGGTCGAACTCCCGATTGGCCAGGGTGAGGTCCTCCCCGTCGACGACGACGCGGCGGGCCCGGGCGTCGAGCCGGATCGACCCGCCCTCGAGCACGAGATCGCCGTCGACCGGCTGTCGCCTGCGCAGCAGGGCCCGAACCCGGGCGAGCAGTTCGGCCAACCGGAACGGTTTGCCGACGTAGTCGTCGGCGCCGGCGTCGAGGCCGACGACGAAATCGACCTCGTCGGTGCGGGCGGTCAGCATGAGCACCGCGAGCGACGGGCGTCGGGCGCGGACCCGGCGGCAGACCTCGAGGCCGTCGAGGTTCGGCAGCCCGAGATCGAGGATGAGCAGTCCGTACCGCGGGTCGAGGGCCTTGTCCAGTGCATCGGTGCCGGTGGCCACCACGTCGCACTCGTAGCCCTCGCGTGTCAGGGCGCGCGCGAGCGGCTCGGCGATCGCGGCGTCGTCCTCGGCCAGCAGTACGTTCCTCATCGCTCGCGTACCCCACGCTCCCCGCGCTCGTCGGGCCGGCCGGCGACGCGGCCCGGGGGATCGTCGCGCGGGTCGTCGAAGCGGTCGTCGTCCTCGCCGTACATCTCGAGAACCTCGTGGTAGAGCAGGGCGTGGACCTTCTCCACCTGCGGGATGTCGTCGAAGGACAGCGGTTCGTCGGACGCCGACTCGATGACGAGCGTGCCCGTCCGCAGCATCCGGTCGACGAGGCCGTGCCGGAACTCGACGGTGTTGATCCGCCGGATCGGGATGTCGATGCCGGACCGGGTGAGGATTCCGTTGCGGAACATCACGCGTCGGTCGGTGAGGACGAAGTGGGTCGTCTTCCACGAGAGCAGCGGCCGCGCGAAGTACCAGATGAAGCCCAGCGCCCACATCAGGCCGACGATGATGCCGAGCACCGTCTTCGGGGTCTGCCCCAGCGACGACCCGACGATGACGCCCGCCAGGACGCCGCCCGCCGCGGTGATGACCGCGAACACCAGGAGCGGCGCCAGCAGACACTTCCAGTGGGGGTGCCGGTGGAGGACGACCCGTTCCCCAGGCGCCAGGTTCTCCCGCGGGTATGCCATGCGGCCCAGCTTAATCGGCACGGGCCCGCACCGGGCTGTGCTGAGTAGACTGCGAGACGACCGGTACCGATCGACCGCCGAGCACGTGGGCGGTCGGCGAGGAGAGTGGAATGAGCTACCAGGACCCGCGCGGCCCGCACCGGGATCCCGATCCCCGGACAGCCCGATACGAGCCCGGTTACAACCCGGATTCACGTGCGTACGGCCAGCAGGGCGACCCGTACGGAGGGGCGTACCAGGCCCCCTACCCGGGCGACCCCTACCCCGCCGACACCCGCGGGGCCGCTCCCTACCGCGCCGCGGACGGCTACGCCGAGAAGCCTCCGGCTCGCCGCGGCCCCCAGGTGAACCCGGCGACCTTCGCCGGCGGCGTGGTGATGACCGGCGTCGTCACCGGTCTGGCGGCGTGGCTGGTCGCCTGGATCATCTCCGCGTTCGTGGAGAAGGTGAACGAGTCCGGCAAGCTCGGCGTGTGGAATCCCGTTGCGAACAGCGAGATCTGGTTCGGCGTCGTCGGATTCCTCTGCGCGCTGGCCGCGGGGGCGCTCTGGTACGTGCTGCAGCTGATCACCCCGGCGCCCAACCAGTTCTATCGCTGGATCGTGGCGCTGCTGCTGATCGCGGCCGTTGTCATCCCGATCCTGACCTACCGTCAGGTGTCGGTGGGCATCGAGACCGCGATCGTGCATCTGGTCATCGGCCTGCCGTCGCTGACGATCATCCCCGCGATGGGGAACAAGAGCCTGCAGCGGTAGCGCCGCGGGCGGAGCGGCTAGACGGGCCGCAGGTGGGTGACGTCGCCCGCCGCAGCCACCACTTGACGCCCGTCCGCGTCGACGACGATCCGGCCCGACGCGTCCACCCCGGTCGCTGTCCCGATCACCTCGTCGTCGCCCGGGAGCACCAGCCGGACCCGGCGCCCGATCGTGTCGCTGTCCTCCCGATACCGCTCGGCGAGCCCGTCGACGTCGTGCGGCCAGAGGTCGAGCAGCTCGGAGAGCGCGCGCAGGTAGGCCGCGGCGAGCTCGGTCGTCGGCACGTCCTTGCCGGTCGCCAGCCGCAACGACGTGGCGGTGGGCACCGGCAGTTCGTCGGCGGCCATCGTCGTGTTGAGCCCGGTGCCGATCACCGCCACCCCTCCGTCTCCTCCGCGGGTGTGGGGCGAGCGGGTGTACTCCGACAGGATCCCGGCGGTCTTGCGTCCGTCGATCAGCACGTCGTTGGGCCACTTGAGGGCAGGGCGCACCCCGCACACCTCGGCGATGCCCTGCACGGCGGCCAGCCCGGCCAGCAGCGACAGCCAGCCGAGGTATTCGGTGTGGTCGCCGACGTCCACCGCCGCCGACATCGCCAGTTGCGTCCCGCGCGGCGCGGTCCACGTCCGCGCGTGCCGGCCGCGGCCCGCGGTCTGGTCGGTGGTCAGACGGACCGTTCCGTCGATCTCCTCGGTGGCCGCCCGGGTCACCAGGTCGGCGTTGGTCGACCCCGTCGCGTCGACCACCTCGATCCGGTGCCAGCGCGTGTCGGCGAGTCGTCTCCGGAGCAGGTCGGCGTCGAGCGTCATGTCTGAAGAACCTACCCCGGCCGCCCCGGGAGCAGACGACGGCGGACTCGGGACGGGCACACCCCCGCCGACCTGCGAAACCACCGCTGACCAGGGCACCGACCGATCGCTCGGGAACCTGAGGGATATCTCACGTTGATCCGGTTGACGTGGCTCACATCCGGGTCGTTAGCATCGTTGGTCATGACCACAGCTTCACGCGACGACTCCGCCGCTCCTGACATCCACACGACTGCGGGGAAGCTCGCAGATCTGCGTAATCGTCTCGAAGAGGCGAAGCACCCCGTGGGCGAGGCCGCCGTCGAGAAGGTGCATGCCAAGGGCAAGCTGACCGCCCGCGAGCGGATCACCCATCTGCTCGACGAGGGGTCGTTCGTGGAGCTCGACGCCCTCGCCCGGCACCGGAGCACCAACTTCGGTCTCGCCGAGCGTCGTCCGGTCGGCGACGGTGTGGTCACCGGCTACGGCACCATCGACGGCCGCGAGGTCTGCGTCTTCTCGCAGGACTCCACCGTCTTCGGCGGCAGCCTCGGCGAGGTCTACGGCGAGAAGATCGTCAAGGTCATGGATCTCGCGGTCAAGACCGGTCGCCCGCTGATCGGCATCAACGACGGCGCCGGCGCCCGCATCCAGGAGGGCGTGGTCTCGCTCGGTCTGTACGGCGAGATCTTCTACCGCAACGTCCGCGCCTCGGGCGTCATCCCGCAGATCTCGCTGATCATGGGCGCCGCGGCCGGCGGTCACGTGTACTCCCCCGCGCTCACCGACTTCATCGTCATGGTCGACCAGACCAGCCAGATGTTCATCACCGGCCCCGACGTCATCAAGACCGTCACCGGCGAGGAGGTGACGATGGAGGAGCTCGGCGGCGCGAACACCCACATGGCGAAGTCGGGCACCGCGACCTACGTCGCCTCCGACGAGGAGGACGCGCTTGAGTACGTCAAGGAGCTGCTGAGCTACCTGCCGAGCAACAACCGCGCCGAGCCGCCGCGACTTCCGGTCGCACAGCCGGCCGCCGGGTCGATCGAGGACACCCTCACCGAGGAGGACCTCGAGCTCGACACGCTGATCCCGGACTCGCCGAACCAGCCGTACGACATGCACGAGGTCATCCGTCGCATCCTCGACGACGACGAGTTCCTCGAGGTCCAGGCCGAGTACGCGACCAACATCATCGTCGGCTACGGCCGCGTCGACGGCCGCAGCGTGGGCATCGTCGCCAACCAGCCGACCCAGTTCGCCGGCTGCCTCGACATCAACGCCTCGGAGAAGGCCGCCCGGTTCGTCCGCACCTGCGACGCCTTCAACATCCCGATCGTCACCCTCGTGGACGTCCCGGGCTTCCTGCCGGGCACCGACCAGGAGTACAACGGCATCATCCGCCGCGGCGCCAAGCTGCTCTACGCCTACGGCGAGGCGACGGTCGGCAAGATCACCGTCATCACCCGCAAGGCCTACGGCGGCGCCTACGACGTCATGGGCTCCAAGCACATGGGCGCCGACGTCAACCTCGCCTGGCCGACCGCCCAGATCGCGGTCATGGGCGCCTCGGGCGCGGTCGGCTTCGTCTACCGCAGCCGCCTGAAGGAGGCCGAGCAGAAGGGCGAGGACGTCGACGCGCTGCGCCTCGAGTTGCAGCAGGAGTACGAGGACACCCTCGTCAACCCGTACGTCGCGGCCGCCCGCGGTTACGTCGACGCGGTCATCCCGCCGAGCCACACCCGCGGCCAGATCGCGACCGCGCTGAGGCTCCTCGACCGCAAGGTGGTCAACGTGCCGCCGAAGAAGCACGGGAACATCCCGCTGTGACCGGGACCCCCACGAACGAGGCAACTGTGAGCGACAAGAGCGAAAACGCTTCGGAGAAGCCGTTTCTGACGATCGTCAAGGGCAACCCGACCGACGAGGACGTCGCCGTGCTGGTGACCGTCCTCGCCGGTGCGGCCTCGGCCGGCGGCGATCAGCAGCCGCAGCCGCGTGACGACTGGGGTCGGCCGATCGACAAGCTGCGTCCCGCGCTGTGGGGCCAGCCGACGAGCTTCACCAACCTCCGCTGGTGACGGTGAACGACACGACAGGTGGGATCGGGCCGGATTCGTCCGGCCCGATCTTCGTTCTCGGGTCCGCCTCCCCCGCCCGGCTGAGGGTGCTGCGCTCGGCCGGCGTGGAACCGGTCGTCCGGGTGTCGGAGGTCGACGAGGACGCGGTGCTCGCCGCGCTGCCGCCGGACACCCCGGCCGACGTCGTCGTCGCCGAACTCGCGCGCGCGAAGGCCGAATCGGTGGCCGAGCTCGACGAGCTCGCCACGGCCGCCGCCGGCGGCCGGACGGTGGTCGTCATCGGGTGCGACTCGATGCTGCTCCTCGGCGACCGCCTGCTCGGCAAGCCGCACACCCGCGAACGAGCACTCGAGCAGTGGGCCGAGATGCGCGGCGGCAGCGCGGATCTGCTGACCGGCCACCATCTCATCCGGCTGGGCGGCGAGGACGGTCCCGTCACCGCCACCGGCACCAGCTCCACGCGGATCGATTTCGCCGATGCCGACGACGAGCTCGTCTCCCGCTACGTGGACAGCGGCGAACCGCTGAAGGTCGCCGGCGCGTTCACCCTCGACGGTCTCGGCGCCTGGCTCGTCGAGGGCATCGAGGGCGACCCGTCCTCGGTGATCGGCATCGGCCTGCCGCTGGTCCGACGACTGCTGAACGAGGTCGGGTTGTCGGTCGGCGACTTCTGGCCGCACTGATCGTCGGACCGGACCGGACCGGACCGAGACGAGCCCCGAGCCGCACCCCGGACGACGAGGGTCCGGCGGTGTCACCTCACGGAGTAGAACTCGGGCCAGTACTTCGTCAGGCAGTCCGACGGCTGTCCCTGCCGGTTGAACTGCGGACCGGTCAGCCCGATCGTCAGCGCCTTGGCGCGCTCGACCGCGGAGCCGTGCCCGGTCGCCCCGCCGGTGTCGCCGATGATCGGCAGCAGCGTCGCGACCTGCAGGATCTCCTTGGGTCCGAGCGCATCTCGCTTGTACGCGGTGGACGCCCAGTTCGACGCGAGGCAGTCGGCGAGCAGTTCGCTGTTCTTGCCCTGCGGAAGCCGTACCGCCGGGATGTCGAATCTCTCCGCCATCCGGTGGACGACGTTGTGACCGTACTCGTGGGCCACCACGATCGCGGCGGTGAAGTCGCCGACGATCGGCGACGGCACCCCGAAGACGTCGCCGTCCCAGATGGCGGCGAACGTGTCGACCGGCAGCACGACGCTGCCGACCGTGGACCGTCCGTCGCCGTCGGGTGCGCGGTCCACGCTGCAGAAGAAGGCGTTCGCCTCGTCCGACCGGATCCGCGGCGAGACCCCGTCCTCGTCGGTGCAGTCGGTGCGGTACGCCGTCCCCGACCGGATCAGGACCCGTCCCGGTGCCGGGTCGCCCCAACCGAGCTCGGTGAACCATCCTCCCCACGTCTCGTCGAGGTCGTCGAGCAGCGTCGTCAGGTAGCGCGGGACGGCCGTTCGCGCGTTGGAGCCGTCGACCCCGCTCCGCATCAACGACGTCGCCGGCGTCGCGAGCTTCGGGCAGTCGTCCGGGCGGCACCGGGTGGGATCGGCCTCGGACGATGACGGCGTCGGGGTCGGGATGCGCGAGCGTGACGCCGAACCCGGCGACGTCGATGTCGACGACGCGGTCGGCACCCGCGACGACTCGGCCGGCGAGGCCTGGTCGTCGGCGGGGATCAACGAGCACGCGCTCGTCGCGGCGAGCACCGCCACGACGCCCGCCGACAACAACCAACGCAGCGTCCCTGCGCCTCGCCGACGCGGCGCCGCGACGACGTCCCGGCGATCCGCGCGGGGTCCACTTCCTCGAGCCACCCGGCGAATCTAGCAGCCGGAGACCGTGTGACCTGCAGTTCGTCATCCGACCGAAGCACGTCCGCACCCTGGCCGGAGACCCGGAGCCGATCGGCAACCGGTCGGTAGGCGCGCCGATGCCCTACCCTTTGTATCCGGGACCGACGACCGGTCCGCGCGAGAGCGCAGAGACGTCCGTACAGCAAGCTGGAGAACAGACCTGTGAGTGTTGAAACCGACCCGAACCCGGCCTTCGCCGACTACGCCCATCCCGAGCGGTTGGTGTCAACGCAGTGGCTGTCGGCTCATCTCGGCGCCAAGGGCCTGAAGATCATCGAGTCCGACGAGGACGTGCTGCTCTACGACATCGGCCACATCCCGACCGCGCAGAAGATCGACTGGCATCTGCACCTCAACGACCCGGTCACCCGCGACTACATCAACGGCGAGCAGTTCGCAGAGCTGATGCGCAGCAAGGGGATCGAGCGCGACGACACCATCGTCATCTACGGCGACAAGTCCAATTGGTGGGCCGCGTACGCACTCTGGGTGTTCACGCTCTTCGGCCACGAGGACGTGCGCCTGCTCGACGGCGGCCGCGACGCGTGGATGGCCGAGGACCGGGAGACCTCCTTCGACGTCCCCGAGTACCCGCGTTCGGACTACCCGGTCGTCGAGCGCGACGACTCGCTGATCCGCGCGTTCAAGCCGCAGGTCCTCGACGCGATCGGCAAGGAGCCGCTGGTCGACGTCCGCTCGCCGCAGGAGTACACCGGCGAGCGCACCCACATGCCGGACTACCCGGAGGAGGGCGCGCTCCGCGGCGGCCACATCCCCACCGCGATCTCGATCCCGTGGGCCAAGGCGGCCGCGCCGGACGGCCGGTTCCGTCCGCGTGCCGAACTCGACGAGATCTACCGCGACCTCGATCCGGACACCCCGACGATCGCCTACTGCCGCATCGGCGAGCGTTCGTCGCACACCTGGTTCGTGCTGACCTACCTGCTGGGCTTCACGAAGGTCCGCAACTACGACGGTTCGTGGACCGAGTGGGGCAACGCCGTGCGCGTGCCGATCGCGGTCGGCGAAGAGCCGGGTGCCGCACCCGGCGTCGAGTAGGGCCGGCGACCGACGATGACCTTGCCCCCAGCCCTGGCAGAGATCGTCGAAGACTTTGCCGCACTTGGCGATTCCGACAAGATCACCTTGCTCCTGGAATTCGCCGCGGAGCTTCCCGACCTCCCCGAGCACCTGCAGCAGGAGGCGATGGAACCGGTACCGGAGTGCCAGTCGCCGGTGTTCCTGTCCGTCGACGCCGGTGACCCGGAATCGGTACGGCTGTACTTCACCGCGCCGACCGAGGCACCCACGACGCGCGGTTTCGCGGCGATCCTGCACCAAGGACTCGACACCGCGTCGGCGCAGGAGATCCTCGACGTCCCGTCCGACTTCTATTACGAACTCGGACTGGGCAGCGCGGTGAGTCCACTGCGCCTGCGCGGGATGGCGGGCATGCTGGCCCGGATCAAGGCGCAGGTGCGCACCCAGACCGGCATCGGCGGGTCCGCACCTCCCGGGTCAGGCCGACCCGGCGCATGAAGTTCATCCAGATCCGCGACGAACCGATCGCGCCGGGCGGTCTGGTGGAGTGGACGCCGTACGTTCCCGGCGAACTGAATTCGTGGGAGCCGGATCCCCGACTCACCTCGCACAATCACGAGGAGCACCTGCGGGCGGCGTCGGAGTACCGTGCGCGCACCCAGCGCGAGGGCGGGCGCGAGGCCTGGCTGGGCCTGTCGATCGAGTTCGACGAACCCCTGTCGATCCCCGCCATTCGCAAGGTGCTGACGCAGTGGATCGACCGGCACGAGGTCCTGCGCAGCCACGTCGTGGTCAAGGGGTCGGGCCTGCAGCGGCTGACGACGCCGCCGGGCACCGTGAAGCTCAAGATGGGCCGGATCGGGTGGTACTCCGAGCCCGGTCCGCTCGTCGAGCAGCTCGGCGGCGCCTTCGACCGCGCGACGGCGCCGCTGCACTGGCCCGCCTACCTGTTCGCCACCGTCGGCCGCGCGGACTCGTTCACCCTGTTGTTCGCCGCCGATCACTCGCTCGTGGACGGGTATTCGCTGATCATGGCCCAGCAGGAGTTGGTCACCCTCTACCGCGCCGCCCGCGAGCACCGCAACCCCAACCTCCCCGAGGTCGGCAGCTACGTCGATTTCAGCGCCGAGGAGCGGTGCCTGGCCGATCAGACCGGCGCCGACCACCCGGCCGTCGCGATGTGGTCGGAGTTCCTGCGGTCCGGCGGCGGCGACATGCCGGCGTTGTTGCGTTCCTCACAGACCTCCGCCGAGCAGGCCCGCGAGGAGCAGCAGTACATCGACGAGACGACCATCCCCCAGGAGTCCCTGTGGGGCGTCATCGCCGACGACGCGACCGCCAATCGGTTCACCGCGGTGTGTTCGGAGGCGGGCGGGACCCTCACCGCCGGAATCCTGGCCGCCTTCGCGATGGTCCACCACGAGATGACCGGCGACCCCGAGTTCCGCTGCGTGCTGCCGCGCCACACCCGCAACGACACCCGGTGGCTGGCCGCGCTGGGCTGGTTCGTGGGGCTGGCGCCGTTCTGGATCGACATGTCCGACTCCCCGACCTTCGACCAGGCGGTCGCGCGGTCCACCGAGATGCTCAAACGCGGGCGTCAGGGCGCCTCTCTGCCCTTCGAGCGGGTGGCCCAGCTGATCGGGTACAAGGGAGCCCCGCGGTTCGTGATCTCGTTCATCGACACCCGGTACGCGCCGGGCGCGGGTGCCGCCGACGCCGGGCGCGCGAAGGTCATCCGCAGCCACAGCTACTCGCCGCACGAGGTCTACATCTGGATCAACCGCACGCCGTCGGGGTTGCGGTACTCCGCTCGTTTCCCACGCGAGTCGCCACTGCACGCGTACGGCGTCGACGAGTCCTCGGCGGAGTTCCGGGCGACGGCAGGCCTCGACGGCGATCCTTCGCGGCCCCTGCCCGACGCCGACGCGGCCGACATCGACCCGACCCTCGGGCCCGTGCACGCCTACCTGCACGCTTTCGCCTTACTCGTGAGTCAGCTCGGTGATGCGAGCACATTCTCGCGCGCGATGTGACCCACGGCTCCACCGAACGATTGCTCGGTGGGCTAGGGTATTGGCCGGAAGGTCGCGATGCTGGACTCCCGGCGTCGTCCATCGCCCGAGCCGTCCGCATCCCGGTCGAGGAGGGTGTACCCCCGACTTGATCGTTGTCCGACAACCGTGTCGCACGCGCCACCGCGCGCCGCGAGCACCTGAGTACGAGTAAGGCCCAGGAGAACAAGTGCCCAGTACCTCAATCAGCAAGGTCCTCATCGCCAATCGCGGCGAGATCGCTGTTCGCGTCATCCGCGCAGCCCGGGATGCGGGCATCGCCAGTGTCGCGGTGTACGCCGAGCCGGACGCGAACGCGCTGTTCGTGAAGCTCGCCGACGAGGCATTTGCGCTGGGCGGCCAGACCTCGGCCGAGTCGTACCTGGTCTTCGACAAGATCCTGGACGCCGCGAAGAAGTCGGGCGCGGACGCCATTCACCCGGGCTACGGCTTCCTGTCGGAGAACGCCGATTTCGCCCAGGCCGTCATCGACGCCGGGCTGATCTGGATCGGGCCGTCGCCGCAGTCCATCCGCGACCTCGGTGACAAGGTCACCGCACGCCACATCGCGCTGAAGGCCAACGCCCCGATGGCCCCCGGCACCAAGGACCCGGTCAAGGACGCCGACGAGGTCGTCGCGTTCGCCAAGGAGCACGGCGTGCCGGTCGCCATCAAGGCCGCCTTCGGCGGCGGTGGCCGCGGCATGAAGGTCGCCTACACCATCGAGGAGATCCCTGAGCTGTTCGAGTCGGCGACCCGCGAGGCCGTCGCCGCCTTCGGTCGCGGCGAGTGCTTCGTCGAGCGCTACCTCGACAAGGCCCGCCACGTCGAGGCCCAGGTCCTCGCCGACCAGCACGGCAACGTCATCGTCGCCGGCACGCGCGACTGCTCGCTGCAGCGTCGCTTCCAGAAGCTCGTCGAGGAGGCCCCCGCGCCGTTCCTGACCGACGAGCAGCGCACCCGTATCCACGAGTCCGCCAAGGCCATCTGCCGCGAGGCCGGCTACTACGGCGCGGGCACCGTCGAGTTCCTGGTCGGCAACGACGGCCTGGTCTCCTTCCTCGAGGTCAACACCCGCCTGCAGGTCGAGCACCCGGTCACCGAGGAGACCGCCGGCATCGACCTCGTCCGCCAGCAGTTCCGCATCGCCAACGGCGAGAAGCTCGAGATCACCGAGGACCCGACCCCGCGCGGCCACGCCTTCGAGTTCCGCATCAACGGCGAGGACGCCGGCCGCAACTTCCTGCCGGCCCCCGGCCCCATCACCGTCTACCGCGAGCCGTCGGGCCCCGGTGTGCGCGTCGACTCCGGTGTGGTCGAGGGTGACGTCATCGGCGGCCAGTTCGACTCGATGCTCGCCAAGCTGATCGTGACCGGCGAGACCCGCCAGCAGGCCCTCGAGCGTGCCCGCCGCGCCCTGGCCGAGTTCCAGGTCGAGGGCCTGGCCACGGTCATCCCGTTCCACCGCCACATCGTGGAGAACCCCGCCTTCATCGGCGACGGCGAGAAGTTCGACGTCTACACCAAGTGGATCGAGACCGATTGGGAGAACCCGATCGAGCCGTACACCGGTGGCGAGGCCATCGAGGAGGACGAGAGCGCACCGCGCCAGAAGGTCGTCGTCGAGGTCGGCGGACGCCGCGTCGAGGTGTCGCTGCCGGGCGATCTCGCCCTTGGTGGCGGAGCGTCGGCCAACGGGGTCGTCCGCAAGAAGCCGAAGGCCCGCTCGCGCAAGAAGGGTGGCGGCGCCGCCGTTTCCGGCGACGCCGTGGCCGCACCGATGCAGGGCACCGTCGTGAAGGTCGCCGTGGAGGAGGGCCAGGAGGTCTCCGCGGGCGATCTGGTGGTCGTGCTCGAGGCCATGAAGATGGAGAACCCGGTCACCGCCCACAAGGACGGCGTGGTCACCGGCCTGTCCGTCGAGGCCGGCGCCGCGGTCACCCAGGGCACCGTGCTGCTGGAGATCAAGTAGTCCCCTGCGCCACTGCAGGCGCGAGGAGTGAACGCTGCGAGCCACGAAGGCCGGTGACCTGACGTCGCCGGCCTTCGTGGCTCGTCTCGCTTCCCCACATCTGCCCCGAGGACGTCGTGCAAGCAGTCGAGATCAACGCCGGGACGTGGTACCTGCGCGCGCTACGTGCGGACGACCGGATCACCGACGTGCCGGCGTTGACCGATCTCGGGGTCGCCTCCCCTGCCGGTTACGTGTCGGCCGCCGAGGCGGGCTGGGCATCGGAGACCCGCTTCGTGTGGGCGGTCTGCATCCCCACCACCGGCGAACTCGTCGCGCTCGTCGGCGTGACTCCGGAGGGCGGAGAAGGCCGGCTCTGGGGCCGGGCCCGCGAGGGCTACGACGAGGCGCTGGACGCCGCGGTCGGACCCGTGTCGAGGTTCGCCGAGGGCGCGCTGGGGTTGAGTGTGTCGGACGAGTTCGCGCGCGATATCCGCTGACGGCCCCGGCTGCCCGTCGCGGCCGTGCTGGGGCCAGGGGATGTCGCACGCGACATCACCTCGGATCGGCGACCTCGGTCGATGTCGCCGATCCTGATCCTGTCGCATGCGACATCGGTCCGTGGAATAGCGCGCGGTCTGCGACGCGGGTCGTGACGCCCAGAACGAGCAGCCTGCCGACGATCAGGATCGCCGACAGGCCGGCGACAGCCCGAGGCCCGGCGGAACCTGTCCGCCGGGCCTCGGGATTCGCTCGAGATCAGTTGTCGCGCATTCGCGCTCCGCCGGCAACACCCGGCGAGGGGATCCGCTACACCGTCGCGTTGGCGAACGACTCGAGGGTGCTGGTGGCCTCGATGTACTCGCTCACCCAGCGCTCGATGACCGCGGAGGTCTTCTCGACCTTCTTGAACTGCCCGACCACCTGGCCGACCGGGTTGAAGGCGACGTCGATGCTCTCGTCGGGGTACTTGTGCGTCGCCGCGACCGCCATGCCGGACACCATGTACTGCAACGGCATTCCCAGCGGATCCGGGTTGTTGGGGTCCTCCCACGCCTCGGTCCAGTCGTTGCGCAGCATGCGGCACGGCTTGCCGGTGAACGAGCGACTGCGCACGGTGTCGCGGCTCGACGCGTTGATGTAGGTCTGCTGCTGGACCGGGGTGTTCTCGGCCTCCTCGACCATCAGCCACTGCGAGCCGCTCCAGGCGCCCTGCGCGCCGAGCGCGAGCGCGGCCGCGATCTGCTCACCGCTGCCGATGCCGCCGGCGGCCAGAACCGGCCGCGGCGCAACCTCTTTCACGACCTGCGGCCACAGCACGATCGAGCCGACCTCGCCGCAGTGGCCGCCGCCCTCGCCACCCTGGGCGATGATGATGTCGACACCGGCGTCGGCGTGCTTGCGGGCCTGCTTGGGCGATCCGCACAGCGCCGCGACCTTGCGGCCGGTGGCCTGGATCTTCTCGATCATGTCCTTCGGCGGCGTGCCGAGCGCGTTGGCGATCAGGGTGACCTTGGGGTGCTGCAGCGCGATCTCGACCTGCGGGGTCGCGGTCGCCTCGGTCCAGCCGAGCAGCTGCAGCGAGTTGTCGTCCTCCTCGTTGAGCGGGACGCCGTGGTCGACGAGCAGCTTGCGACCGAACTCCAGCGTCTCCTGGGGAACCATCGACTGGAGCATCTTGGTGAGCTCCTCGGCCGACATGTTCGCGTCCATGCCCTCGTACTTGTTCGGGATCACGATGTCGACGCCGTACGGGTGGTCGCCGATGTGCTCGTCGATCCAGTTCAGCTCGATCTCGAGTTGCTCGGGCGTGAATCCGACCGCGCCGAGCACGCCGTAGCCGCCGGCCTTGCTCACCGCGACGACCACGTCGCGGCAGTGCGTGAACGCGAAGATCGGGAACTCGATGCCGAGCTCGTCGCAGATCGGGGTGTGCATACAGACTCCTCGCCGGTAGGAATTAGAACGTGTTCTAATCTGGATACCAGGCCGGGCAACCACGGACAACCGTTTCGCCGAACGCTCTGTGATCTCGGCACCAGACTTGTCGGACCCCTGTCCTATCCTGCAGTTGTCAGGTGATCCTCCCGGTTCCGGTGAGGCGCCTCCCGCCCCACCTCGGGGCAGCGCAGTTCCGCCCCCGCTCGGGGCACCCCACAGTTCCGCCCCGGCCTCGGGGCGCTCAGAGCCGGCCCGTGTGCCGCGCCGGGTCCACCCGGTGCCGGGATGCCGGCTCGGAAAGGGGAACGTCATGTCCGACAACCACTTCGACCCCCCGTCCTTCGACGGCCCCGGCCTCGACAGCGCGGTCGAGAACGCCTGGCGCGAGTTCGAGGCTCGGCTCGCGCGGCGGCTGGCGACGCTCGGGGACTGCGAGATGGTCTTCATCACGCCGTCCGCCGAGATCGCGAACGACCGGCGGTTCGCGATCCGCGCAGGACGGCCGGGCGGAGTCCGGGTCACCGTCGCCTGCCCGGTCGACGAACCGCGGCGACTCGTCGAACTCGGCTGGAGATCCACCGCGGACGGCCGACTCATCCGCGAGGAGCCGCCGAGCCGGGCCGACGTGATCGCCGGACTCGTCGAGCGGACACTGCGCGAGCACTGGTCGATGCCCGCGCCGGCGTTCCTCGCCGACACCGGCCGTCCGCACCCGGATCGGTGCCCGATCGTCGCCGCCGAGGAGATGGGACCCGATGCCGTACGCGACCTGGTGAAGCACGACATCGAGACCTGGTTCGGCGGGCACCTCCCGCTCCGCGCCGACGGCACCCTGCAGCTGCCGACCGGACCGGTCGAGGCGTCCATCGGCGTCAGCCACGAGGAGCCGCGGATCGACGTCTTCGCTCGGGTCGCGACCGACATGCACCCGCGCTTCGACCACTACGCGACAGGCGCACCGCTGCACGGCGAATCCCCTCGCGCGGCGCACGACTCGTCAACCGCGTGCCGTCCTTGCGGCCGCCGGCAAGCGCACATTGAGACCCCCACGTCAGACCCGACAGGAAAGGCGACGATGACCGACAACGTGCACAGCCAACCGCGCAAGAAGATCCTCTACGTCGACATGGACAACACCCTGGTCGACTTCCGCTCCGGCATCGACAAGCTCAGCGAGGCCGAACGCAAGCGCTTCGACGGCAGCCTCGACGAGGTGCCCGGCATCTTCTCTCTCATGGACCCGATGCCCGGCGCGATCGCGGCCTACCGCGAACTGGCAACGCTCTTCGACACCTACATCCTCTCGACCGCGCCGTGGGACAACCCGATGGCGTGGACCGAGAAACTGCTCTGGGTCAAGATGCACTTCGGTCGCGACGAGAGTTCACCGGCCTACAAGCGGGTGATCCTGTCGCACCACAAGAACCTCAACCACGGCGACTTCATCATCGACGACCGGACCGCGCGCGGGGTCGACGCTTTCGTGGGCGAGCACATCCACTTCGGTCAGGCGCCCTTCGAGGACTGGGAGAAGGTCCTGGAGTACCTGCGCGGCAAGGCCTGAGCGCCGGCACATCCCGGGATGAGGGCCGCGGATGGGCCGCGGTGTGCCGTGTCCGCGGCGATGGGTGGTCGCGTCTACCTCTCCCAGTGCCCGTAGGGCGTACGCGCTGTCTCGGTGTCGCCGTAGATGATCGCGCGCTCACGTCGTGAGCCCGTCAGCAGCGTGGCGCTCCAGTTCATCACGGTGCCCATCCGGTTGCGGGCACCGGCCAGGAACGCGATGTGGATCACGCCCCACGCCAGCCATCCCGGAAGGCCCCGCATGTGGAGCCGGCCGGACTGCACGACGGCGTGACGCCGCGCGATGTAGGCGGCGGTGCCGAGGTCCCGGTACTTGAACGGCGCCCTGTTCGCCTTCCCCGCAACCTCATCGGCGATCACGCGACCCGCGTGATGCCCGCTCTGCATGGCGACCTCGGCGACCCCGGGCAGATTGTCGTAGGCCATCATGTCCCCGCAGACGAAGACCTCCGGGTGCCCGGGCACGGACATGTCGTCGGTGACGGGGATACGGCCCGACCGGTCCTGCTCGACGCCGAGCGCCCGCGCCAGGGTGGCCGCGAACGGCACCGCCTCGACGCCGGTCGTCCACAGCGTGGTGCGTGCCGGGTAGATCTCCTTGTGCTTGTCGGATTTCCGCGTCGTCTCGACGAAGTCGTCACCGACGCCGGTCACGTGCACGCCGAGGACCGTCTCCACCCCGAGCTTGTCGAGGGCCTTCTGCGCACTCGACGACAGGTGCTCGTCGAACGACGGCAGCACCCGGTCCCCGCCGTGCAGGAGCAGCACCCGCGCCCGCGACGGGTCGATGGAGTCGTACTCGCGTTCCAGCGCCCGGGTGGCCAGCTCCCGGATCTGACCGGCCAGTTCGACCCCGGTCGGCCCGCCGCCGGCCACGGCGAAGGTCAGCCACGCCGACTGCTCCTCCGGGTCGTCGATCGTCTCGGCCATCTCGAAGGCGGTCATGATCTTGCGCCGGATGACGTGGGCGTCGTCGAGGGTCTTCATGCCCGGCGCGAACCTGGCGAACCGGTCGTTGCCGCGGTAGGCGGTGCGCATGCCCGCGCCCACGACGAGATAGTCGTACGGCACCCGGAACCTCGACAGGTCCAGCCGGTCGACGACGACCTCCCGCGCGTCGACGTCGATGTCCGCCGCCTCGCCGAGCACCACGTCGAGGTTGCGGTGGCGTCGTGTCAGATGCCGGATCGGCGACGAGATCGCGCCCTCCGACAGCAGGCCCGTGGCGCACTGGTACAGCAACGGCTGGAAGACATGACTCGTGCTGCGGTCGATCAGCGTGACATCGACCTGCGCCTTCTTGAGCCTCCGGGCGCAGTGGATGCCGGCGAATCCTGCACCGATGATCACGACTCTGGGTCTCGCGTGGGCCATGCGCAGATTGTTACAGACAGGCCGGTCGGGCCGCCGGACATCGCGCCCCGATTCGACGCCGTGGCCGACCGCGTGGTTTGGACGGGGGCATGCCGGGTACCCACGCGAACGTGGAAGCCACGGTTTCGCTCTCCGTCGACGGCGTACAACGCGACGTCACGGTCGACACACGCACCACCCTGCTGGACTGCCTGCGCGACCGGCTCGGCGTCTTCTCCCCGAAGAAGGGCTGCGATCACGGTCAGTGCGGCTCGTGCACCGTGCTCGTCGACGGCCGGCGGATCATCAGCTGCCTGTCGTTCGCGGTCATGTACGACGGCGCCACGATCGTGACCGCCGACGGACTCGCCGACGGCGGACTTCATCCGGTTCAAGAGGCGTTCATCGACGCCGATGCCTTCCAGTGCGGTTACTGCACGCCGGGCCAGGTCTGTTCGGTGGTCGGCATGATCGACGAGGCGAAGGGCGGCCACGCCAGCCACGCCACCGAGGACCTGGACCCCGACGCGTCCTCCGAGCCTCTGACGGACGACGAGATCCGGGAGCGGATGAGCGGCAACCTGTGCCGCTGCGCCGCGTATCCGAACATCCTGGCCGCGATCCGACAGGTGGTCGGCGGATGAGACCGTTCGCCTACGAACGCGCCACCGACGTCGCCGGGGCCGTCGCCTTCCTCGCCGACCATCCGGGCGCCCGGGCGATCGCGGGTGGCACCAACCTCGTCGACCACATGAAACTCGGCGTCGCCGATCCTCCGGCGCTCGTGGACATCTCGCACCTCGACCTGGATCGGATCTCCGAGAACCCCGACGGCTCCCTGCGTCTCGGCGCCACCGCCCGCAACGCCGACACCGCCGCCCATCCCCTCGTCCGCCGCCGCCATCCGATGCTCGCCCGCGCCTTGCTGTCCGGCGCGTCACCCCAGTTGCGCAACCTGGCGACCAACGGCGGAAATCTGCTGCAACGCACGCGGTGTGTCTACTTCCAGGACGTGACGACGCCCTGCAACAAGCGCGAACCCGGCACCGGCTGTTCGGCTCTCGGCGGGCACACGCGCCAACACGCCATTCTCGGCGCCTCCGACGACTGCGTCGCCACCCACCCGTCGGACATGGCCGTCGCGCTCGCCGCACTCGACGCGCGGGTGGTGGTCCACGGCACCGACGGCGAGCGCAGGCTCGACCTGCGCGCGCTGTACCGGCTTCCGGGCGCCCATCCCGACCGTGACACAGTCCTCGAACCGACCGACGTGATCGTCGCCATCGAGGTGCCCGCGCCGCGCCCGGGTTCGGCGTCGACGTACCGCAAGGTCCGCGACCGCGCGTCGTACGCGTTCGCCCTCGTGTCGGTCGCCGCAGAGGTCAGCACCGACGACGGCGAGGTGATTCGCGACGCCCGCATCGCCTTCGGGGGTGTCGCACACACGCCGTGGCGGGCCGAACGAGCCGAGGCCGTCCTGCGCGGCAACCGCCCGTCGGCCGAGCTGTTCGCCGCCGCTGCTGACGCCGAACTCGCCGACGCGCGTCCCCTGGACGGCAACGCCTTCAAGATCCCGTTGCTGCGGCGCACCCTCGCGTCGGTGCTGAGGGACCTCTGCCAGACCGAGGAGCAGCCGAGATGAGCACGATCGGCACCTCCAGTCCCCGAATCGACGGCGCCGGCAAGGTCCGCGGCACCGCCCCCTACGCGTTCGAGCACGTCTCCGACGCCCTGTACCTGTGGCCGATCACCGCGACGGTGGCCCGCGGCCGGGTCACGTCCGTCGACTCCTCCGTCGCCGTCGCCACCGATGGCGTCGAACTGGTCCTCACGGTGTTCGACGCGCCGCGCCTGGCCGACACCTCGGACGGAGATCTCACCATCCTCCAGTCCCCCGAGATCTCCTATCGCGGTCAGCTGATCGGCGCCGTGGTCGCCCGGACTCCCGAGATCGCCCGAGAGGCAGCGGCATCGGTGCTCGTCGAACATCTCTCCGAGGACCACGACACCGTCTTCCGCGCCGACCACCCCGATTCCCATCGCCCGCAGAAGGTCAACGGCGGATTCGAGACCACCTCTCGGACAGGCGAACCCGACCGTATCCTCGACGACCCGCCGGCGGACACCGTCGTCGTCGACGAGTGGTATTCGACTCCCGAAGAACACAACAACCCCATGGAACCGCACACCGTCGTCGCGATCTGGGCACCGGCGGAGCAGGTCCTCACCCTGTACGACTCCACCCAGTCGACGCAGGGCGTGGTGTCGTCTCTGGCACCGGTCCTCGGACTCGAACCCGAGCAGATGCGCGTCATCGCACCGCATGTCGGGGGCGGTTTCGGCTCCAAGGGATCACCGCACTCCCACGACGTCCTCGCCGCGATGGCCGCCATGCGACTACCCGGGCGGGCCGTCAAGTTCGCGGTGCCGCGGCAGCACATGTTCGCCTACGTCGGCCATCGCGCATCGACTCGCTCGCGCATCCGCCTCGCTGCCGGACTCGACGGCCGAGTCTCCGCGCTCGTCCACGAGGCGTGGGTCCACAGCGCACGGGCCAAGGAGTTCGCCGAGCAGGCGGCCGTCTCGTCGCGGATGATGTACACCGCCGACCACCGCCGCACCGACCACCACGTGGTCCCGCTCGACGTGCCCCCTCCGTTCTGGATGCGGGCCCCGGGCGAGGCGCCCGGCATGTTCGCCGGCGAGGTGGCGATGGACGAACTCGCCGAGCGGCTGGGCATGGACCCGATCGAACTGCGGGTCCGCAACGAGCCGGCCGACGACCCGGAGTCCGGCAAGCCGTGGTCGTCGCGGCGTCTCGTCGATTGTCTTCGTCTCGGAGCAGACAGGTTCGGCTGGGATCGACGCCCTGCGCCCGCGGCCCATCGGGACGGACGATGGCTGGTCGGGTACGGCGTCGCGTCGTCGACCTACCCGCACATGGTGAATCCCGGCAACGAGGCGGCGATCTCCCACCGCAGCGGACGCTTCTCGGTCAGGATCGCGGCCACCGACATCGGAACCGGCGCCTGGACCGCGCTGACCCTGATCGCGGCCGACGCACTCGGTGTCGCCGCGGACCGGATCGACCTGCAGATCGGCGACAGCGTGCTTCCGAAGGCCACCGTCGCGGGCGGATCGTCGGGCACGTCGTCGTGGGGTTCGGCGATCGTGTCGGCGGCCCGGCGATTCCGCGAGCGATACGGCGAGAACCCACCTGAGGCGGCGGAGGTCACGGCCACGACGGAGCAGAACCCCGACACCGAGAGGTTTCGGATCTCCTCGTTCGGTGCGCATTTCGTCGAGGCGCACGTCGACGCCGACACCGGCGAGATCCGTATCCCGCGCATGCTCGGCGTGTTCTCGATAGGACGCGTCATCAACCCGCGGACCGTGCGGTCACAGCTGATCGGCGGCATGACCTTCGGCATCTCGATGGCCCTGCACGAGGAGAGCGTCCGGGACCCGCGGTTCGGTCACGTCGTCACCCAGGACCTCGCCGAATACCACATCCCGGTGCACGCCGACATCGCCGACGTGGACGCCGTCTGGCTCGACGACGCGGACGAGCACGCGACTCCGATGGGTTCGCGCGGCGCAGGCGAGATCGGGATCGTCGGCAGCGCCGCCGCGGTGGTCAACGCGGTCCACGACGCGACCGGTGTGCGGGTCCGCGATCTCCCGGTCCGTCTCGACGACCTTCTGTACGGTCTCCCCGACCGGTAGCGCCGGCGCTCTTCGCCCGTGCGAAGTCCGTGCCCAGCTCGAGCGTTGGCATGTTGCCCGGCCGCCGGGCCCTCGTGGCCGACAGACCCTCTCGGTGGACGGAGACCTGTCGGCGGATGCCTGCCTGGATGATCGACGGCCCCTCAGACCGCTCCAGGGTATGCCGACCATCCCGGCACCGACGGCGCCGTCGGCCACGGTTGGTCGCCCTCCGTGGGCAGCCACCGCGGCAGGGCCGCCGGAGTCGTTGCGTCGCACGCCTTCTGATCCGCAGTCGGCGTCGGGTAGAGCGCGGCGAAATCGTAGCGCGAGGTGTACCAGCCGCCGAACACATCGGTGCCCGGAGTACGTTCCCCACCTCGGGGAGCGGCACTCGGTTCATCGCCGACCCGCCGGATGTCGATCTCCACCGGTCGGGGTGTGTCGAACCCGATGGCCCATCGCCCGGCGTGCTGTACCGACCGATACCCATGGCGGCACAGGATGATCCGCGTCCTGTCGACGTCGTCGCCCCGGCGCAGCCCGGTGTAGAACGCGGTGCCGACCTGACGTCGGTCCGGCGTCACCTCCGTCGGGTACGCCGTGATCATCTGGTCGATGTTCGACGGTGCCGCCTCGACGAATCCCGGGTATCCCCAGGCCGGAGATGCGCCCGCGGTGGCGAGTTCGAAGGATTCCACCCAGGCGCGGACGAACGTCCCTTCCGAGGACTGCGGGTCCAGGACCGGCGTCGACGGCCACCGGAAGGTGATGTCGAGGCCGGGTGGCATGTGTTCGTCCTGCACCGAGTGCGCCGAGTGGCGGGTGTCCGGCTCGGACGATCCGACGAGCACTGTCAGCCCCAGCCCGCCTACGACCGCGGCGGCCACCACCATGAGGAGTCGACGGCGGTGCGCTCGCGTCATGCTGATCACCTTCTTCGGTGACGGGGCCTTCCGATGACCACATTTCTCGTGCTCACCCGATTCTTTTCTGCACCCTATTCATCGTCGTGCGACAGATATGCCTTCTACAGGCAGCGGATCGGCGACGAGAAGGTCTCGAATCGGCAAAGGCGACGGGAGCGCTGACAGATTTCTCGTCGAACGACGCCGCAATTCCCTGACACGAGTCCCCAGGCACCGGAGGCAACCGACGACGGGAATACGGATGTTCGCGACGAAGCGGAACGGCCGCACGGCTCCCGATAAGCCCTCCGAGATCTTGTGGATGAGCTCTGCGGGGCTCCTGGCCCCCATCTGCAATCGAACATGCATTCGATATACAGAGCTTTGGGGGTGAGCGTCGTGACCGACACCGTTGCAGTTGACATTTCCGTTCATTCCGACGGACCCGCCGACGCCGCCGAAATTCTCGATTCGATTCACGGGCTCATCGACAGGCTTCTGCAGGCCGAGCTGACCCCGCTGACCGATGCGTGGAGTTTGTGGCCGCCGAAAACCGAGCGCGCCAGAAACCGTTTGGCGTTCGCCGGGGATCAGCAGGTGGTGGAGGTCGCCGACGGCGTGCCGCAGCCGGCAGACATCAGGACCGCGATTCGTCATACTGATTATTCGTCATACCGAATTGTCTCGATGTCCCGCGAAAGGACGCCATGGTCCCCGCCGCCGCGATCTTCGTCGGCTTCCTCCTCTCCAACATGGCCAGTCCGGTGTACCCGCTGTGGCAGGACGAACTCGGGTACTCGGCCGCGTTCACGACGGTGATCTTCTCCGGCTACCCCGCCGGCGTGTTCGTGGGACTGCTGGGCCTCGGCCGACTCATCGACCGAATCGGGTGGGCGCGTGCGCTCGCCGCCGCGCTCGCCTGCTGCGTGATCGGGGCGTCGATCTTCGCCGCCGCGCCCAGCCCGTGGTGGCTGCTGGCCGCGCGGTTCGTCAGCGGCATCGCCGCGGGAATCTGCGCATCGTGCGGGGCGGCCGCGGTGACCGAGAGTTTCGAGCGCCGGGGCAGCAGGGCCGGCCCGTCCGTCGCCGGGCTGAGCATCTCCGCCGGTCTGGCCTGCGGTCCACTGTTGGGCGGCATCTTCGCGGACCTGCCGCTGTGGCCGACGCAGCTGATCTTCGTCATGGAAGCCGCGCTGGCCGCCGTGATCGGAGTCCTCGTGATCACCATGACGCGGTCGGGCGGGTCGGCCTCGCCGCGCCACCACGACGGCCACGCGCGCATACCCGACGACACCCCCGCCGATCCCGAACGGCGTCGGCAGGTGTTGACCGCCGCGTGTGCACTCGCATTCTCCTCCGGCATCACGTGCGCGATCTACATGTCGATCGGTTCGGGATTCCTGCGCGACACGCTCGGCACCACGAGCACGACGGCCGCCGGACTTCTCGTCTTCCTGGTGTTCGCCTCGGCGGTCTCCGGGCAGCTGCTGTTCGCCCGCGCATCGTGGACAGCACAGGGCGGGACGGCGCTGGCCGTCGGAGCTATCGCCGCGGCCGCTCTTGTCGTCGGCGTGGCGACGTCGACCGCATGGGTGCTGTTCGTGTCCGCGTCGTTCTCCGGCGCGGCCCAGGGGCTGGCTCAGATCGCCGGTCTCTCGATGGTCCGTTCGGTGACGAACCTTGCGCGACTTCGCGGCGGGTACGCGCTCTTCAACGCCGCGTCGTATCTCGGAGGCGGCGGGAGCGTGCTCGTCGCCGGCGGTCTGCTGACCTTCACCGCGATGGGCACGACGATGGTGATCCTCGCGGTGTCCGTCGGCGTGCTGACGGCGATGTCGGCGGTCATGCTCGCCACGCTCGTCAGGACGCGGAATCAGTCCGGGACGTCGATGTCGATCCCCGACGCGAGGTCGGAACACTCGACCTCGCGCACCTCATGACCCCGCAGATACGGCTGCGCTCCCACGTCTCCCCCGATGACCTCGACCGCCGGCCGCAGATGATCGGCACCGAGGTACACCGGGTGCCCGGGCCTGCCGTCGAAGACTGCCCGGACCAGCGCATCCGCACGATGCCCGGCAGCGTCGAGAACCCGGCTCACCACCGCGCCGCCGACGTCCGGCGTGTCAACGGTGTGTAACAGGACGCTGTACCTCCCAGACCTCGCCAAAGCCTCACCGAGCATCGCAGCCACCGAGTGCCCGACCCCCTTCGACCAGTCCTCGACGATCAGAGCAGAGGCCCCGCGGGGCGGCTCGACGATGGCCGCGCCCATCGCGACGACCACCTCGTCGCATCCGCCATCCCGCAGCGCCGCGACCGCCAGACCCAACCAATCACCGTCATGGGCAAGGATTTTCGGTTCTCCATAACGGCTGCCCGCGCCCGCGGCGAGGACCGCGCCCAGCACCTTGGCCCCGGGGGCTTCACCGCTCGTCGAGTGGTCGATCGCGTCGTCGTGCACGGACCCACTCTTCCCTACCCGCGTCCACCGACGCCAGGTAAACGCTTGTGAAATCTTCGGTCCCCGACGAGCGGACCGCGCCGCACGGCGCCACCATTTACCCTGCCGGGCCGACTCGGAAACGAGTCGCGGAATCGAGCCGCACCGACCGGGACGGTCGGTGGGGAGGGGATGAGGCAGCGATGGCCACCGACGCAGCATCCGCGGGTCAGCAGCGGAAGAAGAAGGTCCACCCCGTCGACCAGGTGCCCCCGGTCGGCAAGATGATCACGCTCGGCGTGCAGCACGTCGTGGCGTTCTACGCCGGCGCGGTGCTGGTGCCGCTGCTCATCGCCCGGGCCATCGACCTCGATTCCGAGGCGCTGACGATGCTCATCACCGCCGACCTGTTCACCTGCGGCATCGCGTCGCTGTTGCAGGCGGTCGGCATCTGGAAGATCGGCGTCCGGCTCCCCCTTCTCCAGGGCATCACGTTCGCCACCCTCGCACCGGTCATCAAGATCGCCAACGACCACGGCGGCGGCCGCGTCGGCCTGCAGACCGTCTACGGCGCGGTCATCGCCGCGGGCCTGTTCACGTTCCTGATCGCGCCGTTCTTCGCGAAGCTCATCCGCTTCCTGCCGCCGGTGGTGACCGGCACCCTCATCGCGATCATCGGCATCTGCCTCTTCCCGGTGGGCGCGGGCGACGCCGTCAGCGACCCGGACACCCACATCCATGACAGCTCCAACCCGAGGTGGGTCCTCTACGCGCTCGGCACCATCGTGCTCATCGTGCTCATGCAACGGTTCCTACGTGGATTCATGGGCACGATCGCGGTACTGCTGGGTCTGGTCATCGGCACCGCCGTGGCGTGGCTCCTGGGCGACACCGGGTTCGAGATCGTCGGCGAGGCGTCCTGGGTCGGCTTCACCCCGCCGTTCGCGTTCGGCTGGCCCCGCTTCGACATCGTCGCCATCGTCTCGCTGATCGTGGTGCTGCTGGTGGTGGCCGTGGAGTCGACCGGATCGGTGTTCGCGACCGGAGAGATCGTCGGCAAGCGCATCAAGAAGGAGGACATCGCCGCCACCGTCCGCGCCGACGGTCTGGCCACGATGATCGGCGGCTCGTTCAACTCGTTCCCGTACACCGCGTTCTCCGAGAACGTCGGCCTGGTCCGGCTGACGGGGGTCAAGAGCCGCTGGGTGGTCGCCGCAGCCGGCGTCATCATGATCCTGCTCGGTCTGCTGCCGAAGGCCGCCAAGATCGTCGAGTGCATCCCCGCGCCGGTGCTCGGCGGCGCCGCGTTGATCATGTTCGCGACCGTCGCCGTCGTCGGCATCCAGATGCTGACCTCGGTCGACTTCACCGACCACCGCAACCTGATCATCGCGGCCACCTCCCTGGCGGTGGCGCTGTACGTCCAGTTCTCGCAGTCGTCGGGCCCCTCGCAGGTCATCGACGTCGACGGCAACGTCGTCGACACCCCGGCCACCCCGGGCGTCGACCAGGCGATACCGAACATCTTCCTGCAGATCCCGTTCTCGACGGGCATCACGATGGGTGCGATCACCGCGATCCTGTTGAACCTCTTGTTCTTCCACGTCGGAAGAAGGGGTCCGGCCGTTGCCGGCGCGGGGTCGATCACCCTCGACGAGGTGAACGAGATGTCGCTGGAGAAGTTCCGCGAGACCTTCGGCCATGTCGTGCAGGACGTCGACTGGGTCCTCGACCGCGCCTACGCGCAGCGGCCGTTCGAGGATGTGCACGATCTGCGCAGCGCCTTCCAGGAGGCGATGCTCACCGGCAACGACGCCGAGCAGCTCGAGCTCATCCAGGCCTTCCCGGATCTCGGGGCGGAGGACGAGTCGGGCGAGATGGCCGCCGTCGACCATGTGGCGCTCTCGCAGCTCGACGAGGCCGAGCACCAGAACGTCGTCGATCTCGCGACCGCATATCGCGAGCACTTCGGTTTCCCGCTCGTCATCTGCGCCCGCGAGGCCGAACGCTACGACCGCGTGCTGCGCAACGGCTGGTCACGCATGGACAACTCGGAGAGCAGCGAGAAGTCGTTCGCGCTCATCGAGATCGCGAAGATCGCGAACCACCGGTTCGACGATCTCGTCGCCGACGCCAACCCGCTCACGTCCGCCCGGTTCGGCCGCCGGCCGGAACTCTCCTAGGCTGAGCGCGTGCGACGAGTCGACTGGCGTGGAGTCCCCAGCTTCAACGAGCTGACCGAGAAGCAGGCGATCGCAGCGCTGTACGAGTGCTGCAGTTCGACGATCTGGGCACTACGCGTCGCCCGGGCCCGGCCTTTCGCCGACGAGGAAGCCGTCCTCGAATACGCCGACCTCATCCTCGCCGAGCTCACCGAGTCCGACCTCGACGAGGCGCTCGCCGGGCACCCCCGCATCGGGGACCGCCCGGACAACGCGTCGTCGGCGCGCGAGCAGTCGGGAGTGACCGGCGCGGACGCCGCCGTCCTCGAGGACCTGAAGAAGTACAACAAGGAGTACGAGGACAAGTTCGGGCACGTCTATCTCGTCTTCGCCAACGGCCGCCCGGCCGAAGAACTCCTCGCAATCCTCGAGGAACGCCTGCGCAACGACCCCGAGACCGAACGCCGGGTGATGCGGATGGAGCTCGCCAAGATCAACCGCAGCCGCCTGAAACGTATGCTGGCACCGGCAGTACGAACCGACGAACCCGACGCCGGAGGTGCCCGCGGATGACCGGTCTGTCCACCCATGTACTCGACGCGACGTCGGGCTCGCCCGCGGTCGGGGTCGAGGTCTCGCTCCAGGACGCATCCGGCACCGAACTGTCCTCGGGCCGAACGGATTCGGACGGACGGATCGGGCAGGTCAACGACGAGCCCCTCGTCCCCGGCATCTACCACCTGGTCTTCGACACCGGCAACTGGTTCGCCGACAACGACGTCAAGGGCTTCTACCCCGAGGTGGACATCTGCTTCGAGGTCGACGATCCGGATGGGCACTATCACGTCCCGGTCCTGCTGAGCCCGTTTGCGTATTCGACGTATCGGGGCAGCTGAGCGGCGTGTCCGTCGCCGACGCGATCGATTCGCTGCTCGCCGGGACCGACGCCCGCGTGATCGTCGGCATCACCGGGCCACCCGGCGCCGGCAAGACGACGCTCGCGCGATCCCTCGTCGAGGACTTCTCGACGCGACTCGGCGACGCCGGGGTCGGATACGTCCCGATGGACGGGTTCCACCTGTCGAACGCGATACTCGAAAGGCTCGGCCGCCGGCACCGGAAGGGCGCGCCCGACACCTTCGACGCCGCCGGTTTCGTCGCGGTCCTGCGTCGGGTGGCCGATGCCGATCACGATGTCTACGCGCCCGACTTCGACCACACGGCCGGCGAACCGATCGCCGGGTCGCTCCTCGTCCCGGCCTCCGCGCGGCTCGTCGTCGTCGAGGGCAACTATCTCGGACTCGACGCTCCCCACTGGCGTGAGGTGCGGCCCCTCCTGGACCTGCTGGTCCACGTCGACGCCGACACCGAGATCCGCGGCGAGCGACTACTGAGGCGACACGTGGCGGCCGGGAAGACCGGGGCGCAGGCGCGTGCGTGGATCGAGTCGGTCGACGAGCCGAACGCGGCGCTCGTCGCGCAGACCCGCGTACGGGCCGATGTCGTCGTCGAGAACAGCTAGGCAGCAGCCGTTTCCGACGACGCCGGCTTCCAGCCGCTGATCGGGTCCGAGGAGCGGAAGACAAGCCTCGCCGCGGGAACCGAACCGTCTCAGCCGATCTCGATCAGCAGATCTCCCGGCGCGACCTGCGTGACGGGTCCGATGGCGACGCGCGTGACCTTTCCTGCGACCGGCGCGGTGATCGCGGCCTCCATCTTCATGGCCTCGATGGTGCCGATGGCGGCGCCCGCCGCGACCTCGTCGCCGACGCCGACCGACAGCGAGACGACGCCCGCGAACGGCGCACCCACGTGGTGCGGGTTGGAACGGTCGGCCTTCTCGGCGGAGGCGACCGTCGAATCGACGCTGCGGTCGCGGACCGCGATCGGACGCAACTGGCCGTTGAGCACGCACATCACGGTGCGCATGCCCTTCTCGTCGGCGTCGCTGATCGCCTGGAGACCGATCATCAACTCGACCCCGGGCTCGAGCGACACCCGGTGTTCCTCGCCGTACCGCAGGCCGTAGAAGAACTGGTTGGCCGTCAGCCTCGAGGTGTCGCCGTACGTCTCGAAGTGCTCCTCGAATTCCTTTGTGGGACCGGGGAACAGCAGATGGTTGAGCCGGACCTGCCGTTCACGGCCGGGCTTGTCGAGGATCGCCTCGTCGTCGGCGGTCAGCTCGGCGACCGGCGGGGCCGCCGCCCGCCCCTTCAGCGCGAGGCTGCGCAGCGGTTCCGGCCAGCCGCCCGGCGGGTCGCCGAGTTCGCCGCGCAGGAAGCCGATGACCGAGTCGGGGATGTCGTAGGCCGACGGGTCGGCGGCGAAGTCGGCGGCGGTGATCCCGCGGCCGACCAGCGCCAGGGCGAGGTCGCCGACGACCTTCGACGACGGGGTGACCTTGACCAGGCGTCCCAGGATGCGGTCGGCGTCGGCATACGCCTGCTCGACGGCCTCGAAGCGGTTGCCCAGCCCCAGGGCGATCGCCTGCTGGCGCAGGTTCGACAGCTGTCCGCCCGGGATCTCGTGGGAGTACACGCGCCCGGTCGGCGCCGGAATCCCGGATTCGAAGGGCGCGTACACCTTTCGCAGGGCTTCCCAGTAGGGCTCGAGGTCGCAGACCCTCCCCAGGTCCAGGCCGGTGTCGCGGTCGGTGTGCGCGGCGGCGGCGACGATGGCCGACAGCGGCGGCTGGCTGGTGGTTCCGGCGAGCGCGGCCGACGCACCGTCGACCGCATCCGCGCCGGCCTCCCAGGCGGCGAGGTACGTCGCCAGCTGCCCACCCGGCGTGTCGTGGGTGTGCACGTGGATCGGGAGGTCGAAGTTCTTCCGCAGAGCCGACACCAGCTTCGACGCCGCCGGCGCGCGCAGCAGGCCGGCCATGTCCTTGATCGCCAGGACATGCGCACCGGCGGAGACGATCTCCTCCGCCAGCCGCAGGTAGTAGTCGAGGGTGTAGAGATCCTCCGCCGGGTCCATCAGATCGCCCGTGTAGCTCATGGCCACCTCGGCCACCGCCCGACCGGTCTCGCGGACCGCGTCGATCGCCGGTCGCATCGCGTCGACGTTGTTGAGCGCGTCGAAGATGCGGAAGATGTCGATGCCCACGTCGGTCGCCTCCGCCACGAACGCGGTGGTCACCTTCGTCGGATACGGCGTGTACCCGACCGTGTTGGCGCCGCGCAGCAGCATCTGCAGGCAGATGTTCGGGATGGCCTCGCGCAACTGCGCCAACCGATCCCACGGGTCCTCCTTCAGGAACCGCAGCGCCACATCGTAGGTCGCGCCACCCCAGCACTCCACCGACAGCAGCTCGGGCGTCAGCGCGGCGACATACGGCGCCACCGTGACCAATCCGGTCGTGCGGACCCGGGTGGCCAGCAACGACTGATGCGCGTCACGGAATGTGGTGTCGGTGATGCCCAGGCGCGGGTTCTCCCGAAGATCACGCGCGAAACCCTCCGGGCCGAGCGCCAGCAGACGCTGCCGCGACCCGTCCGGCGGCGACGCCAGCAACGCCCTCTCCACCAGGGGCAGCTTGTCGCGCGGATAGACGGTGGTCGGACGCTCGCCGTGCGGCTTGTTGACCGTCACGTCGGCCAGGTAGGCGAGGATCTTGGAGCCGCGGTCGGCCGAGGACCGCGACGTCAGCAGCCCGGGACGCTCGTCGATGAACGACGTGGTGATGCGCCCGGCCCGGAAGTCCGGGTCGTCGAGCACCGCCTGCAGGAACGGGATGTTCGTGGCCACGCCCCGGATGCGGAACTCCGCCACCGCTCGACGCGCCCGTCGCACCGCCGTCGGGAAATCCCGTCCGCGACAGGTCAGCTTCACCAGCATCGAGTCGAAGTGCCCGCTGACCTCCGCGCCGAGGTTCGCGCCGCCGTCCAGGCGCACGCCCGCGCCGCCCGGGCTGCGGTAGCCGGTGATCCGGCCGACGTCGGGCCGGAATCCGTTCGCCGGGTCCTCGGTGGTGATGCGGCATTGGAGGGCCGCACCGCGAATCCGGATCGACTCCTGCGACAGTCCCAGGTCCGCCAACGTCTCACCGGCCGCGATGCGCAGCTGCGAGCTGACCAGGTCGACGTCGGTGATCTCCTCGGTCACCGTGTGCTCCACCTGGATGCGCGGGTTCATCTCGATGAACACGTGCCTGCCCTGGTGGTCGAGGAGGAACTCGACGGTGCCCGCACACGAGTAGCCGATGTGTTTCGCGAAGGCGACGGCATCCGCGCAGATCTTCTCGCGCAGCTCGTCCGGCAGGTTCGGCGCGGGCGCCAGCTCGATCACCTTCTGGTGGCGACGCTGCAGACTGCAGTCGCGCTCGTACAGGTGGATGACGTCGCCGTCATCGTCGGCGAGGATCTGCACCTCGATGTGCCGCGGATCGACCACCGCCTGTTCCAGGAACACCGTCGGGTCGCCGAAGGCGGCGTCGGCCTCGCGCGACGCCGCGGCGATCGCCTCGGGCAGATCGGCCGGCTCGTCGACCCTGCGCATGCCGCGGCCGCCCCCGCCGGCGACGGCCTTCACGAACACGGGGAACCGCATGTCGGCCGCCGCGGCGAGGAGCTCGGCGGGATCGGCCGACGGCTCCGACGACGCCAGCACCGGGATCCCCGCCTCGCGGGCGGCGGCCACCGCAGTCGCCTTGTTGCCGGTCAGGTCGAGCACCTCCGCGCTCGGGCCGACGAAGGTGATGCCGTTCTCGGCACAGGCACGCGCCAGCCCCGGGTTCTCCGACAGGAACCCGTAGCCCGGATAGATCGCGTCGGCACCGCAACGCACGGCGGCCGACACGATCTCGTCGATCGAGAGGTACGCCCGCACCGGATGCCCCGGCACACCGATCTGATACGACTCGTCGGCCTTGAGCCGGTGCGTCGAGTTGCGGTCCTCGTACGGGTAGACGGCCACCGTGCGCGCGCCGAGCTCGTACGCGGCGCGGAACGCGCGGATCGCGATCTCGCCCCGGTTGGCAACCAGAACCTTCTCGAACATGGGGCGCTCCCCTTTTCCCGCTTCGACGGAATCGGCGTGTTCCCGGTGCCGCCGGATCGACGGACCAGTGCAGTACATCACGTGATCCTACTCACGCCGCAGCCCGCCCGACCCGACGCCCGACACCCGCCGCAGCACGCCTCGATGCAACTTCCGATCGCCCACAGCCATTGGGTGTCAACAACTCTCGACAGAAGCGCAACCCGCCACCGAACGCCGACACACCTACACGCCCGCCGGCCTCAGAGCTCCGGCGCCACACACCCCCGACCCCGACCGGCCGATCCCGTCGGGATCCACGGCCCGGCCGCCGCACGACCCGACCCCTCGGCCGTTCGCACCGCCCCTCACCGGTGACCCACGCCGCAGACTTTGGCTCGTCGCGTCGGCGCGAACTACTGTTCTCAACCGGTCGGCTCTAAGCCGATCGTCATAGTCGACCAGGAGGACCAGCATCGTGGGCTTCACCCGCTACGTCGCGTTGGGCGACTCGTTCACCGAGGGAGTCGGAGACGCGGACCCGACCCGCCCCAACGGGCTGCGCGGCTGGGCCGACCGGGTCGCCGAACAGCTCGCCCGGCACGACGAGGGCTTCGCCTACGCCAATCTCGCGATCCGCGGGCGCCTGCTCGACGCCGTCATCGCCGAGCAGCTCGAGCCGGCCGTCGCGATGAACCCCGACCTGGTGACGATCTACGCCGGCGGCAACGACCTCATGCGGCCCGGGCTCGACGTCGATGCGCTCGTCGACCGGTACGACACCGCCATCGGCAAGCTCGCCGCCACCGGTGCGACGGTCGTCGTCTTCACCGCCTACGACACCGGGTGGGCGCCGGTGTTCCGCAAGCTCCGCGGCCGCATCGCCATCTACAACGAGCTGGTCCGCGAGGTCGCCGACCGCCACGGCGTCATGGTCCTCGACTACTGGCGCCTGAAGGGCTTCGACGACTACCGCATGTGGGACACAGACCGGCTGCACATGTCCTCGCTCGGCCACACCCGCATGGCCGCCGAGGTCCTCGACCTGCTCGGCGTCGACCACGACATCACCCGCGTGGAACTCGAGGCCGCGGCCGAGCTGTCGCGGCGCGAACAACGTCGGCAGAACGCCGAATGGGCCCGCACATTCCTGGCGCCGTGGGTGATGCGACGCATCCGCGGGGTGTCCTCGGGCGACGGGATCACCCCGCGCTGGCCACAGCCGGTGTCGGCGGCCGAGCTTCTCGCACTCTGAACCCCGTGACCCCGGCTCCCTCCGACCGGGGTCTGGACTCGTCCGTTCGGACGGGATTCGCGCACGCCGACGTACTCGAACGACGCGGCACCGATACCCTGATCGTTCGGAGGTGTGAACGATCATGTGTACGACGAGCCGGACGGTCTCGTGACCAGGAGCACGGGGACCGGCGGGGTGTCCGGCGAGGAGACCCCCGACGCCGTCGAATCAGCGCTGGAGTCCCGTCCCGATTCCCACGAGGACGAGAAGCCCCACCCGCGTGCCGCGGTCGTGGTGCTGTGTCTCGCCGGCATCGTCGTGGCGGTGATGCAGACGATCATCGTCCCGCTCATCCCCGAACTGCCGACCCTGCTGAACGCCGAGCCCTCCAACACCACCTGGGCGATCACGATCACGCTGCTCGTCGCCGCGGTCGCGACGCCGATCGGCGGCCGCATCGGCGACATGTACGGCAAGCGCCGGGCGATCCTCGGCAGCCTCGGTTTCGTGGCCCTCGGGTCGGTGGTCTGCGCACTGGCCACGTCGTTGCCGCTGTTCATCCTCGGCCGGGGGCTACAGGGCCTCGGCTTCGGCATCGTCGCCCTCGGCATCAGCGTGATGCGCGACATCGTTCCGCCCAGACACCTCGGCACCGCCGTCGGAACCATGAGCGCGTCACTGGGCATCGGCGGCGCCCTCGGCCTGCCGATCGCGGCGGCGATCGCCCAGCACGTCAGCTGGCACGCGCTGTTCTGGGTGTGCGGGCTCACCGCGGCACTCGCGGCGCTCGGCGTCCTGCTGACCGTCCCGTCGAACACCGTGACCGCGGGCGGACGCTTCGACGCGATCGGCGCGCTCGGGCTCGGCGCGTTCCTGATGTGCCTGCTCCTGCCGCTCTCGAAGGGCGCGTCGTGGGGCTGGGGCAGCCCGCTCACCCTCGGGCTGCTCGGCGGCTTCGTCGTCCTGCTCGCTCTGTGGGCGGTCATCGAACTCCGTCGCGACAACCCGCTGATCGACCTCCGGATCCTGAGGACCAGGCCGCTCTTCCTGACCAACCTCGCGTCGATCGCCACCGGGTTCGCCTTCTACGCGATGCAGTTGATCCCCATCCAGCTGCTGATGGCCCCGACGTTCACCCCGGACGGCCTCGGCTACGACATGGTCCATGCGAGCCTCATCCTCGCGCCCAGCGGCCTGGTGATGTTCGCGATGTCCAATGTCAGCGGCCGGATGAACGCCGCCCTCGGCGCGCGCGTGTCGCTGGCCCTCGGCGGCGTGGTCATCGGGATCGGCTACCTCATCTTCATCGTCGGCGTCGCGGGACCGTGGGGCATCTCCTGGATTCACATGCTCGTCCTCAGCTGCTGTATCGGCGCCGGCCTCGGCATCGCCTACTCGGCGATGCCGGCCCTCATCATGCAGGTGGTCAGCGTCGAGCAGACCGGTGAGTCCAACGGCGTCAACGCCCTGATGCGGATCATCGGCACCTCCACCGCCTCGGCGGTCGTCGGCATGCTGCTGACGTGGTCGATGACGTCGTTCACGGGCCCGGACGGCGCGGCCGCCGCGGTCCCCACGACCGACGGGTACCTCTGGGCGTCGGTGATCGGCCTCGGCGCGTGTGCGGTCGCGGCGCTGGTCGCCTTCGCCATCCCGGCGCACAAGGGCATCACCGAGACCTCCGTCTGAGCCCGAGATGCCGGATGGGAGCCCGCTTCCCATCCGGACGTCGGGCTTCGTGACACGAGATGCGCGCGGGGTCGGATGCACGTAGCGTGACGCCGTGGCCCCCGCGATCCTGATCGAGAACACCCACGTGCTGACGCTCGACGCGCAGCGCCGGGAACTGCCCGGGGCGTCGGTGCTCGTGGACGGAACCCGGATCGCGGCGGTGTCCGCCGAGCCGATCCCGGCGGCATCGGTCGACGGCGACGTGGTGCGGGTCGACGGTCGCGGATGCGTCCTTACCCCGGGTCTGGTGAACACGCATCACCACCTCTACCAATGGATCACGCGCGGTCTCGCCGCCGACCACACGCTGTTCGCGTGGCTGCAGACCCTCTACCCGATCTGGGCCGGGATCGACGAGGAGGCGCTGCACGCGGCGGCCCTCGGCGGGCTGACCCAACTGGCGCTGTCCGGATGCACCACGACGACCGACCACCACTACGTTTTCCCCCGCGAGGGCGGTGACCTGCTCGGTGCCGAGATCGCCGCGGCGGGCGAGATCGGCCTGCGGTTCCACCCGACCCGCGGTTCGATGGACCTCTCGGAGAAGGACGGCGGCCTCCCCCCGGACTCGGTGGTCCAGACCATCGACGAGATCCTCGCCGCCAGTGCCGACGCCGTCGCCCGCTGGCACGACCCGGAACCCGGCGCGATGCTGCGGATCGCACTCGCCCCCTGTTCACCGTTCTCCGTCACGACCGACCTCTTGCGCGAGTCCGCCGTGCTGGCACGCGATCTCGGCGTCCGCATGCACACGCATCTCGCGGAATCGGTCGACGAGGACGCCTACTGCGCCGAGCACTTCGGCTGCGCCCCCTTGGAGTACATGGAGTCGGTCGGCTGGGTGGGCGACGACGTCTGGTACGCCCACGGCGTGGAGTTCGACGACGCCGCGATCGCCCGCCTGGCCGCGACGCAGACTGGTGTGGCCCACTGCCCCACCTCGAACGCCCGCCTGGGCAACGGGATCTGCCGAACCCGCGATCTCGTCGACGCGGGCGTCCCGGTGGGTCTCGGCGTCGACGGCGCGGCGTCGAACGAATCGGCCCGGCTCCTCGAGGAGGCCCACCAGGCCGTCCTGATGGCGCGTGCCCGCGGCGGCCCCACCGCCCTGACCACCCGCACCGCGCTCGAACTCGCCACCCGCGGCGGCGCACGCGTGCTCGGCCGGGAAGACGAGATCGGCTCCATCGAACCGGGCAAGTTCGCCGACCTCGTGCTCTGGGACCTGTCCACGGTGGCCCACCGCGACATCGACGACCCGGTCGCCGCGCTGGTGCTCGGAGCGATCCCGCCGATCAAGGCGTCGTGGGTGCACGGGCGCCGGGTGGTCGCCGACGGAGAAATCCTCACCATCGACACCGCCGCCATGACCGAGTCCGTCGCGGTCGCACACCGCCGCCTGATGGACAAGGCGCGCTGATGGACCTCGCCGCCGTCACCCGCTACCGGTTCGCACGCTCGCGCGAGGAGGTCTTCCCCGAACCCGGCGAGCAGATCGTCGCCGGCGGGACCTGGGTGTTCTCCGAGCCGCAACCCGCGACGACCGGCCTGGTCGATCTCAGCGAGATGGGCTGGCCGTCGTTCGAGGAGCTCTCCGACGGCGGCCTGCGCGTCGGCGCCACCTGCACTGTCGCCGAACTCGCCGCCCTCCCGCTACGTCCCGGCCTCCGCGCCCACCCCCTGTTCGCGCAGTGCGCGAACGCCCTCCTCGCCTCGTTCAAGATCTGGAACATGGCCACCGTCGGCGGGAACATCTGCCGCTCGTTCTCCGCCGCGTCGATGGTGTCGCTGGCCGTCGGCCTCGACGCGACCGCCCACATCTGGCATCGCGACGGCGCCGACCGCGACCTGCCGGTGGCCGATCTGGTGATCGGCAACGGCATCAACGTCCTCGGGCCGGGCGAGGTCCTGCGCGCCGTCGACTTCCCCGGGCACGCGCTGGCCGCGCGCACCGGGTTCCGGAAGATCGCCCTCGCCGAACTCGGCCGCTCGGGCGCGGTGGTCACCGGGCGCATCGACCCGGACGGCACCACGGTGTACGGGATCACCGCGGCCACCGAATGGCCCACGGTCCTGCGGTACCCCTCACCGCCGAGCGCCGACCGGCTGCGGCACGACATCTCCGCCGCGCCCGGCTACCACACCGACCCGCTCGGCTCGGCGGACTGGCGGCGGGCCGTCTCCGCGGTGCTCGCCGAGGAGATCCGTCTCGAACTCGAAGGGACGGCGTGACGATGGAATTCGAGATCAACGGAGAGCGCGTCGACGCCGAACCCGCACCGGGACAGTGCCTTCGGACGCTGCTGCGGCAACACGCCCACTTCGAGGTGAAGAAGGGGTGCGACGCGGGAGACTGCGGCGCCTGCTCGGTCCTCGTCGACGGCAAGCCGGTGCACTCCTGCATCTTCCCGGCGCAGCGCGCCGCCGGGCGGGCGGTCACCACGGTGGCGGGCCTCGGCACCCCCGAGGATCTCCACCCCGTGCAACACTCCTTCGTCGACCGCTTCGGATTCCAGTGCGGGTTCTGCACCGCCGGGATGATCGTCACCTCGTCGACGCTGACCCCCGCCGACCTCGACGACCTGCCGCGGCGGATGAAGGGAAACCTGTGTCGCTGCACGGGATATCGCTCCATCCGGGAGGCGATCGCCGGCGCCGTCACCGGCGAGTCGGGCCGGGCCGGCGCGCCCGACGCCTCCCCGGCCGTCACTCGACAGGCGGTGGGCACCTCGGTGACCCCGCCGGCGGCGCGCCGGGTGGTGACCGGGACCGAGCCCTACACCTTCGACGTGCCGCTGACCGACGCCCTGCACATCCACGTCCTCGGGTCGCCGCATCCGCATGCGCGCATCGTCGCCATCGACACCGCCGACGCCTCGGCCCTGCCCGGCGTCGAGCTGATCCTCACCCACGAGAACGTCTCCACGCCAAGGTTTTCCACCGCCCGCCACGAGAACCGCCTCGAGGACCCCGACGACACGCTGGTCTTCGACCCGGTCGTGCGATTCGTCGGCCAGCGGGTGGCCGCGGTGGTCGCGACCACGCCGGGCGTCGCCGAACGGGCGGCGCGACTGATCCGCGTCACCTACGACGTCCTGCCCGCGGTCTTCGACCCCGAGGAGGCACGCTCGCCCGGAGCGCCGCTCCTGCATCCCGACCGCACCCCCGAGGAGCGGGTCGCCGAACCCGAGCGCAATGTCGTGGCGACCTTCCACGAGGGCTTCGGCGGCGACATCGACGTGGCCCTGGCCGGGTCGTCGACGACGGTGCGCGGAACCTGGCAGACCCAGCGGGTGTCCCACGCGCAGTTGGAGACACACGGCTCGGTGGCATGGCTGGACGCCCAGGGTCGCCTGGTGGTGCGCACGTCCACGCAGGTCCCGTACCTGGTGCGTGACGAACTGGCCCGCATCCTCGACCTGCCGGTCGAGAGGGTGCGGGTGTTCAGCGGCCGCGTGGGCGGCGGATTCGGCGGCAAGCAGGAACTCCTCACCGAGGACCTCGCCGCCATCGCCACCCTGCGCACCGGCCGGCCCTGCGTCTACGAGATGACCCGCACCGACGAGATGACCCGCACCACCTACCGGCATCCCATGCGGGTGACGGTCGAACTCGGCGCCGACGACGACGGTCGGCTGGCCGCCCTGCGCGTGGAGGTCCTCTCGGACACCGGCGCCTACGGCAACCACGCGATCGGCGTCATGTTCCACGCCTGCGCGGAGTCGGTGTCGATCTACAACTGCCCCGTCAAGCGGATCGACGCCGAGGCCGTCTACACCAACAACCCGCCGTCGGGAGCCTTCCGCGGATACGGCCTCGGCCAGGTGATCTTCGCGGTCGAGTCCGCGATGGACGAGCTCGCCCTCCGCCTCGGCATCGACCCCTTCGAGCTGCGCCGCCGCAACGCGGTCGCCGACGGCGACCCGCTGCTGATCGCCCGGCCCGCACCCGAGGTCGACCTGGTGTACGGCAGTTACGGGCTCGACCAGTGTCTCGACGCCGCCGAGGCCGCGCTGCGGCGCGGCAACGGGGTCGCCCCGCCGCCCGGGCCGCGGTGGCGCGTCGGTGAGGGCATGGCCATCGCCGCGATCGCCACGATGGCCCCGCGCGGACACATCTCCGAGGTCACCGTCTCCGTCGATACCGGCGGGACCTACCACGTCGGCGTCGGGACGTGCGAGTTCGGCAACGGCACCACCACGGTGCACACGCAGATCGTCGCCACCGCACTGGCGACGGACGTCTCGCGGGTGTCCCTGCACCACGGCGACACCGACGCCGCGGCATATGACACCGGTGCGTTCGCGTCGGCCGGGACCACCGTCGCGGGCAAGGCGGTGCATGCCGCGAGCCTCGCGCTGCGCGACGCCCTCGTCGATGCGGCCGGCCGGCTCACCGGAGCCGATCCGGCGGAGATCCGGATGGGCCCGGACGGGGCGATCGTCGGCGAGGGTCTCATCGGCTTCGGCGACCTCATCGCCGCCGTGGACAGCCGCCACCGCCTCGACCTGCCCGACGGCGCCCGCGCCTACGCCGCCGGCGAGGAACGCGGCGAGATGCGCTCGATCGCGTTCAACGTGCAGGCATTCCGCGTGGCCGTGGACACCGATACCGGCAAGGTCGTGATCCTGCAGTCGGTCCACGCCGCCGACGCGGGCACCGTGATGAATCCCGAGCAGTGCCGGGGACAGGTGGAAGGCGGAGTGGCGCAAGGTATCGGGTCTGCGCTCTACGAGGAGATCATGCTCGACGAGGGGGTGCCCGTGACCAAGGTCTTCCGCACGTACCGGGTGCCGCAGATGGCCGACATCCCCTACACCGAGGTCTATTTCGCCGACACCGCCGACGAGCTCGGGCCGTTCGGCGCCAAGTCGATGTCGGAGTCGCCGTTCAACCCGGTCGCGCCCGCGCTGGCCAATGCCATCCGCCGCGCGATCGGCGTGCGGCCCCACGAGACCCCGATGTCGCGGGATCGGGTCTGGCGGCTGGCTCAGGCCGCGACCCCATAGCCCGAAGCCGCGCGGGGCGCGGCTCCAGGCCATGGAGCCAACGGCTCAGCCGCGCAACAGCCCCTTGGCGACGTGGGTCACCTGGATCTCGTTGCTGCCCGCGTAGATCATGAGCGACTTCGCATCCCGGGCGAGTTGCTCCACCCGGTACTCCGCCATGTAGCCGTTGCCGCCGAACAGCTGGACCGCCTCCATGGCGACATCGGTCGCCGCCCGCGACGAGTACAGCTTCATCGCCGACGCCTCGGCCAGGCTCAGCGGCTTGCCGGCCTTGGCGCGCTCGATCGCGTTGAACAGCATGTTCTGCACGTTGATCCGCGCGATCTCCATCTCGGCGAGCTTGAGCTGGATGAGCTGGAAGTCGCCGATCGGCTGGCCCCACAGCTTGCGGTTCTTGGCGTAGTCGACCGACAGGCGCTGCGCCTCGTTGATGATGCCCAGCGACAGGGCGGCGATGCCGATGCGCTCGGCGACGAACCCGGCCTTGGCGCCCTCGGCGCCGCGGGCGTCGGAGCCGGTGTCCTCGGTCTCGCCGAGCAGGCGGTCCTTGCCGAGGCGGACGTTGTCGAAGAACAGCTCACCGGTCGGCGAGCTCATCATGCCCATCTTCTTGAACGGCTTACCCTGCGTGAGACCGGGCATGCCCTTGTCGAGGACGAAGGTGAGCACCTTGCGGTCGCGGATCGGGGTGTCGCTGCCGTCGTCGAGCTTGGCGAACACGACGATGGTGTCGGCGTACGGGCCGTTGGTGATGAAGGTCTTCTGACCGTTGAGGATGTAACCGTCGCCGTCGCGGCGCACGGTTGTCTTCATGCCGCCCAGCGCATCCGAGCCCGAGTCGGGTTCGGTGATGGCCCAGGCGCCGATCTTCTCCATCGTCACCAGTTCCGGCAACCAGCGCTTCTTCTGTGCGAGGGTGCCGCGGCTGCGGATCGTCGACGCGGTCAGGCCCATGCTCACGCCCAGCGAGGCGACGAGGCCGAGACACACGCCGGCCAGTTCGATGTTGACCATCATGAACATCGAGCCGCCCATGGCGCCGCCACCGCCGCCGGACGACTCCTTCTTCTCCCCGGCGGCCTCGGCCGCGAGTTCCTTCTCCAGCGCGTCCTTGGCCATCTGGTCGACGCCGAAGGTCTGCAGCAGCTTGCGGGTGATGTCGTAGGGCGGGAGCTGGCCGGACTCGAGCTCGTCGACATGTGGCCGGATCTCCTTGTCGATGAACGCGCGCAGCGCATCCCGAACCATCAGGTCTTCTTCGGACCACTCGAACATCGTCACTCTCCCAGACCGGTAGCCACCGAGGTGGAACACGTTTCACTTTGCCGGTTCAACTGTGTCAGGAGTCACTGTCGATGTCTAGGCACATCACGGCGATTCCGTCTCTTCGTGTCTTCGCCGTGCGTCGTCTCACCCGCCGGTACGGTCCCGGGGCCACCGGTACACGGCCGCCGGCCGGACCTCGGTCCGGAAGTAGTCGGAGGCCTCTCGGCACAGCAGGGCCTGGGCGACGGGCATGGCCACGACGACCGCACGGCCGGCGATCTCGTCCATCATGTGGTCCCGCCAGGCGTGGAGGCGATCGACGAGGCCGGCGATGCTCTCCCCTCCGTGCGGTGTCGCGCCGGGGTCGGCGAACCAGGCCGCGAGGTGGTGCGGCGGGACCTGTTCCGGCGCGAGGCCGGCCCATGCGCCCACGTCCAGGGTGCGCAGCGCGTCGTCGACGATCTGCTCGACGGGTGCGCCGAGGAGACGGGCGCTCTCGAGGGTCGCCGGCTCGGGCCCACAGGCGACGACGGGTTCGATGCCGCCTGCCACCGCGACGACGTCCCGGCGCCCCCGGTCGTCCAGCGGCGCCTCACCGCCGAAGCGCACCGACCTGTTGGGGCCGGTGCGCCCGGCGGTGATGATCTGCATCAGCGGTGAGTGCACCCGGCCGCGCTCACCTCGAACCGGCGCCGACGACGGTCCGCCCGTCGCTCCTCGAACGCGACATCGCGCCGAGGGCCACCGCGAAGGTCAGCGTCAGGACGGTCCAGAGGATGACCTGGTTGGCGATCGCGTACACGCGGAAATCGCCCACCACGTCGGCCGGGAATCCCGGGAACACGATCTGCCCGGCGTCGTCGCGCAGGGGTTCGGGGACCTCGTGGAACGACGGCAGCACCGCGATGGTGACGCCCACGGCGACCAGATACGCCGCCGTGCCGACGATCCCCGAGACGAGCCCGCCGATCCGCGGTCGCAGCCACAGCGCGAGCACCACGGCCGCGATGGCGAGCACCACAGACGCC
Organism: Gordonia paraffinivorans; assembly: GCF_900683595.1. NCBI lineage: Bacteria > Bacillati > Actinomycetota > Actinomycetes > Mycobacteriales > Gordoniaceae > Gordonia > Gordonia paraffinivorans. The sequence continues at coordinate 1,465,039 of NZ_CAACYD010000007.1, read as the reverse complement.
ACGGTGATCGTCAGGAACGCCGCGGTCCGCTCGCCGATGGTCTCGTCGTCGCCGACCGCGGGCGGATTGCCCGGGTAGGCGAAGAACGGCACGCCGAAGACGGCGACGAACCCGATCACGCCGAGCGCGCCCGCGACCGCGCGCGGGTCGGTCGCCGGGTACCGCCTGCCGACGTAGGACCACAGGACCGTGAACGCGACCGCGAAGAACGCTCCCATGCAGAGTGCGAACACCAGAGTGCCGACACCGGCCCCGAGGTTCTCCTGCATGGCGCGGGTGAAGACCTCACCCTCCTCGCCGTGGTGGTGGTGTCCGCCCGCGGCGTGTTCGAGGGTCTCCTCGGCCTCCGAACGCGCGCCCTCGTAGTCGATGGCCTTGCCCACGACCGGTTCGATGAACATCCGGGCGAAGACGAACGAGATGATGCCGGCGATCAGACCCGACAGCAGGCCCGCGCCGATGAACTTCTTCTCCATGTGAACTTGTCCCCTTCCGCCGGTCGCTCAGTGGCAGGGGAAGCCGAGGAAGTGGCGTGCGTCGTGCACGAACTCGTGCACGTAGGTGTTCTCGCCGAACACCGACACCACGCCCTGGTCGTACCCGAGGAAGTAGTAGGCCAGTGCGGCGAGCAGCACGGTGAGGCTCAGCCAGAGCGCGGCGCTCGCCGCGGAGAGGTTCGGCACCGCGATGGCCCGCGGTGCGGCCGCGGCCGCTGTCGTGCCGGATACGGGGATTCCCTGATCAGGGGTTCCGATGGTCATGTGTCGGTGTCCTTTCGCCGATCTCGCGTCGGAGAGTTGTGGATCTCATCCGCCGGCACGGCATCCTGGCTCGCGTCGACATCGGACACCGTCGAGATACTCCCGACCGCGTCCGGTTGTCGTCGCTCACAGTGGCGCGACCGCTCCGGATTCTCACCGGATTCCCCGTACAGGCGTACGTCGACCTTATACGCACGCGATACGGCCGTCTGTCGCACCGGTGAGACATAGTGGAGAGATGCCCCGCCCCTCGGTGCTCGACCGCTTCACCGCCCCCACCCGGCGGTGGTTCACCAGCGCCTTCACCAAGCCCACCGCCGCGCAGAAGGGCGCGTGGACCTCCATCGCCGACGGCGCGAACACCCTCGTCATCGCACCGACGGGCTCCGGCAAGACCCTCGCGGCATTCCTGTGGGCCCTCGACCGGCTCGCCGCCGAGGCCGCCGGGCGGGCCGCCGAGCCGAGACGGACCGGTACCCGCGTCGTCTACATCTCGCCGCTGAAGGCGCTCGCGGTCGACGTCGAGCGCAACCTCCGCGCCCCGCTGACCGGCATCACGCGCGCCGCGCAGGAGCTGAACCTGCCCGAGCCGAACATCACCGTCGGCGTCCGCTCCGGCGACACCCCGGCGGCCGAGCGCCGCAGTTTGATCAAGTCGCCGCCGGACATCCTGATCACCACGCCGGAGTCGCTCTACCTGATGCTTACGTCGGCGGCGCGCGAGACGCTCACCGACGTCGAGGCGGTCATCGTCGACGAGGTGCACGCCGTCGCCTCGACCAAGCGCGGCACCCATCTCGCGCTCACCCTCGAACGTCTCGACGAGCTGCTCGAGAAGCCGGCGCAGCGCATCGGCCTGTCGGCGACGGTGCGGCCGCCCGAGGTGGTGGCCGGCTTCCTGTCCGGGGCCGCCCCGTGCACCGTCGTGAAGCCGAAGGCCGAGAAGACCTTCGACCTGCGCGTCGACGTGCCCGTCGAGGACATGGCGAACATCCCGCCGCCTCCGGGTCCCGAGGGTGCCGGCGCAGAACTCGACGACGCGTTCTCGCCGACCGCGGGATCGCTGTGGCCCTACGTCGAGGCCGCCATCGTCGACCAGATCGAGGCAAACCGCGCGACCATCGTGTTCGCGAACTCGCGCCGGCTCGCCGAGAAGCTGACCGCCCGTCTCAACGAGATCCACGCCGAACGTCACGGCTCGCCCGCCGAGCAGAAGGCCAACCCGTCGGTCGCCGGGGGCGCACCGGCGCTGGTGATGGGAAGCGGTGCCAGTTCGGGAGCCGAGCCCGTACTCGCGCGCGCCCACCACGGCTCGGTCAGCAAGGAACAACGCGCGCAGATCGAGGACGACCTCAAGTCGGGCCGCCTGCGATGCGTGGTCGCCACGAGTTCGCTCGAACTCGGCATCGACATGGGCTCGGTGGATCTCGTCATCCAGGTGGAGGCCCCGCCGTCGGTGGCCAGCGGCCTGCAGCGCATCGGTCGCGCCGGCCACCAGGTCGGCGAGATCAGCCAGGGCATCCTGTTCCCCAAGCACCGCACCGACCTGCTGCACTGCACGGTGACCGTCGAGCGCATGCTCGACGGTCAGATCGAGCAGATCAGCGTGCCGCAGAACCCGCTCGACATCCTCGCCCAGCAGACGATCGCGGCGGCCGCCGTCGACGACCTCGACGTCGACCACTGGTACGAGGTGGTGCGCCGCGCCGCGCCGTACCGGGAACTCGGTCGCGGGGTCTACGAGGCCACGCTCGACCTCATCGCGGGCCGGTTCCCGTCCGACGAGTTCGCCGAACTGCGGCCCCGCGTGAACTGGGATCGCGACGCCGGAGTCCTCACCGGACGCCGGGGCGCGCAACGGCTCGCGGTCACCTCGGGCGGCTCCATCCCCGACCGCGGCCTGTTCGGCGTCTTCATGGTCGGCGAGAAGGCCACGCGCGTGGGCGAACTCGACGAGGAGATGGTCTACGAGTCCCGCGTCGGCGACGTCTTCGCGCTCGGCGCGACGAGCTGGCGGATCGAGGACATCACCCACGACCGCGTGCTGGTGTCGCCGGCGTTCGGCCAACCCGGCCGGCTCCCCTTCTGGATCGGCGACGCGGTGGGCCGCCCCGCCGAACTGGGCGCGGCCATCGGCGCGTTCACCGGCGCGATCGCCGACGCCGAGAAGCTCGACGCCCACGTCGAACGGCTCGGCCTCACCGACAACGCCCGCACCAACCTCGCGAACCTGATCGCCGAACAGCGCGAGGCCACCGGGCACCTGCCCACCGACAAGACACTGGTGGTCGAGCGGTTCCGCGACGAACTCGGCGACTGGCGGGTGATCCTGCACTCCCCCTACGGCCTCCGCGTGCACGCCCCGTGGGCCAGCGCCATCTCCCAGCGCCTTCTGGCCACCCTCGGCATCGAGGGCGCCACCACCGCCTCCGACGACGGCATCATCATCCGCCTCCCCGACACCGACGACGACCCGCCGGGGGCCGGCGTCTTCCTGCTCGACCCCGACGAGGTGGAGCAACTCGTCACCGACGGCCTGGCCGATTCCTCGCTGTTCGCCTCCCGCTTCCGCGAATGCGCCTCGCGCGCACTGCTTCTGCCGCGGCGCGACCCAGGCCGACGGGCGCCGTTGTGGCAGCAGCGGCAGCGCAGCGCGCAGCTGCTGTCCGTGGCGTCGAAGTTCCCGGACTTCCCGATCGTGCTCGAGGCGGTGCGGGAGTGCCTCCAGGACGTCTACGACCTGCCCGCCCTGCTCGACCTGCTGGCTCGCATCCGGGCACGCCGCATCCGGGTGGTGGAGACCGAGACACCCAGTCCCTCGCCGTTCGCCGCATCGCTGCTGTTCGGCTACGTCGGCGCCTTCATGTACGCCGACGACGCCCCGCTCGCCGAACGCCGGGCCGCCGCCCTCTCCCTGGACACCAATCTGCTCGCCCAGCTGCTCGGGCGCGTCGACCTGCGCGAACTGCTCGACCCGGGAGTGATAGCCGACGTGATCGCCCGGCTGCAGCGGCTCGCGCCGGAGCGCCAGGCGCGTGACGCCGAGGACGTCGTCGACCTGCTGCGCTGGCTCGGACCGCTGACCACCGAGGAGGTCGAGGCACGCTATCGCGGCGAGGAGCCCGTCGCCGCCGTCCTGGCCGACCTGCATCGCAGCGGCCAGATCATCTCCGTCAACCACAACGGCCGCGCGCTGTGGGCGTCGATCGACGACACCGCGCGCCTGCGCGACGCCCTCGGGGTCCCGGCGCCGATGGGCGTGCCCGCCGCCTACCTCGAGCCGGTGCCCGACCCGGTCGGCGACCTCGTCGGGCGGTACGCGCGCACCCACGGCCCGTTCACCGTCGCCGAAGCCGCCGGCGCGCTCGGCATCGCGACCGCCGTCGTGCGCGACACCCTCGCCCGGCTCGCCGGCGAGCGACGCGTCGTCGAGGGAGACTTCCTGCCCGAGAACCGGACCGGTGATCCGGCAACCGATTCCGTCTCGCCCGCGGCGACGCAGTGGTGCCACACCGATGTGCTGGGCCAGATCCGCCGCGGGTCGCTGGCCGCTAGCCGGGCCGAGGTGGCGCCCGTCGGACCCGAGGTCCTCACCCGCTTCCTGCTCGACTGGCAGCACGCCTCCCCCGAGACCGCCCTCCGCGGCGTCGACGGGGTCGCGACGGTCATCGACCAGCTCGCCGGTTTCCCGTTGCCGGCGTCCGCCTGGGAGTCGCTGATCCTGCCCGCCCGGGTGTCGGACTATGCGCCGTCCATGCTCGACGAGTTGCTGAGCACGGGTGAAGTGGTCTGGTCGGGGCACGGCCGGATCGGCAACGCGGACGGCTGGATCGCGCTGCACCCCGCCGACGTCGCCGCGTTCACGCTGCCCGCTCCCGACCCGATCGACACCACCGCGGTCCACGAGGCGATCCACACCGCTCTGGAACCCGGTGGCGCGCTCCGTTTTCCGCAGTTCGCCTCCGGCATCACCACCGGCACGACCACCCCGTCGGCCGATGTCGAGAGCGCGCTCTGGGATCTGGTGTGGGCCGGGCAGGTCTCGAACGACACCTTCGCGCCGGTCCGCGCCCTGCTCCATCCGCGGAGAAGTCCGTCGGCCCCGCGGTCGGCCCCCGCCCACCGGGCCCGCGGCCGGGCGCCGCGACTCCGCGCAGGGCGGCTGTCCGCGCGGTACCTGGCCGGGCACGCCGAGGCGCCCTCGGTGTCCCCGACCGCGGCCGGCCGCTGGTTCGCCCTCGACCGCGCCGAGATCGACCCGACGGTCGCGACTCAGGCCCTGTGCGATCAGCTCCTCGCGCGGTACGGGGTGATCACCCGCGGCAGCGTCATGACCGAGGAGGTGGCGGGCGGGTTCGCGCGGGTCTACAAGGCGCTCAACGTCTTCGAGGACAGCGGACAGGTACGTCGCGGGTACTACGTCGACGGACTCGGCGGCGCGCAGTTCGCCTCCCCCGCCACCGTCGACGAGCTGCGCCGCCACGCCCTGCCCGACCGCAAACCGCCGCGCGAGGCGATCGTGCTCGCGGCCACCGACCCGGCGAATCCGTTCGGCGCGGCGCTGGAGTGGCCGCGCTCCCGCGACGCCGACGCCGGTCATCGGCCCGGCCGCAAACCCGGTGCGCTCGTGGTGATCGTCGACGGTGAGCTCGTGTGTTTCGTCGAGCGCGGGGGCAAGACGTTGCTGACGTTCACCGATGCCATCCCCGCCCTGGAGTCGGCGGCCGGCGCGCTGGTCGCGCTCGTGCGGGCGGGGCGGGTGTCGCGGCTGACCATCGACCAGATCGACTCGGAGCCGGTGCGCGCCACCGACTTCGGCAAGGTCCTCGTCGAGGCCGGTTTCGCGACCACGCCGCGCGGCATCCGGCTAAGGTACGGCACCCATGCCTGAGGGCGATACCGTCTACGCGGCCGCGTCCCGGCTCCGCGCGGTGCTCGAGGGGCGTCGACTCGTCTCGTCGCAGTTCCGCATCCCGTCGCTGGCCACCGCCGACCTGTCCGGACGCGACGTGGTGGCGGTCCGGTCGAGGGGCAAGCACCTGCTCATCGACGTCGACGAGAGCACGCCGGGCGCGGGTGACGCGGTGAGCGTCCACTCGCACCTGAAGATGGAGGGGGTCTGGCACGTCCACCCCATCGGACGCCGCTGGCGCCGCCCCGCCTACCAGGCCCGGGTCGTGCTGCGCACCGAGACCCACGAGGCCGTCGGCTTCGACCTCGGCATCCTCGAACTCCTGGCCGACCCCGACGCCGCACTCGCCTACCTCGGCCCGGACCTGCTGGCCGACGACTTCGACCGCGACGAGGCGATCCGGCGGCTCGCCGACGACCCGGACCAGCCCGTGGGAGCCGCGTTGCTCGACCAGCGGCTCATGGCCGGTGTCGGCAACGTCTTCCGCAGCGAGATCTGCTACCTGCGGAAGGTCCTGCCCACCCGGCCGGTGCGCGAGGTCGACCTGGGACCGATGGTCGACCTGAGCCGACGCCTGTTGTGGGCCAACAGGTTACGGTCCGCACGCACGACGACCGGCAACACCTCGCCCAATGGCCGGATGTGGGTGTACGGCCGCCAGGGCCAGCTGTGCCGGCGCTGCGCGACCCTCATCACACGCGGCGAGCTGGCGTCGACCGGTGGCGAGCGGTCGATCTACTGGTGCCCGCGCTGCCAGACGTGACACCACACCCACCCCTTTCGGCATATCCCCCGCACAGGGCTGCGGGTTCACCGAAAGGGGTGGGTGTGCGTGGCTCAGACCGGGTACCGCTCCGGCTCGGGACCGAATTCGAAACGGCGCGCGGAGATCTCGTCAACGGCGATCTCGACGTAGTTGTACTTCAGCGTCGGGATCCTCGGGCGTAACGGTAGCTTGTCGGCTTCCTCGATCTCGCCCAACCCGGTCAGGATCCGCGCCTCGCCCTTGGCTATGACGCTCCACCCGCCGGCATCGGTGTAGGCGTCGGTCTCGAACGCGACGCGGCCGTTGACCGCCAGCTCCGCGAGTTTCGTGCCCTCGCCGGAGCGGAAGGTGATCTTGCCGTCCGCGGCGTGGTAGTTCACCGGGAAGATGTCGGGAACACCGTCCACGCACGTCGCCAGGCGGCCCAGCTCGCCCGAGCCGAGAAGTTCCCAGGCCTCGTCGGAGCCGAGTACCTGAACCGGAGTCTCTGTCATGATCCGTCCCTTCTCTCCCCCCTGTTCCCGATGGTGCTCCCAGAACCGCTGTCGGAAAAGAGACCTAGGTCCCGCAGGTGACCGGTGTCAGTCGGGGACCGGAACCGGTTCGAGGATCTCCTTGCGGGCCTCGGGGGCCGCGGCCCGCAGGGCGTCGGCCGAGTCGTCGTCGGGCTGCTGCTGCGAGGCGACCTCGGCCTCGACGCGCGCCCGGTAGTTGGCGATCTCGAAGTCGCGTTGCTCGGGCGTCCAGTCGAGGATCGGCGCCAGCAGGTCGGCGACCTCCTCTGCGCAGTCGACGCCGCGGTGCGAGTACTCGATGGCAATCCGGGTCCGGCGGGCCAGGACGTCCTCGAGGTGCAGGGCCGCCTCGTCGATCGCCGCGTAGACCACCTCGACGCGCAGGTACTGCGGCGCGGCCGCGAGCGGCGCGAGCAGCGACCTGTCCTCCTGTGCGTAATAGAGGACGTCGTCGATGAGCGACCCGTACCGGTTGAGCAGGCGCCGGACGCGGTAGGGATGGAGCCCGTACCGTTGCCCCAGGTGCTCGCACTGGTTGATCAGCGCGTAGTAGCCGTCGGCGCCGAGCAGCGGCACGCGCTCGGTGATCGACGGCGCCACGCGGGTGGGGATGAAGTCGTTGCACGCGTCCACCGCGTCAGCGGCCATGACGCGGTAGGTCGTGTACTTGCCGCCCGCGATGGACACCAGGCCCGGCGCGACGGTGGCCACCGCGTGCTCGCGCGACAGCTTCGACGTCTCGTCGTCCTCCCCCGCCAGCAGCGGACGCAGACCCGCGTAGACGCCCTCGATGTCGTCGTGGGTCAGCGGCGTGACGAGCACCTCGTTGACCCGCTCCAGGATGTAGTCGATGTCCTTGCGGGTGGCCGCCGGATGCGCGAGATCGAGGTTCCAGTCGGTGTCGGTGGTGCCGATGATCCAGTGGGTCTCCCACGGGATGACGAACAGCACCGAGTTGGCCGTGCGGAGGATGATCGCGGTCTCGCTCACGATGCGGTCGCGCGGGACCACGATGTGGACGCCCTTCGACGCGCGGACCCGGAAGTGGCCGCGCTGCTTCGACAGCGCCTGCACCTCGTCGGTCCACACCCCCGCGGCGTTGATGACGCAGTGCGCCCGCACCTCGGTCATCTCGCCGGTCTCGGTGTCGCGCACACGGACGCCGAGCACGCGGCCGGCCTCGCGCAGGAAGTCGACCACCTGCGTCGAGGTCCGGATCACCGCGCCGTACTGCGCCGCGGTGCGCGCCACCGTGAGACTGTGCCGCGCGTCGTCGACAACGGTGTCGTAGTAACGGATTCCGCCGATCAGGGAGTTGCGTTTGAGCGCGGGGGCCACGCGCAACGCACCCGACCGCGTCACGTGGCGCTGCCCGGGAACAGATTTCGCCCCGCCCATGCGGTCGTAGAGGAACAGGCCGGCCGCCACGTACGGGCGCTCCCAGACGCGCCGGGTCAGCGGATAGAGGAACGGCAGCGGCTTGACCAGGTGCGGCGCCAGGAACCGCAGCGAGAGCTCACGTTCCTTGAGAGCCTCACGGACGAGGCCGAATTCGAGTTGCTCGAGGTACCGGAGTCCGCCGTGGAACATCTTCGACGACCGGCTCGACGTGCCGGAGGCGATGTCGCGGGCCTCGACCAGCGCGACCCGCAGGCCACGGGTCGCCGCGTCGAGCGCGCATCCCACACCGACCACACCACCGCCGATCACCACGACGTCGAACTGTTCCTCGCCGAACCGGCGCCACGCCTCGGCGCGGTACAGCGGCCCCATGTCGGCGGGCCGGTCCGGGTTGAACTCGGTGTTCATACTCGCCGAGCCTAATTGATCTCGGGCCGCACCACAACGTGCGACACTGACCGCGTGGGTAGTGCAGGGAAATACGTGGCGGCCATCGACCAGGGCACCACCTCGACCCGGGCGATGATCTTCGACCACGCCGGACGGGTCGTCGGCGTCGAACAGATCGAACACGAGCAGATCTTCCCCCGCGCGGGCTGGGTGGAGCACGACGCCGCCGAGATCTGGCGCAACACGCGCCGCGCCGGCGCCGCCGCGCTGGCCTCGGCCGAGCTGACCGCCGCCGACATCGCCGCGTGCGGCATCACCAATCAGCGCGAGACCACGGTGATCTGGGACCGCGAGACCGGCCGCCCGGTGCACAACGCGATCGTCTGGCAGGACACCAGGACCAACGAGCTGTGTGCGGAACTCGCAGGCGACGCCGGGGTCGACCGCTACCGAGACCGCACCGGACTGGCGTTGTCGACCTATTTCGCCGGACCGAAGATCCGCTGGCTGCTCGATCACGTCGACGGCCTGCGCGACAAGGCCGAGGCCGGCCAACTGTGTTTCGGCACAATGGATTCCTGGCTCGCCTGGAACATGACCGGCGGCGTGGACGGCGGTGTGCACGTCACCGACGTGACCAACGCGTCGCGCACCATGCTCATGAACCTCCACACCCTGGACTGGGACGAGGAGATCTGCGCCGAGATGGGCATACCGATGTCCATGCTGCCGGAGATCCGCAGCTCCTCAGGGCATTTCGGATATCTGCGCGGACAGGGCCCGCTGCCGGGTGTCCCGCTGTCCGGCATCCTCGGCGACCAGCAGGCCGCCACCTTCGGCCAGGCGTGCCTGGCCCCCGGCGAGGCGAAGAACACCTACGGCACCGGCAACTTCCTGCTGCTCAACACCGGCACCGAACCGGTGTTCAGCGACCACGGCCTGCTGACCACGGTCTGCTACCGCATCGGCGACCAGCCGGCCCGCTACGCGCTCGAGGGGTCGATCGCGGTGACCGGCTCACTCATCCAGTGGTTGCGCGACAACCTCGGGATCATCCGGACCGCCGCCGAGGTGGAAGAGCTCGCAGCCGGGGTCGACGACAACGGCGGCGCCTACTTCGTCCCCGCCTTCTCGGGCCTGTTCGCACCGCGCTGGCGGTCCGATGCCCGGGGCGTGATCGTCGGCCTGACGCGGTTCGTCAACAAGGGGCACCTGGCACGGGCGGCCTTGGAGGCCAGCGCATTCCAGACGCGTGAGGTCATCGAGGCGATGCAGGCCGACTCCGGGATGGAGTTGTCGACCCTCAAGGTCGACGGCGGGATGGTCGTCAACGAGCTGCTGATGCAGTTCCAGGCCGACATCCTCGACGTCCCGGTGGTGCGCCCGGTGGTCAACGAGACCACCGCACTCGGCGCGGCCTACGCCGCCAGGCTCGCCGTCGGCTACTGGGAGGGCGAGGACGAGATCCGCGCCAACTGGGCCGAGGACAAGCGGTGGAATCCGGCGATGGATCCCGGTGAGCGCGAACGCCTCTACCGGGAATGGAACCGGGCCGTGGAGCACAGCTTCGACCTCGCGTGAGGCCACCGGCGGCCGGGCTTTCTCAGACCACGAAGTCGGCGAGGACGCCCACCACGCCCGCTGTCCCACCCAGGGCTGCAGAGGCCTCGTAGGCGGCCTCCCGCAGTGCCGTGCGCGGGGCCTCCGCGGCGGTCGCGATCGACATGGCGGCGAGGACGCAGTCGATCGCCCGGGCGCGCCGGAAGCTGTCGCGCTGGGCGTCGACGTCGCCGCGCCGTTGATGGGCGAAGCCGTCGAAGTCGTGATGGGCGGACACGGCGCGCAGCGAGCCCACCCCGGCCTGATCGACGCTCCCGTGCTGACGCCACCGGCGGATCACCTCGCGCACCTCGGGCGTCGACGCGCCGGTCACGTCCATGACGGTGGCGACCAACAGCTGCAGGCACCGCACCACGTCCTCGTCCGGCACCTCGGAGACGAGTCGGGCGACCCCGCCCGGCAGGCGGTCCACTCGATTCGGCACTTCCCCTCCTCCGGGGTGCGGGCCGTGCCCGGACATCACGCGTCGTCCGATCGTCGGCTCGGTCGCGGCCCCGTCCCGGGGGTGTCGTCCACCGCGGCCGCGTCCTCGGGCGCCCCGTCCCTTCCGGTGGCGGGTTCGGGTCCCATGCCGGTTCGTCCCGGCGTGACCGTCGGGTCCTGCGGCGACGGAGCGGGTTCCCGGGCCGTGGCCGGGTCGGCGTATGGACCCGTCGCGGTGGTCGCGACGGGCAGCCAGTCCCCGACCACCGGCGGACCCACCAGCGGGAGGGCCCCGACGATCTCTGCGCCGTGCTCGCGGTTGTGCAGATACGGTGCGGTCTTGTGGCGCTCGTCGTCGGAGCCGCCGCGACGCCCCACCGGCGGTGCTCCCAGCGGCCCCGCAGCCGGGGTGATCGGCCGTGGTCCCGGTATGCCCGGCGATGCGGACGACGCGGCCGCACCGGCGGGCGGCGACGCCCAGGGCGGGACCATCGGCATGGGTGCCATCGCTCCCGGCAGCCCCTCGGCGCGTGGATCGTCCCCGAGGCCGCCGGCGCCGCCGTCGATCGCGCCCGCGCCGCCGACGCCCTCGGTGGACGGACCACCCGACGACGCGCGCTCGCCGGCGCCCTCGGGAGTGGCGCGGCCACCGCGCTGCAGGCCGTCCGGGTCGTCGCCCTGACCGCGGCCGCCGGACGTCGACGATCCGGGCGGGGTCGGCACCAGGGGGGTGGCCGGTCCCGGTGGCGGCCCGCCCGTACCAGGCGCAGGAGTCGGCACGGCCGCCGGGGCGGCCGGTGACCCTCGCCGACCGAAGTCGCCGGCGTCGACGGTGTTGGCCGCCTGGCCACGGGCGGAATCGGCGCCGGAGGACCCGGCGAACACCGAACCGCCTGCGCCGCCGAGACCCACGACGGTGGCGGCCGGGCCGTCGGATGTGGTCGAGATACGGTGCTGGACCCGCTGCATCGGGGACGAGTAGGTGGAGCCCATCAGCCGGTCGGCCTCGTACCGGACGCCGGGTGCGTCCTCCGGGCGCTCGCGGAGACGCCGCCGCAGCTCCTGCAGATGGCCTTCCTGGCCCCGCGCCGCTCCGACGACGGCCACCGCGTCGCCGAGCGCATCGCCGACGAGGGTGGCCGAGTCGAGCGTCGAGTGCATCGCGGCGGAGAGCTCCTGCCCGGCCTGCACCGCGGCGTCGGCGGCCCGGCCGCGCAGGCCGTCGTCGGCGAACAACCCCTCCAGCCGGTCAGCGGCGCGACGCACCGCCTCGATCGCCTGGAGGATGGTGTTGACGTCGCCGGCGGCGCTGCCGGGATCCATGGTGTGCAGGATGTCGATGATCTCGTCGATCCCCAGCCCGGCCCAGTCGGTCCGGCCGCCGCCGAAGGAGACCTCGCCGGGACCTCCGCGGCCGAGAGCCTGATACAGGCTGCTGTGCGGCTCCGTCACGACGCCTCCCCCGATCCCGTGTGCGCCCTCCCCCGAGCAGCTCTTGAGGACGGGTTGCCCGACCCTACCGCGCCCGGGGCCCGCGCCGAGCCGGGGAACGTCCGTTGTGGACAGCTCGCGGGACGACTCGGCCCGACGAACGCGACGGCGTCGTGTGTTCGTTCGTCGTGTGTTGGTTCGTCGTGTGCTCCTAGTCCAGGTCGTCGTGGCGGACGAGCTGGCGGGCGGCCTCGGTGATGGAACCGGACAGCGAGGGGTACACCGAGAACGTCTGCGCGAGATCGCCGACGGTCAGCTTGTTCTGCACGGCGAGCGCGATCGGGAGGATCAGCTCGGAGGCGTTGGGGGCGACCGCGACCCCGCCGATGACCACGCCGGTCGCCGGGCGGCAGAAGATTTTCACGAAGCCGCGGCGCAGGCCGCTCATCTTGGCGCGCGCGTTGGTCGCGAGGGGCAGCATCACGGTGCGGGCGGGGTACTCGCCGGCGTCGATCGCCTTCTGCGAGACGCCGACGCTCGCGATCTCCGGACGCGTGAAGATCGCGGACGCAACGGTTTTCAGCTTGATCGGGCTGACACCCTCGCCGAGGGCGTGGTAGACGGCGATACGCCCCTGCATCGCGGCCACGGACGCCAGCGGCAACAGACCCGTGCAGTCGCCGGCGGCGTAGATCCCGGGAACCGAGGTGCGCGAGACGCGGTCGACGCGGATGTAGCCGCCCTTGTCGACCTCGACGCCGGCACGATCGAGCTGCAGGTTCGCGGTGTTGGGGACCGAACCCACGGTCATCAGGACGTGGCTGCCGGTGACCGAGCGCCCGTCGGCGAGGTGCACGGTGACCGTGTCGCCGTCGCGCTCCACCTTGTCGGCACGGGCGTGCTTGACCAGTTCGACGCCGCGCTCGGCGAGTGCGTCCTCGAGGACCAGTGCGGCGTCCTCGTCCTCGTGCGGCAGCATCCGGTCGCGGCTCGACACCAGGGTCACCTTCACGCCGAGTTCGGTGTAGGCGTGGACGAACTCGGCGCCGGTGACGCCGGAACCGATGACGACGAGGTGCTCGGGCAGTTCCTCGAGGTCGTAGAGCTGGCGCCAGGTGAGGATGCGTTCGCCGTCGGGCCGGGCGTCGGGCAGGATCCGGGGCGACGCGCCGGTCGCGATCAGCACCACGTCGCCCTCGTAGCGCTCGGTGCTGCCGTCGGCGAGGGTGGCGATCACGCCGTGGGTCGCGACGCCGACCTGCGTCTCGTCGAGCACCGCGGTGCCCGACACCAGCTTCACGCCCTCGCTGACGAGGCGCGACCGGATGTCGGCGGACTGGGCGAAGGCGAGGTCGCGGACGCGCTGGTGGATCTGCGGAAGGCTGACCAGGGTGTCATCGGTCTTGATGTTGATGCCGAGGTCGACGGCCTTGCGGACCTCGGTGCGGATGCCGGTGGAGGCGATGAAGGTCTTCGACGGGACGCAGTCCCAGAGCACGCAGGCGCCACCGATGCCGTCGGAGTCGATCACCGTGATGTCGGCGCCGTAGGCCGCCGCGGCCAGTGCCGCCTCGTAGCCCGCCGGTCCGCCGCCGATGATGACGATTCTGGTCACTGTGCACTCCTGTCCTGCAACCGGTCTCGTCGCGGCGTCCTCGTGAGACACCGTGCGCCCCGGCGTACGTGTTGATCGGTGGGCGAACTGGTGTCGGACCGGGTCGGTGCCGACACCGTGGTGCCGGACCACCGGTCCGGGTCGAGCCGCGCGGGGTGGTGCGTGCTCTCCCGGGCGACCGTGGCATGGGGCCGCGCCTGATACAAACCTAGTCCCGCGGGGTGGCGGGCCTCCACGCGGATCGTGCCATATGCGGCACATGCCATACCCCTCGGCGCGCGGGCCACCTTCCGGACGGGCCGTCGACACACTAGGCTCCACCCGTGCCGATTTATGCAGCCTACGGATCGAACATGGATCCCGAGCAGATGGCGCAACGCGCGCCGCACTCGCCGATGTCGGGTACCGGATGGCTCAACGGGTGGCGTCTGACCTTCGCCGGCGAGGACATCGGCTGGGAGGGTTCCCTGGCCACCGTCACCGAGGACCGCGACGACCCGAACGCCCGTGTCTTCGTGGTGTTGTACGACGTCACGCCCGAGGACGAGGAGCTCCTCGACCGGTGGGAGGGCTCCGAACTCGGCATCCACCGCAAGATCCGGGCGCGTGTCGACACCGCGGACGGTCCGGTCCTGGCCTGGTTGTACGTGCTCGACGCCTATGAGGGCGGCCTTCCCTCGGCCCGGTATCTCGGTGTGATGGCCGACGCCGCCGAGGTCGCGGGCGCCCCGGCCGACTACGTGCAGGACCTCCGTCTCCGAGAGGCCCGCAACGTGGGCCCCGGCCCCGGCCCCATCGAGCCCTGACCCGCAGCAGACGGACGGCCGGCGCTGTCGTCCATGCGATGTGCGCCGGCCGCCCTCCATCGTTCTAGGCGCTCTCCGCCGCGTTCTTGGCGCCGAGCACCACTCCGGCGAGGGTGCGCACGCCGATCGCGAGAGCCCGCTCGTCGAGATCGAAGTTGGGTGCGTGCAGGTCGACCTGGGGTCCGATCCCGTCCCACACCCCCAGGCGCGCCATCGCGCCGGGAACGTGCTCGAGGTACCAGGAGAAGTCCTCGCCGCCCGGTGACTGCGGCGTGTCGGCGATGGCGTCGGGACCGATCGCGGCGACCGACCGCTTGAGCATCCGGAACGCCACCTCGTCGTTCACCACCGGCGGCACCCCGCGGATGTAGGAGAGGTCGTACCGGACGCCGAGGGGCGCGACGAGTTCGCCGACGATGCTGCGCACCAGCGGCTCCAGTGACGCCCAGGTCCCGTGGTCGCCGGTCCGCACCGTGCCGCGGAGCCTGCCTTCCTGGGGAATCGCGTTCGGGGCGCTGCCCGCGTTGGCCGCACCCCAGACCATGACCGTCCCCGAGCGCGGGTCGACGCGGCGCGACAGCACGCCGGGCAGCCCGGTGATGACGGTGCCCATCGCGTAGACGAGGTCGCCGGTGAGATGCGGCCGGGAGGTGTGGCCGCCGGCGGAGTGGAGTTGCAGGTCGATGTGGTCGGCCGCGGATGTGAGCGGTCCCTGCCGCAGGCCGACGGTGCCCACCGGCAGACGGGGGTCGCAGTGGAGGGCGAAGATCCGTCCGAGACCGCTGGTGACGCCGGCGTCGATGGCGTCGAGCGCACCGCCCGGCATCACCTCTTCGGCGGCCTGGAAGATGAGCCGCACACCCACCGGGAGCGGCTGCGACCCGGCCAGCAGCTTGGCGACGCCGAGCAGGATCGCGGTGTGGGCGTCGTGGCCGCAGGAATGGGACACTCCTTCGACCGTCGACGTGAACGCCAGGCCGGTGTGCTCGGTGACCGGCAACGCGTCCATGTCGGCACGCAGGCCGATGCGGGGCTCGTCGCCAGGGCCGATGTCGCAGACCACGCCGGTGCCCAGGGGCAGGCGGCGCGGCTGCAGGCCGGCCTCGGTCAGTTCGCGCATCACCAGTTCGGTGGTGCGGATCTCCTGCCGGGACAGTTCGGGATGGGCGTGGATGTCGCGGCGCCAGGCGACCAACTCGTCCCAGTGGGCGGCGAGCCACTCGTCGATGGGACCGCCGCCCTCGACCGCGATGGCCGGCTCCGTCCCCGTCATGCCAGCACCCCGGCCGGCGTCGGGATGGCGAGGTCGGCCAGCAGCGGGCCGCGCAGGCCGCGCTTGATGAGCGTCAGGTTCGCCCCGACGGTCGCGGCACGGCCGGCGGCCAGCTCGGCCGCGCGGGCGGCGAGGTCCTCGACGGGGACCGCCTCGTCGACGATCCCGGCGGCCACCGCGTCGTCGGCGCCGTACCGGCGGCTGCTGTACATCGCCTCGGTCGCGGTGCGGTCGGGCAGCCTGGTGCGCAACAGAGTCGCCATCCCGCGGGTGAACGGCATGTTCAGCGCGGCCTCGGGAAGCGACCAGAAGCCGCGCTCGGTGCGCATGACGACCTGGTCGGCGCACAGCGCCAGCATCGCGCCGGCGCCGAAGGCGTGACCGTTGATCGCGGCCACGGTCGGCACCGGGAGGGTGAGGATCGTCGTGTAGAGCGCATGCACGCGATCGAGGTAGGCCGGCAACTGGTCCGGCGCGGCGAAGATGTGGTCGGTGTCGAGGCCGTTGGTGAAGAACTTGCCGGTCGCGGTCACGACCAGCGGGCGCTTCGGGTCCGCGGTCACCTCACCGAGCAGCCGCTCCACCTCGTCGAGCCAATCCAGGCGGAAGCGGTTCTCCGGGTTCGTCTCGTCGAGCTCGGCGCCCGGCGCACCGAGGTGGAGTTCGACGACGTCGCCGGTCTCGTTGAGATATGGCATGACCTGACCTTATCGCCCCCTGCTGCCCGCGACCGGCACGACCGCCGACGTTCCGCGCCGCGCCCGGGGCCGTTGATTAGGGTTGGCGCATGGATCCGACCGTTGACGCCGACGCCGCGGCCATCGCCGCGGCCGCCACCATCGCCGCCGAGACCGACGCCGCCGCACACGAAGTCGCGGTCATCCTCGGCTCCGGCTGGGCACCCGCGGCCGACGCCTTCGGCACCCCGATCCGGTCGTTGCCGATGTCGTCGATCCCCGGTTTCACCCCGCCCAGCGCCGCCGGACACGGCGGGGTGATCCACTCCGTCCACATCGGCACCCGCCGGGTCCTGTTGATGCTCGGCCGGATTCACGCCTACGAGGGCCACGATCTCGCGCGGGTGGTGCACCCGGTGCGGACCGCCGCGGCGGCCGGCGCTCACACGGTCATCCTCACCAACGCGGCCGGCGGCCTGCGCGAGGACATGTCGGTGGGCCGGCCGGTCCTGATCTCCGATCACCTCAACCTGACCGCCCGGTCCCCGCTCGTCGGCGCGCAGTTCGTCGATCTCGTCGACGCCTACTCCCCCCGGTTGCGCGAGGTCGCTCGTCGGGTCGATCCGTCCCTCGCCGAGGGGGTGTACGCGGGGCTGCCGGGGCCGCACTACGAGACCCCCGCCGAGATCCGCATGCTGCGAACCCTCGGCGCCGACCTCGTCGGCATGTCGACGGTGCACGAGACCATCGCCGCGCGCGCCGCCGGTCTCGAGGTCCTCGGCGTCTCCCTGGTGACCAACCTGGCCGCCGGGATGACCGGCGAGCACCTCAGCCACGCCGAGGTCCTCGAGGCTGGCCGGGCGTCGGCGACACATATGGGCGAACTCCTCGCCGAGATCATCGGCGAGCTGTAGAACCATCTGACGTGTGTAGACCCACCCGAGGAGCACGATGACCTACCCACCCGACGGATCCGGCGGCTACGGCCCCGGCGGATACCCCCAGAACCCGGACCCCTACTCGCAGGGCGGCTACCAGCCCGGGTACGGACCCGCCGGTTACCCGCAGGGCCCGCCGCCGCGGTCGCCGTGGTCGTCTCCGGCCGTCCTCGTGGCCATCGTCGCCGGTGTCCTGTTGGTGGCCGTGGGCGTGCTCGCCGCGTTCCTGCTCATCCCCGCCGACGACGACTCCGAGGAGAAGTCGGCCGCGAGCAGCACGCAGGCCACGCCGGAGACCGTGACGAACACCGTCACGCAGACCCCGGCCCCCGTGAATCCGACCACGACCACGACCACCACGACGGTTCCGAATCGTCCGCTGCCGACGGTGCCGGGTGCGGACTGGCAGGGATTCACCAGCGGCCCGCGCTGCAACGCGTCCGACGATCCGGCGGTCGCCATCGGCATGACCTCGCGATCGCGGGTCGTCATCTGCCAGGTCGGCAACCAGACCGGACGCTGGTACTACAAGGGCGCGGCCCCGAACGGCACCATCGAGCTGCAGTACCCGACGCTGACCGGCGACACGTTCGAGGCCCGCAACGGCTCGGTGCGCTACCTGGTGTCGCCGTCGAGCCTGACCATCGTCGACGGCGGCCGGGTGCTGTCCGACGAACCGATGATCGCCTACTGGTCGCGCGGCTGAGGACTCGCAGGGACCGCCCGTCGGCGTGCGGCTGAGGAATCGCGGGGACCGCCCGTCGGCGCGCGGAACGAGGCGTCAGTCGGCCGCGGAGGTCCAGCGCGGGCCGAACTGCCGGTCGCCGGCGTCTCCGAGACCCGGGACGATGTAGTTCGCCTCGTCGAGCCCCTCGTCGATCGCGGCGACGACCAGGCGGCACGGGTGGCCCGAGCGCTCCAGCGCCTCCACGCCCTGCGGCGCCGCGACGACGCACACCGCCGTGATGTCGGTGGCGTTGCGGGCGACCAGCAACTCCATGGTGTGCAGCATCGAACCGCCGGTGGCGAGCATCGGATCCAGCACGAACACCGGGTGCCCCGAGAGATCGTCGGGCAGCGACTCGAGGTACGGGACGGGCTGGGCGGTCCGCTCGTCGCGGGCAATCCCGACGAACCCGACCTGCGCCTCGGGAACCATCGCGTGCGCCTGCTCGACCATGCCCAGGCCCGCACGCAGCACCGGCACCAGCAGCGGCGGCTTGGCCAGCCGCGATCCGGTGAACGGGGTCAACGGCGTCTTGATCCGGACGTCGGCCTTCGGCGCCCCCGCCAGGGCCTCGTAGACCAGCATCTGGGTGAGGTCCGAGAGCGCCGCGCGGAACCCGGCGTTGTCGGTGGTCTCGTCACGCATCGTGGTGAGTCGGGCGGCCGCGAGGGGGTGGTCGACGATCAGGCGTTCCATGCCGATCACCCTATTTCGTGGGCGTCACCGATGTGCGGGTTGGGAGGGGCCGGGGCCCCGCCGCCGACCGATGGAACCGGATCGGCCCGCGGCGCGTCGAAATCCCATGAGCCCGCACACCCCCGGCCCACGGTCCAATCCCTCGTCGACCGGTTCCACCGACGACGCCCGCCTGATGGTGGATTCCGCAGCGCTGCACCGGTTCTCGCAGACCCAACGCCACAGCGCGGCACTCGTGGGCGCCCATGCACCGGGCCACGACGACGCCATGACCGGCCTCGCCACCACGTTCGGCCTGATCGGCTTCGAGTTCCTCGGCGCCGCCGCCGAGTTCCTGCACCTCCACCAACGGACGCTGGAGGCCACCGCCCGGCGCCAGGAGGACCTGGCCACCACGACGCTGCGCGCCGACGCGGCCTACAGCTCGGGCGACTCCACCGCAGAGAAGGGGCTGAGCCTCTGATGTCGGGTGCCGAACTCCTCGTGGAGCCACTGCGCGCCCTGCTCACCGCCCTGGGCACCGGCGTCCTGGCACCGGGCAACCCGGCCGAGCGCCTGCACACCGCCGCGTCCGCGGTCGACGCCGCGCGTGCGGACTCACAGGCGGCGACGCGGGCGGCCCGCGACGGCTGGGCGGGCACCGGCGGCGCGGCCGCGTTCGCCACGGCCGAGTCGGTGCATCGCGGCATGACCGTGGTCACCGCCGACGCCGCCGAGTTCTCCCGACTGGTGCAGACGGCCGCCCACAAGGTGCACTCCGCGTCGACCCGCCTGCACGCACTGGTGGACTCGCTGGAGCGCAGCGCCGCCGCGCTCGGCGACCGGCTGTTCACGCCGGCGGGTCTCATGGCCCTCGTCCCGATCGCCGCCGACCACCTCGGGCGCGGCGTCGACATCGTCGCCCGCACCCGGGCGGAGCTGCAGGCCGACACCGAGGCGATGGCCGCACTCGGCCGCCGCACCGCACCCGCGGCTTCCGGGGCACCGGCCGACGCTGGGCGACTGTCGTCTGCGCCCGTGCCCGGCGGCGTCGCGGTGACGCTCCCCGACGGTTCGGTCGCCTACGCCCCGAACGAGCGCGCGGCGACGGCGGTTCGTGCCGCCCTCAGCCAGCGCGGGGTGCCCTACGTGTGGGGAGGGACCACGCCCGACGGCTTCGACTGCAGCGGCTTCACCCAGTGGGCCTACCGGCAGGCCGGGGTCGAACTGCCGCGCCTCGCCCAGGACCAGGACACCGCCGGGTACCCGGTGTCGCAGGCAGACCTGCAGCCGGGCGATCTCGCGGTGTGGTCGGGACATGTCGCGATGTACATCGGCAACGGCCAGCTCATCGAGGCGGGCGACCCGGTGGGGGTGTCGCCACTGCGGACCACCAATCTGGACCAGACCTTCGAAGGCTTCTACCGACCCCGATGACACCGCAGGTGAAGGGCGGCCGAGCGACGCCGAGGAGCGGGCCGTCGCCCTCAGTGCGGCCCACTACTGGATCCGGCGCCATCTATCGCTAGGCTGTGTCCCCATGGCCGGAGACATCGTCCCGATTGAGCTCGGACTCACCGACGGAAACAGCTTCACCCTGTGGGCACCCCGCTGGCGCGAGGGTGACGACGAGTGGGAGGCGTTCCTCGGACTCGACGAGGATCTCTACGTCCTGCCGGGCGTCGCCGAACTCGCGGCCTTCGTGCGCACCAACAACGACAACGACCTCGTCGAACACCCGGCCTGGCCGACCCTGGTCCAGGTGCAGGCCGAGGAACTCATCCCCGACGAGCGCCACACCTACGACCTCGTCGGCGTGCCGGAACTCGCGGCCGAGGACCCGACCCCCGAGGTCATCGCCGAGCTCGAGGACGCTCTCGAGATCGTGCGCATCCTGGGTGAGGTCTGCGAACTGGTCCCCATCACCAAGTTCTTCAACGGCAATCCGATCCTGGGCGCCGTGACCACCGGCACCCGTAACTTCGAGGGCCGCGAGGGCCTCGACCTCTGGGTCCGGATCGGCAGGCTCATCGCCAAGCACTGGGACGACGTCCTCGACGCCATCGACGAGGTCATCACCGTTCCCGAGGTCGACCCTAAGGCGGTCGAGACCGCCGAGGCCGAACTCGAGGCGGCCGCGTCCGCCGAGGACGAGGACGAGCCGACCGACGACGAGGACATCGAGATCGTCGAGACCCTCGACGCCGAGGACGACGATGAAGAAGACGACGACGACCTCGACGACGAGTACGACGACGACGATTTCTGGGCGTCCGTCGGTATCGACCCCATCAAGATCGTCACCCGCGGCGACGAGTACCTGACCCTGCGGTGCTACCTGGGTGACGACCCGGTCTTCCTCGGCGCCGACGGGAAGATCTTCGTGTTCACCTCCGCCCGCGCCCTGTCGCGGTTCCTCGCCGAGGAGAACGACCACGACCTGGCCGATCTCTCGACCTTCGAGGACGTCCGCGCGGAGGCGACCGACGGCTCGCTGGAGTTCGACGTCATCGACGACAACGTGTACGTCCTGCCCGGCATCTCCGAGGACATCGCCGACGGCCCGCGCCGGATCGATCGCGACCAGCTCGACCTCGCCGTCGAACTGCTCACCGACGCCGCCGACTACGCCGACGACGACACCGTCTCCGAGGCGCTGGGGTCGACCACTCCCCTCGGTTGGTTCATCGACTACGCGCTCAACCCCGACCCGAAGCGCATGGCCCCGAGCGGGCCGTTCGACAACGAGGCCGAGGCCTGGCGCGCACTCGAGCACGACTTCGAGGCCCGGCTGGTCAAGAAGGGCTAGCCGTACCGCCCGGGCAGCCGTACCGCCCGGGCGCCGGGCGCCGCGACCTAGCCCAGCAGCACCGCGTAGCCGGGCTTGATCACGTCGTCGATGAACCGCAGCCGTTCGTCGAAGTGGATGAACGCCGACTTCATGGCGTTCACGGTGAAGCGCTCGAAGTCGGCCCACCCGTAGCCGAAGTGCTCGGCCAGCAGGGCGAACTCCTTGGTCATCGAGGTGTCGCCCATGAGCCGGTTGTCGGTGTTGACCGTGACGCGGAACCGCAGTCGCGCCAGCACGTTGAACGGATGCTCCGCGAGTGAGGCGACCGCGCCGGTCTGCACGTTGGAGCTCGGGCACAGTTCGAGCGGAATCCGCTTGTCGCGCACCACGTTTGCGATCAGGCCGAGCTTCGCGCCGGTGAACGACCGATCGGCGGGATGCGCCCCCTCCGGCAGCTCGATGTCGTCGATGACCCGCACCCCGTGACCGAGCCGGTCGGCGCCGCAGAAGCCGATCGCCTCGTGGATCGACGGCAGTCCGAAGGCCTCGCCGGCGTGGATCGTGAACGGCGCCGAATTGGCCCGCATGTACTCGAAGGCGCCGAGGTGGCGGGTCGGCGGGTGGCCGGCCTCGGCACCGGCGATGTCGAACCCGACGACGCCGCGGTCGCGATACCTGACCGCGAGTTCGGCGATCTCGAGTGACCGCGCCGCGTGGCGCATCGCGGTCACCAGGCACCGGACGGTGATCTGCTTGCCGCGCTCGGCGGCGAGCCGCACCCCGTCGGCGAAGCCGCGCAGCACTGCCTCGACCACCTCGTCGAGGGTCAGCCCCTGCTCGAGGTGTTGTTCGGGGGCGTAGCGCACCTCGGCGTAGACGACGTTGTCGTCGGCGAGGTCCTCGACGCATTCGCGCGCCACCCGCTCGAGCGCGCCGACGGTCTGCATCACCGCGACGGTGTGCTCGAAGGTCTCCAGGTAGCGCACGAGCGAACCGCTGTCGGCGGCCTCGCGGAACCAGCGCGCAAGGCCCTCGACGTCGTCGGCCGGCAGCCGGTCGTAACCGGTCTCGGCGGCGAGCTCGAGCACCGTCGCGGGGCGCAGCCCGCCGTCGAGGTGGTCGTGTAGGAGCACCTTCGGTGCGAGCTTCAGGTGTGCGGCATCGAGCGTCGTCATCATCCGAACCTAACGCGGTCGATGATCAGCGGCCGGGTGTGCGCGGTGGCGGCGTCCGACGCCGCCGCGCCACCCGTGGCGATCCGCGCCGCTCGACGCAGGCAGGCCCGCACGGCCGGGATCCGGTCGTCGTCCTGCGTGTGCAGCGTGAACAGGGCCTGTCCGGCGCGAACCCGGTCTCCGGGCCGGACGTGGACGATCACGCCGGCCTCGGCGGCGACCGCCTCGCCCGGCTTCGACCGGCCGCCACCCGCCAGCCAGGCGGCGTCGCCGACGGCGCGGGCGTCCACCTCGACCACGACGCCGGCGGACTCGGCGGCGACGTCGTCGGTGTGCCGCGCGACGGGCAGGGGCGCGTCCGGGTCGCCGCCCTGCGCGGCGATCATCGCCCGCCAGGAGTCCATGGCCCGGCCGTTGGCCAGGTGCTCGGCCGGGTCGGCGTCGGGCAGCCCGGCCGCGTCGAGCATCTCGCGTGCCAGGGCGAGGGTGAGTTCCACGACGTCGTCGGGTCCGCCGCCGGCCAGGACCTCGAGCGACTCGGCGACCTCGACGGCGTTGCCGACCGCCCGCCCCAGCGGGACGCTCATGTCGGTGATCAGCGCACGGGTGTCCACACCGGCATCGACACCCAGTTCGACCATCGTCGACGCGAGTTCCCGGGCATCGGACTCGTCCGGCAGGAATGCGCCCGAGCCGGTCTTGACGTCGAGGACGAGCGCGGCGGTTCCCTCGGCGATCTTCTTGCTCATGATCGAGCTGGCCAGCAGCGGGATGGACTCGACGGTGCCGGTGACGTCGCGCAGAGCGTACAGCTTGCGGTCGGCGGGGGCGAGATCGGCGCCGGCGGCGCAGATGACCGCGCCGACGCGTTCGAGCTGGTCGAACATCTCCGTCGTGCTCAGCTCGGCCCGCCAGCCCGGGATCGACTCCAGTTTGTCCAGCGTGCCGCCGGTGTGCCCCAGGCCTCGGCCGGACAGCTGCGGGACGGCCACACCGAACGACGCCACCAGCGGTGTCAGCGGCAGGGTGATCTTGTCCCCGACTCCGCCGGTGGAATGCTTGTCGACGGTCGCGAGCGGCCGGCCGTCGCGACGCAGGCCCGACAGATCCATTCGCCGCCCGCTGTCGATCATCGCCTGCGTCCAGGTCGCGATCTCGCGTCGCGTCATCCCGCGCAGGTAGATCGCCATGAGAAGCGACGACATCTGCTCGGGGGCGACCTCGCCGCGGGTGTAGCCGTCGAGCATCCAGGCGATCTGCGCGTCGCCGAGCTCGTTCCCGCCGCGTTTGGTGGCGATCACCGAGACCGCGTTGATGACCTCGTCGGCGCCGGCCGAGATGCCGCGGGTGCCGGCGCTCACGGGACCACCTCGGCGATGTCGCCGGGCCCGAACGCGTCGGGAAGCAGGTCGGCGAGGGTTCGGGATCCGGAGGGATGATCGACGAGGAGACCGCGTCCGCCGTGCTCGAGGAGAACCTGCCGGCACCGCCCGCACGGCATGAGGACCTTCCCGTTGGCATCGGTGACCGAAACGGCCCGCAGCGTCCCCCGTCCGTGGGCGACCAATTGCGCGATCAGCGACACCTCGGCGCAGATACCGAGTCCGTATGAGACATTTTCCACATTGCAGCCTCCGAGGATTTCGCCCTCGGATGTGATCCCGGCCGCGCCCACCGGATAGCGCGAATACGGGGCATAGGCCCGCGACAACATTTCACTTGCTTTGTGGCGCAGGACATTCCAATCGATCACCGTATCCACGCCCACCTCCTCGCAAAAGCGTCGATCCGCCCGGATGCCGGGATTTCACCGGCGCCAGATCTTGGGTAAGGCAAACCTAAGTCGGAATCTCTTGTGTCTCAGTTTGGTTCGGGCAATTTATCACCGGTTCCGGCATGGGTTTAGAGTCTCTTGTCATGGGTCCATGGTCGAGTCGGAGCATGCCGATTCGACGCGTCCATCGACGATGTTGGAGGCCACTTTTCCGATGAGCACCTCGACCGAAGTCGCACCTGACCCGGTGCGTCGACGTTCTCTGTACCGCGGCGACCCAGGCATGTGGTCCTGGGTGCTTCACCGCATAACCGGCGTAACCATCTTCTTCTTCCTGTTCGTGCACGTGCTGGACACCGCGGTCATCCGCGTCGATCCGAACCAGTACGACGCGATCATCGAGACCTACAAGACCCCCATCATCGGTCTGATGGAGATCGCCCTCGTGGCGTGCGTCCTGTTCCACGCCTTCAACGGCGTGCGCCTGATCCTGGTGGACTTCTGGTCCAACGGCCCCAAGTACCAGCGGCAGATGCTGTGGGTCGCCCTGACCCTGTTCGTCGTCGTCTTCGCCGCCGGCGCCGTGCGCCTGCTGCAGATCCTGATCGACCACCTGTAGGAGCCACCAGAGATGACCACCTCGGAAGCCACGGGTGTCGCCAAGACCCTCGGCACACAGCACGACCGCCCCGCGAGCCTGGACAACCCGCGCTCGCCCCGCAAGCCCAAGGGCAACAACTTCGAGAAGTACGCATGGCTGTTCATGCGGTTCTCCGGCCTGATCCTCGTCTTCCTGACGATCGGCCACATGTTCATCATGCTCGCCTGGGACGGCGGCGTGCATCGCATCGACGCCTCGTTCGTCGCCGCTCGCTGGAGCTCGCCGGGCTGGCAGATCTGGGATCTGACCATGCTGTGGCTGGCCGAGCTGCACGGCGGCAACGGCGTGCGCACCGTCATCGCCGACTACTCGCGCAAGGACTCGACCCGCTTCTGGCTCAACACCCTGCTGCTGGTGTCGATCATCCTGACCCTCGCGCTCGGCACGTACGCGATCCTCACCTTCGACGTCAACAGCGTCGGCTAAAGGAGACCAGAAACCATGCAGGAACACCGCTACGACGTCGTCATCGTGGGTGCCGGTGGCGCCGGAATGCGTGCGGCCATCGAGTCCGCCCCGCGTGCACGCACCGCAGTTCTCACCAAGCTCTACCCCACTCGCAGCCACACCGGCGCGGCACAGGGCGGCATGTGCGCCGCACTGGCCAACGTCGAGGAGGACAACTGGGAGTGGCACACCTTCGACACCGTCAAGGGCGGTGACTACCTCGCCGACCAGGACGCCGTGGAGATCATGGCCAAGGAGGCCATCGACGCGGTCCTCGACCTCGAGAAGATGGGTCTGCCGTTCAACCGGACCCCGGAGGGCAAGATCGACCAGCGTCGCTTCGGCGGCCACACCCGCGACCACGGCAAGTCGCCCGTGCGTCGTGCGTGCTACGCCGCCGACCGCACCGGTCACATGATCCTGCAGACCCTCTACCAGAACTGCGTCAAACACGACGTCGAGTTCTTCAACGAGTTCTACGCGCTGGACATCTGCCTCGCGGAGAACGAGGACGGCGAGCTGGTCGCCAACGGCGTCGTCGCCTACGAGCTGGCCACCGGCGAGATCCACGTCTTCCACGCCAAGTCGATCATCTTCGCGACCGGCGGCTCGGGCCGCATGTACAAGACCACGTCCAACGCCCACACCCTCACCGGTGACGGCATGGGCATCATCTTCCGCAAGGGCCTGCCGCTGGAGGACATGGAGTTCCACCAGTTCCACCCGACGGGCCTGGCCGGCCTCGGCATCCT
This sequence comes from Gordonia paraffinivorans, assembly GCF_900683595.1. Classification (NCBI taxonomy): domain Bacteria; kingdom Bacillati; phylum Actinomycetota; class Actinomycetes; order Mycobacteriales; family Gordoniaceae; genus Gordonia; species Gordonia paraffinivorans. The sequence goes on along the minus strand of NZ_CAACYD010000007.1, from coordinate 1,438,509 downwards.
CATCTCGGAGGCCGTGCGCGGCGAGGGCGGCATCCTCCGCAACGCCGACGGCGAGCGCTTCATGGAGCGTTACGCCCCCACCATCAAGGACCTCGCGCCGCGTGACATCGTCGCCCGCTCGATGGTGCTCGAGGTGCTCGAGGGCCGCGGCGCCGGACCGAACAAGGACTACGTCTACATCGACGTGACCCACCTCGGCGAGGATGTCCTCAACGAGAAGCTGCCGGACATCACCGAGTTCGCGCGCACCTACCTCGGCGTCGACCCGGTCACCGAGTACGTCCCGGTCTTCCCGACCTGCCACTACGTCATGGGCGGCATCCCGACCAACGTCAACGGTCAGGTGCTGCGCAACAACGACGAGATCGTGCACGGCCTCTACGCCGCCGGCGAGTGCGCCTGCGTGTCGGTGCACGGCGCGAACCGCCTGGGCACCAACTCGCTGCTCGACATCAACGTCTTCGGCCGTCGTGCCGGCATCGCCGCCGCGGAGTACGCCAACAACGCGGACTTCGTCGATCTGCCGGAGCGCCCGACCGAGATGGTCGACAAATGGCTCGAGCTGCTGCTCAGCGAGCACGGCCACGAGCGCGTCGCCGACATCCGCTCCGAGCTGCAGGCGTCGATGGATGCGAACGCGTCGGTGTTCCGCACCGAGGAGACCCTCAAGCAGGCTCTCACCGACATCCACGCGCTCAAGGAGCGCTACGCCCACATCCGCGTCCACGACAAGGGCAAGCGCTACAACAGCGACCTGCTCGAGGCCATCGAGCTCGGCTTCCTGCTCGAGATGGCCGAGGTGACCGTCGTCGGCGCCCTCAACCGCAAGGAGTCGCGCGGCGGCCATGCGCGCGAGGACTACCCCGATCGTGACGATGTGAACTACATGCGCCACACCATGGCCTACAAGAAGGGCACCGACCTACTCGCGGACATCGAGCTGGACTACAAGCCCGTGGTGCAGACCCGTTACGAGCCGATGGAGCGTAAGTACTGATGACATCTGTTCTGGACAAGCCCACGCCCTCCTCCGACGAGCCGCCGCTGCCCCCGGTGCCCCCGGAGGCCCACATGGTGACGCTGAAGATCTACCGGTTCAACCCGGAGAATCCCGACGCCCAGGGCTTCGAGAGCTTCCGTGTCCCGGCGCTGCCGACCGACCGTCTGCTCAACCTGCTGCTGTACGTGAAGGGCTACCTCGACGGCACCCTCACGTTCCGCCGCAGCTGCGCGCACGGCGTGTGCGGCTCGGACGCGATGCGCATCAACGGCGTCAACCGCCTCGCCTGCAAGCTCCTGATGAAGGACCTGCTCCCCAAGGACAAGTCCAAGGAGATCACCATCACCGTCGAGCCGATCCGCGGCCTGCCGGTGGAGAAGGATCTCGTGGTCGACATGGAGCCGTTCTTCGACGCGTACCGCGCGATCAAGCCGTTCCTGATCACCACGGGCACCGAGCCGACCCGCGAGCGCATCCAGAGCCAGGCCGACCGCGCCCGCTTCGACGACACCACCAAGTGCATCCTGTGTGCGTGCTGCACCACGAGCTGCCCGGTGTTCTGGACCGAGGGCTCGTACTTCGGCCCGGCCGCGATCGTCAACGCGCACCGCTTCATCTTCGACAGCCGTGACGAGGGTGCCGTCGAGCGTCTCGACATCCTCAATGACGTCGACGGTGTGTGGCGCTGCCGCACGACCTTCAACTGCACCGACGCATGCCCTCGCGGCATCCAGGTCACGCAGGCCATCTCGGAGGTCAAGCGCGCACTGATGTTCTCGCGCTAGTTCCACGCTTTCTCTGCAGCCCGGCGACGGCCCGCACCGGTTCTCGGTGCGGGCCGTCGCTCTTTTCCCCGATGCAGCAGACCGTGACGGGGGGGGCGACACGAGCCGCTACATCTCGCGGGCGCCCGAGGCCCCGCCCCGGAAGATCCCCGCGATGATCGAGTCCACCAGCGCCGTCTCCTCCTCGGGGGCCGCCGGCCAGAGCAGCATGGTCAACACCGACCGGATCGCGAACCGTGCGGCGACGACGTCGTCGGGGTCGATGCCGATCAGTTCCGCGGCGACGGCCGACACGGTCGGTGAAGCGAGCACCGTCGGCGTCGTGGCGACGAGGCTTCCCGGCCGGAGGAACTGACGGATCACCCGGTCCGCGCGCAGCGCGCCGACCGCCGTGGTGATCGCGATCCGCGCGCGCTCCTCCCCCGTCGTGCCGGCGACCGCCGCGCGGATCGAGTCCAGGACCGGGGCGGCGGTCGCCGACAGCACCGCCTCGATCAACTGGGCACGGCCACCGGCATGTCGGTAGATCGTCGCCCGCGAGCAGTGCGCCCGGGCGGCCAGTTCCTCGACGCTGAACGCGTCGAGTCCACGCGAGGCGATCAGCGCCGCGGCCTGGGAGACGAGGCGCCTCCGTGCCGCGTCCCTCCGGTCGCCACCCACGAGCCAGTCGACCATGCGTACCCCTCCGTCGTCTGGTCTCATGATGAGACAGCCCCCGGACCTAAATGGCCGTTTTCTCGCAGTACAGAAGGCATCGGTGAGACTCCGATGGCGGAGGCCACCGTCCGCTGGTATCGACTTCGGAGCGAACCGTTGTCCCGGCTGCCCCGGTCGGCGACGCTGGACGCATGCTCACCCTCGACGACCCCGCGTTCCTCGCCCGCTTCCACCGCGGCCACCCGGTGCAGCGGCTCGGCGACTCGCCGTTCTACGCCGTCGGCACCTGGGATCTGATCGCCGAGGTCGTTCGTCGCCCGGCCGAGTTCTCGTCGAACCTCACCGCGACGATGATCTGCCACGACGACGGGTCGATCAGCGAGTTCCCGGTCGCGGGACCGGGTGACGCGATGCACGTGCTGGCCACGGCCGACGGTGCCCGTCACCGCCTCCACCGATCTCTGGTGATGCCCTCGCTGACACCGGCACGCATCCGCGAGCTCGAACCGCGTGTCGCGGAGGTCGTCGACACCGCGTGGTCCGAGGGGGTCGACGGAGACCAGCTCGACTGGTCCACCGCGGTGGCACGGCGGGTTCCGGTCACCGTGGTCACCGAGCTGCTCGGCCTGCCGGCCAGGGACGTCGACGACCTGTCCCGCTGGGCCCACGCCACCAACGTCCTCATCGACGGCGTGATCACCGGCGCCGAGTTGTCCACGGCGACCACCGCCGTCGCCGAGCTCACCGCCTATCTCGACGACGCCCTCGCGAGGACCCTGGGCGATCCCGGCGCCGGCGCCGGTGTGCTCGGCGACATCGCCACCGCCGTCTCCCGCGGCGACCTCGACCGCGCTGCCGCGGTGATGATGCTGCTGCAGCTCGTCGCGGCCGGTTCCGACTCGACGACGAGCCTGCTCGACAGCGCGGCCCGGCTGCTCGTCGAACACCCGGAGGTCACCGGACGCCTGCGCGGAGAACCCGAGGCCGTGCCGGCCTTCGTCGACGAGGCGCTGCGCCTGGAATCGCCGTTCCGCGGGCACTTCCGACACGTCGTCGAGGACACGGTGCTCGGCGACACACGTCTGCCCGCCGGCTCCCACCTGTACCTGATGTGGCGTGCGGCCAACCGGGATCCCGGGCAGTTCGACGACCCCTACCGCCTCGACCTCGATCGAGGGCGCGACGCCGGGGCCCGACGACCGGCCCGCTCCGCCCACGTCGCCTTCGGCAAGGGGATCCATCTGTGCGTCGGTTCCGGCCTCGCCCGCCTGCAGGGTCGGCTGACGGTGGAAAAACTCCTCGGTGAGACAACGGATTTCGCCGCCGAGGAATCGTCAGGGGCGCTGACGCTGACGCTCACCCGCTGAACTGCCCCACCGCTGCCGCGGAACCGGACACGGCGCGGATGCGTCCAAGAGACACATGCCGCCCACCGTCGTCGAACGGAGAATCCGTGATCCGGCCCCTGGCGTTCCGCCTTCTGCTCACCGTCGCCCTCGGCATCCTCGGGTGCCTGATCGTCTTCGTCCCCGCCACCGCACGATCGACTCCTCCGGCCTCTCCGACGCCGGTTCGGACGCCGAGCACGCCGCCTCCGCAGTCCGGTCCGGAGGCCGAAGATCGCGTGAGCATCACCTTCGTCTCCGACCGGCAGCACAACGGCGCCGCCGCATGGTCCGACGCGACCGGGAACCTGCGAACCCAGACGCATGTCCCACTCCTCCAGCGGGATTCGCAGAGCGGACTCTGGTCGGCCGCCCTCGTCTTCACACGGCACTCCCCGGACGCCCCGCTCCACGCGGTGTTCCGGTCCGGCGGGAGGTTCGCCCGCTGCGAGGTCCGGGTGAACGATCGGCTGGTGGCCGAGGACTCCGCGCACGGCGACCACCCGACCAGCACGTGTCAGCCGAACACGAATGAAATATGACCCGAACTTCCCACTTGGAGGGAGGAATCGGGGCGCCGACCGTACTCTGTCTCTCGTCATGAGCACATGAGCGGAGACCAGCATGGCGGAACACAGCGACTCCGGGGCCGCAAACCCTTCGGGAGCAGACCATTCCGGAGCGGGTGCGTCCACCGTGCTGCACGACCCCGGCGACAAGGGCCTGCGGATCGGCTCGATCGGCCTGCTCGGCAACGTGATCATCGGCCTGGCCGCGGTCGCCCCGGCGTACAGCCTCGCGGCGACCCTGGGCTTCGTCGTGGACAGTGTCGGCGAGAAGGCGCCGTCGATGTTCGTCCTCGCGTCCCTGCCGATGCTGCTGGTGGCCTTCGCCTATCGTGAGCTGTCCACCGACACCCCCGACTGTGGGACGACGTTCACCTGGGCCACAAAGGCATTCGGCCCGTGGATCGGGTGGATCGGCGGCTGGGGCGTGGCCGTCTCGGCGATCATCGTGCTGGCCAACGTCTCCGAGATCTCCGCGCTCTACCTGTTCCAGTTTCTCGGGCTCGACGCCCTCGCCGACAGCCTGTTGGCCCGGGTGTTGCTCGGGAGCTTCTTCATCATCACGATGACCTGGATCAGCATCCGCGGCATCGTCATCAGCGAGCGGATGCAGATGATCCTCATGTTCATCCAGTTCGCCGTGTTGATCGTCGCGAGTCTGATCGCCCTGGTCAAGGTGGGTCTCGACCGCGCCGGGCCGCAGGCGATCGATCCCGAGTGGTCGTGGCTGTGGCCCGGGGGCCTCGACCAGTCGCAGATCGCCGCGGCGGTCATCCTGTGCATCTTCATCTACTGGGGCTGGGATGCGTGCCTGGCCGTCAACGAGGAGACCAGGGATCCAGAGAAGACCCCGGGTCGCGCGGCCCTGCTCACCTGCCTCATCCTGGTCGCGACCTACGTCCTGGTCACCTACGCCATCCAGTCGTTCGCCGGGTTCGGCGACACCGGCATCGGCCTCGGGAACGACGCCAACGACGAGGACGTGCTGACCATCCTCGGTGAACCGGTGGCGGGCGCGGTCATGGCGTCGGCGCTGCTGCTGACCGTCTGCGTCTCCGCCCTGTCGTCGACGCAGTCCACGATCCTGCCGACGGCGCGCGGCAGCCTGTCGATGGCGGTGTACAAGGCGCTGCCCGAGAAGTTCGCGTCGATCCACCCCCGCTACATGACGCCGGCATTCGGCACCGCGGTGATGGGCGGCGCCGCACTCACCTTCTATCTGGTGTTGTCGCTGGTCAGCCAGGACACCCTCGCCGACTCGATCGCCTCGCTCGGACTGGCGGTGGCGTTCTACTACGGCATCACCGCGTTCGCGTGCGTCTGGTATTTCCGGTCGACGCTCCTCACCTCGGCACGCAACTTCTTCTTCCGAGGCCTCTTCCCGCTCGTCGGCGGCCTGGCCATGACCGCGGCCTTCGTCAGGTCGGCGTACGACATGATCTCCCCGGACTACGGCGCGACCTCGATCGGCGGGATCGGCGGCGTCTTCGTCATGGGTGTGGGCATGCTGGTACTCGGCATCCCGTTGATGCTGGCCTGCTTCGCGTACAACAGCGAGTTCTTCCGCGGGAAGACGCTGACCGCCGACACCGAGGTGAAGGTTCCCGATGTCTACTGACTCCCTCGCCGCCACACCCGACGACACCGCCGGCGACGCGCCGGTCCCCCGGCTCACCGTCGGCTACCTGGCGACGCGGTCGGGCGCCGACGGCATCGCCCTGGCTGTCGCCCTGGCCCGCGTGACCGGCGCAGACCTCGACCTCGTGTGCGTGGTGCGTCCGGTCCCCTACGACGGCTCGCCCGGCATCGCGCAGTACCAGAGACGCCTCGAAGACCAAGCCGCCGAATGGCTTCGCGAGGGCGCCGCCCTCATTCCGCCCGGCTTCCGGTACCGCACCATCGTCACCGTCAACGATTCCTTCGCCGACGGGCTGATCTCCCACGCCGTGGAGACGGGCGCGAAGATGATCGTCGTCGGCGGCACCGGCGACGGCCTGTTGCGGCGCCACACGCTCGGCACGGTCAGCAACGAACTCGTGCATTCCTCGCCGGTTCCGGTCGCGCTGGCGCCCCGCGGGTACTCCGACCGGGTCGACACCGTCCTCGGCACGGTGACCGTCGCGGTGCCCGTCGAGCCCGACGCCGACAACCCGCTGCCGTTCGCCGAGAAGCTCGTCGAACGCGCCAAACTGAACCTCAGGCTGCTGTCGCTGGTGTCGCTCGAATCCCCCTTCGACGACGACTCGTCGCGCGATGCCCGTCGAGCACAGATCGCCGTGGCCCGCGAACTCCTCGACAGGACCCGCGCCGAGGTGTCTCCCGAACTCGAGGTCGGGGTCGTCGTCGCCGACGGCGACACGCTCGACGAGGCCCTGGCCAACCTTCCGTGGGGCGACGACGACATCGTCGCGGTCGGGTCCGGCCACCTCGCGCCACCCCATCGGGTCTTCCTGGGCAGCACCGCGGCCCGAATCCTGCGCTGGACGACATCCCCAGTCATCGTCGTGCCCAGAAGCCGCTGAGCCCGGGACCGCCGTCCCCACGACCGAACCCCTGCCGACCGAACCGAGACACGTGGAGCCGCAATCGCCGTGAGCATCGATCCAGTGCGCGTGCTGGAGATCCGGCATGCCGAGACCGAGCCGCCCGGTTCCTACGGCCCCGCGCTCGACGAACTCGCCGACGTGACGACGCTGCGCATCTGGCGCGAGGACGTCCCCGACGACCTATCCGACGTCGAGGCGATCGTCACCCTGGGCGGCGCGATGGGCGTCGACGACGCACCCGCCATCGGCTGGATCGACCACGAGATCGTATTGCTGCGCCGCGCACTCGAACTCGGCATCCCGGTGTGGGGTGTCTGCCTGGGCTCGCAGATGCTGGCGGCGGCGCTCGGCGCGCAGGTGTACCGCGGCGACACCCCGGAGATCGGCGTCCACACCGTCACGCTGGACCCACACGCCATCGACGATCCGATCTGGGGCGTCGACCCCGGCGAACCGGATGCGGTGCCGACCGAATTCCGCGTGGTGCAATGGCATTTCGACACCTTCGACCTGCCCGCGGGCGCCACCCGACTCGCCTCGTCACCGTGGTGCGCCAATCAGCTGTTCCGCCACGGCGATTCGTACGGCGTGCAGTTCCATCTCGAGGCCGACGGTGGACTCGTCGGGGAATGGCTGGGATCACCGGAATCCCGCAACCTCGTCCGCGAGGCCATCGGCGCCGCGGCCACCGACCGGTTCGCGACCGACGCCACGGCCGCAGAAGTCGTCGCGGTGCCCCTGGCCCACACCGTGATGCGCCGATGGCTGCGCGGGATCGCCGAACGTCGTTGACGCGCAGCGGGTCAGCTGTCGAATCCCAGACCCGTGCGGTCCAGCAGGGACAGCCACGGTCCGCGGCGGCCCCCGCGCAGCTCGCTGCGGGCGATCTCCCGCCGGGTGAGTGTGATGCCGAGCCATCGGATCGGTTCGGGCGGGAAAGGCAGCGGCTTGCGTCGCACCATGTCCAGTTCGGTGCGCTCGGTGCGCAGGCCGTCGACGAGGTCGAGCGCGGTCGCCGCGGCGAAGTGCGAGGCCCCGACCCCAAGTCCGGTGAAGCCGACCGAGGTGACCACCCGGCCCCGGTGAGAGGAGTCCCAGAACGCGCAGAACCGCGAGCAGGTGTCGATGACCCCGCCCCAGGTGTGGGTCGCGTGAATCCCCTCCAGTTGCGGGAACATCTGCAGGAGATGTTCGCCGAGCAGCGCCCACTCCTCCGGGCGTCGTTCGTGTCGCGGGTCGTCGTCGGAACCGAAGTGGTACGGCGCGTCCCATCCGCCCCACAGCAAGCGGTTGTCGGCGGTGAGCCGGAAGTAGTGGAATCGCGGGCCGCTGTCGGCGAGGCCCTCGCGCCCCGACCAGCCCAGCGAGGACAACTGGTCGTCGGTGAGCGGCTCGGTCATCAGCGCGTAGTCCCACACGGGAACCGTGTAGAGCCGCAGCCGGCGCACGAGCGCACGACTCGCCGAGGTCGCCACGACCGCCCGCTCCGCTCTCACCTGCCCGTATCCCGCCCGCGCGCCGACCCCCTCGCCATCGGAGGTGAGTTCGAGGACCTCGGTGCCCTCGAAGATCCGCACCCCGAGTCGCTCCGCCGCGTCGGCGAGTCCGAAGGCGAGCCTGGCCGGGTCGATCATCATCACGTCGGGGTCGTAGAGGGCGCCACGGACCATCGGCGAGTCCACCCGCTCGCGGGCGGCGTCCTCGTCGAGAAGGTCCAGATGCGCTCCGATCGCCGTTCCCGCCTCGAAGGTCTCGGCGAGGGCCTCGAACTGCCAGTCGGTGATCGCGAGGTCGAGTTCGCCGGTGCGCTCGGCGTCGGCGTCGATGCCGAGCCGGTCCAGCGTCGCCTCGATCGCGTCGAGCGTCTCCCGGCCCATCCGCAGCAGCGCAGGCATCTCGTCGCCGAACCGGCTGATGCCGTTGGGGATTCCGTGGGTGAGGCTGGCCGCGCAGAAGCCGCCGTTGCGTCCGGACGCGTGCTCGGCGATCCGGTCGCGCTCGACGAGCACCACCGAGCGTGACGGGTCGCGTTCGGCGGCCTGCACCGCCGTCCACAGGCCCGTGAACCCGCCGCCGATCACCAGCAGGTCGGCGGTGACGTCATCGGCGAGTCGCGGACGCGGCGCGGGACGCAGGTCGCGGTCGAGCCAGTACGGCCGGGCAGCGGCCCGCGCGACCAGATCGATTCCCCGGTCGGTCGGCTGTTCCGCCCACGGCCGCGGGCTCACCCCTGGTCACTCCCGAGCCCGAACACCGTTCGGTGCCATTCCTTTTCGACCACGCCGTGCAGATCGCTCATCACGTGCTTGATCAGCAGGTACTCCTCGAGCGAGTACGTCGACATGTCCTTACCGAAGCCCGAGGCCTTGAACCCGCCGTGCGGCATCTCGCTGATGATGGGGATGTGGTCGTTGATCCACACGCAGCCGGCGTGGATCTCCCGCGAAGCCCGCTGTGCCCGATAGACGTCCCGGGTCCACGCCGAGGCGGCGAGCCCGTAGGGCGTGTCGTTGGCGCGGCGGATCGCGTCGTCGTCGTCGGTGAAGCGGCTGACCGTGAGCACGGGGCCGAAGACCTCGTCACGGTAGATCTCGGAATCCTCCGCGACATCGGCGACGAGGGTCGGCGGGTAGAACGCCCCGGGCCCGTCGGGGATCGTGCCGCCGGTGACGATGCGCGCGCCGGACGCGCGGGCACGGTCGACCATCCCGGCGACCTTGTCGCGATGCGCGTGGGAGATGAGCGAACCGAGATCGGTTGCCGGATCGGTCGGATCGCCGATGACGACCTTCGACATGAGTTCGGCGACGCCGGCGACGAAGTCGTCGTAGAGCGCCGGGGCGACGATCGCACGGGTCGCCGCGGTGCAGTCCTGGCCGCCGTTGATCAGCGATCCCGCGACCGCGCCGTGGATCGCCGCGTCGAGGTCGGCGTCGTCGAAGACCACGAAGGGCGCCTTGCCGCCGAGCTCGAGCTGGATGCGGGCACCGGTGGTGGCGGCCTGCGCCATGACCTGCCGGCCGACGGCCGACGAGCCGGTGAAGGTGACCATGTCCACGCCCGGATGGCCGGCCAGATGTGCACCGACCTCGGGGCCGGTCCCGACCACGATGTTGAGCACGCCGTCGGGCAGCCCGGCCTCCGAGGCCAGGCGCGCGAGGGTCAGGGTGGTCAGCGGGGTGATCTCGGCGGGCTTGAGGACCACCGCGCACCCGGCGGCCAGAGCCGGGATGACCTTCCACACCGCCATCTGCAGCGGGTAGTTCCACGGCGTGATGGTCCCGACCACGCCGACCGGTTCGCGACGGATGCTCGAGGTGTGGTCGGCCGAGTACTCGGCGGTGGCCTTGCCCTCCAGATTGCGTGCGACACCGGCGAAGAACTCGACGTTGTCGATCGAGCCCGGCACGTCGAACTCGGTCGCCAGACGCACCGCCTTGCCGGTGTGGGCCACCTCCTCGGAGATGAGCGTCTCGGACTCGGCGGCCATCGCGCGGGCCAGCGCGAGCAGCACCGAGGCGCGCTCTGCCGGGGTCGCGCGCCCCCAGGCCGGCTGGGCCGCCCGGGCGCCGGCGACCGCGGCGTCGACATCTGCCCGACCGGCGAGTTTCACGGTGGCCACCGGCTCATCCGTGGCAGGATTGACGACGATGTGATCGGCGCCGGTCGCATGATGGGGTTCACCGTCGATCCAGCCGGACGGAATGCTGGTGGAGGAGGCCATGCCCCCGGATACTACCGCCGCCGTTGCGGATTCACGCGCCGAAAACCCGAACAATTGCGGATTCCGTCGAATCTGTTGCTTTCAGTTGCGGAATCCGTCACGATCGTAGGGTGGCTGATCCTGCGTCCGCACCACTCGACGCCACCGCGAAGAAGATCATCGAACTCCTCCAGACCGATGGTCGGAGCAGTTATGCCTCGATCGGCAAGGCCGTCGGCCTGTCCGAGGCGGCCGTCCGCAACCGCGTGCAGAAGCTCAGCGAGAGCGGCCTCATGCAGATCGTGGCCGTCACCGATCCGCTGAAACTCGGCTTCGCCCGGCAGGCGATGATCGGCATCCGATGCGTCGGTGACACCCAGGCCCTCGCCGACCGCCTCGCCGAACACCGCGAGATCGACTACGTCCTGCTCACCGCAGGGTCTTTCGACATCCTCATCGAGGTCGTGTGCGAGGACGACGACCACCTGCTCGACATCCTCAACAAGAAGGTGCGCTCCAACCCCGAGGTCGTCGGTACCGAGACGCTCGTCTACCTGAAACTCGTCAAACAGCAATACAACTGGGGAACACGATGACACCGAACACACCCTCGACGTCCCCGCACTCCGGCGGCTCCCTCGGAGCCCGCAGTGCCGCCCACCTATGGGGCCACTTCGCCCGGCACGGCGAGGGCATCACGCCGCCGGTCATCACCCGCGGCGAGGGGGTGCGGATCTTCGACGACGCCGGCCGCAGCTATCTCGACGGCCTGGCCGGCCTCTTCGTCGTCCAGGTCGGCCACGGCCGCGAGGAACTCGCCCGGGCCGCCGCGAAGCAGGCCGAGCAGCTCGCCTTCTTCCCCCTGTGGTCGTACGCCACGCCACCGGCGATCGAACTGGCCGAGCGCCTCGCCGCATACGCCCCGGGCGACCTCAACCGCGTCTTCTTCACCACCGGCGGCGGCGAGGCGGTGGAGAGCGCGTGGAAACTCGCCAAGCAGTACTTCAAGCTCGTCGGGAAACCCGGTAAGCACAAGGTGATCTCGCGGGCGGTCGCCTACCACGGAACCCCGCAGGGCGCACTGGCCATCACGGGTGTGCCGGCGCTGAAGGAGGCCTTCGAGCCGCTGACGCCCGGCGCGTTCCGGGTGCCGAACACCAACATCTACCGCGCGGCCGAGGACCTCGCCGACGACCCGAAGAAGTTCGGCCGCTGGGCGGCCGACCGGATCGCCGAGGCCATCGAGTTCGAGGGACCCGACACGGTGGCCGCGGTCTTCCTCGAACCCGTGCAGAACGCCGGCGGATGCTTCCCGCCGCCGCCCGGATACTTCGAGCGGGTCCGCGAGATCTGCGACGAGTACGACGTGCTGCTCGTCTCCGACGAGGTCATCTGCGCCTTCGGACGCATCGGGTCGATGTTCGCGTGCGATGACTTCGGCTACGTGCCCGACATCATCACGTGCGCCAAGGGCATGACCTCCGGCTACTCCCCGATCGGCGCGATGATCGCCGACGACCGGCTGTTCGAGCCGTTCCGCGACGGCACGACGACCTTCGCCCACGGTTACACGTTCGGCGGTCATCCCGTGTCGGCGGCGGTCGCGCTGGCCAACCTCGACATCTTCGAGCGCGAGGGACTCAACGACCACGTCAAGACCATGGCGCCGGCCTTCCGGTCGACGCTCGAGCGCCTCGACGACCTGCCGATCGTCGGCGACGTGCGCGGCGAGGGCTTCTTCTACGGCATCGAACTCGTCAAGGACAAGTCCACCAAGGAGACGTTCACCGCGGACGAGTCCGAGCGCATCCTGCGCGGCTTCCTGTCGAGCGCGTTGTTCGACGCCGGGCTGTACTGCCGCGCCGACGACCGCGGCGACCCGGTCATCCAGCTCGCGCCACCGCTCATCGCCGGGCAGGCGGAGTTCGACGAGATCGAACAGATCCTGCGGTCGGTCCTCACCGAGGCCTACACGCTGCTCTGATACATCCGCCGGACACGCCTGCGCACGCCCTGATGAGGCCCGGCCGCGCTGGTAACGTGCGGGCGGTGACCTCGGGGTGGACGCGCCGGACCGTCGGCGCACTCGCTGCAGCGATCGTCGGGGTGTCCGTCGTCGCGGCCGCACCGGTGCTGCCCGGGTCGCTCATCGCGGGTTCGGCGACCGCCGACCCGCTCGCGCCGACCGGCCGGTCGGCCACCGTCACCACGCCGGTCACCGATCACTGCCCCCACCGGGTCGGGACTCCCCCGGCCGTCGACGAGTCGGAGGTCGTCCCACCGGGATCGCCGACACCGACGCCGCTACCGGTCCCGACGCCCGCTGTCGGCGGCGAGGACCTCGCCTACTGCGGTGTGGTCGCCGATCCCGAGGCCGGGCCGGTCCCGCCGGGTCTCACCTCGGCCGGGTGGCTGGTCGCCGACCTCGACTCCGGCCGCGTCATCGCCGCGAAGGACCCGCACGGCCGCTATCGGCCGGCGTCGACGATCAAGATCCTGCTGGCCCTCGTCGCCCTCGACGAACTCGACCTCGACGCGACGGTCGTCCCCACACCCGAGGACTGGAGCGCCGAGGGCGACTCCTGCGGCATGGGTCCCGGCGGGCACTACACGGTCCGGGACCTGCTGACCGGTCTCCTGGTGGTGTCGGGCAACGACTGCGCCAATGCCCTCGCCCGCGAACTCGGCGGGGTCGACGCCACGCTGGCCAAGATGAACGAACGCGCCCGCGAACTCGGCGCCACCGACACCCGGGCGGCCTCCCCGTCCGGGCTGGACGCGCCCGGGATGTCCTCCTCGCCCTACGATCTCGCACTCTTCTTCCGCGCCGCGATGGCGAACGACACCTTCCGGGAGATGATCTCGCTGCCGACCTACCGGTTCCCCGGGTATCCGCGCCGACCCGACGTGCCCGGCGACACCGACCATCCCGCCTACGAGATGTACAGCAGCAATCGGCTTCTGCTGGACGGATATCCGGGCATGCTCGGCGGCAAGACCGGTTACACCGACGACGCGCGCAAGACCTTTGTCGCCGCCGCCGAACGCGACGGCCGCCGGATCATGATCGTGAAGATGTACGGCCTGGCCATGGAGGGCAACCCCTACTGGGATCAGGCGAAGGCGCTGTTCGAGTACGGTTTCGCCACACCCGAGGACGTCGAGGTCGGACGCCTCGTCGACCCCGCCGGAGCTGCCGATCCGTCGCGGGATCCCGCGGCGTCGGCCGACCCCGACCTTGTGAGCACCGGTTCCGATTCGGCATCGCCGATGTCGGTGCGCGTTCTCGTCGGCCTGCTCGCGGCCCTGGCCGCCGTCGTGCTGCTCATGCTCGGCGTGCGCCTGTCCCGGCGCCGATGACCACGCGCCGGGAACCCGTCACCGGCGCCGGACGACCCCCATCAGGGCGGCAATTGCGGCCCCGGCACCCGCCGCGGCCGCCAAAGCCGCCGGACGCGGGGTCGGGTTCACGTCGACGGTCGGCGAGATGACCACCGGCCGTAGGAGTTCCGCGTCGGGCTCCTCGACTATCTGGTACTCGGCGTTGATCGGGTCGGTCGCGCACCAGGCGGCGGCGTACAGGACGATCCGCGAGGCCAGGTAGGCGAACACCATCACGCCGAGGACGGGACCGAACGCCACACCGGCCGGGCTTCGGAGAACCGACTCCAGGTAGATCCCGCCGACGGTCTTGACGACCTCGAACGCGACGGCGGTGATCAGTCCCGCTTTGAGGGTGTTGCGAAATGGCAGACGCACCAACGGGAGTCGCGCCATGACGAACGTGAACAGCCCCCAGGTGGCGAGCACCGACACCACCAGCGACACCAACCGCACCAGGATCGGCGCCCATGACGCGCCGTCGAGCCTGACCCAGCCGAGCACGGTCTCGGTCAGCCCCGAGTTCCCGAGCGCGGTGATGGCCATGGTCAGTGCGAACGCGATCCCCAGGCCGGCGAAGGCGACGAGATCCCAGACCTTCGACATCACCGCATTGCGCCGGACCCGGCCGCCCCACATCTCGGTCATGCCCGTACGGACGCCGGAGATCCAGCCGATCCCGGTGAACGCCGCGCCGATCAGGCCGACCACGCCCACCGTCGTGCGGGAGTCGATCGCCGAGGTGATGATGTCGGAGACCTGGTCACCGAGCTGTCCCGGCATCTTCCGCACGACGGTGTCCTGGATGTCCTGCAACACCTCGGGCTGCCGCGCGAGCACGAAGCCGGCGATCGCGAAGGCGACCATGATGATCGGGACGAGCGCCAGGATGCCGTTGAAGCTGATGCTGGCGGCGTACAGGTTCCCGCGCCGGTCGTTGTAGCGCTCCAGCGTCCGCAACAGGTGATCGAGCCAGGCCCAGCGCTCGCGCCGGTCCTCGTACGCCGACTTCGCCCGGGCCACCAGCCGTTTCGCCGACTCGCCCACCGTACTCACCGCCCCTCCTCGTCCGGGCCACCGCGAAGCGACCCATGCGGCATCAGACGTGCGGCATCAGGCCCTCGGTGGCAGGAATCCCACCTTGTCATAGACGGACCGCAGCGTCGCCGATGCCACCGTCCGCGCGCGCTCGGCGCCGCGGGCGAGGATCGCGTCGAGCTCGGCGGGATCGTCCATGTACTCGGCGACGCGCCCGCGCAGCGGGGTGACGAACTCGGTGAGCACGTCCGCGGTGTCGACCTTGAGGTCGCCGTACCCCTTGCCCTGATACTTGTCGACGAGCACGTCGATCGGGGTGCCGCTCAACGCCGACTGGATCGTCAGGAGGTTGCTGACGCCGGGCTTGTTCTCCGGATCGAACCGGATCTCGGTGTCGGTGTCGGTGACCGCGGACCGGATCTTCTTGGCCGACTTCTTCGGTTCGTCGAGCAGGTTGATGAGACCCTTGTCGGTCTCGGCCGACTTGCTCATCTTCGCGGTCGGGTTCTGCAGATCGTAGATCTTGGCGAATTCCTTGACGATGTGGGCCTGCGGGATCTTGAAGGTCTTGCCGAAGCGCGAGTTGAAGCGCTGGGCGAGGTCGCGGGTGAGCTCGAGGTGCTGGCGCTGGTCCTCGCCGACCGGGACCCGGTCGACCTGGAACGCCAGGATGTCGGCCGCCATCAGGATCGGGTAGGTGAACAGCCCGACGCCGGCCGCGTCGACGCCCTGCTTGGCCGACTTGTCCTTGAACTGGGTCATGCGGCTGGCCTCGCCGAAGCCGGTGATGCACTGCAGCACCCAGGTCAGCTCGGCGATCTCCGGGATGTGCGACTGCACATAGATGGTCGAGCGCTCGGGGTCGACCCCGACGGCCAGCAGCTGCGCGACCGAGCGGCGCGTGCGTTCGGCGAGGGTCTTCGGATCGTGCGGCACGGTGATCGCGTGCATGTCCGGGATGAAGTAGTACGCCTCGAAATCCTCCTGCAGCGCCACCCACTGTCGTACGGCGCCCAGGTAGTTGCCGAGATGGAACGAGTCGCTGGTGGGCTGGATGCCCGAGAGCACGCGGGCGCGGGACGCGCCGGACTCGGACGCGCGGGCAGAGCCGGATTCGGAGACGTCAGAACTCATTGCCCCATTTTCGCAGACCTCGAAAGCACGAGGTCCGCGGTGGGTCCCCTACCGCGTTGCAGCCGGGCCTCACTCGTAGATGACGGTCACCGGCGCGTGATCGGACCACCGCAGGTCGTAGGCCGCCGCCCGGTCGACCGTCGACTTCACGGCGCGCTCGGCGAGGGAACGGTTGGTCAGCTGGTAGTCGATCCGCCAGCCGGAGTCGTTGTCGAACGCCTTGCCGCGCCACGACCACCACGAGTAGGGGCCGGTCTCGTCCGGGTAGAGCTCGCGGGTGACGTCGCGCCAGCCATTGGCGAGCAGGTCGCCCACCCACGCCCGCTCGTGCGGGAGGAAGCCCGGGTTCTTGAGGTTGCCCTTCCAGTTCTTGATGTCGGCCTCGGCGTGGGCGATGTTCCAGTCGCCGCCGACGACCACGTGGCGGCGGCGGCGCACCAGGTTGCCGAGGTAATCGCCGAACTCGTCGAGGAACCGCTTCTTCTCCTCGTACTTGGCGGCGTCCTTGGGGTCCTCGGTGAGCGCGGCGCCCTTCGGGAGATAGAGGCTCGCGGCCGTGACCGGACCGAGGTCGGTCTCGAGGTCGACCTCGAGGTAGCGACCCAGTTCGTCGAACTCGTCGCTACCGAAGCCGATCCGGACGGTCACCGGGGCCGAGCGGGTCAGCACGCCGACGCCCGCGTGGCCCTTGACGGTGGATTCGCTCATCGTCAGGTGCCACCCGGCGTCGAGCGCCGGGGCGAGCGCCTCACGCGCCAGCTTCTCGCCGGCGCGGACCTCCTGCATCAGCACGACATCCGCGGTCGTGGCGTCGAGCCAGGGCAGGAAACCGCGGTTGTTCTCCGAGCGCTGCTTGACCGCGGCCCGGATTCCGTTGACGTTGACGGTCGTGATCTCGAGTGGCACGGGGCCACATCCTACGGTTCGTCGCCGACGCCGCGCGCGGTGAGGCGAGGTCGTCACATGCGACCCGAAAAAAGGTAAGGCAAGCCTTGCGAAGGGTGCCCTACTTATGTGAGCATTGCCTGACAGGTACGAGGTTAGGTTCACCAATGTTCGTTTGCATTTGCCGCGCGGTCACCGAGGACGAGGTGCACGAGCACTGCAACAACGGTGCGTACACGATCGACGACATCGCCGATCGATGCGGCGCCGGCGAGGGCTGCGGCACCTGCTTGGAACGCCTCGACGACATCCTGAGCGAAAGGGCGGGCATCGCCACGACCGCTGCATGACCTGACAACCGCCATCCACCTCGCGCGAGCCCACGCGCGAGGGGTTTCCTCGTGTTACCGTCGTCACACAGCACCACTCGGCGACGGAAGGCTGTCACATGCGTGGCGACGATGAGGTCATTGCACTGCTCAACGAGCAGCTCACCAGCGAACTGACCGCGATCAACCAGTACTTTCTCCACGCGAAGATGCAGGAGAGCTGGGGTCTCACCGAGATCGCGGCGAAGACCCGTGCGGAGTCCATCGAGGAGATGACCCACGCGGAGATCCTCACCGACCGCATCCTCTTCCTCGAGGCCCTGCCCAATTTCCAGCGCCTGCTGCCCCTCCGCATCGGACAGTCGATCCGTGAGCAGTTCGAGTCCGACATGGCCATCGAGGTCGAGGTCGTCGAACGTCTCCGGCCGGGCATCGCGATGTGCCGCGAGAAGGGCGACATCACCAGCGCGAACCTCCTCGAGAAGATCCTCGCCGACGAGGAAGAGCACATCGACTACCTCGAGACCCAGCTCGAGCTGATCAATCGGCTCGGGGAGCCGCTCTACCTGTCGAAGACGATCGCGACGCCGCCGACGAACCAGGCGTAGCCCCCACCCGTCCGGAGCTCAGACGGCGAGCCGGTCGCGGCGCCGCGCGCTGACGATGGCCACCGCGGCGACGCCGAGGCCCGCGACGGCGAGCACGGCTCCGACTGCTGCCGGTGCGCGAAATCCCCAGCCGGCGGCGACGACGACGCCGCCGAGGAACGCGCCGATCGCATTGGCGACGTTGAGGGCCGAGTGGTTGAGCGCTGCCGCCAGGGTCTGTGCGTCGGCGGCCACGTCCATGAGTCGCGTCTGCAGGGCCGGCAGCATCGTGGTGCCGGTGAGCGCCACGAAGTAGGTGAGGATCAGGGCCGCCCAGCCGTTCTGCGCGAGCAGAGCGAACGCCGTGAGCGCGACCGTGCTGCTGATGAGTCCGGCGAGGACCGCGAACGACACGTTGCGGTCGGCCATGTGACCGCCGACGAAGTTGCCGGTGACCATGCCCAGGCCGTAGAGCATGAGTGCGAACGGCACCACCGAGACCGACAGCCCGGACACCGACGTCAGTGCCGAGTTGAGATACGTGTAGAACGCGAACATCCCGCCGAAGCCGACGGTGCCGATCACGAGCGTGAACCAGACCTGCGACCGTTTCAGCGCGCCGAGCTCGGTCAGCGGATCGGTGATCGTCATGCCGGACAGGCTCGGCAGGACGCGCATCAGGGTGACCACGGTTGCCATTCCGATGACCACCACGATCGCGAACGCGGTCCGCCATCCGAAGGTCTCCCCCAGCCACGCCGCAGCCG
Source organism: Gordonia paraffinivorans (assembly GCF_900683595.1). NCBI lineage: Bacteria > Bacillati > Actinomycetota > Actinomycetes > Mycobacteriales > Gordoniaceae > Gordonia > Gordonia paraffinivorans. The sequence goes on along the minus strand of NZ_CAACYD010000007.1, from coordinate 1,419,746 downwards.
GCACCCCGACGACGTTCGCGACCGAGAGCCCGAGCATCACCTGTCCGACCGCCTTCGCCCGGTCACCCGGCCCGGCGAGATGGGCGGCGACGAGTGCCGCGACGCCGAAGTAGGCCCCATGCGGAAGCCCCGCGACAAAGCGTGCGACCAGCAGCATTCCGTACGACGGCGCCAGGACCGTGGCGAGATTGCCGATGGTGAACGCCACCATGAGGGCGATCAGCAGGGCTCGACGCGGGATGCGGGCGGTGAGCGCGGCGATGACCGGCGCACCCACGACGACACCGAGCGCATACGCCGAGACGACGTGTCCGGCCGTGGGTTCGGACACCCCCAACGAGCCGGCGATGTTGGGCAGCAGGCCCATCGCGACGAACTCGGTGGTGCCGATGCCGAAGCCACCGAGCGCGAGCGCGAGGATGGTCGCGCGCCGGACCCCGGGCGACACCCGCGGGGAGGCCGCGTGCGCCGTCGGTCCGGGGTTCTCCCCGGTCGTCGGTTTCAGGTCGTCCGGTACACCGGCGGTAGTCGTGAGGGCGTCAGACACGCCTCATGCCAACCCCTCCGCCGCGGTGGCGATTCCCCCGGCAGAGGTGAGTTCGTTCACATCGCGAACGAACCCCGCGTCGTCGCCCCCCAAGGCGTCGCGCCGTGCGCGGCACCGGTCACCCCGCGCGGGTCATCGTGCCGGAGCGATCACTCCGAGTCTGCGTCCGAGCCGGAACCCGAGCTCGCACCCGAATCCCGGTCACGGCCCGACGTCGCCCCGCTGGTGCTCTTCTCACCGCTGTTGTTGTCACCGCTGCCGGTGTCGCCCCCGGTGTTGTCGGCCCCGGTGTTGTCGTCTCCGCCGGACGCACCGCCGCCGGTGGTGCCGGTCTCGCCTCCGGTGCTCTGGCCGCTGCCGTTCCCGCCACCGTTGCTCGTACCACCGGAGTTCGGCGCGCCGCCGCCACTGCCCTGGTCGCCGGCGGCAGGAGACGACCCGTTCTCGTCCTCGTCCTCGTTCTCCGGATCGGAGGTCGGTCCCGGATTCGACGGCGTGGTGACCACGGGAGCCCCGGTCTCCGGTGCCGGAGTGGACTCGGCGGGCGACTCGTTCGACTCGGACTCGGCGGAGGGGGCCGCCGCCGAGGCGAGGACGGCCTTCCCGTCCGACCCGTCGCCGGACTTGGTGTCGGGGTCTTCGGACGTGGGAGCGGAGTCGTCCGACGCGTCCTCGTCGGCGGCGTCGTCGACGTCCTCGATCAGGGCCAGGGTCTTGCCGAACGCCCGCAGCTCGGCCGGCGCCGGAGTGTCGTCGTCCGCCGTCGACGTCAGCGTCGCCTGCTGCGGAGTGACGGCCGGTCCGACGATCGCGCCGGCCCAGTGCCGCACGAAGTTGACCGGCGCCAGGATGATGCTGCGCACACTCTGCGCGAGCGCCGTCACGCCACGCACGAAACGAGCCGGCGAGAGTGTGATGATGCCCTGGAGGATGTCCTCGAAGACGAACAGGTCCGGCAGGTAGGCGCCGTAGCCGAGCTGAGGCAGCGGCGGCGCGAAGCCCTGGACCAGCCGGACGATCGGCTGCAGGTTGGACAGCTGGATGCCCAGCGGCAGGCCGATCGTGGGCCGCTTCGCCAGGAAGTCGCCGATCTCGCCGGTGTAGCCGATGTCGGTCGCCCATCCCTGGACGAGTTCGGCGAAGGCCGACTTCGCCGAGACGAGGCAGACGCCGTCATCGCAGCTCACCGAACGACCTTCCCACGTGTAGGGCTCCGTGCTGCTGAACGGATCCCTCCCCATCTCCGCGGGGTAGAGGAAGTGCTTCGTGAAGTAGCCGAGAATCCCGTCGACGGCGCCGATCGGGTCGTACAGCGGATCCGGCAGGTCGCAGATGGGGTCGCCGTCGACGCAGACCGACACCACACGATCGGAAACGACACCGAATCCCGTCGGGTCCTCGGCGTTTCCACGCGGTCCCGTCATCGTGAGGCCGGGAATGATGCCGATCAGCGACAACTCGATGCCTCGACCGGTCTTGTCGCCCGCCCGCCGCGGATCGGAGTAGAGCTCGCCGGAGATGAGGTCGGGATCGATCTCGAGATCGTCGTCCGGGTTGTCCGGCGTGCCGTTGACGTCGAACTTCTTGCCGTTGGCGTTTCCGATCTCGGCGAGGACGTCGCCCGCGATGCGGGCGCCCTGCGAGTACCCGACCACGACCACCGGCTTGTCCTGACAATCCTGCTGATAGCTCGCGATCTCCCGGATCGCCGAGTCGTGGCCCTGGCGGGTGCTGCTGTCGTATCCGGTCGCGCCCAGTGGCCACAGCGTGGTCGGGTACTCGGTGTTGACGGCGATGTAGCCCTGTTGCTCGTAGCGCTGCTTGACCTGTTCCAGGTCTCGCGCGGTGGGGTCGTTCGAGCCGGCGACGATCACCACGGCACCGTTTCCGCATTCCTGGGCAGAGGCCTCTGGGACGCCACCGATGAAACCGAACGACGCGGCCGTCGCCAGCCCCGTCGTCGAGGCGATCAGGAACGCAGCTCGCCGTGACCGCAGGTACGCCATCGCCCGCATGAGGTCTCCTCTACTCACCCGAAACCCTTCGCAAACGAGGGGCCTTCCCCGACCAGGGGTTTCGGACAGACAGTAGAGGCAGCGACTGTGACCTGCAGAACACTGAGTCTTGCTAAGAAACGGTGAACTGGGAATTCACCTGAGTGAAGGCGGGAATTCGTCTGCTCGGACTACAGCCCACTACACGTTTCGGAGGCCGGATGAGGGGTTGGATTCGGGCTGACCGGGAGGGTTCTCAGGCGCGTCCAGACGTGTTATATCCTTGTCGCCAGGTCATGAGTATCAGCGTCAAGCCCCGGCTGGCTGATCGGCAACCCTCCAACCGCGGTGGGGTGCTCCGGGTGATGACCGGGTTGAGGGATCGCGAGAGCGAAACCCCGGCAAGCGCGGGTCCGAAGGTCGGACCCCATCAGGGTCTGTGAGGCCCTGCCGACCGTAGAAAGTGATTCAATCGCCATGTCTGATGCCACTGAAGGCACCAATCCCGTAGACAACTGGAGCTTCGAGACCAAGCAGATCCACGTCGGACAGTCGGCCGACGCCGCGACGAACGCGCGGGCGCTCCCGATCTACCAGACGACGTCGTACGTCTTCAACGACACCCAGCACGCGGCGAACCTGTTCGGCCTGGCCGAGCCGGGCAACATCTACACCCGCATCATGAACCCGACCCAGGACGCGGTCGAGCAGCGCATCGCGGCACTGGAAGGCGGTGTGGCGGCACTGCTGCTGGCGTCCGGTCAGGCCGCGGAGACCTACGCCATCCTCAACGTCGTCGAGTCCGGCGGTCACGTGGTGTCGAGCCCGCGCCTGTACGGCGGCACCTACAACCTCTTCCACTACACCCTGCCCAAGCTGGGTGTCGAGGTGACCTTCGTCGAGGATCCCGAGGATCTCGATTCCTGGCAGGCCGCGATCAAGGACAACACCCGCGCCCTGTACGGCGAGTCGATCTCCAACCCCAACAACGAGATCCTCGACATCAAGGGCATCTCCGAGGTCGCCCATCGCAACGGCCTGCCGCTGATCGTCGACAACACCGTCGCGACGCCGTACCTGATCAACCCGCTGGCCCACGGCGCCGACATCGTCGTCCACTCGGCCACCAAGTACATCGGCGGCCACGGCACCGCCATCGGCGGCGTGATCGTCGACGGCGGCACGTTCGACTGGCGCGTCCAGCGCGACGGCAAGGACCTGTTCCCCGGCTTCACCACCCCGGACCCGAGCTACCACGGCGCGGTGTTCGCCGATCTCGGTGCACCGGCCTACGCGCTCAAGGCCCGTGTCCAGTGGCTGCGTGACACCGGTGCGGCGATCTCGCCGTTCAACGCCTTCCTGCTCGCCCAGGGCCTCGAGACCCTGAGCCTGCGCGTCGAGCGTCACGTCTCCAACGCGCAGAAGGTCGCCAAGTTCCTGGAGAACCACCCGCAGGTCGAGTCGGTCGCCTACGCCGGCCTCGAGTCCTCGCCGTGGTACAAGCGCGGCCAGGAGCTGGCCCCGCGCGGCCAGGGCGCCATCGTCGCCTTCGAGATCGCCGGCGGCGTGGACGCGGGCAAGAAGTTCGTCGACGCCCTGACCCTGCACAGCCATGTGGCCAACATCGGCGACGTCCGCTCGCTGGTGATCCACCCGGCCTCGACCACCCACAGCCAGCTGGTCCCCGAGGAGCAGCTCGCCGCGGGTGTCACCCCCGGTCTCGTCCGACTGGCCGTGGGCATCGAGGGAATCGACGACATCCTGGCCGACCTCGAGCAGGGTTTCGCGGCGGCCAAGTGAGACAGGTGAGGCAGCTTTGTCGGTGAGTATCGACCTGAACGCGACAGCGTCTGATCAGCCCGACTGGGAATCACTCCCAGACGGGAAGCTCGTCGGCATGAAGATCGGATCGCTGCCTCTCGACAGCGGTGAACGGCTCGACGACGTCACCCTGGCGTTCCAGCGCTGGGGGACGTTGTCGCCGTCCCGCGACAACGTGATCGTCACGTTGCATGCCCTGACCGGCGACTCGCACGTCACCGGTCCCGCGGACGACGAGCACGAGACCCCCGGCTGGTGGGACGGCCTCGTCGGTCCGGGCAAGGCCATCGACACCGACGAGTGGTGTGTCATCTCGGCCAACGTGCTCGGCGGTTGCAAGGGCTCGACCGGACCGTCGTCGCTCGCACCCGACGGCCGTCCCTACGGATCGCGGTTCCCGCAGATCACCGTGCTGGACCAGGTGCGCGCCGAGGTCGCACTGCTCGATCGCCTCGGAATCCCCAGCGTCGGCGCCGTTCTCGGCGGTTCGATGGGTGGCGCCCGTGCGCTCGAGTGGGCCATCGCGTACCCGGAGCGCGTGCGCAGCGCCCTGGTGCTCGCCGTCGGCGCACGGGCCACCGCAGACCAGATCGGCATCCAGAACACGCAGATCGCGGCCATCAAGGCAGATCCGGCGTGGAACAACGGCGACTACCACGGCACCGGACGGATTCCGTTGGCCGGCATGGGCATCGCCCGGCAGATCGCCCATCTGACCTACCGCACCGAACACGAGCTCGACGAGCGGTTCGGCAATCAGCCTCAGGGCGACGAGAACCCGCTTCTCGGCGGGCGGTACGCCGTCCAGAGCTACCTCGAGTACCAGGCGAAGAAGCTGCAGCAGCGGTTCGACCCGGGTAGCTACGTCGTGCTCACCGAGGTCCTCAACCATCACGACGTCGGCCGCAACCGCGGCGGGGTGAAGAAGGCCCTCAACGACTGCAAGGTGCCGGTGATCGTGGGCGGTATCGACTCCGACCGGCTGTACCCGTTGCGACTTCAGGCCGAACTGGCCGAGGAGCTCGGCAACTGCGTCGGCGGGTTGCACGTCGTGCACTCCGACACCGGCCACGACGGCTTCCTGACCGAGTTCGACGCGATCGCCGACCTCCTCAAGCAGACGGTCGAACTGGCGCGCCTGCAGTAGGCCTCCCCCACTCCCCGCTCCTCGTCCCGGCGCGCTCCTCGACCCGGCCGAGACCGGACGGGTCGCTACGGAGCGGGAACGGGTACGCCCTCGGTCGATTCCGCGCCGGGTGACTCCCCATCGGGTGACTTCGTTGCCGGAGACCGTGTATCCGGAGACCTCGTGTCCGGAGATTCCGTGTCCGGCGCTGCCGGATCGGCTCCCGGCGCAGACGTGGCCGAACCCGGTGCCGCCCCACCTGATCGGGGCAGCGCCGACCTCGGCGCCGGCGAGGCATCCTGGTCCGACGAGCCGGGCGCCGGCGCGGTGGTCGGACGCAGCTCCGACGGGAGAAGTTCCGGCGGGATCGGCGCCGTCGTCCCGGGAGGGAACGGCAGACCCGGCAACGGGAACGGCAACAGGGTACGGGTCGTCGTGGAGGTCGACGGCGCAGTCGGCGGGAGCTCCGTGGTGGCCCACCCCGGTTGTCCACCCCACTCCGTCTGCGGGATCTGTTGCGGCGCTTCGGTGGTCGGAGCGAGAGTGAGCGGCACCGACGGACCGGCGCTCGGCGCCGGCGGATCCTGTGACGAGACCTCGGCACTCGACTCCTGCTCCCCGGTGGTCGCGACCGCGGGTACGTTGCCGATCGACGGCGGCGCCTCGGTCCCCTGCCGGTCGGCGAACGAGGAACTCACCGCATAGATGGTGAACAGGGTGGCGGCGAGGATCGCGCCGGCGACCGCGAGCGGGGTCGCCGACAGCCACTCGCGCTGTCGGCCACCGCCGATGAACGCCAGACCTGTTGTGGCGGAGTGTCTCTGATGCGTCAGCAGGGCAGCGCCGGTGGCCGCCACGAGTTCGGGCGACGCGGGGCACACCGCGTCGAGGTCGTGACCGCGTGCGATGTCACGGACGGCCGGGAGATTGGCGAGGCCCCCGACGAACACCACCGCGTCCGGGGCGATCCCGCGGGCCTCGATCTCGGCCATGTACCGGGCGAACACCTCGCGGGCCCGGGTGACCATGGGCGCGATCGCCTCGGCCACATGGGATTCGGTGAGGGTCACCCGCCCGGAACCACCCGGCAGCGTCACCGACGAACCGGCCGGGTCGTCGGAACCGCTGCGCCCGTAGGAGATCTCCTCCTTGGCGGTGCGGCAGGCACTGAGCAGCTCACTGCGGCCGGGCCGCGTCCGGGCCGACTCGGCCAGGGACGGGTTGTCGGCTGTGAGCTTGTCCGCAATGGCCCGGTCGAGACCCCGCCCGCTGATCGCGGAACTGCGTTCGACGAAACCGACGCGACCGTCGGAGGGGTCCACGGTGTAGATCGACATACCGGTGTCGCCGCAGTCGACGACGACGGGCCTGGTGAACCTGTCGATCTCGCCGGTATCGCAGAGGTAGGCGGCCACCGCGGCGTCCTCGGCGACCAGACGGATCTGCCGCCGCGGTCCGCTCCCCCGGGATCGGATGCGACGGCGCTGCGTGGCGGTGCGGGCGGCGACGCCGATGGCGCCGACCCTGGTCCCGGCCTCGCGGGACGCGGAGAGCATGACGTCGAGGCCGGCATTGACCCGGCCGGCGTCGTCGAGCCCATCGGTCGGGTCCACGTCGATCACGCGGGAATCCACCACACTGCGGCCGAGGTCGTCACGCGTGAGCAGGACGTAGTGGATCATGCCGGCGCCTGCCGACACGCCCATCGATGTCAGTTCGTTCGCGGTGCGGTCGTCGGTCGGTGTTGCAGTGATACGTACTCCAGCGGTCGGTCTGTCTGCCGCGGCATTCGCGCATCAGGTGCGCAGGGGCAGACAGATGGCCTGTTCAATGCGCGACCTCATGGTCTGAAGATCACGCTCAGGTCTCATTGTAATCAATCCGTGCCCAAAGAGTCGATCGACGTGGCCAGCCAGAGCATCACCGCACCGACCGTGGTCATCACCGCGACGTCGAAGAACTTGCCTCTGACCTGCAGTAGCCCCGCCTTCGACGACGGGATGAACGCCCTCAGAAGCGCGCCGATCAGAAGTGCGGCCCCGAAGACGAACGAACCGCGACGCCAGCGGTCGAAGAGGACGATGAGCGCGGCGGCCAGCACACCGAGCATCACCAGCAGATACGGGATCTGGACGAGGACCGCGCGCACCCCGCGAACCCGCTCGGGGGCGAGCTCGGCACCGTGATGCTCGTCCGGGCTCACGCCGTGCCGCCGCCCTCGGTGCCGGCCAGGCGGGCGGCGAGCTGCTGCTCGGCCCGCTCGACGACGTTGACGAGCAGGAACGCGCGGGTCAGCGGTCCGACGCCGCCGGGGTTCGGCGAGACGTGCCCGGCGACCTCCCACACATCCGGGTGGACGTCGCCGACCAGACCGGCGTCGGTTCGGCTGACGCCCACGTCGATCACCGCGGCACCGGGCTTGACCATGTCCTTGGTGATGAGGTGCGGCACACCCGCGGCAGCGACGACGATGTCGGCGCGCTCGACCTCGGACTTGAGATCGGCGGTACCGGTGTGGCAGAGCGTGACCGTGGCGTTCTCGCTACGGCGGGTGAGCAACAGGCCGATGGGGCGACCGATGGTCACACCGCGCCCGACGACGGTGACACGGGCACCGGCGATCGGGACGTCGTAGCGGCGCAGCAGGTGGATGACGCCGCGCGGGGTGCAGGGCAGCGTCGACTCCTTGCCCAGCACGAGACGTCCGAGGTTGATCGGGTGCAGGCCGTCGGCATCCTTTTCAGGGAGAATCCGCTCGAGCGCCTCGTTCTCGTCGAGGTGCTTCGGCAGCGGCAGCTGCACGATGTACCCGGTGCATGCCGGGTCCTCGTTGAGCTCGTCGATGGCCGCGTTCAGTTCCTCCTGCGTGATGTCGGCGGGGAGGTCCTTGCGGATGGAGGCGACGCCGACCTTCGCGCAGTCGGCGTGCTTGCCCTTGACGTAGGAGTGGGAGCCGGGGTCGTCACCGACCAATACGGTGCCCAGCCCGGGGGTGATGCCGGCCTCCTTGAGCTTCTGCACCCGCTCGGTGAGATCGGCGAAGATCTCGTCGCGCGTCGTCTTGCCATCCAGTCGTATCGCGGTCACGGGGGCCATTCTTCCATTGCCGCGTCCGACCCCGTGCGAGCACTAGTCTCGTGGTGATGTCCGAAGCGCTGACCGACCTCCGGCGAGCCGCCGCCACCATCGCCCCGCACCTGCGGCGCACCCCGATCCTGCGCAGTTCGATCGACACCGTCGACGGACCGCGCGAGGTGGTGTTCAAACTCGAATACCTGCAGCTGGGAGGCTGTTTCAAGGTCCGCGGCAGCCTGTGGGCGACGCTGCACGCCCGCGCGCGGGGCGAGCTGTCGGACGCGGGCGTCCTGGTCGCGTCGGGCGGCAACGCCGCGATCGGTGCGGCGTGGGCGGCCCGCATCGCGGGAGTGCCGTGTGCCGTCGTGGTCCCGGAGAACGCGCCGGTGGTGAAGGTCGAGACGTTGCGGGGCCTCGGTGCCACCGTGCATCTGGTCGGCCGTCGGTATCAGGACGCGGCCGACGCGGCGGTGGAATTGGCCGCGTCGTCGGGTGCGCTGTTGCTGCACGCCTACGACCTCCCCGACGTCGTGACCGGCGCCGGCACGATCGGTCTCGAACTCGCCGAGGACGTTCCCGGCCCCCTCACGACCGTCGCGTGTGTCGGCGGCGGAGGCCTTCTGGCCGGCCTGGCCGCCGCACTGCGTCCCGGCGACCGTGCGATCGGCGCCGAGCCGGTCGGGGCCTCGTGTCTGCATCAGGCGCTCGCGGCGGGCGAACCGGTCACCGTCGAGCTCAACTCTGTGGCCGCCGATTCACTCGGCGCCACCCGCGTCGGCGACATCTGCTGGAACGCCGTCGCCGGCAACCCGGCCGTCGAGAGTGTGACGGTGACCGACGACGACCTGATCGCGGCGCGTCGGATGCTGTGGGATTCCCACCGCATCCTCGTCGAGCACGGCACCGCCGCCGCTCTCGCCGCGGTCACCACCGGAGCGGTTCCGGTGCACGAGGGTTCGACGCTGTGCGTCGTGCTGTGCGGGGCGAACACCGGGTTGGGGATCTGACGGTCAACGCTCCGCCGCGCGGTTGCCGGCGTTGCGGGCCGGCGCCGCGATCCGGATGTCGATCGCGACCGTGATCACCGGCGTGGCGGTCCACACCACGCGAGGGGTGCGTTCGGCGTCGCAGGGCTCGCGCCCGTATCACCGTGAGTCCTCGGTCGTTTGTCGCGTCGGCAGGAATGCGTACAGGGCTTGGTCACCCCCGGGGCACCAGTGGGGGCTCGCGCGCGTCGACGTCGCGTCGTCCACAGCCTGGACCGGCGACTACGCTGGGCCCATCATGTTCCGGATCATGTTCTTCCAGCCCTGCATCCCGCCGAACACCGGCAACGCGATCCGGCTGGCCGCCAACACGGGGTGCGAACTCCACCTCATCGAACCGCTCGGATTCTCCATGTCCGACGCCCAGGTCAAGCGGGCCGGGCTCGATTACCACGAGATGGCCCACGTCACCGTGCATCCCAACCTCGTGACGGCGTGGCACGAGCTGAAGCCCGAGCGCGTGTTCGCCTTCACCGCGCACGCCGATCGCTTCTACACCGACGTCGACTACCGCCCCGGCGACGTGCTGCTGTTCGGCCCGGAACCGACGGGACTGCCCGACGAGGTGCTGGCCGAACCGGAGGTCACCGACCGCATCCGGATCCCGATGCTCGCCGGACGCCGGTCGCACAACCTGGCCAACTCCGCCAGCATCGTCGTGTACGAGGCCTGGCGGCAGAACGGATTCGCCGGAGCCGTGTGATCCCCGACCGGGTCCGGCTATCCGACCCGGAAGCGCTTGGTGCGGGCGGTTGCGCCGCCGATCAGCGCGACCTTGCTCTTCGGGACCCCGAGGTGCTTGGCCAGCAACTCGGCCACGGCCTTGTTGGCGCGGCCCTCGATGGCGGGCTCCCGGACGTAGACGGTGAGGGCACCGTCGGGGCCTGCCTCCACGAGCGGCCCCTTGGCACTCTTCGGCTTGACGGTCACCACGACCTGCTCTGACATAGCTCCCTGCGATTCGTCGTCGACCCGGACACACTACGTGGGGTCACTGCCAGTCCCTGGATCTGGTCCCCACCCGAAGATCCATGCGCTGCAACCGATCTGCAACGACGGTCACAGCCCCCTCCGCGTTCTGCACCCGACCGCGCACGATCAGCGCCGGTGCGGTCTGCGCCAGTACACGGTACCGCGTCCAGAGACCCACGGAACACACCACATTGACCATGCCGGTCTCGTCCTCGAGATTGATGAAGGTCACCCCCGACGCCGTCGCCGGCCGCTGCCGGTGGGTCACCGCTCCCCCGACCAGAACCCGGGCGCCGTCGCGCACCGACAGCAGCCGGTCGGCCGGCAGGACCCCCATCGCGTCCAGGCGCGGACGCAGGAACTGCGTCGGATACGACTTCGGGGTGATGCCGGTGGCCCAGGCGTCGGTGGCGGACAGTTCGACGTCGGACAATCCGGGCAGCGTGGGAGTCGATGTCGCGGGCCGCAACCCGAGCTGGTCGTCGCGCACGGTGGCGGCGGCCCCGGCCTCCCACAGCGCCTGGCGCCGGCTGAGGCCGAAACAGTCGAAGGCGCCGGCACCGGCCAGTCCTTCGAGTTCTTTGGCGGTCAGCCCGGCGCGGCGGGAGACATCGGAGATATCGGTGTACGGCCCGTCGGCACGGCGGTCGACGATGCGCTGTGCCACCTCCGCACCGACCCCGCGCACCTCGTCGAGCCCGAGCCTCACATCGAGGCCCTCGTTCTCCAGGGTCGCGTGGGCGAGGGAGGCGTTGATGTCGGGCCGGTGGACGGCCACCCCATGCCGCCGGGCATCGGCGACCAGCGTCTGCGGCGAGTAGAAGCCCATGGGCTGCGCCCGCAGCAGCGCGGCGCAGAACGCGGCCGGATGGTGCAACTTGAACCACGACGAGTAGAAGACCAGTGACGCGAAGCTCTGCGAATGGCTCTCCGGGAAGCCGAAGTTCGCGAATGCGGCCATCTTCTCGAAGATGCGGTCGGCGGTGTCGCCGGTGATCCCGTGCAACCGTTCCATGCCCTCGTAGAAGCGCTTGCGCAGCCGCTCCATCTTCTCCGGCGACCGCTTGGAGCCCATCGCCCGGCGCAGCTGGTCGGCCTCCGATGCGTCGAAGCCGGCGACGTCGACGGCCAGCTGCATCAGCTGTTCCTGGAACAGCGGCACGCCCAGCGTGCGTTCGAGGGCCTTGTGCATCGACGGGTGTTCGACGGTCGGCGGCTCCTGCCCGTTGCGCCGTTTGATGTACGGGTGCACCGAGCCGCCCTGGATGGGACCGGGGCGGATGAGGGCCACCTCGACGACGAGGTCGTAGAAACAGCGCGGCTTCAGTCGCGGGAGGGTCGCCATCTGCGCCCGCGACTCCACCTGGAACACCCCCACCGAGTCGGCGCGGCAGAGCATCTCGTAGACGGCGGGTTCGGAGAGGTCCAGGGTCGCCAGGTCGACCTCGATCCCCTTGTGTTCGGCGACCAGGTCGATCGCGTAGTGCAGCGCCGACAGCATGCCCAGGCCCAGGAGGTCGAACTTCACCAGACCGATGGCCGCGCAGTCGTCCTTGTCCCACTGCAACACGCTGCGGTTCTCCATCCGCGCCCACTCGGTGGGGCAGACGTCGGCGATGGGCCGGTCGCAGATCACCATCCCGCCGGAGTGGATTCCCAGATGCCGTGGCATGCCGAGGATCTCGCCGGCGAGTTCGGCGACGTCGTCGGGTGCGGTGTCCGGCGATTTCGACCAGGCGTCCTGCTGACCGGGCGCGTAGCCGAGCGCACGCGCCATGTCGCGGATGGCCGACCGGCCGCGGTAGGTGATGACGTTGGCCACCTGCGCGCTGCGATCGCGCCCGTACCGGCGGTAGACGTACTGGATCGCCTCCTCGCGCCGGTCGGATTCGATGTCCACGTCGATGTCCGGGGGCCCGTCGCGCTCCGGGGCGAGGAACCGTTCGAACAGCAGCCCGTTGGCGACCGGGTCGACGTTGGTGATGCCGAGCGCGTAACAGACCGCGGAATTGGCCGCGCTCCCCCGGCCCTGGCACAGGATGTCGTTGGCCTTGCAGAAGTCGACGATGTCGGCGACGACGAGGAAGTAGCCGGGGAACGAGAGCGCCTCGATGATGACGAGTTCGTGTTCGATCTGCTGGTAGGCCTGCGGATGTTCGGCCGGCGTCCCGTATCGGCGACGTGCGCGCGTCATGGTCAGTTCTCGCAGCCAACTCGCCTCGGTGTGCCCCTCCGGGACGTCGAACGGCGGCAGCTGCGGTGCGATGAGGCCCAGCCGGAAGGCGCAGTCCGAGGCGATGCCGACCGCGTTGTCGATCGCGTCGAGGTGCGCGGGCATCAGCCGCGCCATCTCGTCGCCGCTGCGCAGGTGGGCACCGGCCACCCCGGGCATCCAGCCGCCGATGGTGTCGATGTCGGTGCGTGCGCGGACCGCGGCCATCGCCATCGCGAGCCGGCGGCGTCGGGGTGCGGCGAAGTGTGCGCCGGTGGTGGCCACGGTCGGTATGCCGGCACGGGCCGCGAGACCGGCGAGCACGGCGTTGCGCTCGTCGTCGTCGGGCAGCCCCTGCGCGGTGAGTTCGCAGACGACGTTGTCGCGACCGTAGATCTCGAGCATCTCCCGCAGCGCGATCTCCGCCGCCTGCTCCCCGCCGCGGTCGAGGGCGCGCCGGACCGCCCCCTTGCGGCATCCGGTGAGGATCAGCCAGTGCCCGTCACCGGCGCCGGCCAATGCGTCGCGGTCGTATCGCAGCAGCCCCTTCTCCCCTGCGACCATGTGCGCGTCGGCGATCGCGCGCGACAACCGCCGGTAGCCCTCGCCGTCGCGCGCGAGCACCAGCAGGTGCTCGCCCGGCGGATCGTTGTGCCCGGTCCGGGCGGCGTCGGGCTCCAGCGACAGCTCCGACCCGAATACCGTCGGCATCCCGAATTCCCTTGCCGCCTCGGCGAATCGGACGATGCCGTAGAAACCGTCGTGGTCGGTGATGGCCAGCGCCTCCAGACCGAGTCGCTGCGCCTCCTCCACCATCTCCTCCGGCATCGACGCGCCGTCGAGGAAGCTGTAGGCACTGTGCGCATGCAGTTCGGCGTAGGCCACCGACGACGCGCCGCGCGAGATGTCGGCGGCCTGGTAGGCGCCGCGCTTGCGCGACCACGCCGGGCTGTCGCTGCCGTCGCCCGGAAACATCGCGTGGTCGCTGTCGTCGGGGCCGAACTCCGTCCCCGGCCGACCGCCGCCGGGCGCCCGACCGGAGAGCACCCGCTCCATCTCCGACCACGTCGGAGGCCCCTGATCCCAGCCCACACCGACAGTCTATCGAACATGAGTTCGAATGGATATTCTCACCGAACCCATTGCACTGGCCCGATTTAGGTGTCACTCTGAGTACCAGACAGATTCCATCTCCTTCGGGGGGAGGGGACATCGAGCGGGACCTGGCGCCCGCGCATCACGATGGGATCACCATGACCAGCTACTTCATCACCGGAGGCAGCGGATTCATCGGTCGGCGTGTCATCGAGCGTCTTCTGACCGTCGACCCCGATGCGACCGTTCACGCACTCGTGCGCGAGTCGTCGCGGTCCGCCTTCACCGCCATGCTCGACGAACTCGGCGCGGGTGAGCGCGTGACACCCGTCGTCGGCGACCTGACCAGTCCGGGCCTCGGCATCGACCCGGCCGGGCTGCCCGACATCGACCACGTCGTCCACCTCGCCGCGATCTACGACATGGCCGCCGACGCCGAGTCGCAGCGAGAGGCCAACGTGCTCGGCACCTCGCGGGTCGCCGACTTCGCGATCGCCCGCGACGCACTCATGCACCACGTGTCGTCGATCGCAGTGGCCGGCGACCACCGCGGACGCTTCACCGAGGCCGATTTCGAGGTCGGCCAGGGTTTTCCGACGGCGTATCACCGCACGAAGTTCGAGGCCGAACGCGTCGTGCGCGAACGCGAGGGGCTGCGGTGGCGCGTGTACCGCCCGTCGATCGTGGTCGGCGACTCGCGGACCGGCGAGATGGACAAGATCGACGGCCCCTACTACTTCTTCGGGCATCTGGCGATGCTCGGCCGGCTGCCTCGTGTGCTGCGCCTGCCGATGCCGGATCTCGGCCGGCTCAACATGGTGCCGGTCGATTACGTCGCCGCCGCGATGGTCGCGCTGATCGCCGTGCAGCCGGATCGCAGCGGACTGGTGTTCCACCTCGGCGACACCCGGTCGTTGACGACCACCGAGATGTACAACGCCCTCGCCCCGGCGTTCGGCGCCCCCAAGGGATTCGACGCGGTCCCGCACCGCCTGGTCGAGCCCGTGCTGAACCTCTCCGGCATGGGGGCGGCCAAGGTGGGGCGCGATCTGATCGCCGCACAACAGGGCATCCCCGCCGCGGTGCTCGACGCGGTCTCGCTGCCGGTGGAGTTCTCTTCCGACGCCACGATCGCCGTCCTGCACGATCACGGCATCAGCGTGCCGGACTTCACCGAATACGCGCCCGGGCTGTGGCATTACTGGTCCCACCATCTCGACCGTTCGCGCAACCGGCGTCGCGATCCCCGCGGACCGCTGGTGGGCAAGAACATCCTCATCACCGGGGGTTCGAGCGGCATCGGCAAGGCGACCGCCCGCATGTGCGTCGCCCGCGGCGCCAACGTGATCATCGTGGCCCGCAACGCCGACGAACTCGACGCGGCGGTGGACGAACTGAATTCGACGACCAGCAAGCAGGGCATCCCGCCCGGGCGCGCGGTCGCCTACCGGTGCGACATCACCGACGAGGAGTCGGTCAACGCACTCGTCAAATCGGTGCTCGCCGAACACGATCACGTGGACGTGCTCGTCAACAATGCCGGGCGGTCGATCCGCCGCGCCGCGATCAACTCGGTGGACCGCGCCCACGACCACCACCGGGTCATGGCGGTCAACTACTTCGGGGCGGTGAATCTCACCCTCGGCCTGCTGCCGCACATGGTGGAACGCCAGTCCGGCCACATCGTGAACGTCACCTCGATTGCGGTGCAGTCCCGCGGGCCGCGGTTCGGCGCGTACGCGGCGTCGAAGGCGGCGCTGGAGGCGTTCGGCGACGTCACCGGGACCGAGACCGTGTCCGATCACGTGACGTTCAGCAATGTTCGTCTGCCGCTGGTCAAGACGCGGATGATCGAGCCGACCGAGGCCTACCGCGACCAGCCCGGGACCTGGGACGTCGACAAGGCCGCGGCACGCGTGCTGCACGCGATCGTCCACCGGCCCAAGCGCGTGAGTTCGGTGTTGGGTACGATCGCCGAGATCGGTCATCGGCTGACCCCGGAGCTGACCACCCGCATCCTGCACCAGGAGTACCTGCTGGTCGGCGAGTCGGCCGCGGCGATGGGCCGCCGCACCCGCACGGGTGGTCGCGACGCGTGATCGACACCCCGTACCTGGAGGTCGACGTCGACCGCCTGGACCGCAACCTCGCCGCGCTCGCGGCGTCGGCCCGCCGGGCCGGGGTCGACGTCCGGCCTCACGCCAAGACCCACAAGTGCGCCGAGATCGCACGCAGGCAGATCGATGCCGGCGCGGTCGGGCTGACGGTCGCGACCGTCGGGGAGGCCGAGGCCTTCGCCGACGCCGCAGGCATCACCGGCTGCACCGACCTGTTCATCGCATTCCCGCTGTGGGCCGGAGCGGAGAAGTCCGCCCGGCTCCGTGCACTGGCCGAGCGCGTGTCGCTGCGCATCGGCGTCGACTCCGTCGAGGGCGCACGGCATCTCGCCGGGTCGCTGGACTCGGCGCCGGTGCAGGTCCTCGTCGAGGTGGACTCCGGACAGCACCGCACCGGCACGGCGCCCGATCGGGCCGGCGAGGTCGCGGCCGCGGCGTCGGCCGCGGGACTCGACGTCATCGGGGTCTTCACCTTCCCCGGCCATTCGTACGGACCCGGCCAGACACGCCGCGCCGCGGCGGTCGCCGAGGTGGAGGCGCTGGCCGTCGCGGCCGAAAGCCTGCGCCGGGCCGGTGTCGAAGCGCGGGTGCGCAGCGGCGGCTCGACCCCCACGGTCGGCCTGCTCGGTGAGGTGGGGTCGGGTGTCCTCACCGAGATCCGGCCCGGGGTGTATCCCTTCAACGACGCCCAGCAGGTCGAGATCGGCTCCTGCGGTTTCGACGACGTCGCCCTCACCGCGGTGGCCACCGTCGTCCGACGCGACTGCCGGCGGATCGTCCTCGATTCGGGCAGCAAGATCCTCGGCGCGGACCGGGCCGCCTGGGCGACCGGGTACGGCCGGCTCCTCGACCACCCCGACGCCCGCATCGTGCAGCTGTCCGAGCATCATGCGGTGGTGGAGTTCGGGCCGGACACCCCGACCGACGACATCCCGCGTGTCGGGAGCCTCGTGCGAGTGGTGCCGAACCACGTCTGCAATGCGGTCAACCTGGTCGACGAGCTGATTGCGATCGACGGCGAGGACACCCGCTGGCCGGTGATCGCGCGGGGCCGCAACAGCTGACGCGGTATCGGCGGGGCGGTTCACTCGTACACCCCCTCGACGATCCACTCCCCTCCCCGATAACACAGCAGCAGCGCCCGAGAGTCGTCGAGCAGGACCTGTGCGCGTGCGACGAGACCGCCGGCCGCCGATCGATCGAGGTCGGCCGGCCACGGTCCCGCCCACCAGCTCAGACCCCAGCAGGCCGGGCGGCCACGCCCGGCGGACTCCGGCAGGCGGACGGTCACCGGCTCGGCCGAGAACGCGCCCCGCTCGGTCACCGTCACCGGACCGCCGGACGCGTCGAGCACGCAGATGGCGGTCTCCACCAGCACCGCCGGGGTGGGTTGCGGCAGGCTTCCCGGCCAGGGCGCCGACGGGTCGCGTTGCGGCGTGGGCTCGTCGCCGAGGGCGACCATGGTGATCCGCTCGGCGGGTCCGCGACCGCCGCTGAGCACCGGGATGCGGACCGCGTCGCCGCCCAGCAGGCCCTGGATGCGGACCAGGGAGCGTCGGGCGCGTTCCTCGGTGTCCGGGTCGTCGGCCCGGCCGTCGGAGATCTGATGGTGCAGGGCCCCGGCCTCGACGACCTCCACCGGTTCCAGCCGTAGCCGCACGATCGGGGAATCCGGCCGATCCTGCGTCCGCCTGCACCGCCCGCCGGTCAGCCAGCCCTCCAGCTGCCACCGGATGCGGTCCGCGGTCGACTCCGGCGTCAGCGGCTGTGCGCAGTGCCAGGTCCGCGAATGGTGTTGTCCGCGTTCGGTGGTCGCCTCGATGGTCAGACGCGTGCAGGCGACCGCGGCGTCACGCAATCGCCGGTGCAGTCTCTCCGCGAGCGTGCGGCCGATGAACGCGGCGACGTCGATCCGGTCGACCGGCGGGTCACAGGCGTGGTCGACGGTCAGCTCGGTGGGGACGTACCGGCCCGACGGCACGCGGCCGGGCAGCGCGTTGGCCAGCCGGTGCGCGACGACCGCATCCCGCGCGAATCGGGTCGCCACGTCGGTGATGTCCATGTCGGCGAAGGCGCCGATGGTGGAGATGCCCAGCCGCCGCAGCAGGTCGACCAGTTCCGTCCTGGACGGATCGGCGAGGCTCGGTTCGAGAGCGAGGTCGGCAATGGGCCGGTCGGCGAGGTAGGCCCGGTCACCGCCCGGGGGCACCTGGTGTCCGTGCCGGGCGGCGAGGACCGCGGTGAACACCTCGTCGGCGATGCCCACCTGCGATTCGATGCCGCAGGCCGACACCACGTCGACGAGTTCCTCGGCCAGCGCCTCGACGCCGCCGAAGTAGCGGGCCGCGCGATCACCGGGGATCACCACGAGCCCGGGTCGCAACACCTCGAGGGTCGGGATCAGCTCGGCCACCGCGGCCACCACCGGTTCGAACAGGCGGCGGTCGCGCCCCTCGTCGGCGGCCACGACGGTCATCTCCGGGCACACCGCCTGGGCCTGCCGCTTGCGCATGCCGCGCCGGACCCCGACCGCCCGTGCCGACGCCGAACAGGCGACGACCCGGTTGGCCGACAGCACCGCCACCGGATGCAGCGGCGGCAGGTCGGATTCCGCGGCCGCGGCCATGGCCGGCCAGTCCGGGCACCAGAGCGCGAGGGTGCGTCTGCTCATCGTCGTCATCCCGCTAGTTCGCGACGGCCAGAACCGGGCGGACGGCGGTCGTCGAGACCATCTCGACGGTGCGATCCGCCCCCTGTCCACGGACGACGAGCTCGACCTCGGTGCTCTGCGACTGCCGCCCCCGTCCCGATGCGGTGACCTGAAGGCGCATCCCGCCGATGCGCCCGTAGCCGCTGCGCGCCGAGTCGAGATCGGTGGGCGCCGACACCAGCGGCGCGTGCCGGTAGGTGAGCACGCGCGCGGAGATGCTCAGCTGCGCACCCGGCCATCCGGCGCCGGCGACCAGCAGGACCGACGACTGCTTGCGGACACGGCCGGCCACGACCCGGGCCCGCGACGGGGCGACCGAGTCCGTCCCCGAGCCCGTCGGCCCGAGCCGTCCGAGGACCACCAGGTCCATGCCGTCGAGCAGCACCGCGGCGACCTCGACCGGATCGGCCCCGGGCTCCGGGACGGTCGCGATGCGCGAGAGGTCGGCCCCCATCTCCACCGCCGACAGCAGGCTCAGCCGCGGCATCCCGACGATCCCGACCCTGCCACCGGCGCGGGTCACCGACGCGACGAGCGCCACCAGCAGCGAGTTGGCACCGTCGAACCGCGCGACGATGCCTCGCGGAATGCCGTTGTGCGGCAACACCTCCGACAGGGCTTCCGGGATCGGCAACACCCCTGCGGACGGATCACGGACCTCCACCGAGGACTGGTCGGGGCGTCCGGACATCGCCGCCAGGCGGCGACGCAGAACCGTCAGTTCATCGGCACGATCCGACACATCCATGACACTCTCCAGTCGCGTGGTGACACTCGAGCGAGCCGGGAAGTTGCTGCGCCATCTGCGTTGAACAGGTCGAACAGGTCTGGAAACGACCGTCGAGACCGAGGTCTCGCCGCAACGATCATTCGAACACCTTTTCGATACCCAGAGAGTAGGACCACCCACCGACAAGCGTCAAACATCGAGGACAGGACATCGGAGAACACGCGTAACATGTTGCACGGGAGCCTCTTTCGCCACATCCGACCCGCAGGGAGCACGAAATCGCGGGTTGTGGACGGGATCGCCGTTCGACGGCCGACGCCGCCCCAACCCGCAATCGGCCCCAAGCCCATACGGCCGGCAGGACTCAGAACAAGGTGAGCGCGTGCTGCAGTTCGGGAACGGCCACCGGGCCGAGCCGACCCGAATCCGGATCACCGCCCGCCTGCCGCAGACCACCCGATCCGGCGAGCCCGTGCTTGCGCACCAGCGGCTGCATGCGTTCGCGCAACCACGACGAGTACTCGGGGGTGACGTACGCCCCGCGGCCGTACAGCCCCCGATACCGGCGGATCAGCGCGGGATGCTCCTCGGCCAGCCACTCGAGGAACCACGGTTTCGTCGACGACCGCAGGTGAAGGGGAAACGCGGTCACCCCCGTCGCGCCGGCCTCGGCGAGCGCGCCGAGCAGTTCGTCGAGGTGCGCCTTCGAATCGGTCAGGTACGGCATGACAGGTGCGACCATCACATGCGGCGCGAGCCCGGCGTCGGCGAGATCACGGATGAGCGACAGCCGCGCCCGCGGCGACGGCGTCCCCGGCTCGATCCTCTTCTGCAGATCCGGGTCGACGATGGCCAGCGAGATCCCCACGCTCACCGGGACCTGCCCCGCGGCCTGCCGCAGCAGGGGCAGGTCACGCCGGATCAGGGTGCCCTTGGTGAGTATCGAGAACGGGGTCCGCGACTCGGCCAGCGCCCCGATCACCCCCGGCATGAGCCGGTAGCGACCCTCGGCTCGCTGGTAGGGGTCGGTGTTGGTGCCGAGCGCGACGGTCTCCCGCGTCCACGAGCGACGCCTGAGCTCCTTGCGCAACACCGCGGCCACGTTGAGCTTCACGACCACCTGCGAGTCGAAGTCCTCACCGGCGTCGAGATCGAGGTATTCGTGCGTGGGACGGGCGAAGCAGTACCGACACGCATGCGTACACCCTCGAAAGGTGTTGACGGTGAACCGAAACGGGAGATGCGATGCCTCCGGGACACGATTGAGCGCGCTCTTTGCCAGCACCTCGTGGAACGTGACACCCTCGAAATCCGGGGTCCGCACCGACCGCACGAGGCCGGAGCGGCTCAACCCGGGAAGCGCCCCGTCGTCGACCTCGACCGCCTGTTCGGACCATCGCATGAAACGAGTCGAACACATGTGCGAGAGAGCTGTCAAGCGCGCTGCCCGCCGGAACGGCCGCGCGGTTATCATCGCCGTATGCCACCGTCCCCCGGAGCCCACCACACGCCAGGTCCGCAGTACCTGGTGGCCGGCCGATACCGCCTGAAGTCGCGGATCGGCGGCGGCGGGATGGGCACGGTGTGGCTGGCCAGGGACCAGCTCCTCGACCGCGACGTCGCGGTCAAGCAGGTCGTCTCCACCGAGGGACTCACCGAGGACACCGCCGACAACATCCGCCGGCGCGCGATGCGCGAGGGTCGCATCGCGGCCAAGCTCTCCCACCGCAACGCGATCGCCATGCACGACGTCGCGCTCGACCGGGGCGAGCCCTGGCTGGTGATGGAGTACCTGCCGTCGCGCAGCGTCGCCCAGATCCTGCACGCCACAACGACCCTCACCCCCACCGAAGCCGCCCAGATCGGCGCGCAGGTGGCCGACGCGATGGTCGAGGCGCACGCCGCCGGCATCGTGCACCGCGACATCAAGCCGGGCAACATCCTCATCGCCGAGGGCGGGCGCAACGCGGGCCTGGTCAAGATCACCGACTTCGGCATCTCCCGGGCCAAGGACGACGTGTCGCTCACACAGACCGGCGTGATCACCGGCACACCTGCGTATTTCGCACCCGAGGTGGCCCGCGGCGCCGAGCCCTCGGAGGCCTCCGACGTCTACTCGCTGGGTGCCACGATCTACACGATGGTCGAGGGTCAACCGCCGTTCGGGGTCGACGACAACTCGATCGCGTTGCTGCACAAGGTCGCCAGGGCGCGCATCAACCCGATGAAGAACGCCGGAGAACTCGAGCCGGTCCTGCTGCGACTCCTCGAGCCGAGCCCCACCAAGCGGCCCACGATGGCCGAGGCCCGCGACATGCTGGCGTCCGTGGCCGCCGGCACGCGCGGCACTCGCGAGCAGGTGTTGACCGGGCTCATCACGCGGCCCGGCGCCGGCACCCCGGTGTGGGCGCAGCGCAGCGGCAACCGCTCGTCGACCACCGGCGGTCACCGCCCGGTCGGCGCGGCGACCCTGCTGCCCGACTCCCCGGCCGGCGACGCCGACCGCGCCTCGCGCGACATCCCGCAGACGCGCGAGGCGCACGCGCCGACGCTGATGTCGACCCCGCAGCCCTACTCGGTCCGGCAGCCGTACCCGGCGCCGCAGTATTCGACGCCCCGACCGCCCGCATACCCCGACCAGTCCCAGGGATGGGTGCGCCAGGCACGCGACACCGCCACGTCGAGCACGGCTCTGGCGGTGTCGATATTCGTGTTCTTCGCGGTGCTGGCCGTGCTGGTGGTGCTGCTGATCGCGCTCTGGCGGTGATCCCGGGGTGAGGTCGCCCCGGGGTCTCACACCAGGAACGAGCGCATTGCGCGCCGACTGCCCTCGGCAGTGGCGTCAGCCGATGTGACGCGTTGCGGCCCAACGTGTCAGCGCGTTGCGGTTGGACTGCTGGGTCTTGCGCAACACGTTGGAGGCGTGGGTCTCGACGGTCTTGATCGAGATGAACAGCTCCTCGGCGATCTCGCGGTAGGTGTACCCACGGGCGAGCAACCGCAGGACCTCGAGTTCGCGCCGTGTCAGCGAGTCGAGTTCGGGGTCGAGCGGCGGCTCGGGTGCCGTCGACTTGCCGGTGAACGAATCGAGCACGAACCCTGCCAGGCGCGGGCTGAACACCGCATCGCCCTCGGCGACGCGACGGACCGCGTCGGCCAGTTCCGAGCCGTCGATGGTCTTGGTGACGTAGCCGCGGGCGCCGGCACGGATCGTCGCGATGACGTCCTCGGCGGCGTCGGACACGCTGAGCGCCAGGAAGACCGGGGTTCTCTCCGAGTCGGGTCCCACGCGGTCGAGGACCCCGCGCAGCACCGCCACGCCGCCGCCGGCGGGCATGTGGACGTCGAGCAGCACCACGTCCGGACGTGCGGCGACGATGCCGTCGATCGCCTCGCCGACCGTGCCGGCCTCGCCGATCACGCGCAGCCCGGCCTCGTCGGCGAGTTCGGCGCGCACGCCGGAACGGAACACGGCGTGGTCGTCGACGAGGAACACCGTGTACATCGGCGGCGCGTCGGCCTCGGCGTCCGTGTGCGACGTGCTCGTGGGGAACTGTTCTCCGGTCATCTCACCTTCCGGTTGTCCGCTGGTTGTCGATCCGCCTGCGACTGCTCGGCCGTCCCCGCCCCGTCCTCGCCGGTCCCGGCAGGGACATCCGCGGCACGGGCACCCTCGGCGGGGGTCTCGAAGGCACTGCTCTCCTCGACCGGGACGCCGTCGCCGCGCGGCATCGTAAGCGCGACATTCGTCCCGCGGCCGGGGGTCGAGGTGATTCGCGACCGCCCGCCGACGCGTTCCATGCGTGCACGGATCGACTTGTCGATGCCCTGGCGGTCCTCGTCGACCAGCTCGGGGTCGAAGCCCTTCCCGCGGTCGCGCACGTAGACCTCGACCTGCTCGTCGGTGACCTCGCAGTAGACGTCGACACTGCGCTCGCCGGAATGCTTGGCGGCGTTCACGAGCGCCTCGCGCGTCGCACCCGCGAGCGCGGACCAGCGTTTCGCGTCGCGGGCGTCGCTGGGCCTCAGGTCGCCGACGGTGATGACCTCGACCTCGATGCCGTAGGCGTCCTCGACCTCGGCGCCCACGCTGCGGATCGCGGCGGCGAGCGAGCCACGCTGCTGTGCCGGGTCACCGAACAGCCAGGCGCGCAACTCGCGCTCCTGGCTGCGGGCGAGCCGGGCCACCTCCTCGGGCCGATGCGCCTTCTTCTGGATCAGCGCGAGCGTCTGCAGCACCGAATCATGAAGGTGCGAGGCGATCTCCTCGCGTTCGGCGTTGCGGATCCGGGCCGCCCGCTCCTCGTTGAGGGTGCGCCACATACGCATCCACAGCGGAACGGTCAGCAGGACGACGCCGATCAGCGTCGCCACCACCGCCAGGATCGTCGTGTTGAGCCCGCCGAAGCTGCGGTCGCCGGCGACGACGATCACCACCAGTCCGCCGACGACGAGCACGACGCCGCCCACCAGCCGCGTCCACGTCAGCAGCGGCGTGCGCGGGGTCCGGTGGGAACTGTCGAACTCGCGCCAGACCAGGCTCGCGCCGATGGCGACGAACACGAACGGGACCAGGTATTCCGCCGGCGTCCCCGACGCGGCGAAACCGACCACCGACATCGCCACCAGGCCCAGCACCGCCAGGCCGAGCGACTGGCGACGCTCCCCCGGCGCAGGCGGTTCGGTGTCCTTTCCGGGCGGGCAGAAGAACCACAGCAGACCGTAGGCCGCCACGCCCGCGCCGGCGAGCGCCGCGAGGACGACGAAGACGATCCGGACCCGGAAGACGTCGACTCCCAGATGGTCGGCTATACCGCCCGCCACACCGGCGATCACGCGGCCGCCGTCCCTGCGCACCAGGCGCGGGACAGGCTCCACCTCCGTTCGAGTCACACCTCGATGTTCCCATGTTCGTCAGAGCGCGGCATCGGGGTTCACCCCCGATTCCCCGCCGCGGCCCTCAGGGTCGCCGGCCTGCCCCCGACCCCGGATCGGTGCAAAATCAGGGATTCTCCCCGATGTGCCCGGGGTGTGGGAGAGAGCACGATGACTGGCATGGACACCAAGGAGTTCCAGAGTCAGCTCACACAGATGTGGGCAACCCGCCCCGTCCGGCCGGAGAACCGCACCGTCGCCGGCGTGTGCAGCGGCATCGCCGCCCGTTACCGCGTCGATCCCACCCTCGTGAAGGTCGCGTTCGTGGTGTCCGCGCTCTTCGGCGGCAGCGGTCTGATCCTCTACCTCGCGGGCTGGGTCGCCTTCCCCAGCGCCAACCGCGCCCGCAACCAGGCCCTGCGCGAGCCGGCGTCGACCGGGCGGCAGGACGGGGGCCGCGGTCGCGGGCTCCACAATCCGCAGGTCCTTTTGCTCATCGTGCTCGCGATCGTCGTGATCACCTCGATCGGCCCCAACCGCACGTGGGGCTCGGGCGGGATAGTCGGCGCGATCCTGATGCTCGGCGGGTGGTTCCTGCTGTACCAGCGCACGCCCCGGCCGCCGGCCGGCACCAGCATCGACACGGTGACCGCCCTCGCCGACGTCGTGGTCCCGCCGCCGACGGCGGGCCAGTTCGAACGCTGGGTGCCGCGCGCCATGAGCGGCACGGCCGCCGTCAGCCCCGCCGCGACGGGTGCGGGTTCGCCCACCGTCGACATGCGGAAGGCCTCCGCGGCGTCGGGCACCGGCACGCCGAACGCCGATTCATCACCCGAGACCCCCTCTGACACGGCCACTTCGAAGGAGAACGGCGTGACGGACAACCCGACGAGCAGGATCGATCTGCACAAGAGCACGGCCGACGCCCCCGGTGCGTCGACGACCGGCATCTCGACCGCCGACCGCTGGACGCCGCCGGCGACACCGACCCCGGCCTACGACGAGATCGACGCCAAGCCGCCGTCGTGGGACCCGCTGGGCGCCGCTCCGTTCGCATGGGATCTCCCCGAGCCCTCATCCCCGGAACCGCCGCCCGTGCCGACCCGGCGCCGCCGGTCACCGCTCACGCTGGTGGTGCTCGGTCTCGCGGTGATCGTCGGCGCCATCGGCGCCGCCCTCAACCAGAGCGGAGTCGACTGGTTCACCGTCCCGCGCATCCTGTCGATGTGCCTCGCCGTGGTCGGCGTCGGTCTGGTCGTCGCCTCGCTGATGCGCCGCCGCACCGGTGAACACAGCACCGGGCTGGTGCCGGTCGCCATCCTGCTGGGCATCGCGACGATCGTCACCACGGCCGCGAGCGGGATCGCCGTCCCCGAGGGCGGGGTCGGCGACCGCACGTGGAAGCCGTTGACGGAGAACGACATCCAATCCGAGTACCGCCTCGGGGTCGGGGAGATGACGCTGGACCTGCGGGAGGTCGATCTCACCTCGGACCGGCGCGTGGAGCTGCGCAACGGCATGGGCGTGATCGAGGTGCTCGTCGGAGACGACATGAACGTCCGCGCCAGCTGCAACACGGGGATCGGCAACATCACCTGCCCGAGCGGTCTCGACGGCGGACGTGACGGCACCGACGGCCCGGTCCTGGAGATCGACGCACACACCGGAATGGGAGAGGTCAAGGTCCTGCGATGAACGACGGCACCCACGACGAGACCATGAACCGCGAATCCACCCACCGCGCACCGGGCCTGGGAATCCTCGGAGTCATCGCGCTCGCGGTGGCCGCTTGGGGCCTCGCGGGCGGCCCGTCACTCCCCGACGCCGCCGACCTCGGCTGGATCGCCGTCGGCGTCGGCGTCCTGATCGGCCTGGTCCTCATCGTCTCCGGGGCACGGGCGCGCTGCTGATCGAGGCTCCCGACGACTCGGCGAGGGGAAACGGAAAAGCGTCAGGGCCGGCGAGATCTCGCCGGCCCTGACGCTTTCGTCATGCGGAGCGCGTCACTCCCACTCGATGGTGCCCGGCGGCTTGCTCGTCACGTCGAGAACGACTCGGTTGACGTCGGGGACCTCGTTGGTGATGCGCGTGGAGATGGTCTCGAGCACCTCGTAGGGCACCCGGGTCCAGTCCGCGGTCATGGCGTCCTCGCTGGAGACCGGGCGCAACACAATCGGGTGGCCGTAGGTGCGGCCGTCGCCCTGCACGCCCACGCTGCGGACGTCGGCGAGCAGCACCACGGGGCACTGCCAGATCTGGCTGTCGAGACCGGCCGCGGTGAGCTCCTCGCGGGCGATGAGGTCGGCCTTGCGGAGCGTCTCCAGACGGTCCGCGGTCACCTCGCCGACGATGCGGATCGCCAGGCCCGGCCCCGGGAACGGCTGGCGGGCGACGATCTCCTCGGGCAGGCCGAGCTCGCGGCCCACCGCGCGGACCTCGTCCTTGAACAGCAGGCGCAGCGGCTCGACGAGCGTGAACTCGAGGTCCTCGGGCAGTCCGCCGACGTTGTGGTGGCTCTTGATGTTCGCGGTGCCGCTGCCGCCGCCGGACTCCACCACGTCCGGGTACAGCGTGCCCTGGACGAGGAACTCGACCTTCTCGCCGGCCTCGGCCTCTTCGCCGAGCACCTCGCTCACCGCACCCTCGAAGGCGCGGATGAACTCGCGGCCGATGATCTTGCGCTTGGCCTCGGGGTCGGTGACGCCCGACAGCTCGCGCAGGAAGGTCTCCTCGGCGTCGACGGTGACGAGCTTGGCGCCGGTCGCGTTGACGAAGTCGTGCTGGACCTGTTCGCGCTCACCGGCCCGCAGCAGGCCGTGGTCGACGAAGACACAGGTCAGCCGGTCGCCGATGGCCCGCTGGACCAGTGCGGCCGCCACCGCGGAGTCGACACCGCCGGACAGGCCGCAGATGGCCCGGCCGTCGCCGATCTGGTCGGCGACGGCGTCGATGAGCGCGTCGGCGATGTTGGCGGCGGTCCAGGTGGCCTCCAGGCCTGCGACCTCGTAGAGGAAGCGCGTGAGGACCTGCTGGCCGTGCGGGGTGTGCAGCACCTCGGGGTGGTACTGGACTCCGGCCATCCGGCGCTCGAGGTTCTCGAAGGCCGCGACCGGCGCCCCCGGCGTCGAACCGGTGACGGTGAAGCCTTCCGGGGGACGCTGCACGGCGTCGTTGTGGCTCATCCAGACCGGCTGGGTGTCGGAGAGACCCTGGTGCAGGATGCCCTCACCGTTGAGGCTCAGTGTGGTCCGGCCGAACTCGCGGCCGCCGGTGTTGGCGACCTCGCCGCCGAGCTTTGCGGCCATCGCCTGAAAGCCGTAGCAGATGCCGAACACGGGGACGTCGAGGTCGAGGAGTTCCGCGTCGAGGCCGGGCGCGTCCTCGGCGTACACCGACGCCGGTCCGCCCGAGAGGATGATCGCGACCGGATCCTTCGCCTTGATCTCCTCGATCGGGGCGTCGTGCGGGACCACCTCGGAGTAGATCCGGGCCTCACGCACTCTCCGGGCGATCAGCTGCGCGTACTGCGCTCCGAAGTCGACTACGAGAACGGGCCGGGGGCCCTCGAGGAAATCCTCTGCTGAAGAATCTGTCACCCGGTCGAGTCTAACGGGCGCCACGACGTGAAATACTTCGACACCGACATGACTGAATCCGCCAGCACCCCCGCCCGGTCGTCGGCGATCGCCGACCTCGCCCAGGTCGCCGTCTTCGCCGCCCTGATCGCCGCCCTGGGCCTGCCCGGGACCATCAACATCGGCACCAGCGGCGTGCCGATCACCTTCCAGACGCTCGGCGTGATGCTGGCCGGCGCGATCCTCGGACCGCGCAAGGGCACCCTCGCGGTGGTGCTGTTCATGGTTCTCGCGATCGCCGGCCTGCCGATCCTCTCCGGCGGCCGCAACGGACTGACCGCGCTCTCCTCTCCCACCGCCGGATACTTCGTCGGCTTCCTGCCCGCCGTCATCGTGATCGGCGTGCTCACCGCGCTGATGCTCGGCGTCGGCTCCCGGCCCCGCTACCACGTGCTGTGGGGCATCGCGATCAACGCCGTGGGCGGCATGGCGGTGATCTACCTGTGCGGTGTCATCGGCCTGGTCATCCGCACCGACCTGACCGTCTGGGCGGCGATCACCTCCAACGGCCCGTTCATCATCGGCGACGTCATCAAGGTCGTGGTGGCCGCGCTCGTCGCCGCGCAGGTCCATCGCGGACGGCCCGGACTCATCGAGCCGTGGCGTCTGCAACGCGCCCGCGGCTGATCGCGCCCGGTCCGCGCCGATGATCGAGTTCCGCAACGTCTCGCACTCCTACAACGATCGCGTCGTGCTGCGTGACGTCTCGTTGTCTCTCGCCGAGCGCCGCATCGGCATCGTCGGGGCCAACGGCAGCGGCAAGTCGACGCTGGCACGGATGATCAACGCGCTCGTGGTGCCCGAATCGGGCACGGTCGTCGTCGACGGGATCGACGTGGCCCGACACAAGCGCGAGGTCCGGCGACGCGTCGGGTTCATCTTCTCCGACCCCGACCGGCAGATCATCATGCCGACGGTCATCGAGGACATCGAGCTGTCGTTGCGCCGCACCGACCTCGGCAAGAAGGAGCGTGCCGCCCGCGCCCGCGAGGTGCTGGCCCGCTTCGGACTCGACGAGCACGCCGACCATCCCGCGCAGCGTTTGTCCGGCGGGCAGAAGCAGTTGCTGGCGCTCGCGTCGATCTTCGTGACCGACCCGTCGATCATCGTCGCCGACGAGCCGACGACGCTGCTGGACCTGCGCAACACCCGGATGCTGACCGACGTCTTCGCGACGCTCGACGAGCAGCTGATCGTCGTCAGCCACGATCTCGACATCCTCGACGACTTCGACCGCGTCCTCGTGATCGACGACGGACGCGTGGTCGCCGACGACGCACCGGCCCCGGCGCTCCGCTTCTACCGGGAGCTGATGTCGTGAATGTCCTCGGCGTCTACCGTCCGGGCAACACGCTGCTCCACCGGTTGTCGCCGGGCGTGAAGTTCGTCGCCATGGGCGTGATCATCCTGGTCATGTCGCTGACCGTGCGCACCCTGCCCGCCCTCGGTGCGGCCACGGCCGGCGTCGCGGCGATCTTCGCACTCGGCGGCATCGGACCGCTCGAGGCCTGGCGCCAGTTGCGGCCGCTGCTGTGGATGCTGGCGTTCATCTTCGTCTTCCAGGTGATCTTCACCGACTGGCAGCGCGCGCTCGTGGTGTGCGGGCTGCTGGCGCTGTCGGTCGCCCTGGCGACCGTCGTCACGCTGACGACGCGCACCACCGACATGCTCGACGCGATCGTCCGCGGGCTGCGTCCGCTCGGCCGTCTGGGCGTCCGGACCGATCTCGTCGCCCTCGCGATGGCCCTCACGATCCGTTCCATCCCGTTGATGGTCGAGGTGGTGCGCGAGGTCGACGAGGCGCGCAAGGCCCGCGGGCTCCGACCGGGTCCGCGCATCCTCGTCGCGCCCGTGGTGCTCGCCGCGCTGCGCACCGCCGACGGGTTCGCCGACACCCTCACCGCGCGCGGCCTGGACTAGCGATTCGTAGAAGAAGTGCGCGCCATGTCCCCACTTCTTCTACGAAATCCCGTCAGGCGGGCCGGTTCACCGGGGTGATCGGCAGCCGCAGCGCGCCGGGCGCGTCCGCCGGGACGACCGGCGCGACGGGCGCGCTGGGTGCGATGCGCCGGTAGGCCTCCCCCTGCGCGGGCCGACGATCCTGCTCACCCTTGTTGGGCCACAACGCGATCGCGCGCTCGGCCTGGGCGCAGATCGTCAGCGACGGGTTCACGCCGAGGTTCGCCGAGACCGAGGCGCCGTCGGTGACGTGCAGGGTCGGGTAGTTCCACACGCGGTGGTAGGGATCGATGACGCCGTCGGCCGGGTTGTCGGAGATCGCGCAGCCACCGAGGTAGTGGGCGGTCAGCGGCATGTTGAGGATGTCGCCCCACGTGCCGCCGGCGATGCCGCGGTTCATCTTGGCCGCGATGCGACGGGTCGCCTCGTTGCCCTTGGGAATCCACGTCGGGTTGGGTTCACCGTGCCCCTGCTTGCTGGTGACGAAGCGCAGCGGGCCCAACTTCTTCACGTAGGTGGTCAGCGAGTTGTTGTTGTTCTGCATCACCAGGGCGATGACGGTGCGCTCGCTCCACCGGCGCACGACGAGCAGACGCACGAGCAGGAACGGGTTCTTCGCGACCTGCCTGAGGAACTGCCCGAACCGGTTGCGCCGGGTGCCGCCGTCGGTCAGCAGCGTCTGCAGGTAGGCGATCGCGTTGGAGCCCTTGCCATATCGCACCGGTTCGATGTGCGTGTTGGGTTCCGGGTAGAACGACGACGTGATCGCCACACCGCGCGAGTAGTCGTGCTCGGGATCGACGCGCGAACCCATGGCACCGAGGATCGACTCGGAGTTGGTGCGCGTCAGCCGGCCCATCGCGTCCGAGATGTGCGGCAGCGTCGTGCATTTCGCATGATGCAGCAGACGCTGGGTGTTGAACGTGCCCGCGGCGAGGATCACCTGGTCGGCGGTGAACACCCGGCGCCGGCGCCCGATCGGTCCCCACGACGACGAGTGGTGGGCGCCGACCTCCCACGAGCCGTCGGGACGCTGGACCAGCGAGTCCACGGTGGTGCGGTCGATGATGGTGGCGCCGTTGCGTTCTGCGAGACCGAGGTAGTTCTTCATCAGGGTGTTCTTGGCGCCGACGCGGCATCCGGTCATGCAGGCACCGCACTCGGTACACGCCGTGCGCTCCGGACCGGCGCCGCCGAAGTACGGGTCGGGCACCGTCTCGCCCGGTTGCCCCTGCAGGCCGGTCTTGGCGCCGAAGAAGACGCCGACCGGCGTGGGGGTCACGGTGTCTCCGACGCCCATCTGCTCGGCGACCTCGGCGATTATGCGGTCGGAGTCGGTCACCGTCGGGTTGGTGACCACGCCCAGCATCCGGCGTGCCTGGTCGTAGTACGGGCCGAGCTCGTCCTCCCAGTCGGTGATGTGGCTCCACTGCGGGTCGGTGAAGAACGGCGTCGGCGGCTTGTAGAGCGTGTTGGCGTAGTTGAGCGAGCCCCCGCCCACGCCGGCGCCCGCCAGGATCATCACGTCCTTGAGGGCGTGGATGCGCTGGATGCCGTACAGCCCGAGCTTGGGCGCCCACAGCCAACGATTGAGACGCCAGCTGGTCTTGGCGAACTCGTCGTCCTCGAAGCGACGGCCCGCCTCGATCACCCCGACGCGGTACCCCTTCTCCACCAGACGCAGCGCACTGACGCTGCCGCCGAAACCGGAGCCCACGATGAGGACGTCGAAGTCCGTGGCACTGGATCGCTTCTTCGCACGCATGACGACCATACTAATGGCCATTGTCACAAAGGATGACGCCGGTCACCCTTCGGCGCGCATACGCGTCGTCCCGACTCCGCGGGACGCCGGTGGAGGCGCTCAGGCGCGGACCGACAGCCCGACCTTCTGGAACTCCTTGAGGTCACAGTAACCCGCCTTGGCCATCGCGCGACGCAGGGCGCCGACGTAGTTGAGCTCGCCGAACGGATCGTCGGACGGACCGACGAGGACGCGCTCGAGGCTCGGGCGGTCGTCGTCGACCGCGACCTGCAGGAGCGAGCCGCGCGGAGTGTCGGGATGCGCGGCCGCCGACGGCCAGTACCAGCCGCGGCCCGGTGCCGACGCGCACGCCGCCAGCGGAGTGCCGAGCACCGCGGCGTCGGCACCGCAGGCGATGGCCTTCACCAGGTCGCCCGAGGTGTGGATGTCGCCGTCGGCGATCACGTGCACATAGCGGCCGCCGGTCTCGTCGAGGTAGTCGCGACGTGCCGCCGCAGCGTCGGCGATCGCCGTGGCCATCGGCACGCCGATGCCCAGGACCTCGCCGGTGGTGGTCGCGCCGGCCGCCGAGCCGTAGCCGACGATCACGCCGGCCGCACCGGTGCGCATCAGGTGCAGCGCGGTGCGATGGTCGTGGACGCCGCCGGCGATCACCGGGATGTCGAGCTCGGCGATGAACGTCTTGAGGTTGAGCGGCTCGCGCGGGCTGCCGTCGCCCTGCGCCACATGCTCGGCCGAGATGATCGTGCCGTGCACGACGAGGATCTCGACGCCGGCCGAGAGCAACGCCGGGGTGAGCTCCGGGGCGTGCTGCGGGCTGACCCGCACCGCGGTGGTGACACCGGCCTCGCGCACCTGTGCGACCGCCTGGCCGAGCAGCTCGGGATCGAGCGGCGCGGCGTGCAGCTTCTGCAGGTGGCGCACGGCCGCATACGGGTCCGGGTCGTCGGCTGCGATGGCGACCAGCTCGGCGAGCTTGTCCTCGACGTCGCGGTGCCGCGCCCACAGGCCCTCGCCGTTGATGACACCGAGTGCGCCGAGCTTGCCGAGCTCGACGGCGACCGCCGGCGACACCAGCGCATCGGTCGGGTGACTCAGGATCGGCGACTCGAACCGGTAGGCGTCGATCTGCCAGGCCGTCGAGACATCCTTGGACGAGCGGGTCCGACGGGACGGGACGATGCTGATGTCGTCCAGCTCGTAGGTCCGTCGGGCCGTCCGGCCCATGCCGATTTCGACGAGGTCACGCACCACTGCGCCTTTCTGCGGAGTTCAGCTGCACATCGACCCTACGGCGTTCCCGGTCGGCGGATGCGACCGGGAACCCCGCGGGAGACGTCAGCGGGAATAGTAGTTGGGTGCCTCGGTGGTCAGGGTGATGTCGTGCGGATGCGACTCCTTGAGCCCCGCGGCCGTGATCTGGACGAAGCGGGCCTTCTGCAGTTCGGTGATCGTCGACGACCCGGTGTACCCCATCGCCGCACGCAGGCCGCCGACGAGCTGGTGGATCACCTCGTTGAGCGCGCCGCGGAACGGCACCCGTCCCTCGATACCCTCCGGGACGAGCTTCTCCTCCTTGAGGACGTCGTCCTGGAAGTAGCGGTCCTTGGAGTACGACTTGCCCTGTCCGCGGCCCTGCATCGCGCCGAGCGAACCCATGCCGCGGTAGCTCTTGTACTGCTTGCCGTTGACGAGGACCAGCTCGCCCGGGGCCTCGGCGGTGCCGGCGAGCAGCGAGCCGAGCATCGCGGTCGACGCACCGGCCGCGAGCGCCTTGGCGATGTCGCCGGAGTACTGCAGGCCGCCGTCGGCGATCACCGGCACACCGGCCTTGTGGCACACCGCCGCGGCCTCGAGGATCGCGGTGATCTGCGGGGCGCCCACACCGGCGACGACGCGGGTGGTGCAGATCGAGCCGGGACCGACACCGACCTTCACCGCGTCCGCGCCGGCATCGACGAGCGCCTGGGCGGCCTCGCGGGTGGCGACGTTGCCGCCGACCACGTCGACGCGGTCGCCGACCTCGGCCTTGAGCTTGGCGACCATGTCGAGCACGAGCCGGTTGTGGGCGTGCGCGGTGTCGACGATGATCACGTCGACACCGGCGTCGACGAGCGCCATCGCACGGTCCCATTGCGGGCCGCCGGTGCCCACGGCCGCGGCGACGAGCAGACGGCCGTCGGAGTCCTTGGTGGCGTTCGGGTGCTGCTCGGTCTTGACGAAGTCCTTGACGGTGATCAGACCGGTCAGGCGGCCGTTGCCGTCGACGATCGGGAGCTTCTCGATCTTGTTGCGGCGCAACAGTCCCAGTGCGGCCTCGGCCGAGACGCCCTCCTGGGCGGTGATCAGCGGGGCCTTGGTCATCACCTCGGCGACCGGACGGTTCTGGTCGACCTCGAAACGCATGTCCCGGTTGGTGATGATGCCGACCAGCTCGCCCTTGTCGTCGACGACGGGCAGGCCGGAGATCCGGTAACGCGCACACATCGCGTCGACCTCGGCGAGAGTGTGGGTCGGCGAGCAGGTGACCGGGTCGGTGACCATGCCGGCCTCGGACCGCTTGACGGTCTCGACCTGCGAGGCCTGCGCCTCGATGGAGAGGTTGCGGTGCAGCACGCCCATGCCGCCGGCGCGCGCCATCGCGATCGCCATGCGAGACTCGGTGACGGTGTCCATAGCAGAGCTCACCAGGGGCACCTTCAGGGTCACGTTCTTCGTCACCCGCGAGGAGGTGTCCACCTCACTCGGGATCACGTCCGAGGCCGAGGGCAGCAACAGGACGTCGTCGAAGGTCAGGCCGAGCATCGCGACCTTGCCGGGATCGTCTCCACCGGTACGAACATGCGTCATCGGTCCATCGTATCGACTCGGCCGATGCGGCGATCGTCACACGTGCCGAAGGCCTCCGACGAGACGGGTTCCCCCTGGTTCTCGCCGCGTCGTGACACCGTCCGCACGCGCGTCGTCCACACGTCGGCTCCCTGGCGGATGCCTGCGGCGCGACACGGGTGATATCGGCTACCGTGGTGGTGTGCGTGACCACCTGCCACCCGGCCTCCCGCCGGACCCGTTCGCCGACGACCCGAGCGATCCCGCTGCCGCACTCGACAGTGTGGAGCCGGGTATCCCGTTGGACGAGAACGAGCGGCTGGCGGTCGAGGAGGACCTCGCCGATCTCGCGGTCTACGAGGCGCTGCTCGCCCATCGCGGCGTCCGCGGCCTGGTCGTCATGTGCGACGACTGCCACGAGGACCACTACCACGACTGGGACATGCTCCGGGCGAATCTCATCCAACTGCTGATCGACGGCACCGTGCGCCCGCACGAGCCCGCGGTCGACCCGAAGCCCGAGCACTACGTCACCTGGGACTACTGCCGCGGCTACGCCGACGCGCGCAACCACTTCGACGAAGGACGCTGACCGCACCGGTCCCGCGCGACCGGCACCAAACAAGACGACTGTGCCCGTACCTATCCGGTACGGGCACAGTCGTCTGGTTCGTAGCAGCGCGCGATCAGCCGGGCTTGCGCTTGGAGGCGTCGACGCCGGGGGGCGGCGACCACGGGAACGTGGGGAACTGCGCAGGTGTCCGACTCGCCGACGACGTGCTGGGCAACGACGGCTTGTCGGCCTTGGACTGACTCGGGGGCGACGTCGGCTGCGGCTCCTCGGACGTACCGGGCTCGTCGACCGGGCCGCCGGGCACCTCTTCGTCGCTCGACGGCGGGGCCGGCCGGTCGGACGGCGAGGGCACGGTGCTCTGGATACGCAGGTCCGGCTTGTCACTGGCGTCGGGCGAAGTCGCCGACGCACGCGACGGTTCGGTGCTCGTGTCCGTGGCCGGCATGCCGGCACCACCCCGGAGACGGCCGACCCACTCCGACATCTCCCGACGGGTGCCCTCGTCGCGCATCGGCCCCATCTTCTCCTCGGCCTTCTGGATGTAGACGACCGCGGCGGAGGTGTCGCCGGCCGCGATCGCGGCCTCGGCACGCTCGAGGTTGCTGCGGACGTCGTAGGCCGCCTGGGTCTCGGAGGCCTGCTCGGAGAACACGACCTCCTTGACCGCCCACAACGGGTCGCCCGGCTTGGAGCCCTCGGAGAGGACCGTGAGGCCGGCGGCGGCGACGATGACGATCGCGGCCGCACCCGACACGACTCGCAAGTGGCGGACCATCCGGCGTCCCCGGCTCGCGCGCTCGGTGTGGGCGATGGCCCGCTCGACGTCGTCGACCGACACCAGCGGGGCGGTCGGGGTCGAGACGGCCTCGCTACGCCAGCCCGACAGCAGCTCGGCGAGCTGGTACTCG
Organism: Gordonia paraffinivorans; assembly: GCF_900683595.1. Taxonomy (NCBI): domain Bacteria; kingdom Bacillati; phylum Actinomycetota; class Actinomycetes; order Mycobacteriales; family Gordoniaceae; genus Gordonia; species Gordonia paraffinivorans. The sequence continues at coordinate 1,383,756 of NZ_CAACYD010000007.1, read as the reverse complement.
GTGGTGTCGCGCGTGGGCACCGGCACGCCGCTCACGAGCGCGTCGAGGAAGTTCTCGTCGAAGGCGACCTCGGACAGGTCCGGCGCCTCGTCGGCGGAATCAGCCGCGACGCCGCCGGGCACGAGCAGCCCCGGGTCGTCGGCAGGTGTGTTGGGGTCCGGTCGTTCGGACCCGGACGCACGGTTGGTCAATGGTTCCCCCACTCGGCCGAGCTGTTCGCGCCCGTGGATCGAACGGCGGCGGCGCCAGTCGGACTCCCCGCTCATCGTGATCCTCCCGCTCGTTTCAGCTCTTCCTTCAACTTCGCCAGTGCCCGATGCTGGGCGACGCGCACCGCCCCCGCGGTGCTACCGATCATCTGGGCCGTCTCCTCCGCGGACATCCCGACGACGAGTCGCAGGACCAGGACCTCGCGCTGCTTCTCGGGGAGAATCTCCAAGAGCGCGCGCATCCGTCTGCTGGCGTCGGCGTCGAGCGCGGATTGCTCCGGCCCGTCCGTCACCAGACCCACCTCGGGAATGTCCTCGACCGGATCGGACTTCACTCGTGCCGCCACCCGCATGGCGTCGGCCACCTTGTGCGAGGTGATGCCGTAGACGAAGGCCATGAACGGCTTGCCCTGATCCCGATAACGGGGCAGAGCGGTCATGACCGCCATCAAAGCCTCCTGCGCGATGTCGTCCGCGGAGAACAGGTGCCGTTCTCCCACTCCGATTCGCCCTCGGCAGTACCGCAGGATCGGCTCCTGCACACTCTCGAGGACTGCGGTGAGAGCTGCACGATCGCCCCGACCCGCGGCCCGCACAGCGTCGTCCAACTCACCACCTGACAGCTTCATCGCGCGTAGGAAACCCCGTGTTACAGATCGGTTGACCGCCCGCTGGCCGGTCCTGTTACGGGCCCCCGCGCCTCCGGCGTCGACGACGACGCCGCCGAGGCAGACCCTCAAACACCTTAGCCATCATCACCCGACCGCAACGGCATGCCCTTGCCGACGAGCGTGGCGCGCAGGTGGCCGTACCTCTGTTCTTCCTGCGGCGAGACGTCGCCGAGTCCGGAAAGCAGGCTCCAGGCCGCCCATTCGAGCGGCAAGAGCCCCTCCTGACCTGCGGTGACGACAACATGCCGGGCCCGTGCCACCGCGTCCTCGCGACGGCCCATGCCCGCCTCGGCCGCAGCCAGGATGAGTTCGGTCTTGACGCGATGGCGGACGGGCACCGTCGAATGCTCCGACAGACGGCCGACCAGCCCCGCGCCCGCCTCCGCATGGACCAGGCCGGCCGCGACGTCCCCCGAGTAGAGGCCGAGCTCGGCGCTGACCCACTCCCAGCGCAGCCGGCAGCGCGAGAACGTGAGCCAGTTCTCGTCCTCGTTGCCGGTGTCCCCGGCGAACAACCCGCGCGCACGTTCCAGCAGGCGCCGCGACGCACCGAACCGCAACAGCCCGAGATTGTCGGCCGCGAGACCCACCAGCGCGTCGGCGACGGCGGCGCGTGACGGGTCGAACCGCCTCCGGCCGGACTCCGGGTCGGGCCACATGTCGGCCACCACTGCCAGGGCACGCCCGTCGACCCCGATCGCGCGATCGTGCCGGCCGCCCTGCCGTAGCAACGACGCCCGCGTGCTCAGACACAGCGAGAGCACCGCGGCGTCGACGCCCCGGGGCGCGGCGGAACCGTGGGCGGCTCGGATGCCGGCGACGACACCGTCGAGAGCGGCGAGCGCAGCTGCGTAGTCGCCTCGGCCGCCTTTCTCCACCGCGTCGGTCCACCACCCCAACCGTGCGTCGACGCCGGCGCGGGCGATGTCCCGAGTCCCGCCAGACGGGCCCGGACCAGCGGTTTCACGGGGTCGGCAAGTGGCCTGGATCACTGGATCCTTATTGGTTTGCATGAATTTAACGAACGATTCCCAACGTTAATCCCGGGACAAGATCACCGGCAGATAATAAGGAGATTTCCACGATGTTAACCGTTGACAAGCCGCCGCCGCCCCCATTCGCCGCCTCACCTCACCTTCCCTCTCGTACACAGAGACAATTTCCGCAGTTCAGGACGGATTTTTATGGTCTGAACGAAGGCATTCGACCCTCCCACGATCCCTCGTGATATCACCGTCAGGCCGTCTAACCTGCCGTTAACATCGACGAGACTTTTTGTTCTTCTGAGGCCATTCCGAGCGATGTTGACTGCATTTCTCAGGCCCGCTTAATGTGTGCTCACGCGTTGCAGGAATCGACGTTTCGCCACCGGAGAACCCGGAGCGGCCCTAGACAAGGAGAAGCTGCCATGCCTCAGCCAAACCACCTCCCCGGCCCCAATGCAGACGTCTGGGACTGGCAGATGCACGGGCTCTGCCGCGGAGTCGACTCGTCGATGTTCTTCCATCCTGACGGAGAACGCGGCCGGGCGCGCGCCCAGCGCGAGCGCCGCGCCAAGGAGATGTGCCACCAGTGCCCGGTGATCGCCCAATGCCGCGAGCATGCGCTGGCCGTCGCCGAACCCTACGGCATCTGGGGCGGACTCTCGGAGTCCGAGCGCAGCATGCTGATGAAGCGGGGCGTCGGGCGCCGGATGGCGAGCTGACCAACGCCGGCGACCGGCGACGATCGCACCGACCGTGACCCTCGAGCCCCTGTGACCCTCGAGGAACGCCGAACCATTCGAACCGAAGCACCGAGGAGCCGCACATCCCCTACGGGGGATGCGCGGCTCTTCTGCTCTCGGTTCTGCCGTCGCCGACGCATCGGCCCCACCGCGGCGCGACGACCTCCGGCGCGTGGCCGCCCTGCGAAAGCCGAACCGGCTGTCACCCACGGGTGGTGGATGACAGCCGGTTCGTCAGCGAGACGCCGAGGGTGTCCGCGTCAGTGCGCGTGGCCGTGTCCGGCGTGCGCGTCGGCGGCCTCTTCCTCGGGCTTGTCGGTGACCGCGGTCTCGGTGGTCAGGACCATCCGGGCGACCGAGGCGGCGTTGACGACCGCCGAACGGGTCACCTTGACCGGGTCGATGACGCCGTCGGCGACCAGATCGCCGTAGCTGAGGGTCGCGGCGTTGAAGCCGTGGCCCTTCTCCGCCTCGGCGACCTTCTGCACGATCACGGCGCCGTCGAGGCCGGCGTTGGTGGCGATCCAGTACAGCGGGGCCTTCGCGGCGTCGCGGACCACCCGCACGCCGAGTGCCTCGTCCCCGTCGAGCGAGTCGGCGAGGTCGTCGAGCACCTTGGCCGCCTGGACGATGGCCGAACCGCCACCGGGGATGATGCCCTCCTCGACCGCGGCCTTGGCAGCGGCGACCGCGTCCTCGACACGGTGCTTGCGCTCCTTGAGCTCGGTCTCGGTGGCCGCACCCACGCGGATGACGGCGACGCCGCCGGCCAGCTTGGCCAGTCGCTCGCTGAGCTTCTCGCGATCCCAGTCGGAGTCCGACTGCTCGATCTCGCGGCGGATCTGCGCCGCCCGCGCGGCGATCTCGTCCTTGGTGCCCGCACCCTCGACGATCGTGGTCGAGTCCTTGGTCACGACGACGCGACGCGCGGTGCCCAGCAGCTCGAGGCCGGCGCCCGCCAGGGTGACACCGATGTCGTTGGAGATCACGGTGCCGCCGGTGACGACCGCGAGGTCCTGCATGAACGCCTTGCGGCGGTCACCGAAGAACGGCGACTTGACCGCGACGGCCTTCAGGGTCTTGCGGATCGAGTTGACCACCAGGGTCGACAGCGGCTCGCCCTCGACGTCCTCGGCGATGACGACCAGCGGCTTGCCGGTCTCGACGACCTTCTCCAGCACCGGAAGGAAGTCGGGCAGCGAGGTGATCTTGTCGCGGTAGAGCAGGATGTAGGCGTCCTCGAGGACGGCCTCCTGGCTGTCGACGTCGGTGACGAAGTACGGCGACAGGTAGCCCTTGTCGAACTGGACGCCCTCGGTGACGTCGAGCTCGGTGTGCAGGCCCGATCCCTCTTCGACGGTGACGACACCGTCGGCGCCGACCGCGGTCATCGCCTTGCCGACCATCGCGCCGATCTCCTCGTCGCGCGAGGAGACGGTGGCGATCTGGGCGATCCCCTGCTCGCCGTCGACCGGGGTCGCGGCGGCCAGGAGGGCCTCGCTCAGGGCGTCGGCGGCCTTGCTGATGCCCGCACCGAGCGCCATCGGGTTGGCACCGGCCGCGACGTTGCGCAGGCCGGCCTTGACCATCGCCTGCGCGAGCACGGTGGCGGTGGTGGTGCCGTCGCCGGCGACGTCGTTGGTCTTGGTGGCCACCGACTTCACCAGCTGCGCGCCGAGGTTCTCGAACGGGTCCTCGAGGTCGATGTCACGCGCGATGGTCACACCGTCGTTGGTGACGCTCGGGCCGCCGAAGGCCTTCGCGAGCACGACGTGCCGACCGCGCGGGCCGAGGGTGACCTTCACCGTGTCGGCGAGCTGGTCGATGCCGCGCTCGAGCGCCTTGCGCGCTGTTTCGTTGAATTCAATCTGCTTGGCCATGAATCTCTTTCTTCACTGAGTAGGTCTTCACGGGAGCCGCCCGGCGTCAACGGCGACCGCCCCGGGACCCCTGGACGGGGAGCCGGGGCGGCGCGTCAGACGTTCAGACGACTCGCGGGGAGAGATCCCTCGCCCGAGTCTTACTTGCCGATGACGGCGAGCACGTCGCGCGCCGACAGGATCAGGTACTCCTCGCCGTTGTACTTGATCTCGGTGCCGCCGTACTTGCTGTAGATGACGGTGTCGCCTTCCTTGACGTCGACCGGAATGCGATTGCCCTGCTCGGTGACCCGACCCTCGCCGACGGCGATGACGGTGCCTTCCTGCGGCTTCTCCTTGGCGGAGTCCGGGATGACCAGGCCCGAGGCGGTGGTCGTCTCGGCCTCGACGGCCTGCACCAGGATCTTGTCCTCAAGCGGCTTGATGTTCACGCTCGCCACGATGTGAGTCCTCAACTTTCGTACTGAGAAAGAATCTGCACGTTCATGGCCCTGGGACAAAACCTCGTCGTCGCGGGTGTCCGAGGCTTCACTCAGTGCCAACTAGCACTCTATACATGCGAGTGCCAGCACTCAAGGGAGGTGGGTGCGAAATGCCGGAGTTTCGCCCGCGGCGATCGCAGACGGGCGGCCAGACACCCCGAACCCGCCCGCGCGGACGCCTCAGAGCTGGCTGACCCGCACCGACATCGCCGGGTCGGAGGCCACGGTGAGCGGCGACGGCGCGGCGCCGCCGGCGATCACGTGGGCTCCGAGGGTGGCGATCATCGCGCCGTTGTCGGTGCACAGCCGGGGTCTGGGGACGCGCAGCGTGATCCCCGCCGCCGCACACCGCTCCTCGGCCAGCGAGCGGATCCGCGAGTTGGCGGTCGCGCCGCCGCCGAGCACGAGGGTCGTCACGCCCAGGTCCTCGCATGCGCGCACCGCCTTCATGGTGAGCACGTCGGCGACCGCCTCCTGGAACGACGCCGCGACATCGGCGACGGGGACCGGCACGCCGTCACGTTCGCACTTCTCGACGTAGCGGGCGACAGCGGTCTTGAGCCCGCTGAAGGAGAAGTCGTGGCGGGCATCGCGGGGCCCGGTCATGCCGCGCGGGAAGGCGATCGCGTTCGGGTCGCCGTCGCGGGCGACGCGGTCGAGCGCGGGACCGCCCGGGAACCCCAGGTCGAGCAGCCGAGCCACCTTGTCGAAGGCCTCCCCCGCCGCGTCGTCGACGGTCGTGCCGAGCTCGACGATCGGCTGCGCGAGATCCTTCACGTGCAGCAGGTGGGTGTGTCCGCCCGAGACGAGCAGCGCGACGCACTCGGGCATGGGCCCGTGTTCGAGCGTGTCCACCGCGACGTGCCCGCCGAGGTGGTTCATCGCGTAGAGCGGCACGTCCCACGCGAGTGCGTAGGCCTTGGCCGCGGCGACGCCGACGAGCAGCGCACCCGCCAGGCCGGGGCCGATGGTCACCGCGATCGCATCCGGCTTGTCGATGCCGGCGGCCTCGCGGGCGCGTCGCATGGTGGGGACGATGGCCTCGAGGTGTGCGCGCGAGGCGATCTCGGGCACCACGCCGCCGAAGCGCGCGTGCTCGTCGACGCTGCTGGCCACCTCGTCGGCGAGCAGGGTGGCGTATCCGGGGGTGTCCCCGTCGCCGGGTGTCCAGCGCACGATCCCGACACCGGTCTCGTCGCAGGAACTCTCGATGCCCATGACGATCACGCCGGGCCCTCCTCCGGTTCGATCGGCCGTCCCGAACTCGGGGCCCGCAGCATCGTGTAGGCGTCCGCGCCGGACGGTTGGTAATAGCCGCGACGCAACCCGACGGTGGTGAAGCCGTGCCGGGAGTACAGCGCGATCGCGGGGTCGTTGTCGGTGCGAACCTCGAGATAGACGGGTGCGTCGACCTCGTCGGCGACCGCGAGCATCGCCTCGAGCAGGGCCTTGCCGATGCCCTTGCCCTGGTGGCGCGGATCGACCGAGATGGTGTGGATCTCGCACTCGTAGGCCTCGGGCTGACCGAGCGTCGAGATCCCGGCGTAGCCGATGATCTCGCCGCCGGGCTCCTCCCGGGCCGCGAAGTAGGTGTTGTACGGGGCGTTCAGCTCGGCCCGGAAGGCCGACGCCGGCCACGGTGAGTCGTCGCCGTAGATCACCTTCTCGAGCATCGCGCAGCGCGGGATGTCGTCGTAGGTGAGCGCGTCGATGACGGGCTCGGAAGCGGTCACGGCACGACCTCGGAGGCCTGCGCCTGCTGCGCTTCGCGCTCCTTCCTCGCCTTGCGCTCCTTCAATTCCTTCTGCTCGACGGCGTCGGGCCGGCGGAGGTAGAGCGGGACGAGGGGTTCGGCGGGATCACCGGCGACGATGCGGCCCGCGGCCGCCGCGACGAGGCCGCGGGGCGTCGGGACCGTGACCTCGGGCGGCGTACCCGTCCAGCCGACGAGTTCGAGGTGCGGCGCCGAGCCGGCCGCCACGGCGTAGGTCCCGGCGGCGAGATCGGCCGCGAGGTCCTCGGCGAGGAGCGCGGGCGCGATGACCCCCGGGCCGTCGGTGCGCCGACCGTCGGCGTAGGCCGCCCAGTACACCTCGCGGCGCCGGGCGTCGGTGACGACGAGCACGCCTGCTCCCTCGGGCGCGGCGTCGAGCGCGAGCGCATCCAGCGAGCACACCCCGTACGCCGGGATCCCGAGCGCATCGGCGAAGGCGGCACCGGTCGCCATCCCGACCCGCAGGCCGGTGAACGGTCCGGGTCCGCAGCCGACGACCACCGCGTCGACGGCGTCACGCGACACCCCCGCCTCGGCGAGGCACTCGGCGACGAGGGTCGTCAGCAGTTCGGCGTGCCGACGATGATCCGAGATCACCCGTTCGGCGAGAACCGCGGTGTCGCCGAACGATTCGCCGACCACCTCGACGACGCCGGTCACGACCGAGTCGGTGGCGGTGTCGATCGCGAGGACCTTGTACGCGCGCTGCCCGGAACTCATTCCTCGCTCACCCATTCCCACTCCGCATGCCGCACATCGGTGTCGGGGTCTCGCCGCAACCGCACGACGAGATACCGCTGCGCCAGTCTCTCGGCCACACCCTCACCCCATTCGACCACGACCACCGCATCCTCGAGATCGGTGTCCAGGTCGAGCGCGTCCAGCTCGTCGAGGACCACGCGGGCGGGCCGCCCGTCGGGGCCCGGCTCGTGCAGGCCGAGACGGTAGGCGTCGACGTGGACCATGGCCAGGCCGCCGGGACGGCCGGCGCGGTGCTCGCGGGCGATGATGAACGTCGGCGACGTGACCCGTCCTTCCACCCCGAGCCCCCGGCCGATCCCGCGGGCGAGCGCGGTCTTCCCGGCACCGAGCGGGCCGTCGAGGATGACGAGGTCGCCCGCCGAGAGGGTCGTGGCGAGTTCGGCGCCGAAGGCCTCGGTGTCGGCGACGTCGGGCAACTCGCGGGTGCCCGCGCGATCGGTGATCGGGCTCGGCTGCGTAGCGTCCGGCGTCCCGGGTGTGTTGCTCATGCGCGCTTCCGATTCCACCAGCGACGACGAGGCCGTGGCAGCGCCACCCGCGCCCGGTCGACGAGATCGACGATCGCGTCGGTCACGATCTCCGGTTCCTCCATCTGGACCATGTGCCCGGCTCCCTTGATGACCACGAGGCGTGAATCCGTTCCGAGCTGCGAGTACATCCGAACCGAGTTCGGCAGCGGCGTGAGTCGGTCCTTGTCGCCGCAGACGACGGTCGAGGGCACCTGGGCCAGCACCGGCAGCGCGGTGGACTCGTCGTGGATCTCCAGCGCGTGCAGGAAGTTCACGATCGTCTCGATCGGCGTGTTCTGGATCATCTTCTCCACCGCGCGGCCGAGTGCCGGGCTGAAGAAGGTGGGGCCGAAGCTGGCCGCGACCAGTACTGGCTCGAGCGCGGACCTGGTGATACCGCGGCCGGCCTGCACCAGCCGCGGGGCGCGGCGGACGCTGAGCCGGAACGCGTCGACGATCGGGTTCTGCAGCCCCTCGCCGAGTCCGGCCTCGGTGAGTCCGCGCGCGGCGGTGGCGACGAGCGCGACACCGGCCACCCGCCCCTCCGCGGAGAACAGCGCCGGGTGACGGCGCGCGAGGCCCATGAGGGTCATGCCGCCCATCGAATGCCCCACCAGTACGACGTGACCGGTGGGCGCGGTGGACCGGAGCACCGCCGCCGCGTCGTCGGCGAGTTGCGCGATGGTGCAGGTCTCCGCGGGCGCGGCGTCGCTGCGGCCGTGACCGCGGTGATCGTAGAAGACGAGCCGATAGTTGCGGTCGGCCCACTCCCGGGCGAGCTGCTGCCACTGGAAGTGCCAGCTCGCCATGCGCAGGCTGAAGCCGTGCACGAAGACGATGGTCAGCTCGGGCGCCTCACCGTGGGCGACGTTCCCCAGATCGAGTGTGCGCACCGCGAGCTCGAGACCGTCGTCGGTGGTGACCGTGCTCGCCGGGAGGTCGTACATCGCGGTCAGGTCGATGCCGTGGTACGGGTCGGGCCGGCCCACGACGCTCTTGCGCGCGGCATTGCGGGCCGCACCGATCGCCGCCCGTCCGCCGAGGGCCGCGACGCCGGCGACACCGGCCAACAGGCCCGCGCGTTCGTAGTCCTCCATCTCGCTCACCCCCCTCATCTACGGCTCACCGTCCCAATCGTCAGGCCGACGCGCATCTCCTTGACCGCCACCCGCAGCACGTCGCGGGTCGCCGGTCGAGTCGTCATCGGCTGCCGGGTCCGGGGCCTGCGGGTCCACGTAGCGCCGGACCACCCGGTTGCCGATCTGCGACACGATCTCGTAGTCGATGGTGCCGATCGCATCGGCCCAGTCCCTGGCGGTCGGGCCGCCGTGACGGCCCGTGCCGAACAACTCGACCTCGTCTCCCTCGCGCACGCCTGCCCCGTCGGGTCCCAGATCGATGACCAGCTGGTCCATGCAGATCCGCCCGATCCCGTCGAAGAGCCGCTCGCCGATGCGGACGCGCAGGTGACCCGACAGCAGGCGCGGCACACCGTCGGCGTATCCCGCCGGCACCACCGCGACGACGGTGTCCCGGGGCGCGATCCACGTCTGACTGTAGGAGACGCCCTCTCCGGCTGCCACGTTCTTGACCAGCGCCACCTGCGCCGACAGGGTCATGGCGGGGATGAGCCCGAAGTCGCCGCGCTCGGGTATCGGGGTGCGCCCGTACAGCGCGATGCCGGGGCGGACCATGTCCCTGGCGAGGTCGGGCCGGGTCAGCGCCGCAGGCGAGTTCGCCATGTGCACCACCTCGGGGGCCACCCCGGCACGGGTGAGATCGTCCACCGCCCGGTCCAGGCGCCCGGCCTGCTCGTCGTTGAGCGGATGCCCCGGTTCGTCGCCACGCGCCAGGTGGCACATCACCCCGCGCAGCACCACGGACTCCTCGGCGTGTGCCTTCGCGATCTCCCGCACGAACACGTCCCACTCGTCGACGGCGACGCCGCTGCGGTTGAGGCCGGTGTCGACCTTCACCGTGACCGACGCCCGGACCCCCGCACGACGCGCGGCGGCCACCACGGCCTCGAGCTGGCGGGGCGAGGACAGTGCCACCTCGATGTCGTTCGCGATCGCCGCGTCGAAGTCTGCGCCGGGTGTGTGCAGCCACGCCGTGATCGGCGCGTCGATCCCCGCGGCGCGCAGTGCGATCCCCTCGGTGATGTGGGCCACTCCGAGTTCGGCGGCGCCGGCGGCCAGCACCGCCCTCGCCACCGGCACGGCGCCGTGCCCGTAGGCGTCGGCCTTGACGACCGCCATGACGGGAGCGTGGGAGGCGTTCCGCAGAACGTCGAGGTTGTGGGCGACCGCGCCGAGGTCGACGGTCGCGGTCAGGGCAGGAGAAGTCATCGGCGACCATTCTCCCAGATCGTCGCGACCCGATTGGCTCACACCGGGCGTGACCAGGGATACGGCACGCGATGGCGGACATGAGTAATCACACCGATGCGCGCGGCCGGCGCCTGCGGTTGGCTGGAACGCGACCCCGAAGCCCGCGAGAGCACGAGACGTCGGAGCATGATGAACCCCACCATGAACCAGCAGCCCGGACCACGCGACCCGGTCTTCACCGAACCGGCCTTCCCGGACGAGTTCGTCCCGGTCGACCTTCGCGGGACGCCCCTCCGACCGGCGGCATACGTGTACCCGACGCCACCGCTGACCGGCGGCCGCACGCCTGGCCTGCGCGAGTCGCTGCTCGCCTGGGCGTCGAACGCCGTCGCCTGGGCGTCGCTCGTCGGCAGCGCGGTCCTGTTGGTCATCTCCTTCGCCCGAACCCTCGCAGATCAGGATTCCGACGGCTACTTCCTCGCCGGGTTGGGACTGTGGCTGGTCGGGAGCGTCGCCGCGGTCTGCGCGGTCGTGCTGCTAATGACGTCGTTCGTCGCACGCCTGCGCGCCGGTGAACTCCGGCGCGCGGCGCCGGTCGTGGACCTCGTCTTCCTCGCCGTGGTCACCGCGGCGTCGGTGCTCACCGCGGCGTTCCCGGTACTCGCGTTCTCCTGAGAGTGCTCACCCTCTGACGAACTCGCGGATCGCCGGACGCAGGGCCGCCAGGAGGGTCGACGCCCCGATGGGCGCTCCCCGGCTGGCGAGCAGCGCGGCGCGGGCATGGACGCGCGCCGCCCAGGCCCCCGCCGTCTGCGGCGTGTGTCCCGCGGCCAGCAGCGAACCGGCGATGCCGGCGAGCACGTCGCCCGCCCCGGCGGTGGCCGCCCACGACGACCCGGCGTCGTTGCCGGCGACCGAACCCGTCGGGTCGGCGACCAGGGTGATGCGCCCCTTGAGCAGGACGGTCACATTCCATTCGGCCGCGAGGCCCGCGACCGCGGACAGCCGGTCGGCCCCGAGCGCCGTGCCGGTGAGCCGGGCGAACTCGCCGGCGTGCGGCGTCAGCAGCGTGGGTGCGGTTCGGCCGGCGACCAGCTCGGGGCGTCGGGCGACGATGGTGAGCGCGTCGGCGTCGACGAGCACCGGGAGATCAGTGTCGAGCACGGTGCGCAGCGTGGCCTCCGCCGCGTCGTCGGTTCCCATCCCGGGACCGACCGTCCAGGCCTGGACGCGTCCGGCCTCCGCGAGGTCCGGCACCGCGACGACCTCAGGGAAATGCGAGACCACCTCGGCGTGGGCCGATCCCACGTAGCGCGTCATACCGGACGTCGCGGTGACCGCCGCGCCCGACGCCAGGATCGCCGCGCCCGGGTAACGGTGCGAACCCGCGATGACCCCGACCACACCCTGGGTGTACTTGTCGTCGGCGGGACCCGGAACCGGCCAGTCGATGTCCTCGTCGGAGAACGAGAACAACCGCGGCGCAACACGTTCCGACGGTTTGCCGATGCCGATGTCGACGACCGCGAGCCGCCCGCAGCGCGGAGCGGCGAGCAGGTGGACGCGTCGCGGGTGTCCGAACGTGACGGTGATGTCGGCACGGACCGACGGGTCGTGGACCTCGCCGGTGTCACAGTCCACGCCGGACGGCAGGTCGACCGCGACGACGGTGGTCTCGGGGGCCAGCGCGGCGAACACCGCGGCCGCCGCCGGGCGCAGCGGCCCCTTGCCGCCGATGCCGACCACGCCGTCGACGACGATGTCGAGACCGGCCGGCAGCGCGGCGCCACCGCCCGTCGTCGGGACGACCCGGCCGCCGGCGGCGCGGAAGGCGGCGAGTCCCGCGGGATGCGCCTTGTCCGGGGCGAGCAGGACCGCGTGGACCGCGACGCCGCGGCGAGCGAGTTCGGCCCCGGCGAACAGCGCGTCGCCGCCGTTGTCACCCGCGCCGACCACGATGCCGACGCGGCGCCCGTAACAGCCGCCGGTCCGGTTCAGTTCGGCCGCCACCACCCGGGCGACGCCGTGGGACGCCCGACGCATCAGCGTCCCGTTCGCGAGCAGATCCCCCGACGCCCGTTCGGCGTCGCGCACCTCGTCGGCGGTCAGGTACTGCATCGGCATGGGGAGGCCCCTACTCGACGGTCACCGACTTGGCGAGGTTGCGCGGCTTGTCGACGTCGTAGCCGCGGGCCTGCGCCACGCTCGCGGCGAACACCTGCAACGGCACCGTGGACACCAGCGGCTGCAACAGCGTCGGCGTCTTCGGGATGGGGATGAACTCGTCGGCGACCGCCCGCGCGGCGTCGTCGTCGGCCTCGGCGATCACGATCGTGCGCGCGCCGCGGGCCTGGATCTCGCGGATGTTGCTCACCATCTTGGAGTGCAGGACCGCACGGCCGTCCGGCGACGGCATGATCGTGATGACCGGCAGGCCGTCCTCGATGAGCGCGATCGGGCCGTGCTTGAGCTCGCCGGCGGCGAATCCCTCGGCGTGCATGTAGGCGAGTTCCTTGAGCTTCAGCGCCCCCTCGAGCGCCACCGGGTAACCGACGTGGCGGCCGATGAACAGCACGGTGTTGTGCTCGGCCAGCGAGTGCGCGAGGTCGCGGACCGGCCCCATGGTCTCGAGGACCTCGGAGACCGAGTCGGCCATGGCCTCGATGGCCTCGAACTCCCGCACCACCTCGTCGGAGTACTTGGTGCCGCGGGCCTGCGCGAGCGCCAGGCCGACCAGGTAGGCGGCGACGATCTGCGCCAGGAAGCACTTGGTCGACGCGACGCCGATCTCCGGTCCGGCGTGCGTGTACAGCACCGCGTCGGACTCGCGCGGGATCTGTGCGCCGTTGGTGTTGCAGATCGCCAGCACGCGCGCTTTCTGGTCCTTGGCGTGGCGCACGGCCTCGAGGGTGTCGGCGGTCTCGCCCGACTGCGAGATCGCCAGGACCAGCGTCGACCGGTCCAGGACCGGGTCGCGGTAGCGGAACTCGCTGGCGAGCTCGATCTCGACGGGCAGGCGCGTCCAGTGCTCGATCGCGTACTTGGCGAGCAGGCCGGCGTGGTAGGCGGTGCCGCAGGCGACGACGAAGACCTTGTCCACGTCGCGCAGGTCGTCATCGGTCAGGCGCTGCTCGTCGAGGACGATGCGGCCGTCCTGCAGGTGGCCCAGGAGGGTGTCGGCGATCGCGCGGGGCTGCTCGGCGATCTCCTTGAGCATGAAGAAGTCGTAGCCGCCCTTCTCCGCGGCCGCGAGATCCCAGTCGATGTGGAACGGCTTGCCGGGGCGTTCGTTGCGGTCGAAGTCGGTGATCGAGTACGAGTCGGCGGTGATGACCACGACCTCGTCCTGACCGAGCTCGACCGCCTCGCGGGTGTGCTCGATGAAGGCGGTCACATCGGAGGCGACGAACATCTCGCCCTCGCCGACGCCGACGACCAGCGGCGTCGACCGGCGGGCGGCGACGATGGTGTCCGGGTGGTCGGCGTGGGTGAACACGAGGGTGAATGCGCCCTCGAGGCGACGCAGCGCGGCGTAGGCGCTGGCCACGAAATCTCCGGCGGTCGGGCCGAGCGCGTAGTACTTGGAGACGAGGTGGACCGCGGTCTCGGTGTCGGTCTCCGACTCGAACTCGACGCCGTCCTCCTCGAGTTCGGCGCGCAGCTCGGCGTAGTTCTCGATGATGCCGTTGTGGACGACCGCGATCTTGCGGTCGCTGCTGGCGTGCGGATGCGCGTTCTTGTCGGTGGGCTTGCCGTGGGTCGCCCAGCGGGTGTGACCCATGCCCGTCGTCCCCGACAGCGCCTCGCGTCCGACCGTCGCGATCTGCTTCTCGAGGTTCTCCATCCGGAGCGCCTGCTTCTGGATCGCGGTGTTACCCGCGCCGTCGAGGATCGCGACACCGGCCGAGTCGTATCCGCGGTACTCCATCCGCCGCAATGCCTCGACGACGATGTCCAGGGCGTCACGACGCCCCACGTATCCGACGATTCCACACATAGTCAGTCAGCGTACCTGCGCGCGGTCGCATCGACGCGCCCGCGCAGGGCCAACGCCGTGTCCGGAAACGGACATCGCCGCATCCGCCGAGGACGGCGTCACTCGATGGTGTCGGGGACCACTGCGTTCGGGAGCCCGGAGGGCACGGGAGTGCCTGCGCGACGGCGCTTGCGCTCCTTGGCGCCGAGCAGTTTGGAGATCCGGTCCTGGGCCTCGGGCGGGTCGTCGGGATCGACGGCGGGCACCTTCCCGAGGACGGTGTCGGGGTCGGCGAACGCCGCGTACTCCGGGTCCTCGTTGAGCGTGTGGAGAAAGAACCCGGTCATCAGCGCTCGGACCGCCCGGTGCGTCTTCTTGTCCGCGCCGTTGCTCCCCCACAGCGATCCGATGCCGCGGTGTTCCAGCAGGCCCTTCGACGTCGCGCCCGGCGGCGTCCGCAGGACCGCTCCCGGCGAGTCGGCGTCGGCGCCCCAGGCGCGCGCCAGCGGCAGGGCGTTGCCGTCGACGGTGTCGAGTTCCCCGATCGACGAGACGACCAGGCCGGGCACGCCCAGGCGCCGTGCGGCGGGCAACAGCAACCCGGTGGTCGGTGCGGGGAAGATCGCGGCGACGCCGCGCACGGCGGGCTGCGGCTGGCCGTGCAGCACGCCGTCGGAGGCGGCGAGGACGGCGGCCGACGCCCCGAAACCGTGTCCGGCCAACCCGATCCGGGCCGGGTCGACGGTGATCTCGCCGAAGCCGAGGCGGACGCGGGTGACGATCGACAACGCCGAGCGCAGCTGCGCGGCCATCGCGTCGTCGGAGGCGAACACACCGCTCTGCCCGGCGGGCACGGCCACCACGATGCCCCAGGAGGCGAGGTGCTGACACAGGTCGCGGTAGCGCTCGGTCGAGGTCAGCCAGCCGTGACCGAAGGCGATCGCGGGCAGCCGCTCCCCCGACGCCGGGGTGTACACCTCGCCGCGCGTGCCGACGATCCCGAGGTCACCGCGCAGGACGCGGTTCGGCCCGCGACGACCGAGCGCGGCCATCAGCTTGTCGGGCGGTTGCGGTTTCGAACGCTTCTTGCGTGCCACAGCAGACAGCCTAGGCGCTGCCTACCGCGCGGGTGGCGGCAGATGCGGACTCGCGTCGGCGACGTCGGCGGGCAGCATGATGCTCGGCAACGCGTCGGCGGCATCGGCCTGGTGTTCGAGGTCCTCGCGGAGGAGTTCGGTCCGGGACCGCGGCGCCGTCCGTCGGTGTTCGGCCATGGTCGCCGCGAGGTCGCGTTGCGCCCCGGTGAAGCGGTGCGAGGCGTCGGCGACCTGCGCGGTGGCCGACCGCGCGAGGGCCTCGATCTGATCGGCGAGGTTCACTGGTCACCTGCCAGGGCCAGGTCGCCGGCGGACCGCTCAGGTTCGGGCGACGGATCGGTTGCGGAGGACGAGACCGGTTGCGGGCCATCGGGTCCCGAGATTTCGGGGTCCGGCCGCTCGGGGTCTGGCCGCTCTGGGTCCGGCCGCCCGAATTCTGCGCGCTCGGGGTCCGGGCGCTCGCTGTCTGGTCCGCCCGACTCGAGGGCTCCCGATCCCGGGTCGGCGCCTCCGGA
This sequence comes from Gordonia paraffinivorans, assembly GCF_900683595.1. Taxonomy (NCBI): domain Bacteria; kingdom Bacillati; phylum Actinomycetota; class Actinomycetes; order Mycobacteriales; family Gordoniaceae; genus Gordonia; species Gordonia paraffinivorans. Next base: position 1,367,825 of record NZ_CAACYD010000007.1, on the reverse strand, counting down.
CTCCGGATGCGCGGGCACGTCCTGCGGGACGCCGGTGTCGGGAGCGGTCACGGCGTCGTCGCCGTGCGTCCCGACCGCTCCCCCGAGTTGGAACGGCACGTCCTCGCCGCGCCCGGGCTCCCCGCCCCCGGGCACCGGCTCCTCGCGCCCGGGCACCGGCTCCTCACCGGGCACGGGGACGGCAACTGCGGATGCCGTCTCACCCACCACGGAGTCGACTGCCGCGAGATCGGCGGGGCCGACCGGAACAGACCGCGGCACAGAGTGTTCCGTCGACCCTGCGCTTTCCGTCGACCCCGTGACGCCCTCCCCGCCCGGGTAGGGCTCCGCATCGATCCCGTCGAGGGACCGGTTGAGGATCTCCAGGATGCCGGTGATCCCACGCACCGTCGCGTCGACGCAGGAGGTGAACAGCTCCACCCGCGACCTCAGGTCCTCGGCGACGACGCCGAGCGGCACGCGGCCGCCCAGCACGGCCTCGGGCAACTCCGCCGGCGGCGTCTCCGCCGCGATCGGGGTGCCCAGGCGGGCGACGGCCAGGTAGAACGACCGCATCAGCCGGTCGATCCCGGACGCGGCGGCCGCCGTGGCGTCGGTGAGGGTGTGCAGCACGTACAGGTCGCTCTCGGCACGGCGCTGATGACCGATGACGGCGTCGACGGCCCGCGTCGCCGCTGCGCTGCGCCACCCGTCGTCGAGCCGCACACGCTGCTCGGGCAGGTGATGCAGTTGATCGGAGACGGCCCGGTGAGCCGCGACGAGGGCCCGCGCGTCGGCCGAGAGCGCGGCGATGTCGAAGGCGTCGACCATCTGCAGGCCCGTACGAATCGTCGCGTCCTCCGGCCCGGCCAACCCCATCAGGCGGCCGGCACCGAGGAACTCGATCAGCTCCGCGACACCGGCGTGCGCATCCTGTCGGAGCGTCGACAGGGAGTCCACACCGCGTCTCATCCGCGACTCACCTCGTCTCCCCGGCCACCCCGGCAGCCGCGTCGGCGTCACCAGCGGACACGGTCTCGGCCGACAACCGGAGGCGATCGGCCAGCGCCGCCGCGGCGCGCGACTGCTCGCGCAACCGCCGGGACAGCGTCGCGCTCATCTCGGCATAGGCGGATGCCAGGCCCGAGAGCACCGGGTCCGGCTCGGCGCTCGGATCGACCAGGTCACTGCGCGCCCAACGCCCGAAGTCACGGGCGGCGAGATCGTCGGCGACCGCATTCACCACGAGGGAGGAACGCCGATAGAACGAGGCGACGGCCGCCACCTGCTCGGCATCCATGGCGATGCGTCCCGCATCGGTGCCCGCGGCAATGCGTCCCCCATCGGTGCCCGCGGCAATGCGTCCCGCATCGGTGCCCGCGGCGACGCGTCCCGCATCGGAGTCTCCGGCGCCGTCCACCCTGCTCACCCCCTACGGCAGATCCCCGCGATGGTAACCAGCACCGCGCCACCTTGGACGCACTCGATCCACCGATCGGTTCCCGCACCGCGGCGGATTCGCCGACCACGCGTCCCGACCCGGCCGCGAGCCGCCTTGGGATTTCCGACAACTGCCGCGACGACGCCCCCTTCCGGTACCCCCGGCGAATCCCCGAGAGTGACCTCGACCACACTGTTCGGCGAGAGGATCTGCAATGAACGCGTCCACTGTGAGCTTCGGTCTCTGGTACGACTTCCGCAACCCGGACTCCGGCGATCGCGGATTCGGGGACTTCTATCGCGCCACCCTCGATCAGATCGCATGGGCGGAGTCCATCGGGATCGACTCGGTCTGGCTGACCGAGCATCACTTCATGGACGACGGCTACACCCCGTCCCCGTTCCTCCTCGCCTCGGCGATCGGCGATCGCACCACCACCATGCACATCGGCACCAATCTCGTCGTGTCGCCGCTGCACAACCCCATCCGCCTCGCCGAGGACTCGGCGACCCTCTCCCTGCTGACCGGTGGGCGCTTCTCGCTCGGCGTCGGCCAGGGGTACTGGGAGCCGGAGTTCAACGCGTTCGACCGCCGGCTGGTGAACCGTCCCAGCCTCCTCGAGGAGGGCGTGGAGATCGTGCGGCGCTGCTGGTCCGGATCTGCCGAGCCCTTCGACGGCAAGCGGCTGCGCAAGCCCGCCCTTCCGGTCACCCCGACCCCGGAAGTGGCCCCCGACATCCTCGTCGGCGCGATGGCCGACCCCGCCATCGAGCGGGCCGCGCGCATCGGCGACGGCTTCCTGTCCACCCAGAACGCCCACCACGCCTCCTACCTCGACGCACTCGAGCGGGTCGGCAAGTCGCGCGCGGAGGGCCGGATCTTCGCCGGGCAGTGGACCATCATCGCCGAGGACCCCGAACGCGAGTGGGCCCAGATCGGCTCGCACGCGCTCTACCAGATCAACAAGTACATCGAGATGGGCGCCTTCGGCGACGTCCCGCAGTTCACCGAGCCCGGACAGCTCATCGACGCCGGGTCGTTCACCCTGTGGGACCCCGAGACCGCCGTCGACGAGCTGACGGCGATGCTGCGCGCCACCCCGCAGATACAGGACGTGCACTTCTGGGCACAGCTGCCCGGCGAGTCGGTCGAGAGCGGAAGCGCCCGAATCGAATTGCTGGCCACCAAGGTCGCGCCGCAGGTGCGCGCCCGTCTGGCCGCCGAGGAATCCGTGGAGGTCCCTGCATGAACGACACCCCGACGCCTGCCGATCATCCGCTGCTCATCACCGACTTCCTGTACCGGGCGCGGGACATGTTCGGCGACAAGGAGATCGTCGACCACATCGACGGCGAGGAGGTGTTCCGCTACACCTACCGCGACTACGCCGAGCGCGTCCTGCGGCTGGCGTCGGCACTGGTCGAGGCCGGCGTGCGCCCGGGTGACCGGGTGGGCACGCTGGCCTGGAACCACCGGCGCCACCTCGAGTTGTATCTCGCCGTGCCCCTGGCGGGCGCCGTGCTCCACACGATCAACATCCGGCTCTCCCCCGACGAGATCGCCTACATCGTCGACCACGCCGACGACGCGATGATCTTCGCCGACCCTTCCCTCGCCGACCTGCTGTCGGTGGCGCGCGAACGGCGCCCGGACATGCCGGTGGTGCTCATCGATCCCGAGGGCGAGAGCCTCGACGCCGAGCGCACCCTCGACTCGATGGTCGCCTCGGCGGCGCCCCTCGCCTCACCGGTCCCGCGGCGCGACGACGACCTCGCCGTCCTGTGCTACACCTCGGGCACCACCGGGTCCCCGAAGGGCGTTGGGTATCTCCACAAATCGCTGTACCTGCACACGATGGCGGCGTGCCTGGCCGACGGCCACGCGATCTCCGAGCGCGACCGCGCCCTGCTGGTGGTCCCCATGTTCCACGCCAACGCGTGGGGCGTCCCCTTCGCGGCCCTGATGACCGGCGCGTCGCAGATCCTGCCGGGTCCCCATCCCACCCCCGCGCACATCGCGGCCCTCATCGAGAAGGAACGCGTCACCTACACCGGCATGGTGCCGACCGTGGCCGTCGACCTCCTCGCCCACGTCCGCGGCGCCGGCACCGACCTGAGCAGCCTGCGCGCGCTCGTCCTCGGCGGTTCCACTCCGGCCATCTCCCTGATCCGCGACCTCGAGGAACTCGGCGTGCCGGTCTTCCAGGGCTGGGGCATGACCGAGATCTCCCCGATGGCCACGTTCTCGAGGCCGCCGGCGGCGACCGACGACGACCCGCAGCGTCGCTGGGAGCTCATCCGCAAGCAGGGACGGCTGCTGCCGGGCCTGCAGTGGAAGCTGGTGGACGACGACGGCAACGTCATGCCGCACGACGGGATCAGCCGGGGCGAGGTCCTCATCCGCGGCCCCTGGGTGGCGACGAGCTACTACAACGCCGACCACCCGGACAAGTTCGCCGACGGCTGGCTGCGCACCGGCGACATCGGCGTCATCGACGAGCACGGCTACCTCACGATCGTCGACCGCACCAAGGACCTCATCAAGTCCGGCGGCGAGTGGATCAGCTCCGTCGCGCTCGAGGAGGCCCTGCTCGAGGACCCCGCGGTGCACGAGGCCGCCGTGGTCTCCGTGCCGCATCCGCGTTGGCAGGAGCGCCCGGTTGCGTACGTGGTCGGCGACGCCGACATCGACGTCGAGGCGGTCGGGGCGCGCCTCGCCGAGCGCGTTCCGCGCTGGTGGCTGCCGGAGAAGATCGTCGTCGTGGACGAGCTGCCGCGCACCAGCGTCGGAAAACTCGACAAACGACGGCTGCGCGAACAGGCCGCCGGGACCGCGGATTTGTGGGAAGCCACAACGCCGAAGAATTCTCCCGTTCCCGTTCCGCACCGCGATTCATAACGTCAGCAGTGTGAAATTCAGCCTGTTCTACGTGTTGGAGAGTCCGGACCGGGACTTCCGGCGGGCCTACGAGGAGATGCTCTCGCAGGTCGAGATCGCCGAGCGTCTCGGTTTCGACGGGGTGTGGCTCGCCGAACACCATGGCAGCGCGTACGGATCGATGCCGTCGCCGCAGGTCGCGGCGGCGGCCATCGCATCCCGGACCTCGCGGATCCGCATCGGCATCGCGGTCAGCAACCTGACGCTGGCCTGGCCGGTGCGGATCGCCGAGGACTACGCGATGGTCGACGTCATCTCGGGCGGACGCCTCGACTTCGGTGTGGGACGCGGGTACCAACCGCACGAGTTCCGGGCGATGGGCGTCGCCGACAAGCAGGACGTCAGTCGCGAGGTCTTCAACGAGGCGTTCCAGATCGTCACCGGACTCTGGACGAAGGCGGTCGGCGAGCCGTACACCTTCCACGGCAAGCACTTCCACATCGACGGCGTCGACTGCCGGCCCACCCCGGTCCAGAAGCCCACACCGCCGATCTACGTGGCCTCCATCAGCCCCGAGACCTTCGACCTGGTCGCCGACCACGGGCACGACATGCTCGTGACCCCGACCCTGATGACACTGCCCGAGTTGAACGGGTTCGTCGTCAACGCCAAGCGCACCCTGATGCACCGCGGACGCGACCCACTGTCCCTGGACTTCCCGATGAACTGGCAGATCCACCTGGCCGACGACGACGCGCAGGCCGTCGCCGAGGCCCGTCCGTGCCTCGAGTGGTACTTCGAGAACGTCATGTCGGCGGTGCCCCAGGGCGAGTCGACGCCGGCCGGCTACGAGCGCTACGCCGCGCTGGCCGAGGCCGCCGCCGAGGGTGCCATGTCGCTGACCGGCCTGCGCGAGGGCGGCGTCTGCTACGTCGGCGATCCCGACGGCCTCATCCGCGAGATCGAGATCCTCAGGGAGGAAACAGGGCTCGACCATCTCATCTGCTGGATGAGGTTCGGCGGGATGGCGCACGAGCACGTCGTCAAGTCGATGGAACTGCTGGCCGAGCACGTGATGCCGCACTTCGCCGACGCACCTCCCCTGATCCCGCGAGCGCTGCGCGAAGAAGAGCCGGCGATCGCCAACGACAGATTTCTGGAAATCGAATTCCCCCACGAAGAAGGAGAAACCCATGAGCTATCTCGCGGTTGAGAACGATCGCCGGATCTACTTCGAGCACCACCGCGGCGAGGGCCGCCCGATCGTGCTGATCCACGGCTGGGGCGCCAACACCCGCTGCTGGGACAACACCGCACCCGCGCTGAAGGCAGAAGGCCACGAGGTGGTGCTCGTCGACCTGCGCGCATGCGGCCGCTCGGACAAGGATTTCGAGGACGTCTCCATCGCCACGCTGGCCGATGACGTCGTCAAGCTCGTCGACCACCTGGGCCTGTCGTCGCCGGTCATCAACGGGTGGTCCCTCGGCGGCGCCGTGGCGACCGCGGCCGCGGCGGCGCTCGGTTCGCGGGCCGGCGGCCTGGTGCTGACCGGCGGCGCGTCGCCCCGGTACACCGCCACCGACGACTGGCCCTACGGCGGGACCACCGAAGACGTGGAGGGCGTGCTCGCCGGGGCCGCGGCGAATCGCGCCGACACCTTCCGCGGCGTCGCCGGCGCGGTCTGCGCGACCCCGCCGAGCGACGATGTCCTGAACTGGATCTGGGGCATGTTCATGGAGATGGGCCCGGTCGGTGACGAGTCGCTGCGCGACCTCGCCCGCACCGACCTGCGCAAGGAGATCGGCAACCTCGAGGTCCCGATCCTGCTGCTGCACGGCCGCGACGACGCCTTCGTGCCGTTCGCCGGCGCCGAGGCCGCCCTCGGGCTCAACTCCCGCGCCCGGCTTGTGCCTTTCGACAACTGCGGCCACGCGCCGTTCCTCGAGGACCGCGATCGCTACCTCGCCGAGTTGACGGGGTTCCTGAAGTCATGAGCACCCGGCCGCGAGTGTGGATCGTCACCGGCGGGTCCCGGGGGATCGGGCGGGCGGTGGTCGAAAATCTCACCGCCCGTGGGGATTCCGTGGTCTCCCTGGCCCGCGGGGTGGCGACCACCCCGTTCACGCACCCCGCACAGGTGCTCGAGCTCAAGACCGACATCACCGACTCGTCCTCGGTCGCACGGGCACTGGCCACGGTCACCGAGGAACACGGCGGGGTCGACGGCCTCATCAACGTGGCCGGCGTACACCGTGGTGGACGGGTCGAGGACCTGAGCCGGCAGGACTGGGACCTGGTCCTGAACACCAATCTCACCGGCGCCTTCGAGATGTGCAAGGCCACCGTCCCGATCCTCCGGCCGGGTTCGGCGATCGTGAACGTCGGAGCGGTGGTCGGTTTCCGCGGATTCCCCGGGGATGTCGCGTACGGGTCGGCGAAGGCCGGCCTCAGCGGCCTCACCCAGGTCCTGGCGGCCGAGCTGGCGCCGCGCAACATCCGCGTCAACCTGGTGATCCCGGGATTTGTGGACACCGACATGACGTCCGGTCTCAGCGACCGGGCACGCGCACGGGTGGTCTCGTCGATCCCGGCCGGGCGAACCGGCCAACCGGAAGAGATCGCGCAGGTCGTGGTGGACGTGGCCCTGGCCACCTACATGTACGGCGCCATCGTGCCCGTCGACGGCGGCCTGATGAACACCTTCAGCGGCGGCGGTCGGTGACCGTGCGCCACGGGTGAGCACCCGGTGTTGTGACAACCCACAAGAGCGCGCGAACAACTTGGTGACTCACGCCACACTGGCTCATAGATTCGTTGTTGCACACAGTTTCTCACCCGAAACCCCGACCAACCGTCAAGGAGGAAATCGGTGTCATCCAGCACAGCCGAGGTCAGCATCGAGCAGGAGAACAAGGCTCTCGTCTCGGAGTTCATGGAGGTGTTCTCCCGCGGCGACGTGGAGGCCATCCTGTCGTTCCTGGCGCCGACGGCCACCTGGTGGGTGGGCGGAACCATCGAGGGCATCTCCGGCACCAAGAACAAGGAGGAGTTCGGCGCGATGCTGTCCGGGCTCTCGGCCACCACCAAGACCGGTGCCATCGCCCTCAAGCCGCTCGCATTCACCGCCGAGGGCGAGCGGGTCGCGGTCGAGACCGAGTCCTACTCGGAGATGAGCAACGGCAAGGTCTACAACAACCTCTACCACTTCGTCTTCATCGTCCGCGACGGCAAGATCCACGAGGTCAAGGAGTACCTCGACACCGAACACACCCGCGCGGTCTTCCTCGGCTGACGCGGAGAACCCCGGCCGCCGGCGGCCCCGTCCCCCGATCTCCCCGCCGGCGGCCACTCCCCCTCATCGAGAACCTCCCCACCAGGACCTCGATGCCCCCGAACCCCAGAAGTAAAAGGAGTCAATGACATGGACGTCGGCGTACTGCTCGTCTTCCAGAACTACCACGAGAACGTGAGCGACGAAGAGGTCTTCCGCCACGACCTCGAGCTCGGCGTGCTCGCCGAGAAGGCCGGGTTCGACTCGGTCTGGTCGGCCGAACACCACTTCGACGACTACTCGATGTGCCCGGACAACTTCGCCATCATGTCCTACCTCGCCGGTAAGACCTCGAAGATCAAGCTGGGCATCGGCGCGACGATCCTGCCGTGGAACGACCCGCTGCGCGTCGTCGAGAAGGCGATCATGCTCGACCAGATGTCCGGCAACCGTGTGCTTCTCGGCATGGGTCGCGGCCTGGCGAAGATGGAGTACGAGGCCTTCGGCATCCCGATGGAGGAGGCCCGCCCGCGCTTCAACGAGGCCGCCGAGATGGTCCTGCGCGGCCTGCGGACCGGCGTCGTGTCCGGCGACGGACCGATGTACCCCCAGCCGGAGATCGCGCTGCGCCCGGCACCGAACCCCGACGTCTCCTGGGACGGAAGGCTTTTCGCGGCCGCCATGTCCCCGGACTCGGTGCCGATCGTCGCCGAGCTCGGCGTCCAGATGATGACCTTCATGCAGTTCCCGTTCGAGCAGCACGCCGAGGCCATCAACGGCTGGAAGCAGCTGTTCCGCGAGGCCAACGGCACCGAGCCCGGCCCGCCGGTCATCCAGGACTTCGTCATCTGCCACGAGGACGAGGAGGAGGCCCGGCGCCTGGCCTACGAGCACATCAACCGGTACTTCCTGTCGGTCATCAAGCACTACGACTTCGCCGGCAAGCACTGGCGTGAGACGCCCGGCTACGAGACCTACCAGGCCGGTGCCGACATGATCCGCGAGGCCGGCATGGAGGCCGCCGCCGACGCCTACGTCGAGGCGAACATCTACGGCACGCCCGAGCAGTGCATCGAGAAGTACGCCTACCGGCACGAGCTCATCGGCGACTTCCTGCCGAACGCGGCATTCTCCTTCGGCGGCATCCCCTTCGAGACCGCCGAGAAGAGCCTCAAGCTCTTCGGCGAGAAGGTCGTGCCCGAGGTCCACAAGATGAAGGCCAAGGCCCCGGTAGCGGTCTGATCCTCATCCCGTGAAACCCGCTGCGGCGCCGGCGAACCCCCGGCGCCGCAGCGCTCCACAACCCCCAGGCCGGCGTCTCGCGCGGCGGCCGCACCGATCCCCTCAGGAGGAGCCGTGAGCGAATCCGTCATCGACCAGGTCGCCGTCGAGTTCCGCGAGGTCATGGCCCGGGTCTGCACCCCGGTCGCCGTCATCACCGCCTTCGACGACGCCCGTCCCCACGGGACCACGGTCAGCGCCTTCACGTCGTTGTCGATGGGCCCGCCGATGATCCTGGTCTCGCTCGACCGCGGCTCCGACCTCCTCGCGATCGTCCGTCGCACCGGCGAGTTCGGCGTCAACGTCCTCGCCCACGACCAGGCCGACGTCGCGATGCGGTTCGCCCGCAAGGGCGCCGACAAGTTCGACGGCATCGGGTGGACAGAATCCGCGCGGGTTCCGCGCATCTCCGGCTCCGCCGGCTGGCTGGCGTGCACCACCGAAACGCTGGTCGACGGCGGCGACCACGTCGTCGTCCTCGGCAACATCGTCGAAACCGGGCTGACCCCCGCCGCCCCCCTGACCTATCACGACCGGGTGTTCGGCACCCACCGAGCATTCGAGGCCGCCTCATGAACGCCACCGACGTCACCCCCATCGCCACCGAGGCCGCAACACAGGCCGTCGCCCACGCGGTCGCCGCGATCGCCGCCGGCGGGTTCGTCGTCGTGGTCGACGACGCCGACCGGGAGAACGAGGGCGACCTCATCTGCTCGGCGTCGACGATCACCGACGACCAGATGGCGTTCTTGATCCGCCACACCACCGGCATCATCTGCGCCCCGATGACCGCCGAGCGCGCGCGTCGGCTCGAACTCCCCCAGATGGTCACCGACAACCGCGACGCCCACGGCACCGCGTTCACCGTCACCGTCGACCACTACGAGGCGGGCACCGGCGTGTCCGCGCACGACCGCGCCCTCACCGTCCGGGCGTTGGCCTCCGACGACACCCGCGCATCCGACCTCCGTCGCCCCGGGCACGTCTTCCCCCTCCAGGCCCGCGACGGCGGCGTCCTCACCCGGGCCGGCCACACCGAGGCCGCCGTCGACCTGGTCACCATGGCCGGCGCCGGCGAGGTCGGGGTGATCGGCGAGATCATCGCCGACGACGGCACGATGCGGCGCGGGGACGACCTCCTCGACTTCGCGCGTCGCCACGGCATCCCGGTGCTGCGCATCGCCGACCTCGTCGCGCACCGCAGCGCGTCGGGATCGTTCGTCCACCAGATCGCCTCCGCCGCGATGCCGACGCTGTTCGGGGACTTCCGCGCCGTCGCCTATCGCTCCGACATCGACGACACCGAACACCTCGCGCTGGTCATGGGCGACGTCGCCACCGCCGGGGCCACCGAGCAGGGGGTCCTCGTCCGCGTCCACAGCGAATGTCTCACCGGTGACATCGTCGGCTCGCTGCGCTGCGACTGCGGCGCGCAGCTCGAACAGGCCCTGGCCGCCATCGCCGAGGAGGGCTGCGGCGCCGTCGTCTACCTGCGCGGCCACGAGGGACGCGGGATCGGGCTCGGCCACAAGATCCGCGCCTACGCGCTGCAGGAGCAGGGCCTCGACACCGTCGACGCCAACACCGCACTCGGCCTGCCCGTCGACTCCCGGACCTACGGCACCGGCGCGGCGATCCTCGCCGACCTGGGGATACGTCGGGCCCGCCTCATCACCAACAACCCCGCCAAGTACGGCGGACTCGGCGGATACGACCTCGAGATCGTCGGCCGGGTCGGCCTGCCGACCGTGCCGACCCCCCACAACGTCCGCTACCTGCGCACGAAGAAGGAGCGGATGGGGCACGCGCTCGCCGCCGACGGCCTGGGTTCGGCCCCCGCGGGCGGCGACGCCCTCACCGGGACGACCGGGGCCTAGGGGGCGACGATGGTCGATGAGCCACACCACTTCGCTTTGCTAATGTGGCGTACGCCATCCTGAATTGTCCAGAGGAATTGGTGACGAGGAGGCCGAACGGATGACGTCCGTCGTGGACCCGGCGGTCGCGCAGGTATCTCGGGCCGCCGCCGAGACCGACCCGGTGGCAGATGCCGTCGGGTCATCTCCGCGTGCGCGCGGCACCGGCCGCGAGCGTGACGTCATCGCGGCGTTCTCCGAGATCACCACCGAGGCGATCACCGACACCAGGCTCGAGGACCTGCTGAGCCTCGTCGGCCAGAAGCTCTGCGGCCTGCTCGGTGTCACCCGGTGTTCGGTATACCTGCGGCACGCGAACGGCGCCTACCGGGGCGCGGCGGGGTTCTGCCAGGAGGCCGGCGACATCACCGAGGCCGTCAAACGGCAGGTGTCCGGCGTCGACGGCGACCTGTTCAGCCAGGAGGTCATCAGCACCAAGGCGCCGGTCGTGATCGCCGATGCGCTCAACGACCCGCGCCCCCACCGGCGCACGATGACCCACTGGGACGTCCGTGCGATGCTCGGCGTCCCGCTCATCTTCGACGACAACGTCATCGGCCTGATCTTCGTGGACAGCCGCGGGCGCGAGCACCACTTCACCCCCGACGACATCGAGGTGGCCGAACTCTTCGCCCGGCTGTCCGCGCTGTTCATCAGCCAGGCGATGCTCAACACCCGGCTCCGCGGGCAGGCGGCCGAGATCGCCCGGAACAACTCGACCCTCGCCTACCTCGCCGACGTCCACCAGCGGCTCACCAACGCGGTCCTCGAGGGCGCCAACATCCACCGGGTCGTCGAGCTGCTCTCCGAGTTGTCGGCCAAGCCCGTTGTGCTCTACAACAACTCGTTCGACGTCCTCGCCTGGGCCGCGCCGGAGGCGCTGAAACTGACTGCTCCGCCGGTCATGAGCGAGAAGGTCCGCAACACCGCCTCGGTGCGCGACGCGCTGTCGGAGCTGTCGGCGTCCACCCCCTCGGCGATCGTGCCGGCACAGCTGGCCGTCGGGCTCGGACGCCGACACCTCATGTGCCGCATGGTGATCGAGGGCAAACCTGCCGGCTTCCTCGGTATCGTCGAGGTCGGCCGGAGCCTCGAGCCGCTCGACGCGAACATCGCCGAGCGCGGCGCGACCGTCCTCGCCCTGCAGATGCTCTCCGAACGCAGGCAGATCGAGACCGAGGGCCAGGCCCGCGACGACTACCTGTCGGATCTGCTGCGCAACAGCCGCGACAAGGAGCACCTGGTGCGCCGCGGCCCGCAGTTCGGCATCGACCTCACCAATCCCCATGTGCTGGTGCGCCTCACCGTCGACGACACCGCCGGCCGGCTCACCGCCTCGGCGATCCAGAACATGGTCACCCGGACCTTCGCGCAGGTCATGTCGACCTCTCCGCCGCCCGCGGTCCGCTTGCCGGGCGCGGTGATCGTGATGGTCCGTCTCGGGGCCGACGACCCCGACGAGGTGACACGCGTGCGCGACCACGTGACCACGATCCGCGATCGCCTCGCCGGTGAGCTCTCGCTCGGCGCGACCCTGATCTCCGGGATCTGCCGGAGTCCGGTCGACTATCCCCACGCCCACCGCGACCTGCGCGAGATGGGCAATGTGGCGAAGTCCTTCGGCTGGGACGAGCAGGTCATGACACTCGACGAACTCGGCCTGTTCCGGGTGGTGGTGTCGAGCGGGCACGTGAAGGAGGCCCTGCACTTCGCGCATTCCTTCGTCGCCCCGGTCCGCGAACACGACGACGGCACCCTGCTCGCCACCTGGCGCGCCTTTGTGGGAAACGACGGCAAGGTCCAGGCCACCGCATCCGCGCTGGCGGTGCACGAGAACACGATCCGCTATCGCCTGGGCCGCATCAAGGAGATCGCCCGCCGCGATCCCACCTCCCTGGACAGTCTGCTGTCGGCGAAGATGGCCTTCCAGGTGCTCGACCTCGCCGGTCAGTGACCGGGGCCGCCGAGACTTTCCGACCCCTTGTGGTTTCCTCCAAAAGCCGAGTACACAGGCGGTTCTCGCGGGGCCCCGAGCGCCATAGGTTCGACTCATGACAGGCAGCACCATTCCCGACGCGCCCGCCGCGACGGCCCCGGTCGACGTCGAGGCCCTCTCGGACTGGATGGACGCACAGGGACTCCCCGGCGGAACGGTCACGCTCAGTCCGCTGTCCGGCGGGACGCAGAACATCATGCTGATCGTCGATCGCGGCGGGCGCCGCTATGTGTTGCGGCGCGGCCCGCGCCATCTCCGTCCCGGCTCCAATACCGCGATGGCCCGGGAGATGCGTCTGCTCTCCGCACTCGGCGGCACCGACGTCGCGCATCCCCGATTCGTGGCCGGCACCACCGACACCGACGTCCTGGGCGCGACCTTCTACCTGATGGAGCCCGTGGACGGGTTCAACGCGGCCGACGGTCTCCCCGCCGGCTACGCAGCGACCGCCGCGGGACGTGCGGCGATGGGCTTCGCCCTGATCGACGCGCTGGCGGGCCTCGGCGCCGTGGATCACCGCGCGATCGGGCTCGAGGACTTCGGCAAGCCCGAGGGCTTCCTGGAGCGTCAGGTCCCGCGGTGGCTGGCCGAGTACGAGCGCTACGCGGCGAACCCGACATACCCGGGCGGCACCTTCGCCGACCTCGACCACGTCGCGGGCTGGCTCGACGAGCACCGTCCTGCCGATTTCCGACCCGGACTGCTGCACGGCGACTACCACGTGGCGAACGTCCTCTACGACCATCACACGCCGAAGGTGGCGGCGATCGTCGACTGGGAGATGGCCACGATCGGCGACCCGTTGCTGGATCTCGGCGTGCTGCTGGCGATCTGGCCCGACGATCCGCGCCGGCCGGATCTCTACGAGAGCGCGCTCGGACGGGCGGGCGACCTGCCGGGACGGGACGCGATCGTCGAGCGATACGCCGAGAGGTCCGACCGCGACCTGAGCGCCCTGGACTGGTACACGGTGATGGCGGCATTCAAGCTCGGCATCATCCTCGAGGGCACCTACGCCCGCGCCTGCGACGGCAAGGCGCCCCGCGAGGTCGGCGATCGCCTGCACCGCTACGCCGTCGGCCTGTTCGACCGCGCCCGGCAGATCATCGCCGGCGCCTGAAACCGCGGCGGTCCCGGAACCGCTCCACGCGCACATCCCTCTCCCCCGAATCTCTCCCGACCCCATCACTAGAAACGGAGCACCATCACATGGCCTGGGATTTCTCCACCGAACCCGAGTTCCAGAAGAAGCTCGACTGGATGAAGGATTTCGTCCGCACCGAGATCTTCCCGCTTGAGACGCTCGATCTCGACTGGGATCAGCTGCGCACGGCGATCGCCCCGCTGCAGGAGGAGGTCAAGGCGAACGACCTCTGGGCAGCGCACCTCGATCCCGAACTCGGCGGCCAGGGATACGGTCAGGTGAAACTCGGCCTCATGCAGGAGATCCTGGGTGCAAGCCCCTACGGTCCCCTCGTCTTCGGTTGTCAGGCACCGGATTCCGGCAACGCGGAGATCCTTGCCGCATACGGCACCGACGAGCAGAAGCGACGGTGGCTCGACCCGCTGCTCGCCGGCGAGTACTACTCGTCGTTCGCGCTGACCGAACCCGACAACGCCGGCGCGGATCCCACCAACCTCACCACCACCGCCGTCCGCGACGGAGACCAGTGGGTCATCAACGGCCACAAGTGGTTCATCAGCAACGCCGCCACGGCCGACTTCATGATCGTCGTCGCCGTCACCGATCCCGACGCCGAGCGGCATCGTCGGACCACCCAGTTCATCATCCCGATCGACGCGCCCGGCCTCGAGGTGGTGCGCGACATCGGTTCGATCGAGAACCCGCGCCCGCGCCCGTACACCTACGGCTCGCACTGCGAGGTGCTGCTCCGCGATGTCCGCGTCGACGACTCCGCGGTGCTGGGAGGCCGAGGGGACGGCTTCCTCGTCGCCCAGAAGCGCCTGGGACCCGGCCGGATTCACCACTGCATGCGCTGGATCGGCCAGGCGAGCCGCGCCTTCGACATGATGTGCGAACGCGCCACCTACCGCTACGCCCACGGGTCGGTGCTGGCCGACAAGCAGACCATCCGCAACTTCATCGCCGATTCGGCCGCCGAGATCCAGGCGCTGCGCCTGATGACGCTGCATGCGGCATGGCGGATCGACGAGGAGGGCACCGCAGCGGCACGCAAGGACATCGCCCTCATCAAGTTCTTCGGGGCCAAGATCCTGCACGACGTGATCGACCGCGCGGTGCAGGTCCACGGCTCGCTGGGCTACAGCGCCGACCTGCCGCTGGAGTCCATGTACCGCGCCGCACGCGCCGCACGCCTCTACGACGGCCCCGACGAGGTCCATCGCGACAGCGTCGCCCGCCAGTACCTGAAGGCCTACGACCGTCCCGCCGACGACCGTCCGAGCGAGCACATCCCCACCCGCCGCGAGGCCGCCCGGCGCCGGTTCGCCGACCTGCTGGCCGAGCAGCCCTGATCTCCCTCCCCCAGGGAGAACCCCACCCCCTCACAGGAAGCGAGTGAACATGTCTCTCAAGGGAAAGACCGCGATCGTCACCGGTGCCGCGCAGGGCATCGGCCAGGCCACCGCCCTGCGCCTCGCCGAGGACGGCGCGCACGTCGTGGCCGCCGACATCCAGGACTGCGATGTCACGCTCAAGCAGATCTCCGAGGCCGGCGGCTCGGCCGAGTACGTCCGCCTCGACGTCCGGGTCGCCGACGACTGGGCGGCCGCCGTGGACAAGGTCACCGCGTCGCGCGGCGCGATCGACTGTCTGGCCAACGTCGCCGGCGTGGTCAACATGATCAGCGAGGACACCGTCGTCGGCCTCACCGAAGAGGCCTGGGACAACGTGATCGGCACCGACCTCAAGGGCGTGTGGCTGGGCATGCGGGCCGTCATCCCGGGCATGATCGCCAACGGCGGCGGCCGCATCGTGAACATCTCGTCGATGGCCGCGCTGCGCGGGCTGCCCAACCTCGCCTCGTACTCCGCGGCGAAGGGCGGCGTCGTGGGCCTCACCAAGCAGGCCGCATTCGAGTACGGCGAGCACAACATCCTGATCAACGCCATCGCGCCGGGCACCATCGACACCCCGATCCTGGCCGACATCACCGAGGAGATGCGTCAGGCCAACGCCAACGCCCACATCGTGCGACGGCTGGGACGCCCCTCCGAGATCGCCTCGATGGTTGCCTACCTCATGCGCGAGGGCGACTTCCTGACCGGCGAGATCTACCCGGTCGACGGCGGCTGGGCCGCGAAGGGCAACTTCTGAGCGGACGGATTCACACGCCGAGCGCGATGCCGTGAGCGGTCACGGCATCGAGCAACGCGGTGGGACGATGGGCCGGCGGCACGTCGTGCACCTGGGCGAAGGCGCAGCCGAGCTCGCGTGCACCGCCGTCGGCCTTCTCGCTGTCACCGACCATGAGGACGTGCTCGGCGGGCACGCCGATCGGATCGAGAGCGGCCCGGAACAGCCGCGCGTCGGGTTTGATCGCCCCGACCTCGTACGACAGCGCGTATGCCTGCACGAGGTCGTCCACCCCGTGCAGGGCGAGCACCTTCCGCAGGTCGAAGGCGATGTTGCTGACGATGCCGATCGGAATCCCGGCGGCCGAGAGCCGGCGCAGCACCTCGACGGTGTCGGCGAAGGGCGTCCACGACTCCGGTTCGAGAACCCGGTCGTAGAGCGAATTGGCGTGCACGGGATCACTCAAGCCCAGCGTGCGCAGCAGCGCCAGGTAACCCTGCCGATGGAGTCGAGAGTCGAGATCCCTGCGCTCCCAGGCGATTCGTTCCTCGCCCACCACGCCGTCGGGTGTTCCGACCGGTGCCACCATGCGGCGGATGATCTCGTCCTGCCGCTCCGGCGAGAAGCCCTGCCCCGCGTCGTCGAGGAGACCGGCGAACCACTCGTCGCGCGGCTCGAACCGGAACAGGGTGCCGGAGAAGTCGAACAGGACGGCCTGTGTCGTCTCCCGGACGGATCCGCCCGCCCGGCTCATGCGCCGGCGGTCTCGACCACGCCGGCGAGGCGACGGGCGATCGCGTCGGCCTCCTCGGCGGTGGCGGCCTCGACCATCACGCGTACGAGCTGCTCGGTTCCCGAGGGACGCAACAGCACCCGGCCCGAATCGCCCAGTTCGGCCTCGGCGGCCGCCACGGCCTCCTTGACCGCCGGGGACTCGGCAACCGCGTGCTTATCGGCGACGCGCACGTTGATCAGTTCCTGCGGCAGCACCGTCACGATGCCGGCGAGATCGGCCAGTCGCGAGCGGGTGGCGGCCATCCGCGCCATCAGCAGCAGGCCGGTCAGGAGGCCGTCACCGGTGGTCCCGACACCCGGGACCACGATGTGGCCGGACTGCTCGCCGCCGAGCGAGTAGCCGCCGCGACGCAGCTCCTCGAGCACGTAGCGGTCGCCGACGGCCGTGGTGCGCACGGTGATGCCGGCCTCGCGCATGGCGATGTGCAGGCCGAGGTTGCTCATGACCGTCGCGACGAGCACGTTGTCGTGGAGCCTGCCCTTCGCGGCCAGCGCGGTCGCGAGGATCGCCATGATGGCGTCGCCGTCGACGATGGCGCCGGTGGAATCGACTGCGAGACAACGATCCGCGTCGCCGTCGTGGGCGAGACCGAGGTCGGCGCCGTGTTCGAGGACGGCCGCCTGCAGCTTGCCCATGTGGGTCGAACCGCAGTCGTCGTTGATGTTCAGGCCGTCGGGCTCGGCGTGGATCGTGATGACGTTCGCCCCGGCGTCGGCGTAGACGAGCGGGGCCAGCTCGGATGCGGCACCGTGCGCACAGTCCACGACGACGGTCAGCCCGTCGAGCCGTTCCTCGATCGCCTCGGTCAGGTGATGGCGATAGCGGTCGCCGGCATCCGGCGCGTCGATGACGCGGCCGACCGCAGCGCCGATGGGACGGATGTGATCCTCGTCCATCGCCGCCTCGATGCGGTCCTCGACCTCGTCGTCGAGCTTGTGCCCGCCGGCGGAGAAGAATTTGATGCCGTTGTCCGGCATGGGGTTGTGCGACGCCGAGATCATCACGCCGAAGTCGGCGCGGTAGTCGGCGGTCAGGAAGGCGACCGCAGGGGTCGGCACGGTCCCGACCCGGATGGCGTCGACGCCGGCGGCGGCGAGGCCCGCGCAGACGGCGGCCTCGAGCATCTCGCCGGACGCCCGCGGGTCGCGGCCGACCACCGCACGCGGGCGGCGTGTGTGGCGGGTCGGATCCGACCCGGCCTGATCCGACCCGGAGGAGATGTCGGTGAAAACGACCGCAGCGGCCGAGGCCAGGCGCAACGCGAGCTCGGGAGTGAGCTCTGCGTTGGCCAGGCCTCGGACGCCGTCGGTTCCGAAAAGGCGTGCCAAGATCAGCGCTTGGAGTACTGCGACGCCTTGCGGGCCTTCTTCAGGCCGTACTTCTTGCGCTCGACCGCACGCGGGTCACGGGTGAGGAAGCCGGCCTTCTTGAGGGCGGGGCGATCCTCCGGGGTGACCTCGATGAGCGCGCGGGCGATGGCGAGGCGCAGCGCACCGGCCTGGCCCGAGGGGCCGCCGCCGACGAGCTTGGCATAGATGTCGAACGACTCGGTGCGATCGACGGTGACCAGCGGGGCCTTGATCAGCTGCTGGTGCACCTTGTTGGGGAAGTAGTCCTCCAGGGTGCGGCCGTTCAGGGTGAACTGGCCGGTGCCCGGCAGCAGGCGCACGCGGACGACGGCCTCCTTGCGGCGGCCGACGGTCTGGATCGGGCGGTCGATGACGACCGGCTCGCGCACCTCTTCGACGACGGCAACGGCCTCGTAGTCGTCGCCGGCGACCTCGACGGCCTCAACGACCTCGACAGCCTCTTCGACGGCCTCCACGGCCTCGTTGATGTTCTCGTTGGTCACTGGGCCACCTGCTTGATCTCGAAGGGGACGGGGCGCTGGGCCGCGTGCGGATGGTTCGGGCCTGCGTAGACCTTCAGCTTCGAGGCCATCGCACGACCGAGCTTGTTCGAGGGCAGCATGCCCTTGACGGCCTTCTCGATGACGCGCTCGGGGAAGGTCTCGAGCAGCTCGGCGGTGGTGCGGGACTTGAGCCCACCGGGGTGCCCCGAGTGGGTGTAGTTCAGCTTGCGCTCGGCCTTGTTGCTGGTCAGCGCGACCTTCTCGGCATTGACGATGATGACGAAGTCACCGCCGTCGACATGCGGGGCGTAGGTCGGCTTGTGCTTGCCGCGGAGCAGGTTCGCGGCCTGCACGGCCAGCCGGCCGAGCACCACGTCGCTGGCGTCGAT
This sequence comes from Gordonia paraffinivorans, assembly GCF_900683595.1. NCBI lineage: Bacteria > Bacillati > Actinomycetota > Actinomycetes > Mycobacteriales > Gordoniaceae > Gordonia > Gordonia paraffinivorans. The sequence continues at coordinate 1,348,750 of NZ_CAACYD010000007.1, read as the reverse complement.
GACATGCCACGTACGCGTGATGTCACCGGCCTTCGGGGTGTAGGTAGGCACAGTTGGTCCTCAACTCTTGTCTTGTGGGTGCTGGTCCGGTGCTCACGGCGGAGGTTGTTCCCGGCGACCAGTGGGGACCCGGGCCTCCGGCTGCCCGGGAGAACACTGCGAACACACGTGTACTCCAGGCGCCGTGCACCAGCGATCCAGGTTACGCGACCGCGCTGGTCAGGGTCAAAACGCCCGCCCAGGCGCTCGCACGGGTACCGCGGTCAGCCCACCCGGACCGACCCGACGGCCCGTGCGCACTCGTCGTCCAGGGGTTCGGCCGCGATGCCGGGCTGGCACCCGATGGACACCTGCAGTCCGTCGTCGACGATCACATACCAGCGTATGGCGCTGCCCGAGGCGGGCGCCTCCCGGTAGCTGATGACCTCGCGCCCGCCGTAGCTGGTCGACGCGGAGAACTCGGTGACGACGTCGTCGCCGCGCTGTTCGATGCGGTTGCGCAGGCTGGCGGCGACGCTCTCGGGGGTCGATCCCGCACGGAGCTCGGTGAGGACGGCGATGATGCGCCGCCCGTCGTCGGAGGACACGAACACCGTCCTGCTGGTGGTCGGGTCGTCGGTGTCGTCGGTCGGGGTGTCCTGCCCGGCCGCGCGCCAGTCCCCGGGCACGGTCAGCGTCACACGCCCCAGGGCCACCTCGGCGGCATCCGGGGCCGGTTCGTCCCGCTGCCACCAGCCCACCGCGAGCGCGACGAGGACCACCACGACCGCCACGGCCGTTGCGGCGACCAGGGTCCGGCGCCCGTGCCACGGGGTGTCCGCCGCGAGCACGTCGTCGGTCTCCGGTCCCCCGGGCCGGCCGGCGGACGGCGCATCGTCGAGATGCCCGCCCATGCGATGCCCGAGGCGCACGACGAGGTCGCGATCCACGTCGACCACGCGACCCGCGACGGCGTGCGAGGTGACCATCTCGATCGCCTCGGCGACCTCGTCCGGGTCGTCGCCGTCGACATACACCGCCTCGACGGTGTCATCGATGATCTCCAGCCCCGGCGCCGCCGGGCCGCCGGCGGTTCCCTCGATCAGGCCGCACCGTTCGACACCCCAGCCGTCGGGGAACCGGCGCAGGATGTGCACATCCCAGAACCTGGCCGGGGGTCGTGCCGGATCGGCCGGCGGATCCGGGACGTGCGTCGTCTCGACGACGGCGCAGCGTTGCACTGTGACGTCGGCATGACTGCGTGCGATGAGGACCGCGCGGGGCACCAGGGTCACCGGGGCACGGCCTCCGCCGACCTCGGCCAGCGTGGCCGCCCGGCGTCGGCCCCACGTGCTCGGATGCCCGACGATCAGCGGGCGTGCCCCGCCTCCTCCACCGGCATCCGGGACGGGCAGGCCCCACCGGGCGAACACCTGCTGCCAGGCCTGCCGGAGGTGGAGACGCCGGCCGTCGTGCAGGACGGACATCGCGTCGACGGCGTCGAGCAGGTCGCGTGTCGCGGGTTCGGGGCTCCGCGTGCCGGTGACCGGGTCGAAGATCCGGGCACGACCGAAGGCGAGGTCGACGACCGTCGGCCGGTTCCGCCCTGCCTCCCCCATGTGCCCCATCGCTACTCGCTCGTCGGCGCCAGCGCGACCTGGATCATCTCCTGCGGCCGTACGCGCGACACCAGCTCGCCGCGACCCGGCACGAGTCGCTGCAGCCGGCTGCGCCCGGTGATGAAGCCCTCGTCGCGGTCGCCGCTCATCAGCAGCATGTCGCACGACAGGTCCTTCAGCCGCGCGATCAGCGGATCGAACAGCGCCCGGCCCAGACCGCCGGAGCGGCGGGCCAGGACGATGTGCAGGCCGATGTCGCGCGCGTGCGAGGCGAGGTCGACGATCGGCATCAGCGGGTTGCCGGAAGCGGTCGCGACCATGTCGTAGTCGTCGACCACAAGATAGATCTCCGGCTGGCCCCGCAGCCAGCTGCGCTCCTTCAGCTGCGCGACCGTCACGTCCTCCGGCGGCATCCGGGACTTCAGGTAGGTCGCGAGATCGCTCATCAACTTCGCGGCCCGGTCCGGGGAGCTGGCGTAGCCGGCGAGGTGGTCGCCGTCGACGACGCCGAGCATCGTCCGCCGGTAGTCCACGAACACGATGCGGACCTCGTCCGGCGTCCCGCCGGCGACCAGCCCGGTGACGATCGTCCGCAGCAGGTTCGTCTTGCCGTGCTCGACATCGGCGAAGGCCATGAAGTGGGGCGAGACGGTGAAGTCGAGGACGACCGGGGCGAGTTCCTGCTCGCCGACCCCGATCGCCACCTGATCGGGTCCGAGGGCGACCCCGGCGCCCGCGAGCGCGTTCTGCACGGCCTCGTGGGTGATCTCGGTGCTGAGCTTGCGGACGGCCATCGCCGACCGGCCCGGGTACGCGGCGACGAGCTTCTCCACCGACGCCGCGACACCCGCCGGCAACGACTCGGCGCTGCCGACCTCGTCGAGGCGCGGCAACGCGACGAGCATGTGGAGCTCGTCGGGGGTGAGTCCGCGGCCCGGACGGTTCTGCGGGACCCCGCGGCGGCGCGACGGCTCATCTCCGAATCCGTCGGATCGCCCAGGCGCAGCTCGATCCGGGTCCCGAGGAGGTCGCGGACCGCCGGCCGGATCTCCGCCCACCGCGTCGCGGTGATGATGATGTGCACGCCGAACGACAGGCCCTGTGAGGCGATCGCCGTGAACTGCTCCTCGAGCGCCTCGAGCTCGCCGCGCAGGACGTTGATGCCGTCGAGGACGAGGAAGACGTCGCCGAAGCGGTCCTCGGCGAGCGGATCGTCCGGTGCGATCTCGCCGGTGGCGAACCACCCGGCGCGACGGGCGCGGTAGTCGCGCATGGATTCCAGACCGAGCCGGGCGAACAGCAGTTCGCGTCCGCGGACGATCGAGGCCACCTCGGCCACGGTGCGCCGGACCGCGTCCAGGTCGCCACGCGACGCGACCGATCCGACGTGCGGGAGTCCGGCCATGCCGGCGAGGCTGCCGCCGCCGAAGTCGAGGCAGTAGAACTGCACCTGCTCGGGGGTGTGGGTCGCGGCCATCGCCGTCATGATCGTCCGCAGGGTCGTCGACTTGCCCGACTGCGGGCCGCCGACCACCGCGACGTTGCCCGCCGCACCCGACAGGTCGATCATCAGGGGATCGCGGCGCTGGTCGTACGGGCGGGCGGTCGACCCAGCCGATCGGCACGGCGAGGTTGCCCGGCACCGTCGGTTGCGTCCAGTCGCGCCGGCCGAGGAGATGCTGGACGGTCGGCGACTCGTCGAGCGGGTCCAGCCACACCTTGTGCGCGGGCGGTCCGGCATCCTCGATGCGGGAAACGATGGTCTCCATGAGCGTCGGCACGCTCACCGAGGCCGGCTCGAAGTCGGCGTCGGTCGAGGACTCCGGCGCCGGCGGTTCCTCGTCGAGCAGGCTCTCCGCCCGGTCGAGCAACGACCGCGGGGCGCCGTCGTCGAGTGGCACCGGCAACGCAGTGAACACCTTCAGCCTGCCGAGCCTCGGCATGGACCCGGCGTCGATCAGTTCGGGGTCGTCGGAGGCCGCCGGCGGATGGTACGGCCCCGACACGTACGAGGTGTTGAAGCGCACGGGGTCGTCGGAGTCGCACTTGAGGTAGGCCGACCCCGGGACGCTCGGCAGGTGATAGGCGTCCGGCACACCGAGGACCGACCGGGATTCGTTGGCGGAGAACGTCTTCAGGCCGATCCGATAAGACAGGTGGGAGTCCAGACCGCGGAGCTTGCCTTCCTCGAGCCGCTGCGAGGCGAGCAGCAGGTGGATGTGCAACGACCGGCCGAGCCGACCGATCGCGACGAACAGTTCGGCGAAATCGGGCTTCTGCGAGAGGAGTTCGGAGAACTCGTCGACGACGATGAACAGCGCCGGCATGGGTTCCAGGCGCACGCCGGAGGCGCGGGCCCGCTCGTAGTCGCCCACGTTGGCGTAGTTGCCCGCGGCGCGCAGGACCTCCTGACGGCGGTTCATCTCGCCCGACAGCGCGTCCTTCATGCGGTCGACCATCGCCAGTTCCTGTTCGAGGTTGGTGATGATCGCCGCCACATGCGGCGCCGACTCCAGCCCGAGGAAGGTGGCGCCGCCCTTGAAGTCGACGAGGACGAGGTTGAGCTCGGTCGGCGAATGCGTCGCCAGCATCGCGGTGACCAGCGTCCGCAGGAACTCGGACTTGCCCGAGCCGGTGGCCCCGATGCACAGGCCGTGCGGCCCCATGCCACCGTGTGCGCTCTCCTTGATGTCGAGCTCGACGGGCGCACCGCTCGGCGTGTACCCGATCGGCACCCGCAGGCGGTCGCGGCCGGTGCGTCCGCGCCAGGCGGTCGCCGGGTCGAACCGCGAGGCGTCGTCGATGCCGAGGAGTGCGGGCAGGCCCGGATCGGTGGAGGTGGCCTCGGATTCCAGGTTCGCCAGGGTCGCGGCGGTGGCGAGGCGGTAGCGCGCCATCCGGCGGGCGATGGCCTCCGCCTCCGGAATCGTCAGCGAGTCCATGTCGGCGAACTCCTCCACGCCCGACGCGCTGCGCGCCGACACCTTACCGCCGCGCACCACCAGCTGCAGGCCGCGGCGGGCCGCGAGACCGTCCGGCGGCGCGGTGAGGTCGAGGACGGTCACGCCCTCCATGCCCGAGGAGCTCAGCACCCGTTCGTCTCCGGCGACATACCCGTCGTCGATGACGATGACCAGGTGGGCGCGAGTGCCGTTCGGCGGCGCCGACCGGCTGAAGCGTCCGCGTTCGAGGAGATCGGAGGCCAGCGAGTTCTCCAGGTCGGCCAGGGTCGGATAGATCATCCGCATCGGCCCGATGCCGTCGCGAAGAGTCGGATGCCCTACGTGCGGAAGCCATTTCGCCCAGTCCCAGGCCTCGCCGGCCGGGTCGCCGGTGACGATGCCGATGTGCAGGTGGTCGGGGCCGTGGAAGGCGCACAGCTCGACGAGCATCGCGCGGACGAGTTCGCGGGTCTCCTGCCGGGCGCCCTCGATGTTGATCGCCGGGAAGCCGCGCAGCGAGATCGAGCGCGGCAGGCGGTAAACCGCCGAGTGCGTGCGGACGAACCGGCGCAGCGCCACCATCGACACCGGCTCGATGTCCTCGAGCGGTCCGGTCTCCGGCGGCATCAGGCGGGTGGCGAGCCGCTGGACCCCGACGCCCACGCGTACATGGGCGAAGTCGTTGTCGGCGGGGCGCCGCTCCCACATGCGCCGGCTGCCGATCACGTCGAGCAGCGCGTGGGGGTCGGGATGGCTCCAGGTGCGGGCCGCCCGCTGGTTCTCCACTGTCTCGACGACCTGCCCCCGCAACTGGCCGAGGTAGCGGAAATAGTCCTTGCGTTCCTCGTTGAGCTCGGCGGCCCGCTTGCCCCCGCCTCGGCCCCCGGCGGCGAACATGCCGAACATCGACATGAGCATCATGAGCGGGAACATCATGAACAGCGGGTTGGTCAGGATGTTGCGGCCGCCGGTGACCATCATCAACGCGATCATGCCCACGACGGCGACGATCATCACCACCGGCAAGAGCTTCACGAGCAGGTTGCCCGGGACCACGCGCGGGACGTCCGGAGGTGCCTGGATGTTGACCTCGCCACCCGGCATGCGAGGCGGCGTGACGCGTGGCCGACGCACGAATCCCTCAGTGGTCGCGACCACCCGATCCCCCTGACCCCTTGGCTGTGAATCCCCCGACGGCGAGGCCGCCCGAGTTGGCTATGTTAGCGGGGCAACCCTGGGGGAGGATTGATCTGATGGCGCCTGTGGACGGTTTCACGCCGGCATTCCCGTCGCCCACCGTGGACACCGCCGCCGGTGACCGCCGGTCCGCCGACACCTCGATCGAGCCGCAACTCGTCCGCGTGTCGGTGCTGGGCGGCAACACACAGCTCGACGTGGGCCTGCCGGCCGGCATTCCGATCGCCGGACTCATCGGCGATCTCGTCGCGCAAATCGAGTCGCGCAACACCGCGCGTCCCGATCCCGACGATCCCGACGCCGACTCCCACTCCGGCGGCCGCCCCCACGACCGCCAGAACCGGTGGACGCTCGCCCTCGTCGGCCAGGAACCGCTCCCCCTGCACCGGTCGCTGTCCGAGTCGGGGATCCGCGACGGCGACCTCCTCCTGCTGACCTCGGTTCGCACGGGTGAGTCGCCGGTCCTGTTCGACGACGTGGTCGACGCCGTCGCCCGTCTCAACGAGTCGCAGTTCGTGGGTTGGACGGCCGCCTCCGCCCGCCACGTCGGCCACGCGCTGGCACTGGTCGCCGCGGTCGCCGGTGGCGCGGCACTCGCCGCCTCCCGCCTCGACTCGGGCGCCGTCTGGCCCGCCGCGCTGTCGGGGCTCGCCGTGATCGGCCTGATCACCGCGGCGACCATCGTCGCGCGCCACTACCGCGACGAGTCGACCTCCACCATCCTGTCCGTCTGCGCCGCCCCCATGGCGTTCGTGACCGGCATGGTCCTCACCCCGGGTTCGTACGGCGCCGCGCACCTCACGACGGGGTTCGCGCTCGTCCTGGTCACCGCCGTTCTGACCTACCGCCTCACCGCGTTCGGCGCCACCGCGCACAGCGCCGTCACCGGTGCCGCCCTCCTCGGCGCGCTCGGATGCGGGTCACGGCTGCTCGTCGACGCCCCGGTGCCCGATACCGCGGCGGTGGTGGCCGCCGTCGGGCTGCTGTTCATCGGCCTCGCACCCCGGATGACGATCCTGCTCGCGAAGCTCCCGCTGCCGCCGGTGCCGACCGCCGGCGCCGCGATCGACGTCGCCGACATCGAGCCGACCCCGTCGATCGAGGGCATCGGCGCGATCGGCGCCACTGCACTCCCGAAAGCCGATGCGCTGGAACGCCGTTCCTACCTCGCCAACTCTTATCTGACCGGGATCGTGGGCGGGCTCACCGCCGTCACCGCGGTCGCCGCAGTGCTCGCCGCCTCCCCGCTCGCCGGATTCGAGTGGAAGGCCGCCGCGTACGCGGCCATCATCGGTGTGGTGCTGTGCCTTCGCGGCCGCTCGCATAGCGACCTGTTCCAGGCGGCGACCCTCATCATCGGCGGTTCGCTCGTGGTGATCGCCCTGCTCACCGGACTGGCCTTCGGCGATTCCCGGTGGCCGGTCATCGGTTTCGCGCTCGGGATGGTGGTCGTGGTCGCCGCGCTGGTCTTCGGTGTGGTCGCTCCCCACCAGGACTTCTCGCCGGTGATGCGGCGCTGGGCCGAGATCGGCGAGTACATCCTCGTCGCGCTCATCGTCCCGCTGCTGCTGTGGCTGCTCGACCTGTACCGCATCGTCCGGGAGATCTGATGCGCCGAGCCCGATCCCGGCTCGTCGGCCCGCTCGCGGCGGTCGTGGCCGCGACGCTGCTCGGAGTGTCGTCCGCACCGGCGTCGGCGGTGTCGCCGCCGGCCGTGAACCCCGGCGCGCTCATCCGCTCGGCACCGGTCGCCCCGCCGGAGCCCACCGAGCAGAAACTCCTGTGCGCCGACACGGTGCTGACCCGGAGCACCGCGAAACCGTCTGCGGCCCAGGAGATGATGAACCTCGACGAGGCCTGGCGGTTCAGCCGGGGCAACGGCCAGCGGGTGGCGGTCATCGACACCGGCGTGACCCCGCACCCGCGATTGGGGAAGGTGATCGCGGGCGGCGACTACGTCTCCGGCGGAACCGGACTCGACGACTGCGACGCCCACGGGACCCTGGTGGCCGGCATCATCGCGGCGCGTCCGAGCACCTCCGACGGCTTCGCCGGGGTCTCGCCCGGGGCGTCGATCATCTCCATCCGCCAGCACAGCGCGGCGTTCGCCGCGAAGAACAACCGCCGCGGCGACGACCGCCCGAAGGTCGGCACCGGATACGGCACCGTCCGGACCATGGCGCATGCGGTCGTCCGCGCGGTGGATCTGGGCGCCACGGTCGTCAACATCTCGATGGTCGCCTGCGCATCGGACCCGAAACAGATCGACGACCCCGCACTCGGCGCGGCGATCCGCCACGCCTACGACCGCGATGTCGTCGTCGTGGTCGCGGCCGGCAACGATTCCAACTGTCCGGGCCAGAACCCGGAGCCCGCGGGCGGCGACCCGCAGAGCTGGCAATCGTTGACGACCTTCGCGACCCCCGCCTGGTATGCCCCGTACGTCCTCACCGTCGGCTCGATCGACACCGCAACCGGCGCTCCGAGCGCGACGAGCATGCACGGACCGTGGGTGGGCGTCGCCGCGCCGGGCACCGACATCGTCAGCCTCGACAGCAAGCGCGGGTCCACCCGGCTCGCATCGGCACAGCGCGGTGAGGACGGCTCGGCACCGCTGAACGGCACCAGTTTCGCGGCTCCGTTCGTGGCGGGCACCGCGGCCCTGGTGCGGGCGCGGTTCCCGGAGTTGTCCGCGCGTCAGGTCATGGACCGCATCATCGCGACCGCACACGCGCCGGGCACCGGCCACGACCAGAAGGTCGGGCACGGCGTCGTCGATCCGGTGGCGGCACTGACCGCCGAGCTGCCTGCCGAGGACTCGCCGCGTCCGCAATCTGCCCCGATCGCCGCGCCGCCCGCACAGACCCCTCCGGATCACACGGCGCGCAACGTCGCGATTGCCGGGGCCGTCGTCAGCGCGGCCGTGATCGTCGCGGTCCTCGCCATCTCGCTACCGCACCGCCGGGTGCGCATGCTCGATCCCGACGAGTTCTAGGGGAACGGGGCCGCCGGACGAGACCGGTCGCGGTCGGTCAGCGTGCGGTGCGTGCGGGACGCAGCTCGCGCGGCAGCGCGAAGGTCAGCGTCTCGTTGGCGGTGTTGACCGTCTCGACGGTGTCGTAACCGCGCTCGGCGAGCCAGTCGAGCACGCCGCGCACGAGGACCTCGGGCACGGACGCACCGGAGGTCACGCCGACCGTGCGGACCCCCTCCAGCCAGGCGTCGTCGATCTCGCGCGCGTAGTCGACCAGGTGACCGGCCTTCGCGCCGGCCTGCAACGCCACCTCGACCAGGCGCACCGAGTTGGACGAGTTCTTGGAGCCGACGACGATGACGAGGTCGCACTCGGGTGCCATGGCCTTCACCGCGACCTGGCGGTTCTGCGTGGCGTAGCAGATGTCGTCGCTCGGCGGGTCGGCCAGCAGCGGGAACCGCTCGCGCAGGCGCTTGACCGTCTCCATGGTCTCGTCGACCGAGAGCGTGGTCTGCGACAGCCAGATGACCTTCGACTCGTCACGCACGGTCACGTTGTCGACAGCGTCGGGACCGTCGACGAGCTGGATGTGCTCGGGCGCCTCACCCGCGGTGCCCTCCACCTCCTCGTGGCCCTCGTGACCGATGAGCAGGATGTCGTAGTCGTCGCGCGCGAACCGCTTGGCCTCTTGGTGCACCTTGGTGACCAGCGGACAGGTCGCGTCGATCGTCTTGAGATTGCGCTCGGCGGCGGAGGCGTGCACCTGCGGGGAGACCCCGTGGGCGCTGAACACCACGATCGCACCCTCGGGTACCTCGTCGGTCTCCCCCACGAAGACGGCGCCGCGCTCGGCCAGGGTCTCGACCACGTGCCGGTTGTGCACGATCTCCTTGCGGACGTAGACGGGCGCGCCGTGCTTGTCCAGGGCGCGCTCGACCGTCTCCACCGCGCGGTCGACGCCCGCGCAGTAGCCACGGGGCTCGGCGAGCAGGACACGTTTGGTCTCAGACATGTCTCCAGGGTACGGGTTACGGACGACCGCCCGGAATGGCAGAGTGTTGGCATGGATCGCGCACCCTACCCGGCCCGTATCGCCGCAGGTCTGATCGTCACGGCCATCGAGGAGACCCGGAAGCTGCCGTCTCTTCTCGTCACCCTGCCGATGACGGCGATCAGCCAGACCCTGCAGGCGGGCATGCGGGCACAGCAGAACATCGCCGAACTCGCCATCAAGGGCGACGCCGCCCTGGAGATGCTGTTCGACAAGCCGACCGAGCAACCCGCGTGGGCCGTCTTCGACGAGGACGAGACGCCCGGACCGGACGCCGACGCGCACCTGGCCGGCGACGCACCGATCGAATCCTCGCGTGCCACTGCGACCGCCACCGAGAACGAGAGCGCCGAGAACAAGAGCTCCGAGAACAAGAGCTCTGCTACGAAGAGCACCGAGAAGAAGAGCACCGAGGGTGAGCAGCCGGTGGCCGCCGCGAGCACCACCCCTGCCGAGACCGAGGTCGACGCGGAGGCGTCCGACGCCGAACTCGCCGCGCCGCCGCGCGCGGACGCCGGCCGGTTCGCGCTGTACAGCTCCGCCCCCGAAGAGGTCGTGGAGAAGGCGGAGAAGAAGGTGACGCCGGCAGCGCCGAAGCCCGCGTCGTCGAACGGTTCGGCGCCGGAGATCGTGGTGATGATCGACTACGACTCCCTCACGCTGGCCCAGCTGCGCGCGCGCCTGCGCTCGGTCGGCGTCGACGACCTGACCGCGCTCGTCGACTACGAGAAGGCCAACCGCGGCCGCGCACCGTTCATCACGATGCTCGAGAACCGGATCGCCTCGCAGAACAAGCGTTCCTCCGAGGCGTGAGCGGCTCCTCACCGAACTCGGCCGAGAACCCGTGGCCGGTCCGCACGGTCAACACCAAGATCGCCGACTGGATCCACCGGCTCGGCCAGATCTGGGTGGAGGGCCAGGTCACCCAGATCAGCAGGCGTCCCGGCACCCGCACCGCGTTCCTCACCCTGCGCGACCCGGCCGCCGACATCTCGATCTCGGTGACCTGCAGCCCGGATCTCTTGGCGCGCACCGAGGTTCCGTTGCACGACGGCAGCCACGTGGTGGTGCTGGGACGGCCGAGCTTCTACACCGGCCGGGGCACGGTGTCGTTGCGCATCAGCGACATCCGCCCGGTGGGCATCGGCGAACTGCTGCTGCGCATCGAACGGCTGCGCCAGCTCCTCGCCGCCGAGGGGCTGTTCGACCCGCGGCTCAAGCGGCCCCTGCCGTTCCTGCCGCGCACGATCGGGCTGATCAGCGGCCGCGCCAGCGCCGCCCAGCGCGACGTGGTCTCCGTCGCCACCGAGCGCTGGTCGGCCGTGCGATTCGACATCCGGGAGGCACCGGTCCAGGGACCCACCGCGGTCTCGCGGATACTGGCGCACCTCGCCGAGCTCGACGCCCATCCCGAGGTCGAGGTGATCATCATCGCCCGCGGCGGCGGCAGCGTCGAGGATCTCCTGCCGTTCTCCGACGAGGCGCTGCTGCGCGCGGTGGCGCGGTGCACGACGCCGGTCGTCAGCGCGATCGGGCACGAGCCCGACAATCCGCTGCTCGACCTCGTGGCGGACCTGCGTGCCGCCACCCCGACCGACGCCGCCAAGCGCGTCGTGCCCGACGTCGAGGCCGAGCTCGCGGGCATCGACGAGCTTCGTCGGCGCAGTGCGCAGGCGCTGCGCAACTGGGTCCGCCGCGAGTCCGCGGTCGTCGAGTCGCTGCGCCGCCGCCCGGTGCTGGCACGGCCCGAGCTCATCGTCGACGCCGAGGATCGACGGGTGTCCGAGCTCCGGCGCGCCCTGCGCCGCGATGTGCTGCGCCACGTGGACGCCGAAGAGCGGCGGCACGAGCATCTCGCGGCCCGTCTCTCGACCCTCGGCCCCGCCCAGACCCTGGCCCGCGGCTACGCCGTCGTGCAGCGCACCGACACCGAGACGACGCGCGTCGTCGGCAACCTCGACGACCTGCCGGTCGGCGCGCAGCTGCGTATCCGCGTCGCCGACGGCGCGGCGCACGCGACGGTGACCGCACGCGCGCAGCCGGCATCCACCCCCACCGACCCACGAGGAGAACCGTGACCGACGACTTCGACGACGACTTCGAAATCGACCGCGAGACAGGCGACTCGGACGACGAGGAATCCGACGGCCAGTTCACCCCGGTCGCCGAACTCGGCTACGAAAAGGCACGCGACGAACTCGCCGAAATCGTCGGCACGCTCGAGCACGGCGGCCTCGACCTCGACACGTCGCTGGCGCTGTGGGAGCGGGGCGAGGCGCTCGCCACCCGATGCGAGGAGCACCTGCGCGGCGCGCGTGAGCGTATCGAATCGACCATCGCGCGCAAGGACGGCGCAGGCGAGGACGAGTCGGACTGACGGGGGCCGCCCGACAGGGCCGGCCTCGCGGGGAACGAGGGTCAGTCCTTGGGCAGCGGCTTCTGCGCGACGACCGAGGACGCGATGGTCTCGATGTCGGACTCGGGACCGCGGGTGAGCACCCCGATCCGGACCTTGCCGAGGTCGGTGATCCAGAACTGCTTGTCCCCGGCCGTCCGGTAGGTCACCCACTTGTGGCCGGCGAGTTCACGGGTTCCGGTCGCGGCGAGGTCGTTCAACGTCGTGTCCTCCCCCGCCAGGTAGGGCACCAGCGCGTCCTCGACGGCGTCGGTCTGACTCAGCTGCACGTAGGCACCGCTCGACGACAGCCACCCGACCGTGCTGACGCGGTGGCCCTCGAGGGACGGCGACGACCCCGAGTTCGGCTTCCAGCCCTCCGGCGTGGGCGGTTGCCGGACGGGGAACGGCATCTCGCGCGCATCCGCCTTCAGCGCCGCGTCGATGTCGAACTCCTTGACCTTGTTCGACGACGGGTTCTTGTCGACGCCGACCGAGCAGTTCCCGGACGCGATCGCCACCAGTGCGACGAGCGCGAGCAACGGCACGAGCGTCCAGAACATGTCCTTGCCGTTGACGAGAAAGCGCGGTTTGTCAGCCATGCCGCCGAGTATCGCACCCGCAGGGTCAGTGGCCGAACGGCCGGTATGACATGCAAGGATGTTGTCTGAGATCACCGCCACAACGTCCATGAGGAGTGCAAGCCCATGACTTCAAGCCACCGAGCGCCCGATCGCAATCTCGCGATGGAGTTGGTCCGTGTGACCGAGGCGGCAGCGCTCGCCGCCGGCCGCTGGGTGGGACGCGGCGACAAGAACTCCGGTGACGGCGCGGCCGTCGACGCCATGCGCCAGCTGCTGTCGACGGTGTCGATGCGCGGCGTCGTGGTGATCGGCGAGGGCGAGAAGGACGAGGCGCCGATGCTGTACAACGGCGAGGAGGTCGGCAACGGCGAGGGTCCCGAGTGCGACGTCGCCGTCGACCCGATCGACGGCACCACCCTGATGGCCGAGGGCCGCCCGAACTCGATCTCGGTGATCGCCGTCAGCGAGCGCGGCACCATGTACGACCCGTCCGCGGTGTTCTACATGGAGAAGATCGCCGTCGGCCCGGAGGCCAAGGGCGCCATCGACATCAACGCCTCGGTCGAGTGGAACATCAACTCGGTGGCCAAGGCCAAGGGCATCGACGTCTCCGACCTGACCGTCGTGATCCTCGACCGTCCCCGTCATGCCGACCTGATCGCCGAGATCCGCGCCGCGGGCGCCAAGATCCGCCTCATCTCCGACGGCGACGTCGCCGGCGCGGTCGCCGCGGCCGACGACTACTCCACCGTGGACATGCTGATGGGCATCGGCGGCACCCCCGAGGGCATCATCGCGGCCGTCGCGATGAAGTGCATGGGCGGCGAGATCCAGGGCAAGCTGTGGCCCCGCAACGAGGAGGAGCGGCAGAAGGCGATCGACGCCGGCCACGACCTCGACCGGGCCCTGACCACCGAGGACCTGGTCCGCGGCGAGAACTGCTTCTTCTGCGCGACCGGCGTGACCAACGGCGACATGCTGCGCGGCGTCACCTACCGCCCGAACGGCGCCACCACCCGTTCGCTGGTCATGCGCTCGAAGTCGGGCACCGTCCGCCGCATCGAGTCCGTGCATCGTCCGGAGAAGCTGCGCGGCTACGCCGGCATCCAGCGCTGAGACGCGGCATCGCGTCGACCTGCCGAATCAGGCCCCGCGCCCGTTCGTGACCCACCTCACCGGTGGGACCACCTACGGCGCGGGGCCTTTTCGTGCGGGCGATACGATGCGGGTTGTGAGCAAAGCAGCCCCAGCCCCCGAGTTTCTCTACTCTGACCTGCTGCCGATCGGCGCCGACGAGACCCCCTACCGGCTCATCACGACCGAGGGCGTCTCGACCTTCGAGGTCGACGGCCGCACCTTCCTCAAGGTGGAGCCGGAGGCCATCCGCAGGCTCACCGCAGAGGCGATGCACGACATCAGCCACTTCCTGCGCCCGGCGCACCTCGCCCAGCTGCGCAGGATCATCGACGATCCCGAGGCGTCGGGCAACGACCGCTTCGTCGCCCTCGACCTGCTCAAGAACGTCAACATCTCCGCCGGCGGCGTGCTGCCGATGTGCCAGGACACCGGCACCGCGATCGTGATGGGCAAGAAGAGCGAGGGCGTGCTGACCGGCGTCGACGACGCCGAGGTGATCTCGAAGGGCGTCTACGACGCCTACACGCAGCTCAACCTGCGGTACTCGCAGCTCGCGCCGCTGACCACCTACGAGGAGAAGAACACCGGCACCAACCTCCCCGCCCAGGTGGAGATCTACGCCACCGAGCAGGGCCCGAAGGGCCCGGAGTACAAGTTCCTGTTCATGGCCAAGGGCGGCGGCAGCGCCAACAAGTCGTTCCTGTTCCAGGAGACCAAGGCGATCCTCAACCCGAAGTCGATCCTGAAGTTCCTCGACGAGAAGATCCGCTCGCTCGGCACCGCGGCCTGCCCGCCGTACCACCTCGCCGTGGTGATCGGCGGCACCTCCGCCGAGTTCGCGCTGAAGACCGCCAAGTACGCCTCGGCGCACTACCTCGACAACCTGCCCACCGAGGGCTCGATGTCGGCGCACGGCTTCCGCGACCTCGAACTCGAAGAAGAGGTCTTCAAGCTCACCCAGTCCTTCGGCATCGGCGCCCAGTTCGGCGGCAAGTACTTCTGCCACGACGTCCGCGTCGTGCGCCTGCCGCGTCACGGCGCGTCGTGCCCGGTGGCGATCGCCGTCTCGTGCTCGGCCGACCGGCAGGCACTCGGCAAGATCACCCCCGAGGGCGTGTTCCTCGAGCAGCTCGAGACCGATCCCGCCAAGTACATGCCGGCCGCGGGCGTGGCCGAGGACATCGCCGGCGGGGAGGTCGTCGAGGTCGATCTCAACCGACCGATGCCCGAGATCCTCGCGCAGCTGTCGCAGTACCCGGTCAAGACGCGCCTGTCGCTGACCGGTCCGCTGGTCGTCGCGCGTGACATCGCGCACGCCAAGATCAAGGAGCGCCTCGACGCCGGCGAGCCGATGCCGGAGTACATGCGCGATCACCCGGTCTACTACGCGGGCCCGGCGAAGACCCCGGAGGGCATGGCGTCGGGTTCGTTCGGCCCCACCACCGCCGGGCGCATGGACTCCTACGTCGAGCAGTTCCAGGCCGCGGGCGGCTCGATGATCATGCTCGCCAAGGGCAATCGCTCCAAGCAGGTCACCGACGCGTGCAAGACGCACGGCGGCTTCTACCTGGGCTCCATCGGCGGCCCGGCGGCCCGTCTCGCCCTCGACTGCATCAAGAGCCAGGAGGTCATCGAGTACCCCGAACTCGGCATGGAGGCGGTCTGGAAGATCGAGGTGGAGAATTTCCCGGCCTTCATCGTTGTTGACGACAAGGGCAACGACTTTTTCACCGACCCGAGTGGGACCGTGAGCGTCCCGCTGAGCGGCATAAGGATCCGATCGAAGGAGTAAGCGATGGCCGAACCACAGGGCACGACGGAATACCGCATCGAACGCGACACCATGGGCGAGGTGCAGGTCCCCGTCGATGCCCTGTGGCGAGCGCAGACGCAGCGGGCGGTGGAGAACTTCCCCATCAGCCACCGCCCGCTCGAACGGGCGCAGATCCGCGCCCTGGGCCTGTTGAAGGCCGCGTGTGCGACGGTCAACAAGGATCTCGGGCTCCTCGACGCCGAGCGGGCCGACGCGATCATCGCCGCCGCCGGTGAGATCGCCGAGGGCCGCCACGACGACCAGTTCCCCATCGACGTGTTCCAGACCGGCTCGGGGACGAGCTCGAACATGAACGCCAACGAGGTCATCGCCTCGCTCGCGAAGGCCCGCGGCGTGGACGTGCATCCCAACGACCACGTCAACATGTCGCAATCGTCCAACGACACCTTCCCGACCGCCACCCACGTCGCGGCAACCGAGGCCGTCGTCACCGACCTCGTCCCGGCGCTCGAGCACCTCCGAAAGACACTGGCCGACAAAGCATCCGAGTGGCGTGAAGTGGTCAAGTCCGGCCGCACGCATCTCATGGACGCAGTGCCGGTCACCCTGGGACAAGAGTTCTCCGGCTACGCGCGTCAGGTCGAGGCCGGCATCGAGCGGGTCACCGCGACCCTGCCCCGGGTGGGCGAGTTGCCGATCGGCGGCACCGCGGTGGGCACCGGCCTCAACGCGCCTCCCGGCTTCGGCACCCGGGTTGTCGCCGAACTCGTCCGGATGACCGGCGTCACCGACCTGCGACTGGCCAAGGACAACTTCGAGGCCCAGGCCGCGCGTGACGGGCTCGTCGAGCTGTCCGGCCAGCTCAAGACGGTTGCCGTATCGCTCACCAAGATCGCCAACGACGTGCGGTGGATGGGGTCGGGCCCGCTCACCGGGCTCGGCGAGATCCTGCTCCCCGACCTCCAGCCGGGCAGCTCGATCATGCCGGGCAAGGTGAATCCCGTTCTGCCCGAGGCGGTCACGCAGGTGGCGGCGCAGGTGATCGGCAACGACGCCGCGGTCACCTGGGGCGGCGGCAACGGCGCCTTCGAGCTCAACGTCTACATCCCGATGATGGCGCGCAACGTGCTGGAGTCGATCACGTTGCTGTCCAACGTGTCCCGGCTGTTCGCCGACCGCTGTATCGCCGGGCTGAAGGCCAACGTGGAGCGGCTGCGCACCCTGGCCGAGAGCTCGCCGTCGATCGTCACGCCGCTGAACTCGGCCATCGGCTACGAGGAGGCGGCCGCGGTCGCGAAACAGGCGCTCAAGGAGGGCAAGACGATCCGTCAGACGGTGATCGATCGCGGTCTCGTCGGCGACAAGCTGAGCGAGGCCGAACTCGACGAGCGGCTCGACGTCCTCAAGATGGCCAATCTGGATCGCGAACGCTGAACCACCACCGACGCGGTCTGCCGGGGCCGGGACGATCCGACCCCGGCAGACGGGTCATCACGGCAGCCGCGGAAGAAGACCGGCGACCTGCTTCACCAGGGCGTCGGCATCGAGCCCGCCGGGCACGACCACGTCGGTCGATGCTGCGGAACCGGTCGTACCTCCGATGGACCCGGTGTCTGCCGATCCCGACGAGGAGCCGCCGTCGGCCGAACCGGAGCCGGACAAGGAGCCGCTCCCCGGCGATCCGGTGGACCACCCCGGGATGGTCCCCAGTCCGGGAACCACGAAGTCTCCCACCGAGATCTCCGGGATGATCCCGGCGTCGCTCGACCCGATCCGCGGCAGGCCGAGGTAGTTCACGGAGGAGTTGTTCCCCAGGAACCCGGCGGTGTTCTTGGTCGTGGGGAACAGGCCGATCTCGGTGCCGAGCCAGGACAGTTCGATGGCCGCGCCGTTCTTCGAGATCGGCTCGAAGCCGTAGTCGCTGGTGAGCGCGACGATATCGGGACCGCCCAGCGTCAGCCGGGAGATGTCCTTGCTCAGCAGCGAGTCTCCCGAGGTCAGCGCGGCCATGAGGTCGGACGCGCTCAGGCCGTCGCTGAGCAGCGAGAAGGGGTTCTTCAGCGCCAGGCTGACGGTGCCGCCGGGCTTGTCGTGAGTGCCCTCGAGGAGGCCCAGGACGCCGACGCAGTCACCGGCCGTGGACGAGTGGGCGTAGGCGAAGACCCCGACGCAGGTGACCTGCCCGGAGTTCAGGCCGCCGAGGCTGAGAGTGGGCGCCGACGCGGCCGCGATCCCCAGCACCGACACTGCCGTCGCGGTCCGGTTGATACCCGCCGTGGAGACCGCGATGCCGGGGCCGATGGCGGTCGCCGAGGCGCCGGCCCCGAGCGAGAGGGCCACGCCTCCCAGAACCCCTCCTTGCGGCAACAGGTCCGAGGACCCGGAGGAAGAGCCGAACATCGAAGAGCCCCCGGAGGATCCGGCCGATCCGGTGTCGGCCGCCGCCGCTCCGGCGTCCAGGGTTGCTCCGGCGACCACGGCCGCAGCCATCCCGATGGCCGTCGCCCAGGTTCGGGTGCGAGTGAGAAGTCGAGGTGTCATCAACGAACACCGCCCCTTTCATGAGATAGATCACCACGTGAACGTGGTCTACTCACCATCTCCCGCGATCCGCTGTCCGGCCGATCATTCGACGGGCATTTGTGTGACGTGTCGCGGGGCACATTCGCGCCACATGAGGCCTCGACTCTTGTCGTGCACCGACCCGGCTCAGGATTTCGCACAACGCTGCGCCGTCGGACCGACACCTGCGCGGCATCGATCCGACGCGGCGCCCGCGGAACCCGGTCGGCCTACCGGACGGTTGTGTCCGAACCGTGTCGGGTGGGCGCCTCGTCCTCGATCACCTCAAGGATTCCCAGGTCCGCCAGTCTCTCCTGCTCCTCCACCGAGAGGGTCTGGATGGTGCCCACCCGGTCGGCGATCTCGGGACGGTTGTGGCGCAGGTGGGCGTACCAGCCCAGGCCGAGCGCGAGGATGCCGAGGAACACGAACGGCAGGATGTTGTACGGGTACTCCGGCACCGGGTAGACGTTGCTCACGATCACGTATCCGAGGGCGAGGAGCGTGAGCCCGGAGACGATGGCGCGGAAGGGCGTCAGCGCCTTGATCCGGTACAGCCAGATCGGGGTGGCGATGACCACGAGCAGATAGCTCACCAGGAATCCCCAGGTGGCGACGTAGCCGCCGTACACGTCGAACACCAGGCGTCCGGCCGAGCTGAAGGTCGCGGCGACGGAGAAGACCAGCGCCAGCAGACCGACGAAGACCATCCCGATCCAGGGCGTCTTGTGCTGCGGGTGCACCCGGGCGAAGACGGCCGGCAGGGCGCCCTCGTGCGCGAGAGTGAACAGCGAACGCGCGGCGGAGGTGGTGACCGCGGTGACGAAGACGATGAAGGCCACCGCGACCGTCGCGCTCACCACCGGGTTGATCCAGGAGACGTTCGACGAATCGGCCAGCTGCGGCAGGACGGCCTGGTCGCCGTCGATGTCGCCGAAGTGGAGCACCTGCGGGTAGGTTGCAAGGATGTAGAGCACACCGAGGATCAGCACCACCCGCAGCAGCGCCCGTGCGATGGTGCGGTGCGCGTCGCGCGCCTCGGCGCCCAACGACGCGACGCTCTCGAACCCCGCATACGACCCGACGGCGGTGACCGCGGCGACGAAGGTGGCGCTGTTGCCCAGGTTGGACAGCTGCCACTGCTCGGTGTCGATGCGGAATCCGTACGTCCAATAGGACGCCACGATGATCACGAAGATCGATGCGACGGCGACGACCTCGAAGGCGAGTTCGTACTTCGCCGCGAGCGAGGCGCCGCGCACGGGCAGGTAGATCGCGACCGCGACCACCACGACGACGAGCAGCAGCTTGAACCAGGTGGCGTCGGATCCGAGGCCGATCTCGTGCAGGAACGCGTCGACGTACAGCACGCCGCCGAGCGTGCCGGTGGTGGCGAAGCCGATGTAACCGAGGAGCAGGCTGAGTCCCGCCGCGAATGCGAAGCCGGGGCCCAAACCGTTTCCGGCGTAGGTTCCGAGCGAACCGGACGACACCGTCCGGCGGGCCTGGAAGCCGATGGTGGTGGCCAGCAGCGCGGCGATCGCCAAGCCGACGACAGCGGCCCAGGCGGCGCCCTTGCCGGCAGCGGTGAACAGGGCGAACGGAACGGAGGCGATCGCCACGCTGGGCGCGGCGGCCGCCAGCCCCTGCGCGAAGACACCCCAGTGCCCCAGCGCATTTCGCTGCAGTCCCGTGTCCTCGGCCGCGCTGAGTCGGCGTCCGCCGAGGGCGATCGATCGCGCCGCGGCCGTCGGGACGTGCCCGCCGGCGCCGTCGCCGGACTGCGCCGGCGTGTCGGTCGACGTGGGAGTCGACGTGGTCATCGAAACCACCTTCCAGGGATTTGTCGTGGGAGTGTGCCCACGGGAGAGGAGAGGAAGAAGAGAGTGCCGCGCGGACCCGGCCGGTCATCGCCTGGCGGCCGTTCGAGTATCGCAGCCCGTCTGCAGATCCACCCCGGTTAGACGCCTGTTGGTTCTAAGTCGTTGGAAGCGAGCCGATTTCGTCGCCGACCAGGACGCGGCACACTCACCACAGCGGCGCCGACGCCGCAGCTGCCTCGAAATGCCCTCGCAGAGTGTCGGTTTCGTACTCGTGGCGATAGAGCCCGCGTTTGCGGAGGATCGGCACGACCTCGTCGACGATCACCTGCAAACCGTCCACGAGGACGTCGGGCTGCAGATTGAACCCGTCGACCGCACCCGCGTGGAACCAGTCCTCGATGCGGTCGGCGAGTTGCTCCGGCGTCCCGACGAAGCCGGCATGTCCCGATCCGGTGTAGCGGGTCTGCTTCAGATACTCCCGAACCGTCGGGTTGGTCCGGCGGATCTGCGCCACGATCGATTCGCGGAAACCCACACTGCCGGTGAAGGTCTGGAGATCGTCGGGAGCGGCGAGCACCTCCTCGGGGAACGGCGCGTCGAGATCGAGTTTGCCCGCGTCGATGCCCATGGACTGCGAGAGCCATTCGATGGAGTACGACGCCGGACCGCGATCGTGCAGGTCGTCGTTGCGTCGGCGTGCCTCCTCCTCGGTGCTGCCGATCGTCGTCAGCAGGCCGGGGACGATCTTGACCGAGTCGGGTGAGCGTCCGTGCTCGACGGCGCGCCGTTTCACCTGCCGGTAGTGTTCGACCGCCTGGTCGCGGGTCAGCTCGGCGGCGAAGACCCCGTCGGCGACCCGCGCGGCCAGCTCGCGCCCCTTGGCCGACCCGCCGGCCTGGAAGAGCACCGGTGCCGAGTCCGCGAACGGCGGCACCGACAGGCGTCCGTCGATCTCGAAGTACTCGCCCCGGTGGTGTACCCGTTCGCCGGTCACCGCCGAATCCCACAGCGCGCGAACGACATCGACGAACTCCGCGGCCCGGTCGTACCGGTCGTCGCGCGGCGGCACATCGCCGAAGCCGAAGTTGCGCGCGGGTGCGGCGCCTCGCGAGGTGACGATGTTCCACGCCGCGCGTCCACGGGTCACGTGATCGAACGACAACCATCGTTCGGCCAGGTCGAAGGGGTCGTTGAAGGTCGTCGACGCGGTGGCGACCACGCCGAGGCGATCGGTGACGCCGGCGACGTAGGACCAGTTCACCGTCGGTTCCATGTGGGCGGGGTTGGCGTCGTGGGCCGGGTCGCCCAATGCCGGGATGTCGGCGAGGAACACCGCGTCGAGGGTGCCGCGTTCTGCGGTCCGCCCGATGTTCTCCCAGTACGCCGGGTCGACGAACGAACCCGGGGTGAGCTCGGGGCTCTGCCAGGAGGCCGGCAGGTAGCCGAGTACGAGGGCGTTGATGCCGAGGATCACGTGGCCGGATCGGCGTTCGGTCATCGGATGTCTCCTGTCGAGGTCACCGGGACGGACCCGGATCGATCGCGGTCAGAGGACCGCATGGGGTTGGGGCTGGGGAAAGGCGGCCCGGCCGACGGCGGGCCGGGACGGGACGGACAGGTCCAGGACCTGCCGCAACGGCCCGTCTCCCACCGGGCGCGTCCGGCCGGCCAGCGACTCGGCCGCGTCGAGCAGTTCCGCGAGCGTGGAGCCGGGACGCCCCCGCAGCAGCAGTCCCCCGCCGTCGGACGCCTCCCCCGACCACGCCTCGGCGGCGTCGGCGTCGACGATGCGCACCGCGCCGCCGGCGCCGATCACCAGGTCCGTCTCGTCCCCGGGGATCGCCGGGACGCGGTCGGTCGCGAGCCAGGCGGTGACCGAGGCCCCGGTCGGGGGCTCGGGCACCGTCAGCGGACCGGCGGTCCGATGCAGGCCGTCGTGGTCGACGTGGCGGATGAGGTTCGACTGCACGAAGATCCCGGTCTCCAGGTCGCCGACGACCGACTCGTACGGCCAGCTCTGTTCCAGCGCCCGCACGGCGCGCAGGGCATCGGCGATCTGCTCGCCGCGCGTGAATCCGACGTCGGTCGTGGTCCACGGGTCGCCGGCGGGCGCATACGGGTCGTGGTCGCCGAATATCACCCCGGACCGGCCGCGGGACAGGTGGCCGAGCGAGGCGATGCGCCGCGCGAGGTTGTAGGGATGGTCCCTCGTCGGTGAGGCCGCGACGAGGAAGCGTGCGCGTGTGGTCCGGCCGGCGAGGATCGCCGCCGCGACACTCGCGTCGACGGTGGCCTCGCGCGCACCGGAGCCGTCGACGCGCTCCACGCCGAGCACGCTGAACGCCGACGGGAGTTCATCCCAGCGGCGGATCGCCGCGTCATCGGCGAGGAGTTCCACCAATTGCGGCCCGTCGAGCGCGAGCGAGAGGAACGGGATGCTCAATTTCCCTGACCTCCGCGTCCGAACAGGCCGAGGTCCGGCACCGGGTCGGTGCCGTTGACCAGCCAGTCCCCGATGATGCGGGCCTTGTAGACCCGCGGGTTGTGGGACGCCAGGGTCCGGGCGTTGCGCCAGTGACGGTCGAGCAGCCGGTCGGTGGAGACCCCGGAGGCGCCCAGTGCGTCGAAGACGGTGGTGGTCGCCGTGAGCGCCGCCTCGATGATGACGAGCTGCGCGTGGTCGGTGGCGACCTGCGCGTCGGTCACCGCGCGCCCTCGCGCGGTGAGGTCGCCCGCGGCCTGCGCCGCGGCCACCGCGTCGAGGGACCGGGCGACGGTGCGCAGAGCGGATTCGGCGGCGAACACCTGCGCGGACACCTCGCCGATCACCTGGAGCACCTGGGCATCTCGGACCGGCACCGGGTCGAGGCCCTGCGGATAGTTGCGTCCGCGCTCGCGCAGGGCGGTGATCCCGTCCCGCAGCGCGGCCTGCGTGATCCCGGTGAGCACGGCGAGGATCGCGGTCTGGTAGAAGTGCCCCTGGTAGACGAACCGCTCCGACGCCGGGAACACGTCGTCGGGGTCGGCCGGGACGTCGGTGTAGGTCGCCGAGCCGCTGGCGGTGGTCTGCTGGCCGAAGCCGGTCCAGTCGTCGACGAGTTCCACTCCGGGGTCGTCGCGGCGGACCAGTGCGGTGTACAGCGAGCCGTCGTCGTCCTTGCCGATCACATCGAGCCAGTCGGCGTAGAGGCTGCCGGTGGCGTAGTACTTGGCGCCGGTCACGCGGTAGGCGTCGCCGACCCGCCGCACGGTGGTCGCGATGTTCGCGAACGTGCCGTTGTTGGCCTCGGTCCACCCGCCGCCGACGAACTCGCCGTCGAGGAAGCGGGCAATCCAGCGCGCGTTGCCCTCCGAGGGGGCCGCATTCAGGCGGTCCTCGACGAAGGCGAGGTGGTTGCGCCAGACGTGGGCGACGTTCGCGTCGGCCGCGCCGAGACGGGCCAACAGGACGAAGGTCTGCTCCAGCGAGGCGCCGAATCCCCCGAGTTCCACCGGGATGCGGATGCGCCCGAACCCGGCGCGGTTGAGTTCGTCCACCTCCTCGAACGGGAACTTCCGGTGGCGTTCTCGTTCGGTGTTTCCTGCCGCGATGCGTTCGAAGACGGGAGCGAACCGGGCGAGGAGGTCGTCCTCGTCGGCGACCGGGTCGCTCAGATGGCTCGGTGCGAGTGTGGGGGCGATGTTGGTCATGCGGGGTCCTTTCGTCAGAAGGCGGTGCCGGAGAACGGGAGGCGGTCCACGCCGAACAGGACGTCGAGGCGTGAGATGACCTCGGCTCGTCCGGGATCGACGCGGCCGGCGGCGGCGAGCTGCCGCCATCGGGTTCCGCCGAGGTAGGCCGTCGCCAGGGTGGCGACGTCCACGGTGAGGTCGGGGGTGGCGGCCGACCGGCGAACAGCGTCCGGACCGACCTCGAAAGCGGCGTTGTTGGAGTCGATCTGGGCGTCGACCACGGCCAGGACCACCGGTTCGGCCCGCCCGTAGGTCCGGCCGGCGAGCGCACGTTCGACGTCGACCAGGCGCAGCCAGGTCTCGTCATGTGCGGGGCCGAGTTCGAGCGCGCGTTCGTCGGTGACGGCGAGCTGCAACGGATCATCGAGCGCGACCGCCTCGAAGACGATCCGGTCGACGAGGTCCAGCGAGAACAGGTGCCGCCACAATCCGGCTCGCGCCGTGTCGTTCGTGGCGATGAAATCGGTGACGGTGATCGTCTTCTCGCGATCGGTG
Source organism: Gordonia paraffinivorans (assembly GCF_900683595.1). Taxonomy (NCBI): domain Bacteria; kingdom Bacillati; phylum Actinomycetota; class Actinomycetes; order Mycobacteriales; family Gordoniaceae; genus Gordonia; species Gordonia paraffinivorans. The sequence continues at coordinate 1,324,486 of NZ_CAACYD010000007.1, read as the reverse complement.
AACCAGGTCTGCGTGTTCTCGGGGCGATAGACGACGTAGCCGTCGTCGACCCCGCCGGTGCTGTGCACGGCGACGAGGTGGCGGGTGGGATCCGCCTGCGTGGCGAGCCGCCGCAGGGTCCACCAGCCGGCCGGTCGCGCGATCGCCCCCGGCCAGTCGGCCTGGTCGGCAATCGATCTCAGCAGGTCGGTGTCGGCGCTCCCGTCGACCAGCCGGACCTTGCCGCCCGCCGGCACGCCGTCGCGCAGCCGGATACGACGCCGGTGTGCGACGACACTGCGGCCGGCACTCGCGATCCCGTAACCGAACCGCTCGTAGATCACCGCCTCCGAGGCCCGCAGCGTCGCCACGATCTCGCCCCGGGCGGCGATGTCGTGGAGCTGGCGGGTGATCAGGTTGCGGACGACGCCCTTGCGGCGGTGCGTCGGCAGGACGCCGACGTGGGTCACGGCCGCGTGCGGGATCCTCGCCCCGCCGGGGACGGCGAGCCATCCGCTGTAGGAGTCCACGCCGCCGACCACCGCGTCGCCCTCGAAAGCTGCGATGTAGCGGCCATTTTCGGTGATGGTCGAGGCGTCCACGACGGGCAGGTCGAGTCCGATCATCGACCTCAGGAAGACCTCGAACGCCGCCTGCACCTCGTCGGGCCCGGCCGGCGGCCGATAGTCGATGGTCACGTGTGTTCACCTCCGGATCAGTGGCTTCAACAGTTGTTGAACGCGCTCGGTGAATCACTATCTGCCTGCCGGGCAGAGGGCTCAACACAAGAATCAGCCCGATTCTGATTTGCCCGTCGCACCGACGATCCGATAGGCACGCCGCCCGCGCTTCTGCGGTGTGCAACCGAGATCCCGCCTGTGACAAGGGCAATTCGGTTTATGGTCGAGACATGTCGACGAACCTTCTCCCCTTTCCGACGGACTGGCAGACCGGGCTCGTCCTCGTCGCCCATCCCGATGACCCCGAGTACGGCATGGCGGCCGCGGTCGCACGATGGACCGGCGAGGGCCGGCGCGTCGTCTACGCGCTGGCCTCCAGCGGCGAACGCGGCATCGAGGGGATGATCCCCGCCGAGTGCGGTCCGCTCCGCGAGGCCGAGCAACGCGCCTCGGCCCGGATCGTGGGGGTCGACGAGGTCGAATTCTGGGGCTTTCCGGACAGCGGCATCCGCAACACCCCGGAGCTGCGGGCAAAGATCACCGAGACGGTCGAGCGCATCGCGCCGCAGGTGATCCTGTCGCTCTACGGCGGACCCGAGTGGGCCCCCGGGCAACCCAACCAACGTGACCACATGGAGTTCTCCGCCGCCGTGCTCGACGCCTACGACCAGCTGGCCGCGTCGCGCCCGGACGTCGCACCGTTCTGGCTGTTCGAGAACGGCCCGGCGGCCACCCACGCCGTCGAGGTCGACGACCAGTTCGAGACGGCCGTCCGGTCGCTGGCCGCGCACGACCGGTACCTGTCGGTCCTCGATCCGAACACCCCTGTCTCGGATCAGGCGCGCGCGCAGATCGACCGGGCGACCGCGCCCCGGGACGGGTCGCCCCGGCGGGTGACCGGCTTTGAACTCAAGCGGTCACGGTGACGGGCGACCAAGTCCCCTCGCCCGTGTGACCTTCGTCCCTCCCGCCCGACGGCGGCGACGCGAGATGGTGGGGACACCCCGCCCGCGCTCCCTCCCCCGGAGCGGCACTCAGCCATCAGAGGTGATCGCCATCTCGCTCTCAGGTGTTCTCGTCACGTGCCTGGCGGCCTTCGTCGTCAGCGCCGCCGTCGGCCTGTCGGTATGGATCGTGGTCTTTTTCGGACTCCTCAGCGGTTTACAGTCGGTCGCCTGGCTCGCGGACCGGACCTCGGTCTGGCGGGCCTGATCCGTTCGGCACCCCGCGGTATCCGGCATCCGGACGACTGAAAATCGCTTGAATGTCGCGAGACCCGACGCGTCGAAGGGGGTTGACAACGCAATCCGGAACAGCTCGGACAAAAGGTGGGAAATTCGCGATTTTCCCCTGCCAATCAGTTCTCGTCGAACGAGACGAATCACGTCGTCGACAGCCGGACCGACACCGCGCTGCTCGACCACCCGATGCACGGAATCGCCGATACCGGCAGTCCACGGCACCCACGGCCACCCGCTGGACCACACCGGTGAATCAGCCCGATCGACCCGTGCATGAATCTCCACGGACACCCGGAAAGACAATTCACCACTCCGGCGATCCGTATCAGAGACCGTTGCCGGAATTGACTGTAACGGTGTCCTCCGATCGAACGAAATGCCGGTTGGACTGCCATTCAGGCCTATGAGATCCAGGTCATATTTCGGCACACTGGAAACCATCGATCGTCCGAGAGGAAGAATCCATGACAGCCGTCTCACCCCTGTCACCCGAGACCGAGGGCTCGGCAGACCGGTACTGCGACAGCTGCGGGCGCGTCTTCACGGTGCATCGAAATGTCCCCCAAGAGGGAATCGACGATCTGGCCCGTGCATCCGGCTGGCATATCGGGGCCGAGGAGATCTTCTGTCCCGGCTGCCGCCAGGCCCGGTTCAGCATCAGCGACGCCTGAGACACGCGGGCCTCAGGCGTCGCTCGACGTTTCGTGAGCCGTCAGGCGCGGGTCAGCCCGCGACCCCGGCACCGAGTGCGGTCCCGAGCCCGAACAGCGAGGGCGCCACTTCGACCAGCTGCGAGAGCAGAGCGGTCAGCAGGTCCGCGCCGGGCGCCTCGGGGGACGACGGCGGCGTGGTGCCCGGGGTTGTCTGAGGGGTGGCCCCGGGGGCCTCGGGAGACGTCGGCGGCGTGGTGCCCGGAGTTGCCTGAGGGGTGGCCCCGGGGGCCTCGTCAGCCGGCGCCTCCTGGTTCACCCCGATGGTGATCTTCGGGTTCTTGGCCGGGTCGAGCCAGACGAGCACGTCCTTCATGACCTCGCGCTCGATGGCGACACACCCCATGGTCGGCTGATTGTTCGAGACGTGCAGGAACATGGCCGAGGCCTTGCCCGGAATCCGCTGCGGGTTGTGCGCGATGTTGACCGCGTAGTCGTACACCGGACCCGAGTTGTACAGGTTCTCGCTGTCACCGCCGGGGCTCTGCGCCTGGCGGACATGGGTGTTGTACGTCGGAGACTTCGGATCCGAATCCCACCAGTCCTGCTGATCGACCTTGATGTAGGGCATCTTGGTGCCCGGGTTCTCCTGCCGGCCGAACGCCTGATCGAGCGCAAAGGTCCCCTGCGGCGTGCGGTAGACGTTGTCCTGCGGCTCCCCCATGCCCAGTTCACCCAGGTAGGCCTCGGTCGGACCGATCACCGGCTTCCAACTGCCGTCCGCGCCGCGCTCGAACGCGGTCAGCGTGCCCTTGCTGTCGGTCGCCTTCGGCGCGGTGACGATGATCATCTGCGAGGTGTCACCACCGGGGCCGGCGCCGGTGGCGCCGGGGCCTTCACCGTCCGCCGATCCAGTGTCCCCGGCGAGCTTGTCGAGGATCTCGTCGAACAGGCCGATGCCCAGGCCTCCCGGGCCCGTGCCCGGCAGAGACGGGGTCGCCGGAGTGGTCGGCGTCGACGGAGTGGTCGTTTCCGGTTCGGCGAATGCATGGCCCGCTCCACCGGCACAAGCAGCCAGTACCGCGATCACCAGCAGTCCCAATAACCTCATTCGCCTCATCAGTAACTTCAGCACCACACCAGTGTGACAGTGCGCAAGAGGCCGTGAGTCACGTGACGATCACGGTGCCGTCAGGATCGGATCAAGAGACCGCCGAACACGAGAAGGCCGCGCCGAGCCCTGTCCCAGGACCCGGCGCGGCCTCTACGGTCGAAGGGGTGTGCCCGCCTGCTCGCTACGCTCCCGGCGCGGCCACAACCCGCCCGCTCGCTACGCTCCCGGCGCGGCCACAACCCGCCCGCTCGCTACGCTCCCGGCGCGGTCACAACCCGCCCGCTCGCTACGCTCCCGGCGCGGAGGGGCCGAACTCCTCCAACATGTCCGTCACCAACGCCGCGATCGGCGACCTCTCGCTGCGGGTGAGCGTGATGTGGGCGAACAGCGGATGCCCCTTGAGCTTCTCGATCACGGCCGCGACCCCGTCGTGCCGGCCGACGCGCAGGTTGTCGCGCTGTGCCACGTCGTGGGTGAGGACCACGCGCGAACCCGAGCCCAGCCGCGACAGCACCGTCAGCAGCACATTGCGTTCCAGTGACTGCGCCTCGTCGACGATGACGAACGAGTCGTGCAGCGACCGGCCCCGGATGTGGGTCAGCGGCAACACCTCGAGCATCCCCCTGCTGAGGACCTCGTCGATGACCTCCGGCGAGGCGAGCCCCTCCAGGGTGTCGAACACGGCCTGCGCCCACGGCCCCATCTTCTCCGACTCCCCGCCGGGCAGGTAGCCGAGTTGCTGGCCGCCGACCGCGTACAGGGGCCGGAAGACCACGACCTTACGCTGGGTCCGGCGTTCGAGAACCGCCTCCAGGCCTGCGCACAGCGCGAGCGCCGACTTGCCCGTGCCCGCCTTGCCGCCGAGCGACACGATCCCGACGCTGTCGTCGAGCAGCAGGTCCAACGCCACCCGCTGTTCCGCCGACCGGCCGTGCAGCCCGAAGGCCTCTCGATCACCACGAACGAGCTGGACACGCTTGTCCTCGTTCACCCGTCCGAGAGCGCTCGACGAGGAGCTGAGCAGGCGGACACCGGTGTGACACGGCAGCTCCCGCGCCTCGTCGATGTCCACGACGCCCTCGGCGAAGAGGTCGTCGATCGTGGACGTCTCGACGTCGAGCTCTGCCATGCCCGACCAGCCGGACACCACGACGTCCTGGGCGTGGTACTCGTCCGCGTCGAGGCCCACGGCACCCGCCTTCACCCGCAGCGGAGTGTCCTTGGACACCAGCGTGACGTCCTTGCCCTCGGCGCGGAGGTTGAGGGCGCACGCCAGGATGCGCGAGTCGTTGCTGTCGGTGCGGAAACCCGCGGGCAGCACCGCCGGATCGGTGTGGTTGAGCTCCACCTGCAGGGTGCCGCCCTCGGAGCCGATCCCGATCGGGAGGTCGAGCCGACCGTGGGCCAGACGCAGGTCGTCGAGCAGGCGCAACGCCTCACGCGCGAACCAGCCGAGCTCATGGTGGTGACGTTTGCCCTCGAGTTCGCTGATCACCACGAGTGGCAGGACCACCTGGTGTTCGGCGAACCGCATGACCGCCCAGGGATCGGACAGCAGCACGGAGGTGTCGAGGACGTAGGTGCGTGTGGTCACGTGGGGCTCCTACGTTCGTGCGGCGCCCGCACAAACCAGTTCTGTAGTCGACCGGCCGGTCCGAATGTCTGTGCCCGGCGTCAGCCGAACCGGACGAGGACCGGGGCCGGCCCCCTCGCGATGCTGGTGCAAATCACGAATCGAACCTCCCGGACGGATCGCTTCCCCGCGGTCCGTCACCCGCCAACGTACGCGCGATGTGCACGCGCGGCGCGCGGAGATCAGGTGTGTCGGCGTGAATTTCGCGTTAACGGGGGTATCGTCGGCCCCAGGGACGCAAACGGCGCCACCAGGACTTTTCTCGTCCTGATGGCGCCGTGTCGTCTGAGTGGACGGCGTCCGCGCGGGCTAGCCGCGGGCGCGGGAGAGGATGCGCTGACGCGCCGCCTCGGCCTCGTCGCCGAGTCCCTGGACCGAGTCGAGCTTGACCGCGTCGGCGAACGCCGCGGCGATCTCCTTCCAGGTCTCCTCGTTCTCGTAATCGGCGATGAGGGCGCGCTCGGCGTCGAAGTCGTCGATGTCGTGGCCGATCGCCTCGGCGCGGCCGACCGCAAGTGCCTTGTCCATCGCGATGACGGTGGTGTCCTGGTCGGCGACGATGCCGGCGTTGAGGAACTTGCCGAAGGTCTTCGACTGGACCTCGTCGTCGGCCGCGATCTTGGCGAGGATCTCCTCGAGGACCTCGTCGTCGGCGATCGCCGAGAGCCGCTTGATGAAGCTGACGCACTGGTTCTCGTGGACGGCCATCAGTGCGAGGACGTCCATCGGGCCGAGCTCGGCCATCGCCTCGGGGCTCTGGCGGTAACCCTTCGTCACGTGCACGAGGCGACGATGCTCGGCGTCCACCGGGTCGATCGCGCGGCGCACCACGAGGTAGTCACGGAGCACGATCGAGTGCCGGTTGTCCTCGGCGGTCCACACCCCGATGAGCTGGCGCCACTCGGAGAACGCCGGGAAGTGCTTGGCCAGCACGCGGTGGTAGGAGGGGAGCTGGTCCTTCGTCAGCAGCAGCGCCAGCAGCGCGGCACGGGCCTCGTCGGACAGCGTGGCCTGCGAGGGATCGAAGTCCTCGCCGCCGAGGAAGGCGAAATTGCGTCCCTCGTCCCACGGCACCCAGTCGTGCGGCTGCCACGGGGTGGCGGCCGCCCTGTGCTCTTCGGCGATCTCGGGAAGAGCCTTCTCGAGAGCGATGATCAGGTCGTCTTCAGTGAGTGCGTTCATCGCTGCCAAGAATACGTACGCCGCCTCGTGAGGAGCAATTCAGGTCACACTCCTCACGAGACGGCGTCGGTGTGAATCGATCAGATGCGGCTCATCAGGCCCCACTCCTCGAGTCCCTCGTAGAGCGGGAAGTCGAGGGCGAGCTTGGAGACGCGTCCGCGCAGTGCGGAGACGTCGGCGGCGGGGCCGGCCGCGAGTGCGGTCGCGATGATGTCGGCGACCTCGGTGAACTGCTCGTCGCCGAAGCCGCGCGTGGCCAGGGCCGGGGTGCCGATCCGCAGGCCCGAGGTGACCATCGGCGGGCGCGGGTCGAACGGCACCGCGTTGCGGTTGACCGTGATGCCGACCTGGTGCAGCAGGTCCTCGGCCTGCTGGCCGTCGAGGTTGCTGTTGCGCAGGTCCACGAGAACCAGGTGGACGTCGGTGCCGCCGGTGAGGACCGAGATGCCGGCCTTGGCGACGTCCTCGCCGGTGAGACGCTCGGCGAGGATCTTCGCACCCGCCAGGGTGCGGCGCTGGCGGTCGGCGAACTCCTCGGTGCCGGCGATCTTCAGCGCGACGGCCTTGCCGGCGATGGCGTGCATGAGCGGCCCGCCCTGCTGGCCGGGGAACACCGCGGAGTTGATCTTCTTGGCCCATTCCTGCTTGGCCAGGATGATGCCCGAGCGCGGACCGCCGAGGGTCTTGTGCACGGTGGAGCTGACGACGTCGGCGTGCGGCACCGGCGACGGGTGGAGGCCGGCGGCGACGAGTCCGGCGAAGTGCGCCATGTCGACCCACAGGTGGGCGCCCACCTCGTCGGCGATGGAGCGGAACGCCTCGAAGTCGAGGGTGCGCGGGTAGGCCGACCAGCCGGCGACGATGACCTTCGGCTTGACGTCGAGGGCGATCTTGCGCACCTCGTCCATGTCGATCCGGAAGTCTTCCTTGCTCACGCCGTAGAAGGCGTTCTCGTAGAGCTTGCCCGAGAAGTTGAGGCGCATGCCGTGGGTGAGGTGGCCGCCGTGGGCGAGATCGAGACCGAGCATGGTCTCCCCCGGCTCCATCAGGGCCTGCAGGACCGCGGCGTTGGCCTGCGCACCCGAATGCGGCTGCACGTTGGCGAAGTCCGCGCCGAACAGTTCCTTCGCGCGATTGCGGGCGATGTCCTCGACCACGTCGACGTATTCGCAGCCGCCGTAGTAGCGGCGCCCCGGGTAGCCCTCGGCGTACTTGTTGGTGAGCACGCTGCCCTGGGCCTGCAGGACCGCGCGCGGAACGAAGTTCTCCGACGCGATCATCTCGAGCGTGTCCCGCTGACGGCTCAGTTCGCCGTTCATCGCGGCGGCGACATCGGGGTCCAGCTCCGCCAGGGACATCGAGTTCACGGATGACGAGTTCGAGGTCATGGTGTCAAGTCTAGGGACGGGACCGCCGAATCCCCTAACCAGCCACCTGCGCCCTCTGGCCGGCCCCCGTCTCGGCCTTCGGCCCGGTGGCGGCGAGTTCCCTTCTCAGGCTCGCCGGGATCAGCGGTTCGTCGAGGAGACGGCCGAAAGCCGCGGCCCGGTCGTCGGAGGCGTCGAGCCACCGGTCCAGGAGCTGGTAGCCCTCGACATAGGTGCTGATGTAGGCGCGCCACAGCGGGGAGGTGAGGAAACGCAGCATCTGCCGGGCCCGCTCGGGCGGGGCGAGCAGCCATGTCTGCAGGAACTGCGCGACGGTGTCCGCCTCGACGTCGCGGTCGTGCAGCAGCAGCGCGGCGTCCTGCCGCACGGTCAACAGCCCCGCCGCGGCCCGCCCGACCCGGGCGGCCCGGTCGGCGTCGAAACGCAGCCCGATGTCGGCGTAGATCTCGGCCGCCCACGCGTGCCAGTCGGGGCCCATGATCGCGTCGAGGGCGTGATCGGCGAGCCCCTCGGCCATCAGGCACTGCGGGGTGTTGACGAGGAAGATCGACTGCTCGTGCTGTCCGGCGCCGACGAGCAGCTGCTCCTTGCGGCAGTGCTCGGTGTGATGGCCCGGGTACGCCTCGTGGGCGATCAACGACGGCAGCGACGACATGTACTGGGTGAGGTCGGCGTTGATCGCAACCCGGGAGCGGTACCCGCCGAGGTAGTAGTTGAACCCCGACCAGGGCTTGTCGGTGACGACCTCGAACTCCACGATCTCGTTGTCCGGCAACGGGTACCGGGCCCGGACCCGCTCGCGCAGGGCGCCGCTGAAGGCCCGCACGCACTCGTCGACCTTCGCCGGCGGGATCTCGTCGGCACGTCGATGCGCCGCGTAGGCGTCGCGCAGGTCGTCGCCGGTCGCGCCCGGGACCCCGAGCGCCTCGGCGAGCGCGACGTGCGCGGACTCGTAGCGGTCGGTGTCGGCGAGCGCGATGTCGACGTCGAAGTAGGCCCGGACCTCGTCGACGAAGGAGATCTCCTCACCGGCGAACCGCCGCGCCGAACACTCCAGCGCACGAAGGTGCGCACCCAGGAACTCGGCACGATCCGCGGGCAATCCGCCGGGCAGCTCGGCGAGCAGCGCCCGGGCCCGCGCGGCCAGCTGCGCGGGTTCGGGGGCCGGCGCGTTCTCGACCTCCGCACGCAACGCCGGGTCCCCGGTGTAGGCGTCGACGAACCCCTCCTCGAGACGGTCGAACGCCAGTCCCAGTCGCAGGTAGTCGGTGACGATGTCGAGGTCAGCGGTGTCGGCCGGCATATGGCCGAGGCTACCCCGGGCCCACCTCTGTGTCGCAGGCAATCGCGTGCCCCTAAGCTGTACGACATGACGACCCGGGCATCCGCGCGTACGACGACCCCGGAGCTGCGCTGATGGCTCGTAACTCCAGCGACCGGGATCCCAGTCTGTACCTGGAGTTGGACCGGCGGCAGTGGCGAGAGCTCCGCGAGTCGATGCCGATGGTCCTCACCGAGGACGAGCTCGCCGAACTCGTCGGTCTCGGTGAGCAGATCGACCTGCAGGAGGTCGCCGACGTCTACCTGCCGCTGTCGCGTCTGATCCACCTCCAAGTTGCTGCGCGACAACGACTCTTCGCGGCCACCTCGACCTTCCTCGGCGAACGCCAGACCAGCCGTCAGGTGCCGTTCATCATCGGGATCGCGGGGAGCGTGGCGGTCGGCAAGTCCACGACCGCGCGCGTCCTCGCCGCGCTGCTGGCGCGCTGGGAGTCCCACCCGAAGGTCGACCTGGTGACGACCGACGGATTCCTCCTTCCCACTGCGGAGATGCAGCGCCGGGGCATCCTGCACCGCAAAGGTTTTCCCGAGTCGTACGACCGGCGCGCACTGCTGCGGTTCGTGACCGAGGTGAAGTCGGGCGCACGCGAGGTCGCCGCACCGGTGTACTCGCACCTGGCCTACGACATCGTGCCGAACGTCTATCACTATGTGCGCCAGCCCGACATCCTGATCCTCGAGGGCCTCAACGTCCTGCAGACCGGCCCGACGCTGATGGTGTCGGATCTCTTCGACTTCTCGATCTACGTCGACGCGAAGATCGAGGACATCGAGGAGTGGTACATCTCCCGCTTCCTGCAGATGCGGACGACCTCATTCGCCAACCCGGACTCGCACTTCCACGCCTACGCCTCCCTGACCGACGAGCAGGCGACGGCGGCGGCCCGCGATCTCTGGATCTCGATCAACCGACCGAACCTCATCGAGAACATCCTCCCGACCCGCCCGCGCGCGACGCTTGTCCTGCGCAAGGACCACGACCACTCGATCAACCGGGTCCGTCTCCGAAAGCTCTGAGCGCCCGGGGTTCCCGGCCCCGCCGTCCGGTCGGTCCGATCAGGCGGTCCGCAGCATGAGGTCGACGAGTTCGGCGCTGTGGCGGCCGGCGCCCGCCCGGTCCTCCTCGGAGTCGGACAGGTGGAGGGCGCCCACCCCCATCGCGAAGATCCATGCGGCCCGCATCGTGGCGGTCTGCTCGTCGAGCCCGTGGTCGACGAGGCAGCGGCGCACCGCATCCCGGGCCCGCCGATCCGACCTGCGGATGCTCGCCCGCGCCTGCGGATCGGTGCGCGCCCACTCGCGCATGGCGCGCTCGATCATCCAGTGCCGCGGGCTGGTGAGCTGTGCGATCAGTCCCAGCAGCCGTTCCCTGGGCGGTAGGCCGTCGAGGGACTCGAACTTCTTGTGCTCCTCGTCGCTCCACTCACCCCAGCGTTCGACGAGCGCCTGCCGGTAGGCGGCGATGTCGGTGAAGTGCCAATAGAAGCTGCCCTTGGTGACGCCCATCCGACGGCAGAGGGAGTCGATCTTGACCTGGTTGAGGCCCTCCTCGGCGAGGACCGCGTACCCCAGTTCGATCCAGTCGTCGGCGGACAGTCCGCGTCCACCACCCTGCCCGCGCTTGCGCTCCCGCACCTCGGTCATCGCCACAGCCTAGATCGCCGAATCCCCCGTTTCCATACTTTTTCGTATGTTACGTTCCGACCCATGACCACGACATCCGGATCGGTGACGATCACCGACGAATTCGTCGCCGCGCTGGCCGACCGTGCCCGACAGGCCGAAGAGCTGCGCAAACTGCCCGCCGACACCATTCGGGACGCGACCGACAGCGGCCTCCTCGACCTGCTGATACCGCGCCGCTTCGGCGGACTCGAGGCCCCCTACCCGGAGATCCTCGACCACGTCCGCCGCCTGGCGCACGGCTGCACGTCGAGCGCGTGGACGCTGGGCTTCTACACGCTGCACGGATGGATCACCGCCCTGTTCGACGAACAGGCCCAGCAGGAGGCCTTCGCCGACCGGCCCTACCTCGCCCCGGCCCCGTTGGCGCCGACCGGCACGGCAGAACCGCGCGACGGCGGCTTCACCCTGTCCGGGCGCTGGTCATGGGCCACCGGGATCATGCAGGCCAACTGGGTCATGGTCGGCGCGATCGTCACCGGGGACAAACCCGACGCGATCCTCGCCCTGCTCCCCGTCTCCGACGCCCGGGTGGAGGACGTCTGGCACACCGACGGGATGCGGGCCACCGGATCCAACGACGTGGTCGTCGAGAACGCGTTCGTGCCGAGCCATCGCACCATCCGGGTCCGTGACCTGTACGCGGGCCGGACCCCCGGCGCCGCACTCCACGACAGCCCCTCGTATCGCTGGCCGATGGTCCCGGCTCTCGCCCTGCTCGCCGCGATGCCGGCCCTGGGCACGGCCGAACGCGTCGCCGACCTGTATGCGACCCGGCTCTCCGAGCGTGTGCTCGCCTATCAGATGGTCAAGCAGAAGGACAAGCCTGCCGCGCGAATCCGGCTGGGAGACGCTCGGATTCGCCTACGGGCCCTGCGTGCCCTGCTCGACGGCACCGTCGCGACGATCGAGGGCACGCTCGCCGCCGGCGAGACCGTCGACCTGCGCACCCGCGCACAGGCCCGACTCGCCGCCGCCCGGATCGTGCACGAGTCGAAGGCGGTGATCGGCAGCCTGCTCGAGGCCTCCGGCGCGAGCGTGCACTTCCTCGACCATCCGATGCAGCGGGCGCGGCGCGATGTCGACGTGCTGTCCGGTCACGTCGTGTTCGACCACGACGAGATCCGGGAGATCACCGGATCACTCGAGATCGGGATGGAGATCTCGCCGTTCGCGATGGTGTGACGGGCTCCCCCCTCGGCCGGCGGCCGCGCCTACGCCCCGGCCGCCGGCGCCGCGGCCTGCGCGGCGAGCCAGTCGTCGAGTGCGGTGGTCGTGACGATGTCGGGGTGGGCCGGCACCAGGCCGCCGCGGCGGATCGCCGGACCGCCGACCGACGCGCCGATGACCCATCGCGGCGAGCGTCGCCGGGACGCGACCGCTTTCGCCACGTCGACCAGATCCATCTCGTCGGGACCGGCGACCTCCACCTTGCGGCCGTCGTGGTCGGCAGAGGTCGCGACGTCGGCGACCACCCGCGCCACGTCGGCCGCGGCCGCGGGCCGCGACCACATCTTGGGCGCGACGGCGACGGGGCCGAGCGACATCCGCCCCATCATCTGTTCGGCCAGTTCGAACCACTGGGTCGATGCGACGATCGTGAGCACCTCCGGCGGCAGCGCCTGCCGGTAGGCGTCCTCCTGCGCCGCCTTGCCCTGGTAGTAGCCGAACTTCGCGTTCACCTCGGGCTTGTCGGCGTTCGCGATCGACACGCAGACCACGTGTCCCACCCCGGCGTCGGTGGCCGCCCGGGCGATGTTGGCCGCAGTAGTGCGGAAGAAGTCGATGGCCTTCTTGGCGCTGAGCGTTTCCAGGCTGAGGCAGTCGACGACCACGTCCGCGCCGGACATCACCTCCGCCAGTCCCTCCCCCGTGTACGCGTCGACACCGCGCGCCCGGTTGGCCCCGACCACCTCGTGCCCCCGTCGGGAGAGCTCCTCGACGACCCGGCTGCCCAGGACCCCGCTCGCTCCGATCACCACGATCTTCATCCCGATCCCACCTCTGCTGTCGTTCCTGTTCCGTCATTGCTCTCCGGCACCTACGCTAGTGCTCGATTAGCACAAGAAAGTGGTCCAATCCGGTGGCAGAAAACAGTGTCAATTTGCCTGGCGCCGATTCCCCCGCCGCCCGGTCCCGCGATCCGTGGGGCGAGGTGGCCGCCGGTCTCGGAGCGGATCTGTTCCTCGATCCACCCCTCGCGAACACCGGCACGCGCGGTCGTGCGGCGACACTGCGCCGAACACTCGCCGAGGCGCTGCGGTCGGCGATCCGCGACGGCCGGTTGCCGCCGGGCACCGCGCTGCCGCCGTACCGCTCGCTGGCCGCCGACCTGGGAGTGGCCCGGGGCACGGTGTCGGCGGTCTACCAGGAGCTGGTGGCGGAGGGCTGGCTGACCGCCCGCCAGGGGTCGGCCACCAGGGTCGCCGAGGGCGCCGCCCACCCGGACGCCGGCCGGGACGCCTCGACCGTCCAGACCGCCACCGCCACAGCGACATTCCGCATCCAGCACGACTTCTCGCTCGGACAGCCGTGCGCGGGGATGTTCCCGCGCACGGACTGGGTCCGGGCGACCCGGCGCGTCCTCACCGACTGCGCGGACGACGCCTTCGCGCCGGCGCATCCGCAGGGGCGTCCGGAACTCCGCCTCGCCCTTGCCGGATACCTCGGCCGCACGCGCGGGGTCCGCACCACCGCAGACCGGATCGTCCTGGGCACCGCGGTGCAGTCGGCCCTGGAACTCCTGTCGCGCACCGTCATCGGCGACGTGCTCGCCGTGGAGAGCCACGGGCTGCCGTTCCACTGGCGAGCCGTCGAACGGGGCGGCACCGGCGTGGTCCCTATCCCGGTGGACGGCGAGGGCATGGTCGTCGACGAGCTCGAGCGCAGCGGCGCGTCGGCGGTCCTGCTCACGCCGAGCCACCAGTTCCCGACCGGTGTGGCGTTGTCTCCGGCCCGCCGCATGCAGGTCGTAGACTGGGCCCGCCGCACCGGCGCGGTGATCGTCGAGGACGATTACGACGGCGAGTTCCGCTACGACCGCGATCCGGTGGGCGCCCTGCAGGCGCTCGGCCCGGATGTGGTCATCCACGCGGGCTCGGTGTCCAAGAGCCTCTCCCCCGCGGTCCGCGCCGGATGGCTGGCGCTGCCGGACCATCTCGTCGAGAAGGTGGTGCAGGCCAAGGGGTTACGCGAGCCCGACGCGAGCATCCTCGACCAGTTGATCCTGGCCGACCTGATCGGCTCGGGGGCCTACGACCGCCACATCCGACGTAGCCGCCAGGCGTATCGGGCTCGGCGCGACGCCCTGGTCGACGCGATGACCGCCACGGGCTTTCGCCTCCCCGGCATCGCGGCGGGTCTCCACGCGGTGATCCCCGTCGAGCACGACGCCGAGAATGCGTTGGTGCACCGGGCCTTTGCGCGTGGGATCGGACTCGTGGGGTTGTCGGTGTTCCGCCATCCCGATGCCGAACCCCTCCCCTACGGCGGGCTGGTCGTCGGATTCGGGACGCCCGCCGCGTCGACCTACACGGCCGACCTCGAGGCACTGACGAGCCTGCTCGCGGGTTCGAAGGACGACCGCTGACGAGACGGTCGCCCGTCCTGCGTCCGAACCGGGCCGGCGCCTATTTCCCGAACCGCCGACTGCGGGCCGAGTAGTCCCGCAGTGCGCGGAGGAAGTCCACGCGCCGGAACTCGGGCCAGTAGGCGTCGGTGAACCAGATCTCCGAATACGCGCTCTGCCACAACAGGAATCCCGACAGCCGTTGCTCACCGGAGGTCCGGATGACGAGGTCGGGGTCGGGCTGCCCCTTGGTGTAGAGGTTGGCGTCGATGGCCTCGACCGTGACGGCGTCGATCATCTCCTCCGGCGTGGCACCCTCGGCGAGCTTCTCGGCGAGCAGCGCGCGCACCGCGTCGACGATCTCCTGCCGCCCTCCGTATCCGACGGCGACGTTGACGTTCATGCCGTGGTGGTCGGCGGTGCGTTCCGCGGCCGCACGCAGTCGCCCGGCGACGGGGTCCGGCAACGCGTCGAGCGTGCCGACGATGCGCACACACCACTGCGAGCCCGGCGCGGAGATCTCGTCGACGATGTCGGGCACGATCTCCAGCAGCGCGTCGAGTTCCTCCGACGACCGGTTCAGGTTCTCGGTGGAGAGCAGGTAGATGGTCACGGCCTCGATGCCGAGGGTCGAGCACCAGCCCAGCATGTCCGCGATGCGCTGCGCGCCGACCCGATGGCCGTGGCTGACGTCGTCGAAGCCCGCCTCCCGCGCCCAGCGGCGGTTGCCGTCACAGATGATCGCCACGTGCCGCGGCAACCGCTCGGGGTCGAGGAGCTGGATGAGGCGGCGTTCGTAGATATTGAGAACAGGACGGCGCACCCGGTCCGGCAGCAGTTTCATCGTGCGGGCGACCCCAACTGGGCGGAAGACTCTTCGCGGCTCCGTGTCACGTGGGACACCTTACGCGCCGCGATGCGAGCAAACCGACCCATATCGGTGCCAGAAGCCCCTCCTACCAGCGCGTAACTTACGGTAGCGTAACCACATGAGCACGACACTGAGTCCATCCGTGGACGAGCGACCGCGCCTGCGCGGCGTCATCCACCACTACTCCGCGTATGTGGCAGGGTTGGCCGGTCTCGCCCTCGTCATCGGAGCCGCCCTCCTCGACGGCGCCGTCGCCGCCCTCACCTGCACGATCTACGCGATCACGGTGGTGGGGCTCTTCACCGTCAGCGCGGCGTACCACCGCATCCCGTGGAAGACCATGCGGGCGCGCCTGCGCATGAAGCGCGCCGACCACGCCACGATCTTCCTGTTCATCGCCGGCTCCTACACGCCGTTCTGCGCCCTGGGGCTCCCGTCGCCGACGCGGTGGTGGGTGCTCGCGATCGTATGGGCAGGCGCCATCGGCGGCGCTCTGCTGAAGATCATGTGGCCGGGCGCGCCGCGCTGGCTGGGCGTCACGCTCTACATCGCGCTGGGTTGGGTGATCGTCGCGGTCGCCCCGGCGCTCGTCCACCAGACCGGAGTGACGGTCATGGTCCTGCTGGCCCTCGGCGGGGTCTTCTACAGCGTGGGCGGCGTGCTCTACGCCGTGCGCTGGCCCAACCCCTGGCCGACGACGTTCGGTCACCACGAGGTGTTCCACGCCTGCACCGCGGTTGCCGCGTTGTTGCACTACATCGCGGCCTGGATGGTCGTCGCGGGCTAGCCCGCAGAAATCACACCGCGGGCTGAGCCCGCAGAAATCACACCGCGGGCTGAGCCCGCAGAAACGACACCGCGTGCCGAGCCCGCAAATGTCACACCGCGGGCCGAGCCCGCAGAAACCACACCGCGTGCCGAGCCCGCCCGCCCTCGGACCACCATGGGTGCAGCCGATCCCCCGCACGCGGCCACTCGATACGATGCGGCGGTGACCTCGGCCCTGCAGACAGTGCACCGGATGCGCGGATGCGCAGTCGGTGCACTGTCTGCGTGCACGGCCGTCGCCGCGCACGGGATGGCCGACGGCGTCCTGCCGGACTCGGGTTCTCTGGTGCTGATGATCGCCGCGTGCGCGGCGCTCGGCGCCACCGTCGGGACCGCCGTCCGCCGCAGTCCCGGTCCGGCCGCCACACTCGGGCTTCTGGCTGCCGGCCAGGTCCTCGCGCACCTCTGCCTGTCGGCACTCGACGACCTCCCGGCGATGCTCCACCACGGCGTGGCCCCGGCGTCGCCGTCCATGATCGCGATGCACGTCGCCGCGACGGGCGTCACCGCCGGCGCACTCCGTGTCGCCGAGGCCGTCCTCCCGGCCCTGTTGACCGCGATCGTCGCACTCGTCCAGCCGGTGCTCGATCCACCGGCCGCCGAGTGCCCCCGACTCGACCGGCTGGTCCCGGCACGGGACGCCCGCCGGGACCGGCACACGATCGCACCCCTGGGCACACGCGGCCCGCCCGTGATGGCTCGCTGACCATCTCTGTTCCTCACCGACCCGTCCGCACGACGGGCCGGTCGGTGCGCGTGCGCCCAGCCCGAGTAACCAGGACTCAGTGTTCGTGGCCTCGTCGGCGAACTCTCCTCGCGGGGAACCGCGTCGAACGGTGCCCGACGGCTCACGCGTGCCGCTCTCAGCGAAAGGCGGCCTCGTGCCCTCACGTTCTTTTCTGTCCGATTCCCCGTCCGGGTCATCCGGGCCAGACCTGTCCGGAGCAGACCCGGGCGCGCCGGGCCAGTCCGGTTCGGCGCGCCCCGACCGTTGTGTCGCCGGCGCACCGACGACCTCCCGCGATGGCGATCCACCCCGCCGCGCCGGCGCCTGGATTCCGTTGCTGCGTCGCCTGCACTTCTATGCGGGCATCCTCGTCGGGCCGTTCCTGATCGTCGCCGCCCTCACCGGCGGCGCCTACGCGATCGCACCGTCGGTGGAGCAGATCGTCTACCACGACCAGCTCCACACCTCGAGCACCGGTGAGTCGAGATCGCTCGCCGATCAGGTCGGGGCCGCGATGCGGGTGCGGCCCGATCTCACGGTGTCGGCCGTGCGACCTCCCGCCGCACCAGGTGACACCACGCGCGTGCTCTTCGACGACCCGTCGCTGGGCGAGTCCGAGCGTCAGGCGGTCTTCGTCGACCCGGTGACGCTCGAGATCAAAGGCGAGCTCGTCTCGTACGGCAGCGCCGCCGCACTGCCGTTCCGCGCCTGGTTGAGCAATCTGCACCGCAATCTGCATCTCGGCGACCCCGGCCGGATCTACAGCGAGCTCGCCGCGTCGTGGCTGTGGGTCGTCGCGCTCGGCGGAGTCGCACTGTGGATCTCACATGTCCGGCGACGGCGGACGGCCGCGACGGATCTCGTCACGCTCGATCGTTCGGCCGCCGGACGCAACCGCACCCGAAACCGTCATGCCGTCGTCGGCATGTGGATCGTGGTCGGGCTGGTGTTCCTGTCGGCGACCGGCCTCACGTGGTCGAAGTACACCGGCGACAACGTGACCGGGTTGCGTAGTGCGATGAACTGGATGACGCCCACGGTGAACACCGAGATCTCGGCCCCGGAATCCGCCGGCGCCCCGGCCGGTTCCGGCCACCACGGCACGGATCACGGTGCGGCCCAAGAGCACTCGGCCACGCTGTCGACCATCCCGGACCTCGACCGCGTTCTCGCCGCCGCGCACGCCGCCGGAGTGGACGGCGCCGTCGAGGTGGGCATCCCGTCCTCGGCCGACACCGCCTTCACCGTGACGCAGACGCGTCAGCCGTGGCAGTTCAGCCCGGACAGCGTGGCCGTCGACGGCGCCACCGGACGCATCGTCGACGAATCCCGGTTCGCCGATTGGCCGTTGGCGGCCCAGCTCACCAACTGGGGCATCGCGCTGCACATGGGCATCCTGTTCGGCCGGCTCAGCCAGATCGGTCTGCTGTTGCTCGCGATCGCCCTGGTGGCGGTGATCGTGCGCGGCTACCAGATGTGGTGGCAGCGCCGGCCCCGTCACTCGGGCCCGTTCGGCGTCGGGAGGCCCCCGGCACGCGGGGTTCTCCGCCGATTGTCGGTGCCGTGGACGATCGCGCTCGTCGCGGCGACCGTCGTCGTCGGCTGGTTCATCCCGCTGCTCGGCATCAGCCTCGTGGCGTTCCTGGTCGTCGACCTCGCCCTGGGCTTGCGGACGAAACGTGTTCGGGCACAAAAGAAGACCACCACCTCGGCCTAGCGGCAGAGGTGGTGGTCACCACGGTCCGGGCGCGTCGCGGCGCGCCCGGACCGTCGGGTCTCTAGCCTCGCGCGAACGCGGCGAGCACCGACGCGGTGGCGTCCCAGCCCATGCACTTGTCGGTGACCGACTTGCCGCAGACGAGCGGGTCCGCATCCGTCGACTGTGCGCCCGGCTCGAGGAAGCTCTCGAGCATGACGCCGCTGATGTTCGCCTCCTGACCGGCCTCGCGGGCGGCACGAACCGTCGCCGCGATCTCGCCGGCGACCTCGGCCTGACGGACGTGGTCCTTGCCGGAGTTGGCATGCGAGCAGTCGATCATGACGCGGGCGGGCAGGCCGGCCTTGGCGAGGGCCTCAGCGGCCGACGCGACCGAGGCGGCGTCGTAGTTGGGGCCGCGGGTGCCGCCGCGCAGGATGATGTGGCAGTCCTCGTTGCCGGCGGTCTCGACGACCGCGCCGTTGCCGAAGTCGTCGACGCCGAAGAAGACGTGCTCGGCGGATGCGGCCTTCACACCGTCGATGGCGACCTGGACGTTGCCGTCGGTGCCGTTCTTGAAGCCGATCGGCATCGACAGGCCCGACGCGAGCTGACGGTGCACCTGCGACTCGGTGGTGCGGGCGCCGATGGCCCCCCACGCGACCGCGTCGGCGATGTACTGCGGGCTGGTGGGCTCGAGGAACTCGGTGCCCACCGGCAGGCCCAGGTCGATGATGTCGAGCAGGAGCGAGCGAGCGGTGCGCAGGCCGCGCTCGACGTCGAAGGTGTTGTCCATGCCGGGGTCGTTGATGAGCCCCTTCCAGCCGACCGTGGTGCGCGGCTTCTCGAAGTAGACGCGCATGACGATCTTCAACCGATCCGAGTACGCCTCGGCCAGCGGCGCGAGCCGGCGGGCGTAGTCGATCGCCGCGATTGGGTCGTGCACCGAGCACGGCCCCACGATCACGAGCAGGCGGTCGTCGCGGCCGGCGAGGATGTCGGCGATCTCCTCGCGGTCACGCTGGACGGCCAGCGCGCGACGCGCGGTGAGGGGGAGCTCGCTGCGGACGGAATCCGGCGACGGGATCGCCCGGAACGACTTGATCCGGCGATCAGAGGTGGACTGGGTCTGCTCATCCGTGGTGGTCGAGAGATCCGGGAGTGCGGTCACGGTTCGTGCCTTTCGGGGTCATGCCCTGTCGGTGTCTCAACCGGGGCACGCCCTGTCTGTGGTGGAGCCCCGCTCAAACGACAAGAGCAGCGACCGTCTGGTCGCTGCTCGGGCTCCGGGTGTTGGCGTGCGTGCGAAGATCAGCGCTTCATCGTGGCCCCACCCGGAGCCTCGATAAAGCGCCAATAGGCGCGCACGGTGCTGATCACGGCGACCACCTTAACACAAGTGGGACACGCCGTTGTCATCAGTGTCACGGATGGCCGCGGTCGATCAGCTCGCTGAGCACGATGATCGACTCGGACTTGTCCACCGGGCCGGCCCGCCGGATCCGCTCGAGCGCCTGCTCGAGATGCCGCACGTCGCGGGCGCGTACCCGCAGGATCGCATCGGCTCCACCGGTGATGGTCGCGGCGCCGACCACCTCCGGGATCGGCTCCCAGGCCGCCCTGAGTTCTTCCGGGGAGATGTTGCCCCGGCAGTAGACCAGCACGTAGGCCTCGGTCGTCCACTGCATCGCATGGGGGTCCACGATCGCGGTGAATCCCCGGATCACCCCGTCGGCGACGAGGCGGTCGACGCGACGCT
Source organism: Gordonia paraffinivorans (assembly GCF_900683595.1). Taxonomy (NCBI): domain Bacteria; kingdom Bacillati; phylum Actinomycetota; class Actinomycetes; order Mycobacteriales; family Gordoniaceae; genus Gordonia; species Gordonia paraffinivorans. The sequence goes on along the minus strand of NZ_CAACYD010000007.1, from coordinate 1,304,146 downwards.
TGACCGCCGGCGCCGACAGCCCCACCTCCTTGCCGATCTGCGCATAGGTGGCGCGCGCATCACGGGCGAGACAAGAGAGCACCTTCTCGTCGAGGTCGTCGATGGTCCGCAACGGATCTTCACCTCTCGGCTCGATTGCGGCGATTCGTTTCGTCGGCGCGCAACCAACGTCGATTGTTTGCGCCGATGTGCGACGATACGCTCGAAGTATGCCGCTGACCAGCACCGATGCGGAACCGCACGTAGCCCGCAACTATTCGCCGATCCCGGTCACCGCGGCGACGGCCGAGGGCGCGTGGGTGACCGACGTGGACGGCCGCCGATACCTCGACTGCCTGGGGGCGTATTCGGCGGTCAACTTCGGCCACCGACATCCGCGCCTCGTCGCCGCCGCGCGCGACCAGCTGGACAGGCTCACCCTCACCAGTCGCGCCTTCCGCTCCGATCGCCTCGAGCCGTTCTGCGCCGCCCTGGCTGAACTGTGCGGCAAGGAGATGGTGCTGCCGATGAACACCGGCGCCGAGGCGGTCGAATCCGGGATCAAGGTCGCCCGCAAGTGGGGCTACGACGTGAAGGGCGTCCCCGACGGACAGGCCGAGATCGTCGTCGCCCACGGCAACTTCCACGGGCGCACCACCACGATCATCTCGTTCAGCGACGACCCCGACGCCCGCAACGGGTTCGGCCCGTACACACCGGGTTTCGTGCAGGTCCCCTTCGGCGATGCACGCGCGATCGCCGACGCCGTCGGCGAGAACACCGTGGCGGTGCTCATCGAGCCGATCCAGGGCGAGGCGGGCATCGTCGTGCCGCCCGACGACTACCTGCCGCGGGTGCGCGCGCTGTGCTCCGAACACGACGTGCTGTTCATCGCCGACGAGATCCAGTCCGGCCTGGGACGCACCGGCACGACCTTCGCCTGCGAGCTCTGGGACGTGGTCCCCGACGTGTACCTGCTCGGCAAGGCGCTCGGCGGCGGCATCGTCCCGGTCAGCGCGGTCGTCGCCGACCGCGATGTGCTGGGAGTGCTGCACCCCGGCCAGCACGGCTCCACCTTCGGCGGCAACCCGCTCGCCGCCGCGATCGGTCACGAGGTCGTCGACATGCTCTCCGACGGCAGCTGGCAGCAACGCGCCGCCGATCTCGGCGCCCACCTGCACGCCCGACTGCGGGATTTCGTCGGCCACGGCGTCGTCATCGTCCGCGGCAGGGGCCTGTGGGCGGGCATCGACCTCGAGCCGGAGCAGGGCACGGGCAAGGAGTTCTGCATCCGGCTCGCCGAGCACGGCGTCCTCGCCAAGGACACCCACGGCTCGACGCTGCGCCTGGCTCCGCCGATCGTCGTCACCGAGGACGAGATCGATTGGGCGATGGACCGTTTCGCCGACGCACTGGACTTCTCCCGGCGCTAGCCGGCACGCACCCGGCGGCCGCGGTTGAGCCACCACGTCGAGGTCGACAGGACCGTCGCGAAGGCACACCATGCCGGATACGCCGCCAGCGCGGCCCCCGCCGGCGGGTTCACGGCGGCGGTGCGCCGGGCGAGGTCGGCGCTGCTCGCGGTCAGTGCGGCCGCCGCCACCGAGGCCGTCCCGAGAGCGCCCTTGCCGAAGTAGATCCAGCTCCAGGCCGCGTTCAGCGTGAGGTTCGTACCGAGCGCCGCGACATACGCGGCGCGCTCGTCGGCGTCGAGTTCGTCGATGGTCACGGCCGAGGTGACGGCGATGTCGGCGTACAACGCCGTCCAGGCGACGGGGAAGACCCATGCGGGCGGCACGAAGCCGGGCTTGCGCAGTCGCGGGTACCAGGTCTGCACCGCCGGCCTGGTGACGATGCTGCCGATCGCCCCGGCGGCTGCCGTGGCGAGCGAGGTACCGATCAGTGTGGGGATACGCATGGATCGCCGATACCCGCTCGAGACCCTGTTCAACCGAGGGGCGCGGTCGACGGAGACGGCCCGGGGCCGCCGGGGCGACTCTCCGTCAGGTGTCCGCGGGGCGACGCTCGGCGCCGCCGTCGGGCGTCGGCGCGTCGGTCGTGGCGCCGGTGTCCGCGTCATCGGTGGCGGACTGCGCCGCGACCGCGTCGGTGCCCTCGTCGAATGCCTGATCCGGCTCCGGGTGGTCGGTGTCGAAGGACTCCGGGAGCTTCTTCAGCTGACGGTTCATCGACCAGATCAGGAATCCGGTGCCGATCAGCAGCAGCAGGATCACCAACAGGCCCAGCGGCGAGGACTTGCCGAACTCGGGTCCCTGCGGCTCCTCGGCCAGGACCATGACGGTGTTGACGATGTCGACGGTGTTCATCACGCCTCGATTCCGGAGAACAGATCGGTTTCCGGGATGGCCGTCTTCACCCGAGTCTGCGCGAGTTCGAACTCCTCCGTCGGCCACAGCCGCTGCTGCCATTCCAGCGGCACGGCGAAGAACACGCCGTTCGGGTCGATCTGTGTCGCGTGTGCACGCAACGCGTCGTCACGCTGCGGGAAGTACTCGGCGCATTCGATCTGGGTCGTCACGCGGCCCATCAGGTCGTTGCGGCTCGGATCCCACCTCTCGAGCCACTCCTTGAACGGGCTCTCCTGGCCGTGACGCTCGAACTCGTCGGAGAACAGCATCATGCGATCGCGGATGAAGCCGTGCGTGTAGTACAGCTTCAACGGGGTCCAGGGCTCGCCGGTGCCGGGGTAGGCGTCGGGATCCCCCGACTTCTCGAACGCCTCGACCGACACCTCATGGCAGCGGATGTGGTCGGGATGGGGATAACCGCCGTGCTCGTCGTAGGTGATGATGACGTGGGGCCGGAACTCCCGCACCACCTTGATCAGGGCTTCCGCGGCCTCTTCGAGCGGGATGGTCGCGAACGACCCCTCCGGAAGCGGAGGCCTGGGGTCGCCTTCGGGCAGGCCGGAGTCGACGAAGCCGAGCCAGCGGTGCTGGACGCCGAGTGCCTCGGCAGCCTTGGCCATCTCCTCCCGGCGGACCTCGTGGATCCGGTCCTTGATGCCGGGCAGGTCCATCGCCGGATTGAGGATGTCGCCACGTTCGCCACCGGTGAGGGTGACGATCAGCACCTCGTGGCCCTCGGCGGCGTACTTGGCCGATGTCGCCGCCCCCTTGCTCGACTCATCGTCGGGATGCGCGTGGACCGCCATCAGACGGAACACACCCGGCTGCGGGTCGTCGGCACGGGATTCGGTCACAGTTCCTCACCTTCGGATCGCTACTGGTCCCATGGTAGGTATTGACAAGTGAACAGTTCGGACGGGGGCGCCGCGGAGCGCCCACGCAGCGGCCCGCGTGCCACCTACCCGGAGCAATCGGGTTCGGCGCTGACCAGGCGTCGCTGGGCCTTCGGACTGACCATTCTCGTCGTCGTCGCAGGTGTCGTCCTCGCGGTCATCGGCTACAGCAAGTTCGGCACCTCCGACGTGTCCGGTGAGGCCACCGGCTACGAGATCCTCGACGATCGCACCGTCGCGGTCCAGTTCACCGTCGACCGCTCCGATCCGAGTAAACCCGCAGCGTGTGTGGTGCGCGGGCGTTCCAAGGACGGCAGCGAGACCGGGCGCCGGGAGATCCTGATCCCGGCCGACGACGCCGAGCGGATCGGGGTGCGCACCGAGGTCACCACCTCCAGACCACCGGTCATCGGCGAGGTCTTCGGCTGCACCGTCGACGTCCCGCCGTACCTGCAGCCCGACCAGTCGTGACCGCGACGCCGACCGAGCCCCACGGCGCGCCCGGCTCCCGGGCTGCCTTCGCGTCGATCGGCAGTCGCTTCTTCCCCCTGCTCGTCGCGCTCTTCGTCGGTGTGATGTTGATCAGCAACGTCACCGGCACCAAGGGCGTCGTCCTCTTCGACGACTGGCTGAACCTCGACATCGGCCCCGTCCACCTCGAGGGGCTCGTCACCGACGGCGCGTTCTATCTCTTCCCGCTCGCCTACGTCCTCGGCGACGTCATCAGCGAGGTGTACGGGTTCAAGGCGATGCGCCGCACCATCCTCGCCGGTTTCGCGGTGCTGATCCTCGCGTCGCTGTGCTTCTGGCTGACCATCCACCTACCGGCCGCCGAGTTCTACGACGGCCAGCAGGCCTTCGAAACCGTGGCCGGCGTCGTCCCGCAATTCCTTCTCGCCGGACTCGCCGGATATGTCGTCGGCGAACTCCTCAACTCCTTCGTGCTGGTCAGGATGAAGGAGCGCGCCGGAGAACGCCGTCTGTGGGCACGACTCGTGGGCTCGACGGTGGTGGGCGAACTCGCCGACACGATCGTGTTCTGCGCGATCGCCGCCACCGCCCTCGGGATCTCGTCGTGGGGCGACTTCGTGAACTACACCGTGGTCGGGTTCGTGTGGAAGACGCTGGTCGAGATCGTCATCATGCCCGTGACGTATCTCGTTGTGGCATGGCTCAAGAGGGCCGAACCGACATATCAGGAAGCTCTCGCATCGGCCACCGCTGAGTAAAGGATGTGCCAGGCATCTCACCGGCTGGTACCATTGATGTATACACGGCTCCGCAAGGGGTCGTGTTGCTGCATTTATAGCAGTCCACATGTCGCGCGGCGCAACAAGGCAGCTGCGTGGCGCGGACAACGAGAAGGAGTGACCGATGACCGACACCCAGGTGACCTGGTTGACCCAAGAGTCGCACGACCGCCTGAAGGCCGAGCTCGACTCATTGATCGCCAATCGTCCGGTCATTGCCGCCGAGATCAATGAACGACGCGAAGAGGGCGACCTCAAGGAGAACGGCGGATACCACGCCGCCCGCGAGGAGCAGGGTCAGCAGGAGGCCCGCATTCGCCAGCTCCAGGAGCTGCTGAACAACGCCAAGGTCGGCGAGGCCCCGACCCAGTCCGGCGTCGCGCTCCCGGGCTCCGTCGTGACCGTCTACTACGACGGTGACGAGAACGACAAGGAGACCTTCCTGATCGCCACCCGCGAGGAGGGCGCCTCGGGTGAGATCGAGACCTACTCCCCCAGCTCTCCTCTCGGTGCCGCGCTGATCGACGCGAAGGTCGGCGAGACCCGTGAGTACACCGTGCCGAGCGGCGCCACCGTCAAGGTGACCCTCGTGAGCGCGGAGCCGTACCACGGCTGACAACCAGCCACAACGACAGGGGCCCACCGGCTTTCGGCCGGTGGGCCCCTGTCGTTTGGGGTCAGGTCAGTCCGACTCGGCGTGATCAGCGCCGTAGGCAGCCTGCTCAGGGGTGAACCCCTCGAACTCCAGCTGTTCGATCAGACCCTGCCGCGAGAACGGCGAAACCGACTGATACTCACCGGCCTTCTTGACAGCCTGCTCATTCCAGTTGACGTCACCGTCGGTCTCGAGCTTGTTCACCGCCACCGTGGCGTCTGCTTCCGAATAGCCTTCGAACACGAGCTGTTTGATCAGCCCCGACTTCGAGAAACCGGAGACCGACAAGTAGTCCTGAGCCTTGCGGAGTGCGTTCTTCTGCTCCGAGTTCAGACTCGGCTCAGCCGCTTCGGACTTCGTTTCCGTCGGGGTCTGCGCCGGCTCGGGCGCCTTGGTCTCGGTCGGCCCTTCAGCCTCGGCCTCGGCCGGGCGCGGTGCAGGCTGGGAGGTCTGCGTCGAGGCGGCTTCGTCGGCGGAGTCGTCGCCGCCACCACTCGTCGCCACCGCGATGATCACGATCAGCACCACGAGGATGCCGAGGATCCACGGCCACTTCTTTTTCTTCTTCGGCGGGGCGGCCGGCGGCTGGGCAGGCGGTGCACCGTACGGACCGGGTGCCCCGTACTGGGGCTGCTGTCCGTAGGGCTGGCCCGGATAGGGAGCCTGGCCCGGCTGCGGGACCTGACCCGGGAACGGCTGCCCGGGCTGGGGATTCTGGGGTTCGGTCATTTCTTTCCTTTGTTAGTGCAGACCTGGAGAACCATTCTGCACAACGGCCCTGACAATTCTTCATGCCCTTCAGCCGAACCAATCGACCCCGAAAACGGGACCATTGCGTTCAATTCCGGGACATTACATCCGATGATCGACAGCACGCCGACATCAGATTTCAGCTGTGGTCGGCTCCGTATACGGCCTGCTGATACGTGAAACCCTCGTACTCCAGCTGTTCGATCAAGCCCTTCCGCGAGAACGGCGAGATCTCGCGGTAGGACCGCGCCGTCCGCGCCGCCTGCTCGTACCAGTCGACCTCGCCGTCGGCTTCGAGTTGGTTCACCGCCGCCGTCGCGTCCGACGTCGAGAAGCCTTCGTACTCGAGCTGATCGATCAGCCCTGACCTGGAGAAACCGGAGATCTCGAGGTAGTCCCGCGCCATGGCCACGGCATTCGACCGCTCCGAGGCGAGCTTCACCGTCACCTGCGACACCTCCGCCGGCCACGGAGCCGCCGTCGACTCGGGGCCGACCCCGCCCGTGCCGGCCAGTACCCCGATCGCCACCACGAATGCGGCCAGGACGCCGGCCGCCCATGGCCATTTCCTTGTCCATGAAAAATTCATCGCACGTCCTTCTCTTCGAGCGCCCCGGGAAGTGGGCCGCGTCTGCACATGAAGATGTCACGGGGGTATGACAGAAACGGCGTGGCCTATTGTCGTCCGATCGGACGAATCTATTCCTGGTCCCATATCCATCGGTTCTCCGCTTTTCCACCATCGGTCTCGTCGGCGGTATCACGGACGAGAGGTGGAACCGCCCCCGCGACCGCACGCGGGCCCGTCCGCGGAACCGCCTGTGGGACGGTCGTGCCGGTGTTTCAATGGGCCCATGGCACGCACCTACGCCCTGGAATCCTTTGACATCGACTTCTTCGACGACGCACCCGTGCGCCACGTGATCGACGTCAGACTCCCGGTGACGCCCGCGCGGGCGTGGGCCGAGTTCACCCGTCAGGGGACGCTCGACTGGTGCCGGGCGATCAAGTCGATCACGTTCACCTCGCCGCCGCCGTACGGCGCGGGTGCCACGCGCAGAGCGGTTCTCGGCCCGGGTTACGTGACACTCGAGGAAGACTTCTTCCACTGGACCGAAGACGCCGACAACGGCAAGTACCACAACGCATTCCGCGTGAAGAGCGCCAACGTCCCAGGCATGAGGCGCTTCGGCGAGGCCACACAGATCGATCCGGCGGAGGTCGGCTGCCGCTTGCGCTGGACCTTCGCCCTCGAACTACCCACGACGTCCAAGGCGGTCGCGGCGTTTTCCGGCCCGGCGTCGGCGACGGTGTACAAGACGATCGAGGCGGACACGCTCAAGTACTTCGCGCATCTGCCGTCGGCGACGTAACGGCCCGATCGCCGATCAGGGGGAAGACCCCGTCCGCGACCTCAGCGCGCATCCTCGCGCAGGAAACCCGCGTCCCCCAACGCCCGTCGCACGGACAGCTGGTGGTCGGGTCCACGCGTCTCCACGCTGACGGTCACCTGCACCTCGCCGAGGTAGAGGTCGTCGGCGACGCGTGAGTGCACGACGTCGAGAACGCTCGCGCCCTGGTCACGGAGCAACTCCAGCAGGGCGAGCAATCCACCCGGGCGGTCGGAGACGGTGGCCGTGAAGGTCAGGAACCGCCCGGCCGCGGTGAGTCCGTGGGTGATGACATGCCGCAGCAGCAAGGGGTCGATGTTGCCCCCGGACAAGACGACGCACACCGTGCCGGACAGGTCGAGCAGACCGCCGACGGCGGCGGCGACGCCCGCGGCCCCCGCCGGTTCGATCACCATCTTGGCCCGCTCGAGCATCAGCAACAGCGCCGTGCTGAGCTCCTCCTCGCTGACGGTGACCACCCGGTCCACGTACTCGGAGGCATGTTCGAATGGCACGTCGCCGGGCCTGGCGACCGCGATGCCGTCGGCAACGGTGTTCATCGACACCGCCGGCACCGGGTGGTTCGCTGCCAGCGATGCGGGCCACGCCGCGGCCTGGGCCGCCTGGACCCCGATCACCTCGACGTCCGGACGCGAGGCCCGCATCGCGGCGGCGACACCGGCGAGCAGGCCACCGCCGCCCAGCGGCACGACGACGCTGGACACGCCCGGGAGTTGTTCGACGATCTCCGCGCCGACCGTGGACTGCCCGGCGACGACGTCGGGGTGGTCGAACGGGTGGATCAGGACCGCTCCGGTCCGGTCCGCATGCCGCTGCGCCTCGACGAGGGCGTCGTCGACGGTCTCACCCGCCAGGATGACCTCCGCGCCATAGGCTTTCGTCGCCGCGATCTTGGGCAGCGACGCGCCTTCGGGCATGTAGACGCGGGAGGCGATGCCGAGCTCGGTCGCCGACCACGCGACTCCCTGCGCGTGGTTGCCCGCACTCGCCGCGACCACGCCGCGAGCCCGCTCGGAATCGGAGAGTCGCGAGATCCGCAGATAGGCGCCCCGCGGTTTGAACGACCCGGTGCGCTGCAGGTTCTCGCACTTCAACCAGACGTCGGCGCCGGTGCGCTCCGACAACACGCGGGAGGCGATCATCGGCGTCCGCCGGATGACCCCGGCCAGTTCGGCGACCGCCTTCTCGACATCGGCTCCGGTCAGCAGCATGACGCCCAGTATCCACGGATCCGGGCGTCATGCCGCCGACCTCGGCGCGTCAGCGCAGTGCGTTCTCCAGGTCGCCCAGGATGTCGTCGATGTCCTCGATGCCCACCGACAGGCGGACGAGGTTGGCGGGGACCTCCAGGAGCGATCCCGCGGTCGACGCGTGGGTCATCGCGCCCGGGTGCTCGATGAGGGACTCGATGCCGCCCAGCGATTCGGCGAGCGTGAACACCTCGGTGCGCGCGCAGAACGCCTTGGCCTCCTCGATGCCGCCCTTCACCAGGACCGACACCATGCCGCCGAAGCGCTTCATCTGCTTGGCCGCGACCGCGTGACCGGGATGGTCCTCGAGCCCCGGGTACAGCACCTTCTCGATCTTGTCGTGCCCGCTGAGGAACTCGACGACCTTCTCGGCGTTGTCGCAATGGCGGTCCATGCGCACGGCGAGGGTCTTGATGCCGCGCATCGTCAGGTAGCCGTCGAACGGTCCGGGCACCGCGCCCGCGCCGTTCTGCAGGAACGCGAACGCCTCGTCGAGCTCCTCGCTGTCGGTGACCAGCGCACCGCCGACGACATCGGAGTGACCGCCGAGGTACTTCGTCGTCGAGTGCAGCACCACGTCGGCGCCGAGCGAGAGCGGCTGCTGCAGGTACGGAGAGGCAAAGGTGTTGTCCACCACCAGCTTCGCGCCGGCCTCGTGGGCGACTGCGGCGATCGCCTCGATGTCGCCGACGTTGAGCAGCGGGTTGGTCGGCGTCTCGACCCAGACGAGCTTGGTCTCCGGGCGGATCGCCGCGCGCACGGCGTCGACGTCGGTCACCGGCGCCACCGAGTAGGTGATACCCCACTGGGTGAACACCTTGTCGATGAGCCGGAAGGTGCCGCCGTAGGCGTCGTTCGGGATGACGAGGTGGTCGCCGGGTCGCAGGGCGGAGCGCAGCAGGCAGTCGGTGGCCGCCATGCCTGAGGCGAAGCCGCGACCGTAGGTGCCGTGCTCGAGCGCGGCGATGTTGGCCTCGAGTGCGCGTCGGGTCGGGTTGCCGGTGCGGGCGTACTCGAAGCCGTCGCGCAGGCCGCCGACGCCGTCCTGGGCGAAGGTCGAGCTCGCATAGATCGGCACGTTGACCGCGCCGGTCTGCGGGTCCGGGTCGTAGCCGGCGTGGATGGCGCGGGTCGAGAAGCCCTGCCAGCGAACCGAATCCGCGGCACTGCGTCGTTCACTCACGGTGGGGGTGCTCCTATCCGACGATCGGGTGGCTCGAGACGTATGCGAGCAGGTCGTGGCGCGTGATGACGCCGATGGGCTTGCCGTCCTCGACGACCATCAGTGCGTCGCAGTCGCCGAGGGCCTTGGTGGCGGCGCTGATGGGCTCACCGGAACCGATCAGCGGGAACGGCTCGCCCATGTGGGCCGACACCGGGTCGGCGAGGCTGGCGCGACCCTCGAAGACCGCGCTGAGCAGATCGCGCTCGGTGACCGCGCCCGCGACCTCGCCGGCCATCACCGGCGGCTCGGCGCCGACGACCGGCATCTGCGATACGCCGTACTCGCGCATGATCTCGATGGCGTCGCGCAGGGTCTCCTGCGGATGTGTGTGGACCAGGTCGGGCAGCTCACCGGTCTTGTCGCGCAGCACGTCTCCGACGAGCGGCTCCTTGGTGTTGGCGTCGAGCGGCGTGCGCAGGAAGCCGTAGCTGCTCATCCATTTGTCGTTGAAGATCTTGCCCATGTAGCCGCGACCGCCGTCGGGCAGCAGCACGACGACGACGGCGTCGGGACCCTCACGCTCGGCGACCTGCAGCGCGGCCACCACGGCCATGCCGCACGAGCCGCCGACCAGCAGGCCCTCCTCGCGGGCGAGGCGGCGGGTCATGTCGAACGAGTCGGCGTCGGAGACGGCGATGATCTCGTCCGGGATGCTCGGGTCGTAGGCGTCCGGCCAGAAGTCCTCGCCGACGCCCTCGACGAGGTACGGGCGTCCGGTGCCGCCGGAGTAGACCGATCCCTCGGGGTCGACGCCGACGACCTTCACCGCACCGTTCGAGACCTCCTTGAGGTAGCGGCCGGTGCCGGTGATGGTGCCGCCGGTGCCGACGCCGGCGACGAAGTGCGTGACCTTGCCCTCGGTGTCGCGCCAGATCTCCGGGCCGGTGGTCTCGTAGTGACTCTGCGGGCCGGCCGGATTGGCGTACTGGTTGGGCTTCCACGCGCCCTCGATCTCACGCACCAGACGGTCGGAGACGCTGTAGTAGCTGTCGGGATGCTCCGGGGGCACGGCCGTCGGGCAGACGACCACCTCGGCGCCGTAGGCGCGCAGCACGTTGCGCTTGTCCTCGCCGACCTTGTCGGGGCAGACGAACACGCACTTGTACCCGCGCTGCTGCGCGACCAGCGCGAGACCGACGCCGGTGTTGCCCGACGTCGGCTCGACGATCGTCCCGCCGGGCTTCAGCTCGCCGGACTTCTCGGCGGCCTCGACCATGCGAAGCGCGATCCGGTCCTTGCTGCTGCCACCGGGATTGAGGTACTCCACCTTGGCCGCGACCAGGCCCGATCCGGGTTTGGTCACGGAGTTCAGCTTGACCAGCGGGGTGTTGCCCACCAGGTCGACGACGTGATTGGCGATGCGCATGTCTCCATGGTCCCAGAGTCGAACCGACGCCCGACACCCGGCCGCTTCTCTAGACTGGTGGCCGTGTCGGGTCTGAGTCGCGAGGTGGTGACCGACGGCCGATTCTGGGCGCGCATCGGCCGCGACGTGGGCGCCACGGCGGCCGCCACGGCAGCCGGCGCCGGGGCCGGTTGGGCCATGTGGAACTACCTCAACGCCCAGGCGGCGACCGCCCGAACGGTGATCCCCCACCGCACCGACAACGCCCCCGACGGCGACGGCGTCTACCACCCCGACGGCTCAGTCACCCGCTACACCCGCGACGCCCACGTCGATCTGTTCCTCGCCGTGTTCGGCGACTCGACGGCCGCCGGGCTCGGCGTCGACTCCGCCGACGAGACGCCTGGCGTACAGGTGGCCCGTCGGGTCGCCGCCGCGACGGGCAAGACGGTGCGCTACGCCAACAAGGCGATCGTGGGCGCGACCTCCAAGGGACTCGCCGCCCAGATCGACGCGATGTTCATCGCCCGCGAACGCCCGGACGTCGCGATCATCCTGATCGGCGCGAACGACGTGACCTCGCGCAACGGCATCCGCGCGTCGGCACGCCGCCTCGGCGAGGCGGTCCGCCTGCTCGTCGGCGGCGGCGCGAAGGTCGTCGTCGGCACCTGCCCAGACTTCGGGGTCATCACCGCGATACCGCAGCCGCTGCGGACGGTCCTGCGGCAGTGGGGACTCCGACTCGCCGCGGCACAGCGGTCGGCGGTCCGCGGGGCGGGCGGTCACCCCGTCCCCCTGGCCGACCTGCTGGCCGCGGAGTTCCGCGCCAAACGCGAGTACATGCTCTCGCCCGACCAATACCACCCGTCCGCGGCGGGCTACGCGCTCGCCGCCGACATCCTCCTCCCGCCGGTCCTCGACGCGATCGGCGAGTGGGGTTCCGCGCCGTTGCCGGAGCCGCCCGAGGAGTCGGCGGCGGTGGAGGAACCCAAGGCGGTCACCGGTCTCCGCCGTCTCCTGCGCCCGGCGTGATGTGAATCTCTTCGGACCCGACCAAGCACATGCTTGGTCGGGTGGGAGTAGCGTGAGGGCATGGCTGAAGCAGTGATCGTCTCCACCGCCCGCTCCCCGATCGGCCGCGCCGCCAAGGGCTCGCTGAAGGACGTCCGCCCGGACGAACTCTCGCGCCAGATGGTGGCCGCCGCCCTCGCGAAGGTCCCGGAACTCGACCCGGCCGACATCGAGGACATCCACTGGGGCATCGGACAACCCGGCGGCCAGGGCGCCTACAACATCGCCCGCGTGATCGCCGTCGAACTCGGCTACGACCACGTCCCCGGCGTGACGGTGAACCGGTACTGCTCGTCGTCGCTGCAGACCACCCGAATGGCCATGCACGCGATCAAGGCCGGCGAGGCCGACGTCATCATCTCCGGCGGCGTCGAGAGCGTCTCGAGCTTCGGCATCTCCGGCGGCGCCGACGGTGCCCCCAACTCCAAGAACCCGCTCTTCGACGACGCGCAGGCGCGCACCGAGCAGGCCGCCCAGGGCGGCGCCGGCGTCTGGCACGATCCGCGCCAGGACGGCCTCCTGCCCGACGTCTACATCGCGATGGGCCAGACGGCCGAGAACGTCGCCACCCTCACCGGCATCTCCCGCGAGGACCAGGACCGCTGGGGCGTGCTGAGCCAGAACCGCGCCGAGGAGGCGATCAAGTCCGGCTTCTTCGAGCGCGAGATCGACCCGGTCACGCTGCCCGACGGCACCAAGGTGACCACCGACGACGGCCCGCGCGCGGGAACCACCTACGAAAAGGTCTCGCAGCTCAAGCCGGTGTTCCGGCCCGACGGCACCATCACCGCGGGTAACGCGTGCCCGCTCAACGACGGCGCCGCCGCGTTGGTCGTCATGAGCGACACCAAGGCCAAGGAGCTCGGCCTGACGCCGCTGGCGCGCGTCGTCGCGACCGCGGCCACCGGGCTCTCGCCGGAGATCATGGGCCTCGGCCCGATCGAGGCGATCCGCAAGGTCCTCCGCGTCGCCGGGATGTCGCTGTCGGACATCGATCTCTTCGAGATCAACGAGGCGTTCGCCGTTCAGGTGCTCGGCTCGGCGAACGAACTCGGCATCGACCACGACAAGCTGAACGTGTCCGGCGGTGCGATCGCGCTCGGTCACCCGTTCGGCATGACCGGCGCCCGCATCACCACGACCCTGCTCAACAACCTCCGCACCCACGACAAGACGTTCGGCATCGAGTCGATGTGCGTCGGCGGCGGTCAGGGTATGGCGATGATCCTCGAGCGCCTCAACTGACGCCCGCGCGGAGCTTCACCGGGTAGGAGCCACGACTCCCTCTTCGACACCCCTCGTCGCATTCGGTCCCAGGATCGATTCGCGACGGGGGGTTGTCTTTCGGCAGATCGCCCACGCGATCACGGCCACTCCGACGATGTAGATCTCGACGGGGATCGCCCACGCGTTGTTCGTGGCGTGGTTGTCGTGGATGTAGTACTGCGAGATGTGCCCGGCGAGGTCGCCGCCGTAGCTGACCGCCAACGCCCAGACCGCCGCGTCGAGCCAGCCGCCGCGGTTGCGGACCAGGAAGGTCAGGACGCAGAGGATGCCGACCGCGATGTCGTTCCAGCCCAGTTCCCACTGGAACATGCCGGGGACGAAGTCCGGACCGATCTCCTTGGCGACCTCCGCGGCATTGGGCCCGACATGCCCGATGCCGCCCAGGATGCCGAAGACGCCTGCCGGGACGAGGACCCAGAGCAGGACGAGTTCTGCCACGCGGCCGGTGGTGCGGCGACGCGCCGACCGGTCCACCAGGATGTGCACGACGGCGCCGACGATCATCAGCGCGAACTGACTCAGAAAGAACACCATTTCTGCACGATCCCACCGTTCGCGGGACGTTTCTGCCGAGAATTCGTCACCGTGTCCCACATGTTCGCGCGTTTTGTTGCAGCTGCAACATTCCGGACCGGCTCCGGGACGAAAAGCGCCGGCGCGGCCGCCCCCGGAAGGGGACGACCGCGCCGGCGGTGTCGGTTCTCGCTACTGGACCGCTAGTCCTGGTTGAAGTAGCTGAGGAGTCGGAGGATCTCGACGTACAGCCAGACCAGGGTGACGGTCAGGCCGAGCGCGATGCCCCAGGCCGCACGGTCGGGGGCGCCGGCGCGGATCAGGCGATCCGCGGCGTCGAAGTCCAGGAGGAAGCTGAACGCGGCGAGCGCGATGCAGACCAGCGAGAAGATGATCGCGATCGGACCGCCGTCGCGCAGCGGGGTCGAGACGCCGAAGAGGCTCAGCAGCAGGTTGCCGACCATGAGGACGAGGACGCCGATCATGCCGGCGAAGAGCATGCGGGTGAACCGCGGCGTGACGCGGATGGCGCCGATCTTGTACACGAACAGCATGCCGAAGAACACGCCGAACGTACCCAGCACCGCCTGGCCGATCAGCGCTCCGGCCGAGACGTCGCCGGCGACGGCCCAGTTGCCGAAGACGAACGAGATGGAGCCGACGAACAGACCCTCGAGGGCCGCGTAGGCCAAGACGATCGCCGGGTTGTCCTGCTTGCGTCCGAACGACGCGATGAGGACGAGGACCAGACCGCCGATGGCGCCGACCAGCATCAGCGGCATCGCCATCGCGGCCTGCGCGGATTCGGTATCCCGGCTGGCGATGGCGAAGTAGGCCGCGATGGCCGTGATCGTCAGGACGCCGAGGGTCATCGCGGTCTTGGTGACCACGTCGTCGATGGTCAGCTGGCGGGTGGTGGGGGGTGCCGGCTGTGCGTAGGGATCGGTCTGCTGACCGAACTGGTTCATCGCGGCGCCGGCGCCGGCCATGCCGGCCCCGAATCCCGCGTATCCGGGCTGATTGTCGCGGACCACGCCGCGCATCACCGGATTGCTGCTCTCTCGCACCAAGCGCTCCTTCAATGGGTTCGGATTACATCCACTCAACGTCTCGCCGACCCGGTGAGTTCCAGGTGGGTTGTCGAGTCGACCGTGTCGAATCCGACTTTACCGGCCCTTGACCGAGTTGTCGTTGTCCTGCGTCGGCGCGATGTCGGCGGGCAGGTCACGCAGCCAATCCCGGGCCACGTGGAGGTCGGCGCACCCGGGCCGGCGCGTCAGCAGCGCCCGCCCGAGGCACACCGCCTTCAGCACCGACTCGGCCCGCTCGAGATCGTCCCCCCAGTCGAGACCGCCCTTGGCCATCATCAGCGACACCACGCCGTGGGCCGCCGCCCACAACTCCAGGACGACGTCCTCGACCTCCTCGGGACGGAACAGGCCTTCCTCGGCGAGTTCGGCGACCGTGCCGACGAATCGGGTGTGGGCACTCGCGGCCAGCACCTCGTCGACCTTCGACGGCGCCGACCCCTCGGCCCGGTTGCGGAAGGCCACCCGGTACAGCACCGGGGTGGCCAGCGCGAAGCGGACGTAGGCGAGCCCGAGGCGCAACACCCGTTCGAGCGGGTCGTCGACGTCGGCGGCGGCAGCGGCGAGCTCGTCGTCGAGCCGCTCGAAGTAGCGGGCGCACACCGCGTCGAGAAGTGCGTCCTTGTCGGCGAAGTGCAGGTAGATCGACGGTGGCGTGACCCCGACGCGGGTCGCGACGGCGCGGATCGACATCGCCGAGTCGTCGCCGTTCTCGACGAGCAGTTCGCCGGCCGCCTCGATGATCTCCTCGGCGAGGATCTCGCCGGCGCCACGCGGCGACCTCGCCCGTCTGTGTGTCCTCACCGTTCTCCTGTGCCTGCGCGTTCTCCCGGGGTTGCCGACAGGTGTTCGGGCATCTCCTCGGACAGCCCGAAGCGATCGTGGAGCCTCCGCAGCGGGGCCGGGGCCCACCAGTTGGCGCGTCCGGCCAGGCGCATGAACGCGGGGACCAGGAACATCCGGACCAGGGTCGCGTCCATCAGGACCGCAAGCGTCAGCCCCACCCCGAACATACGCATGAACGACACCTCGGAGGCGGCGATCGCGGCGAACACGATGCTCATCAGCAGCGCGGCGGCGGTGACGACCTTGCCCGTGCGCGCCAGGCCCAGCGCCACCGCGTGGTCGTTGTCGGCGCGAGTGCGTCCGGAGTGCAGCCACTCCTCGCGGATGCGGCCGAGCAGGAACACCTCGTAGTCCATCGAGAGTCCGAAGGCGACGCAGAACAGCAGCACCGGCATGGTCGCGTTGAGCGTCCCGGTGGCGGTGGTGCCCAGACCACCGAGGTGGCCCTCCTGGAAGAACCACACCATCGCGCCGAAGGTCGCCGACAGCGACAGGATGTTCAGGACGAGCGCCTTCAGCGGGAGCACGACGCTGCCGGTGAAGAGGAACAGCAGGATGAACGTGGCGACCGCGATCAGCCCGAGGACCCACGGCAGGTGCGCGTAGATGGAGTCGACGGTGTCGTCGGTGACCGCGGTGAGGCCGGTGAACCAGACCTCGGTTCCCGCCGGCACCGGCAGGGCCCGCATGGCGTCGAGCTGTTCGATCGCGCCCTCGCTCATCACCGCGCGGTCGGTGGAGATGCTGAGGACGTGGGTGTCGCCGCGGGTGTCGTCGGGACTGCCCGGCGCCACCTGCCCGCCCGAGACGAAGATGCCGGCCGACGAGCCCGCGGAGTTGACGTCGTCGATCTCCGACAGCTGCCGGGTGTAGGCGGCCAGCTCGCCGGGGTCGATCGGACCGCGCATGACGACGGTGACCGCCGAGGACAGGTCGTCGTCGAAATCCTGGCGGATCTCGTCCTGGATCTGACGTGCGCTCGCCGACCCCGGGAGCACCCGGTCGTCGGGGAAGCCCATCTTCAGGGACAGGAACGGTGCGCCGAGGACGAGCAGGAAGACCATCACCGCGGTCGCGACGGGCAGCGCATGCCGCATCACCCACCGCACGAGGCGGTACCACCAGGTGTCCTCGGGTTCTTTGTCCTGCGGCGACGGCAACCGGAGCAGCCGCCGCAGCGGCCTGCGCGCGTCGAGGGAGTCGATGCGGTCGCCCAGGACCATCAGAACGGCCGGGGTGACGACGAGGGCGGCGAGCGCGGCGAGGACCACGACGCCGAGCCCGGCGTAGGCGAATGACCGCAGGAAGTACTGCGGGAACAGAGCGAGCGCACTCAGCGACAGCGCGACCGTCACCGCCGAGAACGCGACGGTCCGTCCGGCGGTGGCGAGGGTGCGCACGATGGCGTCGGGCCGCGACGATCCCCGGCCGACCTCCTCGCGATAACGGGTCAACAGGAGCAGCGTGTAGTCGATCGCGAGCGCGAGACCCATCGCAGTGGTCAGGTTCAACGCGAACACCGAGACATCGGTCAGCGAACCGATGACGCGCAGCAGCGCGATGGTGAGAACGATCGACACGATGCCGATGCCGACCGGGATCGCGGCGGCGACGAGACCGCCGAAGACGAAGATCAGGACGATGAAGGTGATCGGGATGGCGATCGCCTCGGCGAGCAGGAGATCCGACGAGGTCTGCTCGTTGACCTGCGAGTAGACCAGCGCCTGACCACCGACCCGGATGTCGATCCCGTCGCGCTCGCCGGTGAAGGTCTCGGCGATCTCGGCGGCGCGTCCCGGCGCGGCGTCCTCGCCGCCCTCGATGGACGCGATGATCAGCGCCGACGTCCGGTCGCGGCTGACGAGGGCGGAATCGAGGGTGGGTTGCGTCCAGACCGAGAGGATCTGGTCCTGCACGTCGTCGTCTGCCCCGAGTTCGGCGGTGATCGCGTCTGCCACCGATCTCGCCGTCGGATCGCGGGAGATGTCGACGCCGTCGGGCCCGTCGAGCTTCAGCACGACCTGCAGGCCACCCCGGTCGAAGGTCTCGTCGAGGATCTCCTCGGCCTGCGCCGACGCCGAGTCGGGATCGCTGTAGCCGCCGGCCAGGAGTTTGTCCGCGGCGCCCGCGCCATAGGCCCCGGCGAGCACCAGGAGGACGAAGGCACCGAGCAGCACCCGCTTCGGCATGGAGATGATGAGTCGTGTCGATCGAACCATGCTGCGGCCCCCACCCGTCGTTCGACTTTACAGCGTTAAGTTATCAACCGTAAGTTACGGACGTCAATGCTCGCCGATGGCCTACGACGCCGATGACTATGCTCTCCGAGGACGGTCGGACGACGCGACGAACCCCGGCCCCCATAGCCCAATTGGCAGAGGCAGCCGACTTAAAATCGGCACAGTGTCGGTTCGAGTCCGACTGGGGGCACCAGCGCCGGCGGTGCGCGGCTCGCCTAGGACCTGCGATAGACGAACCGCCCGACCTGGGCGTAGGCCATCCGCTCGCTCAATCGCGAACTGAGCCGACGCGCGCCGTTGAACACGTGCGCGTCCTTGCCGATCACCGCGCGCACCCGACCGGACAGGGCCGCGTCGATGATCTTGCTCGCGGCCTTCTCCGGCGCCATCGCGAAGTTCTTCGCAAGCGCCTCCGGGGTTCCGAGCGACTTCGACGTCTGCCGCACGAGGTCGGTCCAGATCGTGCCCGGCAGGACGGTCGTGACGGTCACCTTCGACTTCCGGCCGCGGAGATCCTGCGCGAGGCCGTAGCCGAAGAACGCCACCGCGGCCTTGCTGGCGCCGTAGAACGCCGCGCCGGGGAACGGCGCGAGACCGGACAGGCTCGAGGTGATGAGCACGACGCCGCCGTCCGGCCGCTTCTCCAGGTGCGGGAGGAAGGCCCGGGTGAGCCAGACGGTCCCGAAGTAGTTGACCCGGGTGATCAGGTCGATGCGGTCGTCGGAGACCTCGGCGATCGGCTGGGTGTCCTGCGGGATCCCGGCGATGTTGAACAGCCCGTCGACGTGTCCGGTGTCGGCGAGGACGAGGTCGGGGAACTGCTGCACGGACTCGCGGTCGGCGATGTCGAGGACGTGGAACCGGAAGCGGTCGGGGTCGGCGACGAGGTGTCCCGTCTCGGCCAGCCCGACCTCGTTGATGTCCGCGCCGACCACCGTCGCACCGCGGGAGACGAGGTCGATCGCGACACAGCGCCCGATCCCGTTCGCCGCGCCGGTCACCACGAAGACCTTGCCCGTGACGTCGTCCACACATCCTCCTCAACCGCGCCGGGCGAACGGCCCGGATCGACGGGATCAACCTAGCAAGTGCTTGGTCGCGCCGACAGGGGGACGCCCGGCCGGATACGGATCACGCTTCCGGTGGTGATGTACTCGTGGACATGTCCACCCGGGTACTGGCCTCAGATGCGCACGCTCCACTCCCGATCGCGACCGAGACCCTCGCCGCGAGTTCGTCGAGCTCGGCCGCCTTGCTGACCCTCGGCATCTCGCTGTACGCGATCGCGATCCTCGTGTGCCTGGGCATCGCCATCAACGCCGCGCGCTTCCGGCGGCGCCGCCTGGCGATCGCGATGGCCTGGGTGGTCGGCATCCTGACGCTCGCCGGCGTGATCATCGCGATCCTGTCCAGCGTGTACGGCGGCGGCTAGTTGTACTGACCCGACAGGTTGGGTACGCGGTCGGCGGGTGAGTTGCCTCGGAGTGCGGTGTGGCCGCGTTCGTGATTGTAGATGCGAAGGAACTCGGGGAAGGCCGCGACGCGTTCGGTTTCACTGAGGTAGGGACGGGCGTAGGCCCATTCCTCCTGCAGGGTCCGGTTGAATCGTTCGACCTTGCCGTTGGTTTGCGGCCGGTACGGTCTGGTCCGCTAGTGCTTGATCTTGTTGTCGTGCAACAAGTCCCGAAATATGCGGGACCGGTAACACGACCCGTTGTCGGTCATCACTCGCGCGGTGGCGACACCGATCGAGGCGAAGTGCGCCAACGCCCGAGTCATGAACGCGGTCGCGGTTTCCTTCTTCTCATCAGCGAGGATCTCGGAGTAGGCGTAGCGGGAGTGGTCGTCGACGGCGTGATGCAGATACGCGTACCCCAGGTTGGGGCGGCCAGCAACTTTGCGGGTTCGTCCAGGCTCGCGGTGGGCACTGGAGTTGCGGGTGCCCTGGGCGCGGCCGTGTACGCGATGTCCACCGCCGTCGGGGATTCTGCCGAGCTTTTTGATGTCGACGTGGATCAAGTCTCCGGGCGCTTGGTGTTCGTACCGGCGAATCTCGCGCCGGCGGGCACGTACCGGCGCCCCGGTTGCCGGGTCGATCCACGACAGTCGTAGGCAGCCGTAGCGGGTGAGGATGCGGTGCACCGTGGAGACGTTCAACCCCAGGTGGTATCCGATCCGGGCTGGCCCCCAGCGGCGGGAGACGCGTAACCCGACGACCCGGCGTTCCCGGCGCCGGCTGCTGCGATGCGGACACGATCGGGGCCGGCTGGACCGATCACCCATTCCGGCCGGCCCGTGGTCGCGGTAGCGATCCGCCCATCGCTTGGCCGTGGTGACTGACACGTTGAACCGGTCAGCTGCGCGGCGCAGTGGCCACCGGTCGTCCACAACACACCGAGCCAGACGCAACCGGCCAGTCGGGGACAGCGGTGAATTACGGTGGGACATGAAGACCTCCGGGTTGAGGAGCGGTTCTTAGACAGCTCCACACCTCACTCGGAGGTCTTCCCTATGTCACGTCGACTCGCCGAACTCTGTACCTAACGTTCCGGGTCAGTACAGCTAGCCGGCGTCGGAGGGCGACGCCCGCTCTCACCCGACCGGGAACTCGCCCAGCTCGAACCAGCCGTCCGCGTCGATCGTGGTGTTGATGACGTCGGGAGTGCGCTGCAGGTACTTCGGCAGCTCCTGCTGGGCCTGCTTGAAGTGGGCCGACGTCACGTGCGCCTCGGCGGCGTCGTCCTCGAACGCCTCCACCAGGACGTAGGTGTTCGGGTCCTCGACGGACCGCGACCACTCGAACCACTTGTTGCCCGGCTCGGCACGGGTCGCCTCGGTGAACTCGCGTGCCAGTTCCGGCCATTCATCTGCATATTCGGGCTTGATCGGCCATTTCACGACGATGAGGATCATGTATCGACCCTAGCGCCTGCGGAACCGCGCTCCACCGAACGGCCCTGCTGGGACGACCGTCCCAGAACGGGTGTCGCGCCGACTTCGCCCGCTGCCGGGATTTTCGAGATCTCGACCACCTCAGCGCCTACAGTGTGAATCAGGCAACATCTGTCACAAGAAGCAGTGCGATCACGGAGGCTCACATGCCGGACATCACCAAGTTCTATATCGACGGCCAGTGGGTCGATCCCGTCGAGCTCGATCTCATCGACGTGATCAACCCGGCGACGGAGAAGGCCGCCGGCCAGGTCGCGATCGGCAGCGCGGCCGACGTCGACGCCGCCGTGGACGCCGCCCGCCGCGCCTTCGAGACCTGGGGCCAGACCACCGTCGAGGAGCGACTCGACGTCCTCAACCGGGTCATCGCCGAGTACCAGAACCGCATGGGCGATCTCGCCGCCGCGGTCACCGAGGAGATGGGCTCGCCCGTCGGCCTCGCCAACGCCGCCCAGGTGCCCATCGGCCTCGGCCACCTGATGACCGCCGCCGCCCAGCTGCCCGGCTTCTCCTTCAGCGAGGACCGCAACGGACACCGCATCGTCAAGGAGCCGATCGGCGTCTGCGGCTTCATCACACCGTGGAACTGGCCGCTGAACCAGGTCATGTGCAAGGTGGCCCCCGCCCTGGCGACCGGCTGCACCATGGTCCTCAAGCCGAGTGAGCTCGCACCGTTCTCGGCGGCCATCGTCGCCGAGATCTTCGACGCCGCAGGCGTTCCCGCGGGCGTGTTCAACCTGGTCAACGGTGACGGGCCGGGCGTCGGCGCCGCGCTGGCCGCCCATCCCGACATCGACATGGTCTCGTTCACCGGCTCGACCCGCGCCGGCATCGAGGTCGCCAAGACCGCTGCGCCGACGGTCAAGCGCGTCGCGCAGGAGCTCGGCGGCAAGAGCCCGAACATCATCCTCGACGACGAGGACTTCGCGAAGAACGTCGCCGGCGGCATCGCCGCGATGATGATGAACTCGGGACAGTCCTGCAACGCCCCGAGCCGCATGCTGGTGCCGTCCTCGCGGCTCGACGAGGTGGCCGAGATCGCCAAGTCGGTCGAGCCGAACCTCACCGTCGGCGACCCGACCACCAGCGTCCAGCTCGGCCCGGTGGTCTCCGAGGCGCAGTTCGACAAGATCCAGGGCCTGATCGAGCGCGCCATCGCCGACGGCGCGACCCCGGTCATCGGCGGCCCCGGCCGCCCGGAGGGCCTCGAGACCGGCTACTACGTCAAGCCGACGGTCTTCACCAATGTCACCAACGACATGGAGATCGCCCGCACCGAGGTGTTCGGCCCGGTACTCGTCGTCATCGGATACGACTCGATCGACGAGGCGATCAAGATCGCCAACGACACCGAGTACGGCCTCGCCGGCTACGTCTCCGGCAAGGACATCGACGAGGTCCGCCGCATCGGTTCGCGGATCCGCGCCGGCTCGATCGGCCTGAACGGCGCCACCGTCGACCCGGTCGCACCGTTCGGCGGCTACAAGAAGAGCGGCAACGGCCGCGAGTGGAGCGACTACGCCTTCGACGAGTACCTCGAGGTCAAGTCGTTGCTCGGGTACGGCGCCTGACGCCCGCCGACCCCGGACGGAGTGCGGGATGGGTGCCGGAAGCGGCACTCATCCCGCACTCTGACTTTGCCCCCCGGTACACGAGTCCAGCCGGTACACGAACCCACGCAGTACGAGCACAGAAGCGAACCACAGGAGACACATGCTGATCCCGACCGACTCGGGCGCCACCATCGACGTCGAGGTCCACGGCGACGGTGAACCGCTGCTGCTGATCGCCGGGATGTCCGCCCACCGCGACATGTGGGGACCCGAGCTGCTCGACGCCCTCACCCCACACTTCGCGGTGGCGGTCTACGACCATCGCGGCATCGGCGGGAGCAGTCGCGCCGAGGGCGGGTTCACCATCGCCGACCTGGCCGCCGACGCCCGCGGCGTGCTCGACGGACTCGGCTGGGATGCCGCTCACGTCCTGGGCACCTCGATGGGCGGGATGATCGCCCAGGAGCTGGTACTCGCCGCACCCGACCGGGTGCGCAGTGTGGTGCTCGGCTGCACCACCGCGGGCGGCCCCGGAGCGGTCGACGCGCCCGGTGCCCGACGCCTGGTCGAGGCCATCGCGAGCCGGGACGCCGCACGTGTCGCACGGACCGCGTTCGAGGTCAACCTGTCCCCCGAATTCTGTTCCCGCCCCGGAGAATTCGAGCGGTTCACCGAGTTCTCGGCGCGTCGCAAGGTCCCGTCGGCGGTCGTCGCGTACCAGGCGCTCGCCTGTTCCGGGCACGACACGCGCGACCGGCTCGCGACGATCGCGGTGCCGACGACCGTCGTGCACGGCGAGGCCGACGAGGTGATCGGCGTGGCCGAGGGCGACAAACTCGCCGGCGCCATCACGGGCGCCACCCTGGAACGCTGGCCCGGCGTCGGCCACATGTTCTGGTGGGAGTGTCCGGGCCAGGTCGCCGAGGTGGCGATCCGCGCCGCGAGATCCGCCTGAGCACGCCCCGGCGGTAACACTCGCAGGGGACCCGACGACATCCCTGACATCGGCACCGCGGCGTCGCGGTGGCCGCCGATGTCAGGAGCCCCATGTCGCACCCGCATGCCCCCGGATCTGCCGGGAAATCCCGCCGCCTGTCCCCGCGACACCGCGTCCTGACCGGGATCTCGCTGGTCTCGATACTCACGCTCGGGCTGTTCGGCGCCGGGATGATGCTCGGCTCCACCAACTCCGCCCAGGCGCTGCGCGGACACCCCGAAGAGCTGCGCGACGGTTGCGAGTGGGACACGTCGAAGTACTACGTCCAGAACTGCAAGGTCTGGTCGGAGTCGCAGAAGAAGGACGTCATCGTCCAGATCCGTGCCTCGAACGGCAGCGATGCCTCGATCTACCTCCTCGACGGCATGCGTGCCGGTGAGACCCGTTCGGCCTGGACCACCGATGTGCACGCCGCCCGCGTCTACGACACGTCCACCGATGTCACCCTGGTGATGCCGGTCGGCGGCGCGTCGTCGTTCTACACCGACTGGGACGGCGGGGCCGGTGCCGAGAACGCGGTCATCAAGCAGGAGACGTTCCTCACCGAGGAACTGCCGGCGTATCTCGAGAGCCAGTTCGGGGTGGCGCGCGACAACAACGCCATCGTGGGCCTGTCGATGTCGGGCGGCCCCGCGGTCACCCTGGCCGAACGCCATCCCGATCAGTTCAAGGTCGTGCAGGCGATGTCGGGCTACTACCAGACCGACAACCCGATCGGCGCCCTCGGCATCTTCGCGACGCAGACCCTGGTGTCCAACTATGCCAACGGCATCGTCAACATGTGGGGTACGCCCGGCGGCGCACGATGGACCGACAACGACCCGTCGAAGAACGTCAGCCGGCTCGCCGAGAACGGCCAGGTCCTCGTCATCTCCTCCGGCAACGGCTTCCTCACCCCCACCGAGCTGGCGAAACTCGCTCCGCAAGACCAGATCTCGGCCATCGCGCTGGAGATCCTGTCGGCGGTGTCGACCGTCCTGATGCAGTTGCAGGCCAAGCAGTCCGGGGTGTCGGTGATCTCGCTGCCGAACTACGGCGGACACACCTGGGAGAACTGGGGCCGCGCGCTGAACGACGGCAAGCCGCACGTCCTCGACGCCCTGCGCAACAACCCGCCGGTCACCACGAAGACGACGCTCGTGTCCGCGTCGGGCAGCCCGGAGCCGGAGGCGGAGAAGAAGGTGGTGCTGGCCGCGAAGCAGGCCGCCGCGGCCTCCCCCGCGCTCGACGCCTCGGTCCTCGCGGCGCTCGAGTCGTCCACCGAGTCGAGTGCGGCGCCGGAGACCACGACGGAGTCCGCGGAGTCGGGAACCACCTCGGCCTCCGAGTCCGCCGGGACGTCGGAGCCGGCCCCGTCGCCGGAGACCCTCGAGGAGTCGGGAGAGCCCGCGTCCGCCGAGGTCTCGGCCGACGACCCGACCGAGGCCGCCTCCCCCACGACCGAGAACCCCGCGACCGGGGCCACCGCGCCGCGCGACGTCCCGTCCGCTCCGTCTCTCGCGGAGACCGCGCCGACCACGACCGCTCCCGTGGCGTGAGGGCCTGCTGCTAGCGTCAGATCATGGCCGCCACCGCCGACCCCCGGCTCCCCGACCTCGTCGGGACCGACACGACCGTGTTCGTGCTCGTCGCCGGGGCGATCCTCGCGTGGGGCCTCGTCCTCGGCGTGTGGAAGTACCACGGCATCCGGACATCCCCGGACCGCACCGCACATCTCTACGTGGACATCGCACACCGTGCGGCGCTGCTGTATTCGTTCGCGACGCTGGTCCTCGCCGCGCTGGTCGAGCTGAGCTCGTTTCCCACCGTGGTGAACGTCGTCGCCGCCGCGGTGCCGGTCGTCTTCTTCGTCGCCGCGATCGTGTCGTACTGCGTGCACGGCGCATTGCGAGACACCGACAACCAGTTCGTCGACCCGACCCCGGGGACGTATGCGTTCATGATCGCGCTGATCGTCGGCGAGATCGGCGGGGTCGTGGTGCTGATCGCCGGGGTCGTCGCCCGGTTGGCCTGACCGGGACGGGCGCGGGCCGAGCGGTCCCACACCCGTCCGTCGGGGTCAGGAGTCGGCGGGCGTGTGCCCCTGCAGCCAGTTCACGACCTCGTCGAGCACGACGTCCTGCTCGGGTTCGTTGAAGATCTCGTGGTAGAGCTCGTCGTAGATCACGAGCGTCTTGTCCTCTGATCCCGCCAGGTCGTCGACGAGCCGACTGCCCTGGGGGTCGGTGAGCGCGTCGGCTCCGCCGTGCATCACCAGCAACGGCAGCTGCAGCGAGGGCAGGCGTTGCGGGAAGGACTGCATCGTGGCGATCATCGCGCCGCCGAGCCCGGCGGGGATCTTGCCGCGGGTGACGAGCGGATCGGCGTCGTAGGCCGCGACGACGGCCGAGTCGCGGGAGATGCTCGACGAGCTCAGCGCGGTGGTGGGCAGCCACGGCGCGATCTTGCCGATGAGCGGCGCGAGCTTGACCGCGACGGGTGACAGGTCGGCGCCGGGCAGGACCGCCGCCCCGGACAGGACGAGACCGTCGAGCTTGTCCTGGTGATCGAGTGCGTAGTCGAGGGCGATGCAGCCGCCCATGCTGTGCCCGATGAGGAAGGTCGGCAGCGCGTCGTCGGCGACGTGCGAGACCACCGTGTCGAGGTCTTCGGTGAATTCGCCGAACCGGTGCACCTGCAACCGCTTTCCGCCCGATCGGCCGTGACCGACGTGGTCCGGGATCGCGACGAGGTAGCCGGCGTCGACGAGCCGTTGCGCGACGTGCCCGTAGCGGCGCGCATGTTCGGCGAGTCCGTGCGCGATCACCACCACGCCGCGCGGTGCGCCCTCGGGCCGGTACACGTCGTAGGCGATCGTGTGTCCGTGGCGGCCGCGAAAAGTGTGTTCTTCCGGTGTCATTCCCTGTTCTTCCGTCTGTGGTGATGGGGTCGGGCAGTGAGGTCGGGGCGGTGAGATCGAGGGGCCGTCAGCGCAGGCCGAGTCGCGCGGCGACCGATCTGCCCGCGGACTCGATGGCCCCGAGCGGACGGAGGGCCGCCTCCCCGATCCCGACCAGCACCTCGACCCGGGCGACCACCCGCTCGAGACGCATGACGACCTCGGCCATCCGATCCACGGTCGTGTCCACCTGGTCGAGGGTGCCCGACATCCGCACCAGGGTGGCGTCGAGCCTCTCGATCGTCGCGTCCATCTTGGTCATCGTCGGCCCCAGACCCTCGAGCGTCTCGCCCATGTCGGCGATGATCCCCTCGAGTTGCTCCACCGTCACATCGGCGTTGAGCGCGGCCTGCGCCAGCTTCCTGATCCGTTGGCGATCCGCCGGCTTCGACGACGTGGCCTCGCCCCGGTCGTCGGTGCGGCCCCTGTCGCTGGTGCCCTTGTCGGCCATGCCCCGGATTATCGCCCACATCACACGCGACGGGGCCCGAACGCGCCGGGAACCGGCACGGGAATAGATCCGGGCGGGCTACCGTTGAGCCGGGCAGATCACTCAAATTTGAGCGAATTTCCGACCGAAGGAGCCACCATGCCTGCCGTCACCGCCGACACCCTGACGCTGTCGCGCCTTTCCGCTCCGGGCCTCGACTCCGTCGACCGGCCGGTCAAGTCCGTCACCCGCGGCCCGCGCGGCTACGAGGGCGAGGGCTTCCCGGTGGTGCGCGCGTTCGCGGGAGTGTCGAAGGCCGACCTGGACCCGTTCATCCACATGGACCAGATGGGCGAGGTCGACTACGAGCCCGGTGAGCCGCGCGGGACGTCGTGGCATCCCCACCGCGGCTTCGAGACCGTGACCTACATGATCGAGGGCCGCTTCGCCCACCAGGACTCCGCGGGGGGAGGCGGCCTGATCCACGACGGTGCGACGCAGTGGATGACCGCGGGTGCGGGCATCCTCCACATCGAGACCCCGCCCGCCGAACTCGTGGAGTCCGGCGGCCTGTTCCACGGCATCCAGTTGTGGGTGAACCTCCCGGCCCGGGACAAGTTCCTGCCGCCCAACTACCAGAATCTCGAGGGCGGCCAGGTGGGTCTGGTGACCTCGCCGGACGCCGGCTCGCTGATCCGCATCATCGCCGGCGAGATCGAGGGTCACCGCGGTCCGGGGACCACGCACACGCCCATCACGCTCGCCCACGCCACCGTGCAGCCCGGCGCGTCCGTGTCGGTGCCGTGGCGCCAGGACTTCAACGCACTCGTCTACGTCCTGTCCGGACGCGGACGGGTGGGCGCAGAGGGCCGCCCCGTCGAGCAGGGCACCCTGGCGGTCCTGGGCAAGGGCGACCGCATCACCGTCGCCGCCGACGGCTCCCAGGACGGCAACCGCCCTGCGCTCGAGGTCCTGCTGCTCGGCGGCAAGCCGATCCGCGAACCCGTCGCGCAGTACGGTCCGTTCGTGATGAACACCAAGCAGCAGCTCATCGACGCCATCGAGGACTACCAGGCCGGACGCCTGGGCGTGGTCCCGCCGGACGCGCTCATGCCGCACACCGCCCGCCGATGACCAAAGGAGCGGAACTGCCGCTGACGGCGGCGGGCACCGATCTGCAGGCCGCGTGGCGCGTCTTCATCGAGACCGCCACGCGGTTGCAGACCGAGCTCGACGACGATCTGCGCGCGAGTGCCGGCATGACGCTGGCCGACTACAGCATGCTGTTGATCCTGCACGAGAGCCCCGAGGGCCGGCTGCGGATGCGGGACCTGGCCGCGCGCATGATCTTCTCGACCTCGCGCCTGTCCTACCAGGTCGACGCGATGGTGCGCCGGGGGTGGTTGCGGCGCGAGAAGGCGCCGGAGGATCGGCGCGGCAGTTACGCCGTCCTCACCGACGAGGGGCTCGCCGCGTTCCGGGAGGCGGCGGTCCATCACTCGCGCTGCGTGGACGCGCTCTTCTTCTCGGCACTCACCCCGGCCGACGGGCGCGACCTCCGTGCGGTGATGGACAAGCTGGCGGCACATCTCGACACCGCCGGGCAGACATCGGACACGTGAGGAGAACCCATGTCGGTCACCGTCATCCGTGCCGGCGAACGCGCCCGCTGGCGCAACGAATGGCTCGAGTCCTGGCAATCGTTTCCCGCAACCGGCAACTTCGACCTCGCGGCCAACGCCCACGGTGTCCTGCTGGTGCACAACGACGATCGCGTCGACGCCGGGGAGGGTCTGGACATGCATCGGCACCGCGATGTCGAGATCATCACCTGGGTCCTCGAGGGCACGCTGCGCCACCGGGATTCGACCGGCAACGACGGACTCCTGAGACCCGGTGTCGTGCAACGGATGACCGCGGGGCGCGGCATCACCCACAGTGAGGCAAACGCCACCGGCCGTCTCGACGGCACCGACCTGCGCGTCGTCCAGATGTGGGTCACCGCCGACGAGTCCGGCCTCGAACCCGGGTACGCGGAGGCCGACGTCTCCGACATGCTCGCCACCGGCGCACTCGTGGTCGTGGCATCGGGACGACCCGAGCACGCCGCGACCGCACCGGTGTCGATCCACAACGCCTCGGCCGCACTCCACATCGCGACGATGGTGCCCGGCAAGCCGGTCACGCTTCCCGACGCGCCGTTCGGGCACCTCTACGTCGCGCGCGGCACGGTGACGATGGGCGCGGAGACCCTCGCCGAGGGCGACGCGGTCCGCACGACCGGCGCCGGCGAGATCCCCCTGGTCGGTCCCGGCGGGGCCGAGATCCTGTTCTGGGAGATGCACGCCGGCGCACGGTGACACGGCTCAGCGGAGTTTCGCCACTGGCGCCCGGGGTCAGATGCAGAGCATGTGCTCGACGGTCCGGCCGTCGAGACCGTCCCAGCGGGTGAACTCGAACTCGTCGAGCACCAGGTGCCGCAGCGGCACACCGACGACCCGGGCGCCGGAGGCGACGGCCGCCGCGATCCCGGGCGGCGAGTCCTCCACGGCGATGCACTCGCGGATGTCCACGCCGAGCTTCGCGGCAGCCAGTTCGTAGGCGTCCGGAGCGGGTTTGGCCCGTTCCACGTCGTCGGCGGTCACCACGATGTCGAAGGCCGCGAACGGTATCGCGTCGACGACCATGTCGGCCAGCACCCGGGGCGACATGGTCACCAGGCCGGTCGGGATGCCCAGCTCCTTCAGTTCGCGCAGCAGCGTCTCGGCTCCGGGCTTCCAGGGGATGTCCACGCGCAGGCGGGCCGACACGTCGAGGATGAACCGACGCACGATCTCGTCGACGGTGAGCCCGGCGCCGGCGTCGATGAGCACCCGCGCCATGTCGGGCAGACTGCCGCCGTTGAGCGCCATGGCGATCTCGTCGCTCCACGCCACATCGTGCGCGCAGAGGATGCCCCGCGCCGAATCGTTGTAGTACTCCTCGGTGTCCAGGATGGTGCCGTCCAGGTCCCACAGGACGGCAGCGGGTTTCGCGGTCATGCGACGCCTGCCTTCGCCTGCCGCCGCACGACCTCGAGTGCGTCACCGAGACGTTCGACGAGCAGCTCGGCGTCCTCGCGCGTGTAGGTGAGCATCGGACGGATCTTCAGCGTGCTGCTGGTCGGGCCGCACACCGAGATGAGCAGGCCACCGTCGCGGCAGGCGTTGATCAGATCCGCGGCGAACGCGGTGGCCGGTTCCCGGGTTTCCGGATCGGCGACCAGCTCCACTCCGAAATACAGCCCGGCGCTGCGGATGTCACCGATCTCCGGGAAACGTCCGGCCAGTTCCTCCATGCCGGCGCGCACGACCGCGCCGACGGTCTCGGCGTTCTCGAACAGCCGACGCTGCTCGATCTCGTCGAGCACGGCCGCGGCCGCCGCGACCGGCACGCTCGATCCGCCGAAGGTGTTGAAGTACGGCACATCCCGGCCGAAGGCCTCGAGGATCTCGGTGTTGGCCACCATGCCCGCCACCGGGACGCCGTTGCCCATCGGCTTGCCGAGGGTGACCAGGTCGGGAACGGCGTTGTCGCGCGCGAATCCCCAGAACGGCGTGCCGACCCGCGCGAATCCGGGCTGCACCTCGTCGGCGATCACGAGCGCGCCGGCCGCGCGTGCCGCGGCGAAGGCGGCCTGCAGCGCACCGTCGACGGGGAACACGCCGTCCGACGAGAAGATGGTGTCCACGAGCAGGGCCGCGGGCTGGTGGCCACGCTCGCGCAGGGTCTCGAACGCACGGGTGACGCGTGCCGCGAACGCGTCGACGACCGACGTGTCGCCCTTGTGCCGATAGGGATTGGGCGGATCGACGGCGATGACGTGGCCCGGCAGGCCCCCGCCGCCGTCCGAGGGCGAGACCTCCGCGCAGGATGCGGTGGTGCCGTGGTAGGCCTCCGAGGTGACGACGATGCCGGTGCCGCCGGTGTGGTGCCGGGCCACCCGCAGGGCGAGGTCGTTGGCCTCCGACCCCGAGTTGGTGTACATCACGCGGTTCAGCGGCTCCGGGAAGGTCTGCAGCAGCCGCTCGGAGTACTCGACGATGCCGTCCTGCAGGTAGCGCGAATGCGTGGCGAGGGTGTTGAGCTGCTCGGTCACGGCCGCCACGACGGCCGGATTGCAGTGCCCGACACTGGCGACGTTGTTGTAGGCGTCGAGGTATTCGCGCCCCTCTGCGTCGTAGAGACGGGTGCCGAGTCCGCGGACGATCTGCACCGGCCTGCGGTAGAACAGCCGGTAGCTCGTCCCGAGTGTGTTCATCCTGCGCTCGACGAGCGCCCGGGACGAGGGGTCGAGCGCGTCGAGTCTGCCGGTGTCGAACCGGTTTCCGTCCAGGATCGAGGAAGTGCCCATAATCGGCCTTTCTGAGATGAGGAGCAGCCGCCCTCCGCATGGGACGGCGGTCTGCCGGGTGAGACGACGAGGGCGTCAGATGCTGCCGATCCAGGAACCCCAGCGCTGGTCCGAGGTCCGCGAGAGCGCGCGGCGCAGTTTCCACACGCCGTACTTGTGGTAGTCGTAGTCCCATCCGTCGTTGAGCTGTGCGTAGACGATGGCCCACAGCCCCCACTTGACGTCGGCGAGGAACCCGCACACCTGCACCCGCGCGAAGAGTTCGGGCGTGTACGTGCCGTAGAACTCCTCGACGCATTCGGCGGTCCGGACGTCGTCGTAGAAGAACTCGGTGGTCATCACGGCGAGCTCGTAGGCGCGTTCGTTGTTCGACGAGAACTCGAAGTCGATCAGTCGCATCGGCTTGCCCTCGGCGATGAGGAAGTTGCCGGGCATCGGGTCGTTGTGACACGGCACCAGGTCGATCCCGCCGGCCAGCAACGCATCACGCGCGGTGCGGTACTCGAGCTCGAGCTGCGGCCAGAACCGCGGGAGCCGGATGCCGAGTTCCACCGCCTGGTCGTGGTGCTCGGCGATCATGTCGAAGATCGTCTTGGTGCACGGCAGCGGGTCGATGCCGTGGAAGGCCCGGTAGAGGCGGATGATCTCGCCGGCGATCTCCGGGCGCTTCATGTCGCCGTTCGTGCAGGCGCGGTAGTCCTCGAGGAACTCGATGATCTCGATGCCGGTCGACGAGTCGAAATGCGCGATCTTCGGGCTGATCCCGAGAGCGCTGGCCTGTGCGGCCGCGTGATGGGCGTTGTCCCGGTCGATGAACGCCTCCGACCCCGCACCCGGGATCTTGAGGAAGTACGGGGACTGCTCCCCCTCCACGTCGAGACGCCAGTTCTCGTTCTGCAGGCCGCCGTGCACCGGCTGGTACCGGATCGCCCGGCCGGCCCACTGCGCGACGGCGTCCAGTGCAGATTCCACGGCGCGTTCGGTGGCGGTGCGGGCCCCGCCGCGCAGCACGCCGACCGCGTTCAGTTCGCCGGACAGGGTCGTCATCGGTCGATCCTCCTCAACAGTTCGCCGGATCGGGTGCCCGACAATGCCAATCGTGCTCGTAGGAGCTGCCAGTCGCCGAACTTCGAGTACTCGTAGGAGCCCGGGTCGAGCGCGTCGACCAGGATTCCCAGCAGGCCCTGCCGCACGTGGTCGGCATAGCCGTAGAACAGGCTTCGGGCCAGCAGCGCCTCGTCGACGCTCCCGTGGGCGACCTCGAAGAGCTCCCGTGCGTGGGTCTCGTCCTCGGCGAGTTCGACGAGCGCGACGCCGAGGTCCTGGAACGGGTCCATCACCGCGGCGAGGTCCCAGTCGAGCAGCAGCAACGAGGCGTCGTCGCGGGCGACCATCACGTTCGACAGGTTCCCGTCGCCATGACGGAACTCCCGGTCGAAACCGGCTGCCGCGATGCGCTTCTCGGCGTCGTCGAGGACTCTCAGGAAGAAGGGCAGCTCGGCAGGGACGGCGGCCCCCGCGTCCTGCAGGCGCGCCGAGAGTTCGCGGATGTCGTCGAAGACCGTCGCATACCGCGCCTCGTTCGGAGTCAGTTCGCCCACACGCGAACGGATCTCGAAGTACCGGCGCACGAAGTCCGCGGAGTTTCCGTCGGCCAGGGTGGCCGTGCGGTGCGTCTCGGTCAGATCGGCCAGCACGACCTCACCGGCGTCGACGTCCCACGACACGACCGCCGGGCCGATGCCGGCGGCTCCCGCCGCCTCGGTCGCGGCGACGGCCGCGGACACGTTCACATACGACCTCGCCGCGCCGGTGTAGCACCGGACGTGGACCGCGACGTCGTCGAGCCGGCCACGCAGCCGCACCGTGTCGGCGCCCCACCAGCTGGGGCTGGCCATGGTCGGGGTCCCGTCCATCCGATCGGCGAGGACCCGCCCGCCGGAGAGTTCGAGTGTCGTCGTCATCACGCCTCCTTCCACACATCGGCCGGTGTCGTCCGCGGCACCAGCGGCCAGTCGGGTTCGGTGCCCCGACGTTCCTCGAGCCACCCGGCCAGCGCGAGCAGGCGCCGGTCGGCGTAGCGCGGGCCGGCGAGCTGGATCGCCACGGGGTGGCCGCCGTCCTCGCCGAACGGCATCGAGACCGCCGGCTGCCCGGTCTGGTTGAACCAGGCGGTGAAGCTGCAGTGCTCCAGCGGCCGGTCCTGGTTCATGCCGAGGTGCTCGGCCGGGAACGCCGCCGAGGGCAACACCGGCGACAGCACGACGTCGACGTCGCGCTGCATCGCCGCGAAGGCCATCTGATCGGCGGTCACCCGGCCCAGCGCGCGCTCGTAGTCGGTGGCGCTGAGCGGACCGGCCGCCTCGATCCACCGCACGAGTCCGGGCAGGACCTCGCCGCCGCGGTCGCCGTGGGATTCGAGTTCCGCGCGGGCGCGCACCACGTACAGGGTGTCCAGCGCGTCGTAGACGCCCGGAGCGAAAGGCGCGGGCAGATCGACGATCTCGCAGCCGCCCGCGGCCAGCACGTCGGCCGCCGCACGCAGCGTGCGCAGGGTCGCCGCGTCCGCCGGGAATCCGTATCCCATGTCCGACAGGACGCCGACCCGCAGCCCCTTGACGTCGTCCAGCGGGAGGATCGGGTCCGCACAGTCGGCCTCGTCGGCCAGGGCCAGGGAGTCGCGGGCATCGAACCGCCCGACGACGCGGAACAGTTCGGCGACGTCGGCGACCGTTCGGCCCATCGGGCCCGCGCTGCGGACGGTGCTCGGCACCAGGTGC
Source organism: Gordonia paraffinivorans (assembly GCF_900683595.1). Classification (NCBI taxonomy): domain Bacteria; kingdom Bacillati; phylum Actinomycetota; class Actinomycetes; order Mycobacteriales; family Gordoniaceae; genus Gordonia; species Gordonia paraffinivorans. Next base: position 1,269,930 of record NZ_CAACYD010000007.1, on the reverse strand, counting down.
GGAACACGGCCCTGGGTGGGCTTGATGGCGACGATGCCGCAATGGGCGGCGGGCAGGCGGACCGAGCCGGCGATGTCGGTGCCGATCGCGCCCCAGGTGAGACCCGCGGCGAGCGACGCCCCGGCACCCGAACTCGAACCGCCGGGAGTGACCGACAGATCCCACGGATTCCGCACGATGCCGTAAAGCGAGGAGACGCCGGAGGCGAGCATGCCGAAGTCGGGCATCGTGGTCTTGCCCACGATCACCGCGCCGGCCTCGCGCAGGCGTGCCGACGGCGGGGCGTCGACCTCGGCGTTCGCCAGGCCGTCGTTGGGCTTGGTGCCGTGGCGCCACGGGAGTCCGACCGCGTTCACGCTGTCCTTGACCGTGACCGGCACGCCGTCCAGCGGGCCGAGCTGACGGCCCTCCTCCCACCGGCGGGTGGCCGCGGCCGCGCTCTCGCGTGCCGCGTCGACGTCGGTGGCGGCGATCGCGTTGATGGAGGGCTGGACCTTTTCCATGTGCGCGATGGTCAGTTCCAACGCTTCGGTCGGTGTGGTGCTCCCATCGGCGAATCCGGCCCGGAGCTGCTCGATTGTCGATCCCAGAACGGGAACCTGCGTCTGCTGAGGCATGGGTAAAGGTTGCATCGGAACCATTTCTGGTCCCTGGCCCGAATGTAAATTCTGCATTTCCCGAGTTCGCACACCGCGAGATTCGGTGCAACTCTTGTGAAGACACGCCGTTCGCACTGCTCACGAGTGAGCCCGGCCGGCGCGAGACAACCATTTCCCTGATCCAAAGAGCACGGTGAGCAGTGACCTACGAAGAGACCTTTGCCACCATTACCCGCCTCGCCGACGACCTGGCACGCCGCGGGTTCACCAAGCTGCCCGCCGAGCGTGAACTCGCCGAGCGCCTGAACGTGTCGCGGTCGTCCATACGCCGCGCCCTGGCCGAACTCGAGGAGAAAGGCGTCGTCCACCGCAAGCGCGGCCGCACCGGCGGCGCCTATCTCACCGCGGCGGAATCAGCGCCCGACACCACCTTCTCCGACGAGGTCGACCCGGCCGAGGGCCGCCGCGTCGAACGCCCGCTCGGGACCGTCGTCGGCGTGCCGCAGATGCTCCGCTCGCAGGGGTTCGAATCGGGAACGCGCCTGCTCTCGGCCTCCTATGAACACCCCACCGCAGAGGAACGCGAGTACTTCGGCCTCGGCCCGGACGATCTCATCGCGGCGATCGTGCGGATCCGCTTCGCCGACGGGGACTCGTTGTCCCTCGAGTCGTTCCGGGTGTCGGCGACGCGTTTCCCGCAGTTGCTGGAACGCTCGCTGATCGGCTCGCTCTACGAACTGCTGGTCGAGCACTACGGCGTGCGCCCCGCCACCGCCGACGAGCAGATCCGCGTCGTCTCCGCATCCCCGCGGGTCGCCGCGGCGCTCGCCGTCGAGGTCGGCACCCCGTTGCTGAAGGTCAACCGCAACAGCTACGACGGGTTCGGCGCGCCGGTGGAGATGTCCGTCGACTACTTCCGCGCCGACCGGACCGTCCTGCACGTGCCGGCGCAGCCCGGCAACGGCCAGGAGCCCGGCGCCCACCGGCTGCAGCACCGGCTGGATACTGCGGCCTACGCGCAACGCGGGATCGCGGCCGACGCGTAACAGGCCCGTTACGACCCGAAACGTGACCAGTAATGGTCCACTCGCATGCTTTGGTTGCACACACCGACGGCGGTACGTAGACCTTCCTGACCGCGTATCACGTTCGGAACGAACACCTTTGGTGCATCAACCAATCTCCCATTCATCGCCGCGCCCGACCCGGGTCTGCCGCCGTGCGAATGGTCGCAAGGAAAGGAGCCGAATCCTTGACTCAGTTCATAAAGAGCCTGGATCGCAAGGTAATCAACACCACATTCGGCGTCGTCTACGGATTCGCACTGTTGATGGCGCTGTTCCCGCCGCTGTACCTGAGCTCCAGCGGGGTCAAGAGCCCGGTGATCTTCGGCATCCCGTGGGCGGTCATGTACTGGATCATCAACGCCGCTCTCGTCGGTGTCAGCCTGACCGCGCTGTACATCGTCGAGAACATCCGTGGAGAGGGTGACGACTGATGGCGATCATGCTCGGAATGCTGCTCGCGTTCTACGCGATCGTGGTGGGAATCCTCTACGCCACCAAGCAGAAATCTGATCCGACCTTCGAGGAGTACTCGGTCGGCGGCCGTTCGTACGGCACCTGGTTCGTGGCCATGTCCTACGTGAACTCGTGGTGGCCCGGCTCGACCTTCATCGCGTTCTTCGGCCTCGCCGCCGGCGCCGGCGTGTTCGGCATGTACGCCCTGGCGTACTCGACCCTCGGCGTCGCGTTCATGTACCTCATGGCGACCAGGGCGTGGCGCTGGGGCAAGGTCTACGACCTGCGCACCCAGCCCGATCTGATGCGTGTGCGCTACCGCTCCGACGCGGTGCGCGTCATCGCCAGCGCCATCGGCGTGATCTCGCTGTTCCCGTGGGTCGTCCTGGGCATGCAGGCCCTCGGCACTCTCTTCGAGATCGCCAGCGACGGCGCCTGGTCGGTCATCGCGTCCCTGTGTGTGGGTCTCGCGGTCATCCTCATCCGCCAGTTCTGGACGGTGCAGATGGGCATGCGCGGCCTGATCATGACCGACATGTTCCAGGGCTTCGTCGCCTACATCGTGGCGGGCATCATCGGCGTCATCATGCTGACCGGCGCCATGGGCAGCCCCATCAGCTGGGGCGACCTGCAGGCGATCGGCGACAAGTTCCTGGTGCTCCCGGGCGGCGGCGACAACTACGGACCGTGGTACATCTTCGCGCTCGTCTTCACCGGCGTCATCGGTTCGCTGAGCTGGCCCACCAGCTTCCAGCGCATCTACACCGCCTCGAGCGTGCGCACGGTCAAGAAGGGCACGCTCGCAACGATTCTCATCTCGGCGACCTTCTACACCATCCTGATGCTGGTCGGCCTCGCCGCCGTCAACATCCCCGAGGTCATGGAGAACCCGCAGGGCGCCTGGTTCACCCTGCTGGACCAGTGGGGCGGCACGTGGATGCTGGGGCTCGCGGTGGTCATCGTCTTCGCCGCGCAGATGGGTCACACCGACGCCAGCGTCCAGGTGGCCGGCCTGCAGGTCTCCAACGACATCGTCGCCACCCTGGTCCGGCGTCCGCTGTCCGACCACCAGCTGACCGTGATCGCCAAGGCGAGCATGGTGGTCTACATGCTCCTGGCCGGCGTCATCGCCTTCGCGACGTTCAACTTCGACCGTCTCCAACTGCTCGCCCAGATCTCCTACCAGGGCATCATCCAGTTGTCGGTGCCGCTGTTCCTGGGCATCTTCTGGAAGGGCGGCAACAAGTACGGCGCCATCTGGGGCATGGTCAGCGGCTTCGTCATCGCCGCGGCGCTGACCGGCGTCTACAACGACGACATCCGCGCCCTGGGCAGCCTGACCTCGGGCATCGTCGGCCTCGCCGTCAACCTCGCGGTCTTCTTGATCGTCTCAGCGGTCACCGGTCACTCCGAGGAGGACCGCGCACACGTCGAGGAGATGTTCGCGGCAGCCAAGGGCGAGTCCGCCCTCGCCGCACTGCGGGCCAGCCGGACCGACGACATCGAGGTCGTCGCCACCGGCGACGGGGTGAGCACCGCCGCAAGTGCTCAGTCCCCGGCCGAGTAGGAGACACCGACCTCCTCGTCTCCTGCTCGACACGACAAGTGGGCACGACCGTTCCGGTCGTGCCCACTTTCGTTGTGTTGCAGACCATTCCATTCCGTAACCTGCGCGTTACGACGGTATCGGGGACCAGTAATGGTTTCGACGGACATTTGTTGGGCGCCGAAAAACACTCGCGCCGAACCATTCCCACCTCCCCCTCACCCAATTCAGGAGTAGTCATGGACGCCGACCAGTACGCATGGATGTCCGCGACCGAGATCGCGGCCAAGATCGCCGCCGGCGAGCTCACCGCGCTCGAGGTCGCCGAGGCCGCCTGTGCGCGGATCGAGGCGATCAACCCGCTGATCAACGCCTACGTCCACTACGACCGGGAACAGGTCCTGGCCGACGCCCGGGAACTCGACGCCAAGCAGGCCGCCGGCGAGCCGCTCGGACCGCTCCACGGCGTGCCGTTCGCGATCAAGTGCCTCACCGAGGTCGCCGGCCTGCCCAACACGCATTCGATGACGCCGTTCGCCGACGAGATCGGCAAGGAGGACGCCGTCGTCGTCGCGCGACTCAAGGCCGCGGGCGGCCTGTTCACCGGCCTGACCAACGCGCCCGAGGGCGGTTACTACGGCGGCACCGACAGCCACCTCTACGGCCCCACCCACAATCCGTTCAAGCACGGTCACACCGCGGGCGGCTCGTCCGGGGGCTCGGCGGCCGCGGTCGCCGCGGGCCTGGTGCCGATCGCCGAGGGCGCCGACGGCGCCGGCTCGGTCCGCATCCCGTCGGCGATGTGCGGGGTCGTGGGCCTCAAGCCCTCGCTCGGGCGCATCCCGCATGCCCTGCTGCAGACCAAGTTCGAGACCTGGGTCTTCCACGGCCCCATCACCCGCACCGTCGAGGACGCCGCGCTCATGTTCGACGTCATGACCGGATTCGATCCGAGCGATCCGATGAGCCTGCCCCGCGAGGTCGAGTCGTACGCCGCCGAACTCGACGAGATCGGGGGCGAGAAGCCGCTGTCCGGCCTGCGGGTCGCGTACTCCCCGGACCTCAACGTCGGCCACGTCGACCCGGAGGTCGCCGCGATCTGCCGCGAGGCGGTCACCGCATTCGAGACGCTGGGCGCCACGGTCACCGAGGCCACCCCCAACTGGGGCAATCCGGAACAGGCCATGTGGGAGGGAATCTGGGTGCCCGGCTTCGCCGCCGACAACGACCTGTTCCCGGACTGGAAGGAGCTGAGCGGTCAACTCGACGACCAGCTGATCGAGATCCACGAGCTGTCCAAGACCCTCACCGCCGAGGAGGTCGGCCGCGCCCAGGCCTTCCGCTCGCGGATGTACGACACCTTCACCGAGTTCATGGAGCACTACGACCTGCTCGTCTCGCCGACGCTGGCGTCAGCGGCCTTCCCGCTCGACCAGTTCGCCCCGGAGTGGCTGGCCGACGAGCCGCTGCAGACCCAGCTCCTGGGCTGGCTGCTGACCTACCCGTACAACATGCTCACCTCGCCGGCCATCACCGTCCCCGCCGGCTTCACCGAGGACGGACGCCCGGTCGGCCTGCAGATCGCGGCCCGCCACCGCGCGGATGCCGACGTCCTGGCGGCGGCCAAGGCCTTCTCCACCGTCCGGCCGTGGGCGGACCGCTACGAGTCCAACGTCATCGAAGGAGAGTCCAAGTGATCGACCTGACCGGCAAGACCGCCGTCGTCACCGGCGGTTCGCGCGGCATCGGACGCGCCAGCGCGCTGCGCCTCGCCGAGGCCGGCGCCTCGGTGATCATCTGCGACCGTTCCGATTTCAAGGCCGGCGACGAGTCCTGTTCGGCCGAGATCCGCCGCGCGGGCGGCACCGGGGAGTCGCGTGAGCTCGACGTCGCCGATTCCGCCGCGGTGGACCGGGTGTTCGGCGAGATCGCCGCCGAGCACGGCATCGACATCCTGGTCAACAACGCCGGCGTCCTCTTCGCCGGGAGCGCCACGGAGACCACCGACGAGGTGTGGCGGCAGCAGTTCGCGGTGAACGTCGACGGGACGTTCTTCTGCACCCGGGCGGCGTTGCGGGCCATGCTCGACGCCGGCAACGGCGGCAAGATCGTCAACGTCGCCTCGATCAGCGGGCTGCGCGCCAACCCCGGCTTCGCCGCGTACTGCGCCAGCAAGGCGGCGATGGTGAACTTCACCCGCCAGGCCGGGATCGATTACGCCGCAGACGGAATCAACGTCAACGGCGTCGCTCCGGGCTTCGTCGAGACCGACATGACCTCCCTCTACTCCCCGGAGATCCGCGCCGCGCTCGAGGGGCAGACGCCCAATGGCAGGTGGGCGACCTCGGAGCAGATCGCCGACTCGGTGCTGTTCCTCGCCTCGCCGCTGTCCGACCACATCTGCGGCGAGATCCTCACCGTCGACGGCGGCTGGATGGTCGGCACCCCGGTGGTCGTCCAGTCCGCCTGACCCACACCACACACCACGACACGCGAAGGGATCACCCGATGACCGAGACCACGGTCGAGACCACCACCACCGACACCGCCATCGACTTCCTCTACCTCTCCGAGCCCGACATGGTGGCCGCCGGCGTCACCGACATGGCCGCCTGTGTGGACACCATGGAGGAGATGTTCGCCCTCCTCGGCCGCGGCGACTACCGCATGGCCGGCAAGAACAGCGACTCCCACGGATCGATGATCTCCTTCCCGGAGGAGCCCGAGTTCCCGGGCATGCCCCGCCACACCGAGGACCGCCGCTTCATGGCCATGCCCGCCTACCTGGGCGGGGCCTTCCACTCCGCGGGCGTCAAGTGGTACGGATCGAACATCGAGAACAAGCTCTCCGGCCTCCCCCGCTCGATCCACCTGTTCGTCCTCAACGACGTGGAGACCGGCGCCCCGCGTGCGGTGATGTCGGCCAACCTGCTGTCGGCCATGCGCACCGGCGCGATCCCCGGTGTCGGAGCCCGCCTCTTCGCCCCCGAGGACTCCAAGGTCGTCGGCATCGTCGGCCCGGGCGTGATGGCGCGCACCGCGCTGCAGTCGTTCGTCGTCGCCCGGCCGGGGATCGAACTGGTGAAGGTCAAGGGCCGCAGCGAGCGCGGACTCAACATCTTCCGCGAATGGATGGAGCGCGAATTCCCGCAGATCCGTGTGGAATTCGTCGACACCAACGAGGCCGCGGTGCGCGACTCCGACATCGTGACCTACTGCACCACCAGTGGCGGGTCGCCGGAGAACTACCCCGTTCTCAAGCGCGAATGGGTCAAGCCCGGCGCCTACCTCGCCATGCCGTCGTCGGTCAGCCTCGACGACGACCTGATCTCCGACGACGTGCGCCTCGTCGTCGACAACCTCGGGCTCTACGAGGCCTGGGCCGACGAGTTCCCCTACCCCACCTACGCCTCGATCCCGATCGTGGGCTGCTTCTTCACCGACCGCGTGCACGAGGGCAAGCTCGCCGAGGAACGCATCGAGGACATCGGCCGCATCCTCGCCTCGGGCGGCACCGAGCGCGACCCCGATCAGATCGTCATCTTCTCCATCGGCGGCATGCCGGTCGAGGACGTCGCGTGGGCGACCCGCGTGTACGAGCGTGCCCGCACCCTCGGTATCGGCACCTCGCTGAACCTCTGGAACACCCCGGTGCTGGCATGACCTCGGCATCGACCCCCGAAGAACTCGTCGACGTCGCCGTCATCGGCGCCGGCAGCGTCGGCGCGATGGCCCTGTGGCACCTGTCGAAGGTGCCCGGGCTGTCGGTCCTCGGCATCGAACAGTACGGCCGCGCACACGGACTCGGTTCCTTCGCCGGCGAGTCCCGGTTGTTCCGGATGGCCTACAAGGAGGGCGGACTCTACCTCCCGCTGCTGACCGACGCCCGTCGCCAGTGGCTCGAGCTCGAACAGGAGGCCAGCACCGAGATCCTGCTGCAGGTCGGTGCGTTGAGCATCGGCACCGAGACGCAGCCGGAGATGGTCGCGACCAGGGAGACGATCGACAACTTCGGACTCCCCCACCGATACCTCGACACCGAAGAACTGCGAAAGGAGTACCCGCAGCATGACGTCCACGACTCGGACGTGGGCATCCTCGATCCCCAGGGCGCAGGGCTGCGTCCCGAGGTCGCGGTGTGCAGCGCACTGCGGCTCGCCGAGGCCAACGGCGTCCGCATGCGTTACCGCTGTGCGGTCGAGGCGGTCGAACCCGGTGACAACCGCGTCACCATCCGCACGGCCCAGGGCGTCGTGCGGGCCCGGACCGCCATCGTGACGACCGGGTCGTGGGCGACGGAGCTGTTGCCCGGCGTCCGCGACCTGGTCCACGTGCAGCGCCTCGCGCTCTCGTGGTTCATGCCCGCCGACATCGGCCGGTACCTCCCCGAGCGGTTCCCGGTGTTCATGCGCGACATCGACGACGTGCACTTCTTCGGTGCGCCGTCGCTCGACGGATACAGCGTCAAGGTCAGCCCCGGCCACCTCGACCTCCCGTCCGCCCCGACGCTCGCCGAACTGCCCGATCTGCCCGACGATTTCGGCGCCCACCTCGCCGCGCAGGTGACCGACTTCTTCCCGGACATGAACCCCGAGCCGGTCCGCCTCACCGCGCACCACGAGATGTACACCGCCGATCGCGTCCCGATCGTCGACCGGGACCCGACGGGCAGCATCGTGGCCGTCGCCGGACTCTCCGGACACGGGTTCAAGCTCGCACCGACGTTCGGCAGGATCGCGCGCGAACTCGCCGTCGACGGCACCAGCACGCTGTGCCCACGCGAGTTCACCCTCGCCGCACACCGGCAACGCGCCGCCGCGCTCGCCTGAGCGTCGACGGCCCCCGTACCCGGCCTCCGCGTCGAGCTGCCTCACGGCCTCGGCGCGGAGGCCGCTCCATTGCGGGACCGGGTCGCCTGCGGGGCCGGTCGGAGGACGGAGCGGCTCAGCGCAGCTGCGGCGCCACCTTCGACGACACCAGTTCCAGGTGGTCGAGGTCTCCGAGGTCGAGCGTCTGCAGGTAGATGCGCTCGATGCCGAGTTCGCGGTAGGTCGCGATCTTGGCGACGACCTCGTCGGGGGTGCCGGCGGCACCGTTCTCCCGCAGCTCCTCCGGCTCGCGGCCGATCGCCTCGGCACGGCGCCGGAACTCGGCTTCGTCACGGCCGCAACACAACACGAGGGCGGCAGAGTACGTCATCGTCTCCGGACGGCGGCCGGCCGCCGCACACGCCGCCTCCACACGGCCCATCAGGTCGCGGGCGGTCTCGACCGGCTGGAACACGATGTTGAACTCGTCGGCGAACCGCGCCGCGATCGCCGGGGTGCGCTTCTTGCCGCTGCCGCCGACGATGATCGGCGGTCGCGGCCTCTGCACGGGCTTCGGCAGTGCCGGGGAGTCACTGAGCTGGAAGTGCCGCCCGTTGTGGTCGAAGGTCTCCCCCTCCGGGGTCCCCCACAGGCCGGTGATGATCTCGAAGGTCTCCTCGAGGCGGTCGAACCGCTCCTTGACCGGCGGGAACGGGATGCCGTAACCACGGTGCTCCGGCTCGTACCAGCCGGCGCCGAGCCCCAGTTCGACACGACCGCCGCTCATCTGGTCGACGTTGGCGACCGCAACGGCGAACGGGCCGGGCAGGCGGAACGTCGCCGACGTCACCAGCGTCCCCAACCGGATCCGGGACGTCTCGCGAGCCAGACCGGCAAGGGTGATCCACGCGTCCGACGGACCGGGCCGCCCGTCGGTGTTCATCCCGCTGAAGTGATCCGAGCGGAAGAAGGCGTCGTATCCGAGATCCTCGGTGGCCTTGGCGACCGCGAGCAACTGGTCGTAGGTCGCGCCTTGCTGGGGTTCGGTGAAGATTCGCAACTGCACGGTTTCAACTTACGCCCGGTGGGAACCCGATATGCGCAAGCCCGGCGGGAGCCCGCCATGGTGCACGCACGGCCCCATCCGACGGGCGAGCCGGAACCGAATGGCTCAGTGCTCGCACACGCGCAGTAGCAGTACTCGACAGCAGTCCTCGACAAAGGAGTCGACATGAAGACAGTTGCACGCACAGCACTCGGTTTCGTCGTCGCGGCGGCGGGCGCCACCGCGGTCTCCCTCGCGGCGGCGCCGTCGGCCGGGGCGGCCCCCACGGTCTGTCCGGCCCTCCCGGGTCAGACCTCGTCGGCGGCATCCTGCAGCGCCGAGTCCGGCCCGACCGGCCTCGCGCTCGCCATCACCGACAACGGCGGCAAGGCCTCCTCCACCGCCGACAACTTCGCCGGTCCCGCCGCCATCGCCCTGGGCCCCGGCGCGACGGTCACGATGACCGGTGACCGTGCCGGACTGGCGATCGGCATCGCCGGCCCCGGCGGTCAGGTGGTCGTCGACGGCAAGAACGGCCCGACATGCAAGGGACCGGCCTTCGCGGGGGACTTCCAGACGCTGAAGGGGTGCATGTCCTAGCCGGCGCCGCCAGACGCGACGGCTTCCCCGCCTCCGGCGGTGAACAACTGCCTCACCCCTGCGGCGGTGAATGACTGCCTCACGCCTCCGGCGTGGGGAACGGGGAGCGGCCGGCCTGGAGTCCAGGGTCGGCCGGCTTCCGGCTTGCCTCGCCGGTGGCCGGACGTCTCAGGCGAACAGACCCCGCAGGTACGCGGCCTGACCGATGTGCTGGGCGTCGTCGTCGATGATGCTGACCAGCCGCACCCCGAGGGTCACCGGCGGGTCCCAGTGGGCGTCGACCACCCGGTCCAGGTCCGAGTCGGACAACGACTCGATGAAGTCCCGGCTGACCGCGTGCGTCGCGTCGTAGTACCCCTGTAACAGAGACACGTCGTCGACGACGACCCGCGCCACGTCCGCCGGGGTGTGCCCGTACCCGGTGTGCTCGGCCGGCAGGTCGAGACCGAACCGCTCGAACCAACCTCCGGAACGCCATACCTCCTCTGTCCCAGCGACATCCGCCACCTGGGCGTCCTGGACACGTGTGAGATGCCAGACAAGCCACGCGATCGTGTTCGCGCCCCGGGCCGGAGCGCGATTCAACTCGTCGGGCCCCAACCCGTCGAGAACTGCGGAAACGTTCTCCGCGATGCGTCCGAGGCCGTCGCTTAACACATCTTTTCCGCGCACGAGTCGAATTTAGCCCGCGATGCGCGCAAAGATGGCGACTCCGCCGATCCGTCTGGATCATTCCTCGGGTGTCTGAACCGAAGCAGCCCGCCGTGACCCCCGACAACGGCACGAGCACCACCCGCAAGATCCGTTTCAACGCCTTCGACATGAATTGCGTTGCGCACCAGTCCCCCGGCCTGTGGCGCCATCCGAAGGACCGGGCCTGGGACTACAACACGATCGACTACTGGGTCGATCTCGCAAGGCTTCTCGAGACCGGCGGCTTCGACGGCCTGTTCATCGCCGACGTGCTCGGTGTCTACGACGTGTACGCCGGCACCGACGAGGCCGCGATCCGCCAGGGCACCCAGATCCCGGTCAACGACCCGATCCTCCTGGTGTCCGCGATGGCCCATGCCACCGAGCATCTCGGCTTCGGCATCACCACCGGCACCGGCTTCGAGCACCCCTTCCCGTTCGCCCGCCGGATGTCGACCCTGGATCACCTCACCGGAGGTCGCATCGGCTGGAACGTCGTCACCGGGTACCTGCCGTCGGCGGCGCGCAACATGGGCGCCGACGACCAGCTCCAGCACGACGACCGCTACGACCAGGCCGACGAGTACCTGACCGTCCTCTACAAGCTGTGGGAGGGCTCGTGGGAACGCGACGCGGTCCTGCGTGACCGCGAGCGCGGCATCTTCACCGACCCCGCCAAGGTGCACCACATCGGCCACCGCGGAAAGCACTACACCGTTCCCGGCGTGCACCTCTGCGAGCCGTCGCCGCAGGGTTCGCCGGTGATCTACCAGGCAGGAGCGTCGCCACGGGGTCGTCGTTTCGCCGCCGAGAACGCCGAGGCGATCTTCGTCGCCGCGCCCACCAAGGCCATCCTGCGCGACGTCGGCGGCAAGATCCGCGAGGAACTGGTGCTGGCCGGCCGCGATCCCTACGACGCCAAGATCTACACGCTGCTGACCATCATCACCGACTCCACCCCGGAGGCCGCACGGGAGAAGGCCGCCGAGTACCAGCGGTACGCCAGTGAAGAGGGTGCGCTCGTGCTGATGTCGGGGTGGATGGGCATCGACCTCGCGGCCTACGACATCGACGAGCCGATCGGCAATGTGGAGAGCAACGCCATCCAGTCCGCCGTCGCCGCGTTCCAGCAGGCGAGCGACTCCGGAGAGGAATGGCGCGTGCGCGAGATCGCGGAATGGGGCGGCATCGGAGGCACCGGACCGGTCCTCATCGGCTCGGGCGACGAGGTCGCGCAGGCCCTGCAGGAGTGGGTCGCCGAGACCGACGTCGACGGCTTCAACCTCGCCTACGCGATCACCCCGGGCACGTTCGAGGACATCGTCACCCATGTGATCCCGGCCCTCGAGCGTCGCGGCCTCTACGACCGCGAGTATGTACCGGGAACGTTGCGCCACAAGCTGTTCGGCCGCGGCGACCTGCTGCCCGACAACCACCGCGGATCGACCTACCGCGTCGGCGGCGTGAACTCGACCATCGACGACTCGATCCGTGAGACCAACCGCCTCATCCTGTCCGGGACGAAGTGACGAGGGTGCCGAGATGATCGAAGTGGTAGAACTCACCAAGGTGTTCGGGGCCGGCACCTCGAAGCCGACCACGGTGCTCGACGAGATCGACTTCACCGTCGACTCGGGCGAGATCTTCGCCGTCGTCGGGCCGTCCGGCGCGGGCAAGAGCACCCTGGCACGATGCCTGAACCTCCTGGAGCGCCCGACGTCGGGCAAGGTCGTCGTCAACGGCGAGGACCTGACCGCCCTCGGCACGTCCGGCCTGCGCGACGCCCGTCGTCGTATCGGGACCGTGTTCCAGTCGTCGAGCCTGCTGGCCCGCCGGACCGCCGCCGAGAACGTCGCCCTGCCGCTGGAATACCTCGGCGCGACGAAGGCGTCCACCAGGGCACGGGTCGCCGATCTGCTCGATCTCGTCGGCCTGGCCGACAAGGCGAACCTGTACCCGCATCAGCTCTCCGGCGGCCAGCGCCAGCGCGTCGGCATCGCCCGCGCGCTCGCCCTCAAGCCGTCGGTGCTGCTGTCCGACGAGGCGACGTCGGGCCTCGACCCGGCCGCCACGGACACGTTCCTGAACCTGCTCACGGAGGTCCGCGACGAACTCGGCCTCGCCGTCGTGTTCATCACCCACGAGATGGACACGATCGTCCGCGTCGCCGACACCGTCGGACGGCTCGACCACGGCCGGATCGTCGAGCACGGACGGCTCGACGACCTGGTGCTCGATCCGGATTCCGTTCTGGGACGGGCACTCCGGCCTCGTGGGCCGGCCGCCCGGGCGGGTGCCGATCAGGCCGCGATCGACGTCGTCTACAACGACACCTCGGTGCCGGCCGACTGGCTCACGCGGCTCGGCGGCCGACTCGGCATCCCGATCTCGGTCCTCGGCGCGAACGTCCAGACCGTCGACGGGATCGCCTTCGGCGACCTCACCGTGTCGGTGCCGGCGGACCACGTGTCGGCGTTCGTCGACGCTGCCGCCGAACTCGGGTTGTCCGCCCGCACCACGCAAACACCCGGCGCGGCAACCGATCCGGCCGATGACCACGACGCCACGACGAACGACATCCTGACGAAGAAGGAGGAGGTGGCGGTATGAGCACGACAAGCCATCTCGCCGCGATCACCGTCCCCGTCGACGAGATCCCCGACCTGCTGCTGCCGGCGTTCGTCGACACCGTGCTCATGGTGAGCATCGTGATGGTGATCGTGCTGGTCGTCGGGGTGCCGCTCGGCGCGCTGGTCCACAACCTCGCCCCGGGCGGGCTCTTCCCCAACCGCGCGCTGCACACGCCGTTGTCCTGGATCATCAGCATCGGGCGATCGTTGCCCTTCCTCGTGCTGATGACCGCCATCATCCCGTTCACTCGTCTCGTGACCGGAACCAACATCGGCATCGCCGCCGCGGTGGTCCCGATGTCCATCGCGGGCATCGCGTTCTTCACCCGCATCGTGGAGAACTCGCTGCGCTCGGTGCCCGCCTCGACCATCGACGTCGCCCGCGCCTCCGGCGGTTCCAACGCCCAGATCATCTGGAAGGCACAGGTTCCCGAGGCGCTGCCGAGCATCGTCGGCGGCCTGACCATCAACACGATCGCGATGATCGAGTACTCGACCATCGCGGGCACCATCGGCGCGGGCGGCCTCGGCTACGTCGCGGTCACCTACGGCTACCAGCGCTTCGACCAGGGCGTCATGATCGCCACGATCATCGTCCTCGTCATCACCGTGGCGCTCATCCAGCTCGCGGGCGACGCACTCGTGCGCAGCCTGAACCCGGTGACCAACAAGCGCGTCAACCACTGACCGCGTCCGGCCGCACCGAACCCTCCCTCGAATCGCCCTCCGCGATCCGCACTTTCACCACGAAAGGTCCATCCATGTCCTCCGACCTCAACACCGGCGCGCCGGAGACGCAGAAGCCCTCTCCCGCATCGGGTTCCGGCATCGAGATCTCCACGCGACGCCGCTGGCCGCTGATCGCCGGCGTTCTCGTCGTGGTCGCCGTCCTGGCCGGCGTGCTCGGCTGGCGCTTTCTCGGCTCCGACTCGACCTCCCCCAACGAGACCCCGGGCGCGACGCTGACCGTCGTCACCGCCGAGGGCAACGCCGCCGAGCAGGCGCTCGTCGAGTTCGTCAGCCGGGAGGTCGCCCCGAAGTACGGCATCAAGGTCGCGTTCAAGGGCCTGTCCGACTCGACGACGCTGAACCGCGCGGTCAGTGACGGCGAGGTCGCCGGCACCATCTACCAGCACAAGCTGTGGCTGTCGCAGGTCCTCGAGGCCAACCCCGACTTCAAGGAGGTCGCCGCGACCCCCGTCTTCCGCTGGGGCTTCGGCATCTGGTCGGACAAGTACGCCAACCCGCAGGACCTGCCGCAGAACGCCAAGGTGTCGCTGTACTCCGATCCCGCCAACGAGGCCCAGGGCCTGTGGCTGCTCGAGCGCGCCGGCCTGATCACCCTCAAGCCGGGCATCGACAAGTGGAAGGCGACCCAGAAGGACATCGCCGAGAACCCGCGCAACCTGCAGTTCGTCCTGCTCGACTTCGCCGCGCAGTCCCGGTCGCTCGCCGACCTCGACGCCACCGTCGGCTACACCGAGTACTACCTGGCGGCGGGTATCCCGATCTCCAAGCAGATCTTCGCGCCGCCGGCCCCGGACGAGTTCGCCGGCCAGCTCACCATCGGCACCGAGTGGGAGAACACCGAGAACATCAAGAACCTCGTGGCCGCCTTCAAGGACCCCGCCGTGCAGGAGTTCCTGGCCACCGATCCGACCGTGAAGGACATCCTGCTGCCGCTGTGATCACGCAGGTGTCGCACTCTGCGACGAATTGTGCCGAGTTCCGGCCGCCACGTCCGTGAGCGCCCGGGTCGCCGTTCCGCGACCCGGGCGCTTGCGCATAGGCTCACCGGCGTGGCGCGCACTCAACATGGTCACCCGCACCTGACCGACATCTCCCACGCCCTGTCCCCGTTCGCCAAGTGGTTCGTCATCGCGACACTGGCGGTCACCGGGGTGGCCGTGGTCATCGGCATGGCCGTGCTCTGGCCGTCGGATGCCGACCATCCGATCCCCACGCAGTTCCGGACCGCCGACGGCGGTCCCATCCAGACCGTCGACGGCGAGATCGTCGACCAGTTCCGGGCGAACTGCCTGAGCTCGGTGGCCGGCAGCGTCCTCGAGACCGCCGACATCCCGGTCAACCCGGTCGCCGACGGCGCCTGCATCTTCAACACGGTGCGCATCGACTCCGGCGAGCACAGCGGCCGGTACACGGTGCTCGAGATCCCGACCGAGCGTGCCCAGTCGGGCACCGCCCCAGGCGCCGATGCCCCGGGGACCAGCGACTCCCCGCAGGCCGGGCAGCCGATCCTGCGCGTCGGCGACGCGATACGCCTCGCCGCGATCCCGAGTCCGAGCGGCGTGAACTACAGCTTCTTCGACTTCCAGCGCGGCACCGCGACGGTGGTGTGGGCGATCCTGTTCGTCGCCGCAATCGTCCTGGTCGCGGCCTGGCGCGGTTTCCGTTCGATCCTCGGCCTGGCCTTCGCCTTCGGCGTGCTGATCGTGTTCACGCTGCCCGCCATCCTCGACGGCGCGTCACCGGTGGCGGTGGCGGTCGTGTCGTCGGCGGTGATCCTGTTCGTCGTGCTCTACCTGGCGCACGGGATCAGCCTGCGCACCTCGTCGGCGCTCCTGGGAACACTGACATCACTGCTGCTGGCCGGGCTCTTGAGCTGGCTGGCGATCAAGACGATGAACCTCACGGGCCTGTCGGGCGACCAGACCACCAATCTGCAGGTCTACCAGGGCAACATCTCGGTGAGCGGCCTCCTGCTGGCCGGATTCATCATCGGCACCCTCGGTGTGCTCAACGACGTCACGATCACCCAGGCGTCGGCGGCCTTCGAGCTCGCCGCCGCCGGCGAACCCTCACGGATCGCGACGTTCCGCGCCGCGATGCGCGTCGGCCGAGACCACATCGCCAGCACCGTCTACACCCTGGTCTTCGCCTACGCCGGCAGCGCCCTGCCGCTGATGCTGCTGTTCTCGGTGGCCCAGCAGCCGCTCGGCGGGCTGCTCACGACCGACGTGGTGGCCGTCGAGCTCGCCCGGTCGTTCGTCGGCGGTATCGCGATCGCGCTGTCGGTGCCCCTGACCACCGCGATCGCGGCCGCGCTGTGCCGCCCGGCGGGGGCACCGCAGGCGCCCGCGGGACGCCACGAGGCGGCCGACGCCTGATCCATCGGAGGCCGTCAGCAGCGGCCCTTCGGCAGGTCGGCGAGATTCTTGCCCAGCCAGTTGCCGACGCGCGTGAGCATCTTGGTGCCGTCGGTGAAGGAACCGCTTCGCGGGATCGCCGCCATCGACACCGCGACCTGACCGTCGGCGGTGGTGATGATCCCCAGCTGTCGCACGAGATGGCCGGACGACTTCGACGTCGCCGGACCCCAGCCGCCCTTGACCGCGGTGACCGCGCCCTTCTCGCGCCCGACCCTGGCGATCCCCCACTGCTGGTTGGGGGCGACCTGACTCATCAGGCGGATGATGTTCTCACTGTCTCGGAAGCAGGGCAGGTGCGCTCCGAAGACGGCCTGATCCCGCAGGGCCCAGGAGGTGTGGCCGGGATACGACGGCGGGTCGTCGATCTCGGAGGAGACGTGAGTCCGGGTGTCGTGGCCCTCGCGCAGCACCGCGGTGACGGCGTCGACCGATGCGCGTCCACCGCCGAGCACACCCCAGAGCTCGCCGGCCGCGTCGTTGTCGGAGAAGGTGATGGCCTTGTCCTCCATCTTCGCGACCTCCGGCCCGCGCTCGCGTTGCGCGGCCAACGAGACCGGCACCTTCATCGTCGACCACGCCCGGCCCGCCTTGAGCGATCCGAAGGAGATCACCTGGTCGCTTCCGATGGGTGCGATCGCGACGCCGACCTGCCCGGGGAGCGACTTCTTCATCGACTTCGCAAGGGCCGCATAGCTCTTCGCGAGCTTTTTCTCCACGGGCTCCGGCGGCGCGAACCAGGTGGCGAACGGCTCGGGCAGCGGCGGCAGCGCGGGAAGGGGCACGGCGTTCGCAGACCCCACGCCGAGCACCACACTCATCGCGAGGGCTCCGACGACGAGGGCAAACCGAGTCACAACTTTCACAATTTTCTCCTGAGTCACTCTAGAAACAGGAGAATACTGTCGGTGTGAGTCGCGGAACCAGTCAGTTGACCCAATCGGTACCTGGCCGCGACCGGCCCGGAGCCTGCCTCAGGTCACGGGCGGCAACCGCCCCCGAATTCCGCCCTCCAGCGGGGCGCCGGCGGCACAGCGCGATCCGCTTCGCCTGAGCGGCGCTTCTCAGGCGCTGTTTTCCGGGACGCGTCTGCGGACCGCCCCCCGTCACGTGCAGTTGCCGCGCGGGAGCTTGGTCATGTTCCGGTTCAACCAGTTGGCGATCGCGTTCAGCGCGGCGATCCCGCCGCTCATCGTTCCCGCCACGGCACTCATGGCGACCGCGGTGCGTCGGCCGTCGCGAAAGGTGAACAGCCCGATCTGGCGCACCAGGTAGCCCGACGACATCCCCGGCCCCCATCCGCCCTTGACCGCAGTGGCCCGCGGCGCGGACATGATCTCCACTCCCCACTGCTGGTTGCCGGCCACCTGCCCCATCAGCGAGAGCACGTTGCCGGCGCCGGACATGCACGGCAGATGCGCGGTGAAGGTTGCGGCATCGGGCAACGACCACACGGTCTGGCCGAAGGTCGTGTAACCCGCCCGACGCTGGGTGGCCGGTACGACCGTCGTCGTGTCGCCACCGTCACGCAACACCTCGGTGACCGCGTCGGCGGCCGCCTGTCCACCTCCCAACGACGACCACAGGGCCTCGGCAGAGGCGTTGTCGGAGTCGACGATCGCCGCGCGCGCCGCCGGACTCGGACCGTTGCGGCGTTCTGCGGCGATCGCCAGCGGCACCTTGATGGTCGACCAGGCGACCTGCGGGGTCTGGTCGCCGAGCGTCAAACCGGGAACGGCATTCCCTCCGACCGGCGCGATCGAGATGCCGACCGTCGATCCCGTTGGCGCGGCGACCTTCTCGAACCCGGCCACCAGAGCGGCGTCGGACGCCGGCGGGACAGCGGACGAACCGGGTGTCGGGGGCTGGGTGGGGCTCGGCGGGGTCGAGGTGACCGTCACCGTCACCGGGGTGATCGGCTTCGGATCGGGTGCGTTCCCACACGCGGATGTGATCGCGGCGAGACCGAGAGCCACCGCGCCGGCCAGTGCCACCCCCGCCCTCGAGCGCGTGAGGAGCGAACCGCCCCGTGCCGGGCCTCGTGATGCCGGTGGTGTCATGTCTCGCGGGTTCGCGTTCGTGGGCTGAGCCATCAGTAGATGTGCACCACCGCATCGTTGCCGCCCCGGCACGTGACGACCGACCCCTCGGGCACACAGGTCATCGCATAGGTCAGGCCGGTCACCGGACTCGCCGCGTAGATGACGCGGGCGGTCCGCGCACCACCGGCGCGGAAGTACTCGTCGCGGACGGCGAAGGCGAACGGGCAGCTCGTGACCGAGGTCCCCACCCCGACCGTGGAGTCGCACGGTGTCGAACCGCTCGGTACGGCGGGCTGCGGCGGAGCGGGTTGCGGATTCTGCGTCTGCGGCGGGACGACGGTCTCGGTGACGGTCGGCGTCGTCGGCTCGGAAGCCGTGTCCGAGGTGTCGTCGCCCGTCCCCGCCAGCAACACGCCCGCGACCACCGCGAGACCGATGAGCGCGACGACGATCAGTCCGATGAGGATCGGGATCGCCGGCGAACGCCGACGCTCGGCCGGAGGGTACGCGGGCGGGTAGGCCGGCGGCGGCGCATAGGCGGCCGGGTACGGCTGGGGCCCGGAGAACTGCTGCCCCGTCGGGTACGGCTGGGAATCGGTGAACCGACATGTGCCGGGGAAATCGTGGGGCTCCGAAACCTGTTGGGCACCTGAATGATTCGCGCCTACGACGGACTCCGGCCCGGTCTGGCGCACCTGGGTCTGATCGTAGGCTGGGTCCGGCGGCGCGATCACGGTCGAGGGCGCCTTGCTCAGGTTCACCGCGGAGTACGACCGCGGTGCCGGCTCCCCGGTCAACGCCGCGCGTGCTGCGCGGGCGAGTTCGGCGGCCGAGGAGAAGCGCTGTGCCGGATCGGCCGCGAGTCCGTGCCGGATGACCTCGTCCATCGCGGCCGGGACGCCGGCGGTGACGGTACTGGGCGCGGGTGGGGGCTCGAACAGGGCGGCCTTGATCGCCGAGCTCACCGTGGTCGCCGGGTGCGGCACGCGGCCGGTGAGGCACTCGAAGAGCACGCAGGCGAGTGCGTAGATGTCGCTCGCCGGGGTCAGCGGCGCGGCGTCGAACAGTTCCGGCGCCATGTACGCGAGCGACCCGACCGCGGTCCCGGTCTGGGTCAGATGCGTGTCCTCGTCGGCGTGGGCCACGCCGAAGTCGACGAGATAGGCGAAGTCGTTGGTGCCGACCAGGATGTTCTCCGGCTTGACGTCGCGATGCACGAGACCCTCGCCGTGCGCGGCGTCGAGCGCTGCGGCGACCTGCTCGATGATCGACACCGAACGCTCGGGGTCGAGCTTGGTCTCGCGGGTCAACAGCGCGCGGAGGTCCTCGCCGTGGACCAACCGCATGTCGATGAACAGGACGCCGTCGATCTCACCCCAGTCGTGGATCGGGATGACGTGTGGTTCGCCGAGGCGCGCCACGGCACGCGACTCCCGGCGGAAACGCTCCTGATAGGTCGAGTCGTCGGCGAGACCCGGGTTCAGCAGCTTGAGCGCGACGGTCCGGTCCTTCACCGTGTCGTACGCACGGTAGACCTCGCCCATGCCGCCGCGGCCCAGCAGTTCGTCGAGACGATAGGGACCGAACTGCGTGCCAACCCGGTTACCAACCATGACGAGCAGCCTATTCGGACATACCGACATCAATCTGTCCGTCGGTCGATCGCAACTCGACGGGTGCCGTCCTGTCGCGGGCCTCGCTAGGCTGACCCCGGGACCGGATGCCGGTCCGCCCGCCCCTCTCGTGCTCACGACCGACCGCAAAGGACTCCTCCGCTCGCATGCCTGCGCTGATCAAGGGCCAGAACGGCCCGCTGTCGACCTCCCAACTCGTCATCTCCGTCGACTTGGCGACCGCAGCCGACCTGTCGGCGCTGCTCGTGACCGACCGCGGCGTCGTCCGCAGCGACGCCGATTTCGTCTTCTACAACCAGCCGACCGGGCCGGGCGTCTCGCTCGAGCAGACCCCCGGCGGCCCGGGACGGCTGCGCATCTCGACCAACAGCCTCCCGGCCGACATCGACTCCGTCCGCGCCGTCATCACCCTCGCGGACCCGGGTTCGACGTTCGGCCGCTTCGCCCCGCCGGTCGCGCGGGTCTCCGACGCCGCCGGCCGAGAGCTCTACGACTACGCCATCACCGGCCTGACGACGGAGTCGGTGGTCATCGCGCTCGAGGTGTACCGGCGAGGTCTCGACTGGAAGGTCCGCGCCGTCGGACAGGGCTACGCGGGCGGCTTCGCCGACCTCGTCCGCGATCACGGCGTGAGCGTCGACGACGAGCCGACCCCACCACCGGCACCCACTCCGGCTGCGACGACACCACCCGCGTACACGCCCCCGCCGGCCACACCACCCGCGTACACGCCGCCGCCGGCCACGCCGCCTGCGTACACGCCGCCGCCCACCCACACACCGCCGCCCACGTACTCCACGCCGCCCGCGCACACCCCGGCCGCCGCTTCGCCGCCTCCCGCGCCGCCGCGGGCCCCGGAGATCAGTCTCAGCAAGGACCGCCCGGTCAGCCTGGTGAAGGGACAGAAGGTCACCCTCCGCAAGGAAGGCGGGGTGAAGCTCACCAACATCAGCATGGGACTCGGGTGGGACCCGGTCCCCCGGCGGTTCGGCCGGTCGAGCAACATCGACCTCGACGCATCGGTGCTGATGTACTCGCGCGGCCAGTGCACGGAGATCGTCTACTACGGACATCTCACGAGCGACGACCGTTCCATCGTCCATTCCGGCGACAACCTCACCGGCGAGGGCGAGGGCGACGACGAGGTGATCCGCGTTGCGCTGCAATCGGTCCCGCCGCACATCGACGCGCTGGTGTTCATCGTGACCTCCTACCGCGGGCAGACCTTCGAGGAGATCGACAACGCGTTCTGCCGCCTCGTCGACGACACGACCGGAGCCGAACTCGCCCGCTACACCCTCAAAGGCGGCATGCCGTTCACGGCGGTCGCGATGGCGGTCATCAGCCGAGACGGCGGCGACTGGCGGTTGCGCGCGATCGGTGACGGTTTCAACGCGAAGACGCCGAAGAAGGCGCTGCCCCACGTCGGCCGCTACCTCTGACACCCCGACAACGACGAATCGCGTTGCGTGAGTGCCCGGTCGGCGGGCACGAACGCAACGCGATCGTCGTGACGGCAGTGTTCAGATGACCCCGTGGTTCAGATGACCCCGTGGTTCAGATGACGCCGTGCAGCGGCGGGTCCTCGCCGCGCAGCAGGCGGCGGCCGATGTGCTGGTACTTCCAGCGGACGGGGTCGTGCAGCGTGTGGGTGCGGGCGTCCCGCCAGAACCGGTCGAGTCCGGATCCGGCTGCCGCAGCACGCGTTCCGCTCACCTCGAACAGCGCCGACGCCACCGGCGTCGACACCCGGTCGGCGACGGCCTTGGCCCGCGCCACGGCGATCGACGCCTCCGCGGCGAGCTCGGGACGCGTACCGGCGGCCACGGCCTCGTCGACGGCCCGGCCGGCCGCGGCGAGCATGGCCTCGGCGGTGGCCACGTCGACGTCGAGTTCGCCGAAGCGCTGGACCACCAGCGGGTCGTCGACCGCGCGCTCGACGCCGGCCTCGAACCACGGGCGCGCCTTGGTGCGCACGAACTCGGCGGCCGCGTTCAGCGCTCCGCGGGCGATGCCCGTGTCGATCGCGACGTGCAGCAGCTGTGCGTACGCACCGTAGGCGGTCGGTGCGGCGGTCGCCGCGGCACGGGCGACCAGATCGTCGGCGCGAACCCCCACGCCGGTGAACCGGACGGTGCCCGAGCCGGTCGTCCGCTGCCCCACCGCGTCCCAGTCGTCGACAATCTCCACGCCTGCGGAGTCAGCCGGGATGAACGCCACGTACTCGCCGGGCGCGAAGTCGCCGACCGCCGCGTCCAGCTTCGCCAGCACCGCGAGGGTGTGCGCGTACGGCGAACCGGTGCAGTAGAACTTCTCACCGTCGAGGCTGAACCGCGTGCCGTCGCCGTCGACCGGGGTCAGCCTCGTCGAGATGTCGGCGATGGTCTTGCCCCCGCGCTCGGACTGCGCGTTGGCGATGCGCCCGCCGGCGAGCACATCGGCGAAGATGCG
Organism: Gordonia paraffinivorans; assembly: GCF_900683595.1. Classification (NCBI taxonomy): domain Bacteria; kingdom Bacillati; phylum Actinomycetota; class Actinomycetes; order Mycobacteriales; family Gordoniaceae; genus Gordonia; species Gordonia paraffinivorans. Next base: position 1,247,195 of record NZ_CAACYD010000007.1, on the reverse strand, counting down.
CTCGGCCAGCTGCTCCGGCGCGGCGAGGCGCACCAGGTTGAGATACACGAAGTGGCTGTGCGGGATCTGCGCGATGCTCGGGTCCGCGGCCGCCAGGATCGACACGACCTCGGCCAGGACACTCGGTGCGACGTCGAGTCCGCCGAACCGGGCGGGCACGGTCAGTGCGAGCAGTCCGGACGCCGAGAGCCGGTCGATCTCCTCGAATGGCAGCCTGCGATCACGATCCCGTTCGGCCGCGCCGGCCGCAAAGGACGCGGCCAGTTCCCGCGCGACGGACAGGGCCTCCTGCGTCGAGGAGATCCGGTCGGCCACGACGGGCCGGGCAGCCTGCCCCACTGCCGTCACGCGACCCCCACGGGAGCCTGCGCGGCCTCGAGCTCGCGGACGAGCGGGAGCACCTTCTCGCCGAAGTACTCGATCTCCTCCTGGAAGTGCAGGAAGCCACCGAGGATGAGGTCGACGCCGAGGCGCTTGTAGGCGACGATGCGCTCGGCGACCTGCTCCGGGGTGCCGATCAGCTGGGTGCGGAAACCGTCGTTGTACTGGACGAGATCCTCGAAGGTCGAGTCCGCCCACATGCCCTTCTTGTCGCCGGTGGCGTTGCCGGCCTGCTGGACGGCGTCCCGGAAGCCCTCCACCGCAGGACGATTGGCCTTCTCGACGATCTCGCGCAGGGTGTCGCGGGCTTCCTTTTCGGTGTCGCGGGCGATGATGAAGCCGTTGAGGCCGAACTTGACCTCGCGGTTGTTCGCGCGGGCCACGTTGCGCAGGTCGTCGATCTGCTCGGTGACGCCGTCGAAGTCCTTGCCGTTGGAGAAGTACCAGTCGGCGTACTTGCCGCCGTTGAGGCGGGCGGCGGTCGAGTTGCCGCCCTGGAACAGCTCGGGGTTCGGACGCTCGGGGGTGTTGAGCGGCTTGGGCTTCAGGGTGAAGTCGTGGATGCGGTAGAAGTCGCCGCGGAACTCCACATCGTCCTCGGTCCACACCTTGCGCATGACCTGCAGGAACTCGGCGCTGCGGCGGTAGCGCTCGTCGTGCTCGAGCCAGGGCTCGCCGAGGTGGGTGAACTCGTCCTTGAACCACCCGGAGACGACGTTGATCGCGAAGCGGCCGTTGGACAGGTGGTCGGCGGTGGCGCCGAACTTGGCCAGCACCACCGGATGCCACAGGCCCGGGTGGACGGCGGCGATGACCTTCAGACGCTGCGTCGCGAGCAGGAGCGCGAGGCTGAAGCTGGTCGACTCGTGCTGGTACTCGGCGCCGTAGCTGGCCTCGTAGCGCACCTGCGACAGCGCGTACTCGAAGCCGTTGTTCTCCGCGGTCTGGGCGAGCTTGACGTTGTAGTCGTAGTCCCAGTTGGTGCGCTGTTCGATGTCACTGGTGACCAGGCCGCCGGAGACGTTGGGCACCCAGTAGGCGAACTTGATCTGGTCCGCGATGGATTCGGTGGACATGGTTTACCTCCGCTGGTGGTCGTGGAGCGTGAGTGGAACGGGAGTGGGCGGGATCAGGAGGACGCGGCCTGCAGGCGCGGCAGGAAGGCGGTGCGGACCTCTTCCTTCGGGCGGGAGCCGCCCTCGTCGAGGAGGCCGAGGCGTGCCAGCGCGGGACGCACGCCCTCGCCGAAGTGGTAGGCCTCCTCCAGGTGCGGGTAGCCCGACAGGACGAAGTGGTCGAGACCGAGGGCGGCGTACTCGCCGATCAGTGCGGCGACCTCGTCGTAGGAGCCGACCAGCGCGGTGCCGGCACCGCCGCGGACCAGGCCGACCCCGGCCCAGACACCGGGGTGGATCTCCAGCGAGCGCGGATCGGTCGACGAACCGAAAGCCTTTCCGCGACCGTGGAGTTCGCTCATCCGGCGCTGCCCCTCCGACTCGGACCGGGCGAGGTTGCGCTGCGCCGCCTCCACCTGCGCGGGGTCGAGGGCGCCCAGCAGGCGCGAGGCCTCGGCCCACGCCAGCTCGGAGGTCTCGCGGGCGATCACGTGGAAACGGATGCCGTGGTCGAGGGTGCGCCCCTGCGCGGCGGCCAGGCCGTTGATCCAGGCGATCTTCTTCGACACGTCCTCGGGACGCTCGCCCCAGGTGAGATAGGTGTCGGCGTGCTTGGCCGCCACGTCGCCGGCCGCCGGCGACGATCCGCCGAAGAACACCTGCGGCGTCGGGTCGGGGCGACGGCCGAGCAGCGCGTTCTCCACGCGCAGGTACTTGCCGACGAAGTCGACCGGCTCGTCGGAGGTCCAGAGGCTGCGGATGATCTCCAGGTACTCGTCGCACCGCTCGTAGCGGGCGTTCTTGGCGAGGAAGTCGCCGAAGGCGCGCTGCTCGCTCGACTCCCCACCCGTGACGACGTTGATGAGCAGTCGGCCCTGCGAGTGCCACTGGAAGGTCGCCGACATCTGGGCGGCGAGCAGCGGCGAGATCAGACCGGGGCGGAACGCGATGAGGAACTTGAGGGTCTCGGTCGAGTCGATGAGGGCCGCGGTGGTCAGCCACGCGTCCTCACACCAGAGGCCCGCCGGCGTCAGCACCGCCTCGAACCCGTTGGTCTCGGCCGCGTTGGCCAGCTGCTTCAGGTACTTCAGGTCGGCCGGACGGTCCCCGTTCATCTGGCTGCCGTGCCCACCCGCGATCAGGTTGCGGGAGTCACCATAGGTGGGCAGGAACCAGTGGAAATGCAGAGACACCGCGAGGGCACCTTTCGTCGTCGAACAGCAGGAGGACTACGGCAGGTGTGATCCCCACGGACCGGACGCGGGCCGCGCGGCAGCACACTCGCCGACGGCAAGTGTCGATCACCGGCAACAGGTGCGACCACAATTGAAATCGGCGTGACGCCAACTCGACAAGGTGCCGCCGACTACGCTATCCGGCGCGTTTCCGCTGGTGACGGCGTTGGGCCTCGAAGCGCCTGGAACCGGGATCGGACAATTCGCCGCCGCCCGGCGGACGGTGTGTCCCGATCCGGGGGTTCGCGACGCCACCCGACCCGATGCTCAGCGGGAGGGGCGCCACTGCGCCATGCCCAGGAAGACCATCACGAGCTGCCGCTCGGTGCGTTCCACGATGTCCTTCTCGGCCCCGCGTCCGCGATACTCGCCGTCGAGGAGGTCGGCGACCGCGGTGAGCATGATCGTCACGATCAGCTCCGCGGCCGTCTCCAGATCCTCCGGCTCCCACTCCGCGAGCGCGGGCAGGCGCGCCAGGTCGATCGCGAGTTCCTTGGAGAACAAGCGCAATTCGGTGTCGATGGCGCGGCGGATCTCGGCGATGCCGCCGTGCTGTTCGCGGACCAGGAAGCGGAATTGCGCCTCGTTCTCGCGCACGTGACGCAGCAGGATCTCCAGCGATGTCTTGGCCGTCGGCATCGCCTGGCGTTCGGCGAGGTCACGCCGCCCCTCGCGCAACGCGCGCCGCAACACCCGCATCGAGTCCTCGACGAGCGTGACGCCCAGGTCCTCCATCGACGCGAAGTGCCGGTAGAAGGCCGTGGGCACGATCCCCGCCCCGCGGGCCACCTCGCGGAGGCTGATGCTGCCGAAGCTTCGCTCGGCGACGAGCGACCTCGTCGTGTCCAGCAGCGCCTCACGCGTCTGGTTCTTGCGATCGGCACGCGAGTGCGATTCACCGTTGCCCGAGGAATGACCCCGGCTCGTACTCCGCGTGCGTGCCACAGGCCGAGTCTATGTGTCCGTTTCGCACCTCCCCCGCCCCACCCCGGCATGGCGTGTGACCGCCGACACAACGGCCACGGGTTGACGCCAGGGGTGATCACGGTGTCACACTTGTCGGTGTACACATGTACACCGAATTACTCGAACGGAGCCCGCCATGAGCATCCGCAGCCCCCAGACCCGAAGCCAGTCGCGCCCGGTCGCCGCACGTTCCGGCCGATGGAACCGACTGGTCGGATCGATCGTCGAGGCGGCGTTGTCGCCGCATCCGGTCGACCGCTACCTCGAACTCCTCGACCCGATGCTCACCTGGCGCGACCTGCGCGGCGAGATCGTGCGGATCGAGCACCCGACCGCCCGGACGGTCCGCCTGACCATCCGCCCCACGCGCCAGTGGCGGGGCCACCGCGCCGGGCAATTCGTGCAGCTCAGCGTCGTCATCGACGGTGTGCGGCACACCCGCTGCTTCTCGCCCGCCAACGCCGGGTCCGGTCCCGACGGCACCATCGAACTCACCGTCACAGCCAACGAGGACGGCCTGGTCTCCAAGCACCTGGCCCGCCACGCCCGCCCCGGCGACGTCGTCGGGCTGTCCCAGGCCGACGGGGAGTTCGTCCTGCCCGAGACCGACCCGGCCTCCGCAGTCTTCATCAGCGGTGGCAGCGGGATTACACCTGTACTCTCAATGCTGAGGACGCTCGTATCGCAATCCTTCGCCGGACCGATCACCTTCGTCCACTACGCACCGACGCGGCACGATGTCGCCTACCGCGCCGAGCTCGCCGAGCTCGAGCAGGCGCATCCGCAGCTGGACCTGCGCCTGCACTTCACCCGTGAGGCCGACGACGGCCACTTCACCGTCGACCACCTCGACGGGGTCCCGGCGCTGGCCGACGCCGACGTGTTCGTCTGCGGGCCCGCCCCGCTCATGGACGCCGTGGCCGCCGCACACGCCGATCTCGGGATCTCCCGGCCCCTGCATCGGGAGGCGTTCACGCTCACCGCGCCCGTCGTCGCCGACCCGGACTCGGCAGACGGCGAGGTCAGGTTCTCGCGTTCGGGCGCAACCGCCGCCAACGACGGACGCCCGCTGCTCGATCAGGCCGAGAGCGCCGGCCTGACCCCGGAATCGGGATGCCGGATGGGGATCTGTTTCTCCTGCACCGCGGTCAAGAAGTCCGGGTGCACGCGCAACGTGCTGACCGGAGAGACCGACGTCGAATCCGACAAGCAGATCCAGCTGTGCATCAACGCGCCGGTCGGCTCGGTCGAGATCGACATCTGAGGCCACCGTCACCCCGCCGCCGAACACCCGCTCCCACATCACCTTCCGCCTACCACCTGAGGAGGCAAACATGACCCTCGAACTCACCCGCGAAACCGTCGGCGACACCCGCCCCGCCGGCGCGCCCACCACCGCCGACCACTCCGCGGACGATCCCAACACCGTGGTCCTGTCCTACGAACAGGTCGAGGCGCTCGGTCGCGACCTCGACGAACTGCGCGCCCGCGTCGTCGCCGACCTCGGGCAGAAGGACCGCGATTACCTGTACTCCGTCATCCGCGCCCAGCGCGGGTTCGAGATCGGCGGCCGTGCGCTGATGTATCTGGGCTTCTTCCCGCCGGCGTGGATCGCCGCGGTCGGCGCGCTCTCGGTGTCGAAGATCCTCGACAACATGGAGATCGGCCACAACGTCATGCACGGCCAGTACGACTGGATGCGCGAGGACTCCTACAACTCCCGCGAATTCGAATGGGACACCGTGTGCCCGGCCGACCAGTGGAAGCACAGCCACAACTACCTGCACCACACCTTCACCAACATCCTCGGCGAGGACCGCGACATCGGCTACGGCATCCTCCGGATGGCCCGCGACCAGAAGTGGAATCCCTACTACCTGGGCAATCTCGGCTATGCCACCGCGTTGATGCTCCTGTTCGAGTGGGGCGTCATGCTGCACGACCTCGAGGCGGAGAACGTCATCGCGGGCAAGCGCAAGTGGAGTGACGTCAAGGGTCTGCTGAAGGGCATGTGGCGCAAGGCCGGTCGCCAGGTGCTCAAGGACTACGTCGTGTTCCCGGCGCTGACGGGACCGTTGTTCATCCCGACGCTGCTCGGCAACGCCACCGCGAACCTCGTCCGCAACGTGTGGACGTACTCCATCATCTTCTGCGGCCACTTCCCCACCGGCGCACAGACATTCACGTCGGAGGAGTGCGCGAACGAGACGCGTGGCCAGTGGTACCTGCGCCAGATGCTCGGTTCGGCCAACATCACCGGCAGCCCGCTGTTCCACATCATGAGCGGCAACCTGTCGCACCAGATCGAACACCACCTCTTCCCCGACATCCCGGCCTGCCGCTACCCCGAGATGGCCGAGGAGGTCCGCGAGATCTGCGAACGCCACGGCCTGCCCTACAACACCGGGCCGCTGAGCCGGCAGCTCGGGTCGACCTGGAAGAAGATCGCCAAGCTGTCGCTGCCGAACTTCATGACCCGTGACGACGACGACCTCACCGTCATCGTCGAGCGCGAGCCCGCGTCGGCGGCCTGAGCAGCGCGGACGTCGGCTCCCACCGACCGCTCGGCGAACGCCGTTTGAGCGGCTGGTCCCGCGGGTACGCTCGGGACCAGCCGCTCTTCCATGCACACGGGCGGCGTCGACGGCGATCGCGGGAACCACCCGCGAATCCACGGCGGACATCCCGCGAATCCAGGGGGCACGAGATGATCGACAACATCGAGCGGAACAAGGACCTGTTGCAGGAGCTGATCGAATCGACGGCCACGCACGTGGGTCGCATCGCGACGATCATCACCGGCGCGGTCGTCGGGGTGACCCGGGAGATCGGCGAGATCGTCACCGACGGGTTCGAGATGCGGGAGGCCGCCCGCCGGGCCAGGGCCGACGACGAGGACCGCCGAGCCGACGACTCCATCCTCGACGCCGAGTTCGCCTACGCGGAGGTCACCGGCGAAGTCGATTTCTCGCGGCCGTTCGCCGACTCCGAACAGGCCGGGCAGGTCACCGGGACCGAGCTCGACGATCTGCCCGAGCGCATCGACGTCGGCGAGCAGACCGGCATCGACCAGGAGGGCGAGATCTCGCGGAACGCCGAGACGGCGACCGACGGCGGCGTGACCGGACAGGACGAGCCGGACGTGGCCGACCCGCGCGAGATCGCGGCCGAGGAGCCGCGCATCGACCCCGACACCGATCATCTGTGAACGAGGGCTTGTGAGACCGACCTCACCGTCTTCCGATCTGCGTGGATGGAACCTTTGCCAAGGCGCGTTGACGTCCGTAGCTTGTTGCTGATCGTCCAGCGCGGGTCACTCCGCAGATTCGAGAGGTACGTCGATGTCGGCGCGTGAGGTCTTCTCCTTCCCCAACCCCGTCAACGACTATGCGGCACGCACGACCGCTGGTCTGGTCGTGGTGCTCGCCATCATCGCGATCGCGGTGAACAACCCCGTTCTCTACGGTCTGCTGGCCCTCGGCTTCGTGCTCCGCGTGGCCTCGGGTCCGACGCTCTCCCCGTTCGGTCAGCTCTCGGTGAAGGTCCTCGTCCCGAAGGTCGTCCGCAAGGAGAAGCTGGTCCCGGGTCCGCCGAAGCGCTTCGCGCAGGCCATCGGTCTCGTGGTCAGCGGCGCGGCCTTCGTGCTGAGCCTGTTCGGCCTCGGCCCGGCCGCCCAGATCGTCACCGGCGTGCTGGTGGTCGCCGCGAGCCTGGAGTCGGTGCTCGGATTCTGCCTCGGCTGCACGATCTTCGGCTTCCTGCAGCGTGCGGGAATCATCCCGGAATCGGTCTGCGAGGCCTGCAACAACATCTCGCTGCGCAACCCCGCGGCCGCGGCGTAGCGTCGCACAGTTCACCGACGAAGCCGGCACCCTCATGGGTGCCGGCTTCATTCGTCTCGGGCCGATCTCTCGGCTAGTCGGACTTGACCGCGCGATCGGGCACGGTCATCGCCATGAGCATGATCTCGGTCTCGGTGTACTCGCGGCCCGGGTGCTCGGCCGCCAGGTGCGCCTGCACCTTGGCGACGAAGTCGTCCTCGAGCGCGGTGATGGACTCGCCGCAGGGGCAACGCAGGTTGTATGCCATGGCTCACATCTTATCCGCGGATGTGAGACCCGCTCGACGGGCCCGAACGGGTTCCCGCCGACCCGATCCGAGCGACTCAGTCGAGGATGCCGAGTGCGATCCCGTCGAGGATGTCGTGTTCGCTGACGACCAGCTCGGTGATCCCGGCCCGCTCGGACAGGGTCCTCGCCAGCTCGAGGGTGACGATCGATCCCCCGCCGATCACGTCGACGCGTCCCGGGTGCATCGGCCCCAGGGCCGCCCGCTCGGCGCGCGGCATGTGGATCAGGTCCCAGCAGATGCGATCGAGATCGGACAACCAGACCCGCGACAGGTGGATCCTCTTCGAGTCGTAGTCGTCGAGGCCCGCGGCGAGCGCGGCGAGCGTGGTCATCGTGCCCGCGACGCCGACCCAGGTGCGCGCCGAATCCACCGGCACCGCGGCGAAGGCCTCGGCCAGCCGCTCGGCCGCGAAGACGCGTGCGGCGTCGATCTCGGCGGCGGTCGGGGGGTCCGACGGCAGCGCGCGTTCGGTGAGTCGCACGCAGCCGATGTCGGCCGAGTACGCGGCGTGGACGCCGTCGGCGTCGCCGATCACCACCTCGGTCGATCCGCCGCCGAGGTCGGTGACGACGAAAGGTCCACTGGCAGGGTCCAATTCGCCGACCGCGCCGCGGAACGACAGCCGGGCCTCCTCGTCGCCCGAGATCACCTCGGCGATGGCGCCGTCGACGACACACCCGAGCAGGTCGGCGGTCATGGCGAAGAACTCGTCGCGGTTCGACGCGTCCCGGGTCGCCGAGGTCGCGACCATCCGGACCTTTTCGACCCCGAGCGACTCCATGATCTTGACGTAGTCGGCGAGCGCCACGCGGGTGCGCTCGATCGACTCGGGCGCGAACCGGCCGGTGGCGTCGACGCCGAGACCGAGACGGACGATGCGCATCTCCCGGTGCAGGTCGACGAGCCGGCCGTCGGGCCCGGGCTTCGCCACGAGCAGGCGGATGGAGTTGGTGCCGCAGTCGACGGCGCCGACGACCGTCACGAGCCGTCTCCCGCCCCGTCGGTGTCGCGGACCTCCGGCGGCAGGGTGTCGGGCCAGTCTGCGGGGATCGCCGTGCCGCGCAGCCCGTGGACCGCGGCGAGGGCCACGGCCTCGTCGCCGAGCGGGTTGACGCCCGGGCCCTTGGCGAGCGAGTGCGCGATGAGCACGTGCAGGCACTTCACCCGGTCGGGCATGCCGCCGCCGGTGAAGTCGGTGCCGAGCGGCTCGATGGCGTCGCGCTCGGCCAGGTAGGACTCGTGCGCGCGGCGATAGGCCTCGGCCAGTTCGGGATCGGACTGCAGGCGCGCGGTCATCCCCTTCATCACCCCGGCCGACTCCTGGCGGCTCGCCTCGGCGGTCAGCCGCGGGTCGGTCAGGTAGTACAGCGTCGGAAACGGGGTTCCGTCGGGCAGCCGCGGCGCGGTCTTCACGACCGCGGGCCGACCGTCCGGGGTCCGGTAGCTGATCTCGATGACCCCGCGCGGCCGGCGTCCCAACTGCTGTTCGACGACGGCGAGATCTTCCTCTGACACGCTCACGTCCGGTGCCTCACTGTGATCGGGTGTCTGGGCGAATTGGGGGGGTGCGGGCGATGACCTCCGGGCGGAAAGGGTGACCGGGGCATCGCTCACTGCGCGGAAGGCGGCGTCGACAGGGTGTCCCACAGGTTGCCGTACCAGGGAGCGCGTGCCCGCTTCTCCGCACGCTCCTGCGCCTCCCGGCGCGCTTCGTCGGCGGGGAACAGCATCACCAGCGGGATCTCCCCCGGCTTGACGAACTGCAGGCGTGCCCGCGCCTGTGCCTCGATGTACGCGGGGTCGTTCTGCTCGTTGACCTTCTGCTGGTAGTCCGCGACCTCGCGTCGCAGCTGCTCGTTGGCCGCGGCCAGCTGGTTGAACTCCGACCGCTGGCTGAAATAGGTGCGCAGCGGCATCGCGAGCGTCAGCGCCACCACGCACACGACGACCACGGTGATCACCAGTGTGGCGACCGTGGCCGGGGTCATCTCGAGGCGGCGCAGCCGGGCCGCGAAGCCCGACGACACCCGCGAGCGTCCTGGTGCGGCCGCTCGGCGCGACGTCCGGACCGCGGTGTCGGCCGAGACTGCCGAGTCGGCAGCGGTGACCGGCTCCGTCTCGCCGGTCTCGGTGACCGAGACCGGCGGGACGGGACGGATCGGTCGGCTCGGCCGCTCGTGGCGTCGCGTGCGACGGGCGTCGCGCGTGCGGGGATCGACGCGGCGATCCCGGGCACGGCGACGCCCGTCACCGCGGTGACGTCGCTCCGAAGCCATGTGAACAGCTAATCACGAACCAAACGAGAAACGCGGGAAGGCGAGATCGCCCGCGTAGCGCGCCGCGTCGCCGAGGCCTTCTTCGATGCGGAGGAGCTGGTTGTACTTGGCGACGCGCTCGGAGCGGGCGGGGGCGCCGGTCTTGATCTGTCCGCAGCTGCACGCGACGGCCAGGTCGGCGATGGTGGTGTCCTCGGTCTCGCCGGACCGGTGGCTCATCATCGTCTTGTAGCCGTTGTTGTGGGCGAGCGCGACGGCGTCGAGGGTCTCGGTCAGGGTGCCGATCTGATTGACCTTGACCAGCAGCGCGTTGGCGATGCCCTTGGAGATGCCCTCCTCGAGACGCTCGGGGTTGGTGACGAACAGGTCGTCACCGACGAGCTGCACCTTGTCGCCGATGGCCTCGGTCAGCTTGGCCCAGCCGGCCCAGTCGTCCTCGGACAGGCCGTCCTCGATCGACACGATCGGGTAGTCGCTGATCAGCTTCTCGTAGAACGACACCATCTCGTCGGCGCCGAGCTCCTTGCCCTCGAGCTTGTAGACGCCGTCGGAGTAGAACTCGGTCGACGCGGCGTCGAGCGCGATGACGACGTCGCGACCGAAGTTGTAGCCGGCCTTGCCCACGGCCTCGCCGATCGCCGCGATGGCGGCCTCGGTGTTGGGCAGGTCGGGGGCGAAGCCGCCCTCGTCACCCAGCGCGGTGTTGAGCCCCTGCTTGTGCAGAACCGACTTGAGCGCGTGGTAGACCTCGGCGCCGCAACGCAGGGCCTCCTTGAAGGTCGGCGCGCCGACCGGGGCGATCATGAACTCCTGGAAGTCGATGCCGTTGTCGGCGTGCTCGCCGCCGTTGATGATGTTCATCATCGGGACCGGCAGGATGTGGGCGTTCGGTCCGCCGATGTAGCGGAACAGCGGCAGGCCGGCCGACTCGGCCGCGCCCTTGGCCACGGCCAGGGACACACCTAGGATCGCGTTGGCGCCGATCCGGCTCTTGTCGGGGGTGCCGTCGCAGTCGAGGAGGGCCTGGTCGACGAGGCGCTGCTCCTCGGCCTCGATACCGATCACCGCCGGTGCCAGCTCGCCGAGAACACCCTCGACGGCCTTGGTGACACCCTTGCCCAGGTAACGCTCACCGCCGTCACGCAGCTCGACGGCCTCGTGCTCGCCGGTGGATGCCCCGGACGGGACAGCGGCGCGGGTGAAGGTGCCGTCATCCAGGACGACCTCGACCTCGACCGTCGGGTTTCCCCGCGAATCGAGAATCTCGCGCGCACCTACCTGCTCGATGATTGCCACGACTGAACTCCGATCTCGGTGGACGTGCCGGCTCTCGTGCCGGTCGGTAGGTCAAAGAGTAGTGGCTGCACCTGTGGTCCTCGAGACAAGGTCTCCGCGTTCGGCCGCGCGGCGCGGACCGTCGCCCGAAGACGCCTGTCAGAACTTGACGTTGACCGAGTAGGCGTTGGCGTGATCGCGGACGTCGAGCACGTAGGCGCTCGAGTTGTTGTAGGTCCGGACCGCCTTCTCCCAGCCCTCCGGCACGGTCATGTCGTTGCCCGAGGACACGCACAGGTAGCGGGCGGCCGACAGGGCCGCGTCGTCGATGTTGTCGGGGTCGGGCACCCCGTCGCCGTTGGCGTCGACCCCGAACCGCTTCCAGGTCTCGGGGATGAACTGGAACGGACCCATCGCGCGGTCATGCGTGGCGTCGCCGTCGAGCCGGCCGCCGTCGGTGTCGACGATCTCCATGTTCCCGCGCGTGCCGTCGAGCTTGGCGCCCCGGATCGGCGGGCTCACGTCGCCGTTGGCGGCGACCTTCGAGCCGCGGTGTCGACCGTGCTTGCTCTCCACCCCGGCGATGCCGGCCAGCGTCGTCCAGGTGATGCCGCATTCCGGGTGCTGCTGCCGCTGGATCTCCGCGGCGTTGCCATAGGCCTGCAGCGAGACGAGGGGGATGCCGGTCGCCTCGGCGATCGGTTCGGCCCACTCGCGCATCAGGTCGGCGGTGCGGCCGGGTGCGTTGATGTCGATGTAGGGCTGCGTGACGCCGGGACCGGGCGGTATGCCCTCCGGGATGTCGGGCCGACTGAGCGACGGGATGTCGATGCAGCCGGCCAGCAGCGACGACGCGATCGCGACACCTCCCGCCACCAGTCCGTTCCGCCACCTGCCGCGATGGCGTCGCCCACCGTGCACCCGCATTCCCCGCTCACTCCCGTCTCGTCGTCGAGATGTTCGATGTCGTCGGCACCACGCGGTGAGAAGAAGTCCCCCGACCGGCCGTGCGCCGACCGTCCACGATCCCACACGGCTCGCGGTCGGCTCGCACGCAACTCACATGTGTCGGGCACGTGACCCGGCGACATCACACTCGCAAGGACAACTGTCGACGCCCGTGTTCGGTTCCCGGGCCCGAGGCCGGCATCCGGGACGTCGTCGATCACCGGTTGAGGCGAACTGCCCTATTCCCCTCCGGAGCGAGGGGCCCATCGTTCTTCTGGTTAGCCTCACCAAACCCATGACGCCCGGCGGCGTCGGAGCAACGGAAACGCCCGGCGGCGTCGGAGAAACGGACAACTGGATGGGTCACCTGTCGGCACTGACCGCGAGCAGCACGAGCGTCCTCGCCGAGGGCCCGTCGATCTACACCCAGATGTTCGGCAGCGGCCTCATCGGCCTGCGTGAGGGACTCGAATGCGGGATCGTCGTGATGGTCCTGATCGCCTTCGTCGTCAAGACCGGCCGCCGCGACGCCCTCAAGTGGATCTGGGCCGGGGTCGCCGCCGCGATCGCCATGACCCTCGGGGTGTTCCTGGGCATCCACTTCGGCACCTCGACGATGACGCCGCTCGCGGCGGAGACCATCGCAGGCGTCGCCTCCCTGGTCGCGGTCGCGATCGTGACCTTCATGGTCCTCTGGATGAGCGAGGCGTCGTCCCACATGTCCGCCGACCTGCGCAGCGGGATGAGCAAGGCACTCGTCGCCGGCGGGGCCTCGATCATGGGCCTGTCCTTCCTGGCCGTCGGGCGCGAGGGGTTCGAGACGGCGCTGCTGATGGTCGGATACGCCGAGAGCGTCTCCGGCGGGCTCTGGCCGCTGCTCGGGCTCGTGCTCGGCATCCTCGCCGCCGTCGTGGTGACCGTCCTGATCTATCGCGGCGCGATCCGGATGAACTTCTCCGTGTTCTTCACCTACACCGGGCTGTTCCTGATCATCGTCGCCGCGGGCATCCTCACCTACGGCATCCACGCCCTTCAGGTGGTCGGCTGGCTGCCCGGCGCCGACGCCGTCGCCTTCGACATCTCCGGCGTCTACGACCCGTCGTCCTGGTACGGCACGATCCTCGGCGGCATCTTCAACGTCCAGCCGGATCCGACCGTGCTGCAGGTGATCGCGTGGATCGCCTACGTGGCCGTGGTGACCACGATCTTCCTTCGTCGGCAGCGCTCCGCCCACCCGGCGACCGGCAAGAACCAGACCCCCGAGCAGAGCCCCACGCACGCGGCGGGCGGCGGGGCCTGTCCCGCCGCGCCATCCTCGGCGGGACCGGCATCGGGCTGATCGCCGCCGCGGGAGGGGCCGCCGTCGGTCGTGCGACGACCCCACCCGCCGCGCCCGACAACCAGATCGTCGAGTTCCGGGGGCCGCGCCAGGCCGGTATCACGACCGCCGCGCAGGACCGGCTGCACTTCGCGAGTTTCGACGTCATCACCGACTCGCGGGACGAGCTGATCGCGGTGCTGCGGAAGTGGACCGAGGCCGCCGAGCGCATGACCCGCGGCGAGGAGACCGTTCCCGACGGCGCCACCGGCCTCGGTGAGTACTCCGTGCCGGCGGACACCGGAGAAGCGCTCGGGCTCAAGGCCGCTCATCTCACCCTCACCTTCGGCGTCGGGCCTAGCCTGTTCGGCCCGAGCTCGTCGAATCCCGATCGGCGCGACCGGTTCGGCATCGCCGACCGCCGGCCGCCCACGCTCGTCGACCTGCCGATCTTCGCGGCCGAGAAGATCGATCCGAACCGCTCCTACGGCGACATCTGCGTGCAGGCCTGCGCCGACGACCCGCAGGTCGCCGTCCACGCGATCCGCAACCTGGCGCGGATGGCCTTCGGCGTCATGGCCGTCCGGTGGTCGCAGCTCGGCTTCGGCCGCACGTCGTCGACCACGCAGTCGCAGGAGACGCCGCGAAACCTGTTCGGTTTCAAGGACGGAACGGCGAACATCCGCGCCGAGGACACCGACCTGCTCGATCGCTGGGTGTGGGTCGCACCGGAGGACAACCCGCCCGGCGCGCAGTGGATGACCGGCGGCACCTACCTCGTCGCCCGCCGCATCCGGATGGACATCGAGCCCTGGGACCGCGCCAACCTGTTCGAGCAGGAGCAGGTGGTCGGGCGCACCAAGAAGACCGGCGCCCCGCTCGGCCAGAAGGACGAGTTCGACGAGCCCGACTTTCAGATCACCTCGGGCGGTGCGCCGATCATCCCGCGCAATTCCCATGTGCGGCTGGCCAATCCGAAGAACCTCGGCGGCGTGCGCATTCTGCGTCGCGGGTACAACTTCACCGACGGCACCGACGGCTTCGGCCACCTCGACGCCGGCCTGTTCTTCATCGCCTTCAACCGCGACACGGGCAAGCAGTTCGTGCCGATGCAGCAGATCCTGTCGCGCCAGGACGCGATGACCGAGTACCTGATCCCGAACGGTTCCGCGCACTTCGCGATCCCGCCGGGGCTCGAACGCGGCGAGTGGTGGGGCCAGCGGATCTTCGAGTGATCCCGGCCGGGGCTCAGTTCCCCAGCACGCTCTCCCAGGCCGCGCGCGAATCCAGTTCGACGCCCTGTTCTTTCGCGCGGGCCTCGGCCACCCGCACGGACTCCATCAGTGCCAGCGCGCGGTCGCGGGCCTGCGCCTCGACGCTGTCGTCGTCGGCCGTCACGGTGACCGTCCACGTCTCGGCCGGGATGGTGTCCACCGGATACGAGGCGGCGGTGAGGCGTTCGAGGATCTTCTGCAGCAGTGCCAGCGCCGGCTGGGTGGTGGCGACCCCGTCGAGCACCGAACCGCGCTTCTTCTCCGCGGCCTTGCGCTCCTCCCACTCCCGGATCTGGGTCTCGAGATCGGAGTGCGCGCCCGACAGCACGCCGGGGGTCCGGCCCATCACCTTCGTGGTGAAACTGCGTGCGACGTCGTCGATGTCGAACGGCGACTCCGGGTCGTCGGCGGCGATGCGGGCGTGGAAGAGCACCTGCAGCAACAGGTCCCCGAGCTCTTCCTCGAGTTCGGCGGCGTCGCCGGCGTCGATCGCGTCGAGGAGCTCGTAGACCTCTTCGAGCAGGTAGCGGCGCAGCGACCGGTGGGTCTGCATGCTCTCCCACGGTCCGTTGCGGCGGAGTCGGTCCATGAGGGCGACCGATTCGAGGAGCGCCATGCCCGAGACGCTCCGCACATCGATCACCTGCTCGCCGCGGGCGACGCGGGCGCGGACGAGGCGGTGATCGGGGTCGGTGCTGACCAGCACGGAGTCGGGCGGGGTGTCGGCGAGCACCTCGTCGAAGACCGCCTCCACGCCGTCGAACTCCCACAGCACGGTGCCCGGGACGTCCTCGGTGACCCGGACCGGTCCTCGCAGATACCTGCAGGCCCGCAGCGGGATCAGCTCCGGCCGCACGGAATCCAGCAGCACCACCGTCATTCGTCGTACGCCCTTTCTCGACCCCCCAACGGTCTCGTCCGCCCCCGGATGTCCGTACGCGGCGTCAGCCGGTCGGTTGCGGCTTGATCTGCGTCAGGAACGTCGTCAGGTACTCGATCAGCTCGTCGTCACGCAGACGAGCCGAACCCACACCCCCGGTGCGCGGGATCGGCAGCGTCACCACCGAGGTGGTGGCCCGGTACGACGCCGACGAGTACAGGCGCTTCAGGCGCACCTGCTCGCTGTCGAGCAGCGGCAGCGGCGAGATCTTGACACCTTGTCCGGCCAGGCCGATCTCGGTGATCCCGCGTTCCCGGCACCGCAGGCGCAGTCGCGCGATCGACGCCAGGCGCGTGGTCTCCACCGGCGGCGGACCGTAGCGGTCGGCGAGTTCGGCCATGACCGCGTCGACCTCGGCGTCGTCGGCGGCCGAGGCCAGCTTGCGGTAGGCCTCGAGGCGAAGACGGTCGGAATCGACGTATTCGACCGGGATGTGCGCGTCGACGGGGAGGTCGATGCGCACCTCGAGGTTCTCGCGCTGCTCGACCGGCTTGCCGTCGGCGGCGGCGCGGTAGGCCTCCACCGCCTCGCCGACGAGCCGCACGTACAGGTCGAAGCCGACGCCGGCCACGTGGCCGGACTGTTCGGCGCCGAGAACGTTTCCGGCGCCGCGCAGCTCGAGGTCCTTGAGCGCGACGGCCATGCCGGCGCCGAGCTCGTTGTTCTGCGCGATCGTCGCAAGCCGGTCGTAGGCGGTCTCGGTCAGCGGACGGTCCGGGCTGTACAACAGGTAGGCGTAGCCGCGTTCGCGGCTGCGGCCGACGCGTCCGCGGAGCTGATGCAACTGCGACAGGCCGAGGTTCTCGGCGCGGTCGACGATGAGGGTGTTGGCGTTGGAGATGTCGAGACCGGTCTCGATGATCGTCGTGCAGACCAGCACGTCGTACTCGCGGTTCCAGAACCCGTTGACCGTGCGCTCGAGCTGGTCCTCCCCCATCTGGCCGTGCGCGACCACGACGCGGGCCTCGGGCACCATCGCGGCGATCTCCTTGGCCGTCTTGTCGATCGTCGACACCCGGTTGTGGACGTAGAACACCTGCCCGTCGCGCAGCAGCTCGCGGCGGATAGCGGCGGCGACCTGCTTGGCCGAATAGGCGCCCACGTAGGTCAGCACGGGGTGGCGCTCCTCCGGCGGGGTGAGGATCGTCGACATCTCCCGGATGCCGGCCATCGACATCTCCAGGGTGCGCGGGATCGGGGTCGCCGACATGGTCAGCACGTCGACGTGGGTGCGCAGGGACTTGATGTGTTCCTTGTGCTCGACGCCGAACCGCTGCTCCTCGTCGACGATGACCAGGCCCAGGTCCTTCCAGGTGACACCGGTCTGCAGCAGCCGGTGCGTGCCGACGACGATGTCGACCTCGCCCTTGGCCATCGCGTCGATGATCTCGCGGGACTCCTTGGCGTCGGTGAACCGCGAGAGGCCGCGGATGCGCACCGGGAAGCCGCTCATGCGCTCGGTGAACGTCTGCAGGTGCTGCTGCGCGAGGATCGTCGTCGGCACGAGTACGGCGACCTGCTTGCCGTCCTGCACGGCCTTGAACGCCGCGCGGACCGCGATCTCGGTCTTGCCGTAGCCGACGTCGCCGACGATGACGCGGTCCATCGGGACCGGCCGTTCCATGTCGGCCTTGACCTCCGCGATCACCTGCAGCTGGTCGGCGGTCTCGGTGAAGTCGAAGGCGTCCTCCATCTCCTTCTGCCACGGCGTGTCGGGCCCGAAGGCGTGGCCGGGCGCCGCGTGCCGCGCGGCGTAGAGTTGGACGAGTTCGCCGGCGATCTCGCGAACCGCCTTTCGCGCCTTGCGTTTGGTGTTCTGCCAGTCCGACCCGCCGAGCTTGGACAGCGCCGGCTGCTCGCCGCCGACGTACCGCGACAGCTGGTCGAGCGAGTCCATGGGCACGTACAGCCGGTCGGCCGGCTGGCCGCGCTTGCTCGACGCGTACTCGAGCACCAGATACTCGCGCCGGGCTCCCGACACGGTCCGCTCGATCATCTCCACGAACCGGCCGATGCCGTGCTGGTCGTGCACGACGAGATCGCCGGCCTTGAGCGCGAGGGGGTCGACCTGGTTGCGGCGTTTGGCCGGGAGTTTGCGCCCGTCACGGACATTCGCGACCCGGGTGCCGGTGAGGTCGGCCTCGGTGACCACCACGAGCCCGGAGTCGGGGCAGACCAGGCCGCCGCGCAGGGTCGAGTGGAAGACGGAGACCACGCCGGGCTCGGGACGGTGCCCCGGTTCGGCGATGACGTAGGGCACCTCGGCCTCGGAGAGTCGCTCGCCGACGCGCTGGGCGGTGCCCTTGCCGGCGACGACGATCGCGGCGGTCTTGCCGTCGAGGACGTGGGCGCGCAACTGCGCGAACGTCGCGGCGATCTCCTTCTCGTCGCCGCGCGGGGCCGGGCCCGGGGCGAGGTCGAGTTCGAGTTCGTCGCCGACGCCGGTGGACAGCGGCGAGACCGTCCACCACGGCAGCCCCGCCTCGAGCGTGGCGGCCCGCAC
The DNA here is from genome assembly GCF_900683595.1 of Gordonia paraffinivorans. Lineage (NCBI taxonomy): Bacteria > Bacillati > Actinomycetota > Actinomycetes > Mycobacteriales > Gordoniaceae > Gordonia > Gordonia paraffinivorans. The sequence continues at coordinate 1,228,833 of NZ_CAACYD010000007.1, read as the reverse complement.
CTCGTCGAGGGGCCGGTAGGCGCTGGCCTCGAGATCGATGCCGAAGCTGCTCGTCGCGCGGCCGTCGAGCGGCGCGTCGGCCCCCATCGCCGCGGCCGTCCAGGACGCCTCGAGGAACTCCGCACCGGTCTTCGACAGGTCGGCGGCGCGGGTGCGCACCTTCTCCGGGTCGAGGACGAGGACCCGACTGCCCTTCGGCAGCACCTCGGTGAGCAGTTGCATCTTCCCGTCGACCAGCGCGGGGATGAGCGCCTCCATGCCGTCGACCGGGATACCCTCGGCGAGCTTGCCGAGCATGTCGACGAGCGTCTGGTCGTCCGGGTTCTCGGCCGCGAGTTCGCTTGCGCGCGTGCGAACATCCTCGGTCAACAGCAACTCGCGACCGGGGTGGATGCGCACCTGCGGGACGTCGATCTCCGGCTGGCTGCGCTGGTCGGCGACGGAGAACGCGCGGATCTCGGTGATCTCGTCGCCCCAGAACTCCACGCGGACGGGATGGTCGGCGGTGGTCGGGAACACGTCGAGGATGCCGCCGCGCACCGCGAACTCGCCGCGGCGCCCGACCATGTCGACCCGCTCGTAGGCCATCTCGACGAGCTGGGTGAGCAGGCCGTCGAAGTCGAGTTCGACACCTTCCCGCAGGGTGATGGTGGCGACGTCGCCCAGTCCGGGGGCCATCGGCTGAACCAGGGACCGGACCGTGGTGATGACGACGCGCAACGGGTTGTCGCCGGGGTTCGCCAGCCGGTGCAGGACGGCGAGGCGTTGTCCGACGGTGTCCGCGCTCGGCGACAGGCGCTCGTGCGGGAGCGTCTCCCACGAGGGGAACTGCGCGACCGCGTCGGCGTCGGCGAGCATCTCGCGCAGCTCGGCGGTCAGGTCGTCGGCCTCGCGTCCGTTCGCCGACACCACCAGCAGCGGCGCATCGGCGGCGACGGAGGCCAGGCAGGTCACGAGGAAGGGGCGCGCCGCATCCGGAGCGGTGATCTCGAGCAGTCGCTCGCCGAGACGCTCGTGGACCTCGCGGAACGACTTGTCCGCACACGCGAGGGAGGCCAGACCGGACAGGGCACGAGGCGTCGACACTCCGCCGATTGTATGTGCCCTGCCCGGCGTCGCCGCACGCCGGTCGTTCACGCCAGCAGGCTCTGCCCCAGGACCTGCCCCCGACGCGCGCCGGGCAGGATCGCGTAGACCCCGGACCCGATGGGCGTCGTCCACTCGTTCAGCGCGTCGTGCTCGGCCAGACGGGCCTGCACCGGCGCGAACTGGGTGTCGACGTCGCGCTGGTAGGCGGCGAACAGCAGCCCGCTGTTCGATATCGGCAGCACGCCGTCGGGTCCGGGCTCGGGCGGGTCGTCGTAGTTGTAGCCGCGACGCAGGAACTGCTCGGCCGGCGTCCGGTGGCGGGCGCGGGCGATGTGCGACGACGCCGGGATCGCGGGCAGCCCGTCGACGAGCTTGTCGAAGTCGGGGTCGTCGTGTTCGCCTCCCCCGCTCAGCGGCGCCCCGTCGGAGAGGCGCCGACCGACCGTCAGCTCCTGGCTGGCCGGATCGAGCTCCTGCCATCGGTCGAGGTCCATGGCGATCCGCCGCAGCACCATCGACGTCCCGCCCGCGAACCACGGCTGCTCGCCACCGTCGTCCCAGACGAGCGTGTCGAAGTCGCCGGGACCGAGGTTGACCGTCCCGTCGACCTGCCCCATCAGGTTGCGCATCGTCACTTTCTCGTCCTGGCTGCCGCGCGCGTTGCGGAACCCGCGCTGCACCCAGCGCAGACGGATCCGCCCGGCGACGTTGGACGTCAGCACACGGGTCGCGTGCGCCACGGTGATCGGATCGTCGGAGCAGATCTGCAACAGCAGGTCGGTCTGCGGCCAGCGCCGCTCGTCGAGCCGGTCGATGGGATACGCGGGAAGCGGATGCAGCCACCGGGGCCGCCGGCCCTCGAGTCCGGTCCTCGTGAAGGAGCCGGGTCCGAGGCCCACCGTGACGGTCAGCCGGGCCGGCACGCGGGCGAGTTCCGGTTCGCTGTCGGCCAGTGCCGGAGCACCCCTCGTGAGCCTGGCGGCGTCCTCGGTCCAGACGCGGAGTATCCCGGCGAGCGCCTCCCGCGCCTGCCGCTCCGAATCCGCCGCGAGATCGAACCCGATGTAATTGACGTGCGCGGTGGGCGGGGTGGTCACCCCGGCCTGGTGCTCGCCGTAGAACTCGATGACGTCGCCGCCGTGCACACTCGCCCCGGCGCTCTGCGCCGAACGCGCGATCGCGGTGGCGCCGACGCCGAGGCCGGCCGCGCCCGCGACGCCTGCGATCAGGCTGCGTCGCGAGAGTGCCGGACCCCGGCCGCGCTTTCCCCGTTCCCGGTGATCGCGATCGTCATCCGTCATTGGAACCGCCCGAGCCGTGGCCCGGCGCGTACTCCTCGTTGGCGCCGCGGAAGTCCCGGGCATCGGCCACGAGGTCCTTCTGGGAACCGTCGCCGAAGCGCAGCGTGACGGTGATGGCCTCGCCGGCCAGGATGGGCCCCTTCAGGTCCATCAACATGATGTGGTTTCCGCCGGGCTCGAGGTCGGCGGTGTCGCCGGCCGGGATCTTCAGGCCGCCGTCCACCTGCCGCATCGCCATCGTGCCGTCGGCGTTCATCGCCATCTCGTGCACCTCGACGCGTCCGGCGACGCCGGTCTTCCCGCCGACGAGGGTCACCTCCTCACCGGAGGTGTTGGTCAGCTTGCCGAACACACCGGTCATGTCCTTGTCGGTCGCCTTGATCCATTGGTCGCTGATGGTCACCGACTCGGCCTGCGTGGCCTCCGTGTCGTCGGAGCACGCGGTCGCCGCCAGGGGCAGCGCCAAGGCCGCCAGGATGGCCAGCGGACGGCGGGCACGGGTGATGAATGAAGTTGTGCGCATGAGCGTTTCGCCTTTTCGGATGCGTGGGTCACCACCGGCACGCGGTGCGTCGCCGGCGGGAGGAAGGAAGAGATACGGGGTCAGGCCGAGACGACCGGTGGACCTCGCGTACCGATACCCGAGAGGCGGAACCGGGTCCGCAGCACGATTTCGGCGCCCGCGACCACGGGTGCGCCGCCGAGGACCGGCAGCGATCGACGCGACGCCGAGGCGAGGATGCGCGATCCGATGCGGCGGGCGCATTCCTGGCCGCCGACGAGCAGCACCGCGGCAGTCAGCAGCGCCGCGGCGTGGAGGACGAGCATGGTCGGGCCGGGCACCAACGGCGTCGCCGCGTGGTGACCGCCCGAGTGCATCGCGAGATGGCCGAGCACCTGCGCGACGGCGAGGGCCGAACCGACCGAGGCGATCTCGGCGGACCTGCTGCGGATGTGGCCGACGGCACCCAAGGCCGGGCCGACACCGGCGCTGACCGCGATGACGAGCATCACCTGCGCAGTGGTCGGCAGCCCCCCGCCGGCGAGCGCATGCGCTCCGATGCTCAGCGAGGCCGACGCCATGGCGGCGCCGGCCGACCAGTGCACGCGCACAAGTCGGCCGGCCGGATCGGACGCCCCACGCATGGCCTCCAGCCTACTCCCTGGTACTACCGGCAGTAGTAGAGAGGTGACCGGCGCCCGCCGCTATTGTCTGGGGTCATGCAGGCAGCCCAGACAGGCGAGCGGGTGACGGTGCGCGACGCGACCGAGGACGATCTCGCCGGCGTCGCCGACATCTACCGCCACTACGTGGAGAACACGGCCGCGACCTTCGACTACGTGGTCCCCTCCCACACCGCCTGGCTGGTGAAGTACCGCACGATCCGGGACGCCGGCCGCCCCTTCCTGGTCGCCACCCTGCCGGCCGAGAGCGGCGAGCACGTGGTCGGCTATGCGTATCTCGGGACGTTTCGCACGATGCCCGCCTACGACTGGTCCACCGAGGACTCCATCTACGTCCGACCCGGCTACGGCGGACGCGGCATCGGGTCGGCGCTGATGTCGGGCATGCTCGGGCGCGCCGACCGGGAGAACGTCCGGCAGATCGTCGCGGTCATCGCGGCCACCGGCGGCGAGGGTTCGATCGCACTGCATTCCCGTTTCGGTTTCGCCGAGGTGGGCAGGTTGCGCTCGATCGGACAGAAGGCCGGGCAGTGGATCGACTGCGTCTACATGCAGAAGGACCTCTGGTCCGACGGCTGAGGCCGGCTCACCGCTGGAGTCCGGCGACCTCGGCTGCGGCGTCGGCCAAACCGACCCCGGTGCCCTCGTAGATGTGGAACGCCACATCGGCGCCCCGCCGCAGGAGTTCCTCGCGCTCGTCGTCGTACTGCGCGACGACGGCGACCGACCCGTCGAACTGTCGCCGCTCGAGCCGGTCGAGCGCGATCAGATTGGAGCCGTGGAAGGGCATCGCGAGCACCAGCAGCTCCAGCCCGTCGACACCGACGCAGCGTTCCCAGAAGTCGGTCTCGGTGGCGTCGGCCTCGATGACGTCGAAGCCCCGTTCACGGAGGTCGGCGACCTTGATCGGGTCGTTCTCCACCCCGATGACCTCGAGGCCGTACTCGTCGACCAGGCGCCGGTACGCAGAACTGCCGACCCGGCCCAGGCCGAGGACCATCGCGCGTGCCTCCGAGAGGTCGATCGGCGCGTCGTCGGGGTGGGCGCGGGCGGCGGCCGTGGTGGGCACGAACGCCGACAGGCGCGCGACCCAGCGGGAACCGCGCCGGTTGACGAGAGTGGACACCACGAAGCTCGCCGCCACCGCGACCGAGATCACCACGAGCCAGTCCTCGCCGACGAGGTCGGCGTCGACACCGGTGGAGATCACGATGAGACCGAACTCGGAGAAGTTCGCCAGGGCGAGACCGGCGAGGATCGAGGTGCGCCTGCGCAACCCGAACATCGCCAGCAGGAAGGTGAACAGCGCCGCCTCGATCGGGAGCAGGACGACCAGGATCAGGCCGAGCGCGACGGTCTCGAAGGTCGGGGTGACGTGCAGGCCGATCGAGACGAAGAATCCGACCAGCAACAGCTCGCGCAACCCGAAGAGGGTGCGCGACAACTCGGCCGCCCGCGGGTGGGATGCCAGGAGCAGGCCGACGATCATCGCCCCGAAGTCGCCCTTGATGCCGACCGTCTCGAACAGCCAGTAGCCGGGGACGAACGCCATCGTGACGCCGAACAGCGCCTGGAGTTCGCCGTGCCCGAGGCGATTCCAGAGTTTCTGGACGATCCAGGCGCCGGGGATCAGCAGGATGAGCGCGAACGCCCAGAGGCTCGGCGGCTCGCCGCGCATGGCGGTCAGGTAACCGACCGCGACGACGTCCTGCAGCACGAGGATGCCGATCGCGATGCGCCCGTAGAGCGAATGCGATTCGGAGCGCTCGTCGAGGACCTGCACCACGAACACCGTGCTGGAGAACGACAGCGCGAAACCGAGGAGCGCCAACGTCTTCCAGCCCTCCCCGGCGATCGTGCCGAAGCCGATCGCGGCGAGGAGCCCGAGGAATCCGGTGGTGAGACCGAGGATCACCAGCAGGTTGACCGCGGTGGTGAGGAACACCTCGCGCCGGAACAGCATCCGCACGTCGAGCTTGAGGCCGATGGTGAACAGCAGGATCGTCACGCCCAGTTCGGCGAAGGCGTCGATGATCGGCAGCTCCTCGATGCCGGGCGCGTGCAGGATGAAGCCGGCCGCCAGGTAGCCGACGAGGGTGGGCAGTTTGATCAGGCGCGCGAGGAACCCGCATCCGAAGATGACGACGAGGTAGATGGCGATCGTCTCCACGCGGTCAGTGCCTCCGTTCTCCGCCGCTCCGCGCTCGTGCAGCGTTTGTCGAAACGGCATCGGGCGCAGGTCGCGGCGCTTCGGCCACACCCGCCCGACGGTCCGGCGCGGAGACCCGACCGGAACAAAACGGACCGCAGTCCGGTTAGAATCGGGTATGACCAGCATCCCGACGCGCCAACCCGCGCTGTTCCTCTCCCACGGGGCTCCGCCCCTGGTGGACGACCCGACCTGGGTCGGCCAGCTGCAGACTCTCGCCAGCACCCTGGCGAGGCCGACCGCGATCCTCGTCGTCTCCGCACACTGGGAGGCCGCTCCCCTGACGATCGGCTCCACCGACTCGCGGACCCCGCTCACCTACGACTTCGGCGGCTTCCCCGAGAAGTACTACCGGGTCCTCTACCCCTCGCCCGGCGCCCCCGACCTCGCGCGACGCGTGGCGGCCCTGATGCCCGACGGCGAGCCGATCGCCCACGATCCGCGGCGCCGCCTCGACCACGGCGCCTACGTGCCCCTGACGGTCATGTACCCCGACGCCGACGTGCCCGTGCTGCAGATCTCGCTGCCCACACTCGACCCCGAGCGCCTACTCGAGCTCGGTCGGCGCCTGCGCCCGCTGCGCGACGAGGGCGTGCTGATCATCGGCTCCGGCTTCACCACGCACGGCCTGCCGTTCCTGCGGGACTGGCGTCCCGAGGCCACTCCCCCGGGCTGGTCGGCGGAGTTCGACGCCTGGGCGCGGGAACGACTCGAGGCCGGGGACGTGGAATCGCTCGTCAGGTTCCGAGAGACCGCACCCGGCATGCCCTTCGCCCATCCCACGGTCGAGCACTTCGCGCCGCTGTTCGTCGCACTCGGCGCCTCCGACGACGCCGAGCAGCGCCCCGATCAGGTCATCGACGGGTTCTGGATGGGATTGTCCAAGCGGAGCCTGGTGTTGAGCTGAGCCCGCCCCCGCGGCGCAAGCCCGGACCGCGCCGTTCGGGCTACCGGTCGGCGTCGTCCGCGGTGGTCCGCTCCACCGGGTCGACGTAATCCGGGCCGACGAGCCTCGGGTCGGGATCCAGCCTGGTCAGTCCGTTCCAGCACAGGTTGACCAGGTGCGCGGCCACGACCTCCTTGGACGGCTCGCGGACGTCGAGCCACCACTGCGCGGTCACCGACACCATGCCGACGAGCGCCTGCGCGTACAGCGGCGCGAGCGCCGGGTCGAAGCCGCGCCGTTCGAAGTCGCCGGCCAGGATGTGCTCAACCTGGCTCACGGCGTCGTTGAGCAGACTCGAGTAGGTGGCGTTCTCGTTGCTCGACGCGGTGGATGCGCCGCGAACGAGGATGCGGAAGCCGTCGGTGCGCTCCTCCATGTAGGTCAGCAGCGCAAGGGCCACCTGCTGGATGCGGTACAGCGAGCGGTTCCTGGTCAGCGAGGCGGTGATCATCTCCAGGAGGGTCTCCATCTCGCGGTCGACGACGACCGCGTAGAGGCCTTCCTTGCCGCCGAAGTGCTCGTAGACGATCGGCTTGGACACTCCCGCGCGCTGGGCGATCTCCTCGATGGAGGTTCCCTCGAACCCGCGCTCGGCGAAGAGCCCGCGGGCCACCTCGATCAGCTGCAACCGCCGCTGGGCGCCGGTCATGCGGGCCCGAGGCGCGCGCTGTACCTCGGCCGATCCCTCCGTCGGACGTCCGATCGTCATTCGCCCAGCCTAGGACGGGACGCGCCGGAATCACGAATAATGCGCCACGAACCCGCGGCGCGCGCTCAGTACAGGCTCGACCAGTAGTCCCAGAACCGCACCGCGATGAGGACGATGACGACCGCGACGACGCCGACGAGGACGAGGGCATGACTGCGGGCCACCGCGAGCGCGAGCCCGGACCGCGAGGTGAGACCGCTCGCGTGGAGGTTGCGGACGCTGACGAAGACGAAGATCGGCAGGGTCATCGCCCACACGACCATGCAATAGGGGCAGAGCGCGCCGATCGTGTAGAGGCTGGTGTAGATCAGCCAGCACACGAACGCCATCGCCAACGTGACGCCGATCTGCAATCCGGCCCAGTACCAGCCGGCGAGGCGTGCGCCGGCGAGGATCGCGACGCCGGTGGTGATCACCACCGCGAACCCGGCGATGCCCAGCAGCGGGTTGGGGAACCCGAACACCCCTGCCTGCGGCGTCGCCATGACCGACCCGCAGCTGAGCACGGGACTGAAGTTGCACGACGGGATGTAGTCGGGGTTCTTGAAGAGCTCGATCTTCTCCACGGTGAGCGTGAACGACGCGATGAACGCGACCAGGCCGCCGACGGTCAGCACCCAGGCGACGATCCGGGTCCAGGACCGGACCGCTTCGGCGAGCAGCGCCCGATCGTCGGGCTCTGCGCCGGGGCCGGTGTTCTCGTGGTCGGTGACGGTCTCGCTCACCCATCCAGGATGACACCGTTCGCGGTCGTCGCAGGTGGCCGGTGGGTGCCGAATCGTGCCGACTCCGCGGATCGCGCAACCGATGGACCCGGCATGAGCGAAATGACACACGCCCGCGCCGAAATGTGCCCTCCCCTACTCGCCGATGCGTAATGTCGGATATGCCACCTGGGGATGGGAAACGATCGTGCAGCTGTGGGACTACATCGGGAACAACGCTCGTTCCCTCACGTTCTTGACGTATCAGCACGCCTCGCTGTCGTTTCAGACCGTGCTCGTCGGCACCCTCGCCGCCATCGTGATCGCGGCGCTGGTGTACCGGCTTCCGCTGGTGAGCGCGCTGACGCTGACGTCGAGTCGTGTGGCACTGACGATTCCGTCGCTGGCCCTGCTCGCGTTGCTGATCGTCCCGTTCGGGCTCGGGGTCACCCCGTCGTTTCTCATGCTCGCGTTCTTCGCGATGCTGCCGGTCATCGGCAACGCGGTGGTCGGCCTGCGCTCGGTGCCGCCGGCGGTGGTCGAATCCGCACGGGGGATCGGACTTCCGCGCTGGCGCATCCTGCTCACCGTCGAACTGCCCATCGCGTGGCCGGTGATCCTCACCGGGATCCGCGTGTCCACGCAGATGATCGTCGGTGTGGCCGCGATCGTCGCCTACGTCCTCGGACCCGGCCTGGGATCGCTGATCTTCAACGGCCTCGCCCGCCTCGGCGGCGCCAACGCACTCGAATCCGCGCTCACCGGAACCATTCTCATCGTCATCATCGCGCTCGTCTTCGACGCCCTCCTGGTACTGCTCGGCCGGCTCACCATCTCCAAGGGACTCTCATGACCGACTCCACCACTGCCCCGACGTCGAAAACGACGACCGCCCAGGCATCCTCGCAGCGTTCCGACCGGGTCGTGACAGGCGAGTCGATCCGGCTCGACGGAGTCGTCAAGCGCTACCGGGGCCAACCGAAGCCCGCCGTCGCGAAGCTCGATCTCGAGATCGAGGCCGGCGACATCGTCGCCTTCGTCGGACCGTCCGGCTGTGGCAAGACCACCACGCTCAAGATGATCAACCGGCTGATCGAGCCCACCGAGGGCCGGATCTACATCGGCGGCCGGGACGTGACCGAGGAGAACCCCGACAGGCTCCGCCAGTCGATCGGCTACGTCATCCAGTCCGGCGGACTGTTCCCGCACTGGCCGGTGCGCAAGAACATCGGCGCGGTCCCGCGAATGCTCAAGTGGGACAAGAAGCGCATCGACCAACGCACCGAATACCTACTCGACCTGGTCGGTCTCGACCCCGCGGTCTTCGCCGACCGGCTACCCAAGGACATGTCCGGCGGCCAGCAGCAGCGTGTGGGTGTCGCCCGCGCGCTGGCCGCCGACCCGCCGGTGCTGCTGATGGACGAACCCTTCGGCGCGGTCGACCCGATCACCCGGGCCCGCCTGCAGGACAAGCTGATCGCGATCCAGCAGGAGCTCGGCAAGACGATCGTCATCGTCACCCACGACTTCGAGGAGGCCACCAAGCTCGGCGACAAGGTCCTCATCCTCTCTGAGGGCGGACACGTCGAGCAGTACGCGCCGCCGGAGGAGATCCTCGCCAACCCGGCCACGCCGTTCGTCGAGGAGTTCGTCGGTTCCGGGGCGACGCTGGCGCATCTGACGCTGACCCGGGTCCGCGACGTCGAGATCAAGCCGGTGGTCACCGCGCGCGTCGGCGAGGCATCCGGCTCGGTCATCGCACGCACGAAGGCCGCCGGCGAGGACTGGCTGGTCGTCGTCGACGCGCACGGCCGCCCGCGGTCGTGGCCGACCATCGACGAGGTCTCGACCAAGCCCGAGGTGTCGGACTACCTCGACCCGCGACTGCCCGTCGTGGCCCAGTCGTCGACCCTCAACGACGCGCTCGACTCGATGCTCGCCACCAGTCAGGGCGGCGTCCTCGTCACCGACGGGCACGGCGCGGTGGTCGGCGCGTTGACCATCGCCTCGGTGATGGAGAAGATCCGCGGCCAGCTCGCCGATGTCCGCGACGACGACACCGTCGGATATGTCGAGCACACCGAGGGCACGGCGCCGGTCGAGACGCCGGTAGTCGCAGCCGACGACGAGCCGGCCGACGAGACGGCCGACGAGACGGCCGACGAGACGGGGCCGCGATGACCTCCCTCGCCGCCGGGGCCGGCGAGACCACCGCGTCGGCAGCACCTGCCCGCAGCGGCTTCCGGCGCCGACTCGCCAAGGTGCCGATCGACGTCTGGTTCGAGCCCCTGGTCATCCTCGTCGTGGGCGTCGGTTTCGTGATCTGGTATCAGAACACCGATTTCACGGCGACCGAGAGCGCGTCGATGGCCTGGCCGGCGTTGAGATCGACGATCCTCGACCACATCCGGCTGACCCTGGTCGCGACGGTGATCGTGGTGTGTATCGCCATCCCGCTCGGGATCGCGCTCACGCGCCCGTCCCTGCGGTGGCTCAACCCGATCGCGGTGAACATCGCCAACATCGGGCAAGCCGCACCGGCCATCGGCCTGCTGGTGCTCTTCACGTTCTGGCTCGGCACCGGGTTCAACACCGCGGTGGTCGGCCTCGTCGTGTACGCGGTGCTGCCGATCCTCCAGAACACGATCGTCGGGTTGCGGCAGGTCGACCAGCGCACGGTCGAGGCGGCGCGCGGCATCGGCTTCTCCGGTTTCCGAACGCTTCTCCAGGTCGAGTTGCCGCTGGCCGTCCCGGTCATCCTCAACGGCGTGCGCACCGCGCTCGTGATCCTCGTCGGCACCGCGACGCTGAGCACCTTCATCGGGGCCACGAGCCTCGGCACGCTCATCACCACCGGGATCACCCTGTTCCTGCCCAAGCTGCTCGTCGCCGGCGCTATCCTCGTCGCGCTGCTGGCGATGACGATCGACTGGCTCGGACGCCTCGTCGAACTGGCCGCGACGCCGCGAGGTGTCGCATGATCGCGCGGCGCGGGAGATCGACCGCGACCGTGGCACTGACGACGCTGCTGGCGGTGATCCTCGCCGCGTGCGGGCTCGTCAGCTCGTCGGGTGCGTTCCGGGAGGCCTTCCTGGCCGACGGCTCGAATCCGTTGGAGGGCACCAAGGTTCGCGTCACCTCGAAGAACTTCACCGAGTCCGTGCTGCTCGGCAAGATCACCGCGACCTACCTCGCCGCGGCGGGAGCAGCGGTCGAGGACCTGACCAACGCACCGGGTTCGATGTCGTCGCGTCAGGCGCAACTCAACGGCGACGCCGACATCCTGTGGGAGTACACGGGTACGGCGTGGCAGACGTATCTCGGCGAGACCGACACGATCTCCGACCCGGACGAGCTGTGGCGACGCGTCCGCGACGCCGACCGCGCCAACGGCGTGGAGTGGCTCGAGCCCGCGTCGTTCAACAACACCTACGCGTTCGCCGCGTCGTCTCCGACCGCGCAGCGACTCGGGGTGAAGACGATGTCGGACATCGCGAAACTGCCCGTGTCCGAACGGACGTTCTGCATCAACGACGAATTCCTGAGCCGCGCCGACGGCATGGTGCCGATGCTCGAGGCCTACGGCATCCCCCTCGGCAGCCCCGACGGCGTGCCGAAAGGCAATGTGACGACCATGGATTCGGGCGTCGTCTACACCTCCACCGCCCGCAGCGCACCGTGCAACTTCGGCATGGTCTACTCCACCGACGGCCGCATCAAGAACCTCGACCTGGTGGTGCTGGAGGACGACCGCAAGTTCTTCCTGCCCTACAGCGGCTGCGCGGTCATCAGCTCGAGTCTCAACGAGAAGTCACCGGAGATCGCCGAGTTGCTGGCGCCGGTGTCGAAGAAGCTCACCGACGAGCTCATGCAGGAGCTCAACGGCCGCGTCGACATCGATGGCGAGGACCCGGCCGACGTCGCCTACGACTGGCTGAAGGCAGAGGGCTTCATCGCCTAGACGTGGCGCCGAGGGACGCGGAGCGAGACGACGAGCCGCGAAGGGCCGGTGAACGAAGCTCCCCACACTCGAACTCTCGCCGCCCGCGACATCACCCCGGCGCGGCGACGTCGACCGGGGTCGCCGGCGCGGATCGAGGTCGCGGGCGATATCGATCCCCCACCGGCACCATCGGCTTCCGTCGCTCGTGACCACGAGGATGGTCTCAGGAGGGACCAGCTTCGGGATGGCGACGTCAACGGTGCCGACCCGGGTGTCATGGTGGGAGCGGTGACGGTAGCCCGTACCTGACGTCCCGGGTAAACACAGCTAGTCGTTCTGCGCGTGCGACATCTTCTTGTTTCGGTCACGGGACCAGGAAATCACCGACACCGCAAACGCAACACCGAGGATCGTTATCGCAACCACCGCTCCAGGGAACTGCGGATAGTGCCCTGGCTCGCCAGCGGGGACGAATTCATAGTGCTGTGGTAGAGCCAATAGGCAACACACGACCGGAATGACTAACACAACGGGTAACAGCCAGCGGTTCCTCCCACGGGCTGGTTTGCGGACCGCCAGACGAACTGCCACCAGGCCGTAACCGAGAGCAAACACGACAGGGATCGCTAGCAGCAAGGGTTCGGTGACGAGGTTCAAACCGAGCGAACTCCCAGATGCGCCACGAGGGACGAGCACAACGTTAGGGGAACGTGTTGTATACCAAATCCCTATCGTGACAAGACCAAGAAGCAGGCCCACGCACGACCAGCGGACAAAGACAGATCTAACGCTCATCGTCACTCACGCCCTCTTCACTTCCCAGTCCACCGAGTCCCACCCGGACCAATCTCCGTTGACATCGAGCGTCTGAAACCACAGTTTGTACTCCCCAGGCTCCATGTACGAATTGATGGGAATCTCGTGTCTGAATGATCCCGCACGCACGTCCTGCTCGAAGTCGGTGCTGTTGCTGCCATCGGGGCCTTGAATGTGATAGCGAATGCGTGTGGTGCCGCCCCTGGTTCCTTCTCCCCAGATGATGATCCTGTCGACGTAGAGCCCCTCGCCGTCAACTTGTGCGCAGATTCGGCGGTTGAGGTAGTACCAGCCTTCGTACCTCTTGCACTCACGAAACTGGGCGTCATGTCTGAACAATTCTAGTGCACGAAGCAACCCCGAGCGCGGAGACGATCTCGGTGGCTCCGCTGGTCCGTCAGTGAGTATCCCCGGCACACGAGCACGAGCAGGCTCCTGCTCAGACTCCTCGACCCCAGTGGACCGCCCGCTCTCGCTACGGCCCGCCTCCGGAGTTGCGTCACGGACGGCTGAAGGGCTAGCTGTACTGACCCGACAGGTTGGGTACGCGGTCGGCGGGTGAGTTGCCTCGGAGTGCGGTGTGGCCGCGTTCGTGATTGTAGATGCGAAGGAACTCGGGGAAGGCCGCGACGCGTTCGGTTTCACTGAGGTAGGGACGGGCGTAGGCCCATTCCTCCTGCAGGGTCCGGTTGAATCGTTCGACCTTGCCGTTGGTTTGCGGCCGGTACGGTCTGGTCCGCTAGTGCTTGATCTTGTTGTCGTGCAACAAGTCCCGAAATATGCGGGACCGGTAACACGACCCGTTGTCGGTCATCACTCGCGCGGTGGCGACACCGATCGAGGCGAAGTGCGCCAACGCCCGAGTCATGAACGCGGTCGCGGTTTCCTTCTTCTCATCAGCGAGGATCTCGGAGTAGGCGTAGCGGGAGTGGTCGTCGACGGCGTGATGCAGATACGCGTACCCCAGGTTGGGGCGGCCAGCAACTTTGCGGGTTCGTCCAGGCTCGCGGTGGGCACTGGAGTTGCGGGTGCCCTGGGCGCGGCCGTGTACGCGATGTCCACCGCCGTCGGGGATTCTGCCGAGCTTTTTGATGTCGACGTGGATCAAGTCTCCGGGCGCTTGGTGTTCGTACCGGCGAATCTCGCGCCGGCGGGCACGTACCGGCGCCCCGGTTGCCGGGTCGATCCACGACAGTCGTAGGCAGCCGTAGCGGGTGAGGATGCGGTGCACCGTGGAGACGTTCAACCCCAGGTGGTATCCGATCCGGGCTGGCCCCCAGCGGCGGGAGACGCGTAACCCGACGACCCGGCGTTCCCGGCGCCGGCTGCTGCGATGCGGACACGATCGGGGCCGGCTGGACCGATCACCCATTCCGGCCGGCCCGTGGTCGCGGTAGCGATCCGCCCATCGCTTGGCCGTGGTGACTGGGGGTGTCAGATGGTCTGTGTAAGTCCGGTGCTCATCAGTGAGAGGAAGATCTATGAGCATGGCGTTAGACGACAAGCAGCAGGGCCACGACGACGAGCAGTTGCCTGAACTGGCCGAGCCGCGCTCGACCGCGGAAGTCGCCGAGGCATTACAGGCCTCGGGCATGGTCGATGAGCTGCTCGCCCAGATCGATACCGGCCAGGTCCAGATCACCGGCGAAGGCGGGTTGATCCCAGGTCTGATCAAACTGGCCCTCGAACGCGGTCTGAAGGCCGAGCTGACCGATCACCTCGGCTATGCCAAGGGCGATCCGGCCGGGCGGGAGTTGCCCAACGCCCGTAACGGGTCGAGTCCGAAAACGGTGGCCTCGGAGGCCGGGCCGGTCGAGCTGAACATTCCTCGTGACCGTGACGGCACGTTCACCCCGCGGCTGGTCCCGAAGGGCTCGCGCCGCCTCGGCGGCCTCGACGACATCATCATCTCGCTGTATGCCGGCGGCATGACGTTGCGCGACATTCAACACCATTTGGCCTCCACGATCGGCACCGATCTCTCGCACGAGACGATCTCGAAGATCTGCGACGAGGTCCTCGACGCGGTCGATGAATGGCAGAACCGGCCGCTGGAGCCGTTGTATCCCGTCATCTACCTTGACGCCCTGGTAGTGAAGGTCAAAGACGGCGCCCATGTCCGAAATAAGCACGCCCACATTGCTATTGGCGTCGATATGGCCGGCGTCAAGCATGTGCTGGGAATCTGGATACAGGCCGAGGAAGGCGCCAAGTTCTGGGCCGGGGTGTGTGCGAATCTGGCCAACCGCGGCGTCAAGGACGTGCTGATCGTGTGCTGTGACGGGCTCACCGGATTCCCCGAAGCGATCGAGGCGACTTGGCCGCTGGCCACGGTGCAAACCTGTGTGGTGCATCTGATCCGCAACTCGATGCGGTTCGTGAACTACAAAGACCGCAAAGACGTCGCTCGGGCGATTAAACCGATCTACACCGCCCTCGATGCCGAGACCGCCCGCCGCGAGTGGGAAGCCTTCCGCGACTCGGAACTAGGCGCCAAATATCCGAGTGCGGCAATGGCTTTCGACCGAGCCTGGGATCGGTTCATCCCCTTCCTGGCATTCCCGCCCGAGCTGCGCAAAGTCATCTACACCACCAACTCGATCGAGTCGCTGAACTACCAGCTCCGCAAGGTCATCAAGAACCGCGGACATTTCCCCAACGACATCGCGGTCCGCAAACTGCTGTGGCTGGCCATCTGCGACATCGAAGACAAACGAGCCGCTCAACGCCTCAAAGAACGCGGGACCAGGCGGTCACAGCCCCGTAAGGCCCTCGGACGACTGGTCGAGGGACAGGTCGTCACCAACTGGAAGCAGGCCCTCGGACAGCTCGCTCTGGCCTACCCCGACCGGATCGAACCGCACCTCGGCTAAACCCACCGACCACAAGAAAATCAGGAGTCACGTTCTTACACAAACATCTTGACAAGCTCTGGTGACTGACACGTTGAACCGGTCAGCTGCGCGGCGCAGTGGCCACCGGTCGTCCACAACACACCGAGCCAGACGCAACCGGCCAGTCGGGGACAGCGGTGAATTACGGTGGGACATGAAGACCTCCGGGTTGAGGAGCGGTTCTTAGACAGCTCCACACCTCACTCGGAGGTCTTCCCTATGTCACGTCGACTCGCCGAACTCTGTACCTAACGTTCCGGGTCAGTACAGCTAGCCGGCACCGGTACGGAGGGGACCGCGGGTTGATCACCATGGTTCGACGGCGCACGTCCCTCCCGCTCGCTGACCGACCCGCCACTTTGACCAGGTACTCGCACGATTGGGGTCTGTCCGGCCTCGGGGATGTCAGTGGGCGCGTGCGCTCCCATGTTGGGACCCGGCCCCTCCGGCACGTTGGTGTCGCTCGGAACCGTCGGCGCAGTCACCACCGGGGGCAGCGAGGTCGTGGTCGTCGTCGGACCCGGATCGTGACAGACGTACGGAACCGGCGGTGGCGGGGCTTCTGAGGCCGGACGCCCATTGGATGCCGCCCAGGTCTGCGCCCACGCACTGTTGTAGGCAGCCGTCTCACGCGCACACCGCTCAGCCGGGGTTTCAGCGCTCGCCGGATCGGCCGGCACCACCAACGTGGCCAACACAGCCAGCACCGAGACCACCACAATAACGACGGCCGCGAACAACACTCCCCTGTGCCCGATCGCGCTCCTCAGACGAACACCGCTCATGCCCCGATCCCCCCCGATCGTCGCCAACTAATAATCAGAGCCACATACGGGCGGAGTAGATGTTGATCGTGTCGTCAGCGGTTGGTGTCGACGCCGACAACCGCACGATCACGCGCACCGTCGTCGGACCCGCGCAGCCATCCACCCTCACATGGACCCGCTTCGCGCGGATCGAGGCACGATTGGCCTGCAATGTCTTCTTGCCCAACGAAATCTCAGTGATCCGCCCCGGCTTGAGCTTCGCCGAGATCGACGGGCTCACCGACGCCGACCCACCCACAGTCACCCCGGGAACACCACTGATCGTGACATTCGCATTCGGCCCGACCGACGAACCGAACCCAAACGTCGCCCCGTCACTGACATCGACCTGGCACCCCGACAACCAGAAACTGCTCGAGGACCGCGGACTGCACCGGCTGGGACGGCTGACGCCCCTTCGCCGGGGTGATCAGGGCACCGACCCGCGCCGACTGAACCGTCCTGGGTCGGATGGAGACCTGGTTTAGGCCACCTCCGCTTCGGAGGCGACGGTCTCACGGTAGCGCGTCTCGTACTCGACCGGCGGGCAGTAGCCGATTGCCGAGTGCAACCGTTCGGTGTTGTACCAATGCACCCATGCGGCGGTTTCGCGTTCGACCTCGGCTCGTCCGGTCCAGGAGCGCTGGCGGTCGATGAGTTCGCTCTTGTACAACCCGATCGTCGATTCCATCAACGCATTGTCCAGGGCATCGCCAACTGAGCCGATCGAGCCGGCCAGGCCGGAGTCGCGTAGCGCCTCGGTGAAGGCGAACGAGGTGTATTGACTTCCCGCATCGCTGTGATGAATCAAACCTGTTGCAGTAAAGGAGAAGTCGGTCCTTCTTCGGGTGAACAGGGCCTGCTCGAGAGCGCTGGTCACCAGCGGTGTCGTCTTGCTCGTCATCACCCGCCAACCCAGGATCCGTCGCGAGTACACATCGACCAGAAACGCTGTGTAGACGAATCCCGACAGCGTCCAGCAGTAGGGCGTGAGGAACGAACTGGTGACAGGTTCGGTTTAGGCCGCGAGTGTGAGCGGCTCGGCTAGCTTGGCTTCGAACTCGATGGGCGTCAAGCCGCCGAGGGTGTCCTGGGCGCGCTGGCGGTGATACTTCCGCTCGATCCAAACGACGATGGCGAGTCGCAGCTCCTGCCGGGTCGCCCACCGCTGCTGGTTGAGGACGTTCGTTTGCAGCAGTGACCAGAACGACTCCATGGCCGCGTTGTCCCCCGCAGCGCCGACTCTTCCCATCGATCCGACCATGTCGTGGCGGCGCAACTCGCGGGCCATCGCGCGGCTGCGGAACTGGCTGCCCCTGTCGGCGTGCAGGATGCAGCCGGCGACCTCACCGCGGCGCGCGACAGCATTTCGGACGGCGTCTACGGCGAGTTTCGCGGTCATCCGATCTGAGATCGAGTACCCGACGATTCGGTTGGAGAACACGTCCTTGATCGCGCAGCAGTAGAGCTTGCCTTCGCTCGTCCAGTGCTCCGTGATGTCCGTGAGCCAGAGCCGGTTCGGTGCATCGGCGCGGAACACGCGCTGGACGTGGTCGTCGAACACGGGCGGCCCGGCCTTCTTCCCCTTCCCGCGTCGCCGGCGTTGCGCGGACGAGAGAATCCCCGCCTGCGAGCACAGCTTCCACGCCGTCCGCCGGCTCATCCGCCACCCCGCTCGGCGGGCCTCGTCGGCGAGGTATCGGTAGCCGAACGTCGGGTCCTCGTGGTGCGCATCATGCAGCGCGTTGATCCGATATGCGCGGAGCACGTCCGCGTCCCGGACGGGGTCGTTGCGCCACCGGTAGTAGGGCTGGCGGGCGAGCTTGAGAACCCGGCACGACACCGTCACGGGGATCCCCGCGTCGGCGAGCTCAGATACGAGCGGGTACGTCATTTTGGGGAGCCACCAAGCCGCAGGTTCGCCTGCGACAGATACGCCGCCGCACGGCGGAGGACCTCGTTCTCCTGCTCGAGCAACCGGATCCGCTTCTTCAACTCCCGCGCCTCGGCGGCGTCCGCGGCGGTCTGGCCGGGACGGTTACCGTCTTCGACGTCGGCTTGACGGAGCCAGTTCTGCAACGTCGCTTCGCTGATACCGAAGTCGGCGGCGATCTGTTTGATGGTGACGCCGCTCTCGCGGCTGCGAGCAACCGCAACGACGTCCTCGCGGAACTCTCTGGGATAGGGGCCGGGCATGATGACATCCTCCCCGTCAGCGCCTCCCGGCACTAACGATCAGTTGTCACCAGTTCGTTCCTCACGCCCGTAGGTGAAATCCGCCACCCACCACTGGTCCGGACGCGACGGCAGCGACCACTGCCGATCCACTAAATCAGGATGGCGCGGCGCGCGATCATCACGCTGGGTTGTGCTTGTGCGGTGCTTGCCGCGCACGACTCCGGTGATGCCGCAGATCTCCATCAGCCGGCCTACCTGATCGCGGCCCATCACCCGGCCCTCACGGCGCATCGTGTGCCACAGTTTACGAACGCCGTACACGCCGCGATTACGCTGAAACGCCTGGTAGACGGTATGAGCGTCGTACGCCTCGGCCATTTGTGTTGCCGAGACCGGACCCGCGTGTTTGCGGGCGTAGTAGGTGGATGGGGCGATCTGCACGCCGTGCTCGGTCAGCACTCGGCAGATCGGGGCGACCCCAAACCGGCCCTTGTGAGCGTCGATGTAGTCGACGATCACCGCAGTCGGCGGTCGACCTCCGCCGCTGCGAAAAACGCCGACGCGGTCTTCAAAATCTCGTTTGCCCTGCGTAATTCGGCGTTCTCCTTGCGAAGCGCAGCCAGTTCGGCGTCCTGTTCGCTCACCGTCGTCGTTCCCCGTGTGGTGACAATCGGCTTATCCTTCTCGATCCAGTTGCGCAACGTTGCCTGGTTGATGTCGAGCAGCGCGCCTACATGCTCGCGGGCGGCGAGTTTCGCGCCGCTGTGCTCGGCGAGGTGGTCGTGATACATCCTCACAGCCCGCTCGCGGGTCTCTGGATCGAACTTCCTTGGTGCAGCCATACCGGCATTCTCCTGGTGAGATCACGGTCTCCACCAGACCCAGGACGGTTCAGACATCCAGCCCTCACGCGAGGCAAAGCTGTTGGCAATGTTGCTCATCGGGTTCACGACCAACTCGCTGGCGCGCAACTCGATCTTCCAACCGTCATCGGTGACCAGCGAGTCGTACTTCGTCGCCAACGGCGTCGGCGCAGCCGAACCAACCCCGGCGCCACACACCAACGCCGCCAACCCAACACACACCAACGACACAACAAAGCAACCGCGAAAGAGCATCCCGACCCCTTTGCCCCAAGCACCAAGCGGCACCATTCGAGACTTCACGATGCGTGCAGGACCTGGTCCCCCGATCTCGACACCGCGAAGCGACAGTTCACCATCATAAAGTAACGGCAACCACTCTGGCACGACCAACGCGGGTCGGCAACGTATCGCGCCGATGGCGATGCACTCTGTTCACCTGCGGGCTCTCGGAGGAAACTGAGTAATGATCAGAACCTGTGGATGCCCCCCGGCAGGGGCGTTAGAGTGGCCGAACCTTCCCGAGGACGATCTGAGTATCTGAAGGTCTGATCATGAGCCGGCGTCGGCGCGCCGGTTCGGGAAGTACGCTCACGCTCACCGAAGTTCACGACACCGATGAGGCCAACGCCGACGATGTGGTGCTGGTCGGTGATCATTCGTGACGGCGCCCGCCAGATGCTGGCCGCCGCGTTGCAGGCCGAGGTCGCCGCCTATGTGGCCATGTTTGCTGATCAGCGTGACAAAAAGGGCCACCGCCTGGTGGTGCGTATCGTCTATCACCATCCGCGTGAGGTGCTGACCACCACCGGAGCCGTTGAGGTGAAGGCGCCGCGGGTCAACGACCGCCGCGTGGACCCCGATGCCGGGCACGCAAACGGTACTTCATCTCTTGTTGAGGATCGAGTCATGTCAGGTTCGAGGAAGTACCCGGCCGAGTTGCGTCAGCGCCTGTGCGGATGGTCGCCGAGGTACGTGGCGAGCATTCGTCAGAGTGGGCAGCGATCGAGTCGGTTGCCGGCGGCGCAGGGGTCGTAGTGGGTGGACGGCGCGATCTTGCAGCCGTGCGCGGTCAGCTCGCGACAGATCGGCTCGACGCCGTATTCCTGCTTGTGTTCGTCGATGTAGTCGACGATCAACGATTTCGATGGTCGAGCTCCACTGTGAAGAAGGTCGACGCAGACTCCAGAGTATCGTTGGTCCGCTTGAGTTCTCGCCTATGCCCCCTAAGTCGGCGGAGCTCCTCCGGTGCCAGTAGAGGATGACTTTCTTGTCTCGGCGATCTTCTGTCAGCCGGAGCAGCCGTACCTCAACGGGGTGGACCCCAAACTCACTACCGGACAATGCAGCTGGCCGGGGTACAAACTGTGGTACAAGAATCGGCCAGATCGCAAGATTTTCGCCGACGGCACGACGACTCCAGCACCCACCGCCACTGTGGAGTAGTGCGTGCACCGTCAATGGTGGGCATTGACTGGCAAAGTTGATTTCCCTTGTCGACTACTGTCGTTCGAGTCAGGAAGACGGGTTCCAATAACTGCGAGTACGAATTTGGAGGATCCTGCCTGATCCCCTCGCCAGACCCCGGCAGGTGTTGGAGCACCTGGGCGGGGTCGTTCAGTTTTCGAGGGGCCTCGCGCGCGATATCGAGACAAGATGTCGATATGAGGAGCTACGAGCCGAGATGAAAACCGGCTTTGAACTGGCCTTTTACTGAAGCTCCCCCACCAGGACTCGAACCTGGAATGCCTGAACCAAAATCAGGAGTGTTGCCGATTACACCATGGGGGATCAACGCGCAGACGATTGTGCCACAGGCGCAGGAACGCCTCGCCGGCGCGACCTCGTTTCGGCGGTGCGACGTCGATCGAAGTCGCACCGCCGAAACGAGGTCTGGCAGTCGTCAGTCCTTCGGGCCGCCGGCGACGTAGATGACCTGGCCGGAGACGAAGCCGGCGCCCTCGCTGATGAGGAACGACGCGGTATGGGCGATGTCCTCGGGGACGCCGACGCGGTTGACCGGGATCTGGGCGGCGGCGGCCTTCTTGAAGTCCTCGAACGGCACGCCGATGCGCTCTGCGGTGGCGGCGGTCATCTCGGTCTCGATGAAGCCGGGGGCGATGGCGTTGGCGGTGACGCCGAACTTGCCGAGCTCGATCGCGAGGGTCTTGGTGAAGCCCTGCATGCCAGCCTTGGCGGCCGAGTAGTTGACCTGGCCGCGGTTGCCGAGCGCCGAGGTCGACGAGAGGTTGACGATCCGGCCCCAGTTGGCGTCGACCATGTACTTCTGGGCGGCCTTGGTGACGTTGAAGGCACCGCGCAGGTGGACGGCCATGACGGCGTCCCAGTCCTCGACGGTCATCTTGAAGAGCAGGTTGTCGCGGGTGATGCCGGCGTTGTTCACCACGACGGTCGGAGCACCCAGCTCGGCGGCCGCCTTCTCCACCGCGGCGTTGACCGAGTCGGCGTCGGCGACGTTGGCGCCCACGGCGATGGCCTTGCCGCCCTTGTCGGTGATCGCCTTCACGGTGTCGGCGCAGGCGTCGGCGTCGAGGTCCAGGACGGCCACGGCCAGACCGTCGTCGGACAGGCGCTTGGCGATCGCCGCGCCGATACCCCGGGCGGCGCCGGTGACGATGGCGGTCTTCTGCGTGCTCATTGCATACCTCCGTTGGTCGATGGGCACCGGGAGACACCCCGGCACACGTGCGGCCCGCCTCCCCGCCCGCGGTCGAACGGCACAACTCACCGATCGAACGCTCGGGGAAGCAGATCTCTTGTGTTCTATCAGCTGCGACCGTCGAACAACAGGGGATGAAAAGTGCAACCCGCGGGCGCATTCGTCCCAAAAGGCGCGGCGCGTGTCCACCACCGACTACCGGTGCGTAGGATCGCACCCGACGTGAACACCGATCAGGAAGAGGGTGGACATTCGATGTCGGGAACGTCGTCGTCGGTGGCCGTGATCGTGTTGGCCGCGGGCGCCGGTACCCGGATGAAGTCCAAGACCCCGAAGATCCTCCACACCATCGCCGGCCGAAGCCTCGTCGGACACGCCCTCCACGGCGCCGCCGGGCTCGACCCCGACCATCTGGTCGTCGTGGTCAGCCATCAGCGGGAGCGGGTCGTCGCCGCCGTCGAGGACATCGCGACCGAGCTCGGCCGCGAGATCGGCATCGCCGAGCAGGACGAACCCCGCGGCACCGGCGACGCGACCCGCGCCGGACTCACCGCCCTCCCCGAGGGCTTCGACGGCACCGTCGTCGTCACCGCGGCCGACGTCCCGCTCCTCGACGCCGACACCCTGCGCGCCCTCATCGAGACCCACACCGCCGGCGACGGCGCCGCGGTCACGCTCACCAGCTTCATCGCCGACGACCCGACCGGGTACGGACGCATCATCCGCACCGACGACGGCGCGGTCCGGGCCATCGTCGAGCACAAGGACGCCACCGCCGAGCAGCGCGCGATCGACGAGGTGAACGCCGGTGTCTACGCCGTCGACGCGGGGGTCCTGCGCGACGGCCTGTCGAAGCTGTCGACCGACAACGTCCAGGGCGAGTACTACCTGACCGACATCGTCGAGATCGCGCGCGAGGCCGGCCAGACCGTCCGCGGATTCACCGTCGACGACCCGGTCCTCGTCGCCGGCTGCAACGACCGCGCCCAGCTCGCCGACCTCGCCGCCGAACTCAACCGGCGCATCGTGCGCCGCCACCAGCTCGACGGCGTGACCGTCGTCGACCCGGCCACCACCTGGATCGACATCGACGTGACGATCGAGCCCGACGTCCGGATCGAGCCCGGAACCCAGCTCAAGGGCCGCACCCACATCTCCACCGACGCCGTGATCGGCCCCGACACCACGCTGACCGACGTCACCGTCGGCGAGGGCGCCCAGGTGATCCGCACCCATGGCAGCGACGCCGTCATCGGCGGCAACGCGAGCGTCGGGCCGTTCGCCTACCTGCGCCCCGGCACGGTCCTGGGCGTCGGCGGCAAGATCGGCACCTTCGTGGAGACCAAGAACGCCACCATCGGCGACGGCTCGAAGGTCCCCCATCTCACCTACGTCGGCGACGCGACCATCGGCGAACACTCCAACATCGGGGCGTCGAGCGTCTTCGTGAACTACGACGGCGTCAACAAGCACCGCACAGTGATCGGCAGCCACTGCCGGACCGGTTCGGACAACATGTTCGTCGCCCCCGTGACCGTCGGGGACGGGGCGTACACCGGCGCCGGAACCGTCGTACGGCAAAATGTACCGCCGGGAGCCCTTGCGGTCTCGGCGGGAGCACAGCGTGTCATCGAGGACTGGGTCGTGAACAAGCGGCCCGACACCGCGTCGGCACGGGCGGCACTCGAGGCACGCGACAATGTGTCCGAGGCACGCGACAAGGACTCCGGGTCCGCCTAGCGAACCCGCAGACGGTGCCCGTCCCCCGTCGGGCATCACCCAGCAGAAGATCGACATCGAAACGGACAGAAGAGTTTTCATGACCTGGACCACCGACAACCAGAAGAACCTGATGCTGTTCTCTGGTCGTGCCCACCCCGAACTGGCTGAAGCCGTCGCCGAAGAACTGGGCATCAAGGTGACACCCCAGACGGCACGCGACTTCGCCAACGGCGAGCTGTTCGTCCGTTTCGAGGAGTCCGTCCGCGGCTCGGACGCCTTCGTGCTGCAGAGCTGCCCCTACCCGATGAACCAGTGGGTCATGGAGGCGCTCATCATGATCGACGCGCTCAAGCGCGGATCGGCCAAGCGCATCAGCGTGATCCTGCCGTTCTACCCCTACGCGCGTCAGGACAAGAAGCACCGCGGCCGTGAGCCCATCTCCGCTCGCCTGATCGCCGACCTGCTCAAGACCGCCGGCGCCGACCGCATCATCACCGTCGATCTGCACACCGACCAGATCCAGGGCTTCTTCGACGGCCCGGTCGACCACATGCACGCCCTCGGCCAGCTCGCTCAGTACGTCTGCGACAACTACGGCACCGACAACGTCACCGTCGTCTCCCCGGACTCCGGCCGCGTCCGCGTCGCCGAGAAGTGGGCCGACGCCCTCAACGGCGCTCCCCTGGCGTTCATCCACAAGACCCGCGACCCGCTGGTGCCCAACCAGGTCAAGTCGAACCGCGTGGTCGGTGAGGTCGAGGGCCGCACCTGTGTGCTCATCGACGACATGATCGACACCGGCGGCACCATCGCCGGCGCGGTCCGCGTCCTCAAGGACGCCGGTGCCGGCGACGTCATCATCGCCACCACCCACGGCGTGTTCTCCGACCCGGCCGCCGAGCGCCTCGCGAACTGCGGCGCCAAGGAGGTCATCGCGACCGACACCCTGCCGATCCCGCCGGAGAAGCGCTTCGAGAACCTCACCGTGCTCTCGATCGCCCCGCTGCTCGCCCAGACGATCCGCGAGGTCTTCGAGAACGGCTCGGTCACAAGCCTCTTCGACGGCAGCGCGTAGGCCCTCCGTTCTCTCTCACGCCGCGCCCGGATGCTCACACGAGCCTCCGGGCGCGGTCGTTTCCACCCACCCCGCGGCGACGCTGCGGCACCCGCCCCCGAACCGGGCACGAAAACGCCGGTCCGCCCCGGCCCCTCCGCCGCCCGATTCGCCGTTCGCTGGGTACCGTTGACGACGTGGACGCGACGATCTATCACAACCCGAAGTGCTCGACCTCCCGCAAGGCGCTGCAGGCCCTCCGCGACGCCGGGATCGAACCCACCGTCGTCAAGTACCTCGACGAGCCCTACACCCGCGAGCAGCTGGTGAAGCTCTTCGCCGATGCCGGCCTGACCCCTTCCCAGGCGGTCCGCAAGCGCGAGGCGCTTTACAAGGAACTGGACCTGGCCTCCGCCACCGACGACGAGATCCTCGACGCGATGGTCGCCCATCCCATCCTCGTCGAACGTCCGATCGTGGTGACGGACAAGGGAACCCGCATCCCGCGTCCGTTCGAGAAGCTCGAGGAGATCCTTTGAGACCACGCTGACCCCAACCGGGGCGCCTTCTTCCCCGCCCCGGGGAGACGGCGTTAACATCCCGGCGGCGCCCGGCCTCGGTCGAGGCGCCACCCATCCCCTTCGAGTCATGGAGGTTTCATGAGCGGGTACGAGCCCAAGATGATCATCCTGTCCACCGAGAACCTGGACGAGTCGATCAAGTTCTACACCGAGACCCTCGGATTCTCGCTGAAGTTCCGCGACGGCGCGCACTTCGCCGCACTGGACGGCGGCGCGGTCACCATCGCCCTGGCCACCCCCGTCGACCACCCGATCCCGGGCAAGATCGTCCTCGGCATCAAGACCGCCGACGTCGACGCCGCTGCCAAGGCCATCGAGGACAACGGCGGCGCGATCATCAAGGGCCCTTACGACGACGCCCACGAGCGCCGTGCCGTGGTCTACGACAACGAGGGCAACGGCCTCGTCTTCTACAGCCCGCTGAAGCGCTGACGAACATCACGTCCCTCCGCTGGGCACCCGCCGCGTGTGCGGCGCTACCGTGACGACGTGGATCTACAGCTGACAGGTAAACGGGCCATCGTGACCGGCGGCAGCAAGGGCATCGGACTCGCGGTGGCACGCGGGCTGTCCGCGGAGGGCGTGGACGTGGTCATCGCCGCCCGTTCGGCCGAGCCTCTCGAGGCCGCCGCACGGGCGGTGGCGGCCGAAACCGGTGGCCGGGTGATCCCGGTCCCCACCGACACCGGCGTCGACGAGCAGGTCCGCGCGCTCGTCGACCGCGCCGTCGACGAACTCGGCGGCATCGACATCCTGGTCAACTCGGCGGCCACCCCGTGGAGCGCGGGCAAGCCCGCCGACTGGGCCGCCACCTCCGACGACCTGGTCCGCCGCGAGGTCGAGATCAAGGTCCTCGGTTACCTGCGCGCCGCCCGGGCCGTCGCCCCGCACATGATCTCCCAGGGCTGGGGCCGCATCATCAACATCAGCGGACTCGGTGCGCGACAAGCGAACTCGATCGCCCAGACCATCCGCAACGTCAGTGTCTCCGCCCTGACGAAGAACCTGGCCGACGAACTCGGGCCGCACGGCATCAACGTGACCGTCGTCCATCCCGGCCGCACCCGCACCGAACGGCTCACCGACCGTCTCGCGAAGAAGTCCGCCGAGACCGGGGTGCCGGTGGAAGAACTCGAGGCCGAACTGGCCACCAACTCGCTGCGGCGGATCATCGACGCGAGCGAGGTCGCCGACGTGGTCACCTTCCTCGCCTCACCGCGCAGCATCGCCATCAACGGCGACGCGGTCGCGGCCGGCGGCGGGATCCCGGGGCCGGTCTTCTACTGAAGCCGCACCCCCTGCTGAACCCGCAGAACGGGGTCGACGGGGGCACTTTCGCGCTGACCGATGTCGTGGCGGCGGTGTCGAGCGGCCAGAGCGACGATTCGCCCGACGCCGGCCGCCTCGCCGAGGCGGCCGAGCACTTTTTGGGACTCGACGCAGGACGGCGGCCGATACCCGCTCACCACATGGCCGACGACCACGCTGCAGCACGCTCGCCGGCCGGCCGATCGCGCTATGGGCTGTCCGCACGACGACGACCACCGCTACGGGTTCGGGGTCGGCCGCGCCCACAGCCGGCGATCGACGCCGGCCCGGAGTTCATCCGCGAGCGCTATCTACCGTCCCGTGCAGGCGCCGGCCACCAGCGCACCGGCCCTGGTCTGGTACCACGGCGGCGGGATGATCATGGGGTCGCTGCACTCGTTCGCACCGCCGATCAGAGCTCACCCGCGAGCGCTCAACCCCGCCAGAGCTCACCGGCGAACGCTCACCGCCGGCCAGAGCTCACCGCCGGCCAGAGCTCACCGCCAGGCCCTCACCGCCGGCCAGAGCTCACCGCCAGGCCCAGACCGCCGGCCGCAGCTCACCGCCGGAGGCTCAACCCCTGCCGACGACCGCCGGTGCGGGAGCCGGCAGCGGCTTCTGCAACGACGGCACGGCCAGCGCCGCGATCGCGCGGACGAGCGCCTTCGTCATGTCGAAGTAGTCGAAGTAGTCCCGCCACACCGCGATGCGGCCCTCGCGGACCTCGAAGCGCCCGCACACCCAGAACTGCAGGTGCAACCTGCCGAACCGCAGTTCGTCGACGCGCTCGGTCAGCACGACCCCGGCGTCGTCCGAGCTCACGTTGATCATCCGATAGTTGAAGCCGATCCAGGGCTTGCTGCCGACCCCGCCGAGGACGCCCGCGACCTTGCGCTTCCCGTGGATGGTCGGCAGGGACACGTTGGTGTAGGCGATGTCGTCGTCGACGTTCTCCATCGCGGCGGCGGTGTCGCCGCGTGCGAACGCATCCAGGAAGTCGGTCACGATCCGGATCGGGGTGTGTGAGGTCATGTCCCGAGTATGGCGGCTGCCACTCCCTGGAGGGACCTGATGTGACATCTGGGCAGGTCATCGACTATCCTGGCCCAGTTGTCTCGGCGAGGGTGACGTTGTCACCGTGATCGGCGCGACCACCGCTGCTCCTCCGGGCGCCCTTCTGCGCGGCCCCGCGGGTGTTTGGCGGTCGGACTCCGTGCCCGTTGCTCGTCGCGACGGACAAACGACCGCAACACCGATCAGAGGAGATCACCATGGCCACCAAGGCCGAGAAGCTGTCTGTCACCGCCCGCACCGAGAAGGGCAAGGGCGCCGCCCGTCGTGCCCGTCGCGAGGGCAACGTTCCCGCCGTGCTCTACGGCCACGGCACCGACCCGCAGCACCTGAACCTCCCGGCCCGCGAGTTCGCCGCGATCCTGCGCTCGCACGGCGCCAACGCCCTGATCGACCTCGACATCGAGGGCACCAGCCAGCTCGCGCTGACCAAGCAGGTCGACGTCCACCCGATCCGCAACTTCATCCAGCACGCCGACCTCCTCATCGTCCGTCGCGGCGAGAAGGTCACCGTCGAGGTCCCGGTCGTCGTCGAGGGTGACGCCGCCCCGGGCACCCTGGTCGTCCAGGACGCCACCAACATCGAGATCGAGGCCGACGCGCTCGAGATCCCCGAGAACGTCACCGTCAGCGTCGAGGGCCTCGAGGCCGGCACCATCATCCATGCCTCCGACGTGCAGCTGCCCGAGGGCGTCACCCTGGTCTCCGATGCGGAGCTCCCGGTCGTCTCGGTCACCGAGGCGCAGCGCGTCGTCGCCGAGGACGAGGGTGCAGAGGAAGCCGAGGGTGAGGCTGCCGAGGCTTCGGAGTAGTCCGGACCCGAACTACTCGACCCGAGTGGTGAAACTGATTGTCGGGCTCGGCAACCCCGGGCCCAAGTACGAGAAGACGAGGCACAACGTCGGCGCGATGGTCGTCGACGGCCTCGCCTCCTCGGCAGGCGAGCGCTGGAAGGTTCACAAGAAGTCCGGCGCAGAGGTCGCCGAGGTCCGCCTCGGCGGCCTGCCTGTTCTTCTGGCCAAGGCCCGCGTCTACATGAACGAGTCGGGCCGGCAGATCGGCCCACTGGCCAAGTTCTATTCCGTCGACCCCGCCGACCTCATCGTCGTGCACGACGAACTCGACATCGACTTCGGACTCGTGCGCCTGAAGAAGGGCGGCGGCGAGGGCGGCCACAACGGGCTGCGTTCGATCAGCCAGGTCATGGGCACCAAGGACTACCTGCGGGTGCGCATGGGCATCGGACGGCCGCCCGGGCGGCAGGACCCCGCCGACTTCGTGCTCAAACCGTTTCCGGCCGCCGACCGGGCCGAGGTCGAGCTCCTGGTCCGAAACGGTTGCGACGCCGTCGAACTGCTCGTCACGCAGGGGCTCGAAGCCGCTCAGAACACCGTTCACGCCTGGTAGCGCGAACCCACCCTCATCTGTTCGTCCCCGGCCGTCTGCGGGTTCCGCCCGCACCGACGGCGCCCTCCCCCCTCACGAACACCTGTCCGCCGGACCGCCCCCATCGGTAACGATGACGGGTCGGGGTGCGGTACTTCCTAGTAGGTGGCCGGGTGAGTACCGTCATATGCTGGGTCACATATCGGAAGGAAGACCATGGCAGTCATCGCGGACACCACAGGGATCAAGAACATCGGCATGCTCGGCATCGGCGCCTACCGGCCCGAGCGCGTGGTCACCAACGAGGAGATCTGCCAGCACATCGATTCCTCCGATGAGTGGATCTACACCCGCACCGGCATCAAGACCCGCCGCTTCGCCCGACGCGACGAGAGCGTCATGGAGATGGCCGTCAACGCCGGACGCAAGGCGATCGCGAACGCCCTGCTTCACGGTTCGGACATCGACGCGGTGATCCTCGCGACCAACACGCACCTGCTCCTGACCCCAGCGGGTGCGACCAAGGTCGCCACCGAACTCGGCGCCAACGGCGTCCCCGCCTTCGACGTCACCGTCGGTTGCGCCGGCTTCGGCTACGGCATGGCCCTGGCGTCGGACATGATCCGCGGCGGCAGCGCCACCCACGTGCTGGTCATCGGTGCCGAGCAGCTCTCGGTCACGCTCGACATGACCGACCGCACCAACTGCTTCATCTTCGGCGACGGCGCCGGCGCCGTGGTCGTCGGGCCCACCGAGGAGCAGGAGCTCGGCCCGGTCGTCTGGGGCTCGGACGGCTCGCAGTTCAACGCCATCCGCCAGGACCTTGACTGGGTGACCTTCCTCGACAGCGACCGCAAGCAGCGCCCGTACCTGCGCCTCGAGGGCACCGCGGTCTTCCGCTGGGCCGCCTTCGAGATGGGCAAGGTCGCCCACCGCGCCCTCGAGGCCGCCAAGATCGGCGCCGAGGATCTCGACGTCTTCGTCCCGCACCAGGCCAACGCCCGCATCAACGAGCTCCTCGCCCGGAGCCTGAAGCTGCGCGAGGACGCCGTCGTCGCCAACGACATCGAGTACACCGGCAATACCTCCGCAGCGTCGATCCCGCTCGCCATAGAGGACCTGCTCTCCACCGGCAAGGCCCAGCCCGGCCAGACCGCCCTGCTGCTCGGCTTCGGTGCCGGGCTCTCGTACGCCTCGCAGGTGGTCAAGCTGCCGCCGGTGCCGTTCGAGTAGGACATCAGCGTCGCCGACAACTTTTCACAGATGCGGCAGTTGGTTTCGGAGAGCGGAACCAATTGCCGCATCTGTCGTCAGACGTCGAGCGCCGTGCGGACGCACTCGACGACGTACTCGGGCCGCTCCTGCAGATCTGCCCAGGTGAAATTGAGGACGGTCCATCCGAGCGCGATGAGTTCGTTTCGGCGCCGACGGTCGCGCTGGAACGTGTCGGCGTCGCGATGGAAGGCCATGCCGTCGATCTCGACGGCCAGCAGCGCGTCGAGGTAGGCCACATCCACGAAGTACCCGCCGACGGGGTGGTTACAGACGAAGCCGCTGAGTCCGGCCTGGCGCAAGACCGTAACCGCCCGACGCTCCGCCTCCGACCGAGCACCCTCGCCGACGCGCGCGACCAACACTGCGATCTCCGCCGCGTCTTCCTTGTTTCGACGACGGCGCGCGGCCTTGCGCAGCTGCTCGATCGAGACACGGCGCAGGAGCAGCGCGTTGTCGAGGATCTGGCTGTCTCCCTCCACCGACGCCTCCAACACCGTCAGCGGCAAACATGTGACCGGCAGATGATCCCTCGTGACCGTCTCCGCGTCGTCGAGTGTCCGGTAGCGCACCCGGACGTCTTCGATCCGAGTGCCGTGACGGCTGCGAGGCGCCGTGACGGTGAACCTCTTCGGCGGATCGTCGACGATCTTGTGCCACCAGGCGGCCCCCAGCCCGGACAAGACGGCGTTCTTGCCGGCCGCGGCCACGGCCAGGCGTGCTCGGGTCCGTGCGGTGACGGGATGGTCGGCGAGGGTGTAGACCCCGCGCGAATGCGGCGTCCAGAGTCCGGCCTTCAAGCGCCGGTGGACTCCTGACCTGGTGAGTCCATGTTCGACGGCGTCGCCGATGGTGAACACTCCGTCACGGCCGAGTGCGTGGCGTCGAAGGCCCGGTGGCGTCTGCACGCGGATTGGACGCCGCCGAGCCCTGGCCGGTTCCGGCATCTGAGATTGCGGCATCTGGTCTCGCCATCCGGCACCAGTTGCCGCACCTGCCGTGTGGCCGCCGGTTTGGAGGCCCCCGACCAGCCGAGTAGCCTCGGATCTCGTGAGTTCTGACGTCGCATCCGAGGTCAAGCGCCGACGTACCTTCGCGATCATCTCCCATCCGGACGCCGGTAAGTCGACGATGACCGAGGCGTTGGCGTTGCATGCGCGCATGATCAGCGAGGCGGGCGCGATCCACGGCAAGGCCGGACGCAAGTCCACCGTCTCCGACTGGATGGAGATGGAGAAGGCCCGCGGCATCTCCGTCAGCTCGACCGCCCTGCAGTTCAACTACCTCGCCGAGCACAGCGAGCCGGGTGTCCCGAGCGTCATCAACCTCGTCGACACCCCCGGCCACGCCGACTTCTCCGAGGACACCTACCGTGTGCTGACCGCGGTCGACGCCGCGGTCATGCTCATCGACGCGGCGAAGGGCCTCGAGCCGCAGACGCTGAAACTGTTCCAGGTGTGTCGCCACCGCGGCATCCCGGTCATCACCGTCATCAACAAGTGGGACCGGCCCGGCCAGACGCCGCTCGAGCTGATCGACGAGATCACCGAACGCATCGGCCTGGTGCCGACGCCGCTGTTCTTCCCGGTGGGCATCGCCGGCGACTTCCGCGGCCTGCTCGACCGGCGGACCGGCGAGTACGTCCACTTCACCCGCACCGCGGGCGGCGCCAAGATCGCGCCCGAGGAGATCATGAGCGCCGACGCCGCGGCCGAGCGCGAGGGCGACGCGTGGACCGCGGCCGTGGAGGAGAGCGAATTGCTCTCCGAGATGGGCCAGGACCACGACCAGGAGCTGTTCCTCGCCGGGCAGACCTCGCCGATGATCTTCGCCTCGGCGATGCTGAACTTCGGTGTGCGCCAACTGCTCGAGACCCTCGTCGAACTGGCGCCGCCGCCCGGCCCGCGCACCGACGTCGAGGGCGGCGAGCGGCAGGTGACCGACCCGTTCTCGGCCGTCGTCTTCAAGGTGCAGGCCGGTATGGATGCCAGCCACCGGGATCGCCTGGCGTACATGCGGATCGTCTCCGGCGAGTTCGAGCGCGGCATGGTCGTCACCCACGCCCAGACCGGAAAGCCGTTCGCCACCAAGTACGCCCAGGCCGTGTTCGGGCGTGACCGCTCGACCGTCGACACCGCCTACCCCGGCGACGTCGTCGGCCTGGTCAACGCGACCGCACTCGCCCCCGGCGACACCCTGTACGACGGCCCGAAGGTCCAGTTCCCGCCGATCCCGTCCTTCGCGCCCGAGCACTTCTCGGCGCTGCGCGCGACGACGGCCGACAAGTACAAGCAGTTCCGCAAGGCGATGGATCAGCTCGACAGCGAGGGCGTCGTGCAGGTGCTGCGCAACGACACGCGCGGCGAGATGTCGCCGGTGCTCGCAGCCGTCGGCCCGATGCAGTTCGAGGTCATGACCGCGCGCATGAAGGCGGAGTTCAACGTCGACACCATCATCGAGCCGCTCGGGTACACGATCGCCCGCCGGACCGACGCGGAGAGCGCACCCGAACTCGACCGTCAGCGGGGCGTCGAGGTGTTCACCCGCACCGACGGCGCGATCCTGGCGCTGTTCAGCGACAAGTGGCGACTGCAGTACATCGAGAAAGAACATCCCGACCTGACGCTCGAGCCGCTCGTCGCGGCGGCGGACTGACCGTTGCACCGATGAGGCTTCCCAGCGTGTGCACCCGCGCCCTCGGCGTGCTGGCCTCGGTCTCGGCGGTGGCCGTCCTCGTCGGAGGGTGCGGCGCAGACGAGCCCCCGAGCGCCGGGTCGTCGGCGACGACCACGACCCCGGCCTCGCGCCCCGTCGATCCGGAGGCGTGCGCACAGACCCCGCCCCAGGGTTCGGTCGACCGCAGCGGCCAGAACCTGAAGTTCTCGACCGGGAGCATCCGAATCGCGATCTCGCAGGCTCCCCCACCGCCCGGATCGCCGCCCGGGGCCACCACCTCGGCGACACCCAAGGCGACGGAATCCGGCGCGCCGGGACCAGATGCCGAACCCGAGTCGCGCTGCTACGAGTTCGAGCGCTGGGGCCCGCAGCAGCCCGACGTCCCTCCGGACTCACTCCTGTTCGTGTTCAAGGGCGCCGGGACCGACGGCGCCCAGATCGAGTTCGTCATCAGCGAACTCACCGGAGGGATCGTCCCGCCCGCGGGCGGCGGTCCCCGTCCGACGGCCGGCCCGCTGCTGCGGCCGATCAACGCGCAGATCGGTGTGTCGGTCGACGGCGTCTACCACCACTCGCCCGCCTGTCAGCTCGCGCTGACCGCGATGTCGGGCAAGCTCGCGGCCGGCTCGTTCACGTGTCCGGCGGCGACGCGGGTCGACGCGAATCCGTTCGCTCCCGACGACGACGTGCCCTTCGACGCGGACGAGTCGTCGGCGGCGCCGCAGCCGGATCCGGGGGCGACGGCCGACACCGTGCTCCTCGGCGGCTGGTTCGAGCTCAGGCCGTAGCGAGCGGACTACACCGACTCGCCGACGATACGCGCCACCAGCTTCGGGTCGACGTCGTCGACGGAGGCCGGATCGAACCTGGGGTTGCGATCTTTGTCGACCAACACCGCCCGCACGCCTTCGGCGAAGTCGTGCGTCTTCGTGATCTGTTCTGCCGCATGCAGTTCGCGGTCGAAGCACTCGTCGAGACCCGAGTGGGCGCCCGCGTCGAGCATCGCGGCGGTGACCCAGAGGCTCGTCGGCGAGGCCTTCTCGAGCAGTCCGACCATCTCCTGCGCCCACTCGTCGCCGACCGCGCCGCGGAGGCCGCCGATGATCGCGGCGACGTTGTCGTCGGCGAAGTACTCCCCGATCTTGCGCAGCGGCACGTCGCTGGTTTCCGACGTCCCCGACTTCGCCAGCGCGTCGACGAGGTCCTCGCCGGCGCGGATCGATCCGGCGACCGCGGGCAGATCGGCCGAGGACACGAAATGCGTTGCGAGACCGATGGCCACGGCGTCGATGCCGTGGATGCGGGCACCGGTGAGACCGAGCCACATGCCGACGCCCTCGGGCAGCCGGGGCAGGAAGTAGGTGGAGCCGATGTCCGGGAAGAAGCCGATCGCGGTCTCGGGCATCGCGATCATCGCCTTCTCGGTGACCACGCGGATCTCTCCGTGGACGCTGATGCCGAGGCCTCCGCCCATCGCGGCGCCGTCGATGAGGGCGACGTAGGGCTTGGGGTATTCGGCGATCAGCTGGTCGAGCCGGTACTCACTCCGGAAGTACCGGCTGATGGCGGCGGAGTCCCCGTTCAGCGCGTACTCGCGGATCGACTTGATATCGCCGCCCGCGCAGAAGGCGCGGTCGCTCACCGAGGTGACGAGGACCGTCTCGATCGAGTCGTCGTCGCCCCACTCGCCGAGAGTCCGGTACATCTCGTCGATCATGGTCTGGTCCAGCGCGTTCAGGGCCTTCGGCCGATCGAGGACGATCTCACCGACGCCGTTGCTCACCGAGGTGCGGATGAAGGACATGCCCTCAACCGTAGCGATGTCACCGGTGGAGGCGACGCGGTGGGGAAAACCGGCGGTGGGAGCGCGGGTCGGGAAGAACCCGGCCGGGAAGTACCCCGTCGAGAAAACCCGTTGGCAGGCCACGCGTGCCGCGCTACCGTGGAGTTGTCGTCGCCTTCGGCGGCTTCCCGACATGCGAGGAGTGATCTCACACGATGAACAGCTGAAGTGGCCCCGGCCGGCGTGATCTCGCCGGTGAATCCCGACCACTTCAGGAGTCCGTGTGTCTGCTTCCACCTCCCCTTTCCGCAACCCGTCGACCGCATCGTCGGTCTTGTTGTCCGATGTCTCGTTCGCCTGGCCGGACGGCACCGCCGTCTTCGACCACCTCGACCTCACGCTGAACGCGGGGACGTACTCGCTCATCGGCGCCAACGGCGCAGGCAAGTCGACGTTGCTGGCGCTGCTCGCGGGTCGCCTCGAACCGGCGTCGGGCAGCATCACCCTGTCCGCCGGTGCCGACGCCGAGGTGGGCCTGGTGACGCAGGACCCGCAGTCCGATCCGCGCGCGACGGTCGACGCCGCACTGGGCATCGCAGACGTCCGGTCGGCGCTTCGCCGCATCGAGAACGGATCGGTCGACCCCGACGACTTCGAGATCGTCGGCGACGAGTGGGACGTCGAAGAACGGGCCCTTGCCCTGCTGGCACAGATGGGCCTGCCGCCCGACCTCGACCGCGCCGTCGGCTCGATGTCCGGCGGCGAGGCGACGCTGCTGTCCATCGTGGCGGCCCTCATGCGGCGCCCGTCGCTGCTCCTGCTCGACGAGCCGACGAACAATCTCGACACCGACTCGCGTGCACGGCTTTTCGACGCCATCGAACACTTCGCCGGCACGGTCGTCGTGGTCAGTCACGACCTCGAGCTCCTCGAACGCGTGGATGCCACCCTGGAGCTGTACCGGGGCGAGGTGCGGGTGTTCGGCGGCCCCTACTCGCATTACCGCGAGGTCGTCGACGCCGAGCAGCAGGCCGCGGCGGCAGCGGTCGCCAACGCCGCCGGTGACCTGCGCAAACAGCGGCGCGAGCTCGTCGAGGCGCAGATCAAGCTCGATCGCCGCGCTCGAACCGCAGCCACCGCGGAACGCGAGAAACGGGTGCCGAGGATCATCGCGCACAAGCGCCGCAGCGAGGCCCAGGTGTCGGCGGGCAAGCTGCGGAACATGCACCGGACCGACGTCGACGAGGCGGCCACACGCCTCGACGCCGCGCGCGAGGAGGTCCGCGACGACCGCACCGCGCGGATCGTCGTCCCCGAGGTCGAGGTCGCCCCGCGCACGCAGGTCGTCGTCGACGACCGGCTGCGCGTCGACGGGCCCGAGCGGATCGCGCTCACCGGCCCGAACGGAGCGGGCAAGTCCACGCTGATCGCCGACCTGATCGACCGCGAGCGGATCGTCGTGCCCTACGCGTTCGTGCCGCAGCAGATCGTCTTCGACGACCCGTCGGCGTCGATCGCCGGGCATGTCACGGCACGCCATCCCGACATCTCCACCCAGGAGGTGCGGGCGCACCTGGCGCGATTCCTGTTCCGCGGCAACCGCGCCGAACGCACGCTGGGCGAGCTGTCCGGGGGCGAGAAGCTGCGGGTCGCACTCGCCGACGCGCTCCTCGGCGACCCGACCCCGAAGCTGCTGATCCTCGACGAGCCGACCAACAACCTCGACCTCGACACGGTCACGCAGCTGGTCGGGGCATTGGAGAGTTGGCGGGGCGCCCTGGTGGTCGTGTCCCACGACGCGGGGTTCCTGGCGCGGATCGGGATCGAACGGCGGGTCGTGCTCACGCGGCAGGAGCGAGCCCGGTGAAGAACCTCCGGTTCTCCCCGGCCGGCAGGTCCGGCCCGCAACCTGGCGATCCATAGGTTGTCCCTCACGGCCCCTGAGCCGCGGCCCCATTGAGCGCGCCGCCTCATCCGTGGTCGGATGAGTTGTTGCGCAACACATGAGGGGCGCGTGCCGCGCCGGACGCAGGAGGTCTGATGACCGCGATCGAGGTGACCGGTCGACGTCAGCAGCAGGCCTGGGCCGACAAGGTCCTCCCGCCGGTGGAGGAGGTCCGGCCCGGCCTGTGGTCCATCCCGGTCCCGATGGGCCCCAATCCGCTGCGCTACGTCCTCGTCTATGCGCTCGCGACGCCCGACGGCGGTCTCGCGCTCATCGACGTCGGCTGGCCGTCGGACGAGTCGTGGGATGCCCTCGTCGCGGGCATCCGCGGCACCGACCACGACATCACCGACGTACACACCGTCGCCGTCACCCACCTGCACCCCGACCACTTCGGGCTCGTCCCGCGCCTTCTGGAGCACACCGACGCCGAGCTGTGGATGCACCGCGACGACGCCCGCCATCTGCGGTACCACTCCGACGACGAGATCGAGCGGCAGCTCGACGCGGCGCGTGCCGAACTCCGCGACCTCGGAGCCCCGCCCGACGTCGCCGACCTCGGCTTCATCGACTTCGTGCGGCTGCCGGACGGTCGCACCATCGACCGCGAACTGACCGGCGACGCCCCGCTGGAGGTCGACGGCTGGAACCTGCGCGCGATCTGGACACCCGGCCACACGCCTGGTCATCTGTGCTTCGTCGACGACGACGCGGGCGTGATCTTCACCGGCGACCACCTCCTGCCGCGCATCAGCCCGAACGTGGGCACCAATCCGATGCAGAACGACTCTCCGCTCGCCGACTACCTGATCTCGCTGGCGAACACCGAGAAGATGCGCGACCACGAGGCCCTGCCGTCGCACGAGTATCGGTTTCGCGGACTCGGCGCACGCGTGACGGGCATGCTCGCCCACCATGAGGATCGGTTCGCCGAGATCACCGAGGCCGTCGTCGCCCGGCCCGGGTCGACGGCGTGGGAGATCACCCAGGCCGTCACCTGGTCGCGCCCGTTCGCCGACCTGAACCTCACCATGAAGCGTCTCGCCCTGCGCGAGACCGACGCTCATCTCCTGGTGCTCCGCGAGCGCGGCGTCCTCACCGCGACCGAACCCGGCCGCCTGTCCGACGAGGCGACCGAGCCGGGGCGCTGGTATCCGGCCCCGGTGCCCGAACACCGTGCCGCCGAACGCCCGGCCGCAGGCGGTCCTGCCCTTTCGACCTGACCGGCGAGACCATTCGCCGACGGTCCGCGGTGATCTGCGGATCGACGACCCCGCAACAAACAACCCGCAACAACAGGAGAGTGATCCATGAGCGCTGTGCTCACCGAGTTCGCCGACGGCGTCGCCGTCATCACCATCAACCGCCCCGAGGCCAAGAACGCGGTCAACCTGGAGGTGTCCGAGGGCATCGCCGCGGCGATCGACGAACTCGAGAGCCGCGACGACCTGACGATCGGCATCCTCACCGGGGCGGGCGGCACCTTCTGCGCCGGCATGGATCTCAAGGCCTTCGCACGCGGCGAGCAGGTGTCGCTGCCCGACCGCGGATTCGGCGGTCTCACCGAGGCCCCGCCGAGCAAGCCGCTGATCGCCGCGGTCGAGGGCTGGGCGCTCGCCGGCGGCTGCGAGCTCGCGCTGTCCGCCGACCTCGTCGTGGCGGCCGAGAACTCGAAGTTCGGCATCCCGGAGGTCAAGCGCGGCCTGGCCGCCGCGGCCGGAGGCCTGCTGCGGCTGCCGAAGATCCTCCCATACCAGCTCGCGATGGAACTCGCCCTCACCGGCGATCCGCTGACCGCCGAGCGCGCACACCAGTTCGGACTGGTCAACCGGGTCACCGAGCCGGGCAAGGCCCTCGACGGCGCCCGCGAGCTCGCGGCCACCATCGCCGCCAACGGCCCGCTCGCGGTCAAGGCCACCAAGCAGGTGACGTCGATGGCGATCAACTACACCGACAAGGACCTCATCAAGAAGCAGTGGGAGTACCTGACACCGGTCTTCGCCTCGGAAGACGCGCAGGAAGGCGCCCGCGCCTTCGCCGAGAAGCGCGCGCCCCAGTGGAAGGGCCGCTGAGCAACACCGCCCCCGCCGCCCGACAGGCCGGCGGCGGGGTCGCTCCTCCCCGTGTGGGTGACTCACTAGAGTGACCGGTGTGGACCTGCACCTGGTGACCTACTTCGTCGCGGTCGTCGACCATGGTGGGATCACGAAGGCCGCACAGTCGCTCTACATCTCCCAGCCGTCGCTGTCCCAGGCCATCCGCACCCTGGAGAAGCGGCTGGGTGTCACCCTGTTCGATCGCGCCGGGCGTCGTCTCGAACTCACCGAGGCCGGACGCAGGTTCGACGATGCCGCCCGGCGCATCCTCGCCGACGTCGACCGCGCCAAGCAGAAGGTCGACGCGGTGCGGGAGCTGAAGGCGGGCCGGGTCGACGTGGTCACCTACTCCGCCTTCAGCATCGACCCGCTCGTCGACGTCGTCCGCCTCTTCCGCGAGCGGTTTCCGCGTCTCGCCGTGCGCGTCCTGGCCACCGACGGACCCGCCGGGGTCCTCTCGGCCCTGCGCGCCGGCGACGCCGAGATCGGCGTCATGGATTCCTCCGCGGAGCACGCTACCTTCACCGCGATACCGATCACCGAGCAGGAGCTCGTCGTCGCCGCCGCTCGCGACCTGGTGCGCGATCTCCCGGACACCGTGCCGCGCAACGCCATTCGTTCGGTCCCACTCGTCATCGACCACAGCGACCAGAACACCGCCGCCCTGTTCGCCGATCTCGTCGACGACGAGGCCCGCAACGTCGTCGTCGACTGCGCGATGCCGGCCGCGGTCTGGAGCCTCGTCGAACACGGCACCGCGGCAACGGTTCTCCCACGCACGGTGGCCTTGACGCAACTCGCGGGGGCCCGGCATCTGACGCTCGATCCCCCGTTGCGCCGGCCGTGGGGTCTCGTGCTGCGGTCGGGTCTGCCCTCGCCGGCGGCGGTGGCCTTCATCGCCGCGGCACGAGCGCACGCCGGGATCGACTCCGCACCGGAACACCGGGATTGGTAGGGGATCGTGGAACTACGTCAGGTCGAGTACTTCCTCGCCGTCGTCGAGAACCAGGGAATCGGCGGTGCGGCAACGGCTCTCGGAGTCGCTCAGCCGACCGTCTCCCAGGCGCTGCGAGCGCTCGAGCGCGAACTCGGCGTGCAGCTGTTCCACCGGATCGGACGCGGGATGGTGCTGTCGGCCGCGGGCCGGACGATGGTCGGCCCGGCCCGGCAGATCCTCCGCGACGTCGACGCGGTCACCGACCTGCTCGCCGCGCACGAGGACGAACTCACCGGCCACCTGGAGCTGGTCGCCTCCCCCGCGACCGCCGTCGGCGAGGTGGTGGACCTCATCGCGCGGTTCCGGGCACTCTACCCGCGCGTGACGGTGCGTCTCGGCGAATTGCGCGACGAGACGCGTGCCGCGCAGACCATCGAAGACGGCAACTGCGAGTTCGCGGTCGCCCACCTGCCCATCGCCGGCGACGGACTCGAGGTCGTCGTGCTCGGCGAGAAGGAGTACGTGCTGGTCTATCCCGAGGGCACCGAGGTGCCCGACGGCCCCATCCCGCTGGGCGACCTGCCCGACGTCCCCATGGTGTTCGTGCCGCGCGGCCATTCCGTCGGCGACGAACTCGAAGAGGCCATGCGCGTGGGCGGCCGACGCCCGCCCCTCGCCGTGCTCTCCGAGCACCGCGAGGAGCGACTTCCCATGGTGCAGGCCGGGATCGGGGGCACCCTGGTCGACCGGTCGATGGC
Source organism: Gordonia paraffinivorans (assembly GCF_900683595.1). NCBI lineage: Bacteria > Bacillati > Actinomycetota > Actinomycetes > Mycobacteriales > Gordoniaceae > Gordonia > Gordonia paraffinivorans. The sequence goes on along the minus strand of NZ_CAACYD010000007.1, from coordinate 1,187,921 downwards.
CGAGGCGGTCGCCGACCGGGTCGTGGTCCGGGAAACCGAGCCTAGATTCGTCCGACCGTTCGCGATCGCCTTCGACCCGGCATCGCTGTCCCGGGCAGGTCAGGCGTTCGTGGAAGTCATTCGCGGACAGGCGAGACCAACCGCCGACTAGCGCACCCGGACGGCGCCGACGCCGCGTACGGAGGACTGGAACACCGGGCCCCACCGGCTCGTCGGCCGATGGGACCCGGTGAGTCTGTCAGGCGACGCGCTCGAACACCGCGGCGAGGCCCTGGCCGCCGCCGATGCACATCGTCTCGAGTCCGTAACGTCCCTCGCGGCGGTGCAGCTCGCGGGCGAGCGAGGCCAGCATGCGCCCGCCGGTGGCCCCGACCGGATGACCGAGCGAGATGCCCGAGCCGTTCACGTTGGTGCGGTCGAAGTCGCCGCCCTTGCCGAAGCGGCCGAAGCCCCACTCCCGGGTGACGGCGAGCGCCTGGGCCGCGAAGGCCTCGTTGAGTTCGATGAGGTCGATGTCGGCGAGCGTCAGCCCCGCCTTGGCCAGCGCCTTCTCGGTCGCCGGCACCGGGCCGATGCCCATGGTGCGCGGCGGGACCCCGGCCAGCCCCCACGAGACGAGCCGGACGAGCGGACGCAGCCCCAGGCTCTCGGCCACCTCGGAGGTGGTCACGATCGCCATCGACGCGGCGTCGTTCTGGCCGCTGGCGTTGCCCGCGGTGACCGTGGCCTCCGGGTCGGTCTTGCCCATGATCGGCTTGAGCTTCGCCAGCGACTCGAGCGAGATGTCCGGGCGCGGATGCTCGTCGGTGTCGATGATCTGATCGCCCTTACGGCTCGGAACGGTGACCGGGACGATCTCCTCGGCCAGCACTCCGTCCTTCTGTGCGCGGACCGCTCGCAGGTGCGATTCCAGGGCGAGCTCGTCCTGTTCCTCGCGGGAGATCTCGTACTCCTTGCGCAGGTTCTCGGCGGTCTCGATCATGCCGCCGGGCACCGGGTGGAACCGGCCGCCCGCGGTCGAGCGGGCACGGACCAGGCTGTCGTGCATGGTGACGCCGGTTCGCGCTGCGCCCCAGCGCATGTCGACGGAGTAGAACGAGGCGTTGCTCATCGACTCGGTGCCGCCGGCGACGACGAGGTCGTTGTCACCCGCCGACACCTGATAGGCGGCCTGGATGACCGCCTGCAGCCCCGAGCCGCAGCGGCGGTCGATGTGCATGCCGCCCACCGTGATCGGCAGTCCGGCGTCGAGCGCGACCACCCGGCCGATGGCCGGCGCCTCGCTGTTGCCGTTGCAGTGGCCGAGGATGACGTCCTCGATCTCCTCCGGGTCGATGCCCGTCCGCTCGATGAGACCCTTGAGTGCGGTGACGCCCAGGTCGACCGCGGTGAGGTCCTTGAACATCCCGCCGTAGCGCCCGATCGGGGTCCGGACCGGCTCGCAGATGACGACGTCTCGCATGGTTGACCTTTCGGAAGAGACTGTTCGGATGGGACGGCTGGGATCGCCGTTCACATGAAGCGGCCGCCCGTGACCTCGAGGACCGTGCCGGTCATGTACGAGGACATGTCCGAGGCCAGGAACAGCGCGACGCTCGCCACCTCGGCGGGTTCGCCCGCACGCTGCATCGGGATCTCCGACATCTTCTGGTCCCAGGCCTTCTGCGGCATGGCCTCGGTCATCGCCGAGCGGATGAGGCCGGGCTGGATGGCGTTCACGCGCACCCCGTGGTGTGCCATCTCCTTGGCCGCGGCCTTGGTCATGCCGACGATGCCGGCCTTGGCGGCCGAGTAGTTGGTCTGGCCCACCATGCCGACCTTGCCCGACAGCGACGAGATGTTGACGATCGCCCCGCGCTTGGCCTCGCGCATGATCGCCGCGGCCTTGCGGGTGCCGTTCCAGGTGCCCTTCAGGTGGACGGCGATGACCAGGTCGAAATCCTCCTCGGTCATCTTCCGCATGGTGGCGTCACGGGTGATGCCGGCATTGTTGACCATCACGTCCAGGGAGCCGAATCCCTCCACCGCCTCGGCGAGAAGCGCGTCGACCTCGTCGGCCTTCACGACGTCGCACCTGACCGCGCGGGCGACCTCGCGCCCGCCGAGCCCGTCGGCGGCCGCCTGCGCGGCGTCGAGGTCGAGGTCGCCCAGGACCACCCGGGCGCCCGCGTCGACGAAGGCGCGGGCGATCTCGAGTCCGATGCCCTGGGCGCCGCCGGTCACGACGGCGGTGCGTCCATCGAGCAGCGGCTGCGCGGCGGTGGAAGACATCTTCGGGTCCTTTCGGTGGACTTCACGCGGTGGACGTGGCGCTCTCGGTGGCGTCTCGCTCGGTGTCGCCTCGCGGACCGGCACGCCGTCGCTCGGCGGGTGCGCCCGCGGCGATGTCTGTAATCTAGCCCGCTCCGGCCGCATCTCGGGCCTGCCGTCTCATACGCAACGGCTATCGGAGCGATCCCGCTTTCGTATTGGACCGCCCACCGGCCCACGGGAAGAGTGGGACACCATGACCGGAGTGAACCAGCGAGCCGGCTCCCAGGTGAGCGACGAGGACTTCGCCGACATCCTGTCGGCGACCCGCGAATTCGTCCGAGGCGTCGTCGTGCCGCGCGAGCAGGAGATCCTCGACACCGACGCGATTCCCGACGACATCCGCCAGACCGCCAAGGACATGGGGCTTTTCGGCTACGCGATCCCGCAGGAGTGGGGCGGCCTCGGCCTGGACCTCGCGCAGGACGTCGAGCTGGCGATGGAACTCGGCTACACCTCGCTCGCATTGCGCTCGATGTTCGGCACCAACAACGGCATCGCCGGTCAGGTGCTGGTGAACTTCGGGACCGACGAGCAGAAGTCGCGCTGGCTGGAGGAGATCGCTTCCGGCGAGGTGGTCGCGTCGTTCGCGTTGACCGAGCCCGGCGCGGGCTCCGACCCCGCAGGCCTGCGCACCAGGGCCGTGCGCGACGGTGACGACTGGGTCATCACCGGAGAGAAGCGGTTCATCACCAACGCCCCGCTGGCGAACCTGTTCGTGGTGTTCGCCCGGACCCGCCCGGCCGACGAGAGCGGCACCGGCATCGCGGTGTTCCTGGTGCCGGCGGACTCCCCCGGCCTCACCGTCGGCGCCAAGGACCGCAAGATGGGCCAGGAGGGCGCCTGGACTGCCGACGTCCACTTCGACGGTGTGCGCGTACCGGATTCGGCACTCGTCGGCGGCAGCGAGGATGTCGGTTACAAGGCGGCCATGCTGTCGCTGGCCCGCGGCCGCGTGCACATCGCCGCGCTGTCGGTCGGCACCGCCCAGCGTGCGCTCGACGAGTCCGTGGCGTGGGCGGCCACCGCCACCCAGGGCGGACGACCGATCGGCGAGTTCCAGCTGGTCCAGGCGATGCTCGCCGAGCAGCAGACCGGGGTGATGGCCGGCCGCGCGATGGTGCGCGACGCCGCCCGCGCCTGGGTGGAGAACACCGATCGCCGCACCGCGCCGTCGGCGGCGAAGCTGTTCTGCACCGAGATGGTCGGCAAGGTGGCCGATCTGGCCGTCCAGATCCACGGCGGCAGCGGCTACATGCGGGAGGTCCCGGTGGAGCGGATCTACCGCGACGTCCGCCTGCTCCGGCTCTACGAGGGCACCAGCGAGATCCAGAAACTGATCATCGGGCGCAACCTGTTCAAGCAGGGACTGAAGAACGCGCAGCGCTGAGCAACCGCCGACGACACGGCCCGGCGTCGCGACGAGTGCGACCCCGGGCCATCGTGTCGTGCGATGTCAGCGCGGCGCCATCCGGATCGCGCCGTCGAGACGGATCGTCTCCCCGTTGAGGTAGGTGTTCTCCAGGATGTCGGCGGCCAACCGGCCGAACTCCTCCGGCCGTCCCAGCCGCGACGGGTTGGGAATGCTGGCCGCCAGCGAGTCGCGCACGTCCTCACGCAGGCGCGCGAGCAGCGGCGTGTCCATGGTGCCCGGCGCGATGGTGTTGACCCGGATCAGCTTGCTCGCCAGGTCGCGCGCGGCCACGATCGTCATGCCGACGATGCCGGCCTTGGACGCCGCGTAGTTGATCTGCCCGATCTGCCCCTCGAAGGCGGCGACCGAGGCGGTCATGACGATCGCGCCCCGCTCGCCGTCGATCGGCTCCTGACGGGCTATGCGCTCGGCGCCCAGCGACAGCGCCAGGAACGACCCGACCAGGTTGAGGTTGATGACGAACTCGAAGTCCTCCACCGATCCGGCCTTGCCGTCCTTGTCGAGGATGCGCATCCGCCGGCCCGCTCCCGCGCAGTGCACCAGACCGCGCAGGCCGCCGCGCTCGTCGGCGACGTCGAGTGCCGCGGCGAACTGTTCGGCATCGGTGATGTCGGCCGCGGCGAACACCGCCGCCGGGCCGAGTCTCTCGGCGACCGCCGCGCCGTCGGACGTCGGCAGGTCGATCAGGGTGACCAGGCCGCCGGAGTCGACGACGCGCTCGGCGGTGGCGAGGCCGAGACCGGACGCGCCGCCGGTGATCGCGACGGACGTGCCCTTGAGCTCCATCGGGTTGTCGTCCCTTTCGGTCGTGGGTGGAATCCGGATCAGACGAGTTCGAGGATGGTGGTGTTGGCCATGCCGCCGGCCTCGCACATCGACTGCAGTCCGTAGCGGATCCCGTTGTCGCGCATGTGGTGAACGAGCCGGGTCATGAGGATCGCTCCCGACCCGCCGAGCGGGTGGCCGACGGCGATCGCGCCGCCGAGCGGATTGAGGCGGTCGAGATCGGCGCCGGTCTCCGCCTGCCACGCCAGCGGCACCGGCGCGAAGGCCTCGTTGATCTCGAAGGCGCCGATGTCGTCGATCGACAGGCCGGAACGCTTGAGCGCCTTCGCAGTCGACGGGATCGGGCCGGTCAGCATGATCACCGGGTCGTCGGCGGCGACCACGGCGGTGTGGATGCGGGCGATGGGCGACAACCCGTGCGACCTCGCGATCTCCGAGGTCGTGATGAGCAGCGCCCCCGACCCGTCGGAGATCTGCGACGAGTTGCCCGCGTGGATGACGCCGTCCTCGGCGAACGCGGGCTTGAGGTTGGCCATCGTCTCGAGGGTGCCGCCACGCCGGATCCCCTCGTCGCCTTCGAGGACGCCGGGGATCGGGGCGAGCTGGCCGTCGAAGGCGCCGCGGTCGGTGGCCGCTGCCGCGAGTTCGTGCGAGCGCAGGGAGTACTCGTCGAGGCGGGTGCGGTCGAAGCCCCACTTCTTGGCGATCTCCTCGGCGCCGAGGCCCTGGCTGAAGCGGTCGACGCCGTATCGGTCGAGGACGGTCGCCGGCTGGTGCTCGCCGCTGGGGGCCGCGCTGCCCATCGGCACCCGGCTCATCGACTCCACGCCGCCGGCGATCACGATGTCCTGCTGGCCCGAGATGACCGCCGCGGCGGCCATGCTCACCGCCTGCTGGCTCGACCCGCACGCCCGCGTGACCGTGGTGCCGGGCACCGACTCCGGCCAGCCCGCGGCGAGGATCGCCGTGCGGGCGATGTTGCCGGCCTGCTCGGAGGTCTGGCTCACGCATCCCCAGACGACGTCGTCGACGACGGCGGGATCGATCCCGGTGCGCTCGACGAGTGCCTCGAGGACGTGGGCGGACAGGTCGGCCGGATGGATTCCGGACAGGGCTCCGCGGCGGCGTCCGATCGGGGCGCGCACCGCGTCGACGATCACTGCATCGCGCATGGGATCTCCTCGAGTGATGGGTTCGGATGGCTCGGGTACGTACGCCGCCGTGGCGTGGAACACACTGCGGCCCATCCGAGCCGACCACGCGCGAGCGGCGGCGGACAAGTCGATTCCCGCTCACGGACGATGAGGCGTTGCCTATGGCTCGCCGCCGGCACGTCCGGGCAGCGGTTTCGCGTCGGCGGCGGAACGGGCCGGCGATCATTGGCAGGTGCTATCGCACCGTTAGCCCATCGCGTCTTCTTCGCTCGGCGCGCGGCGGGCATGCTGGGGATGTTGCGTTCCGCCGGTGCCGCCGCGCCGATTCATGCAGGGGAGAGAACCGAGCACCATGACCCGTCTCGCGCAGACCCCGGGCCTCACCGACGTCCAACAGGAGATCGTCGCCAACGTCCGGTCGTTCGTCGACAAGCAGATCATCCCGAACGCGCAGGAGCTCGAGCACGCCGACGACTATCCGCAGGAGATCGTCGACGACATGCGGGAGATGGGGCTGTTCGGGCTGATGATCCCCGAGGAGTACGGCGGCCTCGGGGAGTCGCTGCTCACCTACGCGCTCTGCGTGGAGGAACTCGCCCGTGGATGGATGAGCATCTCCGGCGTCATCAACACCCACTTCATCGTCGCCTACATGCTGCGCCGGCACGGCACCGACGAGCAGAAACAGCGATTCCTCCCCCGGATGGCCACCGGCGAGGTGCGCGGCGCGTTCTCGATGTCCGAGCCCGAGCTGGGCTCGGACGTGGCGGCGATCAAGACGACCGCCAGGCACGACGGCGACACCGGCTACGTCATCACCGGGCAGAAGATGTGGCTGACCAACGGCGCCTCGTCGACCCTGGTCGCAGCCCTGGTCCGCACCGAGGAGGGCGCGGACAAGCCGCACCGCAACCTCACCACCTTCCTCGTCGAGAAGCCGGCGGGCTTCGGCGAGGTGCTGCCGGGCGTCACGATCCCGCGCAAGCTGGAGAAGCTGGGCTACAAGGGAATCGACACCACCGAGCTCATCTTCGACGGTTACCGCGCGTCGGCCGACGACATCCTCGGCGGCGTGCCGGGCAAGGGTTTCGGACACATGATGGACGGCATCGAGGTCGGCCGCGTCAACGTCTCGGCCCGCGCATGCGGTGTCGCACAGCGGGCCTTCGAACTCGCGATCCGCTACGCGCAGCAGCGTTCCACCTTCGGCAAGCCGATCGCCGAGCACCAGGCCATCGCGTTCTCGCTGGCGGAGATGGCGACCAAGGTCGAGGCCGCGCACCTGATGATGGTCAACGCCGCGCGGCTCAAGGACTCCGGCGAGCGCAACGACGTCGCCGCCGGGATGGCGAAGTACCTGTGCAGCGAGTACTGCGCCGAGGTGACCCAGGCGAGCTTCCGCATCCACGGCGGGTACGGCTACTCCAAGGAGTTCGAGATCGAGCGCCTGATGCGCGACGCCCCGTTCCTGCTCATCGGCGAGGGCACCAGCGAGATCCAGAAGCAGATCATCTCCAAAGGCCTGTTGCGCGAGTACCGCGAGCACTGAATTCCCGACCTCGACTCGCAAGGCACACAACCCGTTAGGACATCTCCATGCAGCGTCGCATCTTCACCGAGGACCACGAGGCCTTCCGCCGGACGATCCGGGACTTCATCGCCAAGGAGGTCGTGCCGGTCTATCACGACTGGGAGAAGCAGGGTAACCCGCCGCGCGAGTTCTACAACCGCCTCGGCGAACTCGGCGTCCTCGGCATCGAGGCGCCCGAGGAGTTCGGCGGCGGCGGGGTCAAGGACTTCACCTACTCGATGGTGATCGCCGAGGAGACCTCCGCCGCGGGCGTCACGTTCGGCAGCTACTCGGTGCACTCCAACCTGATCCTGCCCTACCTGATGGAGTACGCGACGCAGGAGCAGAAGGAGCGCTGGCTGCCCGGATTCTGTTCCGGCGAGCTGATGTTCGCGATCGCGATGACCGAGCCCGGCACCGGGTCGGACCTCGCCAACATCTCGACGACCGCCAGGCTGTCCGAGGACGGCTCGCACTACGTCCTCGACGGCGCCAAGACCTTCATCACCGGCGGAGCGCTCGCCGACCGCGTCCTCGTGGTCGCGCGCACCTCCCCGTTCGATCCGGCGAATCGTCGTGCGGGCCTGTCCATTCTGGTCGTCGACACCTCGTCGGAGGGATTCTCGGTCGGCCGGAGGCTGGAGAAGATCGGTCTCAAGGCCTCCGACACCGCCGAGCTGTCGTTCGACTCGGTGAAGGTGCCCGTCTCCGACCGGCTGGGCGAGGAGGGCGCCGGTTTCACCTACCTGACCCACAACCTCGCGCAGGAGCGTCTCACCATCGCCATCGGGGCGTCGGCCACCGCCGCCGCGGCCGTCAAGCACGCGATCGACTACACGAAGGAGCGCGACGTCTTCGGCCGGCCGGTCGCGTCGTTCCAGAACACCAAGTTCGTGCTCGCGGAGTGCTCGGCCGAGGTGGAGGCCATCCGCGCCATCGTCGACCGCGCCCTCGAGCTCCACAACGCCGGTGAGCTGACGGTCCCCGACGCCGCCCGCGCCAAGTTGTTCGCCACCGAGACCGCCGGGCGCGTCATCGACAAGTGCCTGCAGCTGCACGGCGGCTACGGCTACGTGCTGGAGTACCCGATCGCCCGGCTCTACGCCGACACCCGCGTCACTCGCATCTACGGCGGCACCAGCGAGGTCATGAAGACGATCATCGCCAAGGATCTGGGGCTCTGACGGCTCCTCGTCGTCGATCTCGTCGCGTGGCGTCCCGGTCTGCGGGACAAGGCGCGACGTGATCGGCAGCGTGTCACGTTCCCCGTAACGCCGGGCTCGCAGATCGCGACATCCGTCCCGAAGGCTGCACTCGTGACGCGCCCTGAGCGCCACGAGAGGCGTGCCTTAAGATTTCCTGAGCGATCAGCGAGAAGGTGCGGAGAACAACTTGGTGCGGGAGTATCGGCGCGGCTGGCGCCTGCTGGTGACGGTCCTGTTGAGCGCGTTCGTGACGACGCTGGTCATGACGACGGCATCCCCCGCACAGGCCGCGCCCGTGCGCTACACCGGCGGCCCGTACATCGCGATGGGCGACTCGCGCGCCTCCGGCGCCTTCTACAGCCTGAACCCCGCGTACTTCAACGGATGCAAGCGCTCGACGCTGAACTACCCGCGGTACGTGGCGATGATGACGCTGCCGCGCCACTTCGTCGACACCTCGTGCTCGGGTGCGCAGTCGGTCCACCTCTACCGGCAGCCCCAGCACACACCGGGCGGGACCAAGCCCATCCAACTGAACTCCGTCCCGCGGGACGCGCAGCTGATCACCGTCAGCATCGGCGGCAACGACATGCAGTGGATGGCGGTCCTCAACCAGTGCAAGATCAGCCGGCCGTTCACCGACCGAGGCTGCCGGCACAGCGCACGCCTGGAGAACGAGGTCAGGACGCGCATCCAGCGGATGGAGGACCGCGTCACCCCCGCCTTGAGCGCCATCCGCAAGAAGGCCCCCCGGGCGCAGATCATCGTGGTCGGTCTCGGCGGATTCATCGGCAACAACGGCTGCTGGCCGCTCGTCCCGCTCAGCGACCCCGACGCCCGGTGGATGCGTCAGGTCTTCAACCGCGCCAACGACGCGCTGGCGCGGGCCACGCGCAAGGTCGAGGGCAAGTTCGTCGACGCCAATCGCGGCTCGGCCGGCCATGACGCCTGCAACGTGGTCAACCCGTGGTACGAGAGCGCGCTCTCGAAGAAGATCGCGCTTCCCTACCACGTCAACCAGGCGGGCTCCCTCGCGATCGCCATGATGGTCAACAACGCGATCCGCCGGTAGCCCTGCCACGACGATCCGCCGGAGCCCGGGCCGCGACCGGTCACTAACCTGGTCGGCGTGGCTCATCTTCTCGGCGCGGAAAACCTCGGACTCGAATACCCGACGACCAAGGTCTTCGACTCGGTGTCCCTCGGCGTCAACGAGGGCGACCGCATCGGCATCGTCGGCCGCAACGGCGACGGCAAGTCGAGCCTCCTGGCCATGCTCGCCGGCCGCAAACAGCCCGACTCCGGCCGGGTGACCGTGCGCGGCGGCGTCCGCATCGGCGTCCTCGACCAGGTCGACCGCTTCGGCGACGACGAGACCGTCGGGCACGCCGTCGTCGGCGACCGCCCCGAACACGAGTGGGCCGGCGACCCGAAGGTGCGCGACGTCATCGGCGGACTCCTGCGCGACGTGGACTGGGAGGCGAAGACCGGGTCGTTGTCGGGCGGTCAGCGGCGCCGCGTGTCGCTCGCGCGGCTCCTGGCCGGCGAACACGACGTCCTCGCCCTCGACGAGCCGACCAATCATCTCGACGTCGAGGCCATCACCTGGCTCGCCGAACACCTCAAGCGACGCTGGCCGGCCAACCAGGGCGGCCTGCTGGTCGTCACCCACGACCGCTGGTTCCTCGACGAGGTGTGCACCATGACGTGGGAGGTCCACGACCGGATCGTCGAGCCCTTCGAGGGCGGGTACGCCGCCTACATCCTGCAGCGCGTCGAACGCGACCGGCAGGCGGCCGCCACCGAGGCCCGCCGCCAGAACCTGGCCCGCAAGGAGCTGGCGTGGCTGCGTCGGGGCGCCCCCGCCCGCACGTCCAAGCCCAAGTTCCGGGTGGAGGCCGCCAACGCACTCATCGCCGACGTCCCACCCGTCCGCGACAAGGTGGCCCTGCAATCGCTGGCCATCTCGCGTCTGGGCAAGGACGTCGTCGACCTCCTGGACGTCTCGGTCTCCTACGGCGACCGCGAGGTCGTCTCCGGCATCGAGTGGCGCCTCGGCCCCGGCGAGCGCACCGGCATCCTGGGTGTCAACGGCGCGGGCAAGTCGACACTGCTCGGCCTGATCGCGGGCACGGTCGAACCGACCGGCGGAACCGTCAAGCGCGGCAAGACCGTCAAGGTCGCCACCCTGACGCAGCGGCTCGACGATCTCGAGAAGTACCTCGACGACCCGGTGCGCGTGGTGATCTCCAACCTCAAGGCCACCTACTCCTTCGGATCCGGCTCGAAGGCACAGGAACTCACGCCGTCGCAGCTTCTCGAACGGCTCGGCTTCGACACCGCCCAGTTGTCGACGCCGGTCCGCGACCTGTCCGGCGGCCAGAAGCGGCGCCTCCAGCTGCTGCTCATCCTCCTCGACCAGCCGAACGTGCTGATCCTCGACGAGCCGACCAACGACCTCGACACCGACATGCTCGCCGCCCTCGAGGATCTCCTCGACTCGTGGCCGGGCACCCTGATCGTTGTCTCCCACGATCGCTACTTCCTCGAGCGCGTCACCGACCAGCAGTACGCGGTGCTCGACGGCAAGCTGCGTCACCTGCCCGGCGGCGTCGACGAGTTCCTGAAACTCCGTGCGGCCCAGGAGAAGGCGGAGTCCTCGCCGAGGTCGGGCCCGATGTCGCCGGACGCCCCGGCCGACAAGAGCGGCGGCGGTTCGTCCCTCAGCGGCGCCGAACTGCGTGCGGCGAGCAAGGAGCTGGCGTCGTTGGAACGACGGATCGACAAGCTGCACACCAAGATCGACGACGCCCGTACCGCCCTCGCCGACCACGACCAGTCCGACTATCAGGGTCTGGCCGCCGAGACCGAGCGCATCCGCGAGATGGAGGCCGAACTCGCCGACCTCGAGGAGCGGTGGATGGAGCTGGGCGAAGCACTGGAGTGAACGGCTAGCGCCCGAACGCCTCGCGGATCGCGCTCATCACGTCGGGCAGCGATCCCTCGACGACGCTGCTGTGGTTTGCCCGGGCGTAGGTCTTGAGGTCGACGTCCACGCCGCCGCGGCTCATCGCCGACCGCAGCACGCGGCTCAGCGGGTACGGCAGGACCGGGTCGAGCAGGCCGTGCGCGATGGTCACCTTCGACGGGTAGCCGGAGGTCGGCACCTCGGCGTAGTCGCGCAACGCGTCGCGGAACCGGGAGTCGGCGGTGAACGCCGACGCCACCAGCGACCCCGGCGACACCGACCGCAGCGCCTCGACCACATCGCCGTTGCAGCGGCCGCGCGAGCGGTCCAGGAGACGTCTGCCGCTGTCGGTGAGGAAGTCGGCGACCCGCAGGTCGGGGTGGGCGTGGTCGAGACCCGACAGCATGTAGAGGAACGGCGCGCTGAGGACGTTGAGCGCTCCGAGCCCCGGGACGCGCGGACCGAAGACCCGGAAGAGCTCCTCCAGCGACGAGGCCGGGGCGATCGCGACCGTGCCGGCGACCGGCAGTTCCGGCGCATACCTCGGCGCGCGATGCGCGGCGTGCAGGGCCGCGTGCCCGCCCTGCGAATGCCCGACCGACACCCAGCGCGTGCCCAGCGAGTCGTCCACCGACCGCGCCGCGCGGATCATGTCGATCACCGAGTGCGCCGCCGCGGCTCCCCCGAGGTAGTCGGTCTCCCCGGCCGAGCCGAGTCCGGCGTAGTCGGTCGCGGTGACCGCATAGCCCGCCTCCAGCGCCGCCCGGACCGGCGCCTCGACTCCGTCACCGAGTCGGTGCTTGGTGGGGGCGCATTCGTCGGCGATGCCGACGGTCCCATGGGCCCAGGAGACGACCGGCCAGCCGCCGGCGGGCGGCGTGCCGCGCGGAACCCAGTAGACCCCGCTCGCCATCGCGGGTCGCCCCCGCTGGTCGCGGGTGGCATAGGTGAGGCGGGTCCCCTCCGCCGCCGCCGACGGCAGCTCGGCCGCGGGGACCTCCTCGGTGGTGAACACGAATCCGTTGGCGGGTGCCGCGGCCGTGGCCGACGGGGTCGCCACCATCGCGATGCCGACCAGCATCGCGGCGACGAACGACGTCCACGTCAGGGCTCTGCGAAACACCCGGTCAACTGTAATGGCAGTCGGCGTCGGTCCAGGTCAGGGGATTCGCACACGACAAATCGGGCACTCGGAGGTGCACGCCGAGGGTCAGCCGTCGCCCAGCACGCGGGTCCCCGGCGCCGGGCCGCTCGCGGTGCGCACCGACCGCGCGACGCCCGCGCCGGAGAGTTCGGCGGCGACGTTGACCGCCGACTGTTCGTCGGCGCACAGGAACGCACACGTCGGCCCGGACCCCGACACGATGCCGTTGAGGGCGCCGGCGTCGACCCCGGCCCGCAGGGTCCGACGCAGGGAGGGTTGCAGGCTCAGCGCCGCGGGCTGGAGGTCGTTGTACAGCAGCGGCGCCACCGCGTGCGGATCGCCGGATGCGAGTGCCTGCATGAGTTCGTCGGGGCGCCGGAGCAACTCGTCCTCGTCGAGGTCCTGCCCGGACCGGCTCTCGCGCAACCGATCCAGCTCCCGGTACACCGCCGGTGTGGACAGGCCCTCGCGGGCCAGCGCCAGCACCCAGTGGTACTCGCCGCGCGACAACACCTGCATCAGCTGCTCCCCGCGTCCGGTGCCCAGCGCCGTGTTGCCGTGCAGCGCGAAGGGCACGTCACTGCCCAGGTCGGCCGCGATCTCGGCCAGCTCGTCACGGGAGATGTCGAGTTTCCACAGCTGCGCCAGGGCCACCAGGGCGCCTGCTGCGTCCGCACTGCCGCCGGCCATGCCGCCGGCCACCGGGATCGTCTTGTCGATGTCGATGGCGACCTTCGCCGGCCGTCCCGCCCAGTCGGCCAGCGCCACCGCCGCACGCGCCGCGAGGTTCGACGAGTCGGCGGGAACGGAGTTCGCCCCCTCGCCGCGCACCGCGATGGTCAGATCGCTCGCACGGGCGACGCGGATGTCGTCGTGCAACGACAGCGCCTGGAAGACGGTGACCAGATCGTGGTAGCCGTCGTCGCGCCGTGGACCCACCCCGAGATGGAGGTTCACCTTCGAGGGGGCACGCGCGATCACGGAGCCGGAGACCACCGACAGCGACGTTGGCGACACAAGTGACCAGCCTAGTACCGGCACCCGCCGTCCGTGCCCGGCCGACACGGCCGCGCCGCGCCGGAGGCCGGCGCCGTCGGCCGGTTGCGTCAGCGACTCACGGCCGCCAACCCCGCTCCGCCAGTTCACCGACGTGTTCGACCACGAGCACCGCGCCGGCGTCGCGCAGTTCCGCCTCGGCGAACCCGCCCGACATCACGCCGACGCAGTCGGCCGGGAGCCGGTGGGCCGAGGCGACGTCCCACACCGTGTCGCCGACGACGACCGCCCTGGTCCCGCCGGACTGCTCGAGCGCGACGGACAGGATGTCGGGGGCAGGCTTCGACGAGTCGGCGTCGTCGGAGGAGGTCACCGCCGCGAGCGCATCGCGGTCGAGGTCGAGCACTTTCAGTGCGGCGTCGGTGAATTCGGCCTTGCCCGAGGATGCCAGTGCCACTCGGAGGCCGCTGTCGACGAGCGACCGGACGAACTCCCGCGCACCGGGGCACGGGCGCAGGTCCCCGACCATGCCGCGGTAGTGCCGCTCCCAGTCGTCGCGCAGGGTGTCACCGAGCGCCTCCTCCACATCGGCACCGCAGATCTCGGCGACGAGCCGATCGCCGCCCATGCCGATGGCCCGGTGGACCCGCCACCACTGCGGCGCGAGGTCGCGCCCGGTGAAGGCCTTCATCCACGCCACGGCGTGCAGGTAGGTGGAGTCGACGAGGGTCCCGTCGACGTCGAGCAGGACGGTGTCGACCGCCGTGGCGTCGTCACCTGCGAACATCGCACCCGTTCTCCGACTGTTCATGGCGCGCCGTTTACCCCGGTCCCGGTGTGGCTACACCCGAGAGACCGGTCTGGCCACACCCCGTGTGACCGCGTGGCCACACCAGACGTGACCGACCCCCGACACGATCCCGACCCCAGGAGCCCACATGCCAACCCGATTCGGCTACACCCTGATGACCGAGCAGGCCGGACCCAAGGACCTGGTCCGCTTCGCGGTCGGCGCCGAGGAGGCGGGCTTCGACTTCGAGGTCTCCAGCGACCACTACTTCCCGTGGCTGTCGTCGCAGGGGCACGCGCCGTACGCGTGGTCGGTGCTCGGTGCGGTCGCGCACGCCACCGAACGGGTCGAGCTGATGACCTACGTCACCTGCCCCACCGTCCGTTACCATCCGGCGATCGTCGCCCAGAAGGCGGCAACACTGCAGATCCTCGCCGACGGCCGGTTCACGCTCGGTCTCGGATCGGGCGAGAACCTCAACGAGCACGTCGTCGGCCAGGGGTGGCCGTCGGTAGCCGACCGTCAGGACATGCTGGCCGAGGCCATCGAGATCATCCGGAAACTCCACACCGGCGACCTCGTCGACTTCCGCGGCGAGTTCTTCCAGGTCGACGCGGCGCGGATCTGGGACCTGCCGGACACTCCGGTCCCGCTCGGGGTCGCGGTCGCCGGCGACGCCGGGATCGAGACGTTCGGGCCGCTCGCCGACCATCTCATCGCGGTGGAACCGAACGCCGGGCTGATCGAGTCGTGGAACGCCCAGGAGGGCACCGGGACGATCGACGGCGAGAAGACCCGCGCCATCGGGCAGATCCCGATCAGCTGGGGACCGGATCGGGATGCCGCCGTCGAGCGGGCACACGATCAGTTCCGCTGGTTCGCCGGAGGCTGGGATGTCAACGCCGACCTGCGCACCACGGCCGGATTCGCGGCGGCGACACAGTACGTCACGCCCGACGACGTCGCGGAGAACATCCCGTGCGGCCCCGACCTCGACCGGATCGTCGACGCGGTGAAGCCGTACTGGGAGGCCGGGTTCACCGATGTCGCACTGGTCCAGATCGGCGGCGAGACCCAGGACGAGTTCCTCCGCGAGGCCGCACCCGAACTCCTGGAGAAGCTGCGCACGGCGTCGAGCTGAGGCGGTTCGGCGGCATCGTGATCTCGCCGGGGCTCATTCGGCCGCGGTGTCGTTCCGAGTCCGTCCTGCGAGGCCGTGCCGCCCAGGGCAAGCGGGGACCGCGGGTCAGTCGGTGGTCGCCAGCCGGACGAAGTCGGCGACGTCGAGCTTCTCGCCGCGGATGCCGGGGTCGATCCCGGCGGCGCGGAGACGCCGCTCGGCCTCGACGGGCGAGCCCGCCCATGTCGCCAGGGCCGATCGCATCGTCTTGCGCCGCTGTGCGAATGCGGCGTCGATCGCATCGAAGACGCGCTGCCTGAAGTCCGGATCGGTGGGGTACTCGTCGGTGCGCTCGATGCGCACGAGCCCGGACTCGACCTTGGGCTCGGGCCAGAACACGTTGCGACCCACCGCGCCTGCCCGGCTCACCCGCCCGTGGTAGCGGGCCTTGACGCTGGGCACGCCGTAGGTCCGGCTCCCGGGAGGGGCGGCCAGACGGTCGGCGACCTCCGCCTGGACCATGACCAGCGCCGTCCGGATCTCCGGGAACAGCCCGAGCAGATGCAACAGGACCGGCACCGAGACGTTGTACGGGAGGTTGGCCACCAGCGCGGTCGGCACGGCGGGCAGATCGTCGCGGGCGACCTGGAGGGCGTCGGCGAGGATCACGTCGAAGTTGCCCGCCTGCTGCGGCGCGTACTCCGCAATGGTCTGCGGGATGCGTTGCGCGAGAACGGGATCGATCTCGATGGCGACGACCCGTCCCGCGACGCCGAGCAGCGCGAGGGTCAGCGAGCCCAGACCCGGACCGACCTCGAGGACCACGTCGTCGGGACCCACGCCCGACGCGGCGACGATGCGGCGCACTGTGTTCGCGTCATGGACGAAGTTCTGTCCGAGCGTCTTGGTCGGACGCACGCCGACCTCGGCGGCCAGTTCGCGGATCTGCGCGGGTCCGAGGAGTCGCGGCTCCCCGCCCGGCGTCACCTCGCTCAGCGGAGGCCCAACTTGGCCGAGCACGACGGCCAGGCGCCCCAGCCCTGGGCGGCCTGGGTCTTCTTGGCGATCGCGATCTGCTCCTCACGGGTGGCGAGGTCCGCACGCGGTGCGTACTCGAGGCCGCCCCAGCGCTCCCAGGTGTTCTGGTCGAACTGCACGCCACCGTAGAAACCGTTGCCGGTGTTGATGTTCCAGTTGCCGGTGGCCTCGCACTGGGCCAGCGCATCCCACACCGAGCCCGGCGGGACGTACGGCGCACCCGGCCTGGTGCCGACGCGGACGGTGGCGGGCACCGGCTCGGTGAGCACCTCGCTGTTCAGCTTGTCGCGCTTGACGACCTTGCCGTTGACGGTGGTGACCTTGTAGGTCACGCGCGCCTGGCCGGGGACCCCCTTCTTCTCCACCACCTTGCGGTCGCGGACGAGGTTCGGGTCTTCCTTCTTGACCTCCGGCGGGGCCACCGCCTCCTCGACGGTGACGTCCTCGGTCTTGATGCGGGTGACGACGATCTTCAGGTTCGGGGTGACCTCGGTGTCGGCGGCCGGTTCCACCTTGTCCTCGGGGCCGAGCGGCGTGCCCAGCTCCTCGAGCAGGTCGGCCACCGTGTGGGCCGCCACGGTCGGACGCTTCTTGGCGCCGCCGTCGATGAGGTTGACCGGCTTGGGCAGCGCGACGTCGACCAGACCACCCTCCACCGGGAGCTTGTTCCCGGCGAAGTCGGACTCCTCTGCGGCCTCGGTCAGACCACGCTCGGCGAGCAGTTCCTCGACCGTCGCGGCGTTGGTGATCACGACCTCGCGCTTGCCCTCGACCTCGAGGGTCAGCTGCTTGAGGCGGTTCACCTTGACGACCTGCCCGTCGCCGAGGCCGGCATCCAGGCCGGGATAGACCTTGTCGCCCTCGCCTGGGGCCAGGCCCTCGGACTCGAGGAGGCTCTCCACCGACATCGCCATGGTCGACACCTGACGGGTGTTCCCGTCGACGTCGATGGTGACGGTCTTGTGCATCGAGACGCCGATCGCGCCACCGGCGGCGACGGTCGCGCAGACGGCTCCGACCGCCAGACGGGCTCGCAGGGAATCGGTCCCGTTGATACGGGCGAACACCGACTTGGGCGAGGTGGAAGGTTCGGAAGGCAAGGGCACAACAATCTGGTCGGGAACAGGGGCACCACTGCGACCAGTCGTCTCATCCTCTGCGACACGCACACGCACCGCGTCGTGTACCGCCGTCAGCCGGACGAAGCACTCTGGCCGAGCGGGATCACAGTACGATAACGAACCGGCCAGATTATGGCAAAGGCATCGAGTAGACGCACCGCGCATTGGCCCCTAACAGGGCGGCCATCTCCGCCTCGGGGACACCGCGGACCGCCGCGAGCGCACGCGCCGTGTAGGGCAGGCAATACGACTGATTCGGCTGGCCACGGTAGGGATGCGGGGTCAGGAAGGGCGCGTCGGTCTCGACCAGGATCTGCTCGTCCGGCACCAGCTCGGCCGCGGCCCGGAGCTCGGCGGCGTTGGCGAAACTCACAGTTCCGGAAAAGCTCAGGATGAACCCGCGGTCGACACATTCGCGGGCAACGTTCCGGTCACCGGAGAAGCAATGCATGATCACGGTGTCCGGGGCGCCCTCGGCGGCCAGGATGTCCAGGAGGTCGCGGTCGGCCTCGCGGTTGTGGATCATCAGCGGCTTGCCGACCCGCTTCGCCAGGTCGATGTGCCACCGGAAGGTCTCGTGCTGCACCTCGGGCGGGGCGCAGTCGTCGGACCTGCCGGGCCAGTAGTAGTCCAGGCCGGTCTCCCCGACCGCGACGACCCGCGGGTGACGCGCCATCTCCTCGAGTTCGGCCGCGGTCTCGTCGTCGAGGTCCTGCGCGTGCATCGGGTGCAGGGCGACGGCGGCGTAGACCCGGTCGTCCCATTCGGCGGCCCGGACCGCCCAGCGGGCGTCGACCATGTCGTCGGCGACGGTCACCACCTGATCGACGCCCACGGCCTGCGCGTGGTCGCAGATGGCTCGCACCGACTCGGCATCCCGTCCGCCGCAGGCCGCGAGATGCGTGTGGGCGTCGACGAGGCCGGGCAAGGGCGCCGGGTCCGGCGGCGGCTCGCGCCGGCGCCGCTTCTTGGCCGCCTTGTTGCTCATCGTCTCGGTGTCGCTGACGGCCCCCGATGCGCTCGAGGTCTCGGCAGAGGCGTCGGTCATGCGTTCACCTTCGCACAACCCCGGCGGCACGGATGGCCGCCTACAGGGCGACTGTGCCCTCGATCACGGTGGCGGTGTCTCCTCCCACCCAGATGTCGCGGCCGTCGTCGTGGACGCGCACCCGGCCGGCGCGGCCGATGGCACCGCCCTGTGCGGCGACGTAGTCCGCTGGCGCCTGTCCCGTGGCGCGCAGCCACTTCGCGATGCCCGCGTTGAGGCTGCCGGTGACCGGGTCCTCGGGAACCCCGATGCCCGGGACGAAGGCGCGGACCTCGGCGAAGACGTCGCCCGAGTCGTAGAGGCCCAGTAGTCCGACCTTCAGATCGCCCAGGGCGGGGACGTCCGGGGTCACCTCGAGGACCCGCTCCCCCGAGCCGACCTGCAGGACCATCCACTCCGGACCGTTGTCCACCCACTCGGCGGCGACGACCTCGTCGGGCGCGACGCCCAGCGCCGCGACGACGCGCGCGACCGTCTCGGCGTCGACCGGACCGGACCGCAGCAGCGGCGGGGCCGCGAACGACAGCCGCGCGCCCGCCCGTCGGATGCGGACGAGCCCCACACCGCATTCCTGGACGATGTCCTCGCCCTTGGGTCGCCCACCCGAGGTCAGCCACGCGTGCGCCGACCCCAGGGTGGGATGCCCGGCGAACGGCAACTCGCCGCCCGGGGTGAAGATGCGCAGCCGGTAGTCGGCCGCCGGGTCGTCGGGCGGGAACACGAAGGTGGTCTCCGACAGGTTGGTCCAGCGGGCGAATGCGGCCATCTGGTCCTCGGTCACCGGCTCCGGACCGCCGGCGTCGAGCACCACCGCGACGGGATTGCCCGCGGTGCCGAGGGCGGAGAACACGTCGACCTGAGCGAATCGTCGAGTCACGAGGTCCATCGTCGCACCCGGCGGGCCCGGCCGTCACCCGGCATCGAACCGGCGGTTCGCCGAAGCGTTGAACGGATCGCGCGCCGCGCACGGCGGTCACACCCCACGACGTCGCGATGACGCGCGGTGGCGCTTCACCGCGACCAAACCGACCCGGACGGGTAGCGTTGCGAATCGTGTTGGGATTGCCGGATGTGATCACAGTCGCGCTCTTCGATCTCGATGGTGTCCTCACCGAGACCGCGGTGCTCCACCGCAAGGCGTGGAAGAAGGCCTTCGACGCCTTCCTGGCCGAACGCGCCGGGGGCGCGGACGCACCGGGCTTCGTCGAGTTCACCGAACAGGACTACCTCGATCACGTGGACGGGCGACCCCGGGAGGACGGCGTTCGCGCGTTCCTCGCCTCGCGCGGTATCACGGATGTCGATGCGAAGACCGTCACCGCGATCGGTGAGAAGAAGAACGACATGTTCCTCGAGAGTCTCGCCGAGGACGGTGGCCAGGCCTACCCGGGTTCGGTGCGGTACCTCGAGGCCGCCCGCGACGCGGGTTTGCGCATCGCGGTCGTCACGTCGTCGAAGAATGGAGGACCAGTGCTCGAAGCAGCCGACCTGTCGAAGTTCGTCGAAGTGCGGGTCGACGGCATCGACATCGCCGAGCGGGGCCTGAACGGCAAGCCCGCCCCCGACTCGTATCTGCTGGGCGCGGAGCTGATGGGTGTCCCGCCGGCGCAGGCGGCGGTGTTCGAGGACGCCATCTCCGGCGTGCAGGCCGGTGCCGCAGGAGAGTTCGGCTACGTCGTCGGCGTCGACCGGGTCGGCGGCAACCAGGCCGAGGCGATGCGGGCGGCCGGCGCCGACGTCGTCGTCAACGATCTCGACGAATTGCTCCCGGCATGAGCGGCGGCGAGCGCGCCCACGGCTTCGAGATCCACCCCTGGCAGCTCAAGTGGAGCGGCGGGGTCGACCTCGACATGCTGGGCCGGACCGAGACCCTCTTCGCCCTGTCCAATGGGCACATCGGCCTGCGCGGCACCTTCGAGGAGGGCGAGCCGGTCGACCACCCGGGCACCTACCTGAACGGTTTCTATGAGCTGCGCGGCCTGCCCTACGCGGAGAGCGGGTACGGCTACCCGGAATCGGGGCAGACCGTCGTCAACGTCACCGACGGCAAGATCATCCGCCTGCTCGTCGAGGACGAGCCGATGGACCTTCGGTACGGGCGTACCGAAGAACACGAGCGGACCCTCGACTTCCGGACCGGCACCCTGCGCCGGCACACGGTGTGGACCTCGCCCACCGGGCGCACCGTGCGCATCAAGTCCGAGCGCCTGGTGTCCTTCACCAAGCGCACCATCGCGGCGATCCGCTACGAGGTGGAGCCGATCGGCGAGGACATGAAGCTCGTGCTGCAGTCCGACCTGCTCGCCAACGAGCCCGTCCCGCCGCCGGGCAACGACCCGCGCCTGGCCGCCGCGCTCGAGGCGCCGCTCGTCTCCGATCTGGCGACCTGCCGCAACTACTGGGGCATGCTGGTGCACCACACCAAGCAGTCCGGGCTGCACATCGCCGCGGGCATGGACCACGAGATCTACTTCCCGGACAAGGCCGACACCTTCATCCGGGCCGACGGGGATCTGGCGCGCCTGACGATCGCGGCCAACGTGCCGGCGGGCAAGAGCCTCACGCTGACCAAGTACATCGGTTACGGATGGTCGGCGCGACGCTCGGTCCCGGCGCTGCGCGCTCAGGTCGACGCCGCCCTCGCGATGGCGATGGAGACCGGCTGGGATTCGCTGAAGGCCGACCAGGTGCGCTACCTGGAGGACTTCTGGCGCGACGCCGACATCGAACTCGACGGCGATCCCGAACTGCAGCAGGCGGTGCGGTTCGCGCTGTTCCACGTGCTGCAGGCCGGCGCCCGCGGCCAGTCCCGCGCCATCCCGGCCAAGGGTCTCACCGGCCCCGGCTACGACGGCCACACGTTCTGGGACACCGAGAGTTTCATCCTGCCGATGCTCACCTACACGGTGCCCGCGGCGGCCGGCGAGGAACTGCGGTGGCGGCACAACACGATGGACAAGGCGAAAGCCCGTGCCGCCGAACTCGGCCAGCGCGGCGCGATGTTCCCCTGGCGGTCGATCAACGGCGACGAGTGTTCGGGCTACTGGCCCGCCGGAACCGCCGGCGTCCACGTGTCGGCGGACATCGCCAACGCCACGGCCCGGTACCTGCGCGCCACCAACGACGAACAGTTCGAGACCGAGTGCGGCGTCGAGATCCTGGTGGAGACGGCCCGGCTCTTCGCCGGCCTGGGGCATCACGATGCCAACGGCAAGTTCCGCATCGACGGCGTCACCGGCCCCGACGAGTACACCGCAGTGGTCAACAACAACCTGTTCACCAACCTCGCCGCACAACGCAACCTGCGCGACGCGGTGGAGGCCGTGCAGCGCCGGCCCGACCTCGCCGAGAAGTTCGGGGTGACCGCCGCCGAGGCCGCGCACTGGGAGGCGTGCGCCGACGACATGACCATCCCGTACGACGAGCGTCTCGGCGTGCACCAGCAGTGCGAGTCGTTCACCCTGCTCGGCGCGTGGGACTTCGAGTCGTCGGTGGGCAGGTACCCGCTGCTGCTGAACTATCCGTACTACGACCTCTATCGCAAGCAGGTCGTCAAACAGGCGGATCTGGTGTTCGCGACCTATCTGTTCGGGGACGCGTTCACCCCCGAGCAGAAGCTGCGGATCTTCGACTACTACTACCCGATCACGGTCCGCGACTCGTCGTTGTCGGCGTGCTGCGAGGCGGTCGCCGCCGCCGAGGTCGGCTACCTCGACCTCGCCTTCGACCTGCTGGCCGAGTCGGTGTTCACCGACCTGCACGACCTGCACAACAACGTCAGCAGCGGCCTGCACATCGCGGCTCTGGCCGGTGCGTGGATGGACTGCGTGGCCGGCTTCGGCGGCATGCGCGACTTCGGCGGGAAGATCACGTTCGCGCCGCGACTGCCGAACCGGTTGACCTACCTGTCCTTCCGCATGATCGTGCGCGGGTCGAAGATCGTCGTCGCGGTCGACAAGGAGCAGGCCACCTACCGCCTGCTGTCGGGTCCGCCGATCGAACTCGCGCACCACGGGGAGAAGTTCACGCTCGGCGAGACGCCGGTGACGATGAAGATCCCCGACATCGAGTACCGGGAGCCGCCGAAGGCGCCGCCCGGCTGCGAGCCCTACCGACGCGAGATCTGAGGTCTTGACCTTCGCACCGTGTCAAGGTCTTGGGTGGGTGACGAGGAGGTGCACCCATGGATCACCGAACACCCACCACCCGATCGCTCGCGGTCGCGCTCGGCGCACCCGACCCGTCGACGCGGCTGCGTGCGGCGATGGCCGCCGGGACGCAGCCGGGCCCGGGGCTCGTCGACGACCTCGTCGCGCGGTTCGGCGTCGAACCGGACTTCTTCGTGCGGGACATGCTGACCTGGGCGCTGACCCGGCTGCCGGCCGAGGTCACCGTCCCGCAGCTCGTCGCCGCGCTGGAATCCGACGTGCCGCAGACACGGAGCCAGGCCCTGCACACCTTGTCGAAGGTCGCAGATCGCGCGGCCTGGCCCTCGATCACCGCGGCACTGCTCCACGACGACGCCGAGGTCGCGCGTGCGGCATGGCGGGCCGCGGTGGTCCTCGTCCCGCCAGGTGAGGAGACCGCTCTGGCAACGGAGTTGTCCACCGAGCTCGGTCGTGGCGATCTCGAGGTGCGTCGCAGCCTCGGCCGGGCGCTGGCCGCGCTCGACGACGCCGCCCGCGAGGCGCTGATGCGGGCGCGGTCGCATCCCGAGCCCGAGGTGCGCGCACACGCGGAGGCGACGCTTCGGCTGCTCGACGATCCGGACAGCGACTTCGCGCATGAGGTGGACCTCGCGACGACCACCCGGAACCGGGACGCCCCATGCTGATCGGCGAGGTGGCGCAGCGTTCGGGTGTGAGCACCCGGATGCTGCGCCATTACGACTCCCTGGGCCTCGTCCGACCGACCGGCCGCACCACGGGCGGATACCGCGCATACTCCGACGCCGACCTCGAACGTCTCGTACAGGTCGAAAGCCTTCGTTCGCTGGGTCTTTCGCTGCGCGACGTCGCGCGCGCACTCGACGACCCGGCCTTCTCCCCAGAGGAGCTGACCGACCGGCTGATCCGTGAGACGCAGGCCCGGATGGCCGCCGACACGACGTTGCTCGCGCGGCTCCGGCAGATCCGGTCGGCACGGCCGGAAGACTGGTCGACGGTGCTCGACGTGGTCGGACTGCTGCGCGGCGTGCGTTCGGAGCACGCCGCGCACCGCCAGCGGGCCGCGTTGCGCGCCAACGAACTCGGGGTGCCGGGAGAGCCACTGGCCGAGGCCCTGCTGGTCGAATCCGACGCGAATGTCGCGGGCGCGCTACGGTGGGCACTCGCTCAGCTCCCGGATTCGCTCGGCCCCCTGATCTCCGGTGCGGCAGAGGATGATCCGCTGATCCGGCGCCGGGCGGTCGCCGCACTCGCCGGCGTCGACGACGCCCGCGCGGTCCGCACGCTCGAGCAGGCGCTGACCGACACCGATCCCGTCGTGCGCCGGACCGCGGCGTCGGCACTGGGCCGTCTGGGCCGCGAGCCCGCCGTGCCCGCACTCGTCGAATTGATCGCGGCCGGGGACGGCGACGTCGAGGCCGCGGAGATCCTCGCCGCGTTCGGCGACGACCAGCGGATCATCGGCGTGCTCGTCGACCGACTCGGCGACGACCCCGACCCCGCGGTCCGGCTGCGACTGGTGCAAGCACTGGCCGAATTCGCCGCAGACGCGGCGTCGCCGGCACTGGAACGGCTGACCACCGATCGGGACGAGACGGTCAGCCGAACGGCGCGCTACATCCGGGAACGGAGCCGAGAGGGGTGAGGTGCCGGCCTCACCCACCACGAACAGGGCGCGCCGACACGGCCTTTGCGACACCGCTCTCCGCGCCGGACGTGCGCCGATGTGATCTGCACCGGTTGTGATCAGCCCGACCCGCAATCGACACGCGATTGGCTGAGCCGCACCGCCGGTCGGTACTCTGTGGATCACTATGGCACCCGATCTGACCAGCCCTGATCTGTCCGGTACGGCCGCTTCCGGCACCTCCCACGGTGCGGGGCGCCCGTACTACATCACCACCGCGATCGCCTATCCCAACGGCGCACCGCACATCGGGCACGCCTACGAGTACATCTCGGCCGACGCCCTGGCGCGGTTCAAGCGCCTCGACGGATTCGACGTCCGGTTCCTCACCGGCACCGACGTCCACGGCCAGAAGATGCAGCAGACCGCGCAGGCCGAGGGCATCCCCACCGCCGAGCTCGCCGACCGCAACTCCGACCGCTTCCAGGCGCTCCAGGAGCGCCTCGGCTCGAGCTTCGACCGTTTCATCCGCACGTCCGACGAGGACCACAAGCGGGCGTCGCAGGAGCTGTGGCGGCGGATGACCGAGCGCGGCGACATCTACCTCGACAAGTACTCCGGCTGGTACGACGTCCGGGACGAGATGTTCTACGCGGAGGCCGACACGGTCGTCAACGAGAACGGCGAGCGCGTCGCCGCCGACAACGGCCACGTGCTGACCTGGACCGAGGAGGAGACCTACTTCTTCCGGCTCTCGGCCTACCAGGACAAGCTCCTCGAGCTCTACGAGTCGCAGCCCGACTTCATCGGTCCCGACGTGCGCCGCAACGAGGTCATCAGCTTCGTCAAGGGCGGCCTGACCGACCTGTCGGTCTCACGCACCACCTTCGACTGGGGTGTGCCGGTCCCCGACCACCCCGAACACGTCATGTACGTGTGGGTCGACGCTCTGACCAACTACCTCA
This sequence comes from Gordonia paraffinivorans, assembly GCF_900683595.1. NCBI lineage: Bacteria > Bacillati > Actinomycetota > Actinomycetes > Mycobacteriales > Gordoniaceae > Gordonia > Gordonia paraffinivorans. Next base: position 1,162,478 of record NZ_CAACYD010000007.1, on the reverse strand, counting down.
CCGGCGCCGGGTTCCCCGACGACCCGCAGACCCTCGAGCGGTACTGGCCGGCCGACCTGCACATCATCGGCAAGGACATCATCCGCTTCCACTGCGTGTACTGGCCGGCGTTCCTGATGAGCGCGGGCGTCGAGCTGCCCAAGCGGGTCTTCGCGCACGGCTTCCTGTTCAACAAGGGCGAGAAGATGTCGAAGTCGGTCGGCAACGTCGTCGACCCGGAGAACCTCATCGACGAGTTCGGCCTGGACCCGGTGCGCTACTTCTTCCTGCGCGAGGTGTCCTACGGCCAGGACGGGTCGTACTCGGCCGAGGCGATCGTGTCGCGGATCAACTCCGACCTCTCCAACGAGTTCGGCAACCTCGCCCAGCGCACCCTGTCGATGATCGGCAAGTACTTCGACGGCGCGGTCCCGCAACCGGGTGAGCTCACCGACGTCGACAAGACGCTGCTGGAGCGGGCCGACGGGCTGCTGCCACAGGTCCGGGCGCACTTCGACAACCAGGCCATCCACCTCGGCCTGGAAGCGCTGTGGTCGACGCTGGCCGAGACCAACCGGTACATCTCGTCGCAGGAGCCGTGGAAGCTCGCCAAGACCGACCTCGACCGCACCGGCACCGTGCTCTACGTGTGCGCCGAGGTCGTGCGGATCGTCGCGCTGCTGGCGCAGCCGGCGATGCCCGAGTCGACCGGCAAGATCCTGGATCTGCTCGCCGTCGGCGACGACCGGCAGTTCACCGCGGTCGCCAGGCGGCTGGCGCCCGGTGCCTCGCTGCCCAAGCCGTCCCCGGTGTTCCCGCGCTACGAGAACTGACCCCGACCCACCTCAGATGGCCGCGCCAGCGCTCGACGCACTCCGGGCATTGCATGCCGAGACCCGCTCGCGCGGCCTCCCGCCGCCGGCGGCGCTGATCGGCGACTGGCTCGGCGCCGACGCCGTCATCGCGCCCTCGGTCGAGGTGGTGCCCGGGTGCGCACCGCCCGACGACCCGGACCGGTACTGGATCGGTCATCTCGGTTTCCCGGTTCGCGCCGACGAGTCCGCGCTGCCGGCCGTCGCGGGCGGCCTGACCGACGGGATTCTCGTCCTGCGCGGGGGCGAGTGGAGCGTGCTCGGCACCGGCGTCCCCGACTGGGCGCTCGCCGCCCTCGCCGAACCGGCGCGCGTCGCCGGCGCACCCGCGACGGCCCGATGGGCGGCGCCGCGCCGCGAGCCGCACCTGGCCGCCATCGCCGAGTGCCTCGAGGCCATCCGGGCCGGCGAGGTCTACCAGGCCTGTGTCTGCACCCGGTTCACCGGCACGCTCACCGGTGAGCCGGTGGACTTCTTCGCCGACCTCGCCGGCGCCACGGTTCCGGCGAAAGCGGCTTTCCTCCAAGGGGATTGGGGCGCGGTGGCGAGCCTCTCGCCGGAGACGTTCCTGCGCCGCACCGGCAACATCGTCTCGTCCTCGCCGATCAAGGGCACGCTGCCGGCGCACGCCGATCCCGACGCGCTGTCCGCGTCGGCCAAGGACGTCGCAGAGAACGTCATGATCGTCGACCTCGTGCGCAACGACCTCGGACGCATCGCGGTGACCGGCAGCGTCCGTGTGCCCGAACTGCTCGCGGTGGTCCCGGCACCGGGTGTGTGGCACCTCGTGTCGACGGTGGAGGCGATCCTGCGACCGGGCACCGGGAACGACGCCGTGCTCGACGCGACGTTCCCGCCGGCATCGGTGACCGGCACCCCGAAGCTGCGCGCGATGGAACTGCTCGCCGACTGGGAGGCCGACGCCCGCGGCGTGTACTGCGGGGCGATCGGCATCGCGGGCCCCGACCGCGCGCTCGATCTCAACGTCGCGATCCGCACCGTGGAGATCTCCCCCGACGGGACGTTGGGACTCGGCGTCGGCGGCGGCATCACCATCGACTCCGATCCCCTCCGCGAGTGGCAGGAATGTCTCGACAAGGCGGCGAGCATCGTCGGGCACGGCGCCGGCGAAGACGGGTCCGGCGTGTCCGCCTGAGGGTCTGAGAGGTCACAAATACCGGACCCGAGCGGGCATTTCGGTAAGCTTGGCACCCATGACCATCTCCATCCAGGCGACCACCGACCTGACGGAGCTCGCCCGGGAGATCAACCGCGACCGCGAGGCGATCATGTCGGGCGCGACACCGCCGCCCGGGTTCGGCGACGACGTGGTCGAGTCGTGGACCCGCGTGCAGGCGGGTGGGAACCCGTCGACGGTCGATGACCACCACCGTGAACGCATCGGCCGGGACGAACTGGAGGCCCGGCGCGCGGCCAACCCGATCCGGCATGCGATCGAGACCCTCCGACGCGTGTTCGCCGCCTCCGCCGACGACCCGATGATGGCGCTCGGCATCTTCGACACCGACGGGGTGATGCTGTGGCGCGGCGGTTCGCGCTCGGTGCTCCCCGAGGCCGACCGCCTCGGCCTCGTCGAGGGCAGCCGCTGGGACGAGGAGTGCGCGGCGACCACCGCCGTCGGGCTCGCCATCCGCAACCGCCGACCGTGCCGGATCTTCGGCGCCCAGCACTACTCGCGCTCGCTGCACGAGTTGTATTGCACCGCCGCGCCGATCCACGACCCGCGTACCGGTGAGATGGTCGCGATCGCCGGGCTGGCCGGGCCGGCCATGAACATGCAGCCCGCGGCGTCGACGCTCACCGCGGCGCTGTCGACCCTGAGCGAGCACGAGGTGACGCTGGCGCATCAGCGCACCCTCGCCGAGCTTCGCTACCGCGGCTGCGCGCAGCTCGCGGGTCTCCACGGCCCCGGGCTGCTCGTCGACGACGACGGCTGGGTCGCCGAAGGCCGTGGGTGCACCCCGCCGGTGCGGGTCGCGGCGCCGGTCGAGGAGATGCGCCAGTTCGTGCCCGGCCTCGGCATCTGCGTCGTCGAGCGGCTGGGCCTCGGGTGGCTGGTGCGGCCGGCCGGCCCGGCGGGCCCGGTCATCGCCGACCTCGACCTCGACGGCGAGCCCGCCATCACCGTCACCGGTGACGACGCCCCGTGGCGCACGGTCCTGACCCCGCGCCACGCGCAGATCCTGCTGCTGCTCGCCGATGCCGGCGAACACGGGCTCACCTCACAGCAGTTGAGCCAGATGCTCTTCGGCGACGACAAGCACACCGTGAGCGTCCGGGCCGAACTGTCGCGCCTGCGCCGGGTGGTCGGCGCGCTCGTCGCGAGCCGGCCCTACCGACTGGCGCCGCGCGTCGAACTGCGGGTCAGTCCCGAGCAGCGTCGCGCCTTCGAAGGACCGACTGGTAGACGTCGCGCCGCGACGCACTAGTCCCCTCGGTCACGGCGGCGCACGCCTCCTTCAGCCGCATCCCGCCGGCGACGAGCCGCTCGGCGCGGTCGGCGAGATCGTCGATGTCGGGTTCGGTCTCGGTCGCGCCGGCCACCACCACGGTGATCTCGCCCCGCACGCCGCCGGCGGCCCACTCGGCCAGCTCGGCGAGCGTCCCGCGGCGGACCTCCTCGTAGGTCTTGGTCATCTCGCGGCACACCGCCGCGCGCCGGTCGGCGCCGAGGACCTCGGCGGCCGCGGCCAGGGTGTCGGCCAGCCGGTGCGGCGATTCGAAGAACACCGCGGTGCGCGGCTGGGTGGCGAGCTCACGCAGCCACTCCGTGCGGGCGCCGGACTTGCGCGGGGCGAACCCCTCGAAGCTGAACCGCTCCGACGGCAGCGCCGACACCGCGAGGGCGGTCGTCACCGCCGACGGTCCCGGAAGAGCGGTCACCGGCAGCCCGGCCTCCGCGCAGGCGACCACGATGCGGTAGCCCGGGTCGCTCACCGAGGGCATGCCGGCGTCGGTGATGAGCAGGACCGTCTCCCCACCGGCGATCGCCTCCACCAGGCCCGGTGTCCGCGCGGCCTCGACCTGGTCGTAGTAACTGACGAGGCGCCCGCCGATCTCGACGCCGAGGGCGGCGGCCAGCGAGCGGGCACGCCGGGTGTCCTCCGCGGCGACGATGTCGGCGGTCTGCAGGGCCGCCCGCAGTCGCGGGGAGGCGTCGTCGACCTGCCCCATCGGGGTGGCCGCCAGCACGAGCCGCCCGGTCGTCCGGTCGGTCCCGGTTGTCGGCTGGTCGGTGGCGTCGGTGTCGGTCTCGGCGGAGTTCATCGTCAGCCAGCTTACGAGGGCCCACTAGGATCGGGCGGGTGACCATCACCGACGAGCGCGACACCCGTGTGCCCGCCGGAGTCGAGATCTCGCCGCGGGTTCCCTCGCGGCTGGGCCCCGAGGTGCCGCCACCGTTGTTCGGGGCGCCCGATCGTCGTCGCGGCCTCCTGGTCGGTCTCGTCATCACTCTGATCGCCTCGGTCACCCGGTTCTGGGGTCTGGGGCACCCCACCGATCAGGGCACCCCGGTCTTCGACGAGAAGCACTACGTGCCGCAGGGCTGGCAGGTGCTGACCGGCGGGAACTGGATCGAGGACAACCCCGCCTACGGCCTCGTCGTCCATCCGCCCGTCGGGAAATGGATGCTCGCCGCGTCGGAGGCGGTCTTCGGCTACGGACCGCTCGGCTGGCGCGTCGCCCCGGCGATCTCGGGTGTCCTCATCGTCGTGCTCGTCTACTGCGCCGTGCGCCGCCTGACCCGCTCGACCCTCGTCGGCGCGATCGCCGGGTTGTTCGCGATCTGCGACAGCGTGCTTTTCGTGCAGTCCCGGATGGGCATGCTCGACATCTTCCAGACGCTGTTCGTCGTCGCCGCGTTCGCCGCGCTCGTCGCCGACCGCGACCAGGTCCGCGAGCGCATGTACCGCGTGTACATGGAGGGGCGCATCGGCGACAGCCGGTTCGGCCCCCGGCTCGGGTTCCGGTGGTACCGGTTCACCGCCGGCGTGATGCTCGGTCTCAACTGCGGCACCAAGTGGTCGGGCCTGTACTACGTCGTCTTCTTCACCGTGCTGGCCATCGGGTTCGACGTCGCCACCCGACGCGCCTACCACGTGCAGCGGCCCTGGCTGGGCACCCTGGTCCGCGACGTCGTCCCGGCCGGGGCGAGCCTCGCCGTGATGCCGGTGATCATCTATTTCCTCTGCTACATCCCGTGGTTCAACAGCGAGACCGCCGTGTACCGCTACGAGGAGGGCAACGCGATCGGCACCGACGGGCCGTGGGCGTGGATTCCGGGCGCGTGGCGGTCGCTCTGGTACTACGAGTCCGGGATCCTGGAGTTCCACTCGGGTCTCACCAACTCGGCGGGAAACCAACATCCGTGGGAGTCCAAGCCCTGGACGTGGCCGATGAGCCTGCGGCCCATGCTGTACGCGATCGAGAACGGACCCGACCAGTGCGGCGCGGGCGAGTGCGTCCGGGCCCAGATGCTGATCGGGTCCCCGGCGATGTGGTGGCTGTCGCTGCCGATGCTGCTGTGGGGACTGTGGTCGTGGATCGTCCGCCGCGACTGGCGCTATGCCGCCGTACTCGTCGGCTACTTCGCGGGCATCCTGCCGTGGTTCCTGGCGCTCGACCGGCAGATGTACTTCTTCTACGCCACCGTCCTGGCCCCGTTCCTCGTCATGGGACTGGCGTTGTGCTGCGGCGACCTGCTGCGGTCGGCCGCGGCGAAGGCCGGGCAGCGGCCGGAGCGTCGTGCGCTGGCGATCATCGTCGTCAGCGTCTACGTGGCGCTGGTCGTCACCAACTTCGTGTGGCTGTGGCCGATCCTGACGGCCTCGCCGATCTCGCCCGGGATGTGGCGGCAGCAGATCTGGCTGCCCAGCTGGAGCTGAGCCGGCGCTCCCCGATGACCGAGGAGCGCCGGCGTCAGGCCGTTGCGCGGGCCCGGTGCGACGTGGCGAAACGGCTCAGGCCGGCGAACCGTCCTTGTCGACGCTGTCGACGCCGGCTCCGTCCGTGGCGACCTCCCCGTTACCGCCGGCCTGCTCGACGAGCTGCGGCTCGATCTTCTCGAGGTGGCGGACGGCGTCGGGGTCGATGGCCTCGAGTTCTCCGGTTGCGATGGCCTCGGCCTGCTCGCGCACGTGCTCGTCGACCCGCGCCGACAGCACCGTGCGGGAGACGATGAGCGGATCGTGCCGCAGGTCGAGGTAGAGCGACAGGCACATGCCGATCATGACCAGCACGAACGGCAGGGCCGCGATGATCGCCATCGTCTTGATGCCCTCCAGCGCGTCGTCGCCGCTGATGACCAGCAGCAGGGCGGCCACGACGCCGGTCAGGACGCCCCAGAACACCGTCACCACACGGGACGGTTCCTCCGCGCCGCGCTGTGACAGTGTGCCCATCACCAGCGACGCCGAGTCGGCGCCGGAGACGAAGAAGATCGCCACCAGGATCATCACCAGGGCCGACGCGACGCCGAACCAGGGCAGGTTCGCGAGGACGTCGAACAGGGTGTCCTCGCTCGCGTCGTTCGCGGCGTCGAAGTCGAGGACGCCGGTCATCTGCTCGCGGATCGCGGTCCCGCCGAACACGCAGAACCAGACCAGCGACACCGTCGTCGGGACGACCATGACGCCGATGACGAACTCCCGAATCGTGCGGCCCCGGCTGATCTTGGCCAGGAACAGACCCACGAACGGGGTCCACGACACCCACCACGCCCAGTAGAAGATCGTCCAGTCGGCCAGCCAGTCCTCGCCCGCGGATCCGGAGACGGTCGCATCCGACCGCGCGGCATAGGTCATCAGGTCGGTCGCGTAGGCGCCGATCGTGGTCGGCATCAGGTTGAGGATGAAGATGGTCGGGCCGACGACGAACACGAACGCGGCCAGCACGACGGCCAGCACCATGTTGATGTTCGACAGCCACTGGATGCCGCGGGCGATGCCCGACACCGCCGAGGCCACGAAGGCCGCGGTGAGGACCGCGATGATCCCGACGAGCAGGTACTTGGTGGGTTCGTTTACCCATCCGACCTTGTCCAGGCCCGAACCGATCTGCAGGGCACCGAGTCCCAGGGAGGCGACGGTGCCGAACAGCGTCGCGAAGATCGCCAGGATGTCGATCACCTTGCCCGCCGGGCCGTTCGTCGCGCGCGCCCCGAAGAGCCGCTCGAAGACCGAACTGATCAGCTGGGTCCTGCCCAGCCGGAAGGTGCTGTAGGCCAGCGCGAGTCCGACGACCGCGTACATCGCCCACGGATGGAATCCCCAGTGGAACATGGTCGTCGCCATCGCGGCCCGGATGTCGTCGGCACCGACCTCGGGAGGCGGGCTGACGAAGTGGAAGAGCGGTTCGTAGGCGCCGAAGAACATCAGGCCGATGCCCATTCCCGCGCTGAACATCATCGCGATCCAGCTGATGGTGCCGAACTCGGGCTTCTCGTCGTCACGGCCCAGCGGGATTCGGCCGTACTTCGACACCGCCAGGCACACCGCGAAGATCACGAACCCGGTGGCAGACAGGATGAACAACCAGCCCAGATTCGTGGTGATCCAGCCCAGGACGTCGGAGCTGGTCTTGTTGAGTCCGTCCGAGTCCGCGGCGCCCCACACGACGAAGGCGATGACGAGGAGCGCAGTGATCGAGAAGACCACCGGGTCGATTCGGGGCCCCTCCGGCCGTCTCCCCTGACCCGGTCGGCGCGTGTTCCGCGCACGGCCAGACGGCACGATCTGTTCATTTGTCATTAGTCCACCAAAGCAACGTCGGTGGTGCCTTTTCAAGTCGGGCCCAGTGCCCGCCGGACCAGTTCGACGGCCGTTTCGTCGTCGAACCCCAGCTCACGGGCGGTCTCGACGAAGGTCGTCGCGGCCGCGAATCCGGCGTCGTAGACGTCGTTGCGACCGGCCTTGATGAACGAACCCTGGCGCCCGCGGGTCTCGATCACGCCGGCGGCCTCGAGTTCGCGGTAGCTGCGTGCGACGGTGTTGGCGGCCAGGTCGAGGTGCGAGGCGAGGGCCCGCACGGTGGGCAGTCGTTCGCCGGCGAGCAGCGTGCCGTCGGCGATGAGGTCGATGATGCCCAGCCGCACCTGTTCGTAGGGCGGGGTGTCGGAATCCGGGTCGATCCGCAGATGCGACCACAACGAACTCATCTTCGGTTACCTCACAACAGATCTCGTGCCAGCGGACACGACATGCATCGGGGTCCTCCGCGGCCCGAGCCGAGTTCGCGGCCCTCGATCTCGATCACCTCGATCCCCGAATCGCGGAGTCGCCGGTTGGTTTCCACGGTCCGGTTGTAGGAGACCACGACACCCGGCGCCAGGGCCAGCGTGTTGTTCCCATCGTCCCACTGTTCGCGTTCGGCGGTGACCGGATCGAGCCCGGTGTCGATGACCCGGAGTTTCTCGATGCCCATCGCCTCGGCGGCCGCCTCCACGAACGGACGCTCGTCGCTCACCTCCACGGTGTCGGTGTCGACGTCATGGGTGAGGGTGAAGGCGGTCATGTGCTCGCGGATGTTGGGGTACATCACCACCGCGTCGGTGTCGACCATCGTGCAGACGGTGTCGAGATGCATGAAGGCACGCCGCTGCTCGATGGGGACCGCGAGCACGGTGTGCGCGAGGTGATCGTCGAACAGGCTGCGCGCCAGGGCTTCTGCGCCGGCGGGAGTGGTGCGCTCCCCCACGCCCACCGCGACGACCCCGGGTGCGAGGAGCAGCACGTCGCCGCCCTCGACCGGAGCGACCTGCGACTCGTAGGCGCGTCGGGCCCCGGTGAACCGCGGGTGGTGCGCGTAGATCAGGTCGGTGAGCGAGGTCTCGCGGGCACGCGCCGGCAACGCCAGCGAGGTGATCGCGAAGCGTGACCCGATCCAGAACGAGCTGTCCCGGGTGAACAAGAGATTGGGCAGCGGCTCGATCGCGAACTCGGGTCCGTGGTGCATCCGCCGGACCAGCGACGACCGCTGCGCCGACGGGGTGAGCGGCAGCTCGTCGAAGGTCATTCCGGCGGTCAGCACGTGCGCGAGCTCGGCCGGGGGCAGCCCGCGGAGATGCTTGGCCAGATCCTCGGCGAGATGCGCCCCGAGCCGGCGGGGGCTGACCGCGGCGGCGATGCCCTGGATGCGGGCGGCGCCGCTGTGGGCGATCGTCTCGGTCAGCAGGTCGTCGAGCAGATACACATCGACGCCCCGGTCGCGCAGCACCTGCGCGAAGGCATCGTGCTCCTCCTGCGCGCGGTCGACCCACGGGATGCCGTCGAAGAGCAGCTGATCGCTGTTGCGAGGGGTGAGCCGGCGCAGTTCGTCGCCGGGACGGTGCAGCATCACCGCGCGGAGCGTGCCGACCTCCGAGTCGGCGCCGAGTTCGTAGTCCCACCCGCCGTCGGCGCTCTCGCCGACCGTGGCATCCGGCTGTACTTCACGCGTCATCGCTCAACCGTAATTCGTCGCGGCGGTCGCGCACATCACCTCGGGCGAGATGTCGCACTCACCGGAGTCGCTTCTGCGCGGCCCGCCGGGCTCTCACCTGCCCTCGCCGGCGGGCGTCTCGTTCTCGGCGGAGGTCAGGATCGGACCCGCGCCGCCGACGATCGCGGGTGCGGTCTCCCGCGCGAACAGCCAGGCGACCAGTGCGACCGCCGCCACCACGCCGGTCAGCACGAACGCCGGCCCGAAACCGACGCGGTCGGCGACGAATCCGACGACGACGGGCCCGGTCACCGCCCCCAGATCCGACGACATGCCGAACGCCGCGAGCGCCGACCCGCCCTGCTGTCGGTTGCCCAGGACGTCGGCGAGCGCTGCCTGGTGCGTCGGGGCGAACAGCCCGGAGCCGATGCCGGCGAGCACCGAGAGTCCGAGTGCGACACCGATGCCCGGCGAGAACCCGAGCAGGACGGTCGCGACGACCGTGATCACGAGTCCGGGCAGCATGACGGGGCGTCGGCCGAACCGGTCGGAGAGGCGACCGGCGACCAGGATGGCGAGGACGTTGCCGCCGGCGTAGACGGCCAGCACGATGCCGGCCATCCCCGCACCCGCGTCGAGTCCTTCGGTGACGAACAGGGGGACCACGGCGACACGGACCCCCATCGACGCCCAGCCCTGGGTGAAGTTGGACAGCAGGATCGCGCGATAGGCGCTGTCGCGCAGCGCGGTCCGGAACCCGATGAGCCCGGCGGTCGGCCCCTGCTCCTGATCCGCTGCGACGACCTCCCGCAACTGGGTTGCCACGACCGTGGACGCGACGAGCAGGGCGACGGCGTACACCACGAACGGCACCCGCAGCCCGAATCCGACGAGCGCCGCGCCGATCAGCGGGCCGGTGATGGAGCCGATGAGGAATCCCGCGGAGAACAACCCCGACACCCGACCGCGGATTTCTGCGGGCGCCATCCGGATGAGCAGGGCCATCGCGGAGATGCTGAACATCGTCGACCCGATGCCGCCCGCCGCGCGGAAGACCAGCAGTTGCCAGTACGAGTTCGCGAAGGCGCAGGCCAGGGTGCTCGCGGCGACGATGAGCAGGCCGGTCAGGTAGATGCGGCGTTCGCCGAACATCCCCACCAGCCGGCCGCTGGCGGGCGCGAACAGCAATCGCATGACCGCGAACGCCGACACGACCGCGGTGGCCGCGGTGAACGACACGTTGAACGTCCGCGCGAACGACGGCAGCGCCGGCGCGATGAACCCGTAGCCCAGCGCGATGACGACATTGGCCGACAGCAGCACCCAGATGCCGCGTGGGATGCGCCTCATGGCATCTCGGGCAGGTCGTCGAGGGCCTTGGCGGTCAGTTCCCGTCCCAGGTCGATCATCTCGGTGGCCTTGTGGAAGTCCAGGGTGCGCACCGCGCGCCGCGGCACACGGATCAGGACGTCGGGCGGATATCCGGCGACCTGATATCGCGTCAGGGCGTCGGACATGATGTCGAGGGAACGGCTCAGGACCTCCACACGGCCCATGCGGTACTTCTCCTCACTTCCCCCGGAACCCCCCTCTGCGGACACGGCGCCGGAGTCGACCACGACCGCGCCCTCGTCGTCGCCCGCGGCCATGGCGGCCGCACCGGGTCCGCCGTCGCCGGTGGAGGCGCGGTCGGAGTCGTCCGGGGCGCCGACGGAGGCCTCCGAGCTGTCGGAGCCGAACCGCTCGCGAACCGAACGCACGTTGTCGAGCAGCGGCGCGACGTTGCGGCGCAGCAGGCCCTTGGCCTTCGGCGGCCGGCTCGCGCCGGTCTCCGGCCCGCCGTCGGAACCGAGGATCACCCCGATCGTCACGTCACTCGACACGCCCGAGGTCGGCGCAACGGGCAACGGGTCGAGGATGCCGCCGTCGGCGAGGAGTCGACCGTGGTGTTCGTGCGGGCTGATGACGCCCGGGATCGCGATCGAGGCGCGGAGCGCGTCGACGAGCCGGCCGTGCTGGAACCACACCGCGCGCCCGGTGGTGAGGTCGGTGGCGACGGCGGTGAACGGGGTCGCGAGATCCTCGATCATGGTGTCGCCGACGATCTCCCGGACCCGGGAGAGGATTCGTTCGGCGCCGATGACCCCCGGTTTGGACAGCGAGACGTCGAGGAGCCGGACCACGTCGAGCTGGGTCAGGCCGGCGATCCACTCGACGTAGTCGTCGAGCTTGCTCGCGCAGTACAGGCCGCCGACCAGCGCACCCATCGACGATCCGGCGACCGTCACGATCTCGAACCCGCGGTCCTCGAGCTCCTGGATCACCCCGATGTGGGCGTAGCCGCGAGCTCCTCCACTTCCCAGTGCCAGCGCCACTCGCGACGGTCGAGCCATGCGCCAACCCTACCGCCGGGCGTCGACGGCCCCGTCGTCGGAGAGGGGTCGACGCCGGAGGCGGTCGGCGCGGATCGGTCGGCACGGACGGGCGGCGCGGAACGGTCGGGCGGCGACGGTGGCCGGGCGATCACTCCTCGCCGATGAGGCGGCGGGGTCCGGGCCCGAGCCGGTTGAGTTCGTCGTCGGGATTGAGCAGGTGGCACTCCCCGAGTGACAGGCACCCGCAGCCCACGCAGGAGCCGATGAGGTCGCGCATCTTCTCCAGCAGCTCGATGCGGTGGTTGATGTCGTCCATCCACCGCGTCGACGCCGCCTCCCACATCGCCTTCGACGGGGACTCGTGGTCGCCGAGCCCGGCGAGCACCTCGCCGATCACCGACAGCGGGATGCCCGCCACCTGCGATGCGCGGATGAACGCCACCCGCCGCAGCATCGCGCGGTGGTACCGGCGCTGGTTGCCGGCGGTCCGACGACTGAAGATCAGCCCCTGGTCCTCGTAGAACCGGACCGCCGACGGCGCGATGCCGGCACGCCGTGCGAGCTCACCGACCGAGAGCTCGAGTCTCTTCGGGGTCATACGACGATCGTAGGCACCGCCGATCCGGGCGGTAGGTCATCGGCGCGTGCCCGCGACCCGGCGCGCTCGGGCACCGTTCAGGTGCGCACCACCATGACCGGGCACAGTGCATTGTGGATGACCTTCTGGCTCGTCGATCCGAGCAGCAGGCCGCGGAAACCGCCGCGACCCCGGCTGCCGACCACGATGAGCTGTGCGCCGACCGCGGCGTCGAGCAGCGCCTTCGCCGGCTCGTCGGGCAGCACCCGCCGCTCGACGCGGACGTCCGGGTAGTCCTGCGAGTACCCGGCGAGACGCTCGGCGAGCACCTCGACCGAATCCCCGGTCATCCGCTCGACCTCCTCGCGGCTGATGCCGTAGCCGTGCAGGGCGTCGGCGTCCAGCGGGCTCCAGGTGTGGACCGCGATGAGGGGCGCGTTGCGCAACGACGCCTGACGGAAGGCCTCGGCGACCGCCGCGTCGCTGACCGGCGAGCCGTCGACCCCGACCACCACCGGACCGTCGTCGATGCCGTCGCCGGCGACGATCGCGACCCGACCGTGCGCGTGCGCGGCGACGTTGATGCTCACCGAGCCGAGGAACAGCCCCTTGACGCTGCCGAGGTGCCGCGTCCCGACCACGATCAGCGGGGCGTCCTTGCCCAGCTCGAGCAGCACGCGCGCCGCGTCACCGTCCACGATCGACGTGGTGACCGAGACTCCGGGCGCGACCTGCCGCGCGACCTCGGCCGCCGCGTGCACGGCGTCGGACGCGTCCTGGCGGATGGCGTCGATGACGTCCTGAGGGATGATGAGGCCGGGCGCGTAGTCGCTGGTGCTCGCGTCATAGGCGCTGACGATCTTGAGGTCGAGATGCTCGGCCGCCGCGGCCTTGGCGGCCCAACGCACCGCGCTGGTGGCAGCATCCGAACCGTCCACTCCGACGAGTATCGCGTTCATTTCCCTCGCTCATCTCCTTTGACGGCGGGCCCGTCCGGACCCTGACTCCATCCTGCTCCGCGCGACGACCGGCGGCAAAGAGCAATAGGTCCTGATCACGTGCGGCGTCGGCATGGACCGTGACGTGTACCGTGGGCTTATCATGAGCGACCCGAACACGTCCCCGGAACCGCGGAACGGCGGCAACGATTTTCGCGAGATCGCGACCCACGTCGCGATCACCGCGGTGTTCGGGCTCGCGCTCGTCGTCGTCGCCGGGTTCTCGTCGGATCCGTTGCAGACGGCGCTCATCGTGGCCGCACCCGTCGTCGTCCTCGTCGGCGCGATCTCGATGCTGGTGCGAACCTACCGGGTGTACCGGCGCGGCGGGCGATGGCAACTGTGGCAGGGCGGTTCGTGGTTCCTTCTGGCGTTCTTCATCGTGATGTTGTTCGGCTCGGCTCCGGCGCTGTTCGAGTGAGCCACACCTACTTCCCCGAGTGGCTCCTCGAGCGGCGCAAGCGCGCCGAGACCGCGCTGACCACCGTGGTCGCCGACTGCTAGTAGGATCGGACTCTCACACGACAGGTGAGGGAGCCAGCGTGTCCTTCGATGCCACCCACGGCGAGCACCTCGCCCACGGTTCGGTCTTCGCCGGATACCGCATCGACCGCGTGCTCCGCCGGATCGCGACGGGCACCACCTACCGCGCCACGCCGGTCGATCACGGCCCCCCCTGCCTCCGACTCCCCTGCCTCCGACTCCCCGGCCTCCGACTCCCCGGCCTCCGACTCCCCTGCCTTCGACTCCCCTGCACCCGGTTCCCGCGCAGCCGCCCCACCCGGGTCCGGATCGCCGCCCCCGGTCGTCCTCACCGTGGTCGACGCCGAGCACAGCGCCGACCCGCGTTTCCGGCAGTGGTTCTCCCGGTCCAACGAATCTGCCAGGGCGACAACCCATCCCGCGATCGCGCGCATCGTCGGCCACGGTCTCGCCGACGGGCACCTGTGGGTGGCGACCGCACCCGTGCCGGGACACGACGCCGCCGCACTGGTGCACCACCACCCGGACGGGATCGACGTCGATCGCGCGGTCGTGATCGTCCGGGCGGTCGGCGAGGCGCTCGACGCGGCGCATCTCCGCCGCCTGGTCCACAGCGGACTCGTCACATCCGACATCTTCATCCACACCGATGCCGACCCGGGCCCCGCCGACCTGCGCCCGCCCGGCGTGGTCACGCTGGGCGGCTTCGGCCTGACGCCGCCCCCGCAGGACGAGGACACCCCGCATCCCGACACCGACGTCGCCGGCCTCGGACGCGTCCTCGTCGAATTGCTGACCGGCACCACATCCGTTGCCCGGCAACGGGTCTCGGGAGCGGTCTCGCCCGCCTTCTACGCCGTGCTCGCCCGCGCGCTCGACCCCGGGCCCGAACACCGGTATCGGACCTGCGCCGAATTCGTCCGCGCGGCCGAGCTCGCGCTGCACCTCACCCATACCGACGGGGAACCGCCGACCGACGTCATGCCGTCGCCGTCGCCCCACGGTGCGCTCGCCCGCGTCCCCGACTCCGACGCCCACGCTGCGGGCTCCCCCGCTCCGCGTGTGTTCGGGACCGCCGGCCACCCGGGCCGCCCGGCCGGGCCCGTCGCCGGGCCCGTGTGGTCGCAGGGCGGGTCGTCGATACCGCGGTCGCGCAAGGCGTGGCTGGTGCCGCTGTTCGTCGCCGCCGTGGTCGTCGCCGTGTGCGTCGGCGCGGTCATGCTGGTCGGCTCCCGCAACGCTCCCGCACCGTGGCCACCCGCGGTGTCCCACATCGCCGATGCCTTTCCCCGGTTGATCCCCGCGTCTCCCGATGCCACGGGCTGGCGGGACGCCACCTGCGCCGCCGTGTCCCGCGACGGTGTCGACGGCATCTCCTGCACCGACCCGGAGAATCTGACCTACGCCGTCTGGCACACGGCACCGCCGGGCGCGCAACAGAAGGTGACCGCGCCGCTGAAGGGCTACCCAGGCGACGAGATCACGTGGCGCGACGGCCCGGCGTCGGCGAGCCGGGAGAGCGTGAAGGACGGCTGGCTGGTGACGAATTTCTCAGCGCCCGTCCATGTTCCGTACACGGTCATCACCACCTGGCCGGACCACTCGGGGCGTGAGATCCTCGACGCCTGGTGGCGCACCGCACCACTCGGCTGAACCGCGCGGTCGTCACCGGGCGGCGTCGCCCGGCCCCGCACCGGTCACCTGTTCCGCAGCGCGTCGATCCGTTCGGCGACCTCGAGTGCGGTCGCCGGACGCGACCCCGCCAGGGCGAGACAGTTCGCGACGAGGGTGCGTTCGTCGCGGGTCAGCCTCTCCGACAGCGTCGGCGGCGTCGACAACGCGGCGCGGATCGCGAGCAGCGGTTGCGCGTCGGGCACCTCGCCGTAGACGCCCTCGTCGGTCAGCGCCCGGTGCAGGCACGCACCCAGGGACCAGATGTCGGTCGCCCGCGACGGCATGTCCCCGGCGAGCAGGGCGGGATCCATGTACTGCACGGCTCCCGGTTGCGCGAAGCTCGTGATCGGTTCGTCGGCCGCGAGGACCCGGGCGAGTCCCAGATCGGAGATCTTCCCGCCGGTCTCGGTGACCATGATGCTCGACGGGGTGATGTTGGCGTGGGCGATTCCCGCCTCGTGCAGCGCATGCACCCCGCGCGCGGCGTCGGCGACGGCGGCCAGGCGTTCGTCACGATCGAGCCGACGCGCCGGCGACGACAGCGAGCCGAGCGGGAAGTACTCCATCGCATACATGAACTGGCCCTGCAGGATCGCGTCGTACAGCGCGGCCAGATACGGGGACGCCACCGCCGCGAACGCCCGCAGCTCCCGGACGCCGCGCCGGTAGGCGTCGTCGCTGCACACCCCGCTGAAGACCTTGAGGACCACGCGATCGGTGTCCAGCCCGAGACGCGCCGGCGGTTCGGCGAGGTAGAAGGTTCCGTTGCCGCCGACACCGAGCTTGCTCAGCACGGTGAAATCCGCGAGCCGACGCGGGATCTCGACTGTGGCCATGTCAATGCCTCTCTGGTGAAGACGTGGTGGACGAACTCGTCGCGTCCGCGGCGTCTGCGGCGTCGGCGAGCGCATAGAGGGTGGTGATCCGCTCACCCAGGGATTCCTCGCTGGTGCGGGCGTTGTCGAGGACGGTGACCGCAGCCCCGGTTTCCTCGCCGGCCGCCCCGGCCACCACGAACGAACCGTCCTCGGCGCGGTGACGCCGCGGGTCGACGACGGTGATCGCGACACCGCGCTGGGACACGGGCCTCAGGTCGTTGAGCAGACGCCGACGCGAGGCGCCGGAGACGACGGTGAGCGTCCGCGAGCCGAACAGCGCCAGCCCGGCGGCGAGGACCACGGCCGTGCGGCCGGCACGACCGTCCGACGACACGCAGGTCACGACGCCTCGACCCGGCGCCGCACCCGGCGCCGCCGCCTCGTCGACGACGGCGACCGGTGCGGCCCGGAGCCGCTCGGCGATTCCGCGGTCGGCGGAGTCGACGACGATGACGTCGGCACCGGCGTTCTCGGCCATCGCGTCGAGATCGGCGGCGGGGTCGGCGCTGAACCGGCAGAGCACCGACACCGCCCCGGCCCCGGTCAGCGACGAGCCGAGCAGGTTGAGTTTCTCGATCGCCTCGGCGATGGCGGCGAAGTCGGGCACCACCGGCACGCCGACCTCGAGACGGGCCGACCTGCGGTCCGGCGAGGTGAGCACCCCGGCCAGCACCACGTCGTATCCGGTGGCGCAGTCGAGCATCCGCCGATGGCGGTCCCGGAGTTCCTCGACCGTGCCGGCCGGATCTCGCAGCACCACCATCACCCGGGGTGCGGTGGCCGCGGCGAGGGCGCGCCGCTCCGCCGCGGCGATGTCGCTGTCCACCACGCTGTCCGGGTACACCAGACGCAGCAACGGCTCGGTGAGCACCGTGGTCACCAGGGCCATGACGACCAGCATCGCGAAGAGGTCGTCGCTCAGCACGCCGAGATCCCGTCCGGCCGACAGGATCACGAGCTCGGTGAGGCCGCGTGTGTTCATCAGCACGGCGATGGCCGCGGACTGGCGCGTCGGGATCGCGCTGAGCCGGGCGCCGGCGTAGGCCCCGCAGAACTTGCCAGCCACGGCCACCAGCAGGACCAGGCCCAACTGCCACAGCCCGGACACCCCGATGGCGGCGAGGTCGACGCTCAGGCCGGTGACCACGAAGAACATCGGCAGCAGCAGGAGCACGCTGACCTGCTCGAGCCGCTCGAGGATCTCCCGGTGCAGTCGCTCTGCACCGACCTTCGGCATCACCGCGCCGAACATGAAGGCGCCGAAGATCTGATGGATGCCGATCACGTCGGTCGCCGTGGACGACAGGAACACCCCGATGAGGATGACCGCGAGGATGTCCGGCGTGAGCCGGCCGGCCGTGTCGCGCCATTCGACGAGTTTCGCCAGCAGCGGGCGGACGAGTCCGAACATGACCGCGGCGTAGACCAGCGTCAACCCCACGATCTCGGCGACCTCCACCGGACTGCCGCCGGAGATGACGGCGATGATGAAGGCCAGCAGCGTCCAGGCGAGGATGTCGTCGACCGCGGCCGCCGCCAGGCTGAACACGCCGGGGACGGTGCGCATCATCCCCCGGTCGGTGAGGATGCGGGCGAGCACCGGGAACGCGGTGATCGACATCGCGACACCGGTGAACAGGACCATGCCGAGTCGTTCGATGTGGACGCCGTCGACGGAGTCGTGCGCGGGGTAGAGCAGGAATCCCAGAGCCGCACCGAGTCCGAACGGCACGACGATCGAGCTCGCCGAGATGCTCGCGGCCGCGCGTTCGCGACCGCGCGTCAGGCGCATGTCGAGCTCGAGGCCGACGATGAACATGAACAGCACGAGACCGATCTGCGCGAGACCGCCGAGCAGGGGCCGTACGTCGCCGGGGAACAGCCACTCGTCGGGGCTTCCGGGCAGAAGACCCAGCAGGCTCGGCCCCAGCGCGAGGCCCGCCGCGATCTCGCCCACGACCGCGGGCTGGCGCACGGCGCGCGCGATCATGCCGCCGATCCGAGCGGCCGCGATGATGACCGCGACATCCAGGAGGAGAAACGCGACCGTGTGTTTGTCCATCTGCCAGACCCGGCCTTCAGATCCTCGCGTGATGCGACTCGAAGATGAAGTGCCGTCCGCCGATCCGGACGTGCGACCCCGGAACGAGGACATGCGGCCGGTGAGGGAACAGCCGGATCTCGCGGCTGGTGGTCGGGTCGGTCACGAAGGTGCCGTTCGCCGAGCCGAGGTCGACCAGTTGGACGGTCCATTCGACCAGGCGGATCTCGATGTGGCGCCGCGACAGCTGGCCGGTCTCGTCCTTGACCCGGATCGGCTTGGGCCCGGCCGTGTTCCTCCCCGCCGCCCCGGGCTCGCGTCCGATCACGAGGTCCTCGTCGAGCAGGAAGGTGAATCCGTTGTCGAGGAGCAGCCAGCCCAGCGGCGGGCGTTCGCCCTCCACGAGGAAGGTCGTCAGCTGATCCATGCGGATGCCGCACACGCCGCACAGCCAGGACTGCGGATGATTGAGGTGCCCTCGGGCGCAACGGATTCCATGAACCCTGGCGCGACTCGCCTCCACCCGCACGACCTCGGTCACCGGCCTGGAGTGCTCCTGCTTGGGCAGCGGAGGGCGCGGTTCGACCGGTTCGGCGACCGGTTCCGGCCGGCCCGGCGGCACCGGGGAGTGCGCACCGCCCGGAGAGGCCGGCGGCAACGGGCTCTTCGGCGCCTGCCGCCCGTCCGGGGCTCCTCCCAGCGGCGTCGAGGTGAAGGGCAGCGGTTCGCCGACCGGGGCGGGATCGGGTGCCGCGGCCGGTTCCGGCCGCAACCGCTCGGTGGGGCCCGACGGGATCTGCTCTCCGGAACCGGCTGCGGCAGCGGGCTTCCCGAGCTCGACCGCGGGTTTCTCCGGCTCCGCACCCAGGGCCGCCCCGACCGGCTCCGGCCCGGCGACGTCTCCGTCCGCCGGCGGCGGGACACCGGCCCCGCCACCCGCTGGTCCGGGCACCGGCTCGCCCTCGCGTTCGACGGGTTCGGGTTGCGGAGATCCGGGTGTTCGCGCGGGAGCGGGAGCGCCCTCCGGGATCCCGGGGGCCCCGGGTGCGCCCGCGACCGGGCCCTCGCCGGATCGCGGGGCCCGGACCGCGCCGCGCACGGACTCCCCGATGGGGTGGAACTCGGTCCCGCGCAGCCCCAGCGGGGTGTGCAGAAGCGCACCGGCGGCGGGGACCACGCCGTCGACGAGGTCGAATCTCTCCTCCCCCACCTCGGCGGGGACGGTCCCCTCCAGGTAGAGGCCGAGCCCTTCGTAGGGCCACGGGATGGCCTTGTCGTACGGGGCGTCGACGCCCGGTTCGATCCGATGGCCGTCGGTCTCGCCGTAGACGTCGCCCGCCAGGAACACCGCGACGCCGACGTCGTCGGGTGCAGCGAAGCCGATGTCGACCGGCTCGTCGGCGGTCGCGACCAGCCGGGCCAGCGCGCGCACCAGGTGCCGCCCGCGGCGCGGCGCCGAATCCGGCACGGCGACCGCGGATTCGATGTCGAGGACGTCGGTGACGAAGGCCGCCGGCACGGCGTCGAACAGCACCGCCAGGAACGCCGGCTTGCGGATGACGATCCCGGTGCCGGGGACCAGGGTCACCGTCGGGGTCACGCTCGGGATCTCGCCCGGACCGGTCACAGGAACCGACCTCCCCGGAATCGCCAGTGCGGGAACACCGCCCGCAGCGGCCCGTTGACGGCGACCCACACCAGCAGCCAGGTCGTCACGAACTGCACCGAGAACACCAGCGGCGACGGCCGCAGATCCTGCGGGAGGATGCCGGTGCCGTGGACGACCAGCCAGGCCACGACGCCCTCGTTGATCGCGGTGACCAGGCCGAAGAGGGTGGGCCAGTCCTTCTCCCACCGGAACTGCTGCAGGAAGTGGTAGACGAACTCCCAGGCGACGCCGAGCACGATGACCGTGAACAGCACGGTGTACGCGACGCGCAAGACATCGGCGGCCGACGGGCTGCCCGGGGAGAGCAACCACAGGAACGGGATGAGGACCAGCGTCCACACCCCGCCGAGGATGCCGAGGACGAGGACCCGCGTCTGGATGCGCCCCCACAGGGTCGGCAGCATGTCAGTCGACCCCCTTGTTGTTGACCCACCGCCACCACTGCGCCGTCGACCGCCACGGCGTGAGCTTCTTGCAGAAGCCCTGCCGGGCCAGGTCGTCGACGATCTCGAGCGCGGCGATCTGGAGCCCGAGGAAGGTGTCGACGCCCGGGAAGTAGCCGCCGAGCGTGGCGCTCCCCGAGGCGTAGATCTTGCCGTCGCCGTTGCGGGTGCCCCGCAGCTCGAAGTCGCGCTCGACGTCCATGCGGCCGATCGGGTTGAGTCCGGCGCCGGTGTGGTCGAGCAGATCGCGCAGCAGCCGGTGCTCGCGCACTTCGGCCTCGAGACCCGTGCAGTCGATGACGAAGTCGGCGTAGATCTCGAAGGTGCCGTCGGGCCGGTGGTCCTGCCGGACCGGCGCATGCGGGTCGACGCGCACCGTGGTCACCACGCCCTGGCCTCCGGGACCGGGCACCAGGCGCTCGGCGGTGCCGACGGCCACGCGGTACCAGCCCTCACGCCGCCCGCGCCGCAGCTGTTCCCGCCAGTTGTCCCGCACCGGCGTGTTGGTGCCGCCCATCTGCTTGTAGGCCTCGGCGCGCGCGTGGCCCTCGAGCTTGCGCATGCGAGCCTTCAACTGGCCGCCCCACACCGACTTCGGGTAGTTGAAGCCCTGGTAGGCCCAGCCGTCCTTGCCCTTGCGGCGCATCCAGATGTGCGGGCCGTGCGACTTGTCGACGTAGGTGCGGAACAGGTGGACGATCTGCGTCTGCAGGCCGTAGGCGTCGCGGTCGTCGATGAGACGCTGCAGCACGCGGGAGGCGACGATCCCGGAGCCGCGGATCACCACCGTCCCGGGCTTGCGCCGCAGCGACTGGTAGACGTGCTCGTGCGACTCGTAGGCGTTGACCACCTTGCTCGCATCCCGGTAGGTCTCGCGGAACGCCTGCAGGTCGGGGAGCAACTTGATGCCCGGATAGCCGATCGCGACGTGCACCCATCGACTCCGGAACGCGACGCGCTTGGTCGGCGAGGTCCCCTGCGGCGGGGTGAGGATCGTGAAGTAGCCGCCTCCGTTGCGGCGCCGGATCATCCGGACCTGCCCGCGGCGCAGGCACTCGAGGTAGCCGATCCGCTTGCACTCCTTCTCCATCGACTCGAAGGCCTGACCCGCCCGCGGGGTGTAGTAGTTCGCGAAGATCGGCTCCACCAGGATGTTCCACAGCGGTTTGAGCGTCCTGTCGGCCCACGCCTCGCGGACCGCGTAGGAGGGAAAGCCCCAGATGTTGTCCGGCGTCGACGCGGAGTCCGAGCGCAGGCGTTCCCCGCGCGGGATCTGCGAGACCCGTGTCAGGTACTCGTAACTGTGCCAGGGCACGTCCTGCGGGCCGAGGACGGCGATCTGCTCGACCGGGACCCCGCAGATCCGCAGGTAGTCGACGGTGACGAACGATCCGATCCCCGAACCGACCGTCACGAACGGGACGTCGACCACGGGGATGCCGGCCGCCGCGACCATGGCGTCGGTCCACACGTCGGTCTCGATGAGCTCCGGCGTGAGGTCGCCGCGTCCCGATGGCGCCGGGCCCGGCAGGGGCGGACCTGGCAGGGGCGGACCGGCCGGGCGGGGCCCCGGAGACGGCGGACGCGGTGCCGGACCGGGAGGAGGAACCGGGCGCCGCGCCGCGGGTCCGCCGCTCATAGCACGGGACAATTCTGCTCCTGTCGGGTCTGTGTGGCCTGCGACACCAATCGGTGCGGTAACTCTAACCCGCCGCCCGCCCGGCGACAGCGCGAAACCAACCGTTCGGATTACCCCGCCGCGACCGGCCGGCGCGACCGTCAGGAGCGTCGAACAGCCAGGCCAGACCCGATCGTGACATTGACTGTTGACAAATAGAGGTCTCGATGAATACGTTCGAATCAATCGCTGTGGCAGCCTGACGGCAGCCTGGCCTCATCTGCGAAGGACGCGACGATGACCAAAGCTCTGACCAATCCCGCCGCCGAGTCCACCGACGAGTCGGGCAAGCGTTACGTTCCCGAACACGACAAGACCGGCGACGGCCACGACTACGCCCAGGTGCTCGACGACCTGTCCGCGGCCTCGGTACACCGCAACTTCGATCCGTACGTCGACATCGACTGGGACGCACCGCACATGGCGGTCACCCCGAATGATCCGCGCTGGATCCTGTCCTACGACGTCGACCCCATCGGCCGCCACCCCTGGTACCAGCAACTGCCGCAGGACAAGCAGATCGAGATCGGCATGTGGCGCCAGGCCAATGTCGCCAAGGTCGGCCTGCAGTTCGAGTCGGTCCTTATCCGCGGGCTGATGCAGTACAGCTTCAAGCTGCCCAACGGGGCACGCGAATTCCGGTACACCACGCACGAATCCAAGGAGGAGTGCAACCACACCCTGATGTTCCAGGAGTTCGTGAACCGGGTCGGCATGGACGTCCCCGGCGCGAAGGTCGGCTACCGCGTGATCTCGCCGCTGGTGCCGCTCATCTCGACGGTGTTCCCGGTGGTGTTCTTCTTCGGCGTGCTCGGCGGCGAGGAGCCGATCGACCACATCCAGAAGGACTTCCTGCGCACCCGCGCCCGTCTCCATCCGACGATGGCGGCGGTCATGCAGCTGCACGTCGCCGAGGAGGCCCGCCACATCTCGTTCGCTCATCACTTCATCCGCGAGCAGGTGCCGCAGCGCAACGCCTTCCAGCGTTTCGCGCTGTCGATCATGCTGCCGATCACGATGCGCACCCTGTGCAGCGCCATCGTGGTGCCCCCGCGGGAGTTCCAGCGACGGTTCGACGTCCCGCGCGAGGTCATGAAGGACATCTTCTGGCGCTCGCCCGAGTCGAAGCGCTTCCTGCGCAACGTCTTCGGCGACGTCCGCATGCTCGCCGAGCAGAGCGGCCTGATGAACCCGGTCGCCCGGCTGGTGTGGCGCGCGCTCGGAATCCACGGCCGTTCCTCGCGCTTCCGCAGCGAGCCCACCTACACCGCCGCCTGAGTCGCGGCCCCACAGAGGTAGACAGCAACCCCCATGCCACACGTCGTCACCCAGGCGTGCTGCGGCGACGCGTCGTGCGTCTACGCATGCCCGGTCAACTGCATCCATCCCACTCCGGACGAGCCGGACTTCGGCACCTCGGAGATGCTCTACATCGACCCGGCGACCTGCGTCGACTGCGGCGCCTGCGTCAGCGCCTGCCCGGTCGGCGCGATCGTCCCCGGCCACCGCCTGCCCACCGGCCAGGAGCGGTTCGCCGAGGTCAACGCGTCGCAGTACCGCGAGACGGTCGACGGCTCGGCGGCCCGGTTCCCCGTCGATCCGGCACGCCGCCTGCCGCTGGCCCCCATCGACCGCCCGCGGCAGCTCGCCGTCGACGGCCCGGTGTCGATCGGCATCGTCGGGTCCGGCCCGTCGGCCATGTACGCCGCCGACGAGTTGCTGCGTCACCCGCAGGTCTCGGTCACCATGTACGAGCGGCTCGACCGCCCGTTCGGCCTCGCCAGGTACGGCGTCGCGCCGGATCATCTGAACACCCGCAAGGTGATGCGGCTGTTCGACGACATCGCCCGCAATCCCCGTCTCGAGATCCTCCTCGACACCGAGGTGGGACGCGACATCTCGCTCGACGACCTGCGCGCGCGTCACTCGGCGCTCATCTGGGCCGGCGGCGCCCCCACCGACAAGCGGTTGCCGATCCCGGGTGTCGACAAGGCCGGCGTGACGAGCGCGACCGCCTTCGTCGGCTGGTACAACGGCCATCCCGACTTCGCCGACCTGTCGGTCGACCTGTCCACCGAACGCGCGGTGGTCGTCGGCAACGGCAACGTCGCGCTCGACGTCGCACGCATCCTCGTCGCCGATCCCGAAACCCTTGCCGCGACGTCCATCTCGCGTCCGGCCCTGGCTGCGCTTCGCACCTCGTCGGTGCAGGAGGTCGTCGTCCTGGGACGCCGCGGGCCCGTGCACGCGGCCTTCACCCTCCCGGAGCTGATCGGGCTCGTCGACTCCGGCGTCCCGGTGGTGGTGGATCCCGCGGACCTGGAATCGACCCGGATCGACTCCGCGGCCGACAACACGATCAAGACGAAGGTGGACATCCTCTCCGAGTGTGCGTCCCGGCCCGCGCCCGAGGGCCGGCGAATCCGTCTGGCGTTCTTCGGTTCCCCGCTCGAGATCGTCGGCGGGGAACGCGCGACGGGCGTCCTGGTGGGCCGCAACCGCCTGACCGTCGACGCGACCGGCGCCGCGTCGGGCATCGAACCCACCGGGCAGACGAGCGTTCTCGACGCCGGGCTGGTGCTCACGTCCGTCGGCTACCGCGGGGTCGCGGTGCCCGGCCTGCCGTTCGACGACGACACGGGCGTGATCCCGCACCGTGCCGGACGTGTGCTCGACGGTGACGAGCCGGTGCCCGGCGTCTACGTGACGGGCTGGATCAAGCGCGGGCCGACCGGGTTCATCGGCACCAACAAGACCGACTCCGCGGAGACCGTGGCCTCGCTGCTCGCCGACCTCGAAGCGGGCCTGCTGCCGACGGCGGCGCCGCGGCGGCGGACGCTCCTCGGGCGCCGGTAGCGATCCGCCGAACCCTGCTGGGCGGGTGCGACGAGCGGGCGTGTCCGGGACGCCACGCGGCGGGGGCCGCGCCCGCTACATTGTCGAGTCATGGGTCCCGCATACGAACGCACGACCACCCGCGCCGATCTCAGTGATCTCACCGCCGCCGTGGCGGCCGCGCTCCGGGAGCATGCGGAGGCCCGTCATCTCGTCCTGACCGACGACCTGCCGGCGTGGAGCACGCGATCCATCAACCTGCCGGCGTCGTCGTGGCCGGCCCGGCTGTTCGGGCGGCGCAGCAATCCCGCCGACCCTGATTCCGAGCACCAGACGCTGGTCGTGCTGCATCCGACCCACCTGATCGTCGTGGTCTCCGGTGCCCGGCGGGGCGTCTCGGCGATGTCGGCCGCGCTCGCCGTCGCCTCGATCGACCAGCCCGAGACCGCCGACGGGTTCTCGGTGACCGGTTTCGTCGGCGACGAGGGCCGGCCTGCGAGCTTCTACCTCGGCGTCGGGGAACCCGCGGGCGACGAATGCCGTGAGGCGGTGCGTGCGGCGATCGTCGCCGCGAAGAACCCGTGACCGTCCCGACCATCGGACGGCCGTCGGGTCCCGCTGTCGGATTCGTCCTCGCGCTCGTCTCGTCGGCCTGTTTCGCGATCTCGGGGGTACTGGCGCGGGCCATGATCGAGTCCGGCTGGTCGGCCGGTGCGACGGTCACTGTGCGGATCGCCGTCGGCGCCGCGGTCCTGGCCATCCCGGGCTTTCTGGCGTTCCGCGACCGGCAGCCCCCGATTCCGGCGAGCCCCGCCGCCCGGTCCTGGGGCGTCGTCGCCGCCTACGGGCTGCTCGCCGTGGCGGGCTGTCAGCTCGCCTACTTCTACGCGGTCACCTATCTGCAGGTCGGCGTGGCGCTGCTCATCGAATACACCGCTCCGGTCGCCGTCCTGGTGTGGATGTGGTTGCGGCACGCCCAACGGCCGACCCGGGTGACGGTCCTCGGTGCGGCACTGGCGATCGCCGGTCTCGCGCTGGTCCTCGACCTGACCGGTGACGTGCCGATCAGCGTGGTCGGCGTGATGTGGGCGCTGGCGGCGATGGTCGGGGCGGCGACGTACTTTGTGATCTCGGCTGACGAACGCACCGGTCTGCCGCCGCTCGCCCTCGCCGCCGGCGGACTGCTGGTCGGGGCCGTCGTCCTGGGCCTGGCCGGGCTCGTCGGAGCACTGCCGATGACCGCGGGCACGGCGGATGTGGACATCGGGACGCTGTCGCTGCCCTGGTGGGTTCCGCTGCTCCTGCTGGGAGTCGTGTCCGCGGCGATGGCCTACGGCTTCGGCATCGCCGCCGGACGTCTCCTGGGCGCGCGGGTGATGTCCTTCGTCGCACTGTCGGAGGTGTTGTTCGCGGTGCTGTTCGCCTGGATCGCCCTCGACGAGCTGCCGGCCCCGATCCAGCTGATCGGCGGGCTGCTGATCGTGGCCGGAGTGGTGTTCGTGCGGCTGGGCGAGGCGGGTTGAGCGAGGTCGGCGGAACTCGGCGACCGCTCGCGCGCGTACCCGATCGCACGCCTCCCGCCTGCCGGGAACCGACGTGTCGCATGCCGCTTGCGGTGGTAGTAGTCTCGTCCCCCATGTGGGTGGGAGACCGCGCGTGACCGGAATGTTCTCGCGGTTCGATTACATCGACGCGGCCCTGACGACCGGGGCGCGTTTCCTCGAGCTCGTCGACGGCGTCGAGGACACCGAGACCCGTCTTCCGCACACCCCCGGCTGGACGCTCGTCGACTGTCTGGGACACGTGGCCCTCGCGCCGACGCGGTTCCTCGCGCTCGCCCGCGGCGAGGGCGAGTGGTGCCGGGACGCCCTCGACGTTCCCGACTTCAACGCCAAGCAGATCGCGAACCTGCCGACCCGCGACGTCCGGGTGCTGGCCGATCGATTGCGCGACGACCTCGACACGCTCGTCGACGCGGTCTCGCACTTCAACGCACGGGTTCCCCAGATGCGTTTCGACGGCGACCGGCTCATCCGCGCGGACGCCGCGCTGGGAATCCTCATCGGCGAGTTCGTCGTCCACGGCCACGACATCGCCCGCGCGGTGGGCGCACAGTGGTGGGTGGAACCCGATGTGGTGCTGATGATCATCCGCGGCCGGCAGCAGATCCTGCCGAGCTGGGTCGACTCCGCCGGCGCGGCCGGCCACGATGCCACCTACGACATCCGGCTCCGGGGATGCTCGGAGCGCTACATCTACGAGTTCACCGACGGCGACCTGGTCATCAACCCGCCCGAACCGCGGCGTCCCGACGTCCACATCAGCGTCGACGCGACCACCGCGCTGCTGGCCGGATACGGCCGGATCTCGCCGGCCTGGGCGGCGCTGACCGGACGGGCCTTCGCATGGGGAAGCAAGCCGTGGCTTGCGCCACGGCTTGCTTCGAGGTTCCTGCCCGCCTGAGCGGGTTGTTCAGTTGTTCTGCGGGCCGGCTGTTCCGGGGTTCGGCCGGTCCGGGGATCAGCGACCGGCAGGCGATCCCGCGGGGCGTCGGACCCGACGGGTCTGCACGCGGCCACCGGCACGATGCTGCTCGCCGGAGCGCCCGTGACCGGTCGCGCGGCTCTCCGAGGTGCGGCCGCCGGCACGACGCGCGGCGCCTGCACCGTCGCCGCGGGCGGCGGTGTGGGCCTGTGCGCGGGTTCCCCGGCTCTCGCCGCGTCCGGCGCCGTTCTCGGTGCGGGCGGACCCGCCGCGCTCACCGCGGCCGCGTCCGGAACGTCCGCCGCGTCGACCGCCCTGCGAGCGCCCGCCCTGCGAACGGGCGTTCCCGTTCTGACCGCGTCCGCGAGCGCTCTCGGCGGCGGCCCGCTCGGCGGCGGAGACGCGCGGTGCGCGCTCGCCGACGAGGTCGTCGACCTCGTCGGAGGTGGCGTCGACCTTGACCGGGGTGACCTTGATCTTGGCCTTGCGCAGCAGCTGCGCGACCTCGCGACGCTGCTCGGGCAGGCACACGGTGACGACGTCGCCGGAGCTGCCGGCGCGCGCGGTGCGGCCGGAGCGGTGCAGGTAGGCCTTGTGCTCGGCCGGCGGATCGACGTGCACGACGAGCTCGATGCCGTCGACGTGGACGCCGCGGGCGGCGACGTCGGTGGCCACGAGTACGCGCACGTCGCCCTGGCCGAATGCGGCGAGGTTGCGGTCGCGCTGGGCCTGGCTGAGGTTGCCGTGCAGGTCGACCGCGGGGATGCCCTGCTCGGTGAGCTTCTTGGCGAGCTTCTTCGCCTGGTGCTTGGTGCGCATGAAGAGCACGCGGCGGCCGGTGCCCGAGGCGAGTGCGGCGACCAGGTCGGCCTTGCCGGCCGAGGACACCTCGAAGACGTGGTGGGTCATGGCTGCGACGGGCGACTCGGCGGAGTCCACCGAGTGCATCACCGGGTTGTCGAGGAAACGCTTGGCGAGCTTGTCGACGCCGTTGTCGAGGGTCGCGGAGAAGAGCATGCGCTGGCCGTCGGACGGGGTGGCGGCGAGGATCTTGGTGACGACCGGCAGGAAGCCGAGGTCGGCCATGTGGTCGGCCTCGTCGATGACGGTGATCTCCACCTCGTCGAGGCGGACGATGCCCTGACGCATGAGGTCCTCGAGGCGGCCCGGGCAGGCGACGACGATGTCGACGCCGCGACGGAAGGCCTGCTCCTGGCGGGCCTGCTTGACGCCACCGAACACGGTGGTGACGGTGAGGCCCACGGCCGAGGCGAGCGGCTCGACGACGGCGGCGATCTGGGTCGCCAGTTCACGCGTCGGCGCCAGGATGAGCCCGGTGGGCTTGCCGACGTAGCGCTCGACCTCCATCTCGGCGAGTCCCGCGACGAGCGGGATGGAGAAGGCGAGGGTCTTGCCCGAGCCGGTCTTGCCGCGGCCGAGGACGTCCTTGCCCTCGAGGGTGTCGGGCAGGGTGTCGGCCTGGATCGGGAAGGCGTTCGCCTTGCCCTGCGATTCCATGACCTGCACGAGTTTGCTTGGCACACCGAGGGATTCGAAGGTCACCTGGGGTGCGGCGGAAGCGGTGGGAGTGGTGTCGACGTTCGTGTCGACGGTGTCGATGACAGCAGTCATTGTCTGGGCAGGGTTCTTCCTGTGCGTGGCACGCGAGTCAGGACGACAGTTCCACTGCCGATGGTCGGTGCCGGATGGCGAACACGCGGGTGTCGCGGGCTCGTTCGCCGTACGAAGTCAATGGCAGGTCGTGGACATCCGATGTGTCCGACGTCGGCATCCCCGTGGGGCACCGACCTGCGAGAGAGGCGTTCTACGACGCGTTGACGCATGCCGTCATGGCTGCATCACTGAAGTCGACAGTACGCGCCGGTAACGAAAGAAGCGAATTGTTGTGACCGACGTCGCGTCGGACCCCGCCTGTGGACACACCGCAACCCGGTCCGGTGCAACGCCGACACCCTTCGACGGTCCCGCGACCCGCGCACTCCCGTACCCAGCCACAGAGGACCGCCTTGACGTCACCTGCAGCCCCGCACCGGCCCAAGAAGTACGCCCTGATCAGCGGCGTCGCGCTCGTCGTGATCGCCGTGATCGTCGGGGTGGTGTTCGCGGTGCGGGCAGCGACCGGCGACGCGCCCCGGTGGTCGGACCCGTCTGCGGACACCCTGCCCGACCTGTCCTCCGCGCCCGAGGACCCGCGGTGGACGTTCGACCTCGGCCAGGGCTTCTGGTTTCCCCGGTTCATCGGGGGCAACGAGAACGTGGTCGCCCGGGGGCCAGGCGCCACGACGCTCCGGCCGCGGTCGCCTTCCTCGACGCCGGGACCGGAGAGCGCCTCGCGCAGGTGGACTCGCCGGACGACCGCACCGAATTCCGGTCGTGCGCGATCGCCGAGTCCGACGCGTCCGCGGCATGTCTCGTCGAAGGGCTGACCGATGACGGCCAGGCGGTGGTCTTCGCCGATCTCGGCAATGGATCGATCCGTCGCTCGGTCCCCGCCGCCGACCGCGCCATCGTCGTCGCACACCGGGACAGGTTCATCGTCGTCCCGGAGCGGTCTGCACGGTCGCGGATCGAGGTCTACGACCGCGAGGGCGGG
Source organism: Gordonia paraffinivorans (assembly GCF_900683595.1). Classification (NCBI taxonomy): domain Bacteria; kingdom Bacillati; phylum Actinomycetota; class Actinomycetes; order Mycobacteriales; family Gordoniaceae; genus Gordonia; species Gordonia paraffinivorans. The sequence continues at coordinate 1,132,439 of NZ_CAACYD010000007.1, read as the reverse complement.
CTCGCCGCAACGCTTCCCTACGGCGAGGTGTATACGCGCTCGGGCCCCGTGGCGTCCCGGGAGGAGGCCGGCCGCGACACCGAACGTCTGGTCGTCCGCAGCATGACCACGTTGGCCGAGGTCTTCCGTCAGGAGCCGCGGAAAGTCGGCCACACCGGCGCGAATCCGTTCCCGGGTGGTTTCGCCGTCGACACCGACAGCGGCGTCGACTATTTCGATTCCGACGGGAATCCGACGACGACCGTGCGCGGCGCCCGACTCGAACGGGCCGCGCCCGGTGGCGTGTTCAGCACACGGCTCGGACCGGCCGGGGGTCGATCCTTCCGATACTCACCGACCGCGACACCACCGGCAACGAGAAGCCACTCTTCGTCGCCTCACCCATGAGCGGAAAGACACTGTGGCGCTGGATGTTCGACAATCCGGTCGTCGTCTTCTCCGACGGCGGCACGGTGGTGATCAAGCGCGGCGGCGACGAGACGGAAGGTGTCTTCGACGTGTCCACCGGAGCCATCCTCGCCGACCACCTGAACGATGCCGACCTCCTCGGCTCGGACGGTCGGCGTGTCCTCATCTCCGCCCCGACAGCAGGCGGCCACCAGATCGAGGCCATCGACGGCGCCGAGACACTCTGGGAGTACGGCCCGTACGCCTCCGATCCGGTCGTCATCGCCGGAAAGGTCTACGCCGACACCGAACGGCTTCTCTGACGGATATGTGCCGCCGGCTCAGAACGCCTCGCTGATCATCACCGCGACGGTGCCCGGCTCGAGCGCGTCGAAGACATGCTCGACGTCGCCGGGATACGCGATGTAGTCGCCGGGCCCCAGCGTCTCAGGGGAGTCGGTCGGCCCCAGCCGGGCACGCCCGGTGCTGACGACGACGTGTTCGACGACGCCGCGCGCATGCGGCTTGGACACGCGCGGCTTCCCGGGTTCGGCGCGCACGACGTAGATGTCCCGGCGCGACCCGGGCGCGGCGGTCGAGAGAAGGGTGGCCGAATAGTCGGCGTCGACCGCCGGGATGACCGGGCCGTCGCCGAAGCGGATCACCTCGACCGTGGGCGCCGGAGAGTCCAGCAGTGCGGAGAACTGGACCCCGAGAGCCGTCGAGAGCGCCCACAGCGTCTCGACGCTGGGGTTGCCCTCCCCGGACTCGAGCTGCGACAGCGTCGACTTGCCGATGCCCGCGCGCCTCGCCAGTTCCGTGAGCGAGAGTCCGGCGCGGGCGCGTTCACGCTTGAGCGACGCCGCCACCAGCTGCTTCGGGTCCACCCCGGGCACATTGTTCATCGAACCGTCCAATCGTCCATCTTGACGAACATCCGTCACGTGTTCACTATAGTAGCCATGCGTTCGGCATGGAGAACACTCGACGCGGCGACCCTGCGCGCCGTGGTCGTCATGTGCCTCTCGGTCCTCGTCATCGGCGCCTCGTACGGGGTCGCCGCACACGGTGCCGGACTGGCGTCGTGGCAGATCGTCCTCATCGCCACGGTCGTGCTCGCCGGGTCCTCGGAGTTCGTCTTCGTCGGCGTGATCGCCGCGGGCGGCGCACCGGTCGTCGGCGCTCTGGCCGGACTTCTGGTGAACACCAGGAACTTCGGTTACGGCCTGTCCGTGGGGAAGTATCTGCGCGGACCGTCGGAGACCCTGCTCGGCGCCCACCTCATCAACGACGAGACCGCCGCCATGACCGCGACAGAGCCCGACCCTCGCCGCGCTCGCGCGGCTTTCCTGTTGTGCGGATTGGGAATCCTCGTCTGCTGGCCGGCCGGGGCAGGACTCGGGGCGTTCCTCGGGAGCGTCGTCGCCGGCCCCGAGGCCCTGGGCCTCGACGCCGCCTTCCCGGCCCTCCTCGCGGCCCTGGCCATCCCGGCGCTGCGGTCGGGTGCGACCTGGGCCGCGGCAGTGGTCGGCGGCGCGATCGCCATCGCGTCGACGCCGTTCCTGCCCGCCGGACTCCCCGTCGTGGGCGCCCTGGCGGGCTTCGCCGGGGTCGAGGTCATGCGGCGGTTCATCCACGGCCGGGCGCCCTCGGCGGCCGGGCCGAGTTCGCCGACCGTCGAGACCAGGCGCGATCACGAGGTCCGCCGATGAGCACCGGCCTGTCCCTGGGCATCGGTGTGGCGCTGCTCGCGGTCGGCACCTACGCCATCCGGCTCGCCGGCCCGATCCTGCGCAACCGCATCTCGGTGTCGGCCGAGACCGAGGCGCTGATGGACCGCGCCGCGGTGGTCCTGCTGGTGGCGGTCGCGCTCACCGGAGCGTTGTTCGTCGAACACGACTTCGCGGGCTGGGCGCGTCCCGCCGGAGTGGCGGTCGGCGTCGTCGCCGCGCTGCTACGGGCGCCGCTGGCGGTGGTCATCGTGCTCGCCGCCGCGACCGCCGCGGGACTCCGCGCGCTCGGAATCGCCTGAGTTCGCCGCAGTCCCACCACTGTTCCGCACACACGCCTCCGGATCGCCGGGCGGATCTGCCGAACGGCGGCGGGGCTGCCGGTCAGCGCACCACTGCAGGGTTCGCGCAACTGTCCGGCACGTCCACCAGCGAGCACGGAACCGGAGGCCTCGTGGGCCGGTATCCCCTCGGCACTCCCCCGGCGCGGGTGATGTCGCGATACGCGGCGACGGCGTCGGTCGGCCGGCGTGTGAGCGCCGGATCACGCCCGACGTCGACGGTGTACAGGCCGAAGCGCGAGTCGTAGTCGCCCCATTCGTAGTTGTCGGTGAGGCTCCAGTAGTTGTACGAGCGGAGGTCGACGCCGTCCTGGCGGGCGCGCTGCAGCCAGTACACCGTGTCGCGCAGATGGTCGGCGCGACGGTAGCCGTCGGGTCGTCTGCCGTGCGGATCGGTGGCCAACCCGTTCTCGACGACCCGGACCGTCTTGCCCGGGAACTCGCGCGCCACTCGCCGGAGGACGTAGTAGATCGACTCGGGCGCCTGGGAGCTCTTCCAGAACTCCCCGGTGGCGCCGTGTGCGACCGACGCATCGGTGACGGAGAACGAGTAGTAGTGGTCGACGCCGACGAAGTCGAGGGTGTCGCGCATCCGTTGTGGGAACACCGATTCCAGCCAGTCCTGGACACCGGCGATCGGATAGTAGGCGAAGTTCGACGACACCTCCGCACCCGGCTGCACGCGATGTATGTGACGGTAAATCGACCGATGCGCCGAGACGATCCCGTCGGCCATCCGGCCGACGTTCTGCGGCGTCAGTCCGCCGTACTGCAGCTCGCGCCGGACGTATTCGGTCGGCTCGTTGAACGTGATCCACAGCGGGTCCGCCCAGGCGTACCGGTCGACGACCCGCTTGGAGAAGGCGACCATGTCGTCGGCCATCGCCGGTCGGTTCCAACCGCCGAGATCCACCGCCCACCCCGGGTGCACCCAGTGGTTCAGGGTGATCATCGGGCGCATCCCCGCGTCGACGACCTTCCTGATCACCCGATCGTAGAACGCCCAGCCCGCCGGGTCGTCATGTCCTCGGCGCGGTTCCACCCGCGACCACTCCACCGAGGTGCGGTAGATCCCGACCCCCAGTGACGCCGCACGGTCGATGTCCTCGGCGTACCGGTGGTAGAAGTCGACGGTGTCGCCGACCGGCTCGCCGACCTTGCCCTGTCTGCCGTATCGCAACCAGTTGGAGTCGCGGTTGTGCCCCTCGGACTGGAAACCCGACTGCGCGACACCGAATTCGAAGTCCGGCCCCAGTGCGGGGACGTCGGCTCCGGCGGCGGGCGCGCCGACGTCACCCGAGAATCCGGCCGCCACGACCACCGCGACCGCGATGATGCTGCGCCGCAACCGGCCTCGATGATGACGCGTGGACCGCACGATCAGAACGGGCTGCCGGTGAACGGGGCCGCCCGATCACACGGAACGGCGCGCGGGTGTTCGGGGTCGAGCGCGTTCAGCACGAAGTACGCGGTGCGTCGCGAACCCGCCATACCCGCGTGTTCGGTGTAGTCGACCGAGCACCCGTCCTGCACGACGATGTTCTTCACGTTGGAGCCGCCGGGCGGCAGGCCGTTCCAGTACGGCACCACGAGTTCGTCGTACCGCGTGGCGATGTTGGTGTACCGGATACCGGGCAGGTAGTAGCCACCGTCGGCGATCTTGCGCAGGAACGCCGCGCCGGGATCGAGGTCGAAGCAGGCCTGACACAGCGGGACCTGTTCCGGCCGCACACCGAGCCCGCGCACGAACGGACCGATCTGGTCGGCGGCGGCGACGGTGGTTCCGCGCCACACCGGCGCGAGCGAGATGTACTTGTCGACGCTGTCCCTGCCGCCGAGGTATTTCACGTAGTAGGCGGGCACCACCGTTCCCTGGGAGTGCCCGATGATGTCGACCTTCTCCGCACCGGTCGCCCGCTTCACCTTGTCGATGAACGTGCCGAGTTCGCGGGCGCTCTCGGACATCAGCCCCATCCCGCCGATCGCCGTGATCGGCCACGGCGCGCCCTTGATCGCGCCGTAGGTGGGCGCGAAGACGCAGTATCCCTCGTTCTTCAGCAGCGGGACGTAGGTGCCCCAGTTGGTCTGCTGCGACCCGCCGGTCCCGTGCACGAGGATCACCGGATTGGGATGCTCTGCCGACGGCTTGCAGTTCCAGTCGTTCGAGCCGGGCAGCGAGCCGCCCGGGTTGGTCAGTTCGCCGGGGATGCCGGACAAGAAGTTGTAGGTGACCGGCAGTGTGTGCGCCCGGACCGGCGCCGCGGTGGCGACCAGCACTCCGGCCAGCGCCGCCACGACCAGCCCCAACAGCAGCTTCGAGGACCTCATGGGTGCCGAAGCTAACAAACGCCTCACCCCGGGGTGGGGCGTTTGACCGGACCGGGTGCCTCCGGATCGTCGTGACGATGACGCAGATCCCGGATGGTGGCCGCCACAGAGGCGATCAGCAGGAGGAAACCGACGACGAGGGCGATGATCTCGACGTAGTCGAGGATGTTGTCGTAATGGCCGAGGTCGTACTTCTCGTCGGTGACGTGGATGGCGACCACGACCAACCAGGCGACGAAGGCCGCCATCAGCGCGCGCCGCTGGAACATGAGGCTGCGGCGACGATGCTCGTACTCCCCCCAGATCGCCGATCGCGTCCAGGACGATCGACTCCATGCGGGCATGTGCTGCGGTGCCCGACGGGAGCTTGGCGAGGATGTCGACCTTCTGTGCGAGCTTCTGGTGCCGGTCGTTGGCGTCGAGCCGGCTGAAGATCCCGCCGACCCCTGCGATGAGCAGAGATCCGGCGAATGTCAGCAGCGCGGCTGTCATGTGGGGAACCTACAACGACGAGGTGGCCGTGTGCAGGGAAAACGCCCGCCTCGCGGGGGGCGGACCGGGCCTATTGCACCGCCGGCCGGCGGGTCTCGGAGGACACCGATCGCGCCGCGAGCTCCAGAATGCGTTCGGCGCGGCGGAATTCCAGCGAGTAGGTGCTCGCCTGCGGTTGCACGGTGTTGCTCGCCAGCCGCAACAGGATCGCCGCAAGCGACGACGCGGTGCGGGGCGGGATCACCAGAAGGCGGACGGTGGCCACCGGCGTACTGAGCGTCATCATCGGCGGCGTCGCAGGCGAATCGGGCGAGTCGAGACCGGGCAGACGCCGGAAGCTCTGCCAGGTCACGTCGATCCCGGTGACGTCTCCGAACTGGGCCCGCGCCGAGGCGAGCAGGCCCGGGAGCTCGTCGGCGAGTTGCACGGTATACGGGTACCAGGCACCGCCGATGGCGGCGGCCGGGTCCACGCCGAAACGGACGCGAGTGGGGCCGAGGAGCGGTGGGGTGCTCATCGGGCGGCCTCGACGCCGTGGGAGAAGACGAGGGTTTCGGTGATCACAGCATCCGCCTGACGTCATCATCAGACGGAGCCCGGTACGTCTGACACCGGTGAGGCCGACAGAGATCTGCCGGTTGTTCTGCCCGGATGCCTCCAGCCTACGTCAGTCGGACCCGGTGTCCCGTCAGAAGCAACTCGTGGTCTGGACCGCCGCGACCTGGCGGGGGAACTGCAGCACTCCGCTCGACGGCGCACGGCGGACTCCCGACGAGAAACCGCGCACCTGCTCGACGCCGTATTTTCCCCAGGTTCCGTCGCCCTTGAGGTGGTCCTGGCACTTCTGTAGCGTCACCGAGCCCGAAACCCAGTAGGACGTACCGGGCTTGAGTCCCGCGAAGGTCGTGCATCCCGCGGAGTCTGCGTTGTGGGTGAACACCGGACGCGGACCGTTGAACAGCCCACCGGTCGTCGCGTGGAGGACGATCGGCCCTCGGTAGGCACCGCCTTCCTGATTGATCACGCACACCTTCGCGCTCGGCCTCGGCGCGGCCTCGGCTGTGCTCGACGTCGCCGTCACCGCACCCATGGTCACGATCGACGCAATGGCGCTCAGTCCCGCGATCCAACGCTTCGTCACAGTGGTCCCCCCCGACCTGTCTCGACATCCTTCCGAATCCGCCATAGCGGACTACAACTTTGGTATCACGTATCCACCCCTCGGTCCCAGTCGCCCCCCCCGAGACGCACTGAACCCCAAGACACAGAGAACTCCAAGACGCAAAGAACCCCGGGTCGCGTGGCAACCCGGGGTTCTCTCCGGTGGAGCTAAGGGGAATCGAACCCCTGACCTACTCGATGCGAACGAGTCGCGCTACCAACTGCGCCATAGCCCCTGGAGGATCGTCGAACGATCAACCGGGAGACACTTTAGCAGCCCCACCGCCCCGAATCCCAAACGCCCAAGTGATGGCTAGGCTGGGCCCGTGCCTCAGATGTCTGATCAGCAGTTGGCCGGCGTTCTCGACAACGTCGTGGGGGTGATCAACCCCGTCCTCGACGTGCTCGCCGAGCGCGACCCGCTGGGCTTGAAGGACCACACCTTCCACGACCACGACCACCCCGACTCACGCCTCCAGCAGGCACAGCACGCCGCCGCACAGTTGCTCGACGCCGCGGACTGGCCGGGCACCCAGGGTTGGAGCCGGCGGCCGATCCACAAGCGGGCGAGCTGGTGGGTCACCCGCATCGGCGCCCTCAACACCGGCGCGGTCGCCTTCCCCGGGGTCTTCGGGGTGTGGGCCAAGCGGCTCCCGATCACCCCGTATCTCGGATTCGCCAACCAGGCCATGGTTCTCGTCGCGATCGCCCGCGAGTACGGCGTCACCGACCGCGACCGTCAGGTCGCCCTGCTGGCGGCCGTCCTGTGTGGTCGCGACATCACCCCGAAGGACCTCGACGGCGAGTCCGCAGAGGCGTTGCCCGCCGAACCCGAGGAGCGGAGAAAGTCGCTCCTGGGGGGCATCTGGGAGGCCGCGAAGCTGCTGCGCGCCGTCGACGACGAGTTCCAGAAGCGCCCGCAGCCGTTCGCCCTGTTCCGGATGCTGGGCTACATCCCGCTCATCGGGGCACCGGCGACGTACGTCGGTGAGCGCCTGGCGCTCTCGCACGCGGCGAAGCTCGGCGAGAAGTGGTTGCAGGCGCGGGGACTGACGACGGCCGCGAGGTCCTGAGACCGGGTCAGCCGACCCGGCGGTACTCGATGTCCTCGCGCTCCATCCGGCGCCGCTGGAACGGTGGCAGGTGGTCGAACACCGGGTCCTCGTCGTCGATCTCGAGCACGACGACCCCGCCGGGACGACGCAGACGCTCGGGCGGCGGCGCGGCGGCGAACTCCGGCACCGCGGCGGCGCGTCGACGACGCTCCTCCTCGGCGAGCGCCGCCCGCTTGGCGCGTGCGAGTCGCTGGGCGCGGATCTGCTGTTCGACCTTCACGGCCCGGCGCAGGTAGGTCAGGTAGCCGACCAGGGCCACCGCGGCGAGGCCGGCGGCGACCCAACCGACCGTGCCGAAGACGAAGCCGGAGATCAGAGCCAGGATCAGGAGCACGAAAAGGCTCAGCGTGACCCGCTGGCGCTCACGGTATTTGAGCTCGCGTTCCTTCTCCGACGAGTAGATGCTGCGGCTCGCGCGACGTTCGGGACGTGCGGTGCGGTGGACCGGTGCGGCCTCCTCGACGACCTCGTCCTCCACCTCTGCGGCCTCGTCCGACGGACGGGCTCCACGGGCGTAGTCGTCGTACTCGTCCTCGTCGAGCTCGTCGGTCGCCTCGTATTCGGCGTCCTCGTCGTACTCGGCGTCGGCGTACTCGGCGTCGGCGTTCGAGTCGTCGTGATCGTCGACCTCGGTGTCGTCGTGGTCGGCGTCCGCGTCGTAATCGACATCGTCTTCGGCATCGGCGTCGTAATCGACATCGTCTTCGGCATCGGCATCGGCGTCGACGTCCTCCGAATCGGTCTCGGCGACCTCGGACTCGACCTCCTCGTCGGCGTCTGCCTCGAGATCGGAGTCGTCGGCCTCCTCTGCGGTCGCACCGCCCTCGAGATCGGCGTCGTCGGGTTCGATGGTCGGCTTCTCGACGTCGGCATCGACGACGCGCTGCATCGTCGTGGCGACCTCGACGACCTCCACCTCGGTCTCGACGCCGTCCATCTCGACGATCTCGACCTTGGTGTTCTCGTCGGCGGTGCCCTCATCGGTCTCGAGGACCGCGGTCGCGGTGGTGCTGGACGCCTTGCGCGACGGCTTCCAGTTCGGATCGTGCGGGTGGCGTGCCGACGAGCGGCGACGCGCGCCGGCAGCGGTCTGCGCCCGCGAACCTCCACGGTGCAGCAACCGAGTCTTCTTCACCGCATCAGTCGACTTCAGGATCTGCGGACGCCCCTTGATGACCATCGGGACCAGGACGAAGAGCCAAACCGCGACGAGACAAACCCACAAAACGGAGTTGGGCATGCGACTCTCCCTTCATTCACTCTGGTCACACGAGGCCACAACACAATCTAGGGCCCGAAAGACCCAGTTCCGCGCCGACGCGCCGTAGCGCGACGATGTCGTTGCGGATTCACACCGCGCTCTCAGCGCGCCGCGCGCAACGGCGGCGTCACTCGGCGCGGAACCGCGCGTCGACGGCGACGCGGATCTCGATGTCGTCGGCGCGCAACTCCAGCGACGGCGCCGGCGCGCCGGGGACTGCGGCCGCGAACATCCGCCCGCCCGTCGAGGGCACGTGATCGGACATCTCCGGGTCCGACAGCAGGACCGCGGTGACCGGACCCCTGCCGACGGCGTCGGAGTAGGCCTGCGCCTTGGCGATCGCGTCCTCGACCGCTTCTCGGCGCAACTCGCGCTCGTGGTCGCGCCGGCTCTCCTCGGTGACGTCCCAGTCGACCCCGCCGACCACGACGCCCTCCACGCTCGACCACTCGTCGAGGAACTCCGACAGCTTCTCGAAGTCGACGAACTCGGCGTCGATGCGAAGACGGGTGTTGTACACCGGATCTCGACGCTCCCCGTGGTCGGAGTAGGGCCGGTAGGAGTAGACCCGCACCGACTCGGCGGTCCACCGGCTCACCGCGCCCGCCGACTCGAGTCGGGCGAGCGCACGCGTGATGTCCGAGTGCAGTCGCACGGCCTCGGCGTACACGCTCGCCTTGTCCGGCCCCTCCAGGTGCACGGCGAGGTCGACGACGCCGCGCTCCGGCGAATACTTGCCGCGGGCACGGCCGCGGACCACTATCTCCAGATCACTCACGTCGGCGAGCCTATGCGAGAGTCCCGACACACGAACCGGGATCGCACCTTCGCGGCGGCGGCGCGGGCTACACGAACGTCGCCCGGCCCGACCGGACGAGCGCCTCGACCGCCGACCCCACGACCTCCTCCGCGGTGAGCGCGAACAGGAGGTGATCACGCCAGCGCTTGTTGACGTCCATGTACCGGACCAGCAGACCTTCCTGCCGGAAACCGATGTGCTTCAGCACTTTCTGCGACGCCTCGTTGGCCGGTTGCACGGTGGCGTCGAGGCGGTGCAGCCCGACCGGGCCGAAGCAGTGGTCGACGCCGAGGGCGACCGCGGCGGTGGCGATGCCCTTGCCCGAGTGCGCTTCGTCGACCCAGTAGCCGATCCACGCCGTGCGCACCGCGCCGCGCTGGATGTTCCCGACCGTCAGCTGGCCCACGTACCGACCGTCGAGCTCGATGACGAAGGGCAGGATCGTGCCGCGTTTGGCCTCCGACTTGAGCACTGCGAACAACGGCGGCCACGACGACGGCTGATGCCGTTCGGCCCAGCTGCCGACGCCGGTCGGTTCCCATGGCAGCAGTGAGTTCTGGTTGCGGATCCGCAACTCGCTCCACGCCCTGGCGTCGCGTATCTTGACCGGCCGCAACGTGACCGCTCCCGCACTGGTTCCCAGGGGTCCCAGCGTCGCCGGCCAGCCCGGGCTGCCTGTCGCGCCACTCAGCCACCTGAACACGAAGAGCAGTCTAGGGCCTGGGGGTTTGTTCCCCGTCACAGGACGTGAAAAGTGAGACGTCCGTCTCGCCTCTTCGCAGGTCAGCGCGGCGCCGCCGCCCCGTGTGCGGTAGCGACCGGATGCGTCAGCCGCGCTGTGCGAGGAATGCGACCTCGACCTCGTCGCCGGTGCCGAGCTCCTCGACGTCGGGTTCGACCATGATCAGACAGTTCGCCTCGGCGAGTTCGGCGAGCAGATGCGACGATCCGGTCGGCGACGCGCCGAGCACCTGCACCAGGTACTCCCCCGTGCGCTCGTCACGCATGAGCTGTCCGCGCAGGTACCCCTTGCGCCCGCGCACCGAGGCGATCGGGCCGATCGTGCGGGCCCTGATCACCCGCCGCATCGGCTGGCGCTTGCCCAGGGCGATGCGGATCAGCGGCCGGACCATGACCTCGAAGGTCACCAGGGCGCTGACGGGGTTCGACGGCAGCAGGAAGGTCGGCACCTCGTCGCGGCCGAGCCGCCCGAACCCCTGCACCGAGCCGGGATGCATGGCCACCCGGACGATCTCGAGTTCACCGAGGTCGGCGAGGGCGTCGGCGATCGCCTTCGACGCCGAGCCGCCGACCGCGCCGCAGATCACCACGATCTCCGAGCGGATCAGCTGGGCCTCGACCACCTCGCGCATCCTCGACGCGTCGCGTTCGGCGATGCCGACGCGGTTGACGTCGGCGCCGGCGTCACGTGCCGCCGCGGCGAGGGCGTAGCTGTTGACGTCGTAGATCTGTCCCGGTCCCGGGGTGCGGTCGATGTCGACGAGTTCGCTGCCGACCGAGATCACCGACAGCCGGGGCCGCGGGTGGACCAGCACACGCGACTGTCCCACCGCGGCCAGCAGGCCGACCTGTGCAGGTCCGATGATCGAGCCCGCCCGGACCGCGACGTCGCCGGGCTGCACGTCGTCACCGACGCGGCGCACGTAGCTGCCGCTCTCGACGCCGTGCCCGATCTTGACCCGTTGGTCTCCGCCGTCGGTCCAGCGCAGCGGGACCACCGCGTCGGCGAGGGTCGGCATCGGTGCCCCGGTCTCCACGCGGACGGCCTGGCGCGGCTGCAGCCGGGTGGGCGTCCGCGAGCCGGGCGCCACCTCCCCGACGACCGGCAGCGACACGATCATCGGCTCGCCGGCCTCGAGGTCGACGAGTTCGGCGCCACCCGGATCGAAGTCCTCGAGATCCTCGGGGGCCAGGACGCCGGCGAGGGCCACGTCCACGGCCCGCACCGCGTACCCGTCGATCGCGGCCTGGTCGAACCCCGGCATCGGATGCTCGGTGACGACCTCCTCCGCACACATCAACCCCTGCGCCTCGGAGATCGCGACGCGCACCGGACGCGGCGCCACCGCGGCCGCGGTCACGAGCGCCAGATGATCTTCGACCGACCGCATCTCACCGCTCTTCCCGTCTCATCTGCACACATCTTCCGAAACGATGCTCGGTACAACAGACAAACGGTATCGGCCCCGCGCGCCCGATCGGTCGAGGCGCGCGGGGCCGATGAGTGTGATCAGCCCTCGGCGAGCCGCTTTTCCAGCCACTCGCGCAGGTCGGGACCGTAGTCGTCGCGGTCGAGCGCGAAGTCGACGCACGCCTTGAGGTAGCCGCCGGGGTTGCCGAGATCGTGGCGGGTGCCGCGATGCACGACGACGTGGACCGGCTCGCCCTCCTCGATGAGGAGCGCGATGGCGTCGGTCAGCTGGAGCTCGCCGCCCGCACCGGGCTTGATCCGGCGCAGCGCGTCGAAGATCTTGCGGTCGAGGATGTAGCGGCCGGCCGCGGCGAGATTCGACGGCGCGTCCTCCGGCGCCGGCTTCTCGACCATGCCCTTGAGGCGCATGACGTTGGGGTTGTTCGCGTCGGGTAGCGGCTCGACGTCGAAGACGCCGTATGCGCTGATGCTGTCCTCGGGGACCTCGATCGCGCACAGCACCGACCCGCCGCGACGCTGCCGGGTGCGGGCCATCACCTCGAGGACCCCGCCGGGCAGGACCAGGTCGTCGGGCAGCAGGACGGCGACCGCGTCCTCGTCGTCGTCGAGGTACTCCTCGACGCAGCCGACGGCGTGGCCGAGCCCGAGCGGCTTCTCCTGCACGACCGACTTCACGTCGAGCAGGTTCGGCGCCTTGCGGACCTTGGCCAGCATCGCCTCCTTGCCGCGCTTGGCGAGGGTGTTCTCCAGGACCAGATCGTTGACGAAGTGTGCGACGACGCCGTCCTTGCCCGGGGAGGTGACGATCAGCAGGCGTTCGGCTCCGGCTGACTTCGCCTCCTCGGCGACCAGCTCGATGCCCGGGGTGTCGACGACGGGCAGCAACTCCTTGGGCACCGTCTTGGTGACGGGGAGGAACCGCGTCCCGAGCCCCGCCGCCGGAACCACCGCGGTACGCGGGATCGGCGGAGTGTTGGGCACGCCTTCGTACTCGCTGAAGTCATCTCTGTTCGTCACACTCATGTATCCACCCTAGGACAGGCCGGGCGCGGTGGCCGGACGGGCGACAGGCGACGGGCCGCGTCCCGAGCCCCGCCGCGACGCGCCGTTCGATATTGTTCGGGCGAACTGACCGCGCCGGTGGCGAGTCACTCACCCGGGAAGGACGGCCGCGTCGTGCCCACTCACAAGGACCAGCGTCGGCAGGAGGCCGCGAGCCGACGGGCCGCGATGCCCGCGTCCGATCGAGAACGTGCGGCCCTCGACCTCGCCGAGTGGATCCACACCTGCCCGTTCCGGCTCGAATACGACGTGACGGTCGCCGCGTACGTGCCGGTGGGGATCGAACCAGGGTCGGTGCCCTCCGATTCCGGGGTGGCCCCGACCGCGATGCTCGACGCCCTGCTCGACCGCGGCGTCACGGTGCTGCTCCCGGTGGTGCCCGAGGGCGATCCCGCCCCGCTCGACTGGGCCCGGTACACGGGCCCGCGCTCTCTCGAGACACGCCGCTGGGGACTGCTCGAGCCGACCGGGACGCGACTGGGCACCGCCGCGATCCGCGCGGCGTCGGTCATCTTCATCCCGGCGCTGGCCGTCGACCGGACCGGGATACGACTCGGCCGCGGTGCGGGGTACTACGACCGGAGCATCGCCGGGCTCTCTGCGGAGCTCGTCGCGGTGGTCTACGACGACGAGCTCGTCGACTCGCTGCCGTCCGACGCGCACGACGTCCCGGTGGGCTGGGTCCTCACCCCGGGCGGCGGGTTCCGCGAGCTGACCGCTCCCCGAACCGACGACAGCACCGACTGACGACAGCACGAAGACCTGGTCCGCGCGCGGCGTCCCAGGTCTTCGTGCTGGTGAAGTCGTGCGTCCCGGCGATCAGGCCGGGGTCGCGGCCTTCGAGTCGGTCTTGCCCGAGCTCGAGGAGTCCGAGCTGCTGCTCGACGACGAGCTGCTCGAGGAGCTGTCCGACGACGAGGACGACGCGGTGTCGGCCGAGGACGAGCCCGAACGCGAGTCGGTGCGGTAGAAACCGCTCCCCTTGAACACGATGCCGACCGAGTTGAACAGCTTGCGCAGACGACCGGCGCACTGCGGGCACTCGGTCAGGGAGTCGTCGGAGAACGACTGGACGACGTCGAACTTGTTGTCGCACTCCGTGCAGGCATACGAGTAGGTGGGCACCTGAACCTCCGAAAGTCAGTAAACGCTGACAAGTGTAACCGATCTTGGCACTCAGGCATTCCGAGTGCTAAGCGGGCCCGCGGGAACGCCGGGCACAACGATCATTTCCAAAACGAATTTTTCGGACATCGGGGTGTGCATCCGCCCGTCGTCGGGCAGAGTGTTCTGCGCGTCGGGGTCCAGCCAGTGGCCCGCTCATCGTCAGAGCCACCCGCCGGGAGTGAGATGACCGATTTCCTCGCCAAACTCAACGACATCATCTGGAGCGATCCACTGGTGTACCTGTGCCTCGGCGCGGGCGTGTTCTTCTCCGTGAGGTCCCGCCTACTCCAGCTTCGCCACATCCCGGAGATGATCCGCGTGATGGTCCGCGGCCACAGTTCCCCGGACGGGGTCTCCTCGTTCCAGGCGCTGATGATCTCGATCGCCGGGCGCGTCGGCACCGGCAACATCGCCGGCGTGGCCACCGCCATCGCGTTCGGCGGCCCCGGCGCGATGTTCTGGATGTGGTTGGTGGCGTTCCTCGGCGCGTCGACCTCGTTCGTCGAGTGCACGCTCGGCCAGATCTACAAGACGCGTGACCGGCTGACCAACGAGTACCGGGGCGGCCCGGCGTACTACTTCAGCCAGGCGTTCGCGCACACCAAGGCGGCACCGTTCTTCAAGATCTACGGATTCGTGTTCGCCGCGGTGACGGTGCTGGCCTGCGGCGTCCTCCTGCCCGGCATCCAGTCGAACTCCATGACCGTCGCGATGAGCCAGGCGTGGGGTGTCGCCGACTGGGCCGTGGCGATCGGCATCGTCATCATCCTGGCGTTCGTCATCATCGGCGGCGTCAAGCGCATCGCCGCCTTCGCCTCGATCGTCGTGCCGTTCATGGCTGTGCTCTACATCGTGTTCGCGCTGATCGTCGTCTTCACCAACGTCTCGCAGGTCCCCGAGGTGTTCCGCCTGATCTTCGCCAGCGCGTTCGGCGCCGACGCGGTGTTCGGCTCGATCATCGGCTCCGCGATCATGTGGGGCGTCAAGCGCGGCATCTACTCCAACGAGGCGGGCCAGGGAACCGGCCCGCACGCCGCGGCCGCCGCCGAGGTCTCCCATCCCGCCAAGCAGGGTTTCGTGCAGGCGTTCGCCGTCTACATCGACACGCTGTTCGTCTGCTCGGCCACCGGATTCCTGATCATCACGACGGGGGCGTACCGGGTCTTCGAGGGCGAGAGCGCCTCCAACCCGGTCCTCGGCGAGGGCGGTCTGCTCACCGAGGCCGACATCCCGGTCGGCCCGTCGTTCGTGCAGATCGGTTTCGACAGCATGTGGAGCGGCGCGGGCTCAACGTTCGTGGCGGTGTCGCTGGCCTTCTTCTGCCTGACGACGATCATCGCGTACTACTACATGGCCGAGACCAACCTGCGGTTCCTCATGGGCAAGGCCTCGACCATCTACGTCCGCCCGCTGCGCAGCACCCTCGGCGCGAACCTCACGCTGATCCTGCAGGCAGCGATCCTGGTCTCGGTTGCCTATGGCGCCGTGTCCACCGCCGAGGAGGCCTGGACGCTCGGCGACATCGGCGTGGGCCTGATGGCCTGGCTCAACATCCTGGGCATCCTGGTCCTGCAGCAACCGGCGTTCAAGGCGCTCCGGGACTACGAGCGCCAGAAGAAGCAGGGCAAGGACCCGGTCTTCGACCCGGTCGCGCTCGGGATCGTCGGGGCCACGTTCTGGGAGACCTACGACCCGGACGAGAGCCGACGGCCGAAGGAGGAAGTGCTCGAGAAGTGAGCGACTACATCGGCGGGCAGTAGCCCAGGCGACGAGAGGCCCCGGGACCCGACAGGCGGATGCTAGCGATCCCCGCAACACCCTGGATTTCAAGAAGTTGCGGGGATCGTGCATTCTGCGGAGTTGAAGGACGAGTTCTTCACGGTGTTGGACCGTGTGGACGGGAACGTGTGCGAGGCTGCTCGCATCGTCGGGATGAGCCGGGACACTGCGTACGGGTGGGTGCGTAAGGCGGGGATGCGTGGTCGCGGCAAGACCGGTACCGGCGGGCACCCGGGTCGCGCCCGATACGACCAACTCCGTGCGAAGGGAGTGAGCCGCCGCGAGGCGGCTGCCCAGATCGGTGTGAACGTCCGCACTGCCCGGGATTGGGATAGGGGAATCCGTAAAGTCGGGAACGCGCGCCTACATCCTGATGGCCGGCGGATCGACTACACCACAGGTGTGACCACCTACCGCGACGCCACTGGCGAACCATCCCTGGCCCAGTTGGAAGCGGTACTGCATCCACGGTTCCTGACCTTGGCCGATCGGGAACAGATTGCTGATCTGCGCCGTGAGGGTCACTCGCTTCGGGAGATCGGCCGGCGGTTAAGGCGGTCGGCCTCGACGATCAAACGCGAGATCGACGCCTATGCGGTCGAGGACGTCTACCGTGCTCACCGAGCGCACCGTGCATGGACCCATTCGCGGTCGCGTCCTAAAGAGTCCAAGCTCGCCCAGCCCGGCCCGCTGCGCGACTACGTCGCCGGCAAGTTGCAGGACCAGTGGTCCCCGGAGCAGGTGTGCCACGCTCTCATGACCGAGTTCCCCGACGATCAGGGCATGCGAGTGAGCACCGAAACCATCTACCAGGCGATCTACGTCCAGGCTCGAGGAGGGCTGCGCCGCGAGGTCGCGACGGCGTTGCGGACCGGGCGGACCCGACGCAAACCTCATCGCAAGGCCGAACAGCGCACCAAGCGGTTCATTGACGACATGGTGATGATCTCCGACCGTCCAGCCGAGGTCGAGGACCGGGCCGTGCCAGGACATTGGGAAGGCGATCTGATCGTCGGCACTCGCAGCGAGTCCGCGATCGTGACCCTGGTTGAACGTTCCACCCGCTACGTCATGCTCGGACACCTCCCGGGCGGGCACACCGCTGAGGAAGTCCGTGACGTGCTGGTACCGCTGATCGGATCACTACCCCAACACCTGCGCGGTTCGCTGACCTGGGACCAGGGATGCGAGATGGCAGCCCACAACCAGTTCACTGTTGCCACCGGAGTACCGGTCTATTTCTGCGACCCGCACTCACCCTGGCAACGCGGATCAAACGAGAACACCAACGGCTTACTGCGCCAATACTTTCCGAAGGGAACCGACTTGAGCGTCTACGGACCCCAGGACCTCGAACTCGTCGCCCAGAAACTCAACCGTCGCCCACGCAAAACGCTCGACTGGAAAGCTCCAGCCGAGCGTCTGCGTGATCTACTGATAGCCGTCTAACCATCAGGTGTTGCGAGGACCCCTTGAATCCGCCGACACGGTCCCGGGGCCTCTCGTCGTGGATCTCTCAGCCGCCGATGTAGTCGCGGTTCATGTCCGGGATGTTGTCGCGGTTCATGTCGTTGTCGCGGGCCTGGCGCGCATCCCAGCGCAGCAGGACCGCGGCGAGCGTCGCGGACACGAGCGAACCGAACAGGATCGCCGCCTTGGCGGCCGCGGCATGGTCGTCGGAGCCGCCCTCGAAGCTGAGTTCGGCGATCAGGAGCGCGACGGTGAAGCCGACGCCGGTGAGCATGCCGATGGGCAGCAGGTCTCGGATGCCGATCGCGTCGGGCAGCCGGAGCGGGGTAAGCCTCGTCATGAGCCACGTAGAGCCCAGCACGCCGATCAGTTTCCCGACGACCAGGCCGAGCGCGATGCCGATGGAGACCGGCTGGACGATCGAGCCCTCTCCCCCGATGACCGTCACGCCTGCGGAGGCGAAGGCGAAGATCGGCAGCGCGACGGCCGCCGAGTACGGACGGACCGCGTCGTCGAACCACTCGGTCCGGGGTCGGCTCTCGCCCCGGATGGCGATCGCCGGCACGGTGAAGCCGAGCAGCACGCCGGCCACGGTGGCGTGCACGCCCGACGCGTGCATCAGCGCCCAGGCCACCACGCCCAGCGGGATGAGCAGGGGCCACAGCTTGCGCTGTTGACGGACGAGCACGCCGAAGACCACGATGACCGCGAGTGCGGCGCCGAGCATCGCGAAGTCGATCTCGTCGGTGTAGAAGGTCGCGATCACGATGATGCCCAGCAGGTCGTCGACGACGGCGAGGGTCAGCAGGAACGTCCGCAGAGGCACCGGGAGTCCGCGACCGAAGATCGCGAGAACCGCCAGCGCGAACGCGATGTCGGTTGCGGTGGGGATCGCCCACCCGCGGAGTCCCTCCGGATCCCCGATCGTGACCACGAGCACATAGAACAACGCCGGGGTGATCATGCCGCCGATCGCGGCGGCGATGGGCACGCCGGCGAGTTTGAGGTCGCGCAAACCACCGGCGACGAACTCGTGCTTGAGCTCGACCCCGACCACGAAGAAGAAGATCACGAGCAGTCCGTCGGCCGCCCAGTGCGCCAGCGACATGCGCAGGTGGAGCGACTCGGGTCCGATCTCGGTGTGGAGGAACGACGAGTACGTCTCCCGCCACGGCGAATTCGCCCAGACGACGGCGACGAGCGCTGCCACGAGGAGCAACGCACCACTGGTGGTGTCGAGGGCGGCGAGCTTTCTGAACCGCTCGCGCCGCGAGAGCATGGACTCGTCGTCGGTGGCCGATTCGGCGCCGGTCGTCATCGGCGGTTGTTCGGTCATCGAACTCCTCGGTTCCGGGGGACGCCTCCCGCGTCCACGTGACACCGCCCGCGTTCGAGACGGCGGCCGACCAGTCTTCCCGGCACACCCTTGCTTTCTGTTCCGTGGCAACAGTAACGGAGGTCCCGCCCGATGGCTCGCCCCGTACCTGTGGACAAGTTCATCGCTCGGGTCTCCCGCTGTGGACACGGAGGCAACGCCGGGGCCCCGGCCGGGCCTCGGCCCTACCGTGCGCGTATGCCCGATTTTCGCGCGTTCCACACCCCTGACCCGCTCGCCCCGCGAATCCGTGACCGAGTTCGCCTCGCGCTCCGCCCGGGCTGGACGCGCAGCCTCGCGCTCCGGCGCGGGCTGGCGGTGACTCTGGTCGGCGCCGCCTGCGTCGTGGCGGTCACCGGGGCCGGGGACGACGGCGAAGCCGTCGTGCTCGTCGCCGCTCACGACCTCGTTCCCGGGCAGGTGGTCGGGTCCGGCGACCTCCGACCCCTGGGCGTGGCCCGTGCGACGGTCCCGTCCGGTGCGATCACCGACACCGGTCTCGCCGCCGGCCGCACGGTCACCGGTCGGGTGCGGGCCGGGGAGATCCTCACCGACACGCGTCTGCTGTCGTCGCGGCTGCCCGCCGACCTCACCGGTGACGCCGACGCCCGTCTTGTGCCGGTTCGGCTCTCGGACCAGGCGGTGACCGCGCTGCTTCGTCCCGGCGACGTCGTCGACGTCCTGACCGATTCGGCCGACGTCCTCGCCCGACGCGCGGTTGTCGCCCTCCACGCCGACGACGGGTCGCCCGACGGCACGCTCGGCGGACGGTCGACCGTGTCTCCGGTGCTCCTGGCCATGGATGCGGCGTCAGCGCACCGGGTCGCGGCAGCGGGTCTGGACTCCGCGCTGGCGGTTGTCTTGCACTGAGACGACAACCATTCCGGCCCTGAGGAGCGCGCTCGACGCAGCCGAGAGCTGCGCCTCATCTGCCCGGTTCGCCCGAAATCGCCACCGACGACCCTGCAGAAACCAGAGTCGCAGAAACATGTTTCGTCCGCGACACCTGTGGGGATGTGAACCAAATGGATCGCCCCGTTCGCGATCGTGGATAGGGTGGTACGCGTTCGCACAACAAATGTCGGGTTTCGCACCGACCACATGGAATCGCCGAACAAGAGCGGGAATACCTAAGGAGAGGCCGCACACCGTGCTCAAGGGATTCAAGGACTTCATACTGAAGGGCAACGTCGTCGAGCTGGCGACAGCGGTCATCGTCGGCGCGGCGTTCACCGCGATCGTCACCGCCTTCACCGACGGCATCGTCCAGCCGATCATCAACGCCATCCCGGTCGGTAGCGACGCGGCAGAGGGACTCGGCTTCCAGATCACCGACAACGCCTCGACCTTCGTCAACATCGGCAGCGTCATCACCGCGTGCATCAACTTCCTGATCATCGCCGCGGTCGTCTACTTCATCATCATCCTGCCGTACAACAAGCTTTCCGAGCTGGGCGGTTTCGGCAAGAAGGCAGAGGTCACCGAGGTCGCACTGCTCGCCGAGATCCGCGATCTGCTCGATCCCGAGAGCACGTCGAAGGCCAAGGCCGAAGCCGAGAGCGACCTGCCCGACCACCTCAGCGAGCCCTCCGCTCCCGTCGTCGAGAACTACGGTTCGCCGTCGGGCGGCCAAGCGCCGTATGAGGCACCGGGCGGAGCCGGTACGACGCAGCGCATCTCGGCACCGCCGCAGCAGCAGGCCCCCCAGGGCCCGCAGTCGCAGCCCCAGGCCTCGCCGCTGTACAACCCGCCGCAGGGCCAGCCGGGCGGTCCGGGACAGGGCGGTCAGCCGTACCCGACGCCGCAGCCGGCTCCCGGCAGCTACCCGCCGCCCGGTAACTACCCGCCGCCGGGCAACTACCCGCCGCCGGGGTCGCAGAACCCGGGCGAGCAGTACCCGGGTGAGTTCCCCGGGGAGAACCCGGACTCCCCGGGACGCCATTCCCGCTGACATACGAACGACATTCGGCCCCTGCCATCGCGGCAGGGGCCGAATTGTTGTGTGCGTGTTGGGCTCTGGACGGCTTATATCGAAGGCACACGTGCCGTCGTAGAGGCGGTCGTACGCACGACGATCCATCGAATCTGCTGCCCAGCCGCTACTTCACCGACTCGTAGGAGCCGGCTCGCGTTCCCTTCGCTCCGATGCCGCAATGCAACTCGTGTGAGCGGACACCGTCGTCGACGTTCCCGTCGACGTTCCCACGGAGCCACCGCGGCCGAGACGGAAACGCAGGAAGGCCCGACACCTGCCTACGATCCTCCCCACCCCTCCAATCGGCCCGCTCTCCTGGCTTCATCGGACCTGACACCCCTCTGGCACGCGCGTCGGTGCACTTCAGGGCCCGCACGGATTCTGGTGCCCGATCCGTGTGGTCGCGCTGATACGGAAACCCTTGCAAGGGAGCGCGCGGACCTTGCCCCATTGGCTACCGACCCCCTCGTTGCGGACCATGCCCACGATCGCAGAAGCACCGCGGGGCGGGAACCCTTTCGGATTCCCGCCCCGCGGCGGAATGCTGTGAGTTACAGCGGAGTCGATCAGCCGATGCTGAACGGCTTGCCGTACAGGGTGATGACACCCTTGACCGCGTCGGTGCTGACGGTCACCTTGACCTTGGCCTTGGCCGAGGCGTAGCCCGCACAGCCGTCGAGGCCGAACTTCTCCTGGCTGTAGACGACGCCACCCTTCTTGCCCTTGAAGGAGTACGAGTTGACGTGGTAGTTCTCGTAGGCGGTGTCGGTGCCCGAGGTGGTCTCGATGATCGGGAAGTAGGTGGCCTGGCCCGGACCAAGGGTGAAGCCGCCCGACGCGCTTGGCCGACCGGTGTCAGTCCACTTCCACTCCTGCCCGAACTGATTAGACCCTGCTTCGGCTCCCGCACCCCCGCTAGCACCGAAGTTGACCTGGCACCCGACGAGGTAGCCCGCGTTGACCGAGCCACCCTCGGCCTTGCCGCCGACGGTCACCTTGATCTTGCCCGAGAGCCACACCTCGCGGCTGGTCGGCACGTTGGTGACGGCGCGCTGGACGTTGACGTACTCGTCATACAGGGTGACGGTGACCGGGGTGCCGTCGACCAGGGTCCGGGTGACGGTTCCGCCCGGGAGCGGCCCCGCGGTCGCACCTCCGGCGGCGAGGCTGGTCAGCCCCATCGCGACCGCACCGGTCAGCCCGGCCGCCGCAACCACGCGGCGCGTGATGTTCTTCTTCATGATTCCCCTTCGTGGAATGTCCATCTGCGCAGGGCAGATAAGTCAGGAAGTGCTAGTTATCTGCGCCCGCTCAGTTGAGGCTGAAGGGCTGGCCGTAGAGGGTCGACTGGATGAGGGTGCCCTCGCCGTTGACGGTGCCGTCATCGGTGTTGTACCCCTTGGCCCCGATCACCTTGGCAATGGTTCGAGCGGAGGCGAATCCGCCGCACTTCTGGACACTGACCTCGAACTGCGACAGCTGAATGGCAGCCTGTCCACTGTCGGAGAGGTCCTTGTCGGTGACGTCGACAAGCGCCACCTGTCCCGGATTAAGCGGGATGGTGATGGAACCTGCAGAGCTGAACGTCTGGGCGAGGATGTCGACACCCGCGGAGAGCCCGCCCTCAAGACCGGTAATGTCCACCTGGCAACCGACGAGCAGCTTGACGGCGAGGTTGCCGGAGACACCCTTGCTGGCCTTGACCTGGTAGACGCCCGAGACGACAGCGGAACGGCCCGCGCCGTTGTTGGCAACCGACGGGGCCGGGAGTGCGAACTCACCGGTGCGCCACGTCTGGATGGTCTCGCCGTCGACGCCGGTGACCTTCTTGTAGCCGTTGGCGAGCTTCCCCGCCGCGGCGTCACCCGCACCCATACCGGCCACGCCCATGACCGCGGCCGAGGCGATCGCGACCGCGCCGGCGGCGCGACGCAGCCCACGCTTGCTGAACTTGCTCATTCGTTCCCTCTCACAGGATTCGGCTAATACCCCGCGGTGTGCGTTCACACCCGCAGTCGTGACCCTCGACGTCGATGGGTTTCCAGAGAGCACCCGCTCAGCAAGTGCTCACACTCGTCTCAGCGGACGTTCAGAATCCATCGCATTCCTGGTCGCTGCTGCGTTGCCACTCGCGACAGTTCGCAGGACTTCACTCGACTCCCCGTCACTGGGGCGCCGCGCGTTGTCGAGGCGAACGTTATCGGAGTGATCTCAGGACGGGCAACAGCTGGACTCAGCCGTGTCACAATGCAAAAACGCGGGATGACAAATCAGCAATTCGCTATCGATCGCCGCCGGAAAGTTAACGACAGATAAACACCCTGATGTTCATAGGTGCGGGCGGCACCGCTCACTCGTAATGAGGGGGCCGCTGGGCCTCCAACCAATCCTGAGAAACCCCTTTGTGATCTTTCCCACACTCATCCCGGGTGACCTCGGGAAGGTCGTCCCCGAAGATCGCATCGAGCTTCCGACGACGGGCGGCCCGGCGCGCAGCGGCGTCGCCTCCGCTGTTCATCGCGGTTTCGGCGTTGTCGTCAGAATCGGCGGACATGCCTGCCCTCCCCGCCCTTCTGTCGGACGACCGTCCCATTTTGGGGCCAATTCGGTCCGGGAAATCGGACCGGGCCGTGACGCCCACTCCACCATCAGAATTCGCTGATCGACTCGATCACATACCGTGCGAGCGGTGCGACGGTGGCCATTCCGTCTCGCACGGCCGCACGCGAATCCGCGAGATTCACCACCAGGGTCTGCCCGGAAATTCCCGCCAGGCCGCGTGAAAGGCCGCCGTCGGTCGCGCCTGCGGCCAGTCCCGAGCTCCGCACGGCCTCCTCGATGCCGCGGAGCCTGCGGTCCAGGAGCGGTTCGGTGGCCTCCGGGGTCACGTCGCGGGCACCGACTCCCACGCCCCCGACGGAGATCACCAGGTCCACTCCCCCGATCACCGCGGTGTTGAGCGCGTTGCGGATCTCCACCTCGTCGCTGGAGACGACGACCGCCGCGTCGACGTGGAATCCGGCCTCGGCGAGCAACTCGCCCACGAGCGGGCCCAGATGACGCTGGTCGTCACCGTGAGCCGCCTCGTCGTCGACCAACACGACCAGGGCCCGTCCGATCTCCTCGCCCTCCGGACTCCGAGACGCCTTCTCGTGGCGGGCCACGAACTCCCGTGCGGCGGCGTCGGCGGCGACCACGTCGGCCGGGTCCACCTGGCCCGGATCGCCTGCCAGTCGCACGTCCAGGGACGCTTCGGTCTCCGCTTCATCGCCGGGGAGGCCGGTGTTTCCGGTGACCGGGGATCCGGTGTCAGACATGACAGGACCTTTCTGTGTCGGTGTGCCGCCCGATCGACGGGCGATCATGTCGCGTGTTCAGTTGTTCTGCGAAGACGGGCGGCCTGTCGGTCGTGCGTCACCTCACCTCGAGGGTGCCCAGCTTCACCTGCACGGTCTTGGTCTGTCCGCCGTCGACGTAGGTGACCGACACGGTGTCGCCCGGCGCATGCGAGCGGACCGCCGCCACGAGTGCGTCGCCGGACTGGATCGGCCGGTCGTCGACCTTGGTGATGACCGCGTTCTTGGGAATGCCGGCCGTGGCCGCGGGTCCGCCCTGCGTCACGTCGGTCACGAGAGCGCCCGGGGTCGCGGCATCGCTGCTGGGCCGCACCGAGACCCCGATGTTGGCGTGGCTGGCCTTTCCGGTGGTCTCGAGCTGCTTGGCGACGCGGATCGCCTGGTCGATCGGGATGGCGAAGCCCAGCCCGATGCTGCCGCCGGACTGGTCCTGGCCGCCGCCGAGGGTGGCGATGGCGGTGTTGATGCCGATCAGGGCGCCCTTGGCGTTCACCAGTGCGCCGCCCGAGTTGCCGGGGTTGATCGCCGCGTCGGTCTGGATCGCGTCGATCACCGAGGTGGTGTTGGTGCCGGGGTCGCGGGAGGTGAGGACCGGCCGGTTGAGCGCCGAGATGATGCCGGTCGTGACGGTGCCGGCGAGACCCAGCGGCGAACCGACGGCGATGACGTCCTGGCCCACGGCGAGGTTGTTGGAGTTGCCGACGGTGATCGGCGTCAGGTCGTCGCGCTCGACCTTGAGGACCGCGATGTCGGAGATGGGGTCGGCGCCGAGCACGCGGGCCTGCGCGAACGAGCCATCGGAGAAGCTCACCAAGACCTTCGACGCCGGGGCGTTGCCGCCGGCGCTGACCACGTGGTTGTTGGTCATGATGACGCCGTCCTTGGTGAGCACGACGCCCGAGCCGGAACCGAGCGCACCACCCGAGGCCACCTCGATCGACACGACGGACGGCAGCACCTTCGCCGCGACCTCCTGCACCGAGCCGGCCGGCGCCTGGACGGGTTCGGAGTCGCCGTTGGCCTTCGGGTCGCCGCCGAGAGGACCGGCGGTGATGCTGCTCGACGATCCTCCCGAACCGTCGGCGAGGTTGTAGCCGACCGCGCCTCCGACACCGCCGGCCACGAGGGCGAGGACGAGCGCTCCCACACCGACGGCGGCGAGCTTGCCGCCGTTACCGCTCTTCTTCGGCGGCTGGGACGTCATGTCGTCGCCGGGGCCGCCGAATCCCTGCTGACCACCGGGCTGCGAACCGAACGCCGCCGGACCGGGTTGACCATAGCTGCCACCGGGCTGCCCATAGGGTGCCTGGGGGAACTGACTGGTGCCGTGCGCGCCGTAGGCCGCGGTCGGGGCACCACTGCCGGAGAACCCGGGCCCACCGCTCTGCGTGGGAAACGATCCGGAGGCCGGTCCGGGCTGATGATGCGTCGGTCCATGGTGTTGGGCTGCGGGCTGATCGGCACCGTGCTGGTTACCCCCGTACTGGTTGCCCTCGTACTGATTGCCCCCGTACGGACCGCCACCCTGCGAACCGCCAGTCGTCATCTGAGTCTCTTCCTCGTTCGTCCTCGCCGGCCACCGCCGGCGCTCGTCACACTGCCCGGCCGCGGCCGGGCAGTCGGCTTACCCGATCAGCGCCTCTGATCAACCCTATGTGATCGCCCACCAGGTCACACCGGTTGATCACACAGCCCCCGGGGCCGCCGCCCGCCGACGGTGACCTGCCGGTGCAGGCGCCTCACCATTACTGACGAATCACCTGTGGAGATGGTTCCGCGGGAGTTGCCCGGCCCGGCAGTGTCATTCGGATGAGCGCGCCTCCGGTCGGCGACTCGTCGGCCTCGACGTGGCCATCGTGGCGCTCCACCACCTGACGCACGATCGCGAGCCCGAGCCCGGACCCCGGCATCGACCTCGACTGGGTGGACCGGTAGAAGCGCTCGAACACCAGACCGCGGTCCTCCTCGGGGATTCCGGGACCCGAGTCGGCGACGGTGAATTCCGCGGTCGACATGCCGACCTGCGTCAGCGCGACCTTCACCGTCTTGCCCGGCGGACTCCACTTGGCGGCGTTGTCCAGGATGTTGAGCACCGCCCGCGACAGGCCGTGCTGCTCGCCGAAGACGTACCAGGGCGTCAGGTCGACCTCGAACTCCACGTCGTTGCGCCGGCGCCGAACCCGCTCCAGCGCCTGCTCGATGATCTCGGTGAGCTCGACCTCCTCGTACACCACCTCGGGCGCGTCCTCGCGGGCGAGGTCGACGAGATCCCCCACCAGCGTGGACAATTCCTCGATCTGCGCCATGACGTCGGCGCGCAGGTCGGCCATGTCCTCCTCCGGCACGGCCGGCGCCCCGGGGCGACTGGCCGCGATGAGGAGCTCGAGGTTGGTGCGCAGGGAGGTCAACGGGGTTCGCAGTTCGTGTCCGGCGTCGGCGACGAGTCGCGCCTGCCGATCGCGGGATTCGGCCAGCGCCCGCAACATCGCGTTGAAACTCGCGGTGAGGTTGGCGAGTTCGTCGTTGCCGGTGACCGGGATCGGCGTCAGATCGTTGGTGCGCGCGACCCGTTCGACCGCCCGATTCAGTCTCGCCACCGGACGCAGGCCCGCCCGCGCCACGGTGGTTCCGGCGAGCGCCGCCAAAGCGACTCCGCCGCAACCCACCACGAGCAGCACCCAGGCCAGGCGTTTGAGCACCCGGTCGGTCTGCACGAGACTCTGCGCGAGCACGAGGGTGTTGCCGTCGTCGAGTTTGCGCGTGAGGACGCGCTGGTTGCGGGTGGTGCGCAGACTCTGCAGATTCGACCCCGGCACCGACGGCGCCCGGACGATGTCGCGTTCGGGGTCCTCGAACGGCACCTGCCCGATGAGATAGGTCTGACCGCTCGGCGTCACCAGCGCCACGGAGATGTTGGTGGAGAACACCGTTCCGGCGACGAGTTGCTCGGGCTGGCTGCGCAGGACCCCGGCCCGGGCCAGCGCCGCCATGCCGTCGGCACGGCTCTCGAGCTGCTGGTCGACCTCGTTGTACATCGCGCGATAGACCACGAAGTACGCCGCGGCCGCCATCAGGCTCACCGACACGAGGACGACGGTCGCCGACAGGAGCGTGACGCGGGCCCGCAACGAGACCGCCCGCGTCAGCGGCATCGGTGCGCGCATCTCCTTCTCCCCCGCCGCGGCGGACTCCCCGACCAGGGTCCGGGTGGGGTTCTCCCGCATCCGCGAGAACCACGAGCCCCGCGTCGTGGCCGACTGCGGAGTCGTCGAGGAGTTCGAGTCCGTGCCCGTCGACACTAGGGCGGGGTCTCCCGGAGCACGTATCCGACGCCGCGGACGGTGTGGATCAGGCGCGGTTCGCCGTCGGCCTCGGTCTTGCGACGCAGATAGCCGACGTAGACCTCCAAGGCGTTGCCCGACGTCGGGAAGTCGTAGCCCCAGACCTCCTCGAGGATGCGGCTGCGCGAGAGCACCCGGCGCGGGTTCGACATCAGCATCTCGAGAAGCGCGAACTCGGTCCGGGTGAGACTGATCGGCCGGTCGCCGCGACTGACGTCACGGGTCACCGGGTCGAGCGAGAGGTCGGCGAAGGTCAGCGTCTCCGAATCCGCGTCGTCGTCGGGCGCGGCGCGGCGCAACAGCGCACGCAAGCGGGCCAGCAACTCCTCGAGCGCAAACGGTTTCGGCAGGTAGTCGTCGGCCCCGGCGTCGAGGCCGCTGACCCGCTCGGACACCGAATCCCGGGCGGTCAGCACCAGGATCGGCAGGTCGTCTCCGGCCGAGCGCAGGCGCCGGCACACCTCGAGGCCGTCGAGGCGGGGCATCATCACGTCCAGGATGACGACGTCGGGCCGGTCGGCGAGGATCTTCTCCAATGCCTCGATGCCGTCGTTCGCGGTCTCGACCGTGTAGCCGTTGAACGTCAGCGACCGTCGCAACGACTCCCGGACCGCCCGGTCGTCATCAACCACGAGGATGCGCATGGCATACAGTCTTATCCACCTCGGCTGAGATCCGCCTGAGCAACGCCGCAGATCCGGCTCATCCCGTCCCGGAATTCGCCGCAAGCTGCGATTTTCCGCCCTTCACACCGGTGATCGGCCCCTGTGAGATCAAGTTGACCGCTGCGTAACCCCCACCTACGGGTCGGGAAACATCCCGCTTCGACGCTGGAGGACGTGACAGTCTCTCCCCCGATGCGCCCCGTCGTGCCCCGACCGGTCTCCCGGTCGGTCATGTCCCTGTGTGCCTACTGCGGTGTGGGTTGCGGCATGGAGCTGAAGGTCGACGACTCCGGCATCACCAAGACCGTCGGCCGGGCCGACCACCCGACCAACTTCGGCAGGCTGTGCACCAAGGGATCGACGACCGCCGACATGTTGGCCGCCGGCGGCCGCCTCGACGCGCCACTCGTCCGTGACGACCGCGGCGGCGAGCTGCGCCGCGGCGATCTCGACGCCGTCATCACCGGCACCGCCCGCCGGCTGCGGTCGATCATCGACGAGCACGGGCCCGATGCGGTCGCCCTGTACGTGTCCGGGCAGATGTCGCTCGAGGCGCAGTACCTGTCGAACAAGCTGGCCAAGGGGTTCATCGGGACCAACCAGATCGAGTCGAACTCGCGCCTGTGCATGGCGAGCGCCGGAACCGGATACAAGCTGTCGCTGGGCTCCGACGGCCCGCCCGGTTCCTATCAGGACTTCGACCACGCCGACGTCTTCCTGGTCATCGGCTCGAACATGGCCGACTGCCACCCGATCCTGTTCCTGCGGATGATGGACCGGGTCAAGGCCGGCGCCGTGCTGATCGTCGTCGATCCGCGGCGCACCGCGACCGCGGACAAGGCCGACCTGTTCCTGCAGATCAAGCCCGGCACCGACCTCGCCCTCCTCAACGGGCTGCTGCACCTGCTGATCACCGGCGGTTACACCGACGACGAGTTCATCGCGTCGTACACCGATGGTTTCGAGCAGATGCCGGAGTTCGCGGCGCAGTATCCGCCGGAGGTCGTCGAGACCATCACCGGCATTCCCGCCGACGACCTGCGGGCGGCTGCGCGCATGATCGGTGAAGCCGGCAACTGGATGAGCTGCTGGACGATGGGGCTCAACCAGTCGACGCACGGAACGTGGAACACCAACGCGCTCATCAATCTCCATCTCGCGACCGACGCGATCTGCCGGCTCGGCAGTGGCCCGTTCTCGCTGACCGGCCAGCCGAATGCGATGGGCGGCCGCGAGATGGGCTACATGGGACCCGGGTTGCCGGGACAGCGGTCGGTGCTGTCGGATGCCGATCGGGCGTTCGTCGAGAAGGTGTGGGGCCTGCCGGCCGGAACGCTGCGCACCGAGGTCGGCGGAGGCACCGTCGACATGTTCCGCAGGATGGCCGACGGCGAGATCAAGGCGGCGTGGATCATCTGCACCAATCCCGTTGCATCGGTGGCGAATCGGAAGACCGTCATCCAGGGGCTCGAACGCGCCGAACTGGTCGTCACCCAGGATGCGTTCGCCGACACCGAGACCAACCAGTACGCCGACGTGGTGCTGCCCGCGGCGCTGTGGTCGGAGTCCTCCGGGGTCATGGTGAACTCCGAACGCACTTTGACGCTGTTCGAACCCGCCCTCGACGCGCCGGGGCAGGCGATCCCGGACTGGCAGATCATCGCGCGCATCGCGTCGGAGATGGGTTACGCCGACGCGTTCGACTATTCCAGCGCGGAGGAGATCTTCGCCGAGATCAAGCAGTTCGCCAATCCCGCAACGGGTTACGACCTGCGCGGCG
This sequence comes from Gordonia paraffinivorans, assembly GCF_900683595.1. NCBI lineage: Bacteria > Bacillati > Actinomycetota > Actinomycetes > Mycobacteriales > Gordoniaceae > Gordonia > Gordonia paraffinivorans. The sequence continues at coordinate 1,102,682 of NZ_CAACYD010000007.1, read as the reverse complement.
TCACCTACGAGCGGCTGCGCCGGACGCCGATGCAGTGGCCGTGCCCGCCGGTCGGCGACGCCACCGATCTCGCGGAATCCGTCGCGCGCAACCCGATCCGCTACCTCAACGACGGCCGGAGCCAGACGCTGCATCGTCTCGACGACGGTTCGGTTCCCAGGCTGGCGTTCGCGACGGCCAACCGCCGTGCCCAGTTCTTCGCGCGGCCGCACATCGACGCCGCGGAGATGCCCGACGCCGACTACCCGTTCCTGCTGAACACCGGCCGCCTCCCCCATCAGTGGCACACGATGACCAAGACCGGTCGGGTCGCCAAGCTGAACAAGCTCGATCCGGGGCCGTTCGTGGAGATCCATCCCCTCGACGCACAGGATCTCGGCATCTCCTCGAAGGACAAGGTCGAGATGGCGTCGCGACGGGGCCGGGCGGTGCTGCCGGCCAGGGTGTCCGATCGCGTGCGCCCGGGCAACTGCTTCGTGCCGTTCCACTGGAACGACGTCTTCGGGGAGCATCTCGCGATCAACGCGGTCACCTCCGACGCGATCGACCCGCTGTCCCAGCAACCCGAGTTCAAGGTGTGTGCCGTGACCCTCACCAAGGTGGCGGGCAGCGATCGCGCCGAGCCGCCGACGCCCGACGCCGCGGCGGCGGGATTGGCCGCCGCGCTCGGTGTTTCCGATGTCGCCGCGCCGGAGCTCACCTCGTCCGAGCGGGTGTACCTGGCCGGACTCGCGACGGGCGCGTCGGCGGCTGCGGGAACGGCCGGTGTGCCGTCGGTCCCGGGCGATGCGCCGCTTCGGCCCGACGTCCGGCTGTGGGTGTCGGGGTTGCTGGCCGGGATGTTCTCCCGGCCGGAGACCGCTGCGGCGTCACGGCCGGAGACCGCTGCGGCGTCACGGTCGGAGACCGTTGCGGCGTCCCGGTCGGAGACCGTTGCGGCGCCTGCGACCGGCTCAGGTGACGCACCCGCCGATCCCGGGGACGTCGAGGCACCCGCCGACACGATCACCGTGCTGTGGGCGTCGCAGATGGGCAACGCCGAGGATCTGGCCACCGAGACCGCCGAGCGGATGAGGGCCATCGGCCTTCGGGTCGCCGCGAAGGCGATGGACGAGGTCGACGTGAGTCGGCTGCGGGGCACCGCGCTGTTCGTCACGTCGACCACCGGTGACGGTGATCCTCCGGACAACGGCTCCGCGTTCTGGGACGCCCTCAACTCGGCCGACGCCCCGGACCTGTCCGGCGTCGACTTCGCGGTGCTCGCCCTCGGCGACTCGAACTACGACGACTTCTGCGGCCACGGCCGCAAGCTCGACGAGCGTATCGGCGAGCTCGGGGGTCGTCGGCTCCTGGACCGGGTCGAATGCGAACCCGACTTCGAGCAGAAGGCCGGCGGCTGGCTCGACGAGGTCATCCGCACGATCAGCATGAAGAACGCTGCGCCCACGACCGGGGTGACCGGGGACCGGGTCACCGTCGTGAGCGAACCCGCGGATTCGGCGGCCGCCCCGTCTGTGCGCACCGCATCGGCCTACTCGCGGAAGAACCCACTGGTCACCGAGCTGGTGCGGAACGTGAAGCTGAACGCGCCGGGATCGCAGAAGGACGTGCGCAACCTCGGTTTCCGGCTCCCGGCGGGCACCCTGGGCTACAAGACCGGCGATGCGCTGGGCGTGTGGCCGCTGAACAACCCGGCGCTGATCGGGAAGTTCCTCGACCACACCGGACTCGACGGAGGCGAGACCGTCACCATCGGCGGCAACCCGATGCCGCTGTACCGGGCGCTGCGCGAGCGGCTCGAATTCGCCCGTGTCACACCCGATTTGGTGCGGTTCATCGCCGAACGATCGGGAGCCGACGAACTCGAGGGGCTCGTCGCGCCCGGCAACAAGGGAGTCTTCGACGAATGGTCCTGGGGACGGCAATCGGTGGACGTGCTGGCCGATCATCCGATCCGCGCCGACCTCGAGGAGTGGATGACCGTCCTCAAACCGCTTGCGCCGCGCTCGTACTCGATCTCGTCGAGCCCGCTGGAACGCCCCGACGAGGTGCAGTTGACGGTCGCGGCGGTGCGCTACAACCGCAACGGAATCCAGCGTGGCGGCGTGTGCTGGACATTCCTCGCCGACCGTGCCGAGGACGCCGGGGTCGGGGTGTTCGTCACCTCCACCACGCACTTCCGTCCGCCGGCCGATCCCGACACCCCGATGATCATGATCGGCCCCGGCACCGGCATCGCGCCGTTCCGCGCCTTCCTGCGCGAACGGGAGGCACTGGGCCACAACGGGAAGAACTGGCTGTTCTTCGGCGAGCAGCACTCGGCCACGGATTTCTACTACCGCGACGAGCTCACCACGATGCTCAGCGACGGCGTGCTGACCCGCCTCGACGTCGCGTTCTCGCGTGACCAGGACCGCAAGATCTACGTGCAGGACCGCATGCTCGAGCACGGCAAGGAGCTGTACGAATGGCTCCACGACGGCGCTCACGTCTACGTCTGCGGCGACGCGACCCGGATGGCGAAGGACGTCGACGCGACGCTGAAGGGCATTGTCGCGCAGCACGGCCGCCGATCACCGTCGAGCGCCGAGGCCTATGTGAAGGCCCTCGCGGCGGACAAGCGATATGTGCGGGACGTGTACTGACCCGACGCTCGCCTCCGACCGGCGTCGGTGTGCCGCCCGCGCACGGCCGGACCGAGCGCGCGGTCGGCCATCAGCAGCGGGAGCACGGGTATACGGTTCACCCTGGGAACCCAACCGGGTGCTGTGCGCCCGGCCACACGTCGATGTCGGCCGATCGAACGGACGGCACACACCCCGGACGACGGATCATCTGCCGACCGCCCGCTCCCGTGCGTAGAAGAAGAACGGGATGGCGGTGCCGATGCCCACGCCGAAGGTGAGCACCACCGAGGCGATCCACCAGCCGACGATGCGCAGCCGCCTCGCCTCACCGAACGCCCACAGGTGGAACCCGATGACCACGAACAGCAGGTCGACCATCGCGAAGCGTCCGGGCGTGGACTTCATGATGTCCCCGACGAAGAAGTCCTTCACCGACGCCGGCCCGTTGCGCCGGACGTACGGGATCGCGATCGCGTTCTGCGACACCAGTGCGGTCAGGAACACGGCGAACAGCGAACGCTCACGCCACTTCCGATCCGGTTCTGTCATCGGCCCTCCTCGACAATCGTTGCGAGAACACCGATCGTGACACGAGGAGGGTCGGCGGATCAGGCCTTTCGCCACCCGGCGGCGCCGACCATCTCGGCGACCCGGGTGAACTTCACCCGCGGACGCCCCTGCTCCTGGCCCCGCCGGCGTTCCTTGCGGTCGATGGCACGCACACCTCGGTAGCCGATGACCGTGCGGACACGCTTGCGCACGAGGGCCGGGAACTCCGACGCCTCACGTGCGGTGCGCCGCAACCGGCCGGCCGCGGCGTCGTCGATGAAGTCCTCGACGGTCTGGATCGCGCACTGCTTGTTGGCGCCGATCCCGCCGCTGGGGCCTCTCTTGGCCCAGCCCAGAACGTATGCGCCCGGCACGATCTCGCCCCGCTCGTCGAGCAGGCGGCCGTTGTCGTTGGGGAAGACGCCGCGCTCGTCGTCGAAGGCCAGACCCGGGATCGGGGTGGACCGGTAGCCGATGGAGCGCACCACGAGATCGGTGGCGATGTGCCGGCGCCCCTCGCCGGTCCGGACCGTGACGGCCTCGACCTCCGGTCCGCCGACGATCTCCTCCGGCGCACTGTGGAAGAGGAACACGATGCGGCGCCGGTCGGGGTCCGCCGGTTCGGTGAACGACGGGAGCTCGGAGTCGAGACCGTCGTACACCTCGACGTCGACGCCCGGGATCTCCGACAGCGCACGGAATTCCGCGGCGGTGTAGGCGGCGGACGCCTGGTCGCGGCGCCCGAGGAGGATCACCTCGTGCACGTTCTGCTCGCGCAGGATCGCGAGCGCACGGTCGGCGATGTCGGTGGTGGCCAGCAACTCCGGTGGCGAGACCAGGATGCGGGCGACGTCGAGCGCCACGTTGCCGGTGCCGACGACGACCGCGCGGCCGGTCGCCGGATCATCGGGCGTCCCCCGCCGCAACGGCGGCCCCTCGTCGACGCCGGGGACGGCGTTGTACCAGGCCACGAGTTCGGTTGCCGAGGTCGAACCCGGCAGGTCCTCGCCCGGGATGCCCAGGCGCCGGGACTCGCTCGCGCCGACCGCGTAGAACACGGCGTCGAAGTGGTCGGCGAGTTCGGCCGGGGTGATCTCGCCGGGCCCGTCGCCGATGGTCACGTTCGTCATCATCGTCACGCGCGGGTCGCGGTAGAGCAGGTCGAAGCCGCGCAGGACGTTCTTGGTCCCGGGATGATCCGGCGCGACACCGGCACGCACGAGACCGCCGGGCGTGGGCAGCCTGTCGATGACGGTGATGTGCGCTTCGGTGCGGTCGAGGAGCGTGCGCAGTGCGTACCCGCCCGACGGGCCGGTGCCAACCAGCGCAACCCGCAGTCCCGCAGGGAGTTTCGGGATCTCGGGGTAGGTGACCGGCGACCACCCCGACCGGATGTCGGGGTTGTTCTTGTAGTAGTCGGCATTGATGTCGATGAACACCTTGTCGCGCGCACCGAGCTTGTCGGCCGGATAGATCGCGTCGACGGGACACGCATCCGCGCAGGCGCCGCAGTCGATGCAGGCCTCGGGATCGATGTGCAGGATGTCGGAGCTGCCGAAGCCGCGTTCCTCTGGTGTCGGATGGATGCAGTTGACCGGACAGACCGAGACGCACGCGGCGTCGCTGCAACACGACTGGGTGATGACGAACATCAGAGCATGTGGGCTTTCCGGTAGTACCGCATCGCGGGCTTGGTGAGCAGACCGACCTCGTCGAGGAACTCCATGAGATGGACGCAGCTGCTGCGGATCATCGAGTGGAAGTGGGAGTTGTGTCGCATCTCGCGGACCGCACGGTCGACGTCGAGCCCGGCGTCGGCGAATGCCTTGGGCTGCACCAGGCTCGTCACGATGAAGTAGGCGCCGATCGCCACGCTCAGCGCGCTGAACTGGCGTCGTGCCCAACTGACGCCCCGCAACGACTCACGCACCTCCTCGCGAGCGAAGCGCATGTGTCGCGACTCCTCGAGGACGTGGATCTCGTTGACGGTGCGGATGAAGTCGAGCACACGGTCGTCGCGCATGCATCCGCGTTGGAAGACGTCGAGAACCTCCTCGGCGACCAGGATTCCCGCGTATGCGACCTCGTTCTTGGCGGTCTGCATGAAGATCTTGCCGAGACGCGCGACCTTCTTCGACGGCCGGTAGGACGTGCCGACCATCTTCTCCGAGGCCTTGGCGAACATCAGCGAGTGCCGGCACTCGTCGGCGATCTCGGTGAGGGCGAACTGAAACTCCGAGCCGTGGTAGTCCCCGAGGTACTGATCGCGGATGACCATCTCCTGCAGGATCATCTCGAACCAGATCCCGATGTTCATGATCGACGCGAACTCGTGGCGGGTCACCGCGATGCGCTGCTCCTCGGTGAGCTCGTCCCAGTAGTCGGTGCCGTAGAGCGAGGACCATTCCGGGCTGCACCCGTACTTGGTGGGGTCCATCGGCTCGGACCAGTCGATCTCGGTCATCGCGTTGCGGGAAAGGCGGGCGGCCGAGGCGAGCAGCCTCGCCGAGACCTCCTCGGTGCCCTCGTCGCGCATGCTGATCACGTTGTCGGTTCGTTCCATCGCAGCAGTCATGCGATCTCGCCTCCCGGTCGCTTTCGACCATGACAATGATTGATGTAATGACAATGTGTGTTGTCAAGATAGCACCGCGGCGTGACGCAGTAAACGAATCGCCGAATATACTGGCGAGTAAGTTCGGGGCGCGGCCGATTTCCGCAGCTCAGCGCCGCCGAAACCACCGAGATCAGCACCTGGGGGTTCGCATGTCTTCCATCTTCATAACCGGCGGAGCAGCCGGGATCGGCCTGGCGACCGCCGAGAGGTTCGGCCGCGAGGGGTGGACCGTAGGCGTGTACGACGTCGACACCGACGCTCTCGCCAAGGTCAAGGCCGACCACCCCGACTGGATCACCGGCACCCTCGACGTGCGCGACGCCGACCAGTGGGACGCCGCACTCGAGGAGTTCACGTCCCACACCGGCGGCACCCTCGACGTCCTCGACAACAACGCCGGCATCCTGCACGAGGGGCGCCTCGACGAGATCACGCCGGATCAGATCCGCCGCCAGATCGACATCGACGCACTCGGCGTCGCGCTCGGCGCGCGCGCCGCGCACCCGTACCTGAAGAAGACGCCCGGCGCGCACCTGGTGAACATCGCGTCGGCGTCGGCGATCTACGGCCAACCCGGCATCGCCGTCTACTCGGCCACCAAGTTCTTCGTCGCCGGGCTCACCGAGGCCCTCGAACTCGAGTGGGAGCATGACGACATCCGCGTCGTCAGCATCTGGCCGCTGTGGGCCAAGACCGCCCTGGCGGCCGAGGGTGCGAAGTCGACGAAGACCCTCGGCATCCGGATCACGCCCGAGCAGGTCGCCGACAAGGTCTGGGAGTCGGTGCACCCCACGCTCCAGGACAAGCTGCTGCACCGCACCAGCTACTCGGTCGGCACGCAGACCCTGGTGCTCGGCAACGCCGCGAAGTTCATCCCGAACTTCCTCAACCGGACCGTCAACAAGTTCATCGCCCAGTAGTCGCCCGGCAAACCCACCCTCTTCGGACAGAACCTCACCTGCGACCGGTGGTGAGTTTGTCCAACCAGGGTGGGTTTGTCATCGGTCGACCCCAGCGGATCGAAGGGCGCGCTTCAGCATCAGGTAGAAGGCGGCCTTGTCCCGCAGGTCATCCCACGTCCAGCGCACCACGGTATAGCCGAGCGCACGCAGCCTGTCCTCGCGGAGCTTCTCGTCGACCACGACCCGCCATGCCGGGGCGTCCCCAACGGCGCCGTTGTACTTGATCATGCCGTCGAACTCGCCGACGACCCGGTCGGCCAGCAGGAAGTCCACGCGCGCCACGATCACGCCTGCGTCATTCCTGATCTCCACCTGTTGGCGCGGCACCGGCAGGTCCGGGAACTCGAGCATGACCGCGCGACTCAGGGATTCACCGACCGACTCGGAGGAGGCGCTGGCGTGGGGCAGCATTCGCCGCAGCATCTCGACCCCCTTGAACCGCCTGCACGACTCGAGGATCTCGTTCATGCGTTGGATGTCGGCGTCTCGCCGCAACGCGGCGTCGAGCACCACGAGGGCCTGACGACTGTTGCCGAGCCTGGCCACATCGCACGCGGTGCGCTCCAGGGTGGTGACCTTCACGCCGTCGACGACCACGATGTCCTTCTCGTCGACGACGGCCTGGTGACGCCGAACCCGCGCTGTCTGTTTGCCGACCTTCGGGGACGTGACGTGTACTTTGCCGAGATCAGGGCGGAGCATCGAAAGCCGGTGCACGGCTGCCGCCGAGACATGACTGAAGAGTCGGCCCGGTCGGCCGGCCCCGGCTGCCGCGATGACGGTGAGCCGATGCTTCTCGACCGCGTCGAGGTCGGAGACCTTCGCGTAGTCGGCCATGGCCCCTGGCCACAGGCGGTACAGGTCTTTTCTGGTGACGCCCCGCTGGAGCGTCTTCTCGGTCGTGTGCGTTCCGACTGTGTCGGCGCGCCGGATCAGGCCGTGCTCATCGGCGGGAATCTCCATGAGATTCAGACGCACGAGATGCGGCTTCGGACCCACCTTTTCGCAAATCCACCACTTATGGACAGATCCACCACCAGCGCAGGGTGAGATTGTGTCCGAAAGGGGTGGGTTTGCGGGAGGTCTCAGCGACGCGCGGTCGGCAACCGCCACTTGAACTTGAGGCCGAGCAGTCGCAGACCCGTCGCGAGGATCGACCCGACGACGAGCCAGACCCACTGCGGCAGCGAGGTGTGGTCCAGCCCCAGCGCGACGACGGTGGCGCCGAGAAGGGCGGGAACGGCGTAGAGGTCGGCGGGTTGCAGCAGCAGCGGGACCTCGTTGGAGATCACGTCGCGCAGGACGCCGCCACCGATCGCGGTGAGGAGTCCGACGGTCGCGGCGGCGAAGGAACTGACGCCCACCTCGACGGCCAGACTCGCGCTCGACGCCGCGAACAGGCCCATGCCGAAGGCGTCGAGAACGAGGATCGAACGGCGCAGTTTGGTGAACGCCGGATGGAACTGGAAGACGAGCAGGCTCGCGATCGCCGCGGTCAGGGCGTTGCCGTAGCCCTGCACCGAGGTGGGCGGCGTGATCCCGAGCAGGACGTCGCGCAGCACACCGCCGCCGACGCCGGTCAGCACGCCGACGGTGATGATGCCCCACATGTCGAAGTCCTTGCGGACACCCACCATCGCGCCGGACGCGGCGAACACCGCGATGCCCGCGAAGTTCAGGACGTCGAGCAGCACGTCACAGCCTCCTCACGACGACCCGACCACAGCAATACGACAGACAAGCACATGCAGGGCACACGAACGGCCGCCCCCGGGTCATCCGAGGGCGGCCGTCGTAGAACGATCGCTGTGCCGTTTCCGGCAGCGAGAGAAGACTAGCGGCGATCCAGGTCGATGATGCCTGCGCGAGCAGCCTTCACGAGACGACGCGGGATCCGCACGGGGACGCCGTTGATCTTCTCTTCCTGCAGTGCGGGGTTGTCCGCCTTCCACTGCGAACGACGGCTACGGGTGTTCGCCCGCGACATCCGGCGCTTCGGTACAGCCATGGTTGAGCCCTTCTCCTACTGTGGTCTGCGTGGTCGTCGGCACGTTCGCGCGTCACCGGGTCGACCCGAGTCAGTGCGCCTGACAGCCACGCGGGCGCGGCACACAACCCGATCAGACTACCTGTTGGCGGCGCCCAACTCCAAAATGGAGGCCTGCGGGCCGCCCCGGGGTGGCCGTCGAGAGCCTACGAACTGGAGAAATCGACGTCCACGGCGCCGGTGCCGATCACCACCAGCCAGAACAGCGCCCAGACGACGACGATCGCGCCGATGATGATCGCGGCCAGCGCGAGCCCGCCGCCGGTCTCCCGACCGTTCGAGGCGTCGATCTGCCGGCGCGCGAAGATGCCCATGATCAGACCGGCCAGGCCGCCGACACCGCAGAAGAGCCCCAGCAACGACGCCACCAGCGCGAAGATGGCGAGCGAGTTGGTCTTCGGCGCCGACGCCCCGGCGTAGGGGTCGCCGAAGCCCGCCGGGTCGACGGGCGGCGCGGGCTGCACCCCCGCAGGGTAGGGCTGTCCGTACCCATGCTGGGCAGACCCGGGTCCGCCCTGACCGAACTGTCCTGGTCCTTGCGGAGAGCCCGCCTGGCCCGAGGCGTCCGGACCGGGCGCCCCCGCGTGGCCGTGGCCGGCGGCGCCGTACCCCTGCGGGCCGGCGCCCGGCGCGCCGTATCCCTGAGGTGCCCCGTACCCGGGTGCCCCCTGCGGCGGCTGCCCCTGAGACTGCGGCGCCCCACCCGGCCCCGCGGGCGGCGTGGAGATCACTCGCGTCGAGTCGTACCCGGAGGGGGCAGGCCCACCCGGGGCAGGAGGCTCTCCGGCGGCACCGAACGGCTCGGGCGAAGCCTCGCCCGACCCACCGACGGTGGGACCGGTCTTGATGATCCGGGTGGTCGCGTCGGCCGGACTGTGGGATTCGGCGACCTCGGTGCCCTCGGGCCCGGCGCCGGGCGTCGACGTCATCGGGGCCGGACGGGCCGCGTCACCGGCTTCGGCGGGAGACGACTGGCCGGAGGCGGATTCCGGCGGTGACTGAGGTGCGGAGGTCGGCTCGTGCGACTCCCCATCTCCGGGCGGGTTCGACATCTTCGGTGCCTTTCACGTGCTGGCGTCGTCGCGGCGCGACGACTGTGGGCGCGGCGTCATCGGCGGCGCTCGTCACAGACTAATGAGAACTGCCCCCGACCGGGCGGAGAATCTCCCGGTCAGGGGCAGGATCGGCGTGAAATCGTTCAGAAGGTGGAAGTGCTGCTGTCGTCGAGGATCGCCGCGCCGATACCCACCGCGTAGAGGACGATGAACACCAGCGACCAGACGATCGCGATCGTTCCCGTGATGATCCCGCCGAGCGCGAGGCCGTCCCCGGTCTCCCGACCGGACGAATCCCTCACCTCACGACGGGCCATCACACCGAGGACCACGGCGACGATCCCGGTGATCAACCCACAGCACACCAGGCCGGCGATCCCGCAGACCAACGACGCGATCGCCTTTCCGTTCGTGGAGGGCGGCGCGGCATAACCGGGGTAGGCGCCTGCCTGGTAGGGATTCGCGCCGCCGTACGCCGCCGATCCGTAGGCGGGTCCCGGCTGGTAGGGATCGCCGTAGGCCGAGCCCGGCGCCGCCCCGTACGGGCTCTGACCGTACGGATTCTGCGCGTAGGGATCCGGCGACGGCTGCCCATACGGATTCTGCTCGTAGGCGTTCTGTCCGTATGGACTCTGGCCGTACGGGTCCTGGCCCTGCGGATCGGCGTGCGGCTGGTACGCCTGGCCGAACTGGGTCGGGGCGTACTCCGGGGACGTGGGGTCCGGCGGGGTCTGGCCGCCCTTGCTCAGATTCACACCGTGATCGCCGCTCGAAGACCCCGAGCTCGGAACCGTGCCCCAATCGTCCTGGTCGTTGCCCGATCCCTGCTCCGGTGGTTGTGACACCCGTTACCCCTTCTTAGGTCCGACAATTCCGTGGTTCACCCTGATGAATAGACTCGAGCAGTGTCTGGCGTCATCTCCGGCTTCACGGTGATCTTCATAGTAGTCGGGGTGGGTTACGTCCTCGGCCGGACACGGGTCATCGGAGACCGCGCCCACGAGGTCCTCTCGCGTCTGGTGTTCTTCGTCTTCACCCCGGCGCTGTTGTTCCACTCCCTGGTGACGTCCGATCTCTCGGTCGTCTTCTCCTCGACGCTGGTCATCGCCGGCGGCGGCGCCCTGATCATCGCGACCGCCTATCTCGTCATCGCGAAACTGACGCTCCGACGCGGGATTCCCGAGCTGGTCATCGGCGCGTTGTCGTCGTCGTATGTCAACAGCGTCAACCTGGGGCTGCCGATCGCCATCTTCGTGCTCGACGACGCGTCGTTCGTGGCGCCGCTGCTGCTGTTCCAGATCCTGATCCTGTCGCCGATGGCGCTGCTGGCGCTCGACCTCACCGCCCTCGAACGGGAGTCCGGCCGCTCGGTCGTCAAGGACTCGCTGATTGCGCCGCTCACCAATCCGATCGTCGTCGGGGGCATCGCCGGACTCGTCGTATCGCTGCTCGGCCTGATGCCGCCGGCTGCCGTGATGTCACCGCTGAAGATGCTCGGCGACGCATCGGTGCCGACCGCGCTGCTCGCGTTCGGCATGTCGCTGACCGGTGTGCAGATCTTCAAGAAGGGCGAGAGCCCGCGCCGCGACATCCTCCTCGCCTCGGTGCTGAAGATGGTCGCGATGCCGCTGGCCGTGTACGCGATCGCGCGCTGGGGATTCGGTCAGACCGGCCACGATCTGTTCGCACAGGTGGTGATCGCGGCCCTGCCGACCGCCCAGAACGTGTTCGTCTACGCCACCCGCTACCGGCGGGGTCAGATCCTGGCCCGCGACACCGGGCTGATCACCACGATCGCGTCCATCCCGGTGATCGCGGCCATCGCCCTGTTGCTGGCCTGAGGCCGCCGGCTCTCGGCCCCGTCCGGCGCTCGTGGCGGCGAGGTCTCGGCCGTCGCAACCCTCAGTCGTGGTCGTCGAGGGCCTTGCGCTTGGGGATCTTCAGCTCGACGCCGCCCATGATCGCGAGGCCCGTCACCCGGATCACCGGCGCCCCCGGCCGGGTGGAGCGCTGCGACCTGCCGCCGAAACCGCCCATGATCCCGAGGCCCCCGATCTCCACGGTCACGTCCTCGGGCGCGAGGATCTCGACGCCGCCCATGATCGCGACGGCGCGGATGGTGAGCACCGGGCTGGCGAACTCGACCTCGCGCAGGTCGAGCTTCACCCCGCCCATGATCGCGGTCGCGGTCAACTCGTCGGCGACCACCGCCGTCCCCGTCAGATCGCTCTCGGACATGATCGCCAGCCGGTGGCGCACGGCATCCGCCCCGACGGCACCGGTGACCCGTGGCCCGGGCGCAAGCGACGGCGCCGGGATGGCGACACCCAGTTGCGCGATGGGCAGGTCGTCGGTGAGGGCGTCGAGATCGGCGAACGTCTTTGCCACGACGGCCTTTCCGGCCCGCTCTTCGTACTCGGCCGGCGTCAGGCTGCCGTGGGCCATGGCCGCGGAGAGGATTTCGTGTACCAGTTCCCGATCCACGTCGGCCGCACGCAACCGTGCTCGACGATCGTCGGGAGCGGGGAGATCGCCGGAGGTGTCCACGTACACCGACCCTAGTGGCGTATGCGCGGCGGGACCACCCTGATCTCGGCTGCCGAATCGCCGCGCCGACCCTGAGGAATCCCCCGGTCGCACCCCGAGATGCCCGCCGCGGAGGCATAATCCGACCTGTCGGGGAACGACGACCACGCACAGAGAACCGGAGGCGATCGTGGGCCAACCGTTTGATCCCGGACAGCCGTACCAGCCCGGACCCCCGTCCCCCGGCCGGTACCCGCAGGGCGCCTACCCGCAAGGCGCTTACCCCCAGGGCGGATATCCCCAGGGCGGGTATCCTCAGGGCGGGTATCCCCAGGGCGGCTACCCACCGGGCGGCCACCCACCTCCCCCGACCCAGCCGAAGGACCGCTCCGGGATGCGGCGCTGGGGCAAGGGCCTCACCTTCGTCGGCCTCGCGATCCTGGTGGTCTCGGTCGTCGTCGGCGGCATCCTGGCCGCGACCGGGGCCGGGAACATCGTGAACGACTCGTTCGTCGTCGAACCGACCGCCCGGCACGCCTACGACGCCGGCGACACCTTCACGCTCTTCACCGAAGACGGCCGCGCCCCGTCGTGCAACATCGACGGCCCGGCCGAGCCCGTCCGAAACGGCAGCCTGACCGCCGAATTCGACCATGACGGCAACCACGTGGAGTCGTTCGCGTCCTTCGAGGTGGTCCAGGGCGGCACGTACACGTTCGAATGCACCGACCGCGTCGTCGTCGCCTCGGTCGACGTCGGCGGGATCCTGAGTCTCGGCGGCGGAATCGCGCTCGCCTTCCTCGGCGGCGGCCTCGGTGGGCTGCTCTTCCTGATCGGCGTCGTGCTGTGGATCATCGCCGGCCGCAAGCCGCGCACCGCCTGAGGGTCGGCGCGGCGCCCGGCGCCGGTCACCCGCGTCGGCGCCGACCCCGCGATCGCAGGTAGTCCCCGACCACCGCGGCGCCGAGGCCGTCGAGGTCGGGCGCGACCACCCGACCGCCGATCCGCCGCGCGATCTGGTCCATGAAGTGGGCCAGGCCCGGGTCGTCGCCGAGCCGGAAGAACGTGACCTGCGCGCCGATCCGCGAGATGTGGTCGAGTTCGCGCACGGTCAGGGCGATGGTCTGCGGGTGCGGCGGATAGAAGAAGAACGGCTCGCCGCTCGGGTCCAGATGCGCGGTCGGCTCGCCGTCGGTGACGATGAGCACGACCGGTTGCGCGTTCGGGAACCGGCGAAGATGCCGCTGCGCCAGCAGGAGTGCGTGGTGCAGGTTGGTGCCCTGCTCCATGCGCGGCTGCAGCCCGGTCAGCTCGGCGATGTCGATCGACCGGGCGTACCGGCCGAAGGCGATCAGGTGCAGCTCGTCGGTGCGAAACCTCGTCGAGATCAGGTGGTTCAGCGCGATCGCGGTGCGCTTCATCGGCGTCCAGCGACCCTCCATCTCCATGGAGAACGACGTGTCGACGAGGAGCACGACCGCCGCCTGCGTGCGGCTCTCGGTCTCGGCGACCTCGACGTCGCGCACGTCGATCCGCACGCCCGACCGCGCCATCTCCGACGTCGCGAGCGCCGGCTCGGTGGTCTCGGAGACGGTGCGCAGCACCGCGTTCGACACCGTACGCGTCACGTCCCAGGGATCGGTGTCGCCGAACTGCCATTCGCGGCTCGCGCCGGTGGGTTCGCCGAGCAGCCCGCTCTGTCGCGTCTGCCGGTCGCCGCGACGCCCCGACAGCTGCTGGGCGATGTCGCGGAAGATGGACTGCCCGAGCTGACGCATCGCCTTCGGGCTCAACCGGAGCTGCCCGTCGGCGGTGCGATCGAAGAACCCCTGTTCGGAGAGCGCCTTCTCGAGCTCGGCGAGCATCCGCGCGTCGACGGCGGCCTCCTCCCCCAGCTGCCGGGCGAGCGCGTCGAGGTCGATGTCCTCCATCTGCGCGCCGGCGTACTGCTGCGACAGCTGCTCGCTCAGCGCCTCGAGTTCGGCGATGTCGCGCAGCGCCGCAGCGCCCTCGCCGAGCCCCATCGGCTGATCCCCGGAGAAGGACTGCGCGTTGTCCCAGTCCAGGCCGGGCCGCGCCATCCGCAGCTGCGAATCCATCTGTGCCAGTTGGTTCATCAGCTCGGGGGAGCCGAACGCCTGCTGCGCGAGCTGGTCGAGTTCGGCTCGCTGTTCGGGGGTGAGCGAGTTGTAGAACTGCTGGGCGGCCGCGGCCCGCTGCGCCAGCGAGTCGACGAGTTCGTCGGTGTTGCGGGGATTCTCCGGGAAGAACTCCCCGTGCTTGTCCATGAACTCCTCGAACTTCTCCGAGGTGTCCTCGCCGCGGTTGTGGGCCTCGAGAAGCTCGTTGAGGTCTGTGAGCATGTCCGAGATCCGTTGCCGGTCGGCCTCGGTCGCGCCCTCGAGGGCCTGCTTCATCCCGGCGAACCGCTGGTCGAGCAGTTCGCGGCCGAGGAGATCCTTGATCTTCTCGTAGTCGGCGCGGGCCTGCGGGCTGCGCCAGTCGTAGTTCGCCAGCTCCTCGACGGCCTGCGCGGTCGACGGCGGGAGGTTGCCGATCTGCATCTCCGCGAACCGCGCGTCGTCGTCGAGGTCGCGGGCGAGTTGCTTGCGCTCCTCGAGCACAGCCCGGTCGAGCAGCTCGCGGATCTCGGCGAAGGTGCCGTCGAGATTGCGATTCTTCAGCAGCTCCTGCCGCCGGCGGTTGACCTGCTCGCGCAGCTTGTCGAGCCCGCGCATGGTCGGCGTGCCGCGCCGGAGCAGCTCCCGCAGGGCACGCTGCGGCGACGCACCGGCCATGACGTCGTCGCCGATTCGCTCCAGCGCCTCGCGCAGGTCCACCGGTGGCGCCAACGGGTCCGGCCCGCCGGTGTACCGCTGATAGCGCGAGCGATGGAAGGTCTTGCGCGCCATGTGTTCTCCCCTGATCGGTGCCGGCTCAGCCGTAGATCGTCTGGCCGGACTCGTCGGCCTCCTTGCCGATCCGGCGGGCGAGGTACAGACCCTCGAGCGCCAGTTCGACGGCGCTGGCCCGCTCCCCCTCGGAGTCGGCCTCGAGTCGCTCGGCGATCTCGTCGAGGACCGCCGAGGTGGTCTCCGGCGACGGGATCGACGAGAGGAACTCCGCGGCGGTGACGCGGTCGCCGGTCACGACCGGTTCGCCGTTCTCCAGCGCGTGGACGAGCGGCGCCATGTCGATGCCGCCCAGATGGGCGCGCACGGTGTCGGCGATCGACTTGCGCATGAGGTGTTCGAGGATCTCCAGTTCGCGCCCTTCTTCTCCGGACTCGAACTCGACCTTGCCCCGCAACACCTCGACCACCGATTCGAGGTCGACGACGCGGGCCACCGGTTGCTCCTCCCCCGTCACCGCGGAACGGTGCAGCGCGGCGGCGGCGACGGTCTCGGCGGCGGCGATCGAGAACCGAGCGGACACGCCGGAGCGCTGGTCGATCGACGGGTGGTCGCGGGTGTAGCGGGTGAAGCGGGCCAGGATCTCGAGGATGAAAGACGGAACCGTCGCGGTGAGGTCGGCCTCCTGCTCGATGACGGCGACCTCGTCGTCGAGTTCGAGCGGGTAGTGCGTGCGGATCTCGGCGCCGAACCGGTCCTTGAGCGGGGTGATGATGCGGCCGCGGTTGGTGTAGTCCTCGGGGTTGGCGCTGGCCATCACCAGGACGTCGAGCGGCAGGCGCAGCGTGTAGCCGCGGACCTGGATGTCACGCTCCTCCATCACGTTGAGCATCGCGACCTGGATGCGCTCGGCGAGGTCGGGCAGCTCGTTGATCGCGACGATGCCGCGGTGCGCCCGCGGGATGAGACCGAAGTGGATGGTCTCCGGGTCGCCGAGGCTGCGGCCCTCGGCCACCTTCATCGGGTCGATGTCGCCGACGAGGTCGGCCACCGAGGTGTCGGGGGTGGCGAGTTTCTCGCTGTAGCGCTGCGAGCGGTGACGCCACTCGATGGGCAGGTCGTCGAGCAGGTTGGCGGCCTTGCGGATCGACGCCGGGGTGATCGGCTCGTACGGGTGCTCGCCGAGTTCGGACCCGGCGATGACCGGGGTCCACTCGTCGAGCAGGTTCACGAGGGTGCGCAGGATGCGGGTCTTGCCCTGGCCGCGCTCACCGAGCATCACGACGTCGTGGCCGGCGATGAGTGCGCGTTCGAGTTGGGGGATGACGGTGGACTCGAAACCGACGATCCCCGGCCAGGGGTCGCGCCCCTCCCGGAGCGCGGTCAGCAGGTTGTTGCGGATCTCGTCTCGCACACTGCGGAAGACGTGGCCGCTGGCACGCAGCTCACCCAGGGTGCGGGGCGAGGGATGGCGGGTTTCGGTCGTCTGAGAACCATGCGTGGTGAAGTTGTCCTCTGGCACGTGATCCACGCTACTCCGAAACGTGACCTGCGTGCGTGGCGTGGGGCTCATGCCCACCGCCCGAGACGACCCAGGAAGGACCTCGCCGCGGGGCCGGGTTCTGCCGGGGCCCATCGGCCGGCGCGGGTCCCGACGCTCAGACCCGCGGCGCCCACGCCGGATCACGTCCGATGAATCCCATGAGCCGGGTGACGGCGTCGGCGCCGGCGGGCACCTCGACCGCGGGTCCATACTGGCCGGACCGTCGCATCATGTCCTCGATCGGGACCATCCCGTCGAGCATCAGCTGCGCGTGGGCGGCGTCGAGTTCGGGTGTGATGCCCTGCGATCGGGCCAGGTCCCAGGTGTGCATGAACACGTCGGCGGTGTAGAACCGGTCGATCGCGTCGGCGAGCCGGTGTTCGCCGGTCATCGGGTGGGTGATCGTCTCGTCGGCCCTCGGCCCGCCCAGCAGGCCCTGGATCGATGCGGCGTGAGCCGACCACGCACCCGCCGGGTCGTCGGCGACGGACGGCCCGCCGGGCAGGGAGATCCCGACGGCCTCGAGGAAGCCGGTGGACCAGTCGACGAGGTGGGCGACGACGTCACGCGCCACCCATCCGTCGACCGGCGTCGGGGCCTCCCAATCGGCGACGACTGCGACGATGCCGGAGAAGCCCGTCGCGACCTCGCGGTGCCGGGCGGCGGCGTCGAGTTCCGACAGCGACATCGCTCTACAGCTCGCCGGCCTCGAGCAGGCGGTCGAGCGCCTTGTAGCCCTCGTTGACGCCGACCTCCATACCCGACGACAGCCAGGCGTCGCGATCGGCGAAGCTGTCGCACAGCGACTGCGCGTGGAGCCGGGTGGTGCCGTCGCCGAGGTCCTCGAACCACATCGTCTCCAACGAGACCTGGTCAGGCATGCCCATCCACGTGAAGGTCTGCACGATCTTGTCCTCGCCGACTGTGTGGAAGCAGCCGCGGAACTCGTGGTCCTGCCCCTCGTGGGTCGAGATGTAGCGCCAGCTGCCGCCGTCGCGGACGTCCCATTCGACGATGCGGCTGGAGACCGTCTCGGGCCCGTTCCAGCGGACGAACAGTTCCGGGTCGGTGTGCGCCTTCATCAGCTGGGCCGGCGTGGCGCGGAAGTCGCGGGTGATCCGGATGATCGGGACCTCCTTGTCGGCCTCGATCGCGGCTTCGAGGTAGCGGGTTGCGGTGGTGCTCATGACGCCTTTCCTTCCTGGGGTGTCTCGATGTCGTCCCCGGGCTCGGATGCCGCGGGTCCGTCGTTCATCTCGGCGAGCAGTGCGTCGAGGCGCTGGTAGCGCTCTTCCGCCCGCTTGCGGTACCGCTCGATCCACTTGGTCATGAGGTCGAACACCTCTGCTTCCAGATGGACCGGACGTTTCTGGGCCTCCCGGGTTCGGCTCACCAGGCCGGCGTCCTCGAGCACCTTCAGGTGCTTGGACACCGCCTGGATGCTGACGTCGTAGGGCGCGGCGAGCTCGCTCACCGTCGCATCGGAGACCGCCAGACGGGCGACAATGTCGCGCCGGGTGGGGTCCGCCAGTGCGGCGAAGACCTTCGAGAGCTCGTCTGCCATCCGATCTCCTCCTCAACCGTTCGGTTGAATATGAGCGTGCGCCGATCCGGGACCTTTGTCAACCCCTTGGTTGAATACAGGAGCAGAAATAATCCGTATGACGTTGCGCCCGGCTTCCGGGCACAACGTCATACGGATGTCGTGCGGACCCTCCCGATCGGCTCAGGGCCCGACGGGCACGTCTCCCCTGAGCGTGATGCGGTGCATGATCCGCCGGTTGTCGCCGTAGTCGCGGTTCGCGTAGTGCAGGGTGTTGCGGTTGTCCCACAGCACCAGGTCGCCGGCACGCCAGCGATGGCGGACGATGTGCTCGGGCTTGGTGATGTGCGCGTAGAGCATGTCGAGGATGGCGCGGCTCTCGAACTCGGAGACGCCCTCGATGTGCGAGGTGAAACCGGGATTGACGAACAGGGCCTTGCGGCCGGTCTCCGGGTGGACACGGACGACGGGGTGGCTCACCGGCACCAGTTCGGTGACCTCCCTGCCGTCCCAGGTGTTCCCCTGGCCCTTGCGCTTGTGCCGCAGGTAGTACCCGAACTCGCGATTGCCGTCGTGGACGGCGGTCAACCCGTCGACGAGGCGGCGGACCGGCTCCGACAACGACGAGTACGCGAGCTCGGCGTCGGCCCAGTTGGTGTCGCCGCCGTTGCGCGGCAACACCACCGGGCGCAGGATCGAACCCATCGGCGGGCGCGGCATGAACGTCACGTCGGTGTGCCACACGTCGGCGAATCCGTTGTCGGCGCTGTCGAGCTCGTACACCTCGTCGGGCACGTCGCCGCTGTCCCAGACCGGATGACCGGTGGTCAGCTCCCCCAGCCGGTTTCCGAACTCGATGTGCGAGGCGTCGTCGAGGTTCTGGTCGCGTAGGACGATGACCTTGTACTCGATGAGTGCCTGACGGATGGCGCGCACCTGGTCGTCGGTGGCCTGCGCGACGTCGATGCCGCGGATCTCGGCGCCGAAGTGCGGGCCGAACTCGTCGATGTCGAGTTCGACGCCCGAGGCGACGATGCCCGACGAGAGAGTGGCAGAAGCAGCGGTGCGGAGGTCAGGGGCGGGATGTGCGGTGGTCATGATGAGTCCCTCTCGATGAACGGCGGATGGGGTGGTCAACAGCCGCCGCCGGCGGAGACCCGTGATGGGAACCGTCGGAGAAGTTCATCGAATGGAGCGTCATCGAGGCGGACACAAGTCCTGTCTATTCCTCCGACGCGTCACGCGCACGGGTTGGATTCAGTCTGGGAAAAACCCCCGTTCGGTCCAGACGATCGACGTCGAGGTCCGCCGTCACCTCCGCAACGCCGTCGAGTTCACGGTGAACACGGGTGAACAACTCGCGTCCAGGTGCCGGCCCGGAAGCGTGGGTCCTCGCGCCACGGATGGACCGGCTCGTCATCGGTGTTCGCGTGAAGTCCTGTTCCCCCATGGTCGGGACCCTTCGCGTCTCAGCCCACCGCCAGCCACACCGCCAGGCCGAGGCCGCACAGTCCCACGACGACCCGCAACGGGCCCGCGGGCAGCCGTTTGACCACCGGCGGACCGCACCAGCCACCGAGCAGACAGCCGATGGCCATGGCGAGCGCGGCCCACCAGTGCACGGGACCGAAGATCATGAACCCGACGGCGGCGATGGCGTTGGCGATGCCGAGGAACAACGACTTGCTCAGCGCCGCACGCCACAACGGCTCGCTCGTCACCACGAGCATGAGGGCCAGGATCATGATGCCCGCGCCGGCACCGAAATAGCCGCCGTAGATGCAGATCAGGAACAGCCCGATGAGGAAGACCGCCGGATGCTCGGCGTGACTCGTCACCCAGCGGCGCAGGAGCGGTTGCACGAGAAGCGCGATGGCGGCGATGGCGACGAGGAACGGGACGATCGCCTCGAAGGCCTCCGGCGGCGTCACGAGAAGCAGTGCGGCGCCGACGGTTCCGCCGACGAGCGCCGCGATCACCCCGACGACGAGGCGCCTGCGGTCGCCGTCGAGCAGCGCCCTGCCCGACTGCGCGGTGCTGCCGACCCCGACCGCGACGAGCGCGACCGTGTTGGTCACGTTCGCCGCGATCGGGGGAAGTCCGACCGCGAGGAGCGCGGGATAGCTCACCACCGACGCCAGTCCGGTGATGTAGCCGATCAGACCCGCGCCGAACCCCGCGAGGAGGAGTAGTGCGAGATCAGTGAGCGAAATGGCGTGCCCCGGTGAGGTAGAGCGTCACGCCCGCCTCCTCGGCAGCCTCGATGACCTCGTTGTCGCGGATCGATCCGCCCGGCTGCACGACGGCCTTCACACCGGCGTTCAGCAGGACCTGCAGGCCGTCCGGGAACGGGAAGAAGGCGTCCGACGCCCCGACGCTGCCCGCGGCCCGGTCACCGGCGCGCTGCACGGCCAGGTGCGCGGAGTCGACGCGGTTGACCTGCCCCATGCCCACACCGACCGACGCGCCGTCGGAGGCCAGCAGGATCGCGTTCGACTTGACCGAACGGCAAGCGCGCCAGGCGAACTCGAGGTCGGCCAGGGTCTGCTTGTCGGCCGGCGGGCCGGCGACCAGGGTCCAGTTCTCCGGGTTGTCGCCCTCGGCGTCGAGGACGTCGCGCTCCTGCATCAGCAGACCGCCCGAAACCGGCTTGGTCTCGATGCTGCTCGACGGCGGCGTGGCCACCAGGACGCGGATGTTCTTCTTGCGGGTCAGCACCGAGAGCGCGCCGTCGGCGAAGCCGGGGGCGATGATGACCTCGGTGAAGATCTCGGCGACCTGCTCGGCCATTTCCACGGTGATCTCGCGATTCGCGGCGATCACGCCGCCGTAGGCCGACACCGGGTCGCAGGCGTGCGCCTTGCGGTGGGCCTCGGCGATGTCGGCGCCGACGGCGATGCCGCACGGGTTGGCGTGCTTGATGATCGCGACCGCCGGGGCGTCGAAGTCGTGGGCTGCGCGCCAGGCGGCGTCGGCGTCGGTGTAGTTGTTGTAGCTCATCTCCTTGCCGTGCAGCTGCTCGGCGGTGGCGACACCGCCGACGCTCGCGTCGCCGACGTAGAGAGCGGCGGCCTGGTGCGGGTTCTCGCCGTAACGCAGCACCGCCGACCGGGTCCAGGTGGCGCCGGTCCAGGCCGGGAACAGCGAATCGTCCTCGGGCGCCACGACGCTCGACATCCACGAGGCGACCGCGACGTCGTAATCGGCGGTGTGGCGGAAGGCCTTGGCGGCCAGCTTCTTGCGCTCGGCGAGGGTGAAGCCGCCGGACTGCAGGGCCTCGGTCACCTGGCCGTAGTCGGCCGGGCTGGTCACGACCGCGACCGACGGGTGGTTCTTGGCGGCGCCGCGCACCATCGACGGGCCGCCGATGTCGATCTGCTCGATGCATTCGTCGGGGGTGGCCCCCGAGGCGACCGTCTCGCTGAACGGGTAGAGGTTCACGACGACGAGGTCGAAGGCGGCGACGCCGAGTTCGGCGAGCTGCGCGACGTGGTCGTCCTTGCGGGTGTCGGCGAGGATGCCGGCATGCACCTTCGGGTGAAGGGTCTTGACGCGGCCGTCGAGGCACTCGGGGAACCCGGTCAGCGTCGAGACCTCGATCACCGGGGCACCCGCGTCGGCGATGGTCTTGGCGGTCGATCCCGTCGAGACGATCTCCACGCCTGCGTCCTTCAGCGCGGTCGCGAGTTCGGCCAGGCCGCTCTTGTCGTAGACACTCACCAGTGCACGCCGGATGGGTCGGCGGGCGCTGTCAGCGGGCTGTGCGTTCACGGGATGCGGGCCTTTCGTCCATCGATGACTACTCCTCGGGTAACCAGGGCGGTCACCACGTCGGCGAGCAACACTCGCTCGACAGTCTTGATCCGTTCGTGCAGGGTTTCGACGGTGTCGTCGTCGGCGACCGTGACCACCTGTTGCGCCAGGATGGGGCCGGTGTCCACGCCCTCGTCGACGAGGTGCACGGTCGCGCCGGTCACCTTGACGCCGTACTCGAGCGCGTCGGGCACGCCGTGTGCGCCGGGGAAGGCCGGCAGCAGGGCCGGATGCGAGTTGACGATGCGCCCGCCGAACCGGCCGAGGAACGCGGGACCGAGGATCTTCATGAACCCCGCGGTGACGATCCAGCCGGGGTCGACAGCGGCGACCGCGTCGGTGAGCGCGCGATCCCAGGCGGCGCGATCCGGATGGTCGCCGAGCCGGCAGGTGATCAGCGGGATGTCGTTGCGCTGCGCGATGTCCTGGGCGCGGCACGTGCGGTCGACGACGATCGCGGCGATCCGGAACGGGGCGTCGGCGGCGTCGGCGCGGGCGATCAGCGACTCGAGCAGAGAACCGGTACCGGACGCCATCACCACGAGGGGCGTGCGTTCTGACGCGGTCTCCGATGTCACGGCTTCGAGCCTAATAGCAGCACGTCGAGCCGCGATCGGCGGGTCTGTGCACGGTTGCGTCCCCGCGGGACGGCGCCGTGGGCACCGGTGCCGAGAGACCCGGTGCTCGGGTTTCCCGCGCCGTGGGGCTCAGCGCCGACGCGCACCCGGCGTCCCCGGATACAGGTCGTAGTCGGCGTCGTCGGAGAGGTCGGCGTCCGCCGGTGCCTCCGCACGCACGACGGGTTCGGAGTCGAGGGCCTCGTCGGCGTCGTCTGCCGCGTCGGGCTCGGCCAAGTCATAGGGATCTGCCTCGAAGGCCTCCGCGTCCTCGGAGTCCTCGTACTCGTACTCGGCGTCATCGGAGAGGTCGTGTTCCGGGCCCGGCGCGTCCTCGTCGACGAACTCGAGGTACTCGTCCTCCTCGTCGAGATCGGCGACGATCACGTACTCGTCCTCGAATCCCAGATCGTCCGGGTCGTCGAAGTAGTCGTCCCCGACCGCGTCGCGTGCGGCGCGGGTCGACGGGAGGAAGGCGTACACGAGAGCCACCACGATGCCGGTCACGGCGAACCAGCCGAGCGTGTAGACGCCGGCCGCGGACACCGTGATCGCGGCGTCGCCGAACTCGCCGAGCTCGCCGCCGGCGGTGGTCGACAGGACCACCATCGCCGACGCCGCCACGGCTGCGGCGACCCCGACCGAGCGGACGTGGGCGATCGGATTGAGGTCGCGGCAGCGCCATCCGACGAACACCGCGATGGCCGCGGGGACGAGGAGCCCGATCAGCCCCCACTGCCCCGCACCCGCTCCGTCCGGCAGCACGGCGAGCGCGGGCACCGGCGGCACCGCCCCGCCGCGGACCGTGAACAGGTCGACGGTCATCGCGCCGATCTGGACGTCAGAGCCGACGAGCACCGCGGTCGCCCCGACCATGAGGTTCGGCAGGTACAGCACCGACAGCACGCTGAGGCCCAGGTAGCCGTCGAAGTCGTAGCCGGTCTCGATGAGTTCGCCGATCTCGGTGTGCGCCATGATCATGCGCAGGCACACGAGGAGCCCCCCGGCCACCATGAGGGAGAGCACGGCGACGACGCCATACTTGAATCCGCGGCGGTCGGCGTAGGACATCCCCCACCGCGCGGCGAAATCGTGCCGCCGGGTCCAGACGACGCCCGCCAGCGCGGCGCCGGCGTGGATGCCGATCGTGTAGGCGAAGGCCACCAATGCGTTCGGCGTGTGCACCGGCAGGACCGACCCGCCGTCCATCACGATCGCCAGCGACATCGCGGTGATGAGCACCGGACCGACGACCGCAGAGGCCACCACCGCCCCGACGTCGAAGACGTCGTGCGCCGAGCGCGCGGCCGGTGCGGTGGTCCCGCCGATCGCACGCGCCGTCAGGCGTGCGGTGCCCACCGCGACGACCAGGGTCGGCAGCAGCGGCAGCACACCGATGGTGACGCCGCTGATGGTCACCGGCACCTGGTGGATCGCCAGCCAGCTCGACGCGATGGCGCTCGGCAGACCGGTGAGACCGCTGCCGGCCATCAGCAGCACCGTGAGCATGACGACGATGAGGGTGACCAGCGCGAGCGCGGGCACGGTGAACGCCACGACGGCCAGTTGCCGTGCCGAGCCCTCGACCGCGGTGCGCTGGGCACGACGGGATCGCCGCAGTGCTCGCAGCTGCGACGCCAGGTTCTCCGCGGTCGACTCGGGCCTGAAAGTGGGCATCGACTTGAGACTGACACGATCGGCGCCCGGGTCGTCGTAGACGCGCCGGGCCCGGTCCGGAAAGCGGTTCAGGTCACCGGGCGTCTGCCCGGTCATCCCGGGCCGGGGCTCCGGCGGCAACGCCCGCCGGCGGGCGACGACCGGCAGATACGACGGTGCCCCGCCGACCGGAGGGGTCGGCGGGGCACGGTGCAGATCAGCTGCCGCTGGACTGTGTCGACTCTCAGCTTCCGCTGGACTGCGTCGACTCTCAGCTTCCGCTGGACTGCGGCGGCTCGGGCTTCTGGAACATGGTGGTCGTCTTGTCGGCGTCCGAACCGGCATCGCCCGCACCGGAAGCACCCGACTCGGAAGCCGAGGCGCCGCCGGACGCCGAGCTCTCGGACCCGGCCGAGTACTGGCCCGGGGTGTAGCTGCCGTAGCCGTACGACGTCGCCTGGCCGGCCTGCGCCTGGCCCGACTGGGCGGAACCCGACTGGGCAGAACCCGTGCCGTGCTGGCCGTAGCCGGCCTGGCCGCTCGTGCTCTGGGTGTAGGCCGACGGGTCGTAGCCCGCCGAGGACTGCTGTCCGTACTGCGCCTGGCCACCGGTGGTGCCGGTACCGGTGCCGTACGAACCGGCCGGTGCGGTGCCCTGACCGGTCGAGTGCTGGCCGGCGGTCGCGTCGGCGCCCGCGGTCGGCGTGACGGCCGATGCCGCGCCGGCGGCGGGGGCGACCTTGAGGATGTTCGCGTCGACGAGCAGCCACGCGATCGCGAGGAGCGCCTGCAGCAGCGAGAAGATGAGCAGCACGATCGCACCGGAGCCGGTGTCGTAGTCGATCTCGATGAGCAGGAACAGCGAGATGAAGAACGACGGGACGCTCAGCGCCGCGACGACCGCCGACGGCGACTTGACGTTGGGCACCAACGAGAACAGCGCCAGGAAGCCGGCGACCGCCACGAGCGCGTACGGGGCGACGTACTCGGTGCCGAAGATCTTCACCGAGTCGTCGTAGGCCTTCGCGGCGGGCAGGTAGCCGCAGAACAGCATCACGACGCCGAGGAGGCCGATTGCGCCCGCGATCGCCGTGGGGGTGATCGCCGGGAGACCCTGGCTCGGCGGCTTCGCCGGCTGGCCGTAGCCGTACTGCCCGTAGCCCTGCTGACCGTAACCCTGCTGCTGGCCGTAGTTCTGCTGGCCGTAATCCTGCTGACCGTAGCCCTGCTGGCCGTAGTTCTGCTGGGGGCTCTGGCCGTAGCCCTGTTGGTACTGCTGGCCGTAGCCCTGCTGGCCGTACTGGCCGTAGGACTGGCCGGACTCGGGCTGCTGCCCGTAGCCCCCCGATGGGTAGCTCATCGCGATCTCCTGGTCAGGTCGTCGTGTTCATGTCAACTGGCTCGGGTCGGTGACGCGGTCACGCCCACGGCAACCGGCATGCGGCCGCCCGCACCTCCCCGATGCGTGACTCCCGGCCCACGGTAGTACATCTGACCGACGTGTCATCTGCACGATTCGTCACCGCTGAATCCTCAGCGGTGCCCACCGTACATATCCGACACGGGGTGCGCGTGGACTCCGTTCACAACGCGCCGCGCGACGCGTCCGCGCGGATCCGGTGGTGACAGCGGCCTACCAGCGATGAGAGCGGCCCTGCTCGGCGTACCACTCGATCAGCGAGTAGTCGTCGACCGACCTCGGGTCGACGTTGACCTCCGAGCGCCCGGCCAGGATCGCCGTGACCGGAACCTCGAGCTTCTTGCCGGTACGCGTGTGCGGGATGCCGGGCGCCTCGATGACCTCGTCGGGCACGTGGCGTCTGGACAA
This sequence comes from Gordonia paraffinivorans, assembly GCF_900683595.1. NCBI lineage: Bacteria > Bacillati > Actinomycetota > Actinomycetes > Mycobacteriales > Gordoniaceae > Gordonia > Gordonia paraffinivorans. Next base: position 1,076,447 of record NZ_CAACYD010000007.1, on the reverse strand, counting down.
CCGCTCGGCGACGGCCGACGCGATGCGCTTCTCGAGGGCGTCGTCGAGCACGGCACCGGGGACCAGCGTGACGAACAGCGGCATCCAGTACTTCCCGTCGGGGCCGTCGACGCCGAGGACGAATGCCTCGGCGACCTCGTCGAGCGATTCCACGACCTCGTAGATGTCCGCCGAGCCCATGCGTATCCCGTGCCGGTTCAGCGTGGCGTCGCTGCGGCCGTGGATGACGAGCGACCCGCGATCGGTGACCGTCACCCAGTCGCCGTGGCGCCACACCGGCCCGTCGGGATGAGAGGTCGGCCCCTGCCACTCGTGCTCGAAATACGCTGCGCGGTAGCGCGCTCCGTCGGGGTCGTCCCAGAAGGAGACCGGCATCGACGGCATCGGTTCGGTGACGACGAGTTCGCCGACCTCGCCCACCTGCGGTCGTCCATCGGGTGACCAGCTCTCCAGCGAGACGCCCAGGTAACGCACCGACAACTCGCCCGGCACGACCGGCACGCCCGTCGACCCGCCGGCGAACGCGGACACGATGTCGGTGCCGCCGCTGATCGACGAGATCGGCAGCCCCTTCTTCACGTGTTCGTCGACCCAGACGAACAGGTCCGGCGCGAGGGCGGAACCGGTGCTGCCGAGGGTGCGCAGCGCGGACAGGTCGTGCTGATCCCCCGGTTCCAGGCCGGCCTTGCGCGACGCCTGCAGCTGACCGGGCGAGGTGCCGAAGTAGGTGACCTTCTCGTCGGCGACGATCTGCCACAGCCGATCGGCGTCCGGATACAGCGGCGATCCGCTGTAGCAGACGATCCGCGCGCCGCACAGCAGACCGGCGACCTGATAGTTCCACATCATCCAGCTGAGCGCGGTCTGCCAGAAGAACACGTCGTCGGACGACAGATCACCATGGAGCGCAGTGGCTTTCAGGTGTTCGACGACCACCCCGCCGTGACCGTGGACGATGCCCTTGGGCCGGCCGGTGGTGCCGGAGCTGAACAGGACCCACAGCGGGTGGTCGACATCGACCGCCAGCGGGGAGAACTCGGCGGTGGGGGTCGACAGCGCCTCGCCGAAGTCGATCGCACCCGGCGCACCGGCGGGTGCGTCGCCGATCGTGATGTGGGCGACCAGCCCGTCGAGCAGTCCGGCGAGCTCGGCGGAGTCGGCCCGCTTGTCGATGTCCTTGCCGCCCCATCGGTAACCGGCCGCGCTGAACAGGACCTTCGGCCGCAGCTGCCCGAGGCGGCCGGCGGCGCCCTGCGGCGCGTAGTCCTGGCCGCACCCCGACCAGATGGCGCCGAGGCTCGCGGTCGCCAGGAAGGCGACGACGGCCTCGGGGATGTCCGGCAGGTAGGCGGCCACCACGTCCCCCGGCCCGACGCCGAGGTTGCGCAGCGTCGCCGCGAGCGAGGCCACCATCCCGGGCAGCTCCGACCACGCGATCTCCGTGCGCGCGCCGGTCTCGTCGAGGCCGACGATCGCGGCGCCCGGGAGACCGGCGTGCCGCAGGACCTGCGCGACGTAGTTGAGCTTCACGCCGGGGAACCAGCGGGCACCGGGCATCCGGGCGTCGGCCAGGACGGCCTCGTCGCCCTCGCCGAGGGGTTCGGCGGCCAGTTCGTCGAGGTCGAAGAACTCCCAGACGGCGCGCCAGAAGCGGGCGGGCTCCCGCACCGACCACGACCAGAGCGCGTCGTAATCGGTTGCGGTGACGCCGAATCGCTCCTCGACGTGGCGGCGGAACCGCTCGATCGCGGCGTCGGGGGTCGGCGCCGGGTCACCCGGCGGGACCACACCGGTCATCCCAGCTCCTCGATGAGATGGATGGCCTCTTCGCGCATCGCGACCTTGCGCACCTTGCCGGTCACGGTCATCGGGAACTCCTTGACCACGTGGACGTACCTCGGGATCTTGTGGCGCGCGATCTTGCCCTCGGCGAAGGCGCGGACGTCCTCGGCGGTGAGGTCGTCGGCGTGGTCGCGCAGGCGCACCCATGCCATGAGCTCCTCGCCGTACTTCTCGTCGGGCACGCCGATCACCTGCGCGTCGAGGATGTCGGGATGGGTGTAGAGGAATTCCTCGATCTCACGCGGGTAGATGTTCTCGCCGCCGCGGATCACCATGTCCTTGATCCGGCCGGTGATGCGCACATAGCCAGCGTCGTCCATCTCGGCGAGGTCCCCGGTGTGCATCCAGCCGTCGGCGTCGATCGCCTCGGCGGTCTTCTCCGGGTCGTTCCAGTAGCCCTTCATCACCGAGTAGCCGCGGGTGCACAGCTCTCCGGTCTCGTTGCGCCCCAGCGTCTCCCCCGTGGTGGGATCGATGATCTTGATCTCCAGGTGCGGTCCCACGCGTCCGACCGTGCCCACGCGCAGCTCCAGCGGGTCGTCGACCCGGGTCTGCGTGGACACCGGCGAGGTCTCGGTCATGCCGTAGCAGATCGACACCTCGCTCATGTGCATGCGATCGACCACCTGCCGCATCACGTGCTCGGGACACGGCGAACCGGCCATGATGCCGGTGCGCAGCGACGACAGGTCGGGGCGGTAGCCGTCCGGGGCCGAATCCAGCAGGGCCAGTTCGGCGATGAACATCGTCGGCACCCCGTAGAGACTGGTGCACCGGTACTTCTCGACCGCGTCGAGCGCGGCCCGCGGATCGAAGGCCGGGCCCGGGATCACCATGGCCGCACCGTGGCTCGTGGCGGCGAGGTTGCCCATGACCATGCCGAAGCAGTGGTAGAAGGGCACCGGGATGCAGATGCGGTCGTCGGCGGTGTAGCCGAGGAGCTCGCCCACCAGGTAGCCGTTGTTCCCGATGTTGCGGTGCGACAGCGTCGCCCCCTTCGGGAAACCCGTTGTGCCCGAGGTGTACTGGATGTTGACCGCGTCGTCCGGCGACAGCGAGGCGGCGACCTCGGCGACGCGGGCGAGTTCCTCCTCCGACGGCCTTGCGGTGAGTTCGGCCCACTCCGGGGACTCGAACAGCACGACGTCTCGCAGGTCCGGGCACTTGGGCCGGGCCTCCTCCAGCATCATCGCGTACCCGGAGTCCTTGAACCGCTCGGCCGCGAGGACGAGGCCGGTCCCCGACTGGGTCAGCGCGTACTCGAGTTCGTTCTGGCGGTAGGCGGGGTTGACGTTGACCAGGATCGCGCCGATCTCCGCGGTCGCGTACTGGGCGAGAACCCACTCGAACCGGTTCGGAGCCCACAGGCCGACCCGGTCACCCGGTGCGACGCCGAGGCGCAGGAGCCCGGCCGCCAGTGCGCGGACGTCACGGAGGAACTCGGTGTAGGTCCACTGCCGGCCGGCCGCGGCGTCGATGAGGGCGATCCGGTCACCGTACTGCTCGACGGTGCGCGCGAGAGTCGCCCCGATCGTCTCCTCGAGGAGGGGCGGGGTGTCGGGGCCGCGGGTGTGTGCGAGGTTCTGGGCGGGAGCGTCTGTGCTCATCTCGTGCTCCGGTCTGTCGGGGATTCTGAGAGTGGGGGATTCTGAGAAGTCGGGGAAGTCTGGATACGTTGGGGGAACGGAGGACTCAGGAGTCCTCGGTGGATTCGCCGGAGGCCACGCGGGAGAGGACGACCTCCGCCTGCCGCAACACCGGGCCGTCGATCATCTGGCCGTCGAGGCTGAAGACCCCGCCGTTGTGTTCGGCGGCGCCCTCGAGCACCCGGCGCGCCCACTCGACCGCCTCGTCCGAGGGTCGGTAGCCGGCGCGGATGTGCTCGACCTGCGACGGGTGGATGCAGGCGGTCGCGGTGTACCCCAGGGCCACGGCGTCGCGGACCTCGGCGATCAGCCCGTCGACGTCGTCGATGTCGAGATGCACCGAGTCGATGGCGAACTTGCCGTGCGCGGCGGCTGCGATGCGCACCATGGAGCGCACCCAGGAGGCCACGTCGCGATACTCGCCGGAACGCGGCTCGTCGGGGCCGAACCGGCTCGACGACCCGCCGAGACCGGCGACGAGATCCTCGGCGCCCCACATCAGGCCGATGCAGTTGGAGGTCGCGGCGATCTCGTTGGCGCGGGTCGCCCCGAGCGGGGTCTCGATGAGCGCGATGGTCTGCAGCGCGGTGTCGAGGATCGACGCCACGTCCTCGGACTTCGCCTGCATCACGACGCGGTAGTTGGTCTCCGCGACCGCGGCCAGGTCGCGGCGATAGTCGCCGGTGCCCGCCGGGTTGATCCGGACGATGGTGCGATCGGGGTCGATCGGGTTGGCGACCAACGCCTCCCGGGCCGCGGCCCGGTTGTCCGGCGACACCGCGTCCTCGAGGTCGAGGATCACCACGTCGGCGCGGTCGAGTGCCTTCTGGTAGCGCTCGGGCCGGTCCGCGGGACAGAACAGCAGCGCCGGGCCCGACGGGAGCCAGGCGTTCAGCAGTTGGGGGTCTTTGCGATCCGTCCCGCCCACCAGCGAATTGTCCGCGCTTGCATCGAAGACCATCGTCGTCTCACTCCGTAGGTTGTCTGCGCACCAACGTGGCCCGCGCGGCTCGCGCGACGACCTCGCCGTGCTGGTTGCGTCCGATGTGGGTCAAGTTCACCACGCCCTCCCCCGGACGCGACCTCGATTCGCGCTTACCCGTGCACACGGTCTCGGCGTAGAGCGTGTCGCCGGCGAACAACGGTGACGGGAAGGCGACCTCGGAGAAGCCGAGATTGGCCACCAGGGTGCCCTGAGTCAGCTGGCTCACCGACAACCCGACGATGGTCGAGAGCGTGAACATCGAGTTGACGAGACGCTGACCGCCGAACCCGGGCTGCTGCGCCGACCACGCGGCGTCGAGGTGCAGCGCCTGCGTGTTCATCGTCAGCGTCGTGAAGAGCACGTTGTCGGCCTCGGTCACGGTGCGTCCGGGGCGATGCTCGTAGATCGTGCCCTCCTCGAACTCCTCGAACCACAGGCCGCGCTGGATCACCCGGCGCGGGCTGTCGGCGGCGTTCCCGGCGCCGCTCGCGGTGCTCATGCGAACCCCAGCTCTCGCGCGATGAGCATGAGCTGGACCTCGGTGGTGCCCTCGCCGATCTCGAGGATCTTGGAGTCCCGGTAGTGGCGCGCGACGGGATATTCGTTCATGAAGCCGTAGCCGCCGTGGATCTGGGTCGCCGTCCGCGCGTTGTCCATGGCGGCCTCGCTGGCGATCATCTTCGCGATCGAGGCCTCCTTCTTGAACGGCTTGCCGGCCAGCATCTTCGCCGCCGCGTCGTAGTAGGCGGTGCGCGCCACGTGCGCGCGGGCCTCCATCCGCGCGATGGCGAACGACACCGACTGGTACTCGCCGATCGGCTTGCCGAAGGACTGGCGTTCCTTGGCGTACTTCACGCTCTCGTCGACACAGCCCTGCGCGGCACCGGTGGCGAGCGCCGCGATCGCGATGCGCCCCTCGTCGAGGATGGACAGGAAGTTGGCGTAGCCCCGGCCGCGCTCGCCGAGCAGGTTCTCCTTTGGCACCCGCACGTCGCTGAAGGTGAGCGGGTGGGTGTCCGAGGCGTTCCAGCCGACCTTGTTGTAGGCGGGTTCGGCGGTGAATCCCGGTGTGCCCGAGGGCACGATGATCGTCGAGATCTCCTTCTTGCCGTTCTCCTTCACCCCGCTGACCGCGGTGACGGTGACCAGCGAGGTGATGTCGGTGCCGGAGTTGGTGATGAACTGCTTGTTGCCGTTGATGATCCACGAGTCGCCGTCGTCGCGGGCGGTGGTCGCGGTGGCCCCGGCGTCCGATCCCGCACCCGGTTCGGTGAGGCCGAACCCTGCGAGCGCCTTGCCGGCGGTGAGGTCGGGCAGGTACCTCTGCTTCTGCTCCTCGGTGCCGAACTTGTAGATCGGCATGGCGCCGAGACTCACACCGGCCTCGAGGGTGATGGCGACCGACTGGTCGACCTTGCCGAGCTCCTCGAGCGCGAGGGCGAGGGCGAAGTAGTCGCCGCCCATGCCGCCGTACTCCTCGGGGAAGGGCAGGCCGAACAGTCCCATCTTGCCCATCTGGTCGACGACCTCGTACGGGAAGCTGTGCTCCTCGTCGTGCTTTGCGGCCACGGGGGCCACGACCGACTGCGCGAAGTCGCGCACCGTCTCGATGAGGTCGGTGTATTCCTGGGTGAGTTCCATGTCCTGCAGTCCTTTACGTCTCGTCGGTGGGTTCGGGGTGCCCGCGCATCACCGCGCGGGCGCGGGCTCGGCGGCCTCTGCGGGTGTGATGACCGCGAGGACCTGCCCGGCGTCGACCTTGTCCCCGACCTTCACCGACACCTCTGCGGTCCCGTCGATCGGCGCGGAGAGCGTGTGTTCCATCTTCATGGCCTCGACGACCACCACCGCCGCGCCGGAGGCGACCTCGTCGCCGGAACCGGCGGCCACGGCGACGACGGTCCCGGGCATCGGGCTGGTGATCTCGCCGGCGCGCTCGTCGGCGGCCTCGTCGAGGACGGGGCGGGCGAGGTCGAGGATCCAGGTGCCCGAAGGCCCGGAGACCCACCAGGATTCGCCGACGAGAACCGACGACCACGACTGGCTGACGCCGTCGACGATGAGCCGGGCCGACCCCTGCCCGTCGCCCGCGGGCAGGTAGACGACATCCGCCTCCCACGGCTCGGCGTCGTCGACGCCCTCGACGGCGACCGTCGCCCGGCCGGAGACGGCCTGCGCGTCGGCGTGGTCGACCCGGATCGAGACGGTGGAGTGGTGCCCGCCGCTGACGAGTCGGGTGATCACCGGTGCGGTGTCGCCGATGCGCCACCCGACGGCCGACGACCACACGTCCCCGCTGTCCCGGACCCCGATCCGGGCCAGGCCGACGAGGACCTGGGCCTCCGGCGAGGGTTCGGCGACCTCGTAGTCGGCGACGAGCCGGTCGAGCAGTTCGGTGTCGAGGTCTGCGTCGACCACGGCCGGCTGCCTCAGCACGAACCGGCAGAAGTCGATGTTGGTGACCACGCCGAGCACCCGCGTGTGCGCCAGCGCCTGGTCGAGGCGCTCGAGGGCCTCCTCCCGATCGGTCCCGTGGGCGATGACCTTGGCGAGCATCGGGTCGTAGTCGCTCCCGACGCGCAGCCCTTCGAGCATGGCGGAGTCGACGCGGACGCCGCTGCCCGGCGAGGTGTCCGGGTGCACCAGGTGCTCGATGGTGCCGCCGGTGGGCAGGAAGCCGCGCGCCGGGTCCTCGGCGTAGACGCGGGCCTCGATGGCGTGCCCGGTCAGCGTGATGTCGTCCTGGGCGAACCCGAGCTCCTCGCCGCGGGCGACGCGGATCTGCTGCTCCACCAGGTCGATACCGGTCACGAGTTCGGTGACGGGGTGCTCGACCTGCAGCCGGGTGTTCATCTCCATGAAGAAGAACTCGTCGGGCCTGTGCGCGGAGACGATGAACTCGACCGTCCCGGCGCCGGTGTAGCCGACCGAGCGCGCCGCGTCGCAGGCGGCCGCGCCGATCCGGGCGCGGGTGTCGGCATCGAGCAGCGCCGACGGCGCCTCCTCGATGACCTTCTGGTGCCGGCGCTGCAGCGAGCACTCGCGCTCGCCGAGGTGCACGACGTTGCCGTGCCGGTCGGCGAGGACCTGGACCTCGATGTGTCGCGGGGTGTCCACGAAATGCTCGATGAACAGCGCGTCGTCGCCGAAGGCGGCACCGGCCTCGCGACGTGCGCGCTGCAGCGCCGCCGGCAGTTCGGCGGGCTCGGCGACGCGGTGCATGCCCTTGCCGCCACCGCCCGCGCTCGGTTTGATGAGCACCGGGAATCCGATGTCGGGCGCCGCGGCGATCAGGTCCTCGTCGGTCAGGCCGGGACGCGACAGACCGGGGACGACCGGGACGTCGCGGGCCGTCACGGCCGCGCGTGCGGTGATCTTGTCGCCCATGGTCGCGATGGCCTCGGCGGGCGGTCCGATGAAGACGATGCCCACCTCGGCGAGCGCCGCGGCGAATCTCTGGTTCTCCGAGAGGAATCCGTAGCCCGGGTGGACGGCGTCCGCTCCGGTCTTGCGCGCGGCGTCCACCACCGCCTCGATGTCGAGGTAGCTCCGGGCCGCCTCGGCGGGCCCGATGCGCACCGCGACGTCGGCCTCGCGGACGTGGCGCGCCTGCGCGTCGGCGTCGGAATAGACGGCGATGCTGCGGATTCCCATGCGGCGCAGCGTGTCGATCACCCGGCAGGCGATCTCACCACGGTTCGCCACCAGGACACTGCGGATGGGTCTGGTGCTCACGGTCGGGGTCCTTCGTGCATCGGTTGCGGCATCGGGGGATTCGGTGTGATCGCGGGATTCGGCGACCTGCTGCTGTACCTCCACCATCGCGATCACATCCGGAAGACGCCGTAGCGCGGGTCGGCGAGGGGTGCGTGGCGCGCCGCCTCGAGGGCGAGCCCGAGCAGCGTGCGGGTCTGGGCCGGGTCGACGATGCCGTCGTCCCACAGCCGCGCGGTCGAGTAGTAGGCGTCGGACTGGCGCTCGAACTGCTCGCGGATCGGGGCCTTGAAGGCCTCCTCGTCCTCGGCCGGCCAGGTGTCGCCCGACCGCTCGATCTGGTTGCGGCGCACCGTGGCCAGGGTGTCGGCGGCCTGCGGGCCGCCCATCACCGAGATGCGGGCGTTGGGCCACATCCACAGGAAGCGGGGCGAGTACGCGCGGCCGCACATCGAGTAGTTGCCGGCACCGAAGGAGCCGCCGATCATCACGGTGAACTTCGGGACGCGCGCGCAGGCGACGGCGTTGACCATCTTGGCGCCGTGCTTGGCGATGCCGCCCTGCTCGTAGGCCTTGCCGACCATGAAGCCGGTGATGTTCTGCAGGAAGACCAGGGGGATGCGACGCTGATCGCACAGTTCGATGAAATGCGCGCCCTTGAGGGCGGATTCGCTGAACAGGACGCCGTTGTTGGCGATGATGCCGACCGGGTGCCCGTGGATGTGGGCGAAGGCGGTGACGAGGCTGGTGCCGTAGTTCGCCTTGAACTCGGTGTATTCACCGGCGTCGCACATGATCTCGATGACCTCGCGCACGTCGTAGGGAGTGCGCGGATCGGTGGGGACCACGTCGTAGATGTCGGTCTGCGGGCGCAGCGGGTCGCGCGAGGGGACGGTCTCCCACTGCGGCGCCTCGCGCGGGCCGAGGGTCGCGACGATCTCGCGCACCTTGGCCAGCGCCTGCTGGTCGTTGTCGACGAGGTGGTCGGTGACGCCGGAGACCGACGAGTGCATCGCGCCGCCGCCGAGGTCCTCGGCCGAGACGTCCTCGCCGGTGGCCGCCTTCACCAGGGGCGGGCCGGCCAGGAAGATGGTGCCCTGGTTGCGGACGATGACGGTCTCGTCGCTCATCGCCGGGACATAGGCGCCGCCCGCGGTCGAGGAGCCGAGCACGGCCGCGATCTGCGGGATTCCGGCGGCGCTCATGGTCGCCTGGTTGTAGAAGATCCGGCCGAAGTGGTCGCGGTCGGGGAAGACCTCGTCCTGCTGCAGCAGCATCGCGCCGCCGGAGTCGACGAGATAGATGCAGGGCAGCCGGTTGGCCGCGGCGATCTCCTGCGCCCGCAGGTGCTTCTTGACGGTGATCGGGTAGTACGTGCCGCCCGACACGGTGGCGTCGTTGGCGACGATCATGCATTCCCGCCCGGCCACGCGGCCGACGCCGGCGATCACGCCCGCGGCCGGCGCCTTGTCGTCGTACATGCCGAAGGCGGCGAGCGGCGCGACCTCGATGAACGGGGAGCCGACATCGAGGAGACCGTCGACGCGGTCGCGCGGGAGGAGCTTGCCGCGTGAGACGTGGCGTTCCCGCGCCTTGGCGCCGCCCCCTTCTGCCACCTTCGCGAGGCGCTGGCGGAGCAGATCGAGATTCTGCTGGTGCACGGCACGGAAGCCGTCGAGCGTGCTGGTCACCATCGACCCTTCAGTTAGTTGGAATTAACTGAATGGTGATCGTAGAGCATCCAGTGGCCCGTGTCACGCGGGTCGTGCCGAAGTTGCGCTCCCGACACCGATCGGTGCGGTCGACGTGACGCGGATCACCTTCATCTCGTAGTGTGGTGGGAGGCCCACCACCCTCGGGCCGCGACAACCGATGCGTCCACCCCGGCACCACCGGGACGACCACCGCACATAGAAGGCCAGGTGACCCCATGACCCTCGCAGACGACCGCGCCCGCCCCCAGCAGGTGCCCACCCCGCAAAGCCGCAGGCCAGAGCCCATCTCCGAAGGGTTCTCCCTCGAGGACCGATACACCCGCGAATCGGGCACCGTCTACCTCACCGGCATCCAGGCCCTGGTGCGCATGGTCCGCGACCGCGCTCGCGTCGACCGCCGCCAGAACCTCGAGACCGCATCGTTCATCTCCGGGTACGAGGGCTCCCCCCTCGCCGGCTACGACCTCGAACTGGCCCGCCGCCGCGACCTTCTGACGCCCTACGACATCGTCCACCGCCCCGGCCTGAACGAAGAGCTCGCCGCGACCTCGGTCATGGGCTCCCAGGTCGCCGCGCAGGTCGCCGACCTGGCCCCGGGACCCGACGGCAGGCCCCGCGACGGCGTGGTCGGCTACTGGTACGGCAAGGCGCCCGGCCTCGACCGCGCCACCGACGCGCTGCGGCACGCCAACCTCGTCGGCACCCACCCGGACGGCGGAGCGGTGGCGATCGTCGGCGACGACCCCGGCGCCAAGTCCTCGACCGTGCCCTGCGCCTCCGAGATGGCGCTGGCCGACCTCTACATCCCGATCCTCTACCCCGCCGATTCGCAGGACATCCTCGACCTCGGCGTCCACGCCGCCGTCATGAGCCGCGTCAGCGGCCTGTGGACGTCGCTGAAGATCTCGGCGCATGTGGCCGACGGCGCGTCCACCGCCCAGGTCGACCCCGACCGCACCGTCCCCACCTACAGCGATCTCGGCCGCAGCCCGCACGTCCCGAGCGGACGACTGCTCGGCGCCAACCTGATGGAGCTCGAACAGAACCAGCTGACCACCCGGATCCCACGGGCCCTCGAGTACGCGCGGCTCAACGGCATCAACCGGATCGTCGTGTCCACCCCCGACGACCGCATCGGCATCGTCGCGGCGGGCAAGACCTATCTCGACCTCCGCGAGGCGCTGCGCCTCATTGGAATCGACGACGCCGACCTGCGCCGGCTCGGCATCCGCATCCTGAAGCTGGGCATGGTCTACCCGCTCGAGCGCGACATCCTGAACCGCTTCATGTTCGACACCGCGCGCGGCGATCTCGACGAGGTCATCGTCATCGAGGAGAAGCGCGACTTCATCGAGACGATGATGCGCGACATCCTCTTCCGCCACCCGCGGGCGCCGCGGATCGTGGGCAAGGTCAACGAGGACGGCTCCACGCTCTTCTCGCGCTTCGGCGAGCTCGACGTCGACGCGGTCACCCGCGGCCTCGCCGCCCGCCTCGCGCGGCATCACGTCGAAGCGGCGCAGGCCTGGATCGACCGGAAGTCGCAGCGCCGCACCAGGATCGAACTCCCCCTCGCGGTGCGCACGCCGTACTTCTGCTCCGGGTGCCCGCACAACAGCTCGACCAAGGTCTCCGAGAACACCCTCGTCGGCGCGGGGATCGGTTGCCACGCAATGGTGTTGCTGATGGACCCGCGCCAGGTCGGCGACATCGCCGGCGTCACCCAGATGGGCGGCGAGGGCGCGCAGTGGATCGGCATGGCGCCGTTCGTGTCCGCCGACCACTTCGTCCAGAACATCGGCGACGGCACGTTCGCCCACTCGGGCTCGCTCGCCCTGCGTGCGGCGGTGGCCTCCGGGGAGAACATCACTTACAAGCTGCTCTACAACGGCACGGTCGCGATGACCGGCGGCCAGGACCCGGTCGGTGAGATGGACCTGCCGCGCCTGACGTCGCTCCTCCTCGACGAGGGGGTCGCGAAGGTCGTGGTGACCTCCGACGACCCGAAGCGCACCAGGGGCCTGGGCCTGCCGAAGCGCGTCGAGGTCCGCCACCGCGACGACCTGCTCGACGTGCAAACCGAGCTCGCCGCGGTTCCGGGCGTCACGGTGCTCGTCCACGACCAGCACTGCGCCGCCGAGAAGCGCCGCAAGCGCAAGCGCGGCCTGATGCCGACCCCGACCACGCGCGTGATGATCAACGAGCGCATCTGCGAGGGCTGCGGCGACTGCGGAGAGAAGTCGAACTGCCTGTCGGTCCACCCGGTGCAGACCGAGTTCGGCCGCAAGACCCAGATCGACCAGAGTTCGTGCAACCTCGACTTCTCGTGCCTGAAGGGCGACTGCCCGTCGTTCGTCACCGTCACCCCGGGAACGGCGCGCACCCGCAAACGGGCCGCCGACATCGCCGACGCCGACCTGCCGCAACCGCCGATCCCGGCGGTGCGCGACACGTTCACGCTGCGCGTCACCGGCATCGGCGGCACCGGCGTGGTGACCGTCTCGCAGGTGCTGGCCACCGCCGCGGTGCTCGACGGCCACGCCGCACGCACCGTCGACATGACCGGCCTCGCGCAGAAGGGCGGCGCGGTCGTCAGCGACATCAAGATCGCGCCACACGCCGTCGAGCAGGCCGCGAAGGTCGCGAGCGACGACTGCGACCTGTATCTCGCCTGCGATCCGCTGGTCGCCACCGATCCGGTGAACCTCAAGGTCGCGGCACCGGAGAAGACCGTCGCCGTGGTCTCCACGACAAAGGTCCCCACCGGCCTGATGGTCATCGACACCTCGGTGGGCTTCCCCGCCGAGACCGCCATCCACTCGGCGATCGACGCCAAGGTGGCCCGCGGGCTCTACCTCGACCCGGGCGCCCTGTCGACGTCGTTGTTCGGCGACGAGCAGTACGCGAACATGCTCATGGTCGGCGCCGCCTACCAGGCGGGCGCACTCGCGGTGACGGCGCAGTCGATCGAGCGCGCGATCGGCCTCAACGGCGTCGCGGTGGACGCCAACATCCAGGCGTTCCGCCGTGGCCGCCAGGCCGTGGCGGAGCCGGACGCGGTGTCGGCGACCATCGCCGACCTGCACGGGGCCGCACGCACCGAGGTCGAGCCGAGCGCACACGCGACGCGCATGGTCGACGGGCTCGGACTCGACGCGGACCTGACCCGCGCCGTCGCCGTCCGCTACGACGAGTTGATCGCCTACGCCGACGAACGGTACGCGCGCGAGTACCTCGGCGTCGTCGAGCGGGTGCACCGCGAGGTCGGCGACCCGGCGTTCACCGACGCCGTGGCCCGCAACCTGTACAAGCTGATGGCGTACAAGGACGAATACGAGGTGGCCCGGCTGACGCAGGATCCGACGTTCGCGGCGCAGGTCGCCGATCAGTTCGGCGAGGACGCCGAGGTCGCCGTCCGACTGCATCCGCCGACGCTGCGCCGGCTGGGCATGCGGGAGAAGATGTCCCTCGGCGCCTGGGCCGACCGCCCGCTCGGCACGCTCGCGAAGCTGAAGAAGCTCCGCGGCACCCCGCTGGACCCGTTCGGGCGCAACGAGATCCGCCGCACCGAGCGGGCACTGATCGCCGAGTACCGCGAGCTTCTCGACGCCGTGCTCGCGGGCCTCGCCGACGGTCGGATCGGCGAGGCCGAAAGGCCCGCCGTGGTGGAACTCGCCGGACTTCCCGACATGGTGCGGGGCTACGAGAGCGTCAAGATGCGCAACGTCGAGAAGTACCGGGCGGAGGTCGCTCGTCTACGGGAATCGATGGGGATCTGACGAGCCGGGGATGATCCGGCGAAACCCGGGAGTCCCACCACGACGGGGGTCTATGCCTGTCGGACCGACAGGACCGAGCGGGCCTCCTCGCGCACGACGCGCTCCTCGGCGGGCAGGGTGAACAGGGTCAGCTGCTCGCCCTCCGAGGTGCTCATGCGCAGGCAGTTCTGCTCCCACGGGGTCGTGGTGACCTCGCCGTCGCGCGAGACGCCGACGTCGGCGAGCACCTTCGCGAGGGCCTCGATCTCGTCGACGTCGCGGACCTCGACGCGCAGGGCGTGGTCGCCGGCCACCTGGCGGCCGAGCTCTGCGTCGTCGACGAGTTCCCACTGCGCCTCGTCGAACAGCTCGACCGCGGCGGGCACGACGCCGAAGAGGACGCCGCGCTGGCCGGCCGGGTGCGTCCACTCGTCGACGATCTCCATGCCGAGACCCTCGCGATAGACCTTCACCGCCTCGTCGAGGTCCTTGACCTTCAGGCAGATGCGCAGCTCGTCGAAACGCCGAGTGGTCTCGACCGGCTTCTTCGGCTCGGTGAGCGCGGGACGGCTGATGAGGACGTAGACGTGGCCGTCGGGTGCGCGCAGGTGCGACCATGCGGTGCCCCACGAGTCCTCGACCCCGTCGTGGACCTCGCCGATGAACTCGACGCCCTTGGCCTCAAGCTCGGCGCGTGCCTCGCGCGCGTCGTCCACGATGAGGCCCGCGACGGGGTGCTCGAAGAACGAGTGGTCGTCGTCGGTCGGCTGGAACACCTCGAGCGCCGAGCCGTCCGGGAATCCGAACACGACTGCGTTCTGCTGCTCGCGCTCGACCTCCAGGCCGAGCGTCTCGGCGGCGAAGTCGCGCATCGCCTGGTAGTTCGACGTGTGCGAACCAACCCAGCTGATCCCGTGGATCTTCATCTTGTTCCTCTCCTGATGACCATCGTCACCGTTTCGCCCGGTATGGGAATTCTGTTGTGTGCGAACCGATACCCGTACAGATTCGGGGTATCGGGTCAGAGTGACCGCGCGGTGAAGAACGCCGTGTGGATGGCGTCGAACACGCGCCCCGGCTCGCGGGCGGAGCCGATGACCCGGACGTCGACGCCGGCGGCCTCGAGTTCGTCGGCGAGCGCGGAGTCGGCACGACGCCGGCCGAGCGCGAGCACGACGGCGTCGGCCGGAACGGTCTCCACTCCTCCGGCCGTCTCGACGCGGACGCCCTCGTCGTCGATCCCGACGACGGTGTGACCGCACCGGACCGAGACACCGGCCGCGTCCAGGAACAGCGGCAGCCGCTCGGCGTCGGTGAAGACCTCCTCGCCGGCGAGCAGTCCGTCGTTGGACTCGACGATCGTCACCGTGGTCGCCTCGCCTGTCGCCGCGGCCGCCGACACCCGAAGCGCGACCTCGCACCCCTGGAATCCACCGCCCACGATGACAACGCGGCCACGCGGCGCATCGGTCACCCGAACCTGCGCGGCCGTGCGAACCGGGAGTCTCCCCTCGATCGGGAACCGCGGCGACTCGTCTGGGGCGCCGGTGGCCACCACGGCGGCGTCGAATCCGCCCTCGGCGATCGTCTGCGCGTCCGCGGCCCGGGCGACGACCCGGATGTCGCGCCGCGACACCTCGTGGATCAGGTGCCGGGCCAGTGCCGCGAGGTCCTGCTTGACCGTCGATCCCTGCGCGTGGTTCAGCAGGCCGCCGAGTTCACCGGGTTCATAGAGCGTGACGTCGTGGCCGCGGTCGTGCAGGACGGCGGCGGCGTGGAGCCCGGCCGGACCGCCGCCGATCACGGCGATCCTCCTGGACTCCTCGGCCGCCGTCACCGGGAACCGGCCTTCCTCGGCGACACTCGGATTGACGCTGCAGCCGACACTCCGCCCCCTGTTCAGCCCGCGATGGAGGCAGCCGTCGTTGCATCGGATGCACGGCGTGATCTCCAGCACGCGACCGGCTTTCGCCTTGCGCGCCCAGTCCGGGTCGGCGAGCAGCGGGCGTCCGAGGGAGACGAAGTCGGCCGAGCCGGAGGCCAGGATCTCCTCGGCCGTCTCGGGCGAGACGATCGACCCCGACGCGATGACCGGGATGGAGACCGCGTCCTTGATCTTCTCCCAACCCCACCGGTGGGGAGTCCGCACCTGGTACCAGGGGCTGACCTCCCATTCCATGCCGGCGTGGTGCCCGCCCGAGCAGTGCAGCACGTCGACGCCGTGTGCCTCGAGACGACGGCACAGCTCGACGGTCTCCTCGATGGGGATGCCGTCCGGCTCGTAGTCGGTGACCGACAACCGGATGCTCAGCGGGAAGTCGCGGGGGACCTTCGCCCGGATGTCGTCGACGATCCGCAGCAGCAGCCGCGCGCGGTTGTCGAAGCTGCCGCCGTACTCGTCCGTGCGCCAGTTTGTATGCGGCGACAGGAAATTCGTGATCAGGTAGCCATGCCCCGCATGCACCTCGACGATATCGAAGCGTGCTGCATGGACACGTGCGGCGGCGTCGCCGAACGCGCTGACCACCGCATCGATCTCGTCGACGGTCATCGGGGTCGGCACCACGCCGTACTGACCCTCGACATCCGACCACGACGAGTCGGTGGCCGACTCGATGGGAGCGGTGCCGAGGAACTTCTGCCGGCCGCCGTGCGCGACCTGCAGGCCGACGCGGGCTCCGGTGGCGTGCACCTCGTCGACGACCCAGCCCAGGCCCGGGGTGTGCTCGCGGTGGGCGTTGCCGAGCTGGTTGTGGATCGCCTTGCTCGCGTCGGAGTCGATGAAGCTGTACTCCATCATGACCAGGCCGACGCCGCCCTGCCCGAGTCGCTTGTAGTGCTCGACCGTCCGCGCGGTGACGGTACCGTCCGCGTTGGAGGTCGCTGTGCTCTGCGGCGACTTGAGTATCCGGTTGTCGATCTCGAGGGTTCCGATCCGACCCGGCGTGAACAGGTGCGGATAGTGGGCGGCGGTTCTCGGCATGTGGCCTCCAGGGGCTGTGCGCCTTCGGCGCGAGGAGGCTTCGCGGCTCGGGAACCTCACCGATCCGCTAAGTGAATACATTTTTGTGTGCAATTAGTCTGCACCACCGCCCATGGGCGTGCAAGAGATCCGAGCAGATCGTTTACACATACGAAACGCGCCGAGGGCGCACAGTGGCGACCGGAACGCGCCGAGGGCGCACAGTGGCGACCGGAACGCGCCGAGGGCGCTCAGTGGCGACTGGACTGCGAGGAAGCCGTGCGTCGACGCAGCCTCGCGACGACGGTCTGCCCGTCATCGCCCGCTATCGCATCGATGTCGAGATCTCGTCCTCGTTCCCGGCGGGCGATCGCCCCGAACTGGGCGACGTTCATCTCGACGAGCAGCACGCCTGAGCCCGACAGCCACTCGCGTGCGTCGTCGACGAGTGCGGTGACGTGGTCGAGACCGTCGGCGCCGCCGGTCAGGGCCCGCCGCGGTTCGTGATCACGGGCCTCGTGTGCGAGAAGGTCGAAGGCCGGGTCCGGCACGTAGGGCGGCACCGCCGCGATCACGTCGAAACGTCCGCGGAGCCCGGTCGGCACCCCCTCGAGGCCCGGACCGTGGTGGACCCGCGCGTGGTCGGGCAGATTCCGTCTCGCGTGCACGAGCGCGGTGTCATCGATGTCGGCGACGTGCAGTCGCGTGCCGCGCACCGCAGCCGCCACCGTCGCGGCTATCGGCGCGACGCCGCAGAATGCCTCGAGCACGATCGGATTCGCGCGCTCCCTCACCGCCCGCACCGCATGCTCGGCCAGCAGCAGCGAGCGTTGCCGCGGCACGAAGACACCGGACCCGACGCTCAAGCACAGGTCTCCGAACCGCACCCGGCCCACGATGTGCTCGAGCGGCTCGCCGGCCACACGGCGTGCACGCCACTCGTCGAGTTCGTCCGGCCCCGAGGCGTTCTCGTGCAGGAGGGAGGCCTCCGCCTCGGCGAACACACAGCCGGCGCGCCGGAGCGCGACAACCAGCGGCTCGTCGTCGCGAACCGCGGCCGGGAGCTCGATTCCCGGCCGCTGCGGGTCAGGCAGGTGGGACGTCATCCTTCCTGAGACCGTACAAGAACGACGCCGTCAGAAGCAGTGTCACCTGCAGGAACCCGAGTATCAGGCCGACGATGGCCCCGGCGCCGAGATCGAGGAACGGCGGCACGACGAGGGCGGCGGCGAACAGGGCGAGCCAGCCGGCCACGGCGGCCACCGCCAGGAACGGCAGCGCCTTCCGATATCTCGGGACGAGCGTGAAGGTCGTCGCGACGCCGATCGCCCCCAGCAGGATGAAGAACTTGCCGGGGTTGAGCACGACCTCGTAGGAGAAGAAGCCCGGGATGCCGCCGCTCCCCTCCTCGAAGTCACGCCCCCACCGGTCGATGTCCTCCTCGGCCGCGGCCGACACCGAGACCCAGCTGACGAAACCCATGAAGTAGGTGACGACCCCGGCGACCGCGGCGCCGAGCGCGGCGAGGACCGCGGGCTCGGGACGGGGCCTCGCCGGCGGCGCCATCGGCGGCGTCGGCCCCCAACCGCCGGTCGGGTACCCGCCCGGGCCGGACGGGCCCCATTGGGGGCCGGGTCCACCTGCGGGTCCACCGGGGACCCCGCCCGGTGGCGCCCCCGGCGGGGTCGGCGACCACTGTCCGCCCTGCTGGCTGGGATCGGCTTGGTTCACGGCGCGCTCCTCTGATGTCTCCCCCGTACGGCCACGCAGTCGATGTCGTGACCTGCGGCCCAGCGTAAGCCGACCGGCAATCCGCCGCAGGCGGGCGAGAGGAGATTCATCCGGGCGGCCGGATGCGGAGACCGCACCCGGCCGTCACGGTCAGCGCCGCAGCTCGCGCTTGGCGATGGTGCGCAGGTGCACCTCGTCCGGACCGTCGAAGATGCGCATCGCCCGATGCCAGCCGTACAGCGCGGCCAGCGGGACGTCGTCGCTGACGCCGGCGCCGCCGTGGACCTGGATCGCGCGGTCGATCACCTCGAGCGCCACCCGGGGCACCGAGACCTTTGCGGCCGAGACGTACGGCGCCGCAGCCTTGTTGCCGAGCTCGTCGATCGTCTTGGCGGCAAGCTGGCACAGGAGGCGGGCCTGGTCGATGGCGATGCGCGACTCGGCGATCTGCTGCTGGACGACGCCGTGCTCGGCGAGCGGCTTGCCGAACGCGACGCGCGCCTTGGCCCGCCCCACCATGTGGTGCAGGGCCCGCTCGGCGGCGCCGAGCGCACGCATGCAGTGATGGATGCGCCCCGGCCCGAGACGCGCCTGCGCCATCGCGAATCCGGCGCCCTCCTCCCCGAGGAGGTTGGTGACCGGGACACGCACGTTCTCGTAGACGATCTCGACGTGGCCGTGCTGGTCGTGACGGCCGAACACCGGCACGTCGCGCACGACGGTGACGCCGGGGGTGTCGATCGGCACGAGGACCATCGACTGCTGGCGATGGGTGTCGGCCGACGGGTCGGTCTTGCCCATCACGATGAGGATCTTGCAGCGCGGGTCGGCGGCGCCGCTGGTCCACCACTTGCGACCGTTGATGACGTACTCGTCGCCGTCGCGGACGATGCTCGTCTCGATGTTCGTGGCGTCCGAACTGGCAACGTCCTTCTCGGTCATCGAGAAGGCGGAGCGGATGGTGCCGCCGAGCAGCGGTTCGAGCCAGGTCTTCTTCTGCTCGTCGGTGCCGAACAGGTGCAGCAACTCCATATTGCCGGTGTCGGGCGCCTGGCCGTTGATCGCTTCCGGTGCCAGGTGCAGGCTCCAGCCGGAGATCTCGGCGAGACCGGCGTAGTCGAGCTGGCTGATCCCGGATTCCGACGGCAGGAACAGATTCCACAGTCCGCGTGCGCGCGCCTGCGCCTTGAGTTCTTCGACGACGGGCGGGACATCGTGGTCGTCGGGGCCGGCCGCGCCGCGTTCGTGTTCGTATCGCGCCTCGGCCGGGAAGACCTCCTCGTGCATGAACGCGATGAGCTTCTCGCGCAGCTCGAGGGCCTTCGGCGACGGGCGGAGGTCGAGGGTCTCGGCGGGCGCACGGAAGGTGAGGTCCGGATGGATCGCGGCGTCGGCCGCGGGTGTTGAGCTCATGATCTCTCTCCTGCAAGAAGACGTCGTCCTCCCCACCGCCGATGCCGGCGGTGGGGAGGACGACGAATCACTGTCCTACCGTGCGCAGTTCGCGCCGCAGCAGCTTTCCGGTCGCGGTCTTGGGGATGTCGGTCATCACCACGACCTCACGCGGGTACTTGTAGGCCGCCATGCGCTGCTTGCAGTGCTCGATGAGCTCCTGCGGCTCGGCGGTGGTGCCGGGACGCAGGCTCACGAACGCCTTCACGGTCTCGCCGCGATAGGAGTCGGGCACGCCGATGACGGCCGCCTCGCGCACCGCAGGGTGCTCGTAGAGCACGTCCTCGACCTCGCGTGGCCAGACCTTGAAACCGCTGGTGTTGATCTGGTCCTTCTTGCGGTCGACGATGTAGAACCACCCGTCGGCGTCCATGTAGCCGACGTCGCCGGTGTGCAGGATGCCGTTCGGGATGCCCTTGGCGGTCGCCTCCGGCTTGTTCCAGTAGCCGGCGACCACCTGCGGACCGGCTGTGACCAGCTCGCCGATCTCACCCGCGGGCAGGTCGTTGCCCTTCTCGTCGACGATGCGGACGATCGTGTCGTAGATCGGCACGCCCACCGAGGTGGCACCGGTCTCCTCGTCGGCCGGGGCGGACACCCCGAACGGAACCGCATGCGACGGCGAGGTCGTCTCGGTCAGGCCGTACACGTTGTGGATGTAGTGGCCGAACCGGTCCTTGAACTCCGCGATCGTGCTCGGCGGGATGGGTGCTCCGCCGGAGTAGATCTTGGAGAGGCTGGCCAGCGCCTTCGGATCGACGTCCGGCACGTTCATCAGTGCGATGAACACCGTGATCGAACCGACCGTGAACGTCGCCTTCTCCCGCTCGATGGTCGCGATGGTGTCCTTGGGATCCATGCGGTACATCAGGACCAGCGGGGCACCGGTGAGCTCGGCGAGCGCGATGTGGGCGATGAGACCCGTGATGTGGAAGAGCGGTGCCACACCGAGGATCACGTCGTTCGAGTCGATGCCGACCCAGTCGCGGTAGGTCTGCGCGTTGAAGACCACGTTGCGATGGGTGGTCATCGCGCCCTTCGGCGGGCCGGTGGTCCCCGAGGTGTAGGTGAGGAACGCGACGCTGTCGCCGTTCAGGTCGGCCTTCGGCGGCCGCTGGCCGCGGTACTTGGCCAGCATCGTCGCCATGTCGACCGTGTCGGGGCACTCGACGACCTCGACACCGGCCAGCGTGCCGGTGTTCGCGGTCTGGTACTCCAGCTCCGACGTGGTGATGACCGTGCGCACCGAGGTCTCGTTGTCGCGCAACGACTCCTGCGCGACGTCACGGTACAGCGACTGCATCGCGACCAGCACGGTGGCGCCGGAGTCGACGAGGATCTCGGCGAGCTCGCGGCTGCGGTACATGGGGTTGGCCGAGACGGCGATGCCGCCGGCCTTCCAGATGCCGAGCTGGGCGATGACGAACTGCGGGATGTTCTGGGCGTAGACCACGGCGCGGTCGCCCGGGGTGAAGCCGAGATCCAGGATGCCGACCGCGAACGCGTCGCTGAGCTCGTCGAGTTCGCGCGCCGAGATCGTGCCGTCGAAGTACCGGATGATGTCGGCATCGGGATTCCGGGCCACGGTGGCCGCGAACATGTCGACGGCCGAGTCGAATTCGATCGTGCGCGGCGCGAGATCCTGCTCCCGGTAATGCTTGCGCCACACCATGTCGTCGTAGACGCTCATGTCTGCTCTTCTCACCCTTCTCAGCGAATGACGACGGGGTTCACCGGCGCGCCGGTGCCGCTGACGACCTTCAGCGGGGCCGCGACGTACAGGAAGCTCCAGCGGTTGTCGGCCGCACATGCCTTGGCCAGTTCCTCGAGCCACACGATCTCGGTGAACACCACGCCGAGGTTGCGCATGAGGGCGTTGTGCAGCGGCAGCGCGACACCCGAGACCGGATCGGTGGTGACCTCGTTGGCGATGGTGTCGGTGACCAGGTTCGGGATCTCCTTGTCCTGGAACCACTCCACCAACTCGCGCGAGTAGGTCAGACCCGGCTCACAGAAGCCGTCGTAGAAGGTCTCGGGATCGTTCAGGTCGTACCAGTACTTCAGCCAGCCGGTCCGGATGATGAGGACGTCGTGCGGCTCGATGGTTACACCCTGTGCGGCAGCGGCCTCTTCGAGGTCCTTGTGGTCGAAGGTCTCACCCTTCTCCAGGTACTCCTTGCCGCGGTGGCGCGCCATGTCGATGAGCACGCCGCGGCCCACCACGCCCTTCTCGGCGATCGGCAGGACCGAGGCCTTCTCCAGGGCGTCGACGGTGCTGCGGGCGTCGTAGCCGTTCCAGAGCTTGCCGTCGTACCAGACGTGGCCCAGCGCGTCGTACTGCGTGGAGCCCTGGAGGAAGATCTTCGCGGTGTCGTCGGCGTAGTGCAGGCCGCCCGGGAACTGCGGAGCGCCGTCGCCGTCCCACGAGGCCTCGTCGAGGATGTTGGTGCGCGAGATGCCCTCGCGGCCCGGCCACAGCGGATCGCCGGGGCTCTCCTTGCGACCCATCTCGATCTGCAGGGTGAAGGTCTCGCCCGACTTGATGTGCTGCACGCCGCGCAGCACCTCGCTCGCGTCGAGGTAGTTCAGGGCGCCCACCTCGTCGTCGGGACCCCACTTGCCCCAGTTCGACGGGGCGTCGGCACCGAGCAGCTCGGCCATGGACGGTGCGGTGTTCTCGGTCATCTCATCTCCTTTGATTCATCCCACGACCGGCGGCGGACGACCGGGCCGAGGACTCGACCTGATGGACTGAACATCTCACTGAACTGTCCGAGCGCTCGCTCGGTGAGTTCATTGTGACGAGCATCGCACCCCGACGCGAAGTCGTCAAGTGCCGAAATCGGCGATGTCCCAATGTTTGTCGGGAAGGCGCAAGAATCCGCAGGCCATCGACGATGTTCAGGATGGCTGAACACTACTGAACGGCGTGCTCACGACCCGCCGCAGA
The DNA here is from genome assembly GCF_900683595.1 of Gordonia paraffinivorans. Taxonomy (NCBI): domain Bacteria; kingdom Bacillati; phylum Actinomycetota; class Actinomycetes; order Mycobacteriales; family Gordoniaceae; genus Gordonia; species Gordonia paraffinivorans. The sequence goes on along the minus strand of NZ_CAACYD010000007.1, from coordinate 1,053,692 downwards.
TACCGAAATGCAGCGCTACCGCTGCGCGGCGGCACCCACCATGTCGAGCGCCAGGCCCGCGTACTCCCGCGCGAGCCGGCGGCCCTCCGCACGGTCGACGTCGTCGAGCCAGGTGGGCACCGCCAGGCACATCGTGACGATGGCGCGCGTCGCCGTCGACAGGTCGCCGTCGCGGAAGGCGCCCTGCTCGGCGGCCTTTCGCGCGGTGTCGAGCAGGCGCTGTTCGATCTGGGCCATCGACGCCTTGAGGAGCGACCGGTTCGGTTCCTCGAGGCGACGCAACTCGGTCGCGAGCACCAGCGCGAGCGGCCGGCGTTCGACGTGGAAGAGCGTCAGCGCCTCGACCATGTTCGCGAAGGCGGTCACCGGTTCCGCGCCGGCCGCGGCAGCGTCCAGGCGTCCGACCAGATCGCTGTGCGCGAGGTTGACCAGCGCGACCAGCAGATGCTGTTTGCTCGGGTAGTGGTGGTAGATCCCGGCCACGCTGATGTCGGCGCCGGCGGCGATCAGTCGCATCGTCGCGCCGTGATAGCCCAGCTCCTCGAAGACCTCGATGGCCGACTGCAGCACCGGATCGAGCGTGAGCGGCGGGAACTCCCGCCAGTCGGTGGGCTCGGGATCCTTCGGCGGCGGGGCCTCCGGACGCGGCTCGAGCAGCCGCGAGACCGGGACGTCGAGGCAGCGCGCGATGTCCCGGAGCCGGTCGACGGTCAGCCCGACCTTGCCGTTCTCGATCGCGCTCATCGTCCCGACGCTCACCCCGATGCCGGCGGCCAACCCACGCAGCGTCACGCCCGCCTGCTTGCGCAGTTCGCGGACGGCGGCTCCACTGTCGGTCATCGGCTGTTCGGCCACGCTGAACACCTTATGGGTAGCGCTCGGTTTTCGTAGACTCTTCGGCGTGGACAACGATCAGTCGCAGCATCGCGCCGAGGGCACCCGGCGCGTGGGCGTCGCCGGATGAGCATCGACGCATGAACGCCTACGACTCCCGTCCATGGCTGGCACACTACCCCGGCCGGCTGTCCGAGCATCTCGAGCCCGAGTTCACCTCGCCGCTGACGATGTTCGCCGCGGCCGTCGCCGCCGGGCCGGACGAGCCGGCGATCCACTACTTCGGGGCGACCCTCTCCCGGGCGGACCTCGACGCCGCATCCGATGCGCTCGCCCGGCTGCTGCGGGAACGCGGGCTACGCCCCGGAGACCGCGTCGGGATCGCCGTCCAGAACGAGCCGGCCATCGTCCTCGGAATGCTCGCGGCCTGGAAGGCCGGGTGCATCGCGGCACTGATCAGCCCGATCTACCGGCGCACCGAATTTCGCAGGGCGCTCGACGATTTCACGCCGCGTGCGCTCCTGCTGCTCGAGGAGGTGCACGCGGAGGTCGCCGACGAGGTCGAGGCGACCCCGTCGGTCGAGCTGGTCGTCACCTGCTCCCCGCTCGACTTCGCCGGGAACGAGGACCCGCAGCGGGTGTTCGGCGTGCGGCGCGCCCGGCCCGCGGGAACGGTCGACCTGCTCGAGGTCATCGGCAGCGGGTCGCGCGAGGTGGTCCGCCACGATCCCGCCCCCGACGACGTGGCCGTGCTCGCCCCGACCGCCGGGACGACCGGCCCGCCGAAGGGCGCCATGCTGACGCACCGCAACCTGGCGTTCAATGCCCAGGTGTATCGCGACTGGACGGGCCTGCAGCCAGGCGAGCCGATCCTGTGCATGTCCCCGATCTTCCACGTCACCGGCCTCGTCGGCTCCGTGCTGCTCGCGTTCTCGGCGCGATCGCCGGTCATCCTGACCCACCGGTTCGACGCCGGTCTCGTCCTCGACGCCGTCCGCACCTGGCGTCCGGCATTCTCGGTGGCGGCCATCACCGCATACATCGCGCTCGCCGACCACCCCGACGCGACACCGGCGGCGCTCGAGTCGTTGCGTCTGCGGTACTCCGGCGGCGCACCGGTGCTCCCGGATGTCGCCGACCGGTTGGAGGCGCAGCTCGGCGGCATGATCCACAACGTCTACGGACAGACCGAGTCCTCCTCGCCCACCCACATGGTGCCTCCCGGCGTCCGGGCCCCGGTCGATCCCGAGACCGGCGCCCTGTCGGTGGGCCTGCCCGTCTCCGACACCATGGCCGAGGTCGTGGACGAATCCGGAAACCCGGTTCCCCCGGGGGTTTTCGGAGAGATCGTCACCAGCGGTCCGCAGATCGCCGCCGGGTACTGGGGCAGGGAGGACGATCCCGACTCGGCGTTGCGCGACGGCCGGATGCGCACCGGCGACGTCGGGTTCATGGACTCCGACGGCTGGTTCTACGTGATCGACCGCAGCAACGACCTCATCAACGCGTCCGGGTACAAGATCTGGCCGTTCGAGATCGAGCAGGTCCTGCACTCCCATCCGGACGTCGTCGAGGCGGCGGTGATCGGGATCCCCGACGACTATCGCGGCGAGTCGACGCGGGCCTATGTCGCCCTGCGCCCCGGCGCCCACGTCACCCCGACCGCGCTCATCGAGTACTGCCGCGAACGCATGGCCGCCTACAAGTACCCGCGGGAGATCGAGCTCGTGAACGCACTGCCGCGGACGGCCACCGGCAAACTGCTCCGCCGCAAGCTGCGCTGAACCGCGTCGGGCTCAGGCCTCGCACCGCAGCGCGGCCAGCGCCATCGCGGTCAGCAGACGACGCAGTTCCGCCTCGTCGTACTCCGGCAGGCGCGGCGAGGAGTTGAGCAGGCCGAACATGGCGTGCACCCGCACCCGCGCCTCGGCGCGGTCGAGGGCACGGCCGTCCTGCTCGTACACGGCGATCAGCACGTCCACCCAGCGCTCGACGTAGCGTCGCTGCAGCGAGCGCACCCGGTGGTTGGCCTCGGGAGAGGTCGATGACAGGTCACGGTCCTGCACGACGATCAGGTCCGGTTTGGTGACCAGCACGTCGATGTGGAATCCGATGAGCGCCAACAGGGTCTCGGCCGGCGGCGCGCCCCGTCCGACGACCTCGACGCCCCCGTCGTGCAGCCGCTGGCTGATGTCGACGAGCATCTCGTCGAGCAGTTCGGACTTCGACGAGAAGTGCCGGTACATCGCGGGTCCGCTGATCCCGACCGCGCGCCCGATGTCCTCCAGCCGCACCCCGGAGAACCCGCGCTCGGCCATCTGGCGGGCGGCGGCGGTCAGCAGCTCGGCGCGGCGCGCGGCCTTCGCCTGGGTTCGGCGCGTCGGCGGGCGCGGCGCGTCGGCCGCCTCCACCTCGGGGGTGTCACTCGTCGCGGACATGGTGATCCGCACTCTACCGACCGGTGGTCGCGACCGGCGGCTCACCGCCCGCGCATCCCCGCCCGCCGAACCTCACCAGCCGTTGACGTGGAGCACCGAGTCGAGGGGCTTGCGCGGCGCCGGCTTGAAGTCGGTGCCCTTGGTGTAGGCCACCGGCAACAGGACGCCCTGGTGGATGCCCTTGTCCCGGGGGATGCCCAGGAGCTCGGCGACCTCTTTCTCGTAGGCCAGGTGCAGCGTCGTCCACGCGGACCCGAGCCCGCGGGCGCGCAGGGCGAGCTGGAGACTCCACGCCGCGGGCAACAGCGACCCCCACACTCCGGCCTGATTGCCCGCGGGCAGCTCGCCGCCGGTGAAGATGGCCCCGATGACCAGCACCGGGACCTGCCCCATCGTGTCGGCGAGGTACTGGGCGCTCGACGCGACGCGGCGTCCGGTCTCGTCGCGGAACTTCTGGCCGGCATAGTACTTGGCGAAGGACTGCGCGTAGTAGTCGGCGATCTTCTGCTTGAGTTCGGGTTCGGTGACGACGATCCAATGCCAGGTTTGGCTGTTGCTGCCGGTGGGCGCCTGGAGGGCGACCTCGAGGGCCTCCTTCACGACCTCGAGCGGAACCGGGCGGTCGTAGTCGAGGCGCTTGCGCACCGATCGTGTGGTCGTGAGGAGTTGGTCGGGGTCCAGCGGCAGCAGATCGGTCATGTCCCCATCATCCACACGTCGCGCCCGCCGCACCACCACCCGCCCGGCCGCGGCGCGGTCACTCGGCCTGCCCGTGTGCGCGCAGGTACTCCGGCAGCCCTTTGGTGACCGGCAGCCCGGCCATCTCGTCGATCCCGAACCAGCCTGCGTCGGCGGCGTCGTCACCGGCGCGCAGCGTCCCGGAGCGGACGCGCGCGGCGAAGTCGTGCACCTCGAACACCGCGTCGTCGGCCGCAGCGTCGTTCGCGGCGCCGACGCCGGTCACGGGAATGTCGACGCTCCACAGCAATTCACCGACCTCGACGTGGAGTCCGGTCTCCTCGAGGATCTCCCGCTCGACCGCGGCCTCGAGCGACTCCCCCGGTTCGACCTTGCCGCCCGGAATCGACCACTTTCCCGCCGCCGGCGGATTCCGCCGCTGGACCAACAGGATTCGTCCATGCTCATCGGTGATCACGGCGCCGACGGCGACGATCCGCCGCGTCATCGCTCCTCCGCCACCGGAACGCGGACGCGGGCCGGGATGTCCGGCTCCGGCGACGTGGCGAGGAAACGGGCGACCGCGGCGCGCAGGCCGGCCAGCGCCTGCCGGTCGGTCTCGGCGTCGACCACGACGTCCACCACCTGCTGCGCGGCGAGGCGCCGCGCGAGAATCCCCTGGCGCGCGGCCATCTCGGCGGCGTGGTCGAGGTCGCGGTACACGATCAGGCTCGCACCCTCCGGCGGGAGCGGCGACAGCCACGCGTCGGCCCGGGCCACCCGCAGGTCCGCCGGGAAGAGCGCCAGTGCCGCGCCGCCGGCACCCTGGCCGAGCAGGATCGACACCGTCGGGACCGGCACCTTGATCAATTCGACGGTGCAGCGGGCGATCTGGGCGGCCAGGCCGCCTTCCTCGGCCACCACGGACAGCTCCGCGCCCGGCGTGTCGATCACCGTGACGACGGGCAGACCGAGGTCGCCGGCCGCCATGATCGCCCGGCGCGCCTCGCGGAGGTGCCGCGGACCGAGCAGTTCTCCCCGCTCCTGGGAGACGCGGTCGTATCCGACCACCAGCGCGACGCGGCCGCCGAAACTGCTCAGCGAGAACCGGAGCGGACCGGCGTCGGACAGCGCGGCGGACTCCTCCAGGGCGAGGAACTCGACCAGCCCTGCACGTCCCGGTTCGCGGGTGGCGAGAACGCTCGCCCAGGCCTCGGCGTCGCCGGTGACCGGTACCGACGCGGGTCCGCAGTCCGCTTCCCCGCCGGACATCTCGTGCCGCCGAGCGAGCAGGCGCAGCACGGCGGCGAGCCGGCCGGGGAGTTCCGCGGGTTCCACCACGTCGTCGACAACCGTTGTGCGCACGAGGTTCTCGGCGGTCTGGATGCCGTCCGGGAAGGGCTCGCCGTGCAGGCCCTCGTACACCCGGGGACCGAGGAACCCGACCAGCGCCCCGGGCTGCGCCCAGGTCACGTGGCCCAGCGATCCCCACGACGCGAACACCCCGCCGGTGGTCGGGTGACGCAGGTAGACGATGTAGGGCAGCCCCGCGGCCTTGTGCGCGGTGACGGCACCGGTGATCGCGACCATCTGCAGGAACGCGGCCGTGCCCTCCTGCATCCTGGTCCCGCCGGATGCCGGCAGGGCGACCAGCGGCAGCCGCTCGGCGGTCGCGCGCACGACGGCGTCGACGATGCGCTTGCCGGCGTCCCGGCCGATCGACCCGCCGAGGAACCCGAACTCGCTCAGCACGATCGCGGCCCGGTTCCCGCCGATCATCCCGGCACCGGTGATCACCGCCTCGTCGGTGCCGGCCCGCTGCCTGGCCCGTGCGAGGTCGTCGGCATAGGCCCGGTCCTCGCCGTCGGAGGTCTCGGCCGGACGGGCGATGACGGTGTCCCAGGACTCCCAGGTCCCGTCGTCGACGAGCATGTCCCGCAACCGCACCGCCGTCAGTCGCTCCCGTTGACCCATTCCCCCACCGTATCGCCCGCCGGCGCGGTGGTCGCCGAAGCGGGCCGGGCGGTCAGCGGGAGTAGACGACGCGGGTGCGCAGGAGGATGTCGGCGACCGAACGGCGTCGGCGGTCGACCACGACCCAGACCAGCCCGATCGCGAAGACCGTGCAGAGCACCGCCCGCAGCACCGCGACCAGCGGACGGACTCGACCGCCCGTGGAATCGACCACCCGCAGGCCCATGACCACCGAGCCCGGCGTGCGACCGGACACGCCCCAGCACGCAGCCAGGTAGAGCACCGAGGTGACCACGAAACCCGTTGTGGTGAACAGGATGTCGACATGAAGGAAATGGAACTCGCTGACCGTCAGGGCGAACTTCAGCAGTGACAGACCCGCGTAGCAGGCACCGAGGATCATCCACACGATCAGCAGGTCGAGAAAGGCCGCGATGCCGCGGCTCACGATGCCGGCGGTCTTGTCGCGATCCTGCACGGCATGCGCGCGGTGAACCGCATGCGGCTCGGCGGGTCTCGGCTTCGGCTCGGCGGTCATCCGTCGACCCCGTCCCGCGTGGACACGTCGGCGCCGGCACCGCGTCGGCGCAGGAACCGGTTGACCGCGTTGGCGACCGCGTCGTCGGCCCGCTCACTGCTGCTGCGCACGTCGGTCATCACGTCGGCGGTGACCGAGGTGCTCGCCTCCCGGATGATGTCGGGCAGGTCGACGCCGTCGATGATCTCCTCGGCGAGCCCGACCAGGTCCACCCGGCCGAGGATCGCGTCGATGTCGATGCGCGCGGCGATCGCATCGAGGTCGATGCGTTTGGCGACCTCGTCGAGGTCGACCTTGCCGATCACCTCGTGCAGGTCGACGAGGTCGATGGCCCGCATCAGGTCCACCTGTGCGACAGCGCGATCGAGATCGACCGTCTCGATCACCGCATCGAGGTCGATGACCTCGAGAACCGCGGCGATCAACCGCTCGAGATCGACGTTCTGCAGGACGAGATCGGTGAGATCGACCTCCTCGGTGAGGACGTCGACGACCTCCCGGATGACCGCTCCGAGAACGGTTCGCACCTTGGCCCCGGCCCACAGGCGGGCCGCGTCGGCCGCCTCGACGGTGCGGACGCGGACCGCCCGGATCGCCGGTCCGAGAAGCGGAGCGGCCTCGGCGACCTCGAGGATCACCCCTGCGAAACGGAGCGATTCCCCCGCCAATCGGGACATCGCGCCCGGCTGCGCAGTGGAGTACATCGCCGGATTATCGCACGCGGCATCTCGTTGCACGGGCGCGGAAATGGGCCGTGATCGTTCCGCGACATGGCGTCGGATGTCGTGTGATCCGGTGGCGCGACGTCCGGGGTCACGGCCGGATGCTCGCCGCTGTCCGCCGGTCGGTTCACGAGACGCGAGGTCGCGTACGCGGCGCCGAAGAGCATCACCGGGATGACCATGTATCCGAACCGCCCGGTGGGGGCCAGCAGGAAGAAGGCGACGAAACCGATGCCGGCGTACACATAGGCCCGCCCGGTGGTGCGCGGCGGACGCCGGATCACCAGCACCGCGATCGCCGTCGCGGCCACGGCCAGCAGCACGAGCGCGCAGGCGCGTCCCGCGCTGCCGGTCGACGCGAGCAGGACGCCGGGCATCGGGCTACGGGCGGGCGTCGCCACCACCCCCACACCGGCCGGGAACCGCACGACCTGGGCGAGCATGTCGACCACCGACACCAGCGCCGGGACGAGCAGGACCCCGAACGCCGCCGTGCAGACCGCGAGGAACACCGCCGCGCGGCGTCGGCCCTCCTGCCGGAGGACGAGCAGCGCGACCACCGGCACGGCGATCACGGCCACCCACTTGAGCGCGAGCGCCCCGGCGAGGGCCAGTGCCGCCGACTTCACCCGTCCGGCCCCGGCGAGCGCGATGCCCAGGACCAGCAGGCCGGCCAGCGGCAGATCGACACCGCTGGTGGACATCTCGAGCGCGACGGTCGGCGACAGGAGGGACAGGAACATCGCCGCCCGCGCCCACCGGGACCGCACCCGGTGCAGACGCAGCGCCGCGCCCGCGCTCACGAGCGCGACGAGAAGACACCAGATCCGCGGATCGGTCAGCGCGGCGACCCAGACCTGCCCGAGTCCGTCCCCGACCATGCCGGCCACGACTGCGGGCACGCCGAACAGTGCCATTCCGGGCAGGTACGGATTGATCTGATCGAGAGTCGACGCATCGTGCACATAGGGTGTCCCGGTGGACAACAGGACAGCGGCGGACTGCTCGATGATGGTCACCTCGTTCTGCACGCCGTACCGCCCGGTGAGCAGCAGTGCCAGCGGCACCAGCAGCGCTCCGGCCGTCGCGGCGCCGAACGCGACCCGGGCGCGTCGTCGACCGGACAGCACCGGCAGGGATACCAGGCTCACGGCCAGGGCGACGCCGTACCCGACGATCGCACAGTCGGCCCACAACCGATGGGTGGACAGGTCCGAAACGCTCCGCATGACCAGCGCGGTGACGAAGAAGCAGGCGTACGCGAGTGTCTGTCCCCTCCGCCCTCGCAGGAGCATCAGGACCCACGCGGGCCATCCTGCACGCCCCCGGCCGAGGGTCGAGATCCCGACCCTGAGCATGTATGTACGGTACACACATGACTGAGGTTGCCTCGCGAGGGCCCGTCGAGGACCGGCGCGCCGTTTCCGCGACCGTCCGGCCGGCCCGCGACGACGTCGCCGGGGCGTCGGACCAGCCGTCCCCGGGGTCGCGCCGCCCGTGGATGCCCTCGCCCACTGCGGTCATGCGACTGCTGATGGAGATCGCGATCGTCCTCGGCGTCTACAGCGCCTACTCGGCCGTCCGCAACGCCGGCGGCAAGGACGTCGCGCCGGCCTTCGAACACGGTTCGGAGATCATGCGCCTCGAGGCGTTCCTGCGCATCGACATCGAGCAGCGGGTCAACCAGTGGGTCGCCGGTGACGACCTGCTGTCGGCGGTGTCTGCGCTGGAGTACCACACGCTGCACTGGTGGGTGACCATCGGCGTGGCCGTCTGGCTCTACGTCCGGCACCAGACGGAGTACCGGAAGGCGTCGCTGTTGCTGGCCGCGACCACCCTCCTCGCCCTGGTCGGCTTCTACACCTACCCGACCGCACCGCCGCGGATGTACGACGGATTCGTCGACGTCATGAGCGTCACCTCGTCGTGGGGATGGTGGGAGGAATCGGGCTCGCCGGGCCCGCAGTCGATGACCAACGAGTTCGCCGCGATGCCGTCGCTGCACTGCGGATGGGCGATCTGGTCGGGGCTGATGATCTTCCTGATCGCGAAGAAGCCGCTCGTCCGGGCGCTCGGGGTGATCTACCCGCTGGTGACCTCGTTCGTCGTCGTGGGCACGGCCAATCACTACATCCTCGACATCGTCGCGGTCGCCGGCATCATCGCCCTGGCCGCGGTCGTCATCTACGGGACGCCGCGCCTGCGGGAGATGGCGGGCGCAGCCGATCGACGGGTGACGACCGACTCCTGACCGACGCGGCCGCACGGCTCCTTGTCGGCACCCACGGGCATGATGTGACCCGAGACGCTTCATGAGGAGTTCGGTCAACGATGCTCGGATCTGTACACGCATGTCTGCCGTCGGCGGCCCGATGGCTGTCGGCCGGTGCCGCCGTCGTCGCGCTCGTCATCGGAGGCACCGGTTGCGGTCTCGCCAATCCCGCCACCACGACGCCCACGGCGGTCGGGACAGGCAGCGCCGCCGGACACACGTCCGCCCGGGGCGAGCCCTCGACGCCCTCTGCGATCACCACCGCCACCTCGACACCCGCCGCCTCGCCGTCCGTCGCCGCCACGCTGGCCAAGCTCGACGCCCTTCCGGTCAAGGGACGCGCACCGAAGACCGGCTACGACCGGGCCCTGTTCGGCCAGCAGTGGTCCGACGACGTGAACGTCGAGGGCGGACACAACGGCTGCGACACCCGCAACGACATCCTTCGCCGAGATCTGACCGACATCACCGTCAAACCCGGCACCAGGGGCTGCGTCGTCCTCTCGGGGACGCTGCACGACGCCTACACGGGCAAGACGATCCCGTTCGTCCGCGGCCAGGGCACGTCGTCGGCGGTGCAGATCGACCACGTCGTCGCACTGTCGGATGCGTGGCAGAAGGGAGCGCAGCAACTCTCCCCCGAACGCCGTGCCGACCTCGCGAACGACCCCCGCAACCTGCAGGCGGTCGACGGCCCGACCAACCAGAAGAAGGGCGCGGGTGACGCCGCCACCTGGCTGCCGCCGAACAAGGCCTACCGCTGCGCGTACGTGAGCCGTCAGGTCGACGTGAAGGCCGAATACGGCCTGTGGGTCACCCAGGCGGAGAAGGACGCCATCATCCGCGTCCTGTCGTCCTGCGACGACACCGGGGCCCCGGCCACCACGCCGGCCGAGCAGCGCGACACCGCAACGTCCACCGCGGCCCCCGCACACCGGACGCCGACGTCCGAGCCCGCCTACACCCCGCCGCGGCTCTACGCCCCGACGACCGAAGCCCCTGCCTGGACGCCTGGCGTCCAGGCGCCGTCGGCGTACTACCCCAACTGCGCAGCGGCCCGCGCCGCCGGCGCCGCACCGCTGTACGAGGGTCAACCCGGGTACCGCGCGAAGCTCGACCGGGACGGCGACGGCGTCGCCTGCGAATGACCGCACGCCTGGACCCGGCACGGCGGGACCGGGTCCAGGACACGAGAAAGCCCGAGCGGGCGGACCCGCTCGGGCTTTCTCGTGTGCGAATGACCTGTGTCGGTACGACCTACAGGGCCTCGTAGAGCTGACGTGCCAGCGCGGCGGTCTCCGAGGGGGTCTTGCCGACCTTGACGCCGGCGGCCTCGAGGGCCTCCTTCTTGGCCTGCGCGGTGCCGGAGCTGCCGGACACGATCGCGCCGGCGTGACCCATGGTCTTGCCCTCCGGCGCGGTGAAGCCTGCGACGTAGCCGACGACCGGCTTGGTCACGTTGGCCTTGATGTAGTCGGCCGCACGCTCCTCGGCGTCGCCGCCGATCTCACCGATCATGACGATCAGCTTGGTCTCCGGGTCCTTCTCGAACGCCTCGATGGCGTCGATGTGGGTGGTGCCGATGACCGGGTCGCCGCCGATGCCGATGGCGGTCGAGAAGCCGAGGTCGCGGAGCTCGTACATCATCTGGTAGGTCAGGGTGCCCGACTTCGAGACCAGACCGATCGGGCCCTTGCCGGTGATGTTGTTCGGCGTGATGCCGACCAGCGACTCGCCCGGGGTGATGATGCCGGGGCAGTTCGGACCGATGATGCGGGTCTTGCCACCCTTCTTGAGGTTGTAGGCCCACGCGTAGGCGGTGTCCTGCACCGGGATGCCCTCGGTGATGACGACCAGCAGCGGGATCTCCGCGTCGATCGCCTCGATGATGGCGTCCTTCGAGAACTTCGGCGGCACGAAGGCGATCGAGGTGTCGGCCCCGGTCTCCTTCATCGCCTCGGCGACCGATGCGAACACCGGCAGCTCGACGGTGTTGCCGTCGGCGTCCACATGCGACACGGTGGTGCCGGCCTTGCGGGCGTTGACGCCGCCGACGATGTTGGTGCCCGCCTTGAGCATCAGGGCGGTGTGCTTGGTGCCCTCACCGCCGGTGATGCCCTGGACGATGACCTTGTTGTCCTTGTTCAGAAAGATCGACATTTGGCGTGGCTCCCTTACTTGCTCGCCAGCTCGGCGGCCTTGTCGGCGCCCGAGTCCATGGTTTCGGCGAGCGTGACCAGCGGGTGGTTCGCATCGGCCAGGATCTTGCGACCTTCGTCGACCTTGTTGCCGTCGAGGCGGACGACGAGCGGCTTGTTGGCCTCCGAGCCCAGCTTCTCCAGGGCGCCGACGATGCCGTTGGCGACCGCGTCACAGGCGGTGATGCCGCCGAAGACGTTGACGAAGACGCTCTTGACCTGCTCGTCGCCGAGGATGACGTCGAGACCGGCGGCCATGACCTCGGCCGAGGCGCCACCGCCGATGTCGAGGAAGTTGGCCGGCTTCACACCGCCGTGCTTCTCGCCGGCGTACGCGACGACGTCGAGGGTCGACATGACCAGGCCCGCGCCGTTGCCGATGACACCGACCTCGCCGTCGAGCTTGACGTAGTTGAGGTCGTGCTCCTTGGCCTTGAGCTCCAGGGGATCGGTGGCGTCACGATCCTCGAACTCGGCGTGGCCGGGCTGACGGAAGTCGGCATTGCCGTCCAGGGTGACCTTGCCGTCGAGGGCGAGGATCTGGTTGTCCGGGGTGCGGACGAGCGGGTTGACCTCGACCAGGAGGGCGTCTTCGGCGACGAAGACCTCCCACAGCTTCTGAATGGTCACCGCTGCGGCGTCGAGAACCTCTTCGGGGAGGTGGCCCTTCTGGGCGATCTCACGCGCGAAGGCCAGGTCGACACCGTCCACGGCGTCCACCGGGACCTTGGCCAGGCGATCCGGCTTGGTCGCGGCGACCTCTTCGATCTCCATGCCGCCCTCGACCGAGCACATGGCAAGGTAGGTGCGGTTGGCGCGATCGAGGAGGAAGGAGATGTAGTACTCCTCCGCGATGTCGCTGGCCTCGGCGACCAGCAACTTCTTGACGATGTGGCCCTTGATGTCGAGACCAAGGATGTTGGAGGCGTGGGACTGCGCGTCGTCCGGGGTGGCGGCGTACTTCACGCCACCGGCCTTGCCACGTCCACCGGTCTTGACCTGAGCCTTGATCATGACGGGCTTGCCGATTTCCTCGGCGATCGCCCGCGCATCGGCGGCATCATCGGTCACCCGACCGGGTGTGGTGGGAACCCCGTGCTTGGCGAACAGTTCCTTCGCCTGGTATTCGAAGAGATCCATTCAGCTCACCATCTCGTAGATTTGCCCGCCCAAGGGTGTAACGCGGGCCATAACGGACTTTAAACCCGTGCCCTATCTCGCCCTCGCACGCACCCTGCCCTTGTGCAACAGATCACTCGCTCGGTCCGAACCTACTCACGAGTACGTCGTACTACGCCCCACCTGCGACGTTCCTCTCGTCCCGCACCCCGCCCGAGCGCGCCGCCCGCGCGGGCTGGACAATACTCTCCGGCGATGACCCGAACCCGGCAGTGCATCCAGACTGCCGAACCGGGAATTCGACACCGTGGCGAAACCTCGCGGAGTGTGTGACCTGCCTCACAAACTTCCGATTCGCGGCATTCCACCGTTGGACTTGCCGCAATCATTTCGTTACCGTCGGCTCCCAGGGATTGGTCACAAAAGGATTACAGACGACAACGTCGAATCCGCGGCAACGAAGAGATGAGGTGGACGATTTGGCGGGACCGGGTGTCTCAGGCGGATCGAGCCGCGTCCGATCGGGCGGGTTGGTCGATGACGTCAGGTCCGAGGAGATGACCACGATCATCCCGGTCGTCCACGCCGACGCCGATCTCGACGACTACGACTTCGACTCCGCCGAGCAGACCACCTGGACTCCGTCCACCTGGAAGGGCTACTACCGCCCCACCCATTCGGAGATCACCCAGGACATCCTGATCCCCGAGCACGAGTTCGACCAGTACCGGCACGACGAGCCGTTCGACGTCGAGGGCGCCGACGCCGACGTCCTCGAGATGATTCCCGAGGACGAGGCCGGCGATGCCGATGCCGAGCCCCTCCCGTTCCGCACCAATCCCGCCGGCCGTCGCGCCCGACGCGGCGGCAAGCACCGCGTCGCGGCTCCGCCGAATGCCCTCAAGGGCGGTCGCGCCGCCCTCATCGCGATGGCCGCAGGCGCAGCCGTGGCCGCCGTCTCGCAGGTGAGCAGCAGCGGTGACGACGCCCCCGCCACGGCTCCCGTGAACGCCGCAGCCGTCAACGACGCGACCGCACCGGCCGACCTCGGTCCGGGTGTCGCGGCGGCCGCGCCTGCCGGCGACCAGATGGACGTGTTCGACCAGCAGCTGGCCGTCGGCGCGAAGATGGCCGCCGACGAGGCCCGCCGCGAGGCCCTCGCCCGCCGCCCGCTGTTCGTCTCGCCGATCCCGCTCGGCGCCTACTCCTTCACCTCCGCATTCGAGATGCGCTGGGGCTCCATGCACGGCGGCATCGACATGGCCGCCCCGCTGGGCACCCCGATCCACGCCGTGACCGACGGCGTCGTCATCAAGGCCGAGCCGGCCTCCGGCTACGGCCATTGGGTCCAGGTCCGCGCCGACGACGGCACCGTCACCATGTACGGCCACATGTCGGGTTCGGGCGTCCTGGTCCGCGAGGGCCAGAAGGTCACCGCCGGCGACGTCATCGCCCTGGTCGGCAACGAGGGCTTCTCCTTCGGCCCGCACCTGCACTTCGAGGTGTGGAAAAACGGCACCACCAAGATCGATCCGGTGCCGTGGCTGGCGTCCAAGGGCGTCCGCATGACCGGTTACACCGGCTAGAAGCATCCGTATCGCGCTCCCTGCCGGGGGCGATCGCAACGGCCCCCTCGCGAGCGCCGCCTCTTCCCGCTCTGCGTCGGCAAGGCACAACCCATATCGCCCCACATCGCCGCCGTCATCATTCCGCAGCGGCGACCTCGATCGAGGTCGCCGGCCCGAAGCGAGGTCGCGCGCGACTTCGCTTCTCCGACAGCGCAGGTGCGGCCTAGAGCTTCTCGCCCGGAATCCCGCCCGCCGTCAGCAGCGTGACGCGTCCCGCGCTGCCGCCGTAGTCGATGACGACCCGCTCGGTGGCGCCGCTCCCCTCCTTCGCGACGACCTTGCCCAGCCCGTACTTCGGATGGTTGTGGCGGTCGCCGATCTCCAACTGCACCTTCTTGTTCCGCCCGCGCGCCGGGTCCGGCGAGTACGACGAACGGCCGCGACCGAACGACGAGCCAGAGTCGGAGAACGCGCCGTCCCGGCCGAAGACGCCACCGGTCGAACCGCCGAAACCGCGCATGCCGCGGCGGGGTTCCAGGCGCCGCCAGTCGATCAGATGCTGCGGGATCTCCTGCAGAAAGCGGGATTCCGGATTCGACACCGGCTGCCCCCACGACGCGCGGGTGACCGCCCGCGTCAGGTACAGACGCTGCTTGGCGCGGGTGATGCCGACGTAGGCCAGGCGACGCTCCTCGCTCAGCTCGTTCGGGTCGCCCAGCGCGCGCATGTGCGGGAAATGCCCGTCCTCCCAACCGGTCACGAAGACCACCGGGAACTCCAGGCCCTTGGCGGTGTGCAGCGTCATCATCGTGACCACGCCCTCGCCCTCGTCGGGCACCTGATCGGCGTCGGCGACGAGCGAGACGCGCTCGAGGAACGCCGCGAGCGAACCGGGTTCGGGTTCGCCCTCGCGATCGACCTCGGGATCGTCGGACTCGTCGAGTTGTGCCGCGTCGGCGCTGAATTCCCGTGCGACGGCGACGAGTTCGTTGATGTTGTCCAGCCGCGCGCCATCCTGGGGGTCGTTCGACGCCTCGAGCTCGGCGCGGTAGCCGGTCCGCTCCACGATGGCGTCGACGAGCTCGCCGATGTCGGCCGCCTCCTCCGTAGCGTCGAGCACGACGGTGTCGGCGTCGGCGGTGTCGGAATCGCCGAAGTGCGTGAGGAAGTCGGTGCGCAGGCCCTCGATGAGTTCGACGAACATGCCGATCTGCTTGACCGCGCGCGTGTTCAGCAGTGCGACCTTGCCCTCGGACGCGTCGATCAGGGACTCGTAGAAACTGCGGCCGGTGTTCTCCGCGTGCACGGCGACGCACGCCTCGGCCCGGTCGCCGATGCCGCGGCGCGGGGTGTTGAGGATGCGGCGCAGGCTCACCGAGTCGTCGGGGTTGGCGACCACGCGCAGGTACGCGACGATGTCGCGCACCTCCTTGCGCTCGTAGAACTTGGTGCCGCCGACGACCTTGTACGGGATGCCGTGGCGCACGAAGACCTCTTCGATCGCGCGCGAACCCGTGTTGGTGCGATAGAAGACCGCGACGTCGGAGTACTTGAAGCTCGACGACCCGCCGATCGAGTAGTCGGTGAGCTCCTCGATCTCCTTGGCGATGAAGGTGGCCTCGTCGCGATCGGAGTCGGCGACGTAGCCGACGATCGGATCGCCGTCGCCCGAGTCGGTCCACAGCTTCTTCTCGCGGCGGTTGGGGTTGCGGGCGATGACCGCGTTCGCCGCCGACAGGATCGTCTGCGTCGACCGGTAGTTCTGTTCCAGCAGAACGGTTTCCGCGTCCGGGAAGTCGCGCTCGAACTCCTCGATGTTGCGGATCGTCGCACCGCGGAACGCGTAGATCGACTGGTCGGCGTCACCGACCACGCACAGCTCCGACGGCTCGAGGCCGCTCGCGGTGGTCTGCTCCCCCACCAACTCGCGGATGAGGACGTACTGCGCGTGGTTGGTGTCCTGGTACTCGTCGACGAGCACGTGACGGAACCGGCGCCGGTAGTACTCGGCCACCTGCGGATGGTTGTGCAGCAGCGCGACGGTCTCGCCGATCAGATCGTCGAAATCGAAGGCGTTCGCCGCGCGCAGGCGCCGCTGATACTCGGCGAAGATGCGGGCGATGGTCTTGGCCGCGAGGTCGTCCTCGCCGGAGGCAGCGGCCGCGCCCTCCGGCGTGACCAACTCGTTCTTGAAGTTGGAGATCGCCACCGCGACTCCGCGCGGGCTGAACTTCTTGGGGTCGAGGTCCAGATCGCGGATGATCATGCCCAGCAACCGCTTGGAGTCGTCGGCGTCGTAGATGGAGAAGTTGGAGTTCATCCCCTCCAGCAGCCCCGACTGCGCGCGCAGCATGCGGACGCACGTGGAGTGGAAGGTCGACACCCACATGTATGCCGCACGCGGGCCGACCAGGTCGATGACGCGCTCGCGCATCTCCGCGGCGGCCTTGTTGGTGAAGGTGATGGCCAGGATCTGCCCCGGCGTCACGTCCCGCGCGGCGAGCAGGTAGGCGATGCGCCGGGTCAGGACCGACGTCTTGCCCGAACCCGCGCCGGCCACGATCAGCAGCGGCGCTCCCGCGTGCAGCACCGCTGCACGCTGCTGCGGATTCAGCCCGTCGAGCAGGCGCTCGACCCGGTCGTCGGCAGCAGGCGCACCCGAGGAGGAAGACGAGGTGCGGCCGGTGAGCAGGGGGGCGGGAGAAGAGCTGTTCATCGGTAGTTCAGGCTACCCGCACCGACCGACACCGCCCCCCCCGTCGGCCCGGCCCGGCGGGCGTCGTCCTGCGATCGGCGGACCACCTGGGGAGTTGACCCTCGTCGGACCAGTCCCCATGGCTACGATGACCCGGTATCACTGGCTCTCGGGGGCGCCCGTAGATCACGGACGCGTGCCTCGACGACCGAAAGAGGCGACCGAATGAAACGACCGTCCCTTGCCCCCGCCATCGTCGCGCTGGGCGTGGGTGTCCTGGCACTCGTCGCCGCCCTCGTCGTGTCGTTCGTGCCCTTCACCGCCTCCGGCTCGGCCGAGCCGACCGCGGCCTTCCGCGCCCAGAAGAGCCTGGACGAGGTCCTGTTCAAGATGGCCATGAGCCCGGCGGCGAAGTACACCGGCAAGGTCGGCTACAAGTACGACAACGCCGGCGGCGAGGGCACGGTCGAGTTCGAGGACCTCATCGCCACCTCGTCGAACACCGCCGAGGGCACCATCACCCTGGGGTCCAACCAGGCCGAGTACCGCCAGATCGGCAACAACCCGTTCATCAGCGCGCCCGGCGCGTTCTGGAACGACCTGCTCGTCGCCGACGAGAAGCTCAACCTCGACATGGCCCCGCTCGACAACAAGTGGGCGTCCTCCCGTTTCGTGGGCCTGCCCCGGTTGGGCACCGTCCTCGGCCCGGACAACCTCGCCGCGCAGATCGGCAACGTCGAGGAGAACTCCGAACAGCAGCTCGGCGCCGAGCTGCCGAGCCCCAACCGCGGGACCCCCGACGCCCGTCGCTGGCCGACCAGCGACCCGCCCATCGAGTTCATCGGCGACAACAAGGTCAAGATCGGCTCGTGGGAGGTCACCTACGAGCCGGACTCGAAGAACGTCACCCACGTCAAGGGAGAGCTGACCGTCGGGTCGGCGACGTACGACATCGACACCTCGATCGACCTGCAGCCCGCGGATCGGGCGCAGAAGGTGTTCGCCAACCAGCGCGCGCTGGTCGGCGACCTGCTGTCGGTGCCGGCGCCGGGCCTGTGGCCCAAGACGCCGGCGGTCTCCCCGCGTCTGGTCGGCCAGTGCACCACCGCGGCCTGCGCCTACGACTTCACGGTGAACGGCAACACCTGGTCCGACAACGCCCGCGGACACTTCAACTTCGGGCTGACCCTGAACTTCTCCGTCGGCGACCGTCCCGCCGGGGCGCTCGGCGGCGAGTGCAAGCCCGTCGTGCGCGTGGACTTCGGCCAGACCGCCGTCACCCGGTGCACCGCCACCAACCTGCCGGCGAACTCGTCGATCCGTCCGCAGTCCGCGTTCACCTACCTCGGCTTCGTCGACACCACCGACACCGCGCTCAACAAGCTCATCGACGACAACGAGAAGATGACCAACACCGAGGTCGTCTACGTCCGCACCGGGAACAAGAACCCCGAGCAGGCGGCGTACAACTCCAGCGTGACCGGCCTGCCCAGCTACTACGCGGTCAAGCGCGGCGACTACCTGTTCGACGGCATCGGCACCGACGGAAGCCTGCACGTGACCTTCGGTCCCGGCTACAAGGAGCACATCGTCGGCAGCGGCTTCGACCCGTCCTGGGAGGGCACCAAGGTGCTCAAGGACCAGATGAAGGAGCAGTTGAAGGCCGCCGACGACGTCGAGGTCGTGTACTTCACCAAGGAATCGGAGACGGCCCTCGCCCTGCGGTTGCTGGTCGTCCAGGAGGGCCACACCGGCAAGATCGCCGTGGCGCAGGTCGACTGACGCCGGTCGTCCCCGCAGCGGGCCGTCCGGCTGACGCCGGTCAGCCGGCGAAACGCGCCTCGACGGCCTCGCCGACCCGCCCGGTCCCGGTGTGCATCCGCAGGCCGGGGGTCAGGGGCCGGACGGTGACCGCGTCGCCCGCGCCGTCGAGCCGCACGTACACGGCGCCGAGGCCGGCCCGGACCGGGACCCGGACGGCCTCGCCCTCGTCGAGCGACATCTCGATCTCGCCGTCGCGTGTGGCGCAGTAGCCGATCGCGACGGTCCAGGGCCACCGGAACAGCGGACCGTCGAGCCGCAGGCGCGTCGGCCCGTCGACCTCGGGACGACCGCAGTCGCCCGCCCCCTCGAAGATCAGCCGCCGCCGCGTCACGCCGCCGGGCACCGCGTCGCCCGCTGTGTCGAGGACGAGCAGCCGTTCGGTGCCGGCCCCGAACCGCGGGCGCGGCTCGACCCGGCCGAAGATCCGGCTGATCTGGTTGTCGGGATAGACGACCGGTTGGAGGATCTCCAGCGGCACCGACTGGTCGAGCATCGTCTCGTCGGCGTTCTCACGCAGGGCGACGACGGCGGTGTCGAGGTAGTCGCCGGTGGGATTGTCCCGCCACGACGCCGAGAACGAGACCAGCGACACCACCGCCGACACGATCACCAGGGCCGCGGCCGCCGGCGCGAGCAGTTCCCTCGCCGCGTCGGGGCGGCCCGGGTCCGGCCGAGGGGAGTCGGGGTCGCCCCGACCCGCCCGATGGGTGGCGCGGTGGTCGCCGGCCCGGCCCCTGGGCTCGGCGGCGGCGAGCAGCGCGATCACGATGGTCAGCACCAGAGCCGTGTCTGGCAGGTAGCGCATGTGCTGGGCCAGGACGAGCGCGGTCTCGGGGCTCGACCGGTTCCACATGATCGGGATCTGGGCCGCCACCGCGTAGACCAGCCCGAACACCACGATCGGCAGGCCGCCGCGGCGCCGCAGGCAGGCCCAGCCGACCACCGCGACCAGGACGGCCCACCCGGCCACGATCATCCAGGTCGCCGCGAAGCCCGTCGGCGGGCTCGGGGTCCACCGGTCCCACTCCCACGGCCCGCCGACGAGAGACGGCACGATCGCCTGGTTCACCGATCCCCAGACGAGCCGGGCGGTCTGGGCGACCGAGTGCCGGCCGTCGCCCAGGCCGACCGTCGCGAAGTAGACCGCCGCCCACACCACCGTCAGCGCGGTCATCGACACCCACAGCTCGCGCGCGGACCGCAGCGCCCGGCCCACGGCCCGGCGGTCGGCGCCGGCGGCGAGCACGGCGACGACGAGAACCGTCGGGAGGATGAACAGCGACTTCTCGAAGAAGGCCAGCGCCACCAGGAAGACGACCGTCGAGCGGATCCACAGTATCCGCCGCCGGAAGTCGTCCACCTCTCCCCGCACGAGCGTCACCGCGTCGGCGACGATCCAGGCCATCGCGGCCTGCATGGGCAGAGTGTTGAGCGCCGCCGACCACCAGGCGAAGGCGGGCACGGTCATCGGACTGAACAGGTAGAAGGCGAGCGCGACGATCGCCCCCGCGCGTGCCCGCGGCGCGACGGTGCGGATCATCCGCCACACGCAGACCGACGCGATCAGCTGCAGCACGACGAGCGTGGCCGCGGGCAGCAGCCAGTTCAACGGAGCCAGCCACGTCGTCACCCCGGCCACGAGGAAGGCCGCGGGCATGAAATGCCCGTCGTGGGCGTGGCCGAGGAACTCCCAGGAGAGGATGGGGGCCGACGAGGCGCGCGCGATGAGCACCAGGTCGTCCCAGTAGAAGTCGCCGGTCGCCGCGAGCCACCCCCGGACGAGCAACTGCCCCGTGATCAGCGCGACCGCGATCATCGACATCGTGCGCGTGTTGAGCATGCGCTCCAGTGTCCAGATCCGTCGGGCGGATGCGGGTACCCGGTCCGCGACGTGGCAAAATCGGGCCGTGACCGACCGCAGCCCCAGTTCCGGATCCGACGATTCCCCGCAGCCCACCGGAACGTCGTTCGAGAACACGATCGACCTCGAGAAGTACGACCTCACCACCGATGTCGCCGATCTTCCCGACGACATCGACCAGTTGCGACGCGAGATCGACCGTCTCGACGCCGTCATCCTCGCCGCGGTCAAACGACGTTCGGCGGTGTCGAAGAAGATCGGCGCGGCCCGCATGGCGTCGGGTGGTCCGCGACTGGTGCACAGCCGCGAGGTGAAGGTCCTCGAGCGTTTCGCCGACCTCGGCCAGGAGGGGCACACCCTGGCGATGCTGCTGCTGCGCCTCGGCCGCGGCCCCCTCGGCCGC
Organism: Gordonia paraffinivorans; assembly: GCF_900683595.1. NCBI lineage: Bacteria > Bacillati > Actinomycetota > Actinomycetes > Mycobacteriales > Gordoniaceae > Gordonia > Gordonia paraffinivorans. Next base: position 1,032,568 of record NZ_CAACYD010000007.1, on the reverse strand, counting down.
TGATCTGCGGGCGGCCGCGCCCGAATTGTGAGGTTGCACCCACGAGTGTGACGAGCGTCGCGTGGGAGACGGCGACCACATAGGGTTGGATGTCATGAGCACGCAGGCAACCGGAAGTGACTTCACCGGCACCGATCACGGGGACATCACCGCAACGCAGTCCTGGCAGGCTCTCGCGGCGCACCAGCCGCACGTCTACGCGATGCATCTGCGCGAGGTGTTCGCGATCGATCCCGACCGGGGGCGCGACCTGACCGTCGACGTCGGCGATCTCCACATCGACTACTCCAAGCACCGGGTGCTCCGCGAGACGCTCGAGTTGCTGATCGGCCTCGCCCGCGAGGTCGGGCTCGAGGAGATGCGCGACGACATGTTCGCCGGCGCCCACATCAACACCTCGGAGGACCGCGCGGTCCTGCACACGGCGCTGCGGCTGCCGAGAGATGCCGAACTCGTCGTCGACGGGCAGGACGTGGTGGCCGACGTCCACGACGTCCTCGACCGCATGGGCGCGTTCACCGACCGTCTCCGCAGCGGAGAGTGGAAGGGCCACACCGGAAAACGGATCACCGACGTCGTCAACATCGGCATCGGCGGCTCCGACCTCGGCCCCGTGATGGTGTATCGGGCGCTGCGCCACTACGTCGACGCCGGGATCACCTGTCATTTCGTCTCCAACGTCGACCCGGCCGATCTGGTCGGCACCCTCGCCGGACTCGACCCGGAGACCACGCTGTTCATCATCGCCTCGAAGACCTTCACCACCCTCGAGACGCTCACCAACGCCGCCGCCGCACGACAGTGGCTCCTCGACGCGGTCGGCGGCGACAGGGACGCTGTGGCAAAGCATTTCGTGGCGGTGAGCACGAACGCCGACGAGGTCGCGAAGTTCGGCATCGACACCGACCACATGTTCGGCTTCTGGGACTGGGTCGGCGGCCGCTACTCCGTCGACTCCGCGATCGGACTCTCGGTGATGGCCGCGATCGGAAAGGAGCGCTTCGCGGAGTTCCTCGACGGCTTCCGTATCGTCGACGAACACTTCCGCACGCAGCCGCTCGAGCGCAACGCGCCGGTGATCCTGGGCCTGATCGGCCTCTGGTACAACAACTTCTGGGACATCGGCACCCGAGCGGTGCTCCCCTACAGCAACGACCTCGCGCGTTTCGCCGCCTACCTCCAGCAGCTGACCATGGAGTCCAACGGCAAGTCCGTCACCGCGGGCGGACACCACGTCACCACCGACACCGGCGAGATCTTCTGGGGCGAACCGGGAACCAACGGCCAGCACGCGTTCTATCAACTCCTGCACCAGGGCACGCGGATCGTGCCCGCCGACTTCATCGGGTTCGCCGAACCGACCGACGACCTGCCGGCCTCCCCCGACGGATCGGGTTCGATGCACGACCTGTTGATGAGCAACTTCTTCGCGCAGACCAAGGTCCTCGCGTTCGGCAAGACCGCCGACGAGATCGCCGCCGAAGGCGTTCCGCCGCACGTGGTCCCGCACAAGGTGATGCCGGGCAACCGGCCCACCACGTCGATCCTCGCACCCAAGCTGACCCCGTCGGTGGTGGGCCAGCTGATCGCGCTCTACGAGCACCAGGTGTTCGTAGAGGGCTCGATCTGGGGCATCAACCCCTTCGACCAGTGGGGCGTGGAACTCGGCAAGACGCAGGCGAAGGCGCTGCTGGGCACCATCACCCAGCCCGACGCGCCGACCGCCGACGACGACGCGTCGACCAACGAGCTGGTCGCCTGGTACCGCAGGCACCGCGGACGCACTGTCTGACCAACGGCATCGAGACCGCCCACACGAACCGGCCGCGGCGAGTACGACACTCGCCGCGGCCGATGCGTCACGACCGTGTTCCGGCCGGCTCAGTTGCCACCCGCCTCCGTGCTCGGCGGGGCCTGATCGGCCTCGTCGGGGTCGTCGCCCGAGTCGCCGTCGGAGTCGTCGTCGGACGCCGCGCCCCCGCCGTGGTTCGGATTGGTGCAGACGGTGCCCTCACACGGGACGTACCGATTCGCGCCGTCGGGGCTCTTGATCGCGTTGGGTCCCACATAGGTTCCGTGCGGACAGGCCGGATCCTCGTTCTGCGCACAGTATTCGTGGGTCAGGTTGTTGCCCGTCGAGCCGTCCGCACCGGTCGGGCCGCCGTTCACCGGCTTGCCGTTGGCGTCCCAGGCGCCGGTGCCCTCACCGCCACCGTGATTGGGATTGGTGCAGACGGTGCCCTCACACTTGACGAACGAGTGGCTGCCGTCGGGATTGCGGATCGCGTTCGGACCGACGTAGCTGCCCTCGGGGCACGCGGGATCCTGGTTGCGAGCGCAATACTCCTGGGTCAGGTTGTTACCCGTGGAGCCGTCCGCGCCCGTGGGACCGCCGTTCACCGGGTTTCCGTTCGCATCCCAGAAACCGCTCTTCTCGTGCGCGGCGACGTGCGCACCCAGGTAGCTTCCCCTGGGGCACTTGGAATCGACGTTGTGGGCGCAGTAATCCTTGGTCAGGTTGTTGCCGGTGGAGCCGTCGGCGCCCGCGGGACCCCCGTTGACCGGCTTACCCTCCTTGTCCCATGTTCCGGTCTTCGCGACGTTGCTGACCGACGAACTCGACGACGACGCGGAGTCGGTCGAGCCACCCGAACCCGAACACCCGGCGACGACGAGACAGAGAGTGAACACGGCGGCCAGAGCCGCCCAGATCCGTTTCACCCCGACACCTCCGAAACACTCAAAACGGTAGATCGCAGATCTTAAAACACGGACAAGGCGGACGCAAGGGCATTTCGACGCAAAATTGGTCCGACCGGTGCCAGGAATTGCTCCTAGCTGTGCGGTTTCCCGACTACCGCAGCTTCATCGGTGATGCTTCGTCCGGTGCTGCCTCATGCGGCGCTGCTACGCCCGGCGTGGTCTCGGTGCGCTGCTGCCTACTGCCAGTAGCTCTCGTCGAAAACTTCATCGGGGATCTCGTCGCCGGGCTCGACCCCCAATTCCTCCAGGCGCCCCATGATGGCGGCGGAAGTGGCCACGTAGGTCACGAGATCCTCCGGCTCGACGACCCTTTCGGAGGGATCGCCGCCGAGGAACTCGACGAGCGCGGGCGGGACGCAGGAGCCCATGTCGAGGGAGCGGGTGCCGGTCGCGGTGCGCCAGGCGTCGAAGCTGGCGACGTCGACAGCATCGGCGACCTCGCCGGTCCGGACCGCCTCGAGCACCTCGTCGACGGTGGCGAGCTCACCGGAGCTGCCGCTGGACGGATCGAATCCGACCACGGTCTCGGGATCGATGGTCTCGCCCTCGGCCAGCGTGAAGTAGACGACGCCGCGCCAGTCGGCGGCCAGCGCCTCGACGTCGTCACGCCCGAAGACCTCGCCGAGCAACTCGCTCACCTGGTCGCTGCGCTTGCTGCCGAACACCTGGAACGCGCCCGACGCCACCATCTGCCCCTGCTTCTTCGCCACGGACAGTCACCTTACGCAGGTCAGTCGTGGATACCGAGCACGACGACGCGGCCTGTCGTCGGTGACAGAAAGACGGTCGCCGTCCACTGTGCCGACGAGAACGCGGCGTCGAGATTCGCACTCCCCAGGAGGCCTCCGGCGGAACGATAGGGGCGAGTTCGGTGGCGACCGTGCCGGGATCGGGCACCGCGCCTGCGCCGTACGCCTCTGCCCAGGCCGCGACCTGTGCGGTGCCGACGTCGACGATCGCGTCGAACCAGTGGGTCGTCGGGCGGGGACACGGTCCGGTGTGCCCGGCACGCCACCGACGGTGTCGGCGGCCCAACCGTCGACGGAACCATCGGCGAGCATCGGGAATCGGCGTGCGACGGGCCCGGTGTCGCGGGCTGGGCCGGCGGTCACGACCTTGGCGACGGTCGGCGACGTCGGCGTCGACGTGGTCTGGCTCCGCGCGACTCCCGCGGGATCGGTTGCACAACCGACCACGCCCAGCAGGGACAGGCCGGCACACACCAGTGCCGCGGACAAGCGGTGCGCCGGTGCCCGATTCGAGAACATCCCGCCACGCTAGCCATTGTCGGCGTGCTGCGGCCGAAACGTCCTTCGGGCGGATGAAACCCCTCGTGCCGGGCTTCGGATCAGACCAGGCGGCGGCTCAGCGACAGCGGCAGGTACCTCAACGCCGCGGCGATGGGGGTCCACGGCCACGGCGGGACCGGCGCCCAGTTCTTCTCCGCCTCGATCGCCTTCACCAGGGCATCGACGCCCTTGTCGGTGTCGACCTTGAGCTTGGTCTCGACGCCGCGGTTGATGTCGGTGTCGATGTAGCCGGGTGCGATCACCGACACCTTGATGGGCGAGCCGGCGAATTCCGCCTGCAGCCCCTGCCCGAGCGCGGTGAGTCCGGCCTTCGACCCCGAGTACGCGGCCTGCGCCTTCGGCAGCCCGCGGACGCCGGAGATCGAACTGATCAGCACGAGGTGCCCGGCGTTCTGTTCGCGGAAGATCTCGAGGGCGGCCTCGGCCTGTGCGAGGGCGCCGACGAGGTTGGTCTGGACGGTCTCGATGTTGGCTGCGGCCTTGCCGGTGCCCAGCGGGGCGCCCTTGCCGAGGCCTGCGTTGACGATGACGCGGTCCAGCCCGCCGAGCTCGTCGGCGAGCTTGCGGAACGCGAGCGGCACCGCGTCGAGGTCGGTGACGTCGAGCGGGGTCACCGCCACGTGCGCGGCCGACGGCCGGAGCTCGCCGGCGAGCGCCTCGAGCCTCTCGAGACGGCGCGCCGCCAGGCCAAGGGCACGCCCCTGTGCCGCGAATCGACGTGCCATGCCCTCGCCGAGTCCCGAACTCGCACCGGTGATGAGGATCTTCTGCCGTGGGGTCACGCCGCCCAGGCTACCGCGCGGTAAGTTGCGCCGGAAGCCGCTACTTGAGGAGCCGCGACATGCGGCGGTCGGCGAGCACCTTGCCGCCGGTCTGACAGGTCGGGCAGTACTGGAACGAGCGGTCGGCGAACGAGACCTCCCGGATGGCGTCGCCGCACACCGGGCACGGCAGGCCGGTGCGCGCGTGCACGCGCAGGCCGGTGCGCTTCTCGGACTTGAGCCGCGCCACCTCCTGCCCCTCGAGACGGCTGGTGGCATCGGTGAGCACGGTCCGCATCGCGTCGTAGAGGGCGCTCACCTGGTCCGGCTTCAGGGTTTTCGACGACGCGAACGGCGACAGCCGTGCGGTGTGCAGGATCTCGTCGGAGTAGGCGTTGCCGATGCCGGCGATCACGCGCTGGTCGGTGAGCACGTTCTTGATGCGGCCGGTCGTCGAGGCCAGGATCTCTGCGAGGCGCTCCTCGGTCAGCTCGAGGGCGTCCGGGCCGAGTCCGGCGACGCGATCGATCTCGGCGGGGTCGCGGACCAGCCACACCGCGAGCCGCTTCTGGGTGCCGGCCTCGGTGACGTCGAATCCCTCGCCGGGCAGGCCGCAGTGCACCCGAAGCGCGATCGGCGACCTGCCGCCGGGCCGCAGCGGTTTGGGCGAGAGGTCCTCGCTCCAGCGCACCCAGCCGGCCCGCGAGAGGTGGACGACCATCGCGATCATCGGTTCCGACGCGGCGGCCTCCGAACCCGGGACGGTGCGGATGACCAGGTACTTACCGATCCGGCCGACGGATTCGACGATCCGGCCGGCCAGGGCGGTGTACGGCGGGTCGGCGGTCTTCAGGACCGAGAGGGATGCGACATCGACGCGCCGGATCGGGAGTCCGGCCGCCCGGCCGTCGACATAGTCGGCGATGGCGGCGACCTCAGGAAGCTCGGGCATGCCTCCAGTGTGCTCTAGTAAAGGGATGAGTTCCCGTCTTTCCGACGCCGAGCTGGCCGCCCGGATCGCGCAGGGCGCCGGGGAGATCCTGCTCGGGATCCGGTCCGGCGACCTCCTCGGCGGGGGAATGCTCGGCGACGTCGGCGACGCGCTGGCACAGGCGTGGATCTCCACCGTGCTGCGCAGGCACCGCCCGAACGACGCCGTGTTGTCGGAGGAGGCCGCCGACGTGGGCGACCGGGCGACCGCCGAGCGCGTGTGGATCATCGACCCCCTCGACGGCACAAGGGAGTTCGCCAACGGCACCGCCGATTGGGCCGTGCACGTGGCCCTGACCGAGAACGGCAGGGTCATCGAGGCCGCCGTCTCGCTGCCGGCCACCGGCGAGCTGTTCCGGGCCGACACCGTCGCCGAGACCGACGGCCCGCTGACCCGGCGCCTGGTGACCTCTCGCTGGGGAGGCTCGTACGAGACGAGTTTCGTGGCCAACCGCCTCGGTCTGCAGATGGTGCCGGTCGGTTCGGCCGGAGCGAAGGCGATGGCCGTCGTCCGCGGCGACGCCGATGCGTACGTGCACGCCGGCGGCCAGTACGAATGGGACAACGCCGCGCCGGTGGGAGTGGCGCTGGCCGCGGGCCTGCATTGCAGTCGCCTCGACGGTTCGGAGATCGTCTACAACAACCGCCACCCTTACATGCCCGACTTCGTGATCTGCCGCAGCGAGATCCGCGACGACATGCTCGCGGCCCTGCAGCAGATCTGGTGAACTGGCCCGTGTGAACGGAGTCGGCGACGCCGTCGTCAACATCGGTCCGGCCCTCGCGGTCGCGATCGTGTTGCTCGCCGTCGTCGCCGTACTGGTCAACCGGCGTAGCGGCCTCGCGACCGACACCCTGGTGGCGTCGGTGCGCGCCGTCGTCCAACTGGCCGCATTGGCCGGCGTCTTGGCGGTGGTCATCGAGTATCTGTGGGCGTCGGCGCTGTTCGTGCTCGTGATGGCGACGGCTGCCGCGTTCACGTCGGCCAGGCGTATACGGCAGGCGGCTCCCGACGTGCGTGCGATCGGCTGGTGTGTGGGACCGGTCGCGGTGCCGACGCTGATCCTGGTCGTGGTACTGGTGCTCGTGGGCGTGCTCCCCGACCGCGGTATCGCCGTGATCCCGACGGCTGGCATCCTGCTCGGCAACGCCATGGTCACCACGTCGCTGACGGGGCGCCGGGCGCACGACGAATTGACCACCCGCGCAGGCGAGGTCGAGGCCGCGTTGTCGTTGGGGCTGCTCCTTCGCGACACGCGACTGGAGATCTGCGCGACCGCCGCGGCGACATCGCTCATCCCCGGGCTCGACCAGACCCGCGCGGTCGGGCTGGTTACGATCCCCGCGCCTTCGTCGGCATGGTCCTCGGCGGCGCGTCCGTGTGGTCCGCGGCCGCCATGCAGTTGTTCGTGCTGATCGGCCTGCTTGCGGTGAGCTCGATCGCAGCACTGGTGACTGTGGAGTTGGTGGCACGGGAGCTGATGTGAGAACCACGGACCGGGCACGCGTGAGTCCTGATGGGGGCTCGCACCTGTTCGGCCCGGCAGATCGAGGCCACCCCCGCTACCCCTTGCGCAACAGGTAGATGTCCATGATCCAACCGATCCGTTCGCGCGCCTCGGCACGCGCGGCCACGATCCGGTCGGTCACGTCACCGACCCGGCCGCTGATCAGGATCTCGTCGGCGGTGCCGACGTAGGCACCCCACCAGATGTGGTCGTCGGGGTCGGCGGTGTGCCGAAAGGCGAGATCCCCGTCGAGCATGACGATCTGGTTGGCGTCCGCACCCGCCGGGGTCTCGGCAAGCCGACGGCCGGTGGTGATGTGAATCGGCTCGCCGACGCGGTTGGCCACGATGCCGTGCGCCGCGGTGAGCGCACTCGCGCTGGTCACACCCGGGATCACCTCGACGTCGAGGTCGAGGTCGTCGTGGGCGGACAGATCCTCGACGATGCGGAGCGTGCTGTCGTAGAGCGCCGGGTCGCCCCACACGAGGAACGCGGCCACCCCGCCGTCGCCGACCTCGTCGCGCAGTGCGCGGGCGATCAGATCCGCACGTGCCGCATGCCAGCGCCGGACCTCGGCGTCGTAGTCGACGGGATCGCGGTCGCGGGGCGGGTCGGGGATCTCGACGAGCGAATATCCCTGCCGCGCATGGGCGTCGAGGATCTCACGACGGGCCTGCAGCAGACCGCTCTTGGCCGCCCCCTTCTCCAGCACGAGGAAGGCGTCGACGTCGGCCATCGCGTCGACGGCCTGAAGGGTGATCTGGCGCGGGCCTCCGGGGCCGATCCCGATGACCCGCAACGTGATCCGCACGGTCAGATCTTCACCTTCGGCAGGCCGTGCTTGCGCGCGGTCATGTCCAGGACGAGCTGACGCGGCGCGAGGCGACGCAGCAGGAAGACCAGCGGGGCGTTGTTGCCCCGGGCATAGAAGGGTTTCGGGTGGTCGGCGAGCGCGGCGTCGACGATCTGTCGGGCCATCGACTCGGCACTGATGCCGGCGTCCTCGTTGCGACGCGTCGCCGCGGCCAGGGTCTCGTACTCGGCACGGTAGGGCGAGTTCTCGCCGATGTGGATGCTGCGCCGGTCGCCGATACCGGTCGCGATGGTCCCCGGCTCGACCGCGATCATGCGGATCCCGTACGGCGCCACCTCACGCCGGGTCGCGAAGGCGAAGGCCTTCAGCGCCGACTTGGTGGCCGCGTAGTTGGAGCGGAATGCGACCGGGAAGCTCGACAGCATCGACCCGACCATGACGACGGTTCCGCGACGCCGCTCCCGCATCCCGGGCAGCACCGCCTTCGTGAGGGCGATCGGCCCGAAGACGTTGACGCGGAACAGATCCTCGATCGCCTGCATCGACGTGTCCTCGAGGGCGCCGGCCTGCGACTCGCCGGCGTTGTTGACGAGGATGTCGACGGCCCCGACGGTCTCGGCACACGCGGTGGCCGAGTCGTAGTCGGCGTTGTCGAGGCGGACATAGGTGACGCCCGGGATCGGGTCGCGCACGGTGTCGGGGTTGCGGGTGGTGCCGAAGACGCGGTGCCCGCGGGCGACGAACTGACGGGCGACCTCGGCGCCGATGCCGCTGGTCGCGCCGGTGACGAGAACGGTCTGTGAGCTCACGCCCGCTACCGTAGCGCAGCCCTCGGCGGGCACACCGGACCCACGTCAGACGAGTCGGTCGTGGCGACGGGTGAGAATGCTCAATTCCGCTGCGACACGGTCGGTGTCGGGACCGTAGGGCAGCCGGGGATCGCGCGTCCACCAGTCGACGAGGCGCTGGAGAGGCGTGCGGCGGCCGGGCGGGGTCCGACGGGTCAGGACGACGAGTCCGATCACGGCGACGAGGACGGCGGCGGCGAGGACGAGGGCTGCGATGATCATGGCAGCAATTTTCCGCCCGCAGGAATTTCGCTAACAGTGGCATGAACGTCAATATGCGCAAATCTTCTGCCATACTGGCGGGATGCTGAAATCCGTCGGCGTCCTCCTCCACGGCAACGTCGCGCTCTTCGAGTTCGGCGTCGTCTACGAGGTGTTCGGCCTCGACCGCTCCGACGACGGCGTCCCGGTGTTCGACTTCCGCGTGGCTGCGCCCGAACCGTCGCAACCGCTCACCGTGGGTCGCGGCATCTCCGTGCAGGTGTCCCACACACTCGACGAGTGCTGCGACGTCGACCTCGTCGCGATCCCGGGCGGCAAGACCGACGGCAACTACCCCGAGGAGATCCTCGACACCGTGCGTGCGGTCGTCGACAACGGCGGGCGTGTCCTGACCGTGTGCTCCGGGGCGTTCGTCGCGGGTGCGGCCGGACTCCTCGACGGCCGCCGCTGCACCACCCACTGGCGCTACGGCGAGGAACTCGCCCGGCAGTTCCCGAAGGCGCAGGTCGACACCGACGTCCTGTTCGTCGACGACGGACCGGTGACCACCAGCGCGGGCACCGCCGCCGGCATCGACGCGTCGCTGCACCTGGTCCGCGAGGCGTGGGGAGCGAGCGTGGCCAACCGCATCGCCCGGCGGATGGTGGTGTCGCCGCACCGCGACGGCGGCCAGCGCCAGTTCGTCGACATGCCGATGCCCGCTTGCTCCGACGAGGGGTTCGGCGAGCTGCTCGGCTGGCTGCTCGAACATCTCGACCGCGACGTCACCGTCGACGCCATGGCCGAACGCATGCACATGTCGAGCAGGACGTTCGCCCGGCGATTCGTCGACGAGGTCGGGGTGTCACCGCGGCGATGGCTGACCGAACAACGGGTGCTCGCCGCCAAGGAGCTGCTCGAATCGACCGATGCACCGGTCGAGGAGGTGGCGCGCCTCGTCGGGTTCGCGTCGGCGACGCTGCTGCGACATCACTTCGCGGCGTCCGTCGGGGTCTCGCCCCTCGTGTACCGGAGACGGTTCGCCCGGTCGCCACGCCACTAGTGGAGCGGAAAAGTCTCAGGTCAAGGCCGGTTCGGTGCCCTCGGTAGGATTCGAACCTACGACCTACCCTTTAGGAGAGGGTTGCTCTATCCCCTGAGCTACGAAGGCGTCGCGCCCGCGCGGGCGGCACCGGAGAGTCTACGGCAGCAACCCGGGTGCACACCGCACCCACCCGTCACTTCCGTTTACGCCCACCGCCGCGTCACCGAGTACCGGCACAGCGACGAGGCGCGTACGCCCGACAGTGGCGGCAAGCAGATCGCGCGTGAGATGGGTCTCGCTCCGGCGATCGCGCGCGACAGCCTCGCGCACCGGTTCCACGGGTCGGCGGCGCGCACGCGCGGCGTACGTCCAGATACCCCTTGACCTGCGCGGACGCCGTCCGGGTGCCGCCGCCTACGACGCTGGGTACAGTGGTCGGCGACACGGAACCGGGCGATCACGGCTGCGTTCCGGGACCGCCGCACAGCCCTCGGCGACGAGGCCGTTGCCGGAATCGGTCCGTACACTTCGTATCGGTAACAGTTTGGTCAACCGGGGAGGGTTCTTTCTTGGTGCACGCAGCGAGCTCGGCGCGCACCGCCGGCGACGACGTTTCGACGTCCGAGGTCTCTTCGACCTCCGTCGCCGAAACCGCGCCCGCCACCGCCGAGACCGACCCCTCCCCCGCAACCGGCACACCGGACGCGGGCTCCGCCGCCACCGCGGCTTCCGACGCAGACGGGAGCGACGAGGCCACACGCCGTGACTCCGCCCGACAGGGTGCCGTCGACGCTGCGGCGATCAAGAAGGCCCGCTCCCGCGCGCACACCGCAGACTTCGTCCGTGTCGCGCTGTTCGCCTTCGTCGTCGTCGCCCACAGCGTCAACGCCATCAACGGCGGCCCCGACGAGGTGCGCGCCGCGAACCTGATCGGCACGCTGTGCCATCTCACCCGCTACGGCTTCGTCGCGGTGACCCTGTACGTGCTGGTCCTCAGCACCCAGGGCCGGGACATGTCCCCGGTGCAGTTCTGGCGCCGCCGATTCGGCCTGGTGATCTGGCCGTACCTGGCTTGGACCGTGATCTACACGATCACCGATCACGTCATCATCCGGGACAACCCGTTCCCGCCGATGAACGAGCTGTTCCCCCAGCTCGCCCACGATCTGCTCGTCGGCGAGGGCAAGTACCAGCTGTACTTCCTGCTGATCTCGATGCAGATCTACCTGTTCTTCCCGCTCATCTCGTGGATCTTCGAGCGCGGCCGCAACCACCCGTGGACGCTTCTCTCCATCGGCGCGGTCATCCAGGTCGCGATGTTCGTGGTGTACCAGTACCTCCCCCGGCCCTCCGGACAGTTCTGGGACGTCACCTACCAGCACCTGTGGAAGACGCTGCCGATGTACGCGCTGTTCATCGCGATGGGCGTGCTCGCCGCGCAGCATCAGCAGGCCGTCGACAAGTGGCTGCGCGACCACATGGCGGCGGTCTTCCTGGTCGCCGTGGGCGCTGCGGCGTTCACCTCGGCCGCCTACCTGCTCGCGACCTCCCCGGGCAACGTGCCGTGGAAGGCCAACACGGCCTGGAACCCGGCCAGCCTGCCCTGGTACGTCGCCGGCTTCGTCCTGCTCTGGCTGATCGGCCTGCTCTGGGACGACCGCCGTGCGTCCGGCCGGCCGGCCGCGGCGAACGTGGTCACCAAGGCGACCCTGCGCGCGTTCGGCGTGTTCGCCGTGCACCCGCTGATCCTCGACGTCCTCGGGCGCGTCGGCTTCCTCAGCGGACTGTTCGAGTGGTTCCCGAACTCGGCCACCCTGCGTTCGGTGATCCTCGTCGTCGTGGTCCTGACCCTGTCGCTGCTGCTCGTCGAGCTCTTGCTGCGCCTGCCGTTCAGCAAGTACCTGACGGCCCGGCCCCGCATCCCGCTGCGCCTCGGGCGCCGCACCAAGGACGACGGCCGCAAGACCGACGACCAGAAGACACCGACCGAGGCCCCCGTGGCGGCCACCCGGAACTGACAGCCGGCGCCGGGCGCCTCAGCCGGGTCACTTGTACTTCGGGTTGTTCATCACCGGGATCTCGATGTTGATCGGCATCCGCAGCTCGGACATGTACCAGAGGACGAACTGCCTCAGGAACTCGTCGATCGCCCAGTAGGCCTCGCGCGGCATGCCGAGGTCGAGCAGGCCCTCGCGCACGAGCACGTACGGCGTCCACGCCGTCTCGAGCAGTGGGCTCCAGACGGGCTCGCGCGGGATCTGCAGCCAATCGGCCGCCTGATCGCCCAGCACGAATCGCGTCAACGCGCCCAGCACGCCGCGGGACAGCAGCGTGAGGTCGAGATTCATGCCGAGGTCGAGCAGCATGTTCGCGAGCTTGCGCCCCTCGGGGGTGGGCTGCAGGATCGGGTCGAGCACCTGCTTGGCCTGCGATTCCGCGGTGGCCCAGGAGTTGGGGATGTACTCGTCCTTCACGCCCAGCATGTGGGCGGTGACCTGCCACGAGTGCAGGAAGCCCTCCGACTCGTCGGGTGCGATCGGCACCTTCCACGTGCGGAAGTTCCGCATCACCGTCGTCGGCAGGCTGTGCCACGTGACCATGATGTCGGCCTGACTGATCGGCACCGACTCGTCGGCGGAATGCACCCAGTGGGGCGACTGCGGCAGCAGATACCGGACGCCGGCGTGCGCCATCCGGGTCTTCAGGCAGGTCACGATCATCTCGCCGCCGGGCTGATACGCGTTGAGCGAACCGATGTCGTAGCCGAGTTTCGCCGTCTTGGTGATGCGGTCCTTGAGGTCCCAGCCGCCCTTCGAGTAGTAGACCGACCGCGCCTCGCGGGGGATGAGCGTGCTCATCATGCCGCTGGCGAAGCCGTAGATGACGCCGAGGTAGGTGCCGCGCTTCTGGTTGAACTTCACTGCGGTGGCGAGCTTCGCCCGGTCGGTCCACGGCGGCAGCTGCCGTGCGTGTTCCATGAAGTCCCGCAGTTCCTTCGGCAGTCCGGCGGGCAGGGGCTGCGAGTTCTTGTGCCAGGTGCGCAGGAGTCTGTTCACATGCGGGGCCTGTCCGCTCTCGATGACCTTCGCGATCACCGGGTCGGCCTCGTCGTCCCAGACCTGCCTCGGGTCGGCGCCCGTTCCACGCCCCGGCAACGAGTTCGCCGGCGACCAGGTCCACGGCGTCGCCGGGGCGACCGCGGCAACGGCTCCGGCCGCACCGACCATCCCGCCCGCCTTCAGCAGCTTGCGCCTGTTGAGTGCTTCCATCGTCCCCGTCCCCATCCTCGTCGAGGCGCATCCCTCGGCGATGTATCAATGTGACAATCTGCGTAACCTTGTATCCTTACGTACCATCGTGTGACCGAGGGCACACCGGAATCGAGATAATTCGGGATTGTTGATCCGGGCGGAGGATCGCCGGAGACGCAGGAGGGACTCGTCTGATGACATCCAACGCCGCCGAGCTGACCGGCACCGTGAAGCCGCCGCACGGATCGTCGTCGAGCTCGGTGATCCAGCGGGCGTTCCTGGGGTCGATGACCCCGACCGCCGCGGAGAACGACCCGACCGCCGAGCGTCTGCTCGACGCCGCCTACGACCTCTTCTGCAGATTCGGCATCCAGCGCACGGCGATGGAGAAGGTCGCCAAGGCCGCAGGCGTGACCCGCGTGACCCTCTACCGCAAGTTCGCGACCAAGGACGCCCTGGTCGACGAGGTGGTGCTACGCGAGTTCCGGCGCTATTTCGACCAGTTCCGGGCCGACATCCCGAAGGCGAGGACCGCCGCCGACCGCGTGGTGCTCGGATTCGTCGGCTCGCTGCGCGCCTTCGCGGGAAACCCGCTCATCAGCGGCATGGCGCACACCGAGTCGAGCATGCTGATCGAGTCGATGATCGGCGACGACGGACTCCTGCTGTCGGTGGTGCAGCAGTTCGTCGCGGCCCAGCTCCGCCGGGAACAGGCGGCGGGCAACATCTCCGCGGACCTCGACGCCGAACTCGTCGCCGAGATGTTCGTGCGGATCTCGGCGTCGTTCCTCACCGTCCCGAGCCGCGTCGTCGACATCACCGACGACGCGCAACTGGCCGACATCGCGCGCCGGTTCCTGGTCCCGATGCTCGAACCGCGCCACTGAGACGAACGAGCCGGGGCCGTCGCGGACGACGACCCCGGCTCGATGTGCTGAGTCGGTGGTGACCGTCAGCCGTGATCGGCGAACTTCTTCGCGATCGTCTCCTCGCTGTGCTTGACGGCCTGGTCGGCGAACGGGCCGATGAGACCGCCGAGCAGCTTGCCCGCGATGCCGCCAGGCAGCTTGAAGTCGAATGCCACGGTCATCTCGGTGCCGCCGTCCTCGGCGTCGGCGAACTTCCACGTGGAGTTGGCGCTGAACCCCTCGACGGCCCTGAGTTCGATCAGTTCGTTGGGGATGTACTGGGTGCACTTGACGACGCTCTTGAGCGTCTTGGGGCCGACGTCGATCGCGACCTCGAAGGTCGAGCCCAGTCCCTGGGTCTGCTCCGTGGTCGGGGTGAACCGCTTCACCCCGAAGAGATACTCCGGGACGTTCTGATAGCCGTCGACGTACTCGAAGACGCGCTCACGCGGCGCATCGACCTTCACCTGGTGGCTTACCACTCCCACGCTGGTCCCCGTTCCTGCAGTGTCGGTGACCCGGCTCGTCCGGGTCGGTGTCCGAGAGATTAGAGACTATGTCCTCGACGCGGCCGAGGTCCCGTCCGACACGACGGCGATTTGCCAGTCCGGCTGCGGGTCGGATATCCCTTCAGACGATGTCGACGACAACGGGCGGATGGTCCGAACTACTCGCCCGCGAGCACCGGGCCGCGGTCTCCGTCTTTGCTGGCGGCATCCTCGTCTTCGCGATCAACACCTTCCTGACCTCCGCGTCGTTGCCGAGCACCGTCGCCGACATCGGCGGCGAGGAGTTCTACGCCTGGGTCGTCACCGTCTTCCTCATCGCCTCGGTCGTCTCGTCGATGCTGGTGACCCGCTCGCTGGCCCAGTTCGGCGCGCGCGGCGCCTACCTGATCGGGTTCAGCGCGTTCGCCGTCGGCTCGGTGATCTGCGCGCTCACCCCGACCATGGGAATCCTGCTCGCCGGACGCCTCGTCCAGGGCCTCGGCGGCGGCCTGCTGACCGGGTTGGCCTTCGCGGTCGTGCAGATCGCGCTGCCGCGACGCATCTGGTCCCGTGCGGTCGCGCTGATCTCGGCGATGTGGGGCGTCGGCAACCTGGTGGGACCGGCGCTCGGCGGCATGTTCGCCGAACTCGGACTGTGGCGGGGATCGTTCTGGTTCCTCGCGGCGCTCACCGCCGCGATCGCCGTCCTGGCCGCGCGGGCCCTGCCCCGGGGTCGCGGGTCCGGCGACCGGCATCCGCTGCCGTGGGCGTCGCTCGCGGCGGTGACGGTGGTCGCGGCCGCCGTCTCGGTGGCGTCGGTGGCGGCTTCGACGACGGTGATCGTGCTGCTGGGCGTGCTCGCCGCCGCCGCGATGACCGGTTTCGTCGCCGTCGACCGTCGTGGGGACACGGGCCTGCTCCCCCGCCTCGCCTACACCCGCGGCAACCCGCTCAAGTGGATCTATCTGTCCGTCGCGGTCCTGGCCATCGGGTCCACCACCGAGGCGTTCCTCCCACTGTTCGGCCAACAGGTCGGCGGGCTGTCGCCGTTCGCCGCCGGTCTGTTGCCCGCGGCGCTGTCGTCGGGGTGGACGATCGCGCAGATCACCAGCAGCACCTGGGCGCACGGTCGTGCGGCGTCGGCGGCGCGGGTTGCCGGCCCCGGGTTGCTGGCCGTCGGCCTGAGCGGCTACGGCGTGCTGCAACCGCTGTCCGGGGCAGCAGCCGTCTTCGGTTGGTACGCATGCCTCGTCCTCGCCGGGACCGGGATAGGCATGGCGTTCCCCCACGTCGCGACGGCCGCCATGGGCATCACCACCGATCAGGCCGAGGCCGCCCGCGCGTCGGCCGGGGTGAACTCGGTGCAGATGGTCGCCAACACCGTGGGCACGGCGGTCGCCGGCCTGCTCGTCAGTCTCGGCTCCGATCCGGCGTCGTCGACCCGGTTGCTGTGCTTCGGGTTCGCCGGGCTCGCCGTGCTCGGCGTGGGGATCGCGATGCGGTCGGTACGGCCCGCAGGACCGTCCGCGGACTGAGACATCGGTGAATCCGCGCGTCCTACCGCAACGAGGAGGCCTTGTTGCGGTAGGACGCGGACTCATTCGCGGATGGTCATGCCCGTCACCAGATCGCCCTCGATGGCGAAGGTGAATGTGGACGGACCGTTGAAACCGTCGCCGCCCACTGTCGCGGTCAGGGTGACCGATTCGGAATCACCGACCGCACCGAGCGGCGCAAGCGTCGCGCGCTTACCGATCAGCTCCGCATCGCTCCAGCGCCGGATCTCGTCACGACCACTGAACACTCGGCCCCAGTCGTCAACACGACCGTTGACGGCGAACGCATCCAGAAAGGCGTCCGTGTCACCGCTGTTGACGGCATCGAGCAGTCGCTGCACAGGTGTGGGCACATCGACCATCTTCATCTCCTTGCGTCGCAATGAAATCAGCGTGTGGTGTAGCCGCCGTTGGCGAACAGGGTCTGACCTGTGATCCACCAACCCTCGGTGCACAGGAACGTGACGATCGGTGCGATGTCCTCGATCTTGGTCAACTGTCCGCCCATGGCCTGCGACTTGTGGAACTCGACACGCTCGGGGGTTTCCTGTGGATAGAAGAACGGCGTGTCCATCGGACCGGGGCCGATCGCATTGACCGATATTCCGCGGTCGGCGAATTCCTTCGACGCCGCGCGGTTGAAGTGTTCGACCGGACTCTTGCCACCCGCGTAGGTGGAGTAACCGTCCGTGTACGCGGCGAGCAGGCTCGTCACGATGGTGATCACCTTGCCACCCCGCTCGAGATGCGCGCCTGCCTCCTTGATGAAGAAGTACGCGGCCTTCGCATTGACGTCGAACATCACGTCGTAGTCCGCCTCGGTCGTCTCGAGGATCGGCTTGCGGAGGACCTTGCCCACGGTGTTGACCGCGATGTCGAGACGACCGAACGCAGCGGTTGCGGCGTCGAAGAGATCGGTGACCGCAGACGCAGTCGTGAGATCTGCCTGGTGGGCGGCGGCCTGCCCACCCATGGCCCGGATCTCGGCGACGGTGTCGTCGGCAGCAGCCTTCGTCGCGTCACTGTTGTAATGAATCAACACATCGGCTCCCCGACGCGCGAGATCGAGCGCAACCAGCCTCCCCAGGTTCTTTGCGCCGCCGGCCACGAGCGCACCCTTCCCGTCGAGCCGGGTGATTTCTGCTGATTTCTCCTGTGTGGTCATGCACCCAGTCTTTGCGGACCAAACACAAAGATCAATCGATGTTTTATGGTGCTAACACAAACACGACTTGTATAAGGACATGCATGCCCCTTCCTGAGACCGAACTCCTCGACACCCGCCGTCTCCATCAGTTCGTGGTGGCGGTCGAATCTGACACGTTGTCCGCGGCCGCGGCTCGACTGTTCCTCACACAACAGGCCTTGTCCGCGTCGATACGCCAGCTCGAGCGCGACGTCGGCGTTCCGCTCTTCGACCGGCGCCGCCGCAAACTCCACCTGACCGATGCCGGCAACGCGCTCTTTTCCGGCGCCAAGTCACTGCTCGCGGGCAATCACGCGCTACTCACCCAGGTGCGTGAGACGGCAAAAGGCGAAAGCAAACCCTTCGTCGTGGGGCACTCGCCCGCCATCTCCGGCGACGAGGTCTACCGTCTCATCACGCCCGCGATCGATCTGATGCCGCATCAGCCGATCACAGCCAGGCAGGTCTTCCCTGGTCAGCTCCGTGATCTGTTGTTCGCCAACGAGATCGACGTCGCGCTCCGTCGCGGCGTCGAGTCGTCGGCGAATCTCGTCTCGGCCGTGTTCGCCTACCACGAGTTGAGAATCGCGGTCGTCGCCGACCATCCCCTCGCGCACCGCAATTCCGTCTCGGTTCCCGACCTCATCGATACGCCCATTGTCGTGTGGGCACCCGAGCGACGGTCCTTCTACACAGACTTTCTCGTATCGTTTTGCCGCCGTGGAGGTTTCGAACCAACTCTGATCGTGAATCCGGTCCAGGGCACACCGCCTGCCACGGCAGTTGCGCGATTCCCCGAAGCCTGCGCGTTCGTCACCGACCCTCCGGGTGACCTGCACGGTGGGTCGGTTCGCGTCGTCTCGTTCGACGATCCGCCACTGGCCCCGGTGCAAGCGCTGTGGTTGCCATACACCCACTCACCGGTTCGAGACGCGATCGTGCGCGGCCGACCGGACTCGGACTGGGCCAGGGGCTCCGGGACGCGGCCGGGAGCCGGCCCCGCATCGCGCGCGAGACCGTAGTTTTCCTCCACGTCACACAGGGGCAACGGCGGGCATACACCCAGCTCATAGCGTCGAGGCGCTCGCAACCGCGTCACCCCAGCGTCGTCGTCGCACCCACCGGAACCGGAGGTCGGCGTGAAACACCAGGAGCAACCAATGAGTGGCAGCAGGTCCCGCCGTCAGGCCATCGAGGCCGTGACCTCCTACGAGGTATCGCCCCCCGGCTTCACCGAACCTCTGGCAGACACGTTCGGCCGCAACGTCTTCGGTCTGTCGGAGATGAAGAAGCGCCTTCCGAGGCACGTCTTCAAGGCGGTCGCGGCGACCATCGACACCGGCTGCCCGCTCGACCCCACCCTCGCCGACTACGTCGCGGTCGCGATGAAGGACTGGGCGATCGAGAAGGACGCCACCCACTACGCACACGTCTTCTATCCGCTCACCGGCCTCACCGCCGAGAAGCACGACTCGTTCCTGGAACCCGATTCCAGCGGGACGTCGATGGCCGAGTTCGCCGGCAAGACCCTGCTGCAGGGTGAGCCGGACGCGTCGAGCTTCCCCAACGGCGGCCTGCGCGGCACCTTCGAGGCCCGCGGCTACACCGGCTGGGACGTGACCAGCCCCGCGTACATCCTCGAGAACCCGAACGGCAACACCCTGTGCATCCCCACCATCTTCATCTCCTGGACCGGTGAGGCGCTCGACAAGAAGACCCCGCTGCTGCGCAGCCAGCAGGCGATGAGCAAGCAGGCGATGCGGCTGCTCAAGCTCTTCGGCCACGACGATGTCGACACAGTCGTCTCCTACGCCGGCGCCGAGCAGGAGTACTTCCTCATCGACGAGCACTTCTTCTACGCCCGACCCGACCTGATGACCTCCAACCGCACCCTCTTCGGCGCACCGCCGTCGAAGGGCCAGGAGTTCGACGACCACTACTTCGGCGCCATCCCGGATCGCGTGCTGTCGTTCATGATCGAGCTCGATCGCGAGCTGTTCAAACAGGGCATCCCGGCCAAGACACGCCACAACGAGATCGCCCCGGGTCAGTTCGAGATCGCCCCGGTCTTCGAGCGTTCGGTCCTCGCGCACGACCACCAGCAGTTGATGATGACGACGATGAAGAACGTCGCCGAGCGGTACGGGATGAAGTGCCTGCTGCACGAGAAGCCGTTCTCCGGCGTCAACGGCTCGGGCAAGCACGTGAACTTCTCGCTGGGCAACGCCAACCAGGGCAACCTGCTCAACCCCGGTGACACGCCGCACGAGAACATGCAGTTCCTGACCTTCTGCGGCGCCATCATCCGTGCCGTCCACAGGTACGGCGGGCTGTTGCGCGCAGCCGTCGCATCGGCGTCGAACGATCACCGACTCGGCGCCAACGAGGCACCGCCGGCGATCATCTCGATCTTCCTCGGCGAACAGTTGATGGACGTCTTCGAGCAGATCGCGAAGGGCGGCGCGACCGGGTCGAAGGCCGCCGGCGTCATCGAGCTCGGGGTCGACACCCTGCCGCCGCTCAAGGCCGATCCGGGTGATCGCAACCGCACCAGTCCGTTCGCGTTCACCGGCAACCGATTCGAGTACCGCGCACCGGGATCCAACCAGTCCATCTCGGATCCGATGGTCGCGATCAACACCATCCTGGCCGACTCGCTCGACCACATCTCCAGCGAACTCGAGAAGCTGCTCGACGCCGGCGTCGACCTCAACGACGCCGTGCAGAAGGTGCTGCAGCAGATCGTGATCGACCACGGTGCGGTGATCTTCAACGGCAACGGCTACTCCGACGAATGGCAGCACGAGGCCGCCGCCCGCGGACTGAAGAACCTGCGCACCACCGTCGACGCGGTGGTCGAGTACACCTCGCCGGAGGTCGTGGAGATCTTCGAGAAGTACGGCGTCCTGTCCAAGCGCGAACTCGAGGCCCGCGAGGACGTGATCTTCGAGTACTACGCGTTGACGCTGCTCGTCGAGGCCAAGGAGACCTCGGAGATCGCCAAGACGCTCGTCATGCCCGCCGCGATCCGCTACCAGGGCGAGCTCGCCGGGACCGCCGCATCGCTCAAGATGGCCGGGATCGACGCCCCCACACCGCTTCTCGAGGACCTCACGGCACTCATCGGGAAGTTCCAGGAGGCGATCGCGACCCTCGACGCCGGGATCGCCGAGATGCACGGCGAGAACACCTACGAGGAATCGAAGTACGCTCGCGACGTGCTGATCCCGGCGATGTCGGCGGTGCGCGAGGTCGCCGACACGCTCGAGGGCATCGTTGCCGACGACCTGTGGCCGCTGCCCACCTACAACGAGATGCTCACGATTCTCTGACCAGCGGCGTCGGACAGGGACCACTGTGCCCGTCGGATCCACTCCGGCGGGCACAGTGCTGTGTCGGCGGCTACCGCACCCGCAACGACAACGCCACGACGAGCCGGGTGGCCGGATCGGCGAGGTCCATACCGGTGAGGGTCTCGATGCGACGGATGCGGTAGCGCAACGTGTTCGGGTGGACGTGCAGGTCGTCGGCCGCCGCCCGGACGTCGCCGAACCGGTCGAGATAGGCGCGCAGCGAGGCGGTGAACCCGCTGCCGGTCCGCTCGTCGAGATCGGCGAGTTCGGTCACGCGCGGATCGACGAGGTCGGGGTTGTCGGCGAGCAGCGCCACGATCTCGCCGAGCAGCACGCCGGTGCGGGAGGCGGCGACGGTGGTGACCTCGTCGATCAGCTCCCCTTCCAGGGTGGCGGCGTCGAGGACGCGGTCGATCTGCGCGCGTAGGCGCGGCACCGACGCGAGCACGTCCGGGCCGGCCACCACGGCCCGGATGCGGGCGTCGAACTGGCGGGCCGTGGCGTCGACCGAGACCCGTGCCCAATCCGTCGCCGCCTCCCCGGCCACCCCGGGGAGCACGGCGTAGGCGCGGTCCCCGATCGTCGCCGTCACCGACGACGGGCTGAATGCGCTGGCATGCAGCGTGAGTGCCGACAGGCGGCTGCGGTCGGCGGCCAGTGGCGCCGGCGGTCCGTCCGGGTTGCCCCGGCCGGCGAAACCGACGACCGTCACCGGTTCCGTCGTCCTCAGGTGCAACTGCGCTGCGAGGTCGTCGACGTCGATGACCTCGCCACGCGCACCGAGGAGTCGCCGGACGAGTTCGTCGTGCCCGGTTCCCGCCGTTCGGCGGCGGGCGATCACGCGGGCCGCGACCGCCGCGGCGCCGACGAGCACCTCGTCGGTGTCGGGCGCGAACGGTCGGGCGGCCTGTTGCAGCCACACGACGCCCAGGAACTCCCCGCTCCCGGGCGCACGGATGGCGGCGGCACGTCGTGGACGCAGGCCGAGGTCCGCACGCTCGGACACCGCCACCACACCGCTCGACGTGCGCAGCGCGTCCATCACACCCCACTGCCGCAGCCACGCGAGCATGTCGGGTGGACCCTCCCGCCCGAGGATCGACAGGCGCCGCAGCTCGTCGGCCTCGTCTCCGGCGGAGCTGTAGGCGAGCACGTGGGATCGCTCGTCCTCGATGCTGACCAGGCCGTTGGTCCGGCGCGCGAGCTCGGCGGCGAGTTCGAACAGGTCGCCCGTCGCCCCCGACTCCATGGACTCGCCGGCGGCCGCGTCGGCGCGCGCGGCGTCGAGGACGTGGGCGACGAGATTGTAGACGCGTTCCCAACGGGCGTGGCGATCTATCCCGACGACGGCGGTCCCGAGACGGGCGGCGACCTCGGTCAGCAGTTCCGACGGAGCCTTGCCGAGTACGGCCACCGGGCGATGGCTGCCGAGGCCGCCCAGCAGGACCGCGCTCTCCTCGTCGGAGAGCCCGACCAGGAGGTGGACATCGGCGGTGCGCGCGGCGTGGTCGAGACCGAACCGGACGTCGTCGGCGTCGATCAGCGCCACCGACCGCACCGGGACGTCGAGTCCTCGGGGTGCGGTGACCAGGGTCGCGACGGTCCGGTCGAGCGCCAGGACGAGTCGTCCGAGCGCCACCCCCGACGATTTGTCCATATGGACAATTCTACGGAGTACGGCTTTGCCGATCGGCCATATCGACAGAAGGCGACCTCAGGTGAACTCTCGATATGGACGCCATCACCTCTCCCCCGCCGCCGGCCAACGAGCCGGTCCACAGCTATGCACCCGGTTCGCCGGAGCGCACCCGGCTTCTCAACGAGCTCACCACCCAGTCCGAAAGGGGTAAACGCGAGCTGCCGCACATCATCGGCGGACGACTGCGGCTCGGGCACGGCGAGCACATCGACGTCGTCCAGCCGCACGCACACCGCGAGGTGCTCGGCTTCATCACCAACGCCACGCACGACGACGCGCGGGCCGCGGTCGACGCCGCGATGGCCGCCGCCGACGACTGGGCGCACACGGGTTTCGACGACCGCGCCGCCGTGCTCCTGCGCGCGGCGGAGCTGTTGTGCGGTCCGTGGCGCGAACGGATCGCCGCGGCGACCATGCTCGGGCAGTCGAAGTCGGTGCAGCAGGCCGAGATCGACGCGCCGTGCGAGCTCGCCGACTTCTGGCGGTTCAACGTCCACTTCGCCCGGGAGATCCTCGCCGAGCAGCCGATGTCGTCCCCGGGCGTGTGGAATCGCCTCGAGTACCGGCCGCTCGACGGCTTCGTGTACGCCGTGACGCCCTTCAACTTCACGGCCATCGCCGCGAACCTGCCGACCGCGCCCATGCTGATGGGCAACACGGTGGTCTGGAAACCGTCTCCCGCCCAGGCATATTCGGCGCAGTACACGATGGCGCTGCTCGAGGCCGCCGGCCTGCCGCCCGGGGTGATCAACCTGGTCCACGGCGACGGCAAAGCCGTCTCGGATGTGGTTCTCGCGGACGAGAACCTGGCCGGCATCCACTTCACCGGGTCGACGACGACGTTCAAATACCTGTGGCGGCAGGTCAGCGCCAACATCGACCGCTACCGCAACTACCCGCGCCTCGTCGGCGAGACCGGCGGCAAGGACTTCATCGTCGCGCACCCGTCGGCCGATCCCGCCGCGTTGCGGACCGCGTTGATCCGCGGCGCGTTCGAGTACCAGGGTCAGAAATGTTCGGCGGCCTCCCGCGCCTACATCGCCCGGTCCATGTGGGAGAAGATGGGCGACGACCTCCTGAGCGAGACGACGCAGATCACCTACGGCGACGTGCGCGACCTGTCGAACTTCGGCGGCGCGCTGATCGGCCAGAAGGCCTTCGACAAGCAGATCACGGCGCTGCGGCGGGCCAAGTCGTCGCCGCGGATCACCGTCGCGGTCGGAGGCCAGGTCGACGACTCGGTCGGATGGTTCGTGCAGCCCACCGTCCTGCTGGCCGACGACCCGACCGACGAGGCGTTCTCCGTCGAGTACTTCGGCCCGATCCTGTCGGTGTACGTCTACGACGACTCCGACTACGAATCCGTTCTCGGACTGGTCGACTCGACCGCGGGCTACGCCCTCACCGGAGCGGTCTTCGCCACCGACGTCGCCGCGGTCGCGCTCGCCTCCGACCGGTTGCGCAACGCGGCGGGCAACTTCTACATCAACGACAAGCCCACGGGCGCCGTCGTCGGACAGCAGCCGTTCGGCGGCGGCCGCGCGTCGGGCACGAACGACAAGGCCGGGTCGAAGCAGAACCTGCTGCGCTGGACGTCGACGCGCACGATCAAGGAGACGTTCACCCCGCCGACGACCTGGCGCTATCCGCACATGGGCACCGACCTCACGGGGATCTGACGTGGGCGCCTTCGACACGCTGCTCCGGCCGGGGATTCTCGCTGCCGCCCGCAGCGACCGGATGAAACAGATGTCGCAGCGGTGGGCGGCCACCGAGAGGGTGGTCCGGCGGTTCGTGGCGGGCGAGACGCTCGACGACGTGCTCGCCGCGATGCGGCGCGAACTCGACGACGGCCTGTCGGTCACGGTGGACCACCTCGGCGAGGACACCACCGACGAGGCGCGCGCCGAGGCGGCGGTCGCCGCGTACGTCACGCTGCTGGAGGCGATGCCGACGCTCGGCGATCGCCCGCCCGGTTCGCTCGAGGTATCGCTCAAGCTGACCGCGCTCGGGCTGCGCCTGCCCGAGCACGGGGCGAAGATCGCCGAGGAGAACGCACGGACCATCACCGCGGCCGCCCGTCGGGTCGGCGCGCTGGTCACCGTCGACGCCGAGGACCACACCACCGTCGACGAACGGCTCGCCATCGTGCGGTCGCTGCGTCGCGACTTCCCCGACGTCGGAACCGTCCTGCAGGCGTATCTGCGTCGGACCGAGGACGATTGCGCGGAGTTCGCCGCCTCCGGAGCGCGCATCCGGCTGTGCAAGGGCGCCTACGCCGAACCGCCGTCGGTCGCCTACCCTGATCGGCGCCTCGTCGACGAGTCGTACCTGCGGTGCCTTCGGATCCTGATGAAGGGCGACGGATATCCGATGGTCGCGAGCCACGATCCGACGATGATCGAGGCCGCATCCGTGCTGGCCGACGAATTCGACCGCGCACCGGACGGCTGGGAGCACCAGATGCTCTACGGCATCCGCACCGACGAACAGCGTCGGCTGGCCCGGTCCGGGGCCCGAGTGCGGGTGTACATCCCCTACGGCACCGAGTGGTACGGCTACTTCGTGCGGCGGCTGGCCGAACGACCGGCCAACGTGGGGTTCTTCCTGCGGGCGCTGGCCGGGTGATGCGCCATCCGTCGGCCGCGGGCACCACCGCCTGGACCCCGCCTGGACCGTTGCCTTTCCGCTCATCGGATCGAATCAGCGGCAACGAAGCCGGTCAGATGGCGTGCGACGGTAGTTCGGTTGTCCTACAACGGCTGCGGACGCCGAACCGGGTAGGCGGCGCGGGCGGGATCCAGCTCGACGTCGGCGAGGAGGGTCGCGGGTCCGACGCTCAATGTCCCGGACGTGAGCGGTTGCGCACGCAGGCCGCCGCGTCCGATCAGCGCCTTGCGAACCCCCTCGCCCGCGACGGTGTCCATCCACGCGCACGGGTGCGCGGGCCGACCGCCGCGGAACCGGACGGGTCCGGAGCCGGTGTCGAGCGAGAACTCCCGTCCCCGTAGCGGGTCCAGTTCGAGGCCTCGCACCAGGATGTTGCGTCGGGCGAGCACCGGATCGGCGTCACCGGCCGCAGCCGTCCAGGCCTCGAGCGCCAAGAAGGAGACCGCGGCCTCGGTGTGGGCTCGCACGCCGAAGAACCTGTCGCCGCGAATCCCCTTGTCGGCGACGACCTCCACCGTTCGCGGGCTGTGGGTCTCGACCTCGTCGGCGGGTCCGTCCTTGGGCCGCCCGAAGTACGCGTGAGCCGGCGACACCACGAAGGTGACGATCTCACAGGGGTATCGGCGGGACATCAGTACCCCGCGAACGAGTCGGTGTGAATCCGCCACGGCCGCAACCGTGTCGCCGCGTCGAATCGGCGGACGGTCGCCGTGGTGCGCTCGACGAACACCGGGGCACCCGAGACGTAATAGTGGACGGGTTCCTCTCCTCGGTCGCCCGCCCCGAGTGGGCCGACGAGCTCGGCCAGGCGGCCCGGATCGTCGATGCCGTCGGCGAGCTCGGGCCCGACGACCGTCACCACCTGCGCGCCGGCCGAACGCGCCTGCTCGAATTCGGCCTCGTAGACCGCTCGTTGCGGCGACCGCAGCACGTGCACCAGGGTCAGTCGCGACAGATCCGCGCCGGCGAGCGACCGCACCATCGACACGAACGGGGTGATCCCGATCCCCGACGCTAGGAGCACCACCTGCCCGGTCGACGGGAATCCGCGCGGCAGGACGAAATCCCCGCCGATCTCGTCGACCCACACGCGCCGCGCGCGGCCGTCGAGGAGCGCCGCCTTGAACGCCGAGGGCTCCCCGGAGACCGTGAAACCGAACTCGACCGGCGTCCCCTTCGGCGCGGACACGAACGAGAAGACCCGCCGGGATCCGACCCACACCGGAGCCCGCCAGCGCGGCACGCTCACGCTCGACCACTGTCCCGCACGGAAGGCCGGTGCGCCGCCCGCGGGTTCACCGTGCAGCGCATACGTGTTCTCGGCGAGCGGTTCGGCGGTCACGTCCAGACGCACGCGCCGGGCGGTGCGCGTCGCCAGGCGGACGACGAAGGCGTACGAGCACCCGACCAGCAGCGCGACCTCCGGCACGAAGGCCAGGGTGTAGGAATCGGTCACCTCGACGGTGTACTGGCAGTGCATCAGGACGCCGACGAGCGCGGCGTAGATCAGGCGGTGCAGTCGGGTCGCCGGCGATGTGAGCGGCTCGGGCAGCATGATCGCCGCGACGAACAACATCGGGCTCGACACAATCCAGGTCCTGAGATCCTGTCCGCCGCGGACCAGTTCGACGACCCCGATGGTCACCAGCGAGGCGACGACGAAGACGGTCACCAGCTGCCAGTCGCGGATCAGCGTCACCACGAGGGCGCCGACGACGATCATCGGGATCAGCATCGGTTCGGCGGCCACCCACCAGAACGGGAAGTCGACCTGCCCCACCCCGGCGTAGGCCAGGGCATAGCATCCCACGGCGCCGGCGACCGCCGGGTTGACGATCAGCCGTCGCCGCCAGGCGACCAGGAATTTCGACGCCGACGCGATCACCGCGCCGGTGGCGACCGTCGCCACCGCGGTGTCCTCCGAACCGCCGGGCAACACGAAGAACAGGATCAGAGCGGTGATGAGCCACGAATCCGAGTTCGGCGGCACCCGCAGGACCGCGGCGATCGCGTAGCTGGAGACGAAGCCCGCGACCACCGCGACGACCAGCCACACCGCGAGATCGGCGGGCCGGTAACCGAACTCGGCGTCGACCGCGGAGACCACGAACGCCGCCACCGCCAGCACGACGAGACCGCACAGCACCGCGCGGTACGGGGTCAGCAACCGCCGCGCCGCATCGACCGGCGCTTCCAGGCGCACGAGTACCGACTTCACAGGAACAACTCCAATCCCGGGACCGCCGTGTGCTCGACGCTCCCGTTGCGGCGGACGGTGACGTGGTGGAACCCGTCGGCGTGATGGTCGAAATGTCCGCGCAGCCGGGCCGCCGGGGTGAGGAACAGTGCGGTGGCCAGGCCGTCGGCCTCCATCGCCGACGGCGCGATCACCCAGGTGGCCAGCACCTCCCACGCCGGCGAGGCGGTCCGGGGGTCGACGATGTGATGCCAATCCGCCCACGCCCGCCGGTTCGACGCCGAGGCGCAGATCGCTCCGCCGTCGAGGGTCACGACCCCGATCGCCTTGGCCGGGTCGAGCGGGTGCTCGAGTGCGATCCGGACCGGCTGCTGCCGCGCCGAGACGACCATGTCCCCGCCCGCGTCGACGATGTACTCGTCGACGGCGTCCGCGACGATGCCGGCGACCCGGTCGACCGCGAACCCCTTGCCCGCCGCGCCGACGTCGATCAGCGCGGGCCGTCGCAACTCCAGAACGCCGTCGTGACCGGCGATCACGTCGTCCCAGGCGGGGACCGGCGGAACGGATTCCGCGGGGCGCAGCGCATAGTCGGCGTCGTAACCGGCTGCGGCGAGGGTCCCGCCGACGAGCGGGGTCACCGCGCCGCCGGTCAGGTCGTACAGCCTCCGGTACCAATCGAGCAGCGGCTGGTCGGTGGCCTCCACCCGGTGGCTGCCGCCGGCACGGGCCATCTCGGCGACGGCGGAGTCGTCGCGAAACCTCGACCACGCCCGATCGATCCGCTCGATCTCGGCACCCACCGCCGCGACCACGGGCGCCGCCAGTGGCGCCGGGGTCGTGATCGTCCATCGGGTGCCGATCGCCTCGAAGACCCAGTCGTGCACGGAGAGGGGATTCCTCGAGCCGGGACTCAGCCGGCCGCCTCCCGCTTGATCTTCTCGATCGCCTCGTTGAAGCCGCCCGAGGTGAGCGACGATCCCGACACCTTGTGCACGTCGATGTCGTCGATGTTCTTGCCCACCACCACGTCCGCGATGCCGCCGGCGAACTTGCCCTGGTACTTCAGCGACGGGCCCTTGGTCTGGCTGGTGTCGACCGACACCGACTTGATGACGTTGTTCGACAGGGTGACGGTGACGCCCACCTTCTGCGGGCCTCCGGGCGAGATGTAGCCGCCCTCCGCGGTGTATTCGCCGTCCTTGTAGTGGACGTCGTGCGAGGCGTCGTGTCCGGCCGGATGGGACGTGGCCGAGGTGGCCGAGGACGACGAGTCGTCGGACGAACACGCACCGGCGACGAGGCCGACCGCCGCCATCGCGGCGACCACGCCGCCGGTTCGGGTCAGCACCGCACGGCCGGAGCGGGCCGACTCGGCACGCGCGGCGTCACCGGACACCTCGGCCGCACCGGACAGATCGGGATCGATGCTCGAATCACGGGTCATCGGCCCATTGTCCCCGATGACCTGCACTCCGGTGATCCCACCCGCGCCCCGGCGCGTCCGGGTCCCGGCGTCCGGGTCCCGGCGCGTCCGGGTCTCGGCGTCCGGGGTCCCCGGCGCGTCAGCGACCGGCGGCCGCGACGCGCGCCTGGATCGCGTCCACGAACACGGTGCGGATGTCGGCGGCGTCCTTCGCGACGTAGGTGGTGCCGCCGGTGGCCTCGGCGATCTTCGCGAGCGCCTCGGTGTCGGCGTCGTCGGAGATTCCGATGGTCAGGACGAGCACCGGGCGTGCCGGGTCCTCGAGGCGCTTGAGCTCGGCCAGCAACTCGTCGAGCGTGATGCTGTTCGGGTCGTCGTTCTGGCCGTCGGTCATGACGATGACGCTGTTGGAGTAGTTGGGGTCGTAGGTGTCCTGGACCTTCTTGAACGCGGCCAGCGTCGTGTCGTACAGGCCGGTGCCGCCACCGAGATCCGACAACCCGTCCTCGACGGCCTCGGCGAGGGCCTCGCGGTGGGTGCCGCGGCCGGAGGGTGCGTCGAGGCGCTTGATCGGAGCCATCTCCACCCAGTCCTGGCCGTTGCCGCCCTTGTCGACGCTGAACGCCCAACCGCCGATCTGCGTGTTGTTGGGGAACAGCTTCAGGCCGGTCTTCGACGCCTCGATCAGCAGTTCGGCGCGCGTCGCGCCGCCGGCCGCCGCTGCCATCGAACCCGAGGTGTCCTGCACCACCAGGCTGCGGATCGGCACGCCGAGAACCTGCCACTGGCGCAGCGCCTTGTCCACCGAGGCAGGATCTCCCAGCAGGAGGCGTTTGACCGGCTCGCCCACCCCGTTGCCCTCGGGGTCGCGGTACCCGGCGTCCGCGAGCGCCTTGCGGCCCGCCTCCGAATCGAGCGCGGCCACCAGGGCCGCGCCGGCCTCGGCGGCGACCTCCTGCCGGGCCGTCGCCGCGGTGTTCACGAGCGGGTAGTCGAGGGTGACGGTGCCCGACTCCGGGACGCTCGACTTCAGCTCCGATCCCGGGTGGGTGCGCACGAACTGCTGGTACTGCTGCTCGGTGGTCACCACCGGCACACCTTCGCGGTCGGCGAGGTTGAGCCGTGCGCCCTCGCTGTCGTTCTGCAGGCGCGCATTGTTCTGTTGCACGGCGAGCACCGTCATCGCCTCGGTGAACTTCTCGTTCGTCAGCTCGCCCGCGTCGACGGCTGCGAGGGCGCCGATGATCGGGGCGTCGCCGGTGCTGGTGTCGATCGGGCTGCCGGTTCGGAGGTTCGGCAGCTTCATGACGTCGACCCAGGTCTGCAGCTCGGGTACGTCGCTGCCGACGACGACCGCCGGGGTCGAGGCGATCGACGGGGACACGAGGTCGAGTTCACGACGCACCTGCGTCGTCACCCGGCGGGCCTGCACCTGGGAGTCCGCGACCCACAGGTCCGGCGCCGCGGCGCCCTGCGTCATCAGGCCCGGCACGTCGGCGCCGGCCGCGGTCTTGACGTCGAAATCGAAGCAGGAGTCCTTCGACGCCTGCCGCGCCACCTCGCTCAGCGCGTTGGTCATCGCGGCGTCGGAGACGACCGCCACCTTGGTGCGCTCGCCGCATCCCGACGTACTGGTCTTCCAGATGACGAATCCGGTCACGAGTGCCGCGACGACCACCAGCGCGACGATGCCCCACAGCCACGGACTGCGGCGACCGGTCCGCGGCTCGCGGTGCTCGAAACCGAAATCGTCGTCGCCCGCGTCGGCGGCATGACGAAAGCCCCCGGTGTCCGACGCGCGGGGGCTGCCCGACGCGGCCCGGAAACCGCCGCTGTCGGATGCGCCGCGGGAGCGCCCGGTGTCGGATGCGCCGCGGGAGCGCCCGGTGTCGGATGCGGCGCGGGAGCGCCCGGTGTCGGATGCGGCGCGGGAGCGCCCGGTGTCGGATGCGGCGCGGGAGCGCCCGGTGTCGCTCTCGGCACGGGGGCGTCCGGGGTCACCCGCAGCGCGGAACCCGCCGGTGGCCCGTCCTGTCGGGTTCTGCCCTGCTGGATTCTGCCCTGCTTGATTCCTCGCCGCCGGATTCTTCTCCGACCGGCTCCACTCGTTGCCCGCGCGATCGCCGTCTGAGCTGTGACGCCCCATAGATGTTCTCGTTCCCCTCGTGCGGCGGTGCCCTCACACCGCCCGACGCATCAGCGCCGACAATCGAAGCCCCCGACGCGGCGCGTCACTCGAATACTTCCCGGAATTGCTGCAGCGACTTCGTCAGGTCCCCCGACACCATCTCCGCGACGGCCTTGCCCACGGGACCGATGAGCGGCAGCCCACCCAGATCAACTGTGAACGTTACTTCGGTTCCCTTGGCGGTGGGAGCCACGCCCAGGTCCAGCTTCGCCTTGATCCCGGCCTTGGCCTTGCCCTTGAGACGCACGTGCGAGGCGTGGTCGAGCTTCTCGACCACCCAGTCGAACTTCCAGTGGAAGCCGTTGATGTCGAAGATCGAGGAGACCTTGGTGCCCTTCCGGAGTTCCGCGGAAGTCGGGATCGGCCCGTTCCAGCCCTCGAGGATCACCAGCCACTCGGGATACCGGGAGAGATCCGTCAACCCGGCCCAGGTATCTTCCGGGGACAGCCCGATCTCGATGGAGTTGCTCGTCTTCGCCATGGCCCCAGAGCCTAATGTCCCCGTGACGCGGGCCACCGCACCGGTGGCCGAACAGGCGCGCGGACTCCTCGGCGCCCGACTGGTCGGGCACGGGGTGACGATCGTGCTCACCGAGGTCGAGGCCTATGCGGGCCCGGACGACCCGGCGTCGCACGCCTACACGCGCACGCCCCGCTCGGAGATCATGTACGGCCCGCCGGGACGGCTGTACGTCTACCGCATCCACGGCCACCACTGCGCCAACATCGTTGTGCGCGGCACCGGTCCCGCCGCGGCGGTCCTGTTGCGGGCGGGCGAGGTGGTCGGCGGCGCGGAGATCGCACGCGAACGGCGGCATGCGACGCGGTCGACGCCGGTGCCCGACGCGCATCTCGCCCGCGGCCCGGGAAATCTGTGCCGGGCTCTGGGGATCACGATGGACGATCTCGACACGGACCTCACCGACCCCGCGTCCCCGGTGCGACTGGAGACCGCGAGCCGTCGGCCGGGTCGGATGCGGGTGGTCGCCGGCCCCCGTGTCGGGGTCCGGCTCGCCGCGGACCGGCAGTGGCGGTTCCACATCGACGGCCACCCGTCGGTGTCGCCCTACCGGCGCCATCCGCGCGCCGGAGGGTGACAGCCCGTCACTTGTCGTTCTCGGGCGCCTTCTGCTCGGCTCCGACCGCCTTGCGGACGGCGTCCTGCGCCTTGTCCACCTGCTCGGCGTACTTGTTGCCGGTGGCCTTGTCGATGGCGTCGCCGCCCTTCTCGATGAGGTCCGGGTTCTTGCGCAGGGTGTCGCGCGCCTTGTTGACGAGGCCCTTCAGATCCATGTCTCTCCTGGGTCGACGGGCCGGACTCCTTCCGGCCACCGCGTGAGTCTATCCGCGTTCAGCGCGGACTCACGCGGTCGGCGTCACCGGTTCGGCGTCGCGATCCGCGGGATGCACGTGGTGCGGATCGTGCGCGGCGATCCACCGCGGCGCCAGACGAGAGACCACCTCCACCAGTGCGATGCCGACGGCGGCCGACACGAACGCGACCGAGTTCATCGTCCAGTTCGACGAGTCGAGCTCGAACAGGTCCTGGGTGAACGGCCAGGAGAAGATCAGCACGTAGGCTCCTGCCGACACGGCCAGCAGGAGCACCTTCCACCAGGTGTAGGGGCGCGCGACGACCGCGAGGACGTAGACCGCGACCGCGATCAGGGTCATCAGCGACGCGGTGGCCGCCTGCGTCTGCTCCGGCGAGAGGTTGACGCTGTCACCGCCCACCTGGACGCCGGGTCCGCCCGGATTGACGATCACGTAGGTGACGAAGGTGCAGAGGCCGACGATGATGCCGTTGGGGACGGCGGTCAGCAGCACGCGGCGCACGAAGCCGCGCCTAGCGCGTTCGTTGTTGGGCGCCAGCGACAGGATGAACGCCGGGATGCCGATGGTGAACCAGGCCGAGATCGTCACGTGGATGGGCTGGAAGGGGTAGCTCAGCGGCTCGGTGTCGAACAGCTTGCCCAGCACGCCGCCGATGCCC
Organism: Gordonia paraffinivorans; assembly: GCF_900683595.1. Lineage (NCBI taxonomy): Bacteria > Bacillati > Actinomycetota > Actinomycetes > Mycobacteriales > Gordoniaceae > Gordonia > Gordonia paraffinivorans. The sequence goes on along the minus strand of NZ_CAACYD010000007.1, from coordinate 999,413 downwards.
ACGAAGAGCGCCAGCAACACCGCGTACACGGTCTTGGTGAGGAACAGGTTGGAGACGCGCTCGATGTTGCCGATGACGCGGCGACCCTCGCCGACGACGTAGGGCAGGGTGGCGAACTTGTTGTCCAGCAACACGATCTGCGCCACCGATCGGGCGGCCGAGCTACCCGATCCCATCGCGACGCCGATGTCGGCGTCCTTCAGCGCGAGCACGTCGTTGACGCCGTCACCGGTCATCGCGACGGTGTGCTCGCGCGACTGCAACGCCTTGACCATGGCCCGCTTCTGGTCGGGACGGACCCGCCCGAAGGTGACCCCTTCCTCGACGGCCTCGGCGAGTTCGTCCGTGTCCGATGGGAGTCGGCGCGCATCGACCGAGGTGTCCACGGAGCCGAGGCCGAGCGACTCGGCGACCGCGCCGACCGAGCGCGCGTTGTCGCCGGAGATGACCTTGACCGCGACGTTCTGGCGCTCGAAGAACTCGAGGGTGTCGCGGGCGTCGGGACGGACACGCTGCTCGAGCAGGACGAGCGCGACCGGTTCGACGTGGCCGGGCGCGATCGCGCCATCGCCGGGTTCGGTGTCGACAGGGACGTCGGTGCGGGCGAGCAGGAGCACCCGCAGACCGGTCGCGCCGATGTCGGAGGCGAGTTGGGCGGTCTCGCCCGCCGGGTCGAGGAGCACGTCGGGCGCGCCGACGATCCAGTGACCCATCGCGGCGCCGGACTCGTCGTGGAAGGACATGCCGCTCCACTTGGTGGCCGAGGTGAACGGCTTGATCGCCGACACCGTCCACGCCGGCGGCGTCGGGTAGGCCTCGGCGATCGCCTGCATGGAGGCATTCGGGCGCGGATCGTGTGCGGCGAGCGCTCCGAGCGCCCGGGCGGCGTCCTCGTCCGGCACGTCGCCGACCATGCGCAGCTCCGACAGGCGCATGCCGTTCTCGGTGAGCGTTCCGGTCTTGTCCGCGCACACGACGTCGACGCGGGCGAGGCCCTCGATCGCGGGGAGCTCGTTGACGAGGCACTGACGCTGGCCGAGCCGCACGACGCCGACCGCGAAGGCGATCGAGGTCATCAGCACCAGCCCCTCGGGCACCATCGGCACGAGGGCCGCGACCATGCCGAGCAGCGCCTGCTTGAGGCCGTTCTCGCTGATGAACAGCTGGTTGACGATGGTCAGGATGCCGGCCGGGATGAGCAGCCAGGTGATGACCTTGAGGATCTGGTCGATGCCCGCGCGGAGCTCGGAGGAGACGAGCGTGAACTTCGACGCCTCGGCGGCCAGCTGCGCGGCATAGGCGTCGGCGCCGACCTTGGTCGCCCGGTAGGCGCCGCCGCCGGCGACGACGAAACTGCCGGAGAGGACGCGGTCGCCGGGAGCCTTGTCGATGGGGTCGGCCTCGCCGGTCAGCAGCGACTCGTCGACGTCGAGCGCGGTGGCCTCGACGATCTCGCCGTCGACCACGATCTGATCGCCCGCGCCGATCTCGATGATGTCGTCGAGGACCACCTCGTCGGGGGCCACCTCGGTGACCTTGCCCTCGCGCCGGACGCGGGGACGCGTCTGGCCGACGATGGCGAGCTTGTCGAGAGTGCGCTTGGCGCGCACCTCCTGGATGATGCCGATGCCCGAGTTGGCGATGATCAGCAGGCCGAACAGGCCGTTGATGAACGATCCGGTGAAGGCGACGATCGCGAAGAGGATGCCGAGGATCGCGTTGATGCGCGTGAAGACGTTGGCGCGGACGATGTCGGCGACGGTCCGGCCGGACTTGTCGGGCAGGGTGTTGACCTTGCCCTCGGCGACCCGCTGGGCCACCTCCTGCGCGGACAACCCCGGATCGATCGTCTCAGCCGTGGTGCTCACGCCGAAACCTCCCACCAACTCGGATGCGCCACACCGGTTCCGGTGCGGTGTTCGAGGTCGATCGAACCACCGGGCTGCGGGACCAGCACAGTCGGGTCCCCGCGGCGCGTCCCGGCCTGCAGTCGCGCGATGGGCTCACCCCACGGGTGACGGGCGAGATTGAACGTCCCCCAATGGATCGGGATCATCACCGAGTCCGCGCCGGCGCCGGGTGACACCATGCGATGCACCGACAGCGCCTCTTCGGGGTTGACGTGGATGTCGGGCCACATCTCGTCGTAGGCGCCGACGGCGATGAGGGTCAGGTCGAACGGCCCCAGGCGCGCTCCCAGGTCCTCGAACCGCTCGGTGTGCCCGGTGTCGCCGGAGAAGAAGACCTTGTGCGTGTGCCCCCTGATCGCCCAGCTGCCCCACTGGGTGAGGTTGCGGGCCAACCAGCGTCCGGAGAAGTGACGGGCCGGCCCGCAGGTGAACCGCAGGTCGCCGGCGGGCGTGCCGACGACGATTTCCTCCCACCAATCCGTCTGCCGGATACGATTTTCCGGGATTCCCCAGGCGATGAGGTGCGCGCCGACCCCGATCGTCGTCACGAAAACGGCATCGGGCTGGCCGGCCGCGATGGCGGTGACGGTGTCCATGTCGAGGTGGTCGTAGTGGTCGTGGCTGATGACCACGACGTCGATCGGCGGGAGCCGGCGCGCCGCCACCGGCGCGGGGTGCATCCGGGCCGGTCCGATGAGTTGGCTCGGCGAGCAGCGGCGGCTCAGCACCGGGTCGGTGATGATCCGGGCTCCGTCGACGTCGACGACCGCGGTCGCGTGCCCGAGCCAGGTGACCGCCAGCGGGGCCGGCGCCCCGAACCGCGGGGTGGTGACCATGACCGGACGCCGCGGCCGGCCCGGCCGGCGTGCCATCTCGGTGAGAACCTGCAGGTCGGGATCGATGGAGCTCTGCGGCTCGGGATTGTCGAACACCCCGTCGCGCTGATGCGGCGAGTTTCGGACGTGCGGTGCGATCTCCTCACGGCTCGCGCCCACCGCACGCGCGGGTCCGACACCGCCGGCGGCGAGACGTTCGAGGGCGAGGTCGGCCATCATGGCCCCCGCCGAGGTCACCCGCCCGAGTACCCGCGAGGCCGATTCCGTGGTCCGTCCGACGTTCGAGGTCACGATCACACACTAGTGCGTTCGGACAGTGAAGGTCGGCAGGCGCGATCCCGCGGGGCACGGCCTGCCGACGGGCCCCGGGCACTCGTGAGCGATGGGACGATCCGTGCGTTTTCGGCGGTGAACCGCGCTGACGGCCCTTATCGCACTGCTAAGCTTCGCGAAACCGTTCAGACCACATGCGCTGGCGCATGCTCACCCGAAGGTAGACCGTCGTGGCCCGGATGTCCGTTGAAGAACGTCGTCGCGCGCTCATCGAGTCGGCCTACCGCGTGATCGCCGATCACGGCGTGGAGGGTGCCACCACCCGCCGGATCTGCGCACACGCCGGTATGCCCCTCGCGAGCTTCCACTACGCCTTCGAGAGCCGCACCGCGCTGCTGAACGCGGTCATGGAGCAGGCGGTACCCGTCGACATCGAACGGATGCTCAACGCGGTGCTCCCCGCCGCCGACTACGAAGAGCCCACGACCATAGAGGTCATCCGCCGGAACATGGAACGGCAGTTCCACGCGTTCTACGACCTGCTCAAGGCCGACCCGGGCCGCATGCAGGCGGCGATCGCGCTGGGCATCTACGCCCACAACCACCCGGAGCTGCAGGAAGTCGGGCAGACGATGTACCGCGAGCTCTACCGCATCGCGGCCGAGGGCCTCCGGGCCATCTCCGACAACGCCCCGGTCACCTGGAACCGCCCCGTCGAGGAGCTCGGGCCGTTCGTCATCGCCGCGACCAACTCCATCACCCTGATCCACCTGAGCACCGGGGACGAGAAGGTGATCGACTCGATCATCGGCGCCGTCTCCGATCAGCTGTCGACCTATGTCACAGTCGACTGACCGTCGGCCCGACCCCTCCGCGCGAGGCCCGCTCGGCGACGGACTGTGGGTGCGCGACCCCGACGGATACTGGGCCGCAATCGATCAGGCGGTCCGCGACGCCGGGCTCGACGCCCCGGTGCTCGCCCTCGACCGGTCGGCGCTCGAGCACAATGCCGCCGATCTGCTCCGACGCGCCTCCGGCGTCCCGATCCGAATCGCCAGCAAGTCGCTGCGGGTCCGGTCGGTCGTCGCCGACCTCGCCACGCGCCCAGGGTTCCACGGCGTGCTGGCCTACGACCTCGCCGAGGCGCACTGGCTGGCGACCACCACCGACATCGCCGACGTCCTCGTCGGCTATCCGACGGTGCGGCGGGATGCGCTCGCGGCCTTCGTGACCGACGAGGTCGCCACGTCGCGGGTGACGTTGCTCGTCGACTCGGTCGACCAGCTCGACATCGTCGACTTCGTCGCACCGCCCGCATCGCGCCGCCCGGTGCGCGTCGCCCTCGACCTCGACGCCTCGTACCGACTGCTCGGCGGTCGCGTCCACGTCGGCGTCCGCAGGTCGCCGGTCCACTCACGACGGGAGGCCCTCGACCTCGCCCGGACCGTCGCCGCCCGTGACGGCTTCGACCTGGTCGGGGTCATGTCCTACGAGGCGCAGGTGGCCGGGGTCGCGAACAGGGTGCCCGGCCGCGCCGCGATGAACAAGGTCGTCTCGCTGATGCAGCGTCGTTCGATGGCCGAGCTCCGCCGCCGGCGCGGCAAGGTCATCGCCGAACTCCGGGAGCTCGCCGACCTCGAGTTCGTCAACGGGGGCGGCACGGGCTCGCTGGAAGAGACCGCGCGCGATCGCTCGGTGACCGACATCGCCGCCGGCAGCGGCCTTTTCGGCGGTCACCTCTTCGACGGTTACGCCCACTTCCGGCCCGCGCCCGCGCTGGCGTTCGGACTCGACGTGGTCCGCAGGCCCGCGCGCGACATCGTCACCTGCGCCGGCGGCGGCTGGATCGCGTCGGGCCCGCCCGGCGCCGACCGGCTCCCGAAGCCGGTGTGGCCGCGCGGCCTCGACTACCTCGGCGCCGAGGCCGCCGGCGAGGTCCAGACCCCGCTGCGCGGACGTGCCGCTTCCGCACTCGCCGTCGGTGATCGAGTATGGTTCCGGCACACCAAGTCCGGTGAGGTCTGCGAGCGCGCCCGGCAGGTGGCCGTGATCGACCTCGACGACGCCGGACGCGCAGTCGTGACCGAGGTGATCCCGACCTACCGGGGTGAGGGGAAGTGCTTCCTGTGAAGGCGACCACGGCGAGTCCGGCGGACCGCTGGCGCAATTGGGGCGGCACCGCGAGTTGCACACCGAACCGGGTGATCTCGCCGTCGAGCGCCGAGGAGATCGCGACGATCGTGCGCGAGACCGCCGAACGCGGCGGGACGGTCAAGACGGTCGGCGCGGGACACAGCTTCTCCCCCATCGCCGTCGCCGACGACGTGCAGCTCGAATTGTCCGGTCTGCGTGGCCTCGTCGGCGTCGACGGCAAGCAGGTCACCCTGAAGGCCGGCACCCACCTGCACGAGATCCCCGCGCTGCTGGCGCCGCATGGTCTCGCGATGGCCAACCTCGGCGACGTCGACCGGCAGACCATCGCCGGCGCGACCTCCACCGGAACCCACGGCACCGGACTGGCGTTCGGCGGCATCGCCACCCAGATCGCCGCGGTCACCCTGGTGGACGGCACGGGCGAGATCGTGCGACTGGGCCCCGAGGATCCCGACTTCCCGGCCGCTGCACTCGGTCTCGGCTCGCTGGGCGTGCTCGTCGAGATCACGCTGAACTGCGTGGACGACTTCCGGCTGCACGCGGTGGAGGGACCGGCGTCGGCGACCGAGGCGATCGAGGGCTTCCTCGACCGGGTCGCAGCGGCCGACCACCACGAGTTCTACTTGTTCCCCCACACCGACTGCGCGCTGGTGAAGACCAACACGCGCCTGCCCGCGGACGCCGCGGTGAGCGGGCCGTCGGGATTCCGCCGCTACCTCGACGACGAGCTGCTGAGCAACAAGGTGTTCCGGCTGTTGTGCGAGATCGGCAGGCGCGCACCGGACCTGGTTCCGAAGATCAACGCGTTCGCCGGGCGCAGCCTCTCGGCGCGCGAGCTCACCGACGCCTCGACGAAGGTGTTCGTCTCGAATCGCGACGTCCGCTTCCGCGAGATGGAGTACGCGATCCCGCTCGAGGACCTGCCCGATGCGCTGCGCGAGATCCGCTCGATGATCGACCGGCGGGGATACCGGGTCAGCTTCCCGATCGAGGTGCGCGCCGCGGCCGCCGACGACCTCATGCTGTCCACGGCGTCGGGACGCACCAGCGGCTACATCGCCGTCCACCGCTACCACCGCGACGACCCGGCCGACTCCGACGCCTACTTCGCCGACGTCGAGGCGATCCTGACCGCGGTCGGCGGACGCCCGCACTGGGGCAAGATGCACACGCGCGACGCCGAGTACCTGCGGAGCGTCTACCCCCGTTTCGACGAATTCCTGAGCGTGCGAGATCGTTTCGATCCGTCGCGGGTGTTCGCGAACGGATACCTGCGCCGGGTGCTCGGCGACTGAGGCGCACAGTTTCACGGTTCGACGACGCGTCGAGCGCGGCCTCGAGCTATCCGCGGTGACCGCATACCACTTCCCTGGGCGCAGCCTAACCTCGCGCTTTCACGCTGAATTCGTGTCGTGAATAAAGAATGGTGCCCTGAACTGGGATGATTGAACTTGCGAAGGTATCAATCGGACCAGATCGAGGAGCACCATTCAGGTGAGCAAGTCTACGTCGCCGTACCCCACGCTGTCTGCAGATGGCACCGGAACCGGGGTCGTGTCGCACGCCGGCGCCGCGGTGTTACTCCGGGCTGCGGAGAAAACGGGTCTGACCAGCCGATTATCCGAGGCGTTGGCGCCGTGGCGCAAACCTTTGGCGACTCATGATCCGGGCAAGATCATCTCGGACCTGGCCGTGGCGGTCGCGATCGGTGGCGACTGTTTGGCCGACATCAACCAGTTACGCGCCGACCCGGCGGTGTTCGGTCAGGTCGCCTCTGATCCGACGGTGTCGCGCCTGATCTCGACGTTGGCCGATGATGCGCCGGCGGCGCTGTCGGCGATTGCGACCGCGCGTGCTGCCGCGCGGGCAGCGTGCTGGTCAGCAGCCGGTGCCACTGCTCCCGACCATGACGCCGACGTCGCTGACCCGGTGATCGTCGACCTCGACGCCACTTTGGTGACCGCGCACTCGGAGAAACAGGATGCGGCACCAACCTACAAGCGGGGGTTCGGTTTTCACCCGCTGTGTGCGTTCGTCGATCACGGCAGCGACGGCACCGGCGAACCCCTAGCGATCGAGTTGCGCCCGGGTAATGCTGGTGCCAATACCGCTGCCGATCACATCGCGGTCACCGCCGCCGCACTCGAGCAGCTACCGCACGTGGCGGGCTATCGGGTTGGCAAGTCGGTGCTGGTGCGCACCGACTCGGCCGGCGGCACCCACGAGTTCGTCGACTACCTCACCCGACGACGCCTGGCGTACTCGGTCGGGTTCGGGCTCACCGAAGCGACCGCAACCGCGATCGACCGGATCAGTCCCGAGGCCTGGACCCCGGCCTACGACGCCGAGGGCATCGAGCGCGACGGGGCGTGGGTGGCCGAGTTGACCGGGCTGATCGACCTATCGGGCTGGCCCGAAGGCATGCGAGTGATCGTGCGCAAGGAGCGCCCGCATCCAGGTGCGCAGCTACGCTTCACCGATCGTGATGGGTTGCGGGTGACCGCGTTCGCCACCAACACCGTTCGTGGCCAACTCGCCGATCTGGAACTGCGTCACCGGCGACGCGCACGCTGCGAGGACCGGGTCCGCACGGCGAAAGACTGTGGCCTGACCAATCTTCCGTTGCACGGATTCGATCAGAACCGCATCTGGTGTGCCATCGTGATGCTCGCTTGCGAGCTGATCGCCTGGACCCAGCTGCTGGCCTTCGCTGATCATCCCGCTCGCCGGTGGGAACCCAAACGACTGCGCCACCGCGTGTTCTCGATCGCCGCCAAGATCAGCCGCCACGCCCGCCGAACCCGGTTGAAGCTTGCCGCCCACGCACCACATGTTGGACTGCTGCTCGACGGGATCTCAAGACTCGCAGCACTTCCCGCACCTGCCTGACATCAAGCCAACCTGACCTCTGATCCAGAAAGGACGTTCCACCTCGGGGCCGTGAACCCCGACGCCCACCGACGCGTCGGGCACCTCTCACGGCCTACGCCCGGAGATCCGGTCCTCAGACCACCCACCCGGGCCACCCAACAGACGACCGCCACCTCACGAAAGATCGAGGCTAATAGCGCACAAGGTTTCAGCGAAATTCGTCGGTTACGTATGTGATCATGACTGAATCAGCGGTTCTATCGGAGGTGGTCGAGGTGGCAGAGCGCAGCCCAAAGGTTAAAGAGAAGAAGGCAGAGAAGTGGTGCGCTACTCTGGCCGCCGACTTGTTACCAGGCGAGACAATCTGGGCAATCACCAATGCAACACGATTCAAACCGGTGACCGTCGGTACTGCGATCACGAACGCCAGGATAATCGGCTTCTATCCTGCTGGACAGAACGCTCAGCAGCGCATTCCCGTTGAGGTCTTTGCGGACCAAGTGCGCGCAGTCGAGTTCCCAACCAAGGCGGGCAGCACGAGCATGCGCGTCCTGACAGACGAGGGCGAGGTCAATTTCGGGCTCCTCCATAAGGAGGAAGTGGACTTCGCGCGCTACTACGCCGAGTATCTGCACAGGACCGGAGTTGACCCCCAGGTTGCTCGAGAATTGGCCGAGCGACGTCACGAAACGAGCGCATCACTCCAGGCCGAAAAGGATCGGATCAGTAGGCGCGATCAGGTCGAGATCTTCGGCTCACCAATGAAAGACAAGTGGTGGGAGGACATCGACCGTCACTCACGCCCAAATGAATTGCCTTGGTTCATAATCAACGCCGGAAGCGGGGGAAGACTCGTAGCATTCGAAGACCGCCTATTGATAAGTAAGACCGGGGGAATGACCAGTTTCATGGCTGGATCGCTTGGCGGTGGCCGAGAGACAACATTTCCGTACGCCGAGATCACAAACATCGAGTACAACGGAGGATTCGTGAACGGCGTCCTAGAAGTGCTGACCCCGAGCTACCAGGGGTCCGGAAACCACGATTTCTGGCGGTCCACGAACAAATCACGCACTCAGGCAAGCGACGACCCTTACACGCTGTCGAATTGCCTTCCCCTGGGAAAGCCAACTTACCGGGAAGCTCAGCCGACTTTGAACGAACTGCAACAGAGAATCATGGAATACAAGCGTCCTCAGGTGGTGGTTCACGAGCGACCGGCATCGACGCCTGTATCCGAAGCCAATACAGCCGGTGTCGGTTTGGCCGACGAATTGGAAAGACTCGCTGATATGCACCTGCGTGGCCTACTCGATGACGACGAGTTCAAAGCTGCCAAAGCCGCCGCAATCGCAAGATTGTCGTAGGCCAAGCACGGACCCCGGACTACAGGCGGTACTGAGCATTTCCGACTGACCGCGCCCACCGATCGGGTTCTAAGCTCGCAAAGCCCGACGCGGTGCGCAACTGACCACCCGCCACCAATCGCTCCGACGTCGCTCATCTGACCACGAACAAATTCCTGCTGTTGGTTTCGGTGTACTGCGTACCAACGCCTGTTTGGTTCGACACAGTGGCCTAGGTCATCCTCGCAATACTCAACCAGGAGGCCGGCTGTGATGGATCGGCCCGGTCGTCACGTGCAACGGCGCCGCCGAGGCGCCCTGGCGTTCGGCGATGAGCTGTGCCGCGATCGACACCGCCACCTCGTCCGGGGTGTGGGCGCCCAGGTCGAGTCCGAGCGGCGACCGCAGTCGAGCGAGTTGCTGCTCGCGAACGCCCTCCTCACGGAGGCGACGGTTGCGATCGTCGACTGTCCGCCGCGATCCGAGCGCGCCGATGAACCCGAATGTGCCCGACTGCAGGGCTGTTCGCAGGGTCGGCACGTCGAACTTGGGATCGTGGGTCATCACGCACAAGGACGTCGTCGTGCCGACGCGCCCGCCCCGGAGCTGCTCGGCGAGGTAACGGTCCGGCCAGCCGACGACCACCTCGTCCGCGTCGGGAAACCGCTGCCGGGTGGCGAACACCGGACGGGCGTCGACGACGGTCACCCGCATGCCGAGCCGCGCACCCAGCGAACTCAGCGCGCGGACGAAGTCGTTGGCGCCCACCAGGATCAGGCGCGCGGGCGGCGCAAAGCTCTGCACGAAGGTCCGGGGACGCTCCTGAGCGTCGGCGGGATCGGCCGTCTCGCAGTCGTCGACGCCGATGATGCCGCTGCGTCCGGTCGCCAGCATGTCGGCGACGTCGCGGTCGAGGCGGCGCCACGGCTCGTGGGTCTCCGACGTGCCGAGATACCAGTCGGGTCGCCCGGTGAGCGTCGTGGCGAGTGCGATCGGCCGGTGGGCGTCGAGCGCATCGACGAGAAGCGTGAGTTGCCGCAGCCGTTCGGGGCTCGCCTCCACCCGCTCGACGAGGACCTCGATCTGCCCTCCGCAGGTCAGTCCCGGTGCCGGGTCTTCCGGGTCGGCGACGCCGAACGGTTCGACCACCGCGGTGCCGTCGTCGAGGACCTGCCGCGCGGTGTGCACGAGCGCGCCTTCGACGCATCCGCCCGAGACCGAGCCGATCACGGTGTCGTCGGCGGTCACGACCATCGCCGCCCCGAGGTCGCGCGGCACCGAACCCGCCGTCGACACGACGCGGCACAGCGCCACCGGCCGGGCGTCGGCCCCGGTCAGGAGGCCGACGAGCTCGGGCAGGATGTCGCGCATGCAGTCCAGTGTGCACGCGCCCGGCACGACGTGCCCGCCGTCGGCGCCCCGGCACCGGTCGGCCTCAGCGGCGCACGCGGGTCATCGCCGACGGCCGCGAACGCGTCGGCTCAGCGTCCGACGAACCGGGGAGCGCGCTTCTCCTGGCGCGCGGCGCGCCCCTCGAGCATGTCGTCGCTCTCCCAGGCGCGACGCATGGCGGCATCCCGCTCGGCCGGAGCGGGATCACGTGCGCCGTCGCCGTTGAGAACGAGCTTGTAGTGCTGCAGGGTGAGCGGCGCTAACTCGGCGATGGTCGCGGCCCAGTGCTGTGCGTCCGCGAGATCGCCGATCCGGTTGGCGAAGCCCAGTGCGTGTGCACGGTCGGCGTTCAGCGGCTCACAGCCGATGAGCATGCCGCGGGCCTGTCCCGCCCCCACCAGGGAGACCAGCCGCCGGATGGTCCATTCGTCGACGGCGACACCGATCTTCGCGGCCGGGATGGCGGCGATCGCGTCGGGCGCCATCACCCGCAGGTCGGCGGCCATCGCCAGCTGCACGCCGGCGCCGATGGCCGCGCCGTTCAGTGCGGCGATGACCGGCACGGGCGTGCGCTCGATCCGCTCCAGCGTCCCGACCAGTCTCTCGAGGAAGCCGGGGTCGTACACCGGGCCGGAGAGGTCGGCGCCGGCGCTGAACACCGAACCGCGCCCGGTCACCACGATGGCCCGCGCACCGCCTTCGACCGCGACGTCGAAGGCGTCGGCGAGGCCGGTCAACAGCTCCTCGTTGAAGGCGTTGCGCCTCTCGACCCGGTCCAGCTCGATGGTGACGACGGCGCCGTCGGTGGTGGAGTGAATCATGGTCGCACAGCCTACCGATGAACCGTGTGTGGACGGTCATGACAGGGTGGTGACGTGCAGAACACCGGCGCAGGCGCACCCGGCGACACTCCCCCGGCACAGATCGCCGACCACTCGGACGTCCTGGTGATCGGCGGCGGCCAGGCCGCGCTCTCGGCGGCGTACTTCCTGCACCGCTTCGGTCTCGGTGAGCGCTACCAGGTCCTCGACCACGCCCCCGGCCCCGGCGGCGCCTGGCAGTTCCGCTGGCCGTCGCTGACCCTGGCCACGGCCAACCGGGTCCACGACCTGCCGGGCTGGGGCATCGTCGACGCACTGGGGCTCGACTGCGACCACCTGCCCGCCGCGGCGGCGGTGCACGACTACTTCGGCCGCTACGAGGCGAGATTCGGACTCAACGTCCACCGGCCTGTCCACGTCCGTTCGGTCCGGCGTGACGGCGACGGGTTCCGCGCGGAACTCGGCGACGGGCGGCGCGTGACCGCCGACGTCATCGTCAATGCCACCGGGACGTGGGACCGGCCGTTCATCCCCCACATCCCGGGCAGGGCCGACTTCTCGGGCCGCCAGCTGCACACACACGACTACCGGAGCCCCGCCGAGTTCGCCGGTCAGCGCGTGCTCGTCGTCGGGGCGGGGATCTCGGCGATCCAATTGCTCATCGAGATCGCGCGCGAGGCCCCGGGCGTCGAGACCTTCTGGTGCTCACGGCGAGAGCCGGTGTTCGATCCGGAGCCGTTCACGCCGGAGCAGGGCCGCGAGGCCGTGGCCCGCGTCGAACGCCGTGTCCGCGCCGGCCTGCCGCCGACGTCGGTGGTCTCGGTGACCGGTCTCGCTCTCACCCCGACGATCGCGGCCGCCCGGCGCGACGGCATCCTGCAGTGGCGGCCGATGTTCACCCGCATCACCGAGACCGGGGTGTGCTGGGATTGCACCACCGAAGGCGGCGGCCCCGAACACCTCGACGTCGACGTCATCTTCTGGAACACCGGCTTCCGCTCTGCGCTCGACCACCTTGCTCCCCTGCGTCTTCGTGCGCCCGGCGGAGGCATCGTCATGACCGGACGCCTCGCGACCGTGGTCGAGGCCGATCCGCGCGTCCAACTCCTGGGCTACGGCCCGTCGGCGTCGACGATCGGCGCCAACCGGGCGGGCCGGGAGGCGGCCCGGGTGGCAGCGGAGTTGCTCGGCGTGAGGTGAGCATCGCTCCTGGCGCACGCCGTCCCGGCGGCGCCGCGCGGCCCGTCCGGCCCGCTGACCTGCAGCGACCTCTTTTCGCTTCCCAACTATTGACAAACTGTTGTGTTTTCCCAACACTGAGTGAGGTGAGTCCAATACGGCGTGGGGCGAAGCTCCCCATCTACAACCGCATCGGCGTCCTGCGTGCCGAGCGGGGGATGTCCCGGGCCGACCTCGCAGCGCTCGTCGGCATCAACGTGCAGACCGTCGGCGCCCTCGAGCGGGGCGACAACTACCCGAGCCTCGACCTGGCGTTCCGCATCTGCGATGTCTTCGACCTGCCGGTGGAGGCCGTGTTCAGCCGTACGCCGTTCGGCGCCATGTCCGCCGAGTTGTACCGACGCGCACCTCGGGTACCCGGAGGCGACGTGACCGCAACCGACTCGGCCGCCAACGACAACGGAGGTGAACGATGAACGACCCCAACTCGGCGTTCCCGGAAGAGGCGAAACCACAGGTCTGGCGACGTTACGAGGACTGGCGGGGTCGCCGGCACCAGGCGTTCAACGCCAAGCACGCCCACCGGTTGACCTCGTGGCGCAACCGGCGATCGTTCCGGCGTCTCGTGGTCGCACTGCTGTGCGCGCTGGCCTTGGTCATCGTCAGCTCGGGCTTCGCCTTCGTCGGCACGCCCTGGTTCATCCTGCCGTTCGGCTTCAGCCTCGTCGCCGCGCTGACGATCTTGACGATCCTGCGCATCGTCACGGGGTCGGTGGCCGACGCGCCGGTGACCGCTCTCGACGAGATCCAGCTGGCACAACGTAATTCGGCGCGGTCGTTCGGGTTCTTCGTCCTGTCCGCAGCGATGTTCATCCCCTACGCCGTGCTCATCGCCCTCAGCAGCCAGGACGAGGTTCCCGGCCAGTGGGTCTACGGATCGGCGATCCTGCTCATCTCACTCGTCCTCACCGCGGTGTGCGTCCCGACGATGCTCATCGCCTGGTGGATGGCCGATCCCGACCCCGAGGACTTCGCCGTCGCCCTTCCCGACACCGTCCGAGAGGACCACCTCCAACGATGAACGCACCACTGATCGTCGACGGATTGCACAAGCGCTACGGCGAACTGATCGCGCTGCGCAACATGACCTTTCATGTCGACCCCGGAGAGATCTTCGGCTTCGTCGGCAGCAACGGCGCCGGCAAGTCGACCACGATGCGCATCATCCTCGGCGTTCTCGCCCCCGACGCGGGCCGCGTGCTGATCGGCGAGGACGTCATCGACCTCGATCTGCGGCGCCGCATCGGCTACATGCCCGAGGAACGCGGCCTGTACCCGAAGATGAAGGTCGGAGAACAACTCACCTTCCTCGCGAGACTCCATGGGATGGAGACCGCCGAGGCCGCGGAGTCGGCGCGGCGCTGGGCCGACCGCCTCGGTGTTGGTTCCCGATTCGGCGACGACGTCGCCGACCTCAGTCTCGGCAACCAGCAGCGCGTGCAGCTCGCCGCCGCACTCGTGCACGACCCCGATGTGCTCGTGCTCGACGAGCCGTTCTCCGGACTCGACCCGGTCGCCGTCGACGTGATGAGCGACGTCCTCAAGGAGAAGGCGGCCGAGGGCATCCCGGTGATCTTCTCCTCGCATCAGCTCGACCTCGTGCAGCGGATCTGCGATCGGGTCGGGATCATCGCCCGCGGCGAGATGCGCGCGCTCGGCACCGTGGAAGACCTGCGCACACGCAGCGGCCTCACCCTCGAGGTGAGCGGACCGCGTACCGACACCGCCTGGGCCGACCATCTGCCCGGCGTGCGCGACGTCGAGTACGGCGAGACCACCCGGCTGCTCATCGACCCGCAGTTGGCCGACGACCAGCAGATCCTCGCCGCCGCACTGGAACAGGGACCCGTCCACCGATTCGCGACCTCGGCCCCGTCCCTGACCGAACTCTTCCGAGAGGTGGTCTCCGCATGACCGTGCTCCACGACCCCACCACCCAGAACCCGCCCGCCGCCGGCGCGGCGCAGGCGATCCGGCTGGTCGCCGAACGCGAGATCACCACCCGCGTGCGGACGAAGTCGTTCCTGGTCAGCACCGGGCTGCTGATGGTCCTGCTGATCGCGGGGGCGATCGTGCTCAAGATCTTCGCCGGCGGCGACTCCGCCGAGAAGATCGCCGTCGTCGCCCAGCCGCAATCGGTCACCGACTCGATCGTCGCCGTCGCCGATTCGGCCGGCACCACCATCGATGTGGAACCCGCCTCGTCCGTCGACGAGGCCAGGCGGCTCGTCTCCGACGGCGACGTCGCGGCCGCGCTCGTCCCCGGCCATACCGCCGGCTCCTACGTGATCCTCGGCAAGGACGGGATCGACCCGGCCGTCGAGGGGCCCATCCGCACCGCGGTGTCCCAGGAGGCCCTGTCCCGCGCGCTCGCCGACCGGGGCGTCGACGCCGCCTCCCTGCCCGCGGTCGACGTCACCGTGACCAGTATCGACCCAGCCCGGCCCGACGAGGGCCAGCGGATCGTCATCGCCATGGTCGGTTTCGTGCTGCTCATGCTCGCGATCACGATGGGCGGCACCATGGTCGCCGTCGGCGTCGTCGAGGAGAAGACCTCGCGCGTCGTCGAGCTCCTGCTGGCGACGATCAAGCCGCTGCATCTGATGTGGGGCAAGGTGATCGGCATCGGGGCCGTCGTGCTGACGCAGGTGGTCCTGCTCGGCGCCACCGCCGTGATCGCGGGGACGGCGACCGGCATCCTCACCGTGCCCGGCGCGGCCGTGAGCATGTTCGCGGCCTCGCTGGCATGGTTCGTGCTCGGGTTCTTGTTCTTCGCGTCCCTTTATGCCGCGTCCGGCGCGATCGTCTCCCGGCAGGAGGAACTCAGCTCGTCGTCGGCGCCGCTGACCGTGTTGTCGCTGGCGGTGCTGTACTCGGGGATCTTCGGTGTGCAGGCACTGGATTCGACGATCGTCGAGACGCTGAGCTGGATTCCGCCGTTCAGCGCGGCGCTCATGCCGATCCGCATCGCCACCGGCGACACGGACGTCGTGCAGATCGTGGTGACCTACCTGCTGATGGCACTGGCCACGGCCGCCGCGACCTGGGTGACCGCGCGGATCTACCAGCGATCAATCCTGCGCACCGGATCGCGCATGAGCTGGGGTGAGGTGCTCAAGGGGATTTCGTAGAAAAGGAACGCACATGGCGCGCACCGGTTCTACGCCTCGCCGATCTCGCCGTACCTCCGCAGCGCCTCGGCCCGCTCGGCGCTGTGGTCGACGATCGGCTCCGGGTAGTCGTCGGCCTCCACGTCGCCGACCCAGCGGCGGACGTACTCGCCCTTCGGGTCGAACTTCTTCGCCTGCGTCTGCGGGTTGAACACCCGGAAGTACGGCGCCGCATCGGTTCCCGTGCCCGCAGCCCACTGCCAGCCGTGGTTGTTCGAGGCCATGTCGCCGTCGACGAGTTGCTCGAGGAAGTACTCCGCGCCCCACCACCATGGCAGGTGGAGATCCTTCACCAGGAACGACGCGGTGATCATGCGAACCCGGTTGTGCATCCAGCCGGTCTCGTTGAGCTGCCGCATGCCGGCATCCACGAGGGGAAAGCCGGTCCGACCGGCCTTCCACACCTCGAATCGCTCATATGCCGCGTCGTCGGTGTCGAGTTCGATGGCGTCGAACCGACGATTCCAGTTGTGCCACAAGCTGTGTGGCCAGTGCCAGAGGACGTCGGCGTAGAAGTCGCGGAAGGCCAGTTCGCGCAGATACGCCTGCGCCCCTTTGCCTTTCCCGAGATCAACGGCGAGCGTGCGGGGATGGATGTTGCCGTACTTGAGATATGCCGACATCCGGCTCGTCGCGTCGGCGGCCGGGTCGTCGCGGATCTCGTCATAGTCGGCGAGGTCGGCGTCGACGAACTCCGCCCAGCGTTGCCGCGCGGCGTCCTCCCCGGCGGGGAAGGACAGCTTCACCGGCGCCGTCGGGACGGCGATCCGCCCGCTGTTCGCGATGTCCGCCGGGTCGACCACCGCAGAGGACGGCACCGAGGACTCTGCGGGCCTGCGCCACCCGTGGTCGCGCCACCGGCGGAAGAACGGCGTGAACACCTTGTACGGTTCGCCGTCGTCCTTCGTGACACGTCCCGGCGAGACCAGATACGGAGATCCCGTCGCCTCGAGCGGCACCTCGCCGAGGGCTTCGGCGACCGCCTCGTCGCGGCGTCTGCCGAACGGGGTGAAGTCGGCCGAGATGTGCACGGCCTCCGCGTCGACGGCGCGCGCGAGACGCGGGATCTCCTCGTCGGGACGCCCGCGCACGACCAGCAACCGGCCGTCGAGCCTGTCGTCGAGCTCGCGCAGCGAGTCGAACAGGAACGCAAGCCGCCGCTCCCCCGACGACCGCGCCAGCCGAGGGTCGACCACAAAGCACAGAAGGACCGACGAATCGTCGGTCCCTCTGGCAGCTTGTAACGCCGGTAGGTCACCCAGGCGCAGGTCGCGCCTGAGCCACACCAGGTTGGTGGCCGTCAGGCCACCCCGAGCAGGTCGATGACGAACACGAGGGTGCGTCCCGACAGCCGGTGGCCCGCGCCGGCGGGCCCGTAGGCCAGCTCCGGCGGAACCGTGAGCTGACGGCGGCCGCCGACCTTCATGCCGGGGATGCCTTCCTGCCAGCCGGGGATCAGCCGGTCGAGCGGGAAGTTGGCCGACTGGCCACGATCCCACGACGAGTCGAACTCCTCGCCGGTCTCGTAGTCGACACCCACGTAGTGGACGTCGACGACGCCGCCGCGCACGGCTTCGGCGCCCTCACCGACGATCAGGTCGGTCATGGTCAGCTCGGACGGCGGCGGACCCGCCTGGAACTCGACCTCGGGCTTTTCGGTGCTGGTCACTGGGACTCTCCTTTGAGTCGGCGGTCAGTCGATGTTCCGGGCGGATCGGACCGAGCGGCTCAGCGATCGCTCATCGGCACGTAGTCGCGCTCGGTGTAGCCGGTGTAGAGCTGACGCGGACGGCCGATCTTGGTGGTCGGATCCTCGTGCATCTCACGCCAGTGGGCGATCCAGCCCGGAAGGCGACCCAACGCGAACAGAACGGTGAACATGCGCGTCGGGAAGCCCATCGCACGGTAGATGACACCGGTGTAGAAGTCCACGTTCGGGTACAGCTTGCGCTCGATGAAGTAGTCGTCGTTGAGGGCGACCTCTTCGAGACCCTTGGCGATCTCGAGCAGATCGTCCTGGACACCGAGGGTTTCCAGGATCTGGTCGGCGGTCTTCTTCACGATCGCGGCGCGCGGATCGTAGTTCTTGTAGACGCGGTGACCGAAGCCCATCAGCTTGACGCCGGCTTCCTTGTTCTTGACCCGCTCCATGAACTTCTTGGTGTCGCCGCCGTCGGCCTTGATGGCGTCGAGCATCTCGAGGACCGCCTGGTTGGCGCCGCCGTGCAGCGGGCCCCAGAGGGCGTTGATGCCGCCCGAGATCGAGGTGAAGAGGTTGGCCTGCGACGAGCCGACGAGGCGGACGGTCGAGGTCGAGCAGTTCTGCTCGTGGTCGGCATGCAGGATGAACAGCATGTCGAGCGCCTTGGCGACATCCGGGTTGACCTCGTAGGGCTCGGCCGGGAAGCCGAAGGTCATCCGCAGGAAGTTCTCGACGAGGCTCAGCGAGTTGTCCGGGTACAGGAAAGGCTGACCGGCCGACTTCTTGTAGGCGTAGGCGGCGATGGTCGGCAGCTTCGCCAGGAGGCGGATGGTCGACAGCTCGACCTGCTCGTCGTCCTTGGGATCGAGCGAGTCCTGGTAGTAGGCCGACAGGGCGTTGACCGCGCTCGACAGCACCGGCATGGGGTGCGCGTTGCGGGGGAAGCCGTCGAAGAAGCGCTTGAGATCCTCGTGCAGCAGGGTGTGCCGCTGGATCTTGGTGGTGAACTCCTCGAGCTGGGTCGGGGTCGGGAGCTCGCCGTAGATGAGCAGGTAGCTCACCTCGATGAAGGTCGACTTCTCCGCGAGCTGCTCGATCGGGATGCCCCGGTAGCGGAGGATGCCCTGCTCACCGTCGATGTAGGTGATGGCCGACTTCGTCGACGCGGTGTTCATGAACCCACTGTCGAACGTGGTCAGGTTTGTCTCGGCCAGGAACTTGCCGAGAGCGACCGAGTCTGTCCCCTCGGTGGCCTTCAGGATCGGGAGCTCCAGCTTTCCACCGGGGTAGGTGAAGGTCGCTGAGGCCGTGTCGGACGCCTGGTCGGCTGGGACTGTTTCAGCAGACACACGAACCCCTTATTCGAATCAGAAGTTTTGACAGTGTCCGGGTAGGACACACAGCTATAAACTAGCCGCTTCTCAGCTCGCTTGCCCAAGGAGGGTCTGCACCCGGACGCGAGACCGTGATCGCAGCCACCTGAGCTGCGAATTCGGCGACGTCACGCCATCGGCTGATGTCCAGTGCGCGAACCGAATCGGGCGACAACGCCCCCAGTCGGTCGAGCTGGTGCACGATCCCGCCCAGGACGCTGTCGCCGGCCCCGATCGTGTCGGCGACCTCCACGGCGCACGCGGGCACCGTGATCTCACGGTCTGGCGTCGTCACGCTGATGCCCGCCGACCCGCAGGTGGTGACCACCGCCGCGACGCCCTCCTCCAACCATTGGCTCGCCGAGCTGCCAGCGGCCCCCTCGCCCAGCCAGGCCGCGTCCTCGTCGGAGAGCTTCAGGACGTCGACGAACGGCAGCCACCTGCGAAAACGCCGGCGATAGGCGTCGGCGTCGTCGATCACCGCCGCGCGGATGTTCGGGTCCAGGACGACCAACCGGCCTTCGTCGTGGCACCGGCGCATGAGGGCCTCGTAGGCGCTCGCGCCGGGTTCGAGGACCAGCGACAGCGTCCCGAACGTCACCGCGCGGACCGTCGGCGGGAGCCCGCCGGGGTCGGCGACGCGGCGGTCGGCGGTTCCCTCGACGTAGAAGGTGTAGCGCGCGGAACCGTCGTCGCCGATGGTCGCGAGGGCGAGCGAGGTGGGCTCCGGGCGTCGCTGCAGCAGGGATGTCCCGACACCGGCGGACTGCAGCGCGCCGACGATGGCGTCGCCGTAGGTGTCGGTGGAGACCGCCGACAACAATGAGACAGCACTCCCCAAGCGTCCCAATGTGATCGCCGTGTTGAACGGGCCGCCACCGAGTACCGGCCGCAACGGAGCGAGCGTTCCGTCGTTCGGGGCGTCCGGCGCACGTTGTTCCACGACGTCGACGAGCGCCTCGCCGCACACGACGATCTCCCTCATGGGCATCAGTGTGCCACCGCGGGTGCGCGATTCCGTTGCGCTTGCGGCGGTAGATTCGAGACATGCGTGAGTTGCCGGCGGGACCCGATGCGGTCGTGCTCGACTTCTCGGCCGACGAGTCCCCGTCGGCCGCGGTGCTCGACGCCGCCGTGGCACTCCGCGACGCCGTGGAGCGCGGCGAACTCCGCGACGTCGCCGACCTGGTCCCCAGCGCGCACACCCTGCTGGTGCAGGCACGGCCGGGCCGCGGGGTCGACGAGCTGGGGGTGCGCCGGGCATTGCGGCGCCACGCCTGCGCCGGCCGGGGCCCCGATCCCCGGGCCGACGAGATCGTGATCCCGGTCGTCTACGACGGCGAGGACCTCGTGGATGTCGCTGACCTGCTGGGCATCTCGCCGGCCGAGGTGATCGCCCTGCACTCCCGGACGCGGTGGCGGGTGCAGTTCATGGGCTTCGCACCCGGATTCGGCTATCTCGTCGCCGACGACGCGGCTCCGCATCCGTTCGAGCGGGTGGGGCGACGCGCGGAGGCCCGTACCCGCGTCCCCGCCGGCGCGGTGGCGATCGCGGCGGGCTACAGCGCGGTCTACCCGAAGGCCAGCCCGGGCGGATGGCAACTGCTGGGCCACACCGACATCCGATTGTGGGACGAGCACGCCGAGCCCCCCGCGCTGCTCTCGACCGGCCGGGTGGTGCGGTTCGTGGACGCGGAGCCGGCCCGCCGATGACCACGGTGACCGTCGTCGCGACCGGACCGCTCGCGACGATCCAGGATCTCGGGCGATCAGGGTATGCGCACCTCGGCGTCCCTTGTTCCGGCGGCGCCGACCGGGCGTCGTTGCAACTGGCGAATCGCCTTGTGGGAAACCGCGAATCGGCGGCGACCATCGAGTCGACCCTGGGCGGCCTGCGGGTCCGCGCCGACGGCAACGCACTCGCCGTGGTCACCGGCGCCGACACCGTGGTCCGCGTCAACGGCACGCCGGTCGGGCTCGGCGCGGCCGTCGTGCTGCGTGCCGGCGACGAACTGTTCGTCGATCCTCCCCGCTGGGGACTCCGCAACTACCTCGCGGTGCGCGGCGGATTCGATGTCACGCCGGTGCTGGGTTCCCGGTCCACCGACACGTTGTCCGGGCTCGGGCCCGCCCCGCTGGCCGCCGACACCCGGCTGCCGGTGGGCTCGGAGACCGACGAGTGGCCGCCCACGCAGACGGCACCGCCGAACACCGAGCACCCGCCCGTCGTCGAACTCGAGGTACACGAGGGGCCGCGCACCGACCACCTGGTCACGGCGTCGGACCTGTACGCGGGGACCTGGGTCGTCGGCGCCGACAGCAACCGGGTCGGGGTCCGCCTCGACCGTCCCGGCGACTCGCCCCATCCGCTGCTGGAGCACCGGCCCGACGCCGGCGAGCTGCGCTCGGAGGGCGTGGCCCACGGCTCGGTGCAGGTCCCGCCCAGCGGACGGCCCGTGCTGTTCCTCGCCGATCACCCGGTCACCGGCGGCTATCCGGTGGTCGCGGTGCTCAGCGCGGAGTCGGTCGACCTGGCGGCGCAGCTCGCGCCGGGATCGGAGATCAGGTTCCGGGCGAGATGAGCCGGGCCGCAGCGCCCGGTTGCGTTGCGTTTGCGCCCGCTTTGCGGCATCGAGCGCAACGGGGTTCACCGCCGGAACGTTTGGCACTCCGGACCCTCGGGAACGCGGTCGGAGTCCCCGACACGGAGGTACGACCGTGACCGAACCGTCAGTGAACGACCTGTCGACCGTCCAGCTCGTCGAACGCCTGCAGCATCAGACGACGACGCTGGTGAGAACCGAGCTGCAGCATGCGGTGACCGAGATGAAGGACAAAGGCACCCGGATCGGCGTCGGCGCCGGGATCTCCGGTGCCGGCACCCTGTTCGCGCTGTTGGGGCTCGGCACGCTGGTCGCGGCCGCGGTGCTGGGCCTGGCGAACGCCGTCCCCGCCTGGCTCGCGGCGGTGATCGTCGGCGTGGCATTGCTCGTGATCGGCGGCGCGACCGCGGCGTTCGGCGCGCAGCGCGCGAAGTCGGCGGTGCCGCCCGCACCCGAACACACCGTGGAGAGCGTCCAGCGCGACGTCGCAACCGTGAAGGAGCGCCTCTAGATGCCCGACGACAACCGACCCGACCGCGACGAGTCCGCCGCGCCCCCGCCGATCGAGCAGCAGCGTGAAGAGCTCGCCGAGACCGTCGACGCACTCGCCGCGAAGCTCGACGTCCCGGCTCGGGTGAGCGCCGCGGCGTCGGAGACCGCGCACACCGCGAGGACCAAGGCCACCGAGAACCGCAACGCACTGGCCGGGGCCGCGGTGGCCGCCGTCGTCGCCCTCGGCGCCTTCCTCATCGTCCGCCGACGCCGCTGATCCACCCTTATCCCAGGAGACCTGCCATGAGTGTCGTGTCCAAGACCTTCTACAAACCGCTGTCGCTGGCCACCAGCGTCCTCGGCGGCGTCGCCGCCGGCGCGGTGTTCGGCCAGATCTGGAAGCGGATCTCCGACGACCCCGACACCCCCGATCCCAAGGACCTCCGGCGCAGCAACGGCGAGGTGTTCGCCGCGGCTGCCCTGCAGGGACTGGTCTTCGGACTCGTCCGCGCGGCCGTCGACCGGGCCGGGGCCAAGGGTTATCGGGCCGTCACGCATGAGGACCCGTCGTGATGCGTGACGGTTGACACACCGATGAGACGAAACCTAGAGTTCCGTCTCATGACCGAGCTACTGGACGACACCCAGGGCGGTTGCCCCGTCCACACCGGCGCCACGCCGAGCGACGGCACCCCGGCCGAGCGCGACGGCTGTCCCGTCGCCACAGGCTCACCCGACGCCGAGTACTCCGAGGACGGCTTCGAGGTCGGGGCCAAGGGCGTCAAGGCCGCCCACGAGTACGAACCGCTCGGCCCGGACTCGTTGACCTGGCAGATCTGGGGCACCTGGACGGGCATGTTCCAGGGCCTGTGGGCCGGCTCGATCCAGAACATGCATCCCAAGCTCGGGGCGGCCGTATGGGACCACTCCGACTTCTTCGGTGAGCGGTGGCAACGCCTGATGCGTTCGCTGTACCCGATCAGCGGCGTCGTCTTCGACTCGGTGATCCCGGGCGCCAAGACCGGGCACGAGGTCCGCGACTACCACCGCACCGTCAAGGGCGTGATGGAGGACGGCTCGCGGTACCACGCACTCGACCCGGATGTCTTCTACTGGGCGCACGCCACGTTCTGGTACGGCAACGTGCGCCTCTGCGAGCGTTTCGGACCGTTCCTCACCGAGGACCAGAAGCGCCAGTTGTTCGAGGAGTCCAAGGCCTGGTATGCGCAGTACGGCGTGTCCATGCGTCCGGTCCCGGACACCTACGAGGACTTCCTCGAATACTGGGACCACATGTGCCGCAACGTGCTCCGCGATCACGTCTCGGTGCGCACGGTGCTCGACATCACCCAGCTGCCGCCGCCTCCGTTCTTGAGTTTCATCCCGAAGCCGATCTGGGACAAGTACCTCGTGCCGCAGAACCAGAAGCTGTTCATGTGGCTGACCACCGGCTTCTACGACGAGCCGATCCGCGAGATCCTCGGACTGGAATGGACCGAGAAGGACGAGCGCCGATTCCGCCTGCTGGGCAGGTGCATCAACATCGTGATGCACAAACTCCTGCCGAAACGCTATCTGCGCCACCCGCGTCCGCGTGATGCCTGGGATCGTGTGAAGGGAAGGGTGCCGGTCGACGCACCGATCGTGCACACGCCCGAGCGCAATCTCCCGCCGGAGAGCGAACGCGGAAACCCCATGCACTACTGTCCGGTGACGGCCGCGCGTCGCGCCACCTACCCGGGGATCATCACCTCGGATTGACCGGATGTCGAGATCCGGCGAATGCCGGATCGTCGTCCCTACTGCTGCCCCTGCCCGCCCCGGCGCATCGCCTGGCGCACGCGCTCGGCTTCCCGTCGCGCATACGGGTTCGGCCGTCCGGCACGCGACCCCGCGAGCTTGGTCCCGATGTGTTCGCCGACGGTGATGGGTGAATACCGGCTGCCCGCACCGACGCACGACGGCAGCGTCGAGATCATCGCGTCGATGTTGCCGTCGTGGAAGTACGCGGCCGAGCGTCGACGTGCGATGGTGCCGTCGACGATCGGCGGCTTCACCCGGTGCAGCGTCGACATCCAGCGCTCGTTGGTCCAGCGGGCCATGAGGTCGCCGAGGTTGATCAGCAACGCACTGTCGGCGGGTGTCACGTCGTGCCAGCGGCCTTCCTTGTCGAGGACCTGCAGTCCCTTCACCTGGTCGGCCCACAAGACGGTGACGATCCCGTAGTCGGTGTGCTCCCCCATGCCGGTGAGCTCTCCGTCCAACTCCACCTCGCCGGGCGGCAGTGCGTAGTTGTTCATGCGCAGGACGTCGAGGGAGTGGTCGGTGAAGCCCTCGAAGAAGTCGGGCGGGAGGTCGAGGGCGTCGGCGAAGATCCGGGTCAGGGTGTGCGCGACGCGTCGGGCCTCGGTGAAGTACGCCGACACGGACGCCCGGAAGTGCGCGACGTCGGGCCAGGTGTTGCGCGCGTAGTGTTCCTCGGGAAGGTCGAGGTCGGGGTACTCGTCGGCCTCCACGCCGACGTTGAAGGCCTCGAAGAAGTCGTTCATCCGCCCGGCCGATTCGACGCCCAGCGACAACGACAGCGACTCCGACCTCGGCGGCGCGTACCCGCGGTTGATTTCCGGCGGGGCGCAGTAGGCCTTCTTGACCTCCAGCGGCAGGGCGAAGAAGTCGTCCATCACCGCGGTGAACTCCTCGATCACCGCCGGCGGGATCTCGTGGCCCACGATCTGCATGAAGCCCACCGAGCTCGCGGCATCGTCGACCTGCGCCGCCACGACCGCGCGGTCGGCCGGGTCACCGTGACGCACGTACGGCGAGATGTCGATGATCGGCACATGAAAGCCGGTCTGGTCGGCGGTCATGGCACCCATGGTGACACCGAATCGCCCGGTTCGCTGGCCGGAACCGATCGCGACTAGGTGCGTTGACCTGCGCGGTATCGCACGAACGCCGGGATCAGCAGCGCCGCGACGACGGTCGCGATCACCACCGCCACCCCGCCGTAGGCGGTGGCCGCGGCCACTCCGATCGAGGCGGCCGCGGTTCCGTGCGCGACGTCGGCGATGCGCGGACCGCCCGCGACCACCACGATGAACACGCCCTGGAGGCGGCCGCGCACCTCGTCGTTGGCCGCGGCGAGCAGGATCGTCTGGCGAAACGCGGCCGACGCCATGTCGGCTGCGCCGCCGATCATCAGCAGCACCACCGCGATGACGAGCATCGGCATCGCGGTGCCGTCGGCGAAGGCCACCGCGACGCCCGTGCCGGTGATCGCGACCCCCCAGATGGTGATGCAGACGATCACCGCCAGTCCCTGACGCTGCACGCGCGACACCCATCCGGAGAAGACGCCGCCGACCACGGCGCCCGCGGAGATCGCGGTGAACAGCAGCGCGAAGGCGATGCCGCCACCCTCGGGACCACCGAAGTTCTCGTGCGCCATCTGCGGGAACAGGGCGCGGGGCATGCCGAAGATCATGGCGATGAGGTCGACGAGGAACGAGGCCATCAGGATCTTGTGCCCGGTCAGGTACCGCAGGCCCTCGACCACCGAGCGCACGCCCGCGACCTTGGGCGCCGCGTCGGCCTCCGGCCGCAGCGACGGCAGCCAGACGACCGCGACGAGCGTGGGGAGCAGGAAGAGCGTGTCGACGAAGTAGAGCCACGAGTAGCCGAGCACCGGGATGAGCGCACCACCGACGAGCGGGCCGGCGATCGCCCCCGCCTGCATCACGGTCATGTTGAGCGACAACGCCGCCGGGAGTTCCCCGGCGTCGAGGAGTCGCGGCAACACCGCGGTCCGGGTGGGTTGGTTCACCGCGAAGAACGCCTGCTGAATCGCGAAGAGCGACAGGATGATCCAGACGTTGTCACCGCCGGCGGCCGCCTGTGCCCAGAACAGCGCGCTGCTGACGATGAGGCCTATCGAGGTGACGATCAGCAGGGTCCGACGGTCGAAGACATCGGCGAGGGCGCCGCCCCACAGTCCGAACACGACCAGCGGGACGAGACCGAAGACGCCCGTCAGGCCGACATACGCCGAGCTGCCGGTGATCTCGTAGATCTGGGCGGGCACCGCGACGATCGTGAGCTGCGATCCGATGACGGTGACGATGTTCGCCAGCCACAGCCGCCGGAAGTACTGATTGCGCAGCGGCGTCGTGTCGGCGAGGAGTCGTGACATTCCCACGATGCTATGGCTGTGACCGCCCTCACCCGACCTGTGGATGGCCCGTCGGCCTCCGGCCCGCGGCCTGCCGTCGCCTCCCGCGCCGTCGCGCGCGGACGATCACCCCCGCCTCACCGCAGGAGCGCCGGCGGCCGGGTCACGGCTGCAGCCGCTCGATCCGCCACTCGTGGTCGACGTGCGTGAGCCGGACCCGGTTGTGCAGGCGGTTGGCCCGTCCCTGCCAGAACTCGACCTCCTCGGGCAGGATGCGGTAGCCGCCCCAGTCGGGAGGACACGGGATCTCCTCGCCGCCGTCGAACCCGCCGAAACTCTCGGCCGTGTCGGCGGCCTTCTTCTCGAGGTCGAGGCGGCTGGCGATCGGACGCGACTGGTCCGACGCCCTGGCGGAGATCTGCGAGCCGCGGGGCCTCAGTTCCCAGTACGCCTGGGTCTCCTCGCGGCTCACATGTTCGACGGGTCCGCGGAAGTGCACCTGACGCTCGAGCGCGATCCACGGGAACGTCACCGACGCGTAGGGGTTGTCGGCGAGTTGAAGGCCCTTGCCGGAGTTGTACCCGGTGAAGAACACGACCCCGTTGGCGTCGGCCCCTTTGCAGAGGACGCATCGGGTCGACACCCTCCCCCGGGCGTCGGCGGTGCCCAACACCATCGCGTTGGGTTCGGGAATCCGCGCGTCGAGCGCCTCACGCAGCCACACCTCGAAGAGATCCAGCCAGGGCGGGTCCCCGCGCATCCAGCTGGGGTCGAGGTTCTCACGGATACCGTCCGCCCCGGCGGCACGATCTCCCTCGCCGATGTTGGGCGGGATCCCGCCGCCATAACCGACACGCATGTTCGGCAGGTCGATCGGGTTCCGGGATTTGTCCAACACAATCGTGAATTTACTCCGAGAACATTGTTCCGCCCTCGCACACGCCGCGGGGTGTGCTCATCTACAGTTCGATTCGGATCGACGCACACGAGAGCACGACACGGTTGTCAGTGAGGTGGTTGCCATGGCCAACGCGGTTCCCGAGGACTTCGTCCCTGGTCTCGAGGGCGTGGTGGCATTCACCACCGACATCGCCGAGCCCGACAAGAACGGCGGCAACCTGCGATACCGCGGCGTCGACATCGAGGACCTGGTCGAGAACAAGGTCACCTTCGCCGACGTGTGGGCGCTGCTCGTCGATGGCAGGTTCGGCAACGGGCTCCCGCCGGCCGAACCCTTCCCGCTGCCCATCCACACCGGCGACGTGCGCGTCGACGTGCAGGCGGCTCTGGCGATGCTCGCCCCGATCTGGGGCTACGAGCCGCTGCTCGACATCGACGACGCCACGGCGCGGGAGAATCTCGCGCGGGCGTCGGTCATGGCGTTGTCGTATGTGGCCCAGTCCGCGCGCGGCATCCACCAGCCCGCCGTGCCGCAGCGCGTCATCGACGAGTGCACCACCGTCACCGAACGTTTCATGACCCGGTGGAAGGGCGACCCCGATCCCAAGCACGTCGCCGCCATCGACGCCTACTGGGTGAGCGCCGCCGAACACGGTATGAACGCCTCGACCTTCACCGCACGCGTCATCGCCTCGACCGGCGCCGACGTGGCGGCATGTCTGTCCGGCGCGATCGGCGCGATGTCGGGTCCGCTGCACGGTGGCGCCCCGGCGCGCGTGCTGCCGATGATCGAAGAGGTCGAGAACACCGGCGACGCACGAGGATTGGTGAAGGGCATCCTCGACCGCAAGGAGAAGCTGATGGGCTTCGGACACCGCGTGTACCGCGCGGAGGACCCGCGGGCCCGGGTGCTCCGGCGCACCGCACAAGAACTGGGCGTGCCCCGTTACGAGGTGGCCGCCGCTCTCGAGCAGGCCGCGCTGACCGAGCTGCGTGAGCGTCGTCCCGATCGCGCGATCGAGACCAATGTCGAGTTCTGGGCCGCGGTCATCCTCGACTTCGCCGAGGTGCCGCCGCACATGATGCCCGCGATGTTCACCTGCGGCCGCACCGCCGGCTGGTGTGCACACATCCTGGAGCAGAAGCGCCTGGGCAAGCTGGTCCGACCCGCCGCCGTCTACACCGGCCCCGCACCGCGTCGTCCCGAGGACGTCGAGGGCTGGGGCGATGTGGTCAAGCCGGGGCTCTGAGCGTCGAACGAGCCACCCGAACCCCCAGGGCGGCGCCAGGGCCGCCAACCGAGCGCCGAAACCCTGCCAGTGGGCCGGCCGCGGATTCTGTTGGGCGGTGTCCGGGGCGCGCCGACGACGCGATAGCGTGACGAGAGTTCGGGCGCAACGAGCCATCCCACCACCTCCAGCCAGTCCGTACGGGTCCCGGCGGAGTACCGATTCCCGACCGAGGTGGCCGGCACCTTCACCTTCATGTGGTCCGCCGAGGACGGGATCGATCTGCATTCTCGTGCGGCGGAGGTCATCCGCGCGCAGGTCGAGTCGTGTGCACTCTCACTCTACGGCGCCGACGCGGTGTACCCCGGTGCGGAGGAAGCCGCGCTAGATGCAGATATCAGATCATCTGCCAATTGCGTTCGCCCTTACCACAGGCCACTACGAAGCGGCTACGCGTTTCAAGGAACCATCCACGCACATGTGGTCTCGGTGGAGTCGACGGACACGTCGATCTCAGCTCATGTCTGCGAAACCCGCACCGGCAGGGCGCGACTCGACCCGGACAACCCTCACCTGTACGGCACCCCGGAATCCGACGTCCTCGACGGAACCGCAGGGATCCGGATCGTCGCACAGAAGCCCGCTGACGTCGCCGACACGCGAGCCGGCGCCGTACGGATCGCCCAGCCCGGTACGGGCAATCCCGAGCCACGGTACAACGTCTTTCACCCGTGGGTGTTCCCGCCGTTTCTGCTGCCCACGACGAAACCGCCTGCCGGAAACCTCACCAGCGATCCGATCTGCGAGAGCTGGGCGGCGCAGGCACTCAACCGTGTCCCCGCCTTCGCCGGACAGAATCCGTTCCATCCCGACGGCAGATTGAGATTTCTGACTCCGAGAGCCTTGGGCCCCGAAGGATTCCCGACACTGCCCCAGTACCCGCTCTGGCCCGAACCCTAGCGCCGAGTGGCACCGCTCGATCGCGGTCGCGCGCCACAACTCCCGTCACTCTCCCGAGCCTCCCGGAGACGGACTCTTACAGGAGACGCGGGGGACGATACGACTCGACGACCGGGGCGCGCACGGTTGCGCGGCGAACCCGGCGCGAGCGGATCGAGCCGTCGGGGCTGTCGTGCGCGCATCACCGCCGCCACGCGCGACACCGAGGTGTTCCCCGCGCATCGCGATCACACAGTCACCCCCGGTTTCACGCATTCCGACTCGACGATCGTGGCGCCGCTCCGCGATTACGCACAGGACCGTACCGCCGAAACACGAGGTCGCCCCCGGGTGGCGTCCGCCACAACCCTAGAATCGAGGTCATGAGCGATACCGCGACCGCACCTGTCACCCTGCCCGCCGACCTGCTGCCGTCGGACGGCCGCTTCGGTTGCGGACCGTCGAAGGTGCGCCCCGAGCAGCTGCAGTCCCTCGTCGACACCGGCGCCAAGGTGTTCGGCACCAGCCACCGGCAGGCACCGGTGAAGAACGTCGTCGGTTCGATCCGCGAGGGTCTGGCCAACCTGTTCTCGCTGCCGGAGGGCTACGAGGTCGTCATCTCCAATGGTGGCACCACCGCCTTCTGGGATGCCGCCTCCTTCGGTCTGATCAAGCAGCGTTCGCTGCACCTGACCTACGGCGAGTTCTCGTCGAAGTTCGCGACCGTCAGCAAGAAGGCCCCGTTCCTGGACTCCCCGGCCGTCATCTCGACCGAGCCCGGCACCGCGCCTGATCCCTCGGCGCTCACCGCCGACGACTTCGGCGGCTGCGACCTCATCGGCTGGGCCCACAACGAGACCTCGACCGGTGTCGCGGTGCCTGTCGTCCGTCCCGCCGAGTCCGACGACGCGCTGATCGCGATCGACGCGACCTCGGGCGCCGGCGGCCTGCCGGTGAACATCGCCGACGCAGACGTCTACTACTTCGCGCCGCAGAAGTGCTTCGCCTCCGACGGCGGCCTGTGGGTCGCGCTGATGAGCCCGCGCGCGCTGGCCCGCATCGAGGAGATCGCCGCGACCGATCGCTGGTGCCCCGAGTTCCTGTCGCTGCCGACCGCCGTCGACAACAGCAGCAAGAACCAGACCTACAACACCCCCGCCGTCGGCTCGCTGCTGCTGTTCGCCAACCAGATCGAGTGGATGAACGACAACGGCGGCCTCGACTGGTGCGTCTCGCGCACCGCCGACTCCAGCTCGCGCCTCTACGCGTGGGCCGAGGCCAGCGAGTTCGCCACGCCGTTCGTCGCCGACCCGGCCAACCGCAGCCAGGTCGTCGGCACGATCGACTTCAACGACGACGTCGACGCCGCCGCGGTCGCCAAGACCCTGCGCGCCAACGGCATCGTGGACACCGAGCCGTACCGCAAGCTGGGCCGCAACCAGCTGCGCATCGGCATGTTCCCGGCGATCGAGCCGGAGGACGTCACCAAGCTCACAAAGTGCATCGACTACATCGTCGAGCGCCTCTGAGCCAGTCGCGAAACACCGTCGTCACCGGCGCGTCCGTACCTTCGGGTCGACGCGCCGGTGGCGTCTCGACCACCGGGTAGCCTGGATCCCACAGGCACCACCCGACTCACCGACCGCTACCGTCGCACCCGCCCCACACGTGCTGAACTGCGGTTTTACCGCGTGTCCCGGCAGGGACGACGGCCAGGGTGAGTTACTGTGACCACAATGCGTGCACCCACCGGAGGAGGAGCAGATGCGTGAGCTCCGCGTCGTCGGAGTGGAAACCGACGGTTCCCACGTCATCTGCCAAGACCCTCAGTCCGGTGAGAAATTCCGGATCGCCTCCGACGAACGCCTCCGCGCCGCGGCCCGCGGCGACATCACCAGGCTGGGACAGATCGAGATCGAGATGGAAAGTGCATTGAGGCCACGCGAGATCCAGGCGCGCATCCGTGGGGGCGCGTCGATCGCCGAAGTCGCCGCCGCAGCCGGCGTGGGTGTGGAGAAGATCGAACGCTTCGCCCATCCGGTCCTGCTCGAGCGCACCCGCGCCTGCGAACTCGCCGGTGCCGCGCATCCGATCCGGCACGACGGGCCGGCCGTCGCCACCCTCGCCGAGTCGGTCGCCGAGGGGCTTGTCGCCATGGGCCACAACCCCGCCGACGCCGACTGGGACGCGTGGAAGGGCGACGACGGCTACTGGGTGGTCCAGGTGGCGTGGAGCGTCGGCCGCACCGACAACCTCGCGCACTGGCGATACATACCGGGCACCCACGGCGGCACCGTCGACCCGCTCGACGACCTCGCCGACGAGCTCACCCACCCCGAGACCATCACGCCCCGGCGCCGGCTCACCCCGGTGTCGAATCCGGTGGTCACGCCCGAGGTCACGGTCGCGGCGTCGCCGGACGGTCGCGGGGAGGTGACCATCGACGCCAACAGCCTCATCGGTGCGCAGCGCGCCCGACAGGAGCGTCGTGCCGCCATCGAGGACGACGGCACCGTCCCCCTCGACTTCGGATTCGACGAGGAGGCGGAGCCGGCGGCACCCGAGGTTCGCCCGGTCACCCCGATCTCCGCGCCGGTCGCGCAGGCTCCCGCACGGTCCGCCGAGACCGCAACACCGGCCGCCGACGACGACGCAGCCGCACCTGCCGGCCCGCAGCAGACGGCGACGCCGGCACCCGCTCCCGAGGCGAGGCCCGCCGAGCCCGAGCACAAGGACCCCGCCGAACGCCCCCGGAAGAAGAAGTCCCGCAAGCCGGCGGTCCCGGCCTGGGAGGACGTCCTGCTCGGGGTCCGAAGCAACGGGAACAGCTGACAGATGACGGCACGCGCGGCCACCGTCTGGTTCATCGACTCCCCTGACCCGGCCGGCGACCTCCGGGCCGCGGTGCGTCCGTCGGACGGGGTTCCGAGGACACCGCACGACGTCGGGCACGCCCGACAACTGGCGTCGGGGATCTACGGCGACAGCGTTCTCGTCCCGGTCGTCGACACCGATCTCGCGTCCGCGGCCGCCGCTCGCGACAACCACGTCTACGCGGGGTTCTACGGCCCTCTCGCCGTGGTCTCGTGCTCGCTGTTCGAGACGACCACCCCGTCGACACTGTCCCGCACCCTGTCCGCGATCCGGCCGAGTTCGGTGATCACCCTGCTCTACGTGGAGCCGGAGACCGCGTTCGGCGCGTTCGCCCGCTGGGAACATGGCACGCTGCGGCGGTCGTTCTCCGCAGATCCGGTGACCATCCACGAGGACGAGGGACTCCCGTTCACCTTCGAGGGGCCGTTCTGGGGCGGCGAGTTCCCGCTGTCGGTCACCGACGGTCTCGGCACCGCGCCGATGGCGCTGCCCTTCCACCCGGGCCAACTCGCCGAGGAGGCCAACCGATCCTGGCTCGGGTTCCGGTACACCCACCCGCTCGCGCCGCACGACCTGGACCCGGCCGACATCACGGTCACCTGTTTCTCCCTGCACCCCGCGGAGTACGAACCGACCGACGAGGACCACGAGGCGTACCGGGCCGCGACCGCCGCACGTTTCGACGGCCACAGCGCTCGCGTCGAGCAGCGGCCACCGGCACACCCGGAGGAGCACGCAGGCCAGGGCGGACGCCGGAAGCGGGGACGGATCCGGGAGTACTTCGGGTTCTGATCTCTTCGCAGGCCCCGCCGACCGAGCGTGACCCACGCCATCTGCGCCGTACGCAAACGCCCGGCGACACGGGGCCGGAGCGGCTCAGCGCCCGATTACCAGCAGCGCGACCGACGACGCCACACCGGCCAGGAAACCTGTCAACAGCCCCCACACGATCCAGCG
This sequence comes from Gordonia paraffinivorans, assembly GCF_900683595.1. Taxonomy (NCBI): domain Bacteria; kingdom Bacillati; phylum Actinomycetota; class Actinomycetes; order Mycobacteriales; family Gordoniaceae; genus Gordonia; species Gordonia paraffinivorans. The sequence goes on along the minus strand of NZ_CAACYD010000007.1, from coordinate 966,164 downwards.
CCAGACCCGCCGGTGACGGAACTCCCAGAGCGTCCAGCCCAGGCCGCCGGCCACGACGACCACCGCCGCGAGGCCCAGGAATCGCTGGATGTTGCCGATCAACTCATAGATGCCGACGAGCACGAACGCGCCGAACAACGCGCAGATCACTGCGACGATGCTCCCGAGCCCCCACGGCGTGGGCTCGTCGGCGCCCACCCACGCAGGGGACTCGGCGTCGGCGGCGAACGGATCGCGGGTGTTCACTCCCCCATCGTGCCCGACCGGACACGCTCGTAGAACGCGACGGCCGCGGCGGTCGCGACATTGAGGGAGTCGGTGCCGCGGCTCATCGGGATGCGTGCCCTGACGTCGGTCGCGGCCATCGCCGAGCGTGTGAGTCCCGGTCCCTCGGCGCCGACGAGGAAGCCGATCTTCTCGGCGTCGACCGCCTCGGCGAGCGTGACCGCGGACGGGTCGGGGGTCATCGACACCAGGCGGAATCCGCGCGAGCGCAACTCGTCGAGCCCGTGCGGCCACTGCTCGAACTTCGCGAACGGCACCAGGAGCGCGTGCCCCATCGAGACGCGGACGCAGCGGCGGTAGAGCGGGTCGGCGCAGCCCTGCCCGAACAACACCGCGTCGACACCGAGGCCGGCGGCGTTGCGGAAGATCGACCCGATGTTCTCGTGGTCGTTGACGCCTTCGAGGATGGCGACGGTCGTCGCGTCGGCGATGACCTCCTCCACCGACAGCAGCGGTGGGCGACGGGCGACGGCGAGCACGCCGCGGTTGAGATGGAAGCCCACGATCTCGGCCATGACCTCCGCAGAGGTCCGGAAGAACGGCACACCGGCCAGTGACGGGTCGCGCAGATCGTCGTCGAGTTCGCCCAGCCGCTTGTCGACGCCGAGGAATGCGTGAGGCTCGAACCTCGAGGCGATCATGCGCTGGGCGACCAGCACACCCTCGGCGATGACCAGACCGCGCCCGGGGCGTCCGCCGGGGAGCACCGGCAGGTCGGGGCGGCGGTCGACCGAGTTGAGGTCGCGGAAATCCTCCACCCGCGGATCCTGCGGGTCGTCGATGTCGATCACGTCAACTGCGAGCCCAGGCACGCCGAACAGTGTGCCATCCGCGGCCTGGGCGACCACGGACACCGCCTTTCGACGCGCGTTCCCCGCCCCTACGGAGGACTCCGGGCGACACGGCGCGCCCCTGCGCCCGGCCCCGCCACTCCTCCATACCTCCGGCCGGACGACCGACTCGCTCGCCCGGTGCGTGCCCACCGAGACCGGATGTGAAAATGTGGAGGGCGTGACCAGTGTCTCCACCCCGAAGTCACGTCTGTCCCTGCAGCGCGCCACCGACGCGGACTGGGACGACATCATCACCACGGACGCACGCGCATTCGCCATGCGCAATCCGCTGCCGGACGACGAACGCGCCGACCTGCGCAACAAGGTCGCCGACGACGACATCGTCCTCGTGCGCGACACCGGGTTGAGTTCGAACCCGCTCGTCGGGGTGTCGATGTTCTACCGGATGTCGATGTCGCTGCCGGGCGCGGGTGTCGCCGACGCCGCGGGCCTGTCGTGGGTGTCGGTGGCCTCGACGCATCGCCGGCGCGGAATCCTGCGCCGCATGATCACCGAACTGTTCGAGCAGTGGGAGGCGGAGGACTTCACGTTCGCGATCCTCACCGCCAGCGAGGGCACCATCTACGAACGTTTCGGTTTCGGGCCGGCCTGCTTCTCGCACACCATCGCGCTGACGCCGGGCAACCCGGTGATGCGCAGCGCGCAACCGAGCGAGGCCACGGTCCGGTTCGCGAATCCGGACGAGATCGCCGCGGCGGTCCCCGATCTGCACGCCCGCTGGACCCTGGGCACGCCGGGCGCGCTCACCCGCACCCCCGAGTGGTGGGCGCCGATCCTCGCCGACCGCCCGTCGGAACGGCCGCTGAGCGCGAGCGGGCTGCACTACCTGCTGCACGACGACGGCTACGCGAGCTATCGCATCTACAAGGCCCCCTCCGGCGACGTCCGCGGCGAGGTCAACGAGATCTTCGCCGTGACCGACGACGCCCACACCGAACTGTGGCGCGTGCTCGTCAGCCTCGACCTCATCCCGTCCCTGACCGCGACCGTTCCCGTCGACGACCCGTTGCGCCACAAGCTGACCAACCTGCGCGCGGTGACGGTGACCGGCCGCCGCGACGAGATGTGGTTGCGCATCCTCGACGTCCCGGCCGCGCTGTCGGCGCGCAAATACGCCGCCGAGCTCGACGTCGTACTCGACATTGCCGACGAATTCCGCGGTCGCGGCGGCGTTTTCAAGCTCTCCGTGCGGGGCGGCGATGCGATCGTCACGCCGGCGGAGCCGGGCACGACGCCGACCGTGCGGATGGACACCTCGGTGCTGTCGAGCATCTATCTCGGCGGCATCAAGCCGTCGGAGTTCGCGGCCGCCGGCCGGCTCGACGTCGACTCACCGGCCACTCTCCGCGCTCTCGACCTGGCGTTCGGCACCGACCGGGCGCCGTTCTCGGGAACGTTCTTCTGACCGTCTCGTCCCCACTCGCCGAGACCCCGGAACACCCCGGACCGCGGTGAGTCGGCCTCTGCGTGAACGCAGGGCTCTGATCAGACGGCGCGACTGCGCGGGGCGTCGGCGTCGGGCACGGCCAGGATCTGGTTGAAGATCCGCACCCCTTCGCGCAATGTCTCGCGTTCGTCCGGGGAGAGTTCCCGCAGCCGGTCGCTGAGCCACGCCTTGCGCGCCTCGAGCTCCTCCTTGATGACGGCGAGCCCCTGCTCGGACAATGCCACGATCGCCTGCCGGCCGTCCGTGGGGTGCGGTTCCCGCTTGATCATCCCCAGATCCGCCAGCGAAGCGATGACCCTGGTCATCGACGGGGGTCGTACGCGCTCGGCCGCCGCCAGCGCCCCCGGGGTCATCGGACCCTCCTGATACAGCGTGTACATCGCCGACAGCTGGGTCAGGGAGACCACCCTGTTCTCTCGACGGCCGCGCAGGCGACGCCCGAGCCGGACCACGGCCAGGGACAGGTCTCCGGAAAGGCTTCCGTCACCGAATGGTGAGTGCATTGACACAATGTATGCGTAGAAAAGCGTACGAAGGACCTCGGAATCCCAAATTGACTCGCACGGACGACACCGACAGCGATCTGGGATCTCATCCCTAGGCGGCCTTCAGTGCCGGTTGCGGATGTCAGCCGATCAGATCGGAGATCGGACCCCGGGCAAAATAGGCGACGAAGATCGCCGCGACCAGCCACAACAGCGGGTGGACCGTGCGCGCCTTGCCGCTCGCGGTCGCCATGACCACCCAGCTGATGAAGCCGACGCCGATGCCGTTGGCGATCGAGTAGGTGAACGGCATCGACACGACCGTGAGGAATGCCGGCAGCGCGTACTCGAAGCGGGTGAAGTCGACGTCGCGCAGCTGCCCGATCATCATCGCGCCGACGATCACCAGCGCGGGCGCGACGGCCTCGAGCGGGATGATCTCGTAGAGCGGCGTCAGGAACATCGCGGCGAGGAACAGCGCGCCCGTGACAATGTTGGCGAGGCCCGTCCGGGCGCCTTCGGCGATGCCGGAGGCGGACTCGACGAAGACCGTGTTCGACGACGAGGAGGCCACACCGCCGGCGATGGCGCCGCTGCCCTCGATGACCAGCGCGCGGCCGATGCCCGGGAGATTGCCCTTCTCGTCGGCGAGACCGGCTTCCTTGCCGAGGCCGGTCATGGTGCCCATGGCGTCGAAGAAGTTCGACAGCACGAGGGCGAACACGAAGACCGATGCCGACAGGACGCCGATGCGGGTGAACGCGCCGAAGAGGTCGACGTCGCCGACCAGGCTAAGGTTCGGCAGGCTGCCGAGGGCGTTCGGGATGTCGGGCACCGACAGCCCCCAGCCCTTCGGGTTCTCCATGCTCGAGCCGTAGTCGAAGATCGATTCCAGGATGATCGACAAGACCGTCGTGATGACGATGCCGATCAGCAGACCGCCCGGCACCTTGCGCACGACGAGGATGCCCATGATCAGCACGCCGAGCGCGAAGACGAGGGTCGGGATGGAGGCGATCGAGTTGTCGATGCCGAGCTGGACGGGGACCGTGGTGCCCGCCGCGTCGGGGATGCGCTTGACGAAGCCGGCGTCGACGAACCCGATGAAGGCGATGAACGCCCCGATGCCGGCGGCGATCGCCGCCTTGAGTTCCGGTGGGACCGCGTTGAACACGGCGGTGCGGAAGCCGGTCACGGCCAGCAGCACGATGATGATGCCGTCGATGACCACGAGTCCCATCGCCTCCGGCCAGGTGACCTCGGGGGCGATGGAGACCGCGAGCAGGCTGTTGATGCCCAGGCCGGCCGCGATCGCGAACGGATAGTTGGCGACCAGGCCGAACAGGATCGACATGACGCCGGCGACGAGGGCGGTGACCGCCGCGACCTGCGCGAGCGGGAGCACGTTGCCGAGGACGTCGGTGTTCTTGTCGCCGCCGGGGATGCCGCCGATGATGATCGGGTTGAGCAGCACGATGTAGGCCATCGTGAAGAAGGTGACGAGACCGCCGCGCAGCTCTCGGCTGATCGTCGACCCGCGCTCGGTGACCTTGAAGAAGCGGTCGACACGGCCGCCGGGGATCGAGGTCGACGGCCCCTTGGTGGTGGTGGGCCCCGTCTCCGCGGGCACCGGATCGGGTGTCGGTTCTGATGCCGCCGTGGTGGCGGTGTCGTCGGGTGTCGCGTCGCCGGAGTCACTCGGAACGTGGTTCGTCACCTGTCGAAAGCTACTCTGTGACCCATGTCCGATGAAGTCGACATCCCCGAACTGCCCCGAGTTCTCCGCGCGCCGGAGCCGGTGATCGTGGTCGGGATGCTGTCGTGGGTGGTCGCGACGCTGGTTGTCGCACTCACCGACATCGGCGGCGACAAGGCCCTGCAGATCTGCTTGGTCGGACTCGGCGTCGGACTGCTCGGCACGACCATCGTGATCGTCCAGAAGGCCGCTGTCCGACGCGGAGCCAAGGGAGCTCAGGTCGGATTGGACTGACGGCTCCGACCCGACCCACCGGCCGTCGGGTCGTCGAAGATCCAGCCGAGGTGTTCTCGCCCCCACCCGCGCACCTCGTCCTCATCGGCGAACGGGCGCGTCTCCAGCGTGGTCAACAGCAGTGAATGGGTGATCCGGACCATGACCTCGGCCATGTGGCGCGCCTGTGCGGTCGTCTGCTCTGGACCCGCCAGCCCGCCCACGCGGGCGGCGAGGTAGTCGACGGCCCGGTCGAACACCGGCCTCGACGCCACCGTGAGGACGCGAAGCGTGGTCGCCGGGTCGGCGTCGTATTCACGGACCAACAGCGGGTGGTCGTAGAAGGCCCAGAAGATCTGGGCGAAGCCCTCGACGAGGCGCTCCCGTGGATCGTCCACCGCCGCCAGGCTCTGGTCGACACGGTCGAAGAGCGCATCCGCCTCCCGTGACAGGAGGTCGGTGAAGAGATCCTCCTTGTGGGGCCAGCGACGGTAGACCGTCATGTGCGAGACGCCGGCCACAGCGGCGATGGCCTCGACGGAGGTCCGCTTGATCCCCTTGGCGAGGACCGACGACATCGCCGCGTCGAGGATCTTCTGTCCCGTGCGCTCCGCACGCGACATGCCCGGGGTCTTCACACAGACATCTTCCCAATGTTAGCGTCCAGCGCAACCACTAACATTTTACCCGGGGGAACGATGACCATCACCGACCAGCCGAAGCCCGTCGACACCCAGACGCGGACGTCGGCCGCCTCAGTCGATCTCACCGACCTGCCGCCGGCCGTGGAGCAGTTCCGGTGGCACCTGGGCAGCGTGCTCTTCGGATTCTTCGGCGCGTCGTTCTTCGACCAGGTCGCGCTGGAGCCCGTGGCCGCCGCGGTCGACCGCACGGGCCGCTTCGCCGACAACTTCGTCGATCGCGGACTCCGCAGCTTCGGCGCCGAACAGCTGGTGCTGTGGGGTGACGAGCGCACGCGGAACTCCTTCGCCGACCGGCTCAAGTTCCTGCATCGGGAGGTCCGCGGCGCCGGAGTGGGCGACTTCGCCCAGACGCGCTACAGCGCCCTGGATCCGACGTTGTGGAACTGGATCGCGATGAGCGCCATGATGGGTTACCTCCACAGCTTCACCCCGTGCACGGGCATCGCACTCACCCCGGACGAGGAGGAACTCGCCTACGCGCTCATGCTCGAGCGGTTCGGCGTGCTGCAGTTGCCCGGCAGGTCCTACGGACTCCCGCCCACGCTGGCCGATGCGCAGCGCTGGTACGACGACGTCGTCGCCGAACGCGTGCAGCCGAATCCGTTCCTCGACGAGGTCACCGAGGCGCTGACCCGACTGCCGCTGCCGACGATCGGCCTCCCGCCCGTGGTCCGGGCCGCCCTGACCCCCGTCTGGCTCGTCATCCGCCCGGTCGCCGGCCACGTGGTCAAGGTGTGCTCGTTCAGCATCATGCATCCCGGCGTCCGCGCGGCGACCCCGGTGCGACTCGGCCGTCGTGAACGCTGGGAGTTCCGGCTCTACCAGCGTCTGCTGCAGACCGCGTGGCGCCGACTTCCGCGTCGAATCGTGCTGACCCCCATGGCCTATCACGAGTACCGCCGCGAACGTCTGGCACAGACGTACCGATCGATCCAGCTGGACTCGTTCGCGCCGGAGTGCCCGGCGTCGGCAGGACGGTAGCCGGATCTCCCCGACGACTCGAAGAGTTGCATCCGCGGAGCCCGCAGCCGATTGACGACTGGCTTTCCGTGCGGCCCTCTGTCTAATGTTGAGTCCGCATGTGGTCCGCCGTGCCGAGAGAAATGGAGCCCCTACTCCCCGCACGGCGTCGAGTCCGCCGGCCAGTCCGGCGGACGAGAGGGAATCCGGTGCGAATCCGGAGCTGTCCCCGCAGCGGTATGCCGTAACGACCACCGTCAACAGCACTGAGCCCGCAGGGCTTGGGAAGCGACGGTCAGTAGGAATGCTCTTGTCGAGCAACGACGGCGAGCCCGAAGACCTGCCATGTGTACCGGGCGCGCCGCGTCCGGTGGCTCGCCGCCTCGAGGATTGGGCGCAGGTCGAACTGGCGTTGGTTCGTGCGCGTACGACGCACCCGGGGCTTCTTCGACTCTCCCCGAAATGGGCGGCGGTCCATCCGTTTCGTCCGTAGGAGAAGTCGACGACCATGTCCGACACCACCGGCCGCGCGTCAGCGGCACCATTCACCACAACCGTTCTCGGGACCGCGCGTATCGGACCGAGGCGCGAACTGAAGCGAGCCGTCGAAGGCTACTGGGCCGGCCGAACGAGCCGTGCCGAACTCGAGGAGACCGCCGCCGAACTCCGACGGGCCCAGTGGCGAGAGCTCGTCGACGCGGGCCACGACTCGGTCCCGGTGAACACCTTTTCCTATTATGACCAGGTCCTCGACACGGCGGTGATGCTCGACGCACTCCCCGATCGCTTCGCCGGTGCCGACGATCCGCTCGACCGCTACTTCGCGGCGGCGCGCGGCACCGCCGACATCGCGCCGCTGGAGATGACCAAGTGGTTCGACACCAACTATCACTATCTGGTGCCCGAGATCGGACCCTCCACCGCATTTCGGCTGCAGGCGGACAAGATCCTCGCCGAGGTCGCCGAGGCTCTCGAGGCGGGAGTGCCGGCGCGGCCGGTCGTCGTCGGTCCGGTCACTTTCCTCGCGCTGTCCAAACCGGTCGACGGAGCGGGCACGCCGCTCGGTCGCCTCGATGAGCTGGTCCCCTGCTACCGCGAGCTACTCGCTGAGCTCGCCGACGCCGGGGTGGGGTGGGTGCAGATCGATGAACCGATCCTTGTCACCGATTCCGCCGCAGATCTCGGGTCGATGGCGGAGAGGGTCTACACCTCGTTGGGGGCCGAGACCCACCGGCCGTCGATCGTCGTGGCCACCTACTTCGGCGACCCGGGATGCAGGCTCACCAGCCTGTCACGGACGCCGATCGAGGGCATAGCCGTCGATCTCATCGAGGGAAGCCTCGAGACCGTCTCCGGCACACCTGGTCTGGCGGACAAACTCCTCGTCGCCGGAGTCGTGGACGGCCGCAACGTCTGGCGCACAGATCTGGACAAGGCGCTCGGCACGCTGGGCACCCTCCTCGGTTCCGCCGGGTCGATCGCGGTGTCCACGTCGTGCTCGACCCTGCACGTCCCGTACACGCTGGCTGCCGAGGACGATCTCGACGCCGGACTGCGCGGCTGGCTCGCTTTTGCGTCGGAGAAGTTCCGAGAGGTGAGCGTGCTCGCAGGTGCCCTACGCGACGGACGCGCGGCGCACGCCGTCGCGTTCACCGAGTGCAAGACTGCACTCGCGAGTCGCGCGACAGATCCGAGGCTGCACAACCCAGCTGTCCGGGGGCGCCTCGCTGCCATCACCGTCCAGGACGCCACCCGTGCCCCTGCTCCCGAACGTGCTGCTGCACAACGAGAACGACTGGATCTTCCTGTCCTTCCCACCACCACGATCGGGTCCTACCCGCAGACGTCGGCGATCCGTCTGGCACGGGCCTCGCTGCGCGCGGGTGAGATCGATGCAGAGGAGTACCGGTCTCGGATGCGGTCGGAGATCGCCGATGTCATCGAGCTGCAGGAGTCGATCGGTCTCGACGTCCTGGTGCATGGTGAGCCCGAACGCAACGACATGGTGCAGTACTTCGCCGAGCAGCTCGACGGGTTCTTTGCGACTGCGAACGGCTGGGTGCAGTCGTACGGAACCCGGTGTGTCCGGCCGCCGATCCTGTTCGGGGACGTCTCGCGCCCCCAGCCGATGACGGTGGACTGGACCACGTATGCGCAGAGCCTCACCGACAAGCCGGTGAAGGGGATGCTGACCGGCCCGGTCACCATCCTCGCCTGGTCGTTCGTCCGCGACGACCAGCCGCTGTCGGAGTCGGCCTTCCAGATCGCCCTCGCGATACGCGACGAGACGATCGACCTCGAGAACGCCGGTGTCGGGATCATCCAGGTCGACGAACCCGCGCTGCGCGAGCTACTACCCCTCCGCGACGCCGACAAGCCCGAATACCTCGCGTGGGCCGTGCGGGCGTTTCGGCTCGCGACCTGCGGCGTCCGTGACGACACCCAGGTGCACACCCATCTCTGCTACTCCGAGTTCGGTGAGGTCATCGGGGCCATCGCGGAGCTCGATGCCGATGTCACCTCGATCGAGGCGGCGCGATCCCACATGGAGGTTCTCGGCGTCCTCGATGAGGCCGGGTTCCGCAACGCGGTGGGACCCGGTGTCTACGACATCCATTCGCCCCGAGTGCCTGACACGCAGGAGATCGCCGAATCCCTGCGGGCAGCGCTGGAAACGGTCGGCCCCGCGCGGTTGTGGGTCAATCCCGATTGCGGCCTGAAAACAAGGACCACCGGTGAGGTCGTCGCGTCGTTGACCAACCTGGTTGCCGCGACCACCCAGCTGCGGTCGGAAGTGCAGTCCACCCTGCGATGACATGAGACCGGCCATCGTCGTCTTTCAGACGACGATGGCCGGTCTCGTTGCCACTCAACGAACTTCAACGATCAGGTCGCCCGCCTCGACCTGGGAGTCACCGCCGACGGCAACCCTGACCACGGTGCCGCCGCGCGGTGCGGTGATCGTCGACTCCATCTTCATCGCCTCGATGCCCGCGACCCGGCCGCCCGGCGGCACCTCGTCACCCACCGACACGGCGACACTCACGACACCCGCGAATGGAGCGGCGATGTGTCCGGAGTCGTTCGGGTCGGCCTTTTCCGCCGTCGCGACCTCGACGCCGACCGAGCGGTCCCGAACCCGCACCGGCCGCAACTGCCCGTTGAGGACGCACATGACCGTGCGCATCCCCCGCTCGTCCGGTTCGCCGATCGCCTCGAGCGCGATGATCAGCTCGACCCCGGGTTCGAGCTCGACCCGGTGTTCCTCGCCGTGACGCACGCCGTAAAAGAACTGGTTCGCCGACAACCGGAAGGTGTCGCCGTATCTCCGGCGATGCTCCTCGAACTCGCTCGTCGGCCCCGGGAAGAGCAGACGATTCAGCGTTGCCCGCCGCTCCGCGCCCGGGTTCTGGAGCCGCCGCTCATCCTCCGGTTCGAGCCCGAGGCTCCTCACCCCCACCTCGCGTCCGGCAAGCGCTTTGGTACGCAACGGTTCCGGCCAGCCGCCCGCGGGATCGCCGAGTTCCCCTCGCAGGAAACCGATCACCGAGTCGGGGATGTCGTAGGCCGCTGGATTCCGAGTGAACTCAGCGGCGCTGACACCCCGCCCCACCAGGGCCAGCGCGAGATCGCCGACGACCTTCGACGACGGGGTGACCTTGATGAGTCCCCCGAGCATCTGGTCTGCATCCGCGTATGCCCTCTCCACGGCCTCGAACCGGTCGCCCAAGCCGAGCGCCATCGCCTGCTGCCGCAGGTTCGACAGTTGCCCTCCGGGGATCTCGTGTGTGTAGACACGCCCCGTCGGAGCAGGAATACCAGACTCGAACGGTGCGTACACCTGTCGGAGAGCTTCCCAGTAGGGCTCCAGGTCACAGACCGCCGAGAGATCCAGACCGGTGTCCCGCTCGGTGTTGGCCGTCGCGGCGACGATCGCCGACAATGCCGGCTGACTCGTGGTGCCCGCCAATGCGGCGGACGCACCGTCGACCGCGTCCGCGCCGGCTTCCCAGGCCGCGAGATAGGTGGCCAGTTGGCCACCGGGCGTGTCGTGGGTGTGAACATGGATGGGCAGATCGAACTCGGCACGCAACGCACCCACCAGACGCCTAGCCGCGGGAGGCCGTAGCAGTCCTGCCATGTCCTTGATCGCCAGGATATGGGCCCCGGCGGAGACGATCTGCTCGGCCAACTTGAGGTAGTAGTCGAGGGTGTACAGGTCTTCGCCCGGATCAGTGAGATCACCCGTGTAGCTCAACGCCACCTCGGCCACCGCGGTCCCGGTCTCGCGCACGGCGTCGATGGCCGGTCGCATCGCCTCGACGTTGTTGAGCGCGTCGAAGATCCGGAAGATATCGATGCCGGTCGAGGTCGCTTCCTGGACGAAAGCGGTCGTGACCTGGGTCGGATAAGGGGTGTAGCCGACGGTGTTGGCGCCGCGCAGCAGCATCTGCAGGCAGATATTCGGCATTGCCTCACGCATCTGCGCCAAGCGTTCCCACGGATCCTCCTTGAGGAACCGCAGCGCCACGTCGTAGGTCGCACCGCCCCAGCACTCCACCGAGAGCAGTTCCGGCGTCAGCGCCGCGACATACGGCGCCACCGCGATCAGCTCGCTCGTACGGACCCTGGTCGCCAGCAACGACTGGTGCGCGTCACGGAAGGTCGTGTCGGTGACACCCAGCTGCTTCCGCGCCCGCAGGTCCGCCGCGAAGCCCTCGGGCCCGAGTTCGAGGAGACGTTGCCGCGAGCCCGGACGCGGTGTCGCGAGCAATCCCTGGTCCACCGTGGGGAGCTTGTCGCGCGGATACACCGTCGAGGGATGGTCTCCGTGAGGTTTGTTCACGGTGACATCCGCGAGATATTCGAGGAGCCGGGTGGCCCGGTCCGCCGACGTTCGAGCCGTCAACAGGCTGGGGCGCTCCTCGATGAACGACGTCGTGACGCGGCCGGCCCGGAAATCGGGGTCGTCGAGAACCGCTTGGAGGAACGGGATGTTCGTGGCCACTCCGCGAATCCGGAACTCGGCCACCGCGCGACGCGCACGCGCTGCCGCAGTGGCGAGGTCGCGGCCGCGGCAGGTCAGTTTCACCAGCATCGAATCGAAGTGCGCCGCCACCTCGGCACCGAGTACCGCGCTCCCGTCGAGCCGCACGCCGGCTCCCCCGGGCGTTCGGTATGCGGTGATCCGGCCGGTGCCCGGACGGAACCCGTTGGCCGGGTCCTCGGTGGTGATGCGGCACTGCAGGGCAGCACCGCGGATCGCGATGGATTCCTGTGCCAGACCGAGGTCCGCGAGACTCTCACCGGCGGCGATGCGTAGCTGGGACTGGACGAGGTCGACGTCGGTGATTTCCTCGGTGACGGTATGTTCCACCTGGATTCGCGGGTTCATCTCGATGAACACGTGATTGCCGTCTCGATCGAGCAGGAACTCCACCGTTCCCGCGCACGAGTAACCGATGTGCGCGGCGAACCTGACCGCATCCGCGCAGATGCGGTCGCGCAGTCCAGGACTGAGCCCGGGCGCCGGCGCGACCTCGACGACCTTCTGGTGTCGTCGTTGCAGGCTGCAATCACGCTCGAAGAGGTGGATAACATTGCCCTGATGATCGGCCAGAATCTGCACCTCGATGTGGCGGGCGTCGACCACCGCTTGTTCGAGGAACACCGTCGGATCCCCGAACGCCGCCTCGGCCTCTCGCGATGCCACGGCGATCGCCTCAGGTAGATCCCCCAGGCACTTGACGCGGCGCATGCCACGTCCGCCTCCGCCGGCGACGGCCTTCACGAACACCGGGAAACGGATGTCCTTCGCGGCAGACACCAACTCGTCCACATCGGACGACGGCACCGTGGACGCGAGGACCGGCAGTTCGGCTTCACGCGCCGCCGCCACCGCCCGCGCCTTGTTCCCGGCCAGTCTGAGGACTTCGGGATCGGGCCCCACGAACGTGATGCCGGCCTCGACGCAGGCTGCGGCGAGACGGGGGTTCTCGGAGAGGAACCCATACCCCGGATACACCGCGCCCGCGCCCGATCGGATTGCCGCACCGATGATCTCGTCCACCGATAGGTACGCTCGGACCGGATGTCCGGGCACACCGATCTGGTATGCCTCGTCGGCCTTCAATCGGTGAGGCGAATTCCTGTCCTCGTATGGATAGACCGCAACGGTCCGCGCGCCGAGTTCATACGCCGCGCGGAATGCGCGGACCGCGATCTCGCCACGATTGGCGACCAGAACCTTGTCGAACACGTGGTGACTCTTCCCTCTTGTCATGTCGATCGCACCCACCGGGGCCCGGTCGCGACCGGATGGGTCGGCCGGGCCCCGGCAAGCATGGTGGTTACGCGCTGTTCCCGGTTCACGTACCCAAGGCACGCTGCGGATGCCCGGAGTACTCACTCAGGGGCCGGATGAGCGCATTCGCCGACACCTGCTCGATGATGTGTGCCGTCCAACCGGTGATCCGGCTCATCACGAACATCGGCGTGAACGAACCGATGTCGAAGCCCATCAGGTGATAGGCGGGCCCGGTGGGGAAATCCAGGTTCGGTTTGATCCCGGTGCGCGCGTTCATCTCGTCCTCGAGTTCGTGATAGATCTCGAGCCATCGGCTGTCCCCGAGGTGCTCCGAGACCTCCACGAGCGCCGCTTTCATGGTCGGGACTCGCGAGTCACCGTTCTTGTAGACACGATGACCGAATCCCATCACCTTCTCCTTGCGGGCGAGCTTGCCCTGTAGCCATTCTCGAGCGCGTTCCGAGCGATCGATCTCGATCATGTCGTACATGACGGCCTCGTTGGCACCCCCGTGCAGGGAGCCCTTCAGCGCACCGATGGCAGCGGTGACCGCGCTGTACATGTCCGACCTGGTGGAGGTGACCACGCGCGCCGCGAATGTCGAGGCGTTGAAGCTGTGCTCCGCGTAGAGGATCATCGACTTCTCGAAGGCGTTGCGCAGGACGGGATCCCCCGCCTCACCGAAACACATGGTGAAGAAGTTCTCCACATAGCCGAGGTGACTGTGCGGCGCGAGTGGCTCCAGTCCGCGCCGACGCCGCATGTCGGCGGCGACGATCGTCGGCAGGACGGCGAACAATCGGATCGCCTTATCGAGGTTGGCACGCTCGTCCGTCTGGTCCTCGAGCGGATCGTCCGCGCCGAGGTAGCTGATGGCAGTGCGGACGACATCCATCGGATGGCACGTCTCCGGCAGCTTCGCCAGCAGCGCCAGCAGTCCTCTGCCGACACGTCGCGAGGCCCGCTCCTTCTGGACGAACGCCTCGAGCTGAAGCGAGGTCGGGAGCTCGCCGTACCACAGCAGGTAGGCGACCTCCTCGAAGGAGCAGCGGGCCGCGAGATCCTGAACCGGGTAACCGCGATAGATCAACGAGTTGGTCTCGGGGACGACCTTGGAGATCGCGGTCGTGTCCACGACGACGCCGGCGAGCCCCTTGTGGATGATCCGGCGCGTCGGCGCTGCCGGAGACTCTGTGACACTCATGAGCGCACCTCCTCGATGGTGAAGTTGAACAGGGCTGAATCGAAGGTGTTGTAGTCGGGGTAGCGGAGCAGCTCGTAGAGGCGCTTACGGTGCTGCATCTTGTCGAGAAGTCTCGATTGTGTTCCGCACGAGCGGATCTCACGGAGGCCGTCCTCAACCGCGCCCATCGCGATACGCAGCGTGGTGACCGGGTAGATGACGGCGTTGTATCCGATGCCGGACAGTTGTTCCGCGGTCAGCAGTTCCGACTTTCCGAACTCCGTCATATTGGCCAGCAAGGGCACATCCACCGCTTTACGGAACGCCTCGAACTCCGACAGATCACGCAGTGCCTCGGTGAAGATCATGTCCGCACCGGCGTCGACGTAGGCCTTCGCCCGGTCGGTCGCGGCGTCGATCCCCTCGAGCGCCCGTGCGTCCGTGCGAGCGCAGATCACGAAGTCCGTGTCCCGGCGGGCCGATACCGCAGCTCCGATCCGGCGGAGCATCACCTCGGTCGGGACCACAGCCTTGCCGTCGAGGTGGCCGCACCGTTTCGGATTCACCTGATCCTCGAGATGGCATCCGGCCAGACCCGCGTCCTCGAGCGTTGCGATGGTGCGCGCCGCATTCATCGGTTCCCCGAACCCGGTGTCGGCATCGATGAGCGTCGGCAGTTCGGTCGCCCGCGCGATCTGGCCGCCGCGATTGGCGACCTCGGACAGCGTGGTGAGTCCGATGTCGGGCAGTCCGAGATCGGCGGAGAGCACCGCGCCGGAGACATACACGCCCTCGAACCCGACATCGGCGATCAGCTTTGCGACCAGCGGAGAGAAGGCACCGGGCCAGCGCTGCAACGTCCCCGAGGCAAGACCCGCCCGCAGCGCGCGACGCTTGGCATGCGCATCGACAGTCGACGAGAACAGTCCCTGGCTCCCGCTCATCAGAAGATTCCCTCGGGGAGGATCGGAGCCTTGTCGAGCACGTTCGGCAGTACCGACACGTTCAATCCTGCGAGTTCGTCGCCACTCAGATTCGCCAGGTTCGCAGCCACGGCGAGGAACCGGCGCTGCTCGTCAGCATCGACGATCCCCTCGGCAAGAGCGGCAAACTTGGCCGTGTACTGTTCGCGGCCGAACGGCCGCGCGCCCAGCGGGTGCGCGTCGGCCACGGCCAGCTCGTCGATGATGACATCCCCGTTCTTCATGGTGATGACCGCTCGTGCACCAAACGCCTTCTCGTTGGGGTCCTCCGAGTGATAGCGCCGGGTCCATTCGGGATCCTCGACGGTCGAGATCTTGCGCCAGAGTTCGATCGTGTCGGGACGGTTGGCCCGCTCCGGGGCGTAGGAGGCCTCGTGGTGCCAGGTGCCGTCCTGCAGTGCGACCGCGAAGATGTACATCACCGAGTGATCCAGGGTCTCGCGGCTGGCACCGGGGTCGAACTTCTGCGGGTCGTTCGATCCGGTTCCGATCACCACGTGCGTGTGGTTGGAGGTGTGCAGGACGATCGATTCGATGTCGTCGAGGTTGGGGATTCGTGTCCGCAACCGGCGGGCCAGATCGATCGGCGCCTGACTCTGATACTCGGCCGAGTGTTCTTTCGTGTAACTGTCGAGGATCGCGCGCTTCGGCTCTCCCGGCCCGGGCAACGGAACAGTGTACTCGGCATCCGGCCCATCGAGGAGCCAGGCGATGACACCATCTTCACCCTCATAGATCGGTGCGGGTGCCCCTTCGCCACGCATCGCGCGGTCGACCGCCTCGATCCCTATCTTGCCGGCGTGTGCGGGCGCGAAAGCCTTCCAGCTCGAGATCAGGCCCTTCCGCGATTGCCGCGTCGCCGTGGTCAGATGCAGCGCCTGCCCGACGGCCTGATAGATGGTCTCGATGTCGAGGCCGAGCATCGTACCGATCCCCGCCGCAACCGACGGGCCGAGGTGGGCGACATGGTCGATCTTGTGCTTGTGCAGCGAGATTCCGCGGACGAGGTCGATCTGGATCTCGTAGGCCGTCGCCAGGCCGCGGATCAGATCCTTTCCGCTACAGCCCTTGTGCTGCGCGACCGCCACGAGGGCCGGGATGTTGTCGCCCGGATGCGAGTACTCGGCAGCGAGGAAGGTGTCGTGGAAGTCGAGTTCGCGAACGGCGACCCCGTTCGCCCAGGCCGCCCACTCCGGTGAAACCCGACCGCTGACGCCGAAGACAGTGGCCCCTGGAGACGCGGGGTGCGCGAGTGCCTGCGCCCGGGCGGTGGTGACGGGACGCCGCATCGCCGACGCCGCGCTGACCGCAGCGTTGTCGATAATGCGATTGATGATCATCTCGGCGGTATCGGCAGGCACTTCGACCGGGTCGACGGCGACCTCGGCGATCTTCTGGGCGAGGTGTTCGGACTGAGGGAAGTCGTCGGCACTGCGGCGGACACGGACTTTGTGTTCGATCATGATTCGCACCGTACGCAGCCGACCACGAACAGCGAAAGAGCTGGCAAATGTATATTTTTGCGGAATCTCTTGCGCGCTCTTGCGAACGCTGTAAACGCACTGACACGGTAGTATCGACCACATGGCCAGAACTTCTACCGGCACCGGACGTCTCTACGTCGGCGCCCGATTGAGGCGTCTGCGCGCCGACCACGGCCTGTCACAGGCCGCCCTGGCACGGCGGATCAATCTCTCGACCAGTTATGTCAATCAACTCGAGAACGACCAGCGTCCGATCACGGTACCGGTGCTGATGACACTGACCCGGGAGTTCGGCCTCGATCCGAACTACTTCTCCGCCGATGGCGACGCACGTCTGGTCGCCGACGTCGTCGATGCCCTCGCCCCCCATATCGACCTTGGCGACTCCCACCGGTCCGAGGTCGCCGAGCTGGTGGCCCGGATGCCCGATGTCGCGCACGCCCTGGTGTCGATGCATCGCAGCTTGTCCTCCGCGACAACGGAGTTGGAGACCTATCGGGCACATGTGACCGAACCGGGGAATACCGCGCTGCCGCCGATGCCGTTCGAGGAGGTACGGGACTTCTTCTACGACAACAAGAATCACTTCGTCGAGCTCGATGATGCGGCCGAGTCCCTGTTCGAGGGCCATCGACTCTCGATCGGCGGACTCGACGTTCAACTCACGGATCTCCTCGCCTCGGAGTACGGTGTGCGGGTCAAGATCCTTGCACCTCCCGGTGCACGGGCCGGTAACGCGGGCGGTCCCAAACGACGCTTCGACACCGAGACCCGCACGCTTTACCTCGCGCGAACCCTTACCTCAGGTCAGCGCGCTTTCCAGATGGCGACGCAGATCGCACTCATGACCCAAGACGCTCTTATCGAGCGGCTGATCGCCGGCGCCGACCGACTGAGCCAGACTTCGGTACCAGTAGCCCGCATCGGTCTCGCGAACTACTTCGCCGGCGCACTAATCCTTCCCTACAGCCGGTTTCTGCACGCCGCCGAGGAGTGGCACTACGACATCGAGATGCTCGGCCTCCACTTCGAGGTGGGGTTCGAGACGGTCTGCCACCGCCTGTCGACGCTTCAACGACCGGGAAACCAGGGTGTGCCGTTCATCTTCGTACGCACCGACCGCGCCGGCAATATTTCAAAACGTCAGTCCGCAACCGCTTTTCACTTCTCACGAGTCGGCGGTAGCTGCCCGCTCTGGGTGGTTCACGACGCGTTCACCGCCCCCGGCCGCATCCACGTCCAGGTGTCTCAGATGCCCGATGGCCGTTCCTACTTCTGGGTCGCGCGGACCACCGACGACGGACGATCGTCGTACCTGGGAACCCGCAAGACCTTTGCGGTCGGACTGGGATGTGACCTCACACACGCACACAAACTCGTCTACTCGACCGGCGTCGATCTGCACGATCCCAGAACGATGGTCCCGATCGGCGCGGGCTGCAAGGTGTGCGAACGAGACGCATGCCCGCAGAGAGCGTTCCCCCAGATCGGTAGACCGTTGAACGTGGACTCACGGATCAGCGACTCGATACCGTACCGCCCGGCCCCTGACACTCCGCGCGAGCACCACTGAGGCCCCAACCTCGCGGTGCGACATCCGACCGCGGGCCACGACGGTTCATCACCAGAGATGCCCGAACCACACCATGCACTCCACCGCACAGAAGGATACGGCCCTGCTGCCGATTCGGGGCGCACAGTAGTGCCCCATAGAGTGGTGTAACTCGGTGGCCGAGTTCGTTATCGACGTCGTGTCGTTAACGGATGCAGAGCGGCCACCGCGTGATCCTTCGAGTCAACCTTCCACAGAATCCTCGAGGAGTCATCGCGATGACCGCACCCCATATTGTCGACCCTGCAGGCCTTCTTGGCCAAGCCCTCTCAGACGCGTCACCAGATCTGATGCGTGAACTGCTGCAAACCATGATCAACGCGCTGCTATCGGCCGATGCCGACGCGGTCTGCGGAGCCGAATGGAACCAACGCACACCAGAGCGCACCAGCCGCCGCAACGGCTACCGCCACCGGCCACTGGATACCCGCGTCGGCACCGTCGACGTCGCCATTCCCAAGCTACGTTCGGGCAGCTACTTTCCCGAGTGGCTCCTCGAACGCCGCAAGCGGGCCGAGTCAGCACTGATCACCGTCGTGGCCGACTGCTACCTCGCTGGAGTCTCGACCCGCCGGATGGACAAGCTGGTCAAAACTCTCGGCATCGACTCGCTGTCGAAGTCACAGGTCTCACGCATGGCCACCGACCTCGACGAACAGGTCACAGCGTTCCGCCATCGTCGCCTCGACGAGGTCGGGCCGTTCACCTTCGTCACCGCCGATGCGTTGACGATCAAAGTCCGCGAGAACAAGCAGGTCGTCAAAGCCGTTGTCCTGCTGGCCACCGGTGTCAACGGCGATGGCCACCGCGAGGTGTTGGGCATGCAAGTAGCGACCAGCGAAACCAAAGCCTCCTGGAACACCTTCTTCGCCGATCTGGTCGCCCGCGGGCTGGGCGGGGTGCGTTGACCAGCCCACCGCCACCGCCGTGCACGAGCAGTTCGACCGACTCCTGGAATACACCGAAGGCAGACTCCCCAAGGTTGCTGACCATCTCGGTGACGCTCGAGAGGACCTGTTGGCCTTCACAGGCTTCCCCGATGACGTGTGGCGACAGATCTGGTCCAACAACCCCACCGAACGACTCAACCGCGAGATCCGCCGCCGCACTGACGTTGTGGGTATCTTCCCCAACCGTGACGCCATCATCCGACTCATCGGCGCGGTCCTGGCCGAGCAGACCGACGAGTGGGCCGAAGGCCGCCGATACCTCGGCCTCGAGGTCCTCAACCGATGTCGACTGACCCTGACCACCGACACCACCACAACACCGGAGGCCACTACCGACCCGCTGATCGAACTGCCTGCCTGAAAGCCCGACGAAGGATCAGAAACGAGTTACACCACTACCTGGGACTTGACCGGGCGCACCCGCTGCGAGAGTCACGATTCCGCCACGGCGAGCCGCAAATCCCCCAGCGACCGTCATCCGACTCGCGGAACAGTCGCGACGCACGTCCCGACCAGACGGCGCACCAGCCCATAACCGGGGAGCCAAACCCGACGCTTCCGATCAGGGGCCGAGCACCTGCGGGGAAATCGCCCGAACCCTTTGCTACCCCCGGAAGGGGATTCACTATCTCAAATAATAGGTCCATGAATGAGGACACGTCTCGCGGCGGGAATGGCCGCGGCAACCATCGCGTCGGCTACCGCATGTGTCGCACTGGGAGCGTGCACCGCCGACGCACGCCCCTCCACCACTACGTCAAGCTGACCAGATCGCAGACCGCTGCGGTTGCACAGACCGGTGTCGCGGCGATGTTCGCCGCCACGCCGCCGTTGCCGACCGTGTACAACAATCCTTGGCTCGGGAACACGATCCAGGAGACCGCGAACCAGGCGGCACGGACCGGCGGCTGCATTTCCGTGCGTGTCTTCGGCAACGGAACCGGCAACTACACGAACGTAGTCACCTACTACCCCTCGCGTTTCTGCGCGCCCTAGCAGTCCGGATCGCCGCGTAGGGTGAGCCGTCGAAGCGGGCTCATCCCACGCGGTAGATGATCTCGCCCAACCTCCCGTCGAGCAACTTCACGGCCTCACCGAGGAACGCGAACGCCTCGTTGTGGGTCTGGCCGTGGTAGTAGCGGTAGTAGATCTGCTGGGCGATCACGGCGGCACGGAACAGGCCGAACGCCTCGTACCAGCGCCACTTGTCCGGGGTCATCTCGAAACCCATGCGCTCGCAATAGCGTTCGACGAACTCCGCACGGGTGATCATGCCCGGCAGGTGCGTCGGCACGCGGCGCATCATCTTCTGGGCGTCGGAGTCGTCGGCCTGGATCCAGTACGCCATCGACCCCGCGACGTCCATCAGCGGATCGCCGAGCGTGGCCATCTCCCAGTCGAGGATGCCGATGACCTTGGTCGGGTCGTTCTTGTCGAGGACGACGTTGTCGAGCTTGAAGTCGTTGTGGATGACGCAGTTCCCGACGTCGTCGGGCTGGTTCGCCTCGAGCCAGCCCATCGACGTCTCGAGGTCGGGGACGTCGGGGGTGTGCGCGTTGCGGAAGCGCGTGATCCAACCGCCGACCTGCCGCTTCACATAGCCGGGGCCCTTCCCGAGGTCGCCCAGGCCCGTCTTGGTGACGTCCACCGAGTGCACCTCGACGAGGGTGTCGATGAAGTTGAAGCACAGTTGCCGGGCCTGCTCGGGGCTGAGCGGGACATCGGCCGGCCACTCCTTGCGCGGGATCACCCCGTCGATCCGCCCCATGACGTAGAAGTCGGCGCCGAGCACCGACGGGTCGTCGCAGAACGCGATCATCGGCGCGATGTACGGGATCACGTCGGCGAGTTCGGACTGGATGCGGTACTCGCGCCGCATGTCGTGCGCGCCCTTGGCCTTGGTCCCGCGCGGCGCGTGACGCAGGATCAGGTCGCGCGTCGGGTAGCGCAGCAGGAACGTGAGATTCGATGCGCCGCCGGAGAACTGGCGTACCTCGGGCACGGCGTCGAGCCCCTCGACGTCCGGTGCGGCGGCACGCAGCCAGGACGCCACGGCCTCGACGTCGAACGCATCCTCGTCCCGGACCGCGCTGGCCCCGGCCACCTCGTCTGCCATCGTGTTCGGTGCTTCCTCTCGTGCGATTGGGTCGTGTTCGATCAACGGGGTGTCAGCGGTACTTGCCCAGCTCCAGTCGGGCGACCACGTTGCGGTGCACCTCGTCCGGACCGTCGGCCAGGCGCAGCGACCGCGCGCCGACCCATGCCTGGGCGAGTGGGAAGTCGTCGGTCATGCCGGCGCCGCCGTGCAACTGGATGGCCATGTCGATGACCGACAGCGCCATGTTCGGCACCTCGACCTTGATCTCGCTGACCGCCGACAACGCCTCCCGGCTCATGCCCTGGTCGAGCAGCCACGCCGCGTGCAGGACCAGCAGCCGCGAGCGGTTGATCGCGATGCGGGCGTCGGCGATGCGCTCGCTGTTGCCGCCCAGCTTGGCGAGCCGCTTGCCGAACGCCTCGCGTGAAAGCGCTCGCCGGACACCGAGTTCCAGCGCCCGCTCGGCGAGGCCGATCGCGCGCATGCAGTGGTGGACGCGACCGGGGCCGAGGCGTCCCTGCGCGATCTCGAACGCCCGCCCCGGACCCAGCAGGATGTTCGACGCCGGGACGCGCACGTTGTCGAAGCTGACCTCACCATGGCCGAACGGCTCGTCGAAATAGCCCATCGTGGTGAGCATCCGCTCGACCTTCACCCCGGGGGTGTCGATGGGGACGAGCACCATGGTGTGCCGCGAGTGCCGGTCGGCCTGCGGATCGGTGACGCCCATGAAGATCAGCACCTTGCAGTCGGGATGCCCGACGCCGGTGGAGAACCACTTGGTGCCGTTGATGACCACGTCGTCGCCGTCGAGTACCGCGCTCGCCGCCATGTTGGTGGCGTCCGACGACGCGACTGCCGGCTCGGTCATGCAGAAGGCGCTGCGAATATCCGCGCGCAGCAGCGGTTCGAGCCATTCCTTCCGCTGCTCCTCGGTGCCGTAGCGGAGCAGCACCTCCATGTTGCCGGTGTCCGGCGCGTTGCAGTTGAAGATCACGGGCGCCAGCGCCGACGACCCCATGGCCTCCGCGATCGGCGCGTAGTCGATGTTCGACAGGCCCTCTCCCCCATCGGTGCCGAAGTCCGCCGCATACCGGCCGGCGTGCGCCGCGGGCAGAAAGAGATTCCAGAGCCCTTCCGCGCGAGCCTGTTGCTGCAGGTCGGCGATCAGCGGCGACGGCGTCCACGGGTCGCCGCCCTCGTCACGACGTTTCTTGATGTCCCGATGGATCTCGGCTTCGGCGGGTTCGATCTTGTCGGCGACGAACGCCCGCACCCGCTCGGTGAGCTCGGCGGACCTTGGTGACGGAGAGAAGTCCATGCCCCGACCGTATCGCGGCCCACGACCGTCGGGTGGCTACTTCCAGTAGACCGTCGTCCCCTCCGGCCCTCCGGTGGTGCGGATCAGCTTGGCGAAGCAGTGGTCGGGGTCGAAGCCCTGGGCGCGGCACCAGTTGTTGGCCTCGGCCGGGCCGGGGAACGTCGCCGCGGCCACGGTCACCCACCAGCCGGAATAGGAGAAGATCGGCCACTCGTCGCTGTAGAGCAGCCGAACATCGTTGAACCGCAGCCGAAGTGCCAGGAACTCGTCGAGGATCGCCTGGTCGTCCCAGGTGCGACCGTCGGCGACGAGGCCCGGGCGCTTGGAACTCAGCTGCGCCACCCACCGGTTGTTCAGGTTGGCCAGGATGAACGCGCGATCGGAATCGGCCTGGAGACGCAAGGCGTTCGCGCTGCTCGCGGTCACATCCGCGCCCGCGGGCAGGGCCGGACCGGTCGCCACCGCGGACGCCGACGACGTGCCTGACTCCGGCACCGTCAGCGACGGCGGCGCACCCGATGTCGGGCCCTTGTCGCAGTCGACGAGGTACCGGCCGCCGCCGTCATTCGATTCGCCGGAACCGGACCCGGCCGTACCGGGCTCGGCGGATGTCCCGTCCGGGAGGGTGTCGGGGAGCCGGAAGAAGCTGCCCGGCGGATAGGTCAGCTCCAGCGTCAGGCCGGAGCCCGCGTCGTCGAGCGACGGCACCGCAACCGGTGACCGCTGGAAGTCGAAGTTGCCCGAGGCGATGAGCCCGCTGCCGTCGGAGATGGTGATCCGCGTCTGCGGCCCGTAGAGCACGTCTCCGCCCGGGCATTTCGCCGTCACCTTGAACGTGACCACGAGCCCGCCCGAGGCTGTGCGGAAGGACTGCGGTTCGAACACCGGCGGCGAACCGCAGGGCGTCACGTAGGTGGTTCCGCCGTCACCGGTCGCCGACCGGCGCTCGGTGCCGGGGACAATCGCGCGCGGACCGGTCGGCGCGAAGCCGGTGATCGCGGTGCTGGTCAGCGTCACGAGGCGGTCGCCGAGTGCGAAGGTGAGCGCCGCCCGGGGCGTCGAGTCCCCAGCGGGCGGAACGTTTCCGAGCGAGGCTGCCGGGAGGGTCCACGCCGCCGCGCCGCCTTCGAGATCGAGCGCGACGAGACCGCCTTCTGCCGTCGGGGTGATGAGCCGTTCACCGTCGGTCACCGAGTGAGACGTGGAGCCGTAGGCCCTTCCGGCCGGCGACGTCCACCGTTCCTGCCCGGTCCGGGTGTCCACCGAGATGATCTTCCCGTTGTCCCGCACCACGACCTCCCGGTCGTCGGCGACCGCGAGCTCGGGCGACGAATACTGCTGCAGCCCCTGCATCGACCACAGCCGGTCCCCGTCGGCCAGATCGGTGTACGCGGTGTCGATCAGGACGCGCCCCTCCTGTCCCGGGGTCGCGACCACCGGTGCCGATGCGGTCGCGCCGGCGATCTCGTCGGTGGTGCCGTCGGGTCGGATGCGTACGAGCGGTCCGTTCTCCGGCATGTCGCCGACCATGCGTCCGGTCGTCACGAGCAGCGAGCCGTCCGACAACGCGTCCATGCCGGTTCGGCCCGGACGGGCGAGGACTTCTCGCCCGTCGTCCGCCGAGACCACCGCCACGACACCGTCGGCGCTGGCGACGAAGTGCTCGGTGGCGATGAACTGCGAACTGTCCCCGGTGGGGAGTGCCTCGGGCAATTCGACCACGCGCTCCCACTCGGTGCCGCTCGGGGTGATCTTCTGGAACGTCACCGAGCGTCCGGCTCCGCCGCCGAAAGTGCGCACGTATGCGGCTTTGCCGTTGTATGCGATGCCGAACGCGG
Organism: Gordonia paraffinivorans; assembly: GCF_900683595.1. Classification (NCBI taxonomy): domain Bacteria; kingdom Bacillati; phylum Actinomycetota; class Actinomycetes; order Mycobacteriales; family Gordoniaceae; genus Gordonia; species Gordonia paraffinivorans. Next base: position 941,684 of record NZ_CAACYD010000007.1, on the reverse strand, counting down.
ATGCCGGTGCCGGCGCCGCGCCGGTCTGTTGTCCCGTGCGGGTGTCGATGAAGTACGCCGTGGCGTCGCCGAGACAGGCGATGGTGTGGTCGACGATCGACGGTGAGCATGACGTGACCGGCTTGTCGAAGATCCACCGGCCACCGGTCTCGACGTCGACCCCGAGCACGCGCCGCGTCGGGCCGTCTGCCGTGCCCGGGCCGCTGACGAGGGTCACCAGGGTGTCGTCGTCATGGGCGGCGCCACTGGTCCGGTACTGGGACTCCTGCGACAGCACCGACACGAACGCCTCCCCACCCACCGATGCCGAGTCGATCCTCCACGCCGCGCTCGGCGTGGTCGGGAACGAGCCGGTCAGCTGACCGGCGACCAACTCCGGGTCGTCCGGGGACCGCGACGTCTTCCACCAGACCACGCCGCCGATTACCAGGGCGAGCACGCATGCCAATGCGATACCGGTGATCGCGTACGCCTTGGTGTTCGAGCGTCGCGGTTGCGGCGGTTGCCATCCGGACTGCGGAGCTCCTGGCGGGTATCCCGGGGGCGGGTATCCGCCCGGCGGGTATCCCTGGGCCGGGTATCCGGCCGTCGGATACCCGGGAGGAGTCGGGCCGGGAGGACCCGATGTCGGAGCCATCCCCGGATACGGACTCTGTCCCGGCTGCGGCATGGCCGGCCCGGGTCCGTACGCGGTGGGTACCGACTGGGTCGCGGCATACGGATCGGGCTGGGCGGGGATGCCTCCGGACGGCGCGGGCGGGGCCGGATCGGATGCGACGTCCTTGCTCAGCGAGACGCCGGGCACTGCCGTCGGGGGCTCGGGCTGAGGCGCGGGCGGGGCCGGATCGGATGCGACGTCCTTGCTCAGCGACACGCCGGGCACGACCGTCGGGGGTTCCGGCCCGGGGCGGACCGCCCGGGGCTCGATCACCGTGGGTGACTCGTCCGGATCGGGCACCGGCGAACCGGACTGTCCATCACCCGTGTGCGACATCCCCACAGTCAAACCCAGGAGGACCCGGACGACTATCCCCCGTGCGGACTATTTCCCGCCGTCTCCTCCCGGTCGGCCTCACCGACGGGAAGATCTGCGCGAGCGCGGTTCTCGTATCGGAGCAGCATCTGCGTGCAGATCCACACCCAGATGGCGCCGAACAGCCAGCCCGAGAGGACGTCGGTGGTCCAGTGCACGCCGAGTTCGATTCGGGTGAGCCCCACCAGGATCGACAGCAGCGGGGCGAGCAGCAGCACCCATCGGTGAGCACGGACCCATGCGAAGGACCGGTAGGCGACGACCGCGCACAGACCGAACACGATCATCGTCATCATCGAGTGGCCCGACGGGTAGGAGAAGGTGTCGATGTTGAGCAGGCGGTCCTCGACCGGCGGACGGTTGCGCGCGAACCCGAACTTCAGCGCCTGCGAGATCGCGAAACCGACGATGGTGCCGGCCGCGACGTAGACCGCGTCGGCGGTGCGCCGCGCCGCCGCGAGTGCCAGGACCGCCAGAACCGTGATCACGGTGATGGTCACCGTGTCGCCGAAGGTGGTGATCACCTCGGCGATGGTGTTCCACGGTTCGGTGCGGTGGGTCACGACCCATTCCCAGATGTTCTCGTCGATCCGGGTCGGCGATATGAACATCCGTCACCGGCCTTCCTGCTCGTACCGATCGCGTCGCGTGCCCAACCTTATCCCGGCTTCGGCAACCATCCGTCCGACCGACCCTGCGACGCCTCCCACCTGCGCAGACAGGCCCCGCAAGCCGCCTCCAAGTGCGCCGCAAGTCCTGGCCACGAAGGTGGTCCCATCACCTTCCAGAACCACCGACACGAAAGCGAGAGCCCTCTGATGAAGACCCCCCGTCGCCACCTCCGTCCACCCCGTGCAGTTGCGTCTGCCCGGACAGGCCGCCGCGCCGCAGGGCCCGGTGGACCCGTTCATGATGTACGTGATGCATCACGCGTTCCGTCGCGATCTCACCGACTTCGCCGCGGCGGTGCCGGTCACCCCGCTCCACGATGCAGGGACGTGGAAGGCGCTGGCCCGCCGGTGGGACCTGTTCTCCCGTGCGCTCCACCACCATCACACCGGCGAGGACTTCGAGCTGTGGCCGGTCCTCGAGGAGCGTGCGGACGAGGCGGAGAGAGTGGTCCTGCAGGCGATGGACGCCGAACACGACATGATCGACCCGCTGCTGGAGAAGGCCGCCGCCGGATTCGCCGCGCTCCTCGAGAATCCGGACGAGCAGACGCGTTCACGACTCTCCGCTGTCCTGTCGGAGGCCGTGACGGTCCTCGACGCCCACCTCGCCCATGAGGAGACCGATGCGCTCGCCATCGTGCAGCGCCGCATGACGCCGCAGGACTGGGCCGACTTCGAGGCGAAGATGCAGCGGTCCAACGGCCTGCGCGAGATGACGAAGGTCGGGCCCCTGTTCCTCAAGGGACTCCACGGCGAGCACCTCGCCGACGTCAACGCTCGCATCCCGTCGGCCCTCAAGCTGATCGTCAAGCTCGGCGGACCGTCGTTCCGCCGACTCGACGGACGCGCCTTCTATTACATCGGCGCCTAGGCCCGCTCGCCCCGGAACGAGATCGCCACCTCCGAAGGATTCGCATGCGAATCGACGGCGGAGGTGGCGATCTGCTTTCGGTCTGGGCTACTTCGTCAGCGCGCGCCCGATGACCAGGCGCTGGATCTGGTTGGTGCCCTCGAAGATCTGGGTGATCTTGGCCTCGCGCATGTACCGCTCCACCGGGAAGTCACGGGTGTAGCCGGCGCCGCCGAAGACCTGGACCGCGTCGGTGGTGACCTTCATGGCGGCATCGGTGGCGACGAGCTTGGCGGTCGCCGCGGCGCGCGAGTACTCCTTGCCGGCGTCGCGGCGACGGGCGGCGTCGAGGTAGGTGGCGCGGGCCGAGTCGACCGCGGCCGCCATGTCGGCGAGCACGAAGTTCAGGCCCTGATGGTCGATGATCTTGCGGCCGAACGCGGTTCGCTCCTGTGCATATTCGACGGCGGCGTCGAGCGCGGCCTGCGCGAGGCCGGTCGCGACCGCAGCGATGCCCAGGCGCCCGGAATCCAGTGCCGAGAAGGCGATCTGCAGACCCTGCCCCTCGGCACCGAGCCGGCGTCCCTCCTCGACGAAGGCGCCGTCGTAGGACGCACCGGTGGTCGGGACCGCGTGCAGGCCCATCTTGTCCTCGGGCTTGCCGAAGGTCAGCCCCTCGGTGTCGCGCGCGACGAAGAAGCAGGACACGCCCTTCGACCCCTCGCCGGTGCGGGCGAACAGGTTGTAGACGTCGGCGATCCCGCCGTGGGTGATCCACGCCTTGGAACCGGTGATCGAGTAACCGCCGTCGGTCGGGGTGGCGCGGCAGGTGAGCGCGGCGGCGTCGGACCCGGCCTGCGGCTCGCTGAGGCTGTAGGCGCCGATGATCTTGCCGTTCAACAGGTCCGGGAGCCACTTCTCCTTCTGCTCCTCGGTGCCGAAGTTGAACAGCGGATGACTCGCGAGTCCGTGCACGCTCACCGCGACGGCGACCGATGCCCAGCGCGCGCCGAGCTCTTCGAGGACCTGCAGGTACACCTCGTACGGCTGGCCGCCGCCATCCCATTCCGTCGGGTACGGCAGGCCGAGCAGGCCCGCCTCACCCAGCTCGGCGAAGAGGCCCTCGGGGTACTTGCGCTGCTTCTCGTACTCGGAGGCGATCGGCGCCATCCGCTTGTCGGCGATGTCGCGGACCAGCGCGATCAGGTCGCGGGCCTCGTCGTTGGGAAGTAGACGGTCGACCGGCATCGGAACCTCCATGTTCACAGCGTTCAGGTAACTGAACTAGTACTCAAGTCCTCTGCACAGTACTATTTCGGCAGCCGTCCGTACAGCCACGGTGGTCGTGGGTCGGGTGAGGGAGGAGGTGGCCGCGTGCCGCGCGAGGGATTCGCCACGCGTCGTCGTGCCGCGTTGTTCGACGCCCTGCTCGAGCTGATCCTGCGGGACGGCTTCGCCCACCTGTCCATCGCCGACATCGCCACCGAGCTGCGCTGTTCCAAGTCGACGCTGTACACGCTCGCGGCGAGCAAGGAGCAGCTGGTGACGGCCACCGTGACCCACTTCTTCCGCACCGCGACCGAGCAGGTCGAGGCACGGGTCGTGGCGGCCGAGGGCCCCCGCGAGGCCGTCATCGCCTACCTGGTGGCGGTCGGCGAGGCCCTGTCCCCGGCGTCGGAGGCGTTCATGCGCGACCTGGACGCCTTCGCGCCCACCCGAGCCCTCTACGAGCTCAACACCCGTGCGGCCGCCACCCGCGTGCAGGAGCTGATCGCCGAAGGCGTGGCGGCGGGCGAGTTCCGCAACGTGAACGCGGCATTCGCCGCCGACCTCGCCGCGTCGATGATGAGCCGAATCCAGCGTCGCGAGGTCCATGCCGCGACGGGACTCGACGACGCCGCGGCCTACCGGCAGCTGGCATCGATCCTCACCGCGGGAATCGATGCGGCCGGCGACAGTTCCTGAGACCGCGGTTCGCCGGTTCTCACCGCCCGGAAAGCACTCCCGCGGAACGCTTTCCGCCCGGGAACGAGCCCTCGGCCCGACTGTCCTGTTCAGCGACCTCGACGCTCGAGGTGCGTCACGCCGGCGGCGTCGACCCACCACCGCACGCGGACCTCGCGCGGAGATCCGCCGTCGGACACCGTGATCCACAGCTCGTCGTGCAACCGCACCTCACCGCGCGGTATTTCCACCCCACGTTCGGCGGTGAACCGCACCGCTTCCGGGTGTGCCCAGGTGACCGCGTCGCCCGGTTCGGCGACGCTCGCCCCGTACTCCTCGGAGGCCAGCGGCAGGTCGAGCAGGGTCGCGAGCACCTCGGCGTCCGCCGGGTTCACCGTCGGACCGGAGAGCACCGCCTCGTCGTCCGGCAGCGCCTGCAGGAACCACGCCTCGTCGACGACGACAGCGCGATCGGACACCGCGCCGGACAGCGTCCGCACCCGTTCCGGCACCTCGACGTCGGCGGGGTCGACGACACCGGACCGGCACGCCGCCACCACCGCGGCGTGCACGAGCACCGCCGCCCCTGCCGCGATCTCCCGGTCGGCCGACCCCAGCCTGGTCAGAAGCAGCGCGGCGTCGTCGGCGGTGTCGGGCTCGAGCCGGGCGAGCGCACCGACCAGGGCGTCGGCGTGTGGATGCTCGAGCGGGTCGACGATCCCGGCGAGGATGTCGTCCGACGGCGCACGGTACTCCCCCAGGAGCAGCCCGTCGATCTCGGCGTTCCGGCGCAGCCACCACGCGGTGTAACCGTCACGATCGGCCAGCAGGGGTGCGATCTCCTCGTCGGTGGCGAGCATCGTCAGCGCCTCCGGCCAGCGGCCCTCGTCGACGAGGTCGAGATCGCGTACCGCCCGCAGGCTCTCGGGAGCCTCGGGGAGGGAGTCCCACCAGTCCTCCTCGTCGGGCAGGTCGTGATCGGGCCCGACGGGCAACGCGTCCTCGACGACGAGGAATCCCCATCCGACACCGAGACGACGCAGCTCGTCGGCGCCGCATCCGGCGACGACGTCGTCGGCGACCACCCCGAACGGATGGTCCTCGACGAGCACGTCGAGCAGCGGGCTGTCCGGGAGCAGCAGCTCGTCGGCGGGGCGGAGTTCGCCCTCGGTGTCACGCAACGGCAACTCCGCGAGCCACGGCGGCACCGCGGCGTCGGGGTCGGCGCGGAGCACGGCGCAGATCTCGGCGGCCAGGCCGTCGTCGTCGATCCCGTCGAGATCGACATCGGCCACCAGCGTCCGCAACGCCGGGTCCGCGAGCGCGTCGGCCACCGTGAGTTGCCCGACCCCGAGCCGTTCCAGCAGCGGGTGGCGGGCGTCGGGGTGCACGGTGGGGATCCAGCGCATGGGCGTGGCGATGCGGTCGCTGACGAACAGCCCGCGCGCCCCGATGGAGATCCGGCCGTCCGACCTCGGGACCGGCAACGCGCCCAGTTCCTCGACCTCGCGCCCGGTCGAGACCAGCGGGGCGAGCGCGTCGTACAGGTCATGCCACCACGACGGCTCGTGCTGCAACCCGACGAGCCGCTCGGCGAGCGCGGCGAGCCCCAGCTCCTCGACCCCGAGCCGTCCGAGTGTCGGAAGATGTTGCGCCATCGAGAGATCGGGGTGAACGAGATCGCCGAAGTGCTCGCCGAGCAGATCCGCGAGGCGGTCGGTGAGCCCGACGAGGACGACCGCGCGGGAGGGGATCAGCTCGCCGCCGTCGGCGGCCGGCAGCCACGCCGCGTCCCGGAGCTGCGCTCGCACCGCCTCGATGAGCCGTGCGTCATCCCGGTTGCGCGCGAGATGGAGCTCCGGCACGAGCTCCACGCGCCGTGCCGGCTCGACGATCCGGACGAGATCCACGTATCCGACTGCGGCATCGGCGATCTCGGCACCGGGATGCAGGTGTCGCCGGTCCGGGGTCAGCGGTAGGTCGGTGATACAGCGGCAGGGCAGACTCAACTCGATGTCGGTGGGGGTCGGCGCACGCAGCACGTCATGCTCGGGCGGGACGCCGTCGGCCTCGACGAGCCACCGTGTGCCACCCCGGGCGACCTCGAGCCATCGCCGCGCCGAACGGTCGCCGTCCTCGCCCACGGTCACCGCGACGACCGAGGCGACCGCATCCGGGTCGTCGAGCTCGGGACCCGGCGTCCGCTCCACCCGCACGTCCACACCGGAGATCGTGATCCGTTGCAGCGCTGACAATTCCACGACGAGGTCGGGCGCCTGCGCGATCATCGCCGCCAGCAGCGGGGCCGCCGGCTCACGCAGGTGCAGGACCACCTCGGTGTCGAAGTCGGGGGCCGGTCGGGCGTCGGTGGGCCAGACGAGGCGCAGGGTGGGCACCGAGGAGTCGTCGACGGGGATCCCCGCCGCGCGGACCGCATCCAGGGTCCGCTCACGATCGAAGACGATCGACCCCGACCTCGATCTCACCTCGACGCGGTCGGAAACCGTTGCGGTGGCGGTGAACCCGACCCCGAATCGGCCGATCTGCCCCTCGGCGGGCGCCTTGGCGGACACCCGCAGCGCCGCCAGCGAGCGCACACCTTCGACGGTCAGCGGCGCGCCGGTGTTGGCGACATGCAGTTCGTCGCCGTCGGCCCACACCTCGAGGTGGCCGGCGACACCGGCGGCGGCCGCCGCGTCGGCGGCGTTGGCCGCGAGTTCGGTGAGCAGCCGGTCACGGTAACCGACCGTGACCAGATCGGATTCGGCCGCCGCGTCCTCGGCGAGCCTGGTGGGCGATGCGGCCCAGGCGTCCAGGGTCGCGGTCCGCAGGGATGCGGTGCCGAACGGATCGGCGCTCATCGGACGCGCGGTGTCGTTCAGGAACGGGCCGGTTCGGCGTCGCGGGCGAACTCGATGATCTCCAGCGCACCGTCGTCGTAGGCGTCATAGGCGGGCGAACCCTCGCCCTTCGGCGCCTCGACGTCGGAGTGCGCACCGCAGCCGTACTCGGCCGAGACGACGTGGCCGTCGGCCGCGTATTCGTTCGTGCAGGCGCCGAACGCGGCACGCAGGGCACCGGACAGCGGGACGAAGAATCCACAGGTGCAGCACTTGTACGGTGCGGCCTGCGCCATGTCCGAACCCGGACCGTACTCACCGTCGTACCAGCGCTGCGCGGTCTCGAGGCGCCCCTCGTAGCTCAGCAGACGACGCCGCCCGAGGCCGATCTCACCGACCACCTGGCCGACGTCGTCCGGGTCCGGCGACTCCGAGTGGAAGCGGAACTCGTCGGCGGTGTCGACGTGGTTGGGGACCAGCCGGGGATCGTCGGGCTCGGCGGCCAGCAGGTCGCCGGGCGCGAGGTCGCCGGAGGCGACCCGGTCGGCCCACGGAACCCACGGCGGCGCCAGCAGCGCACCCTCGCCGGGCAGCAGCACGATCTCGCTGAGAGTGATCTCATCGGTGCCGGGCGCACCCGCCAGCACCACACACCACTGCCACCCGCGGTAGCCTGCGAGCTCGGCGTCGAAGTAATGTGCGGCCGCCCATTCGCCCTCGGCGACGCTGCGCCGGTGAGCGCCGGGCTGTTGGCCTTCCTCGACCAGCGCGGCACGAGCGATGTCGACAGCCGCGAGCAGTCGTCCGCCGTCACTTACGTCAGTCACGGTTCCAGTGTGCAATATCGTCGACGTGGGCCACACAACCGACCCGCTTCAAGCGTCACCGGGCGCAGATGAGGAACAATCGACATCGTGATCCCACGGAGTTCCCGACACGACGAGGGGCGCGGGACCCCCAGGGGTCCGGCGAACCAGCACGGTCAACCGCCACCCGCCGACCGCGGCCGGCGGTCCGCACCTCACCCCGGTTCGGCGAACTATCCGGCCGACGAGACCCGGCAGATGCGGTCGCGTCGTCCCGCGCCCGGCTGGGGCCCTTCGGGCAACCCGGGGCCGGGACGTAACGCCTATCTCCCGCCGCCGACGCACAACCCCCACCTGCCTCCGCTCGACGACCGCCACCAGCCGCCGTCGGACGAGTCCGCCACCCGGGCGATGCCGAACGACCGCGATCCGCGCGCGCCGAAGAAGCTGACGGTGATGCGAGTGGCCGCGATGCGCAGCCGCGAGCTGACGAGCAAGGGCATCGGCAAGATCTACAAGGCCGCCACGGCCGACGGGGCCGACCAGTCGGGCCTGACCGCGCTCACCCTCCCGGTGATCGCGAACTTCGCCGCCGACGCCGCCATGGCCGTCGCGCTGGCCAACACCCTGTTCTTCGCCGCGGCGACCGGCGAGTCCAAGACGAACGTCGCGCTGTACCTGGCGCTGACGATCGCACCGTTCGCGCTCATCGCGCCGCTGATCGGCCCGCTGCTCGATCGCCTGCAGCGGGGGCGTCGGATCGCGATGGCGACGACCTTCGGCCTGCGCGTCGTGCTGGCCCTGCTGATCATGTCGAACGTCCAGTGGAACGACGTCAAACAGCAGCTCGAGTACGACCCGTGGGTGCTCTATCCCTGTGCCCTCGGCCTGCTGGTCCTCTCGAAATCGTTCGGCGTGCTGAAGTCGGCGGTCACCCCGCGCGTGGTGCCACCGACCATCGACCTGCCGCGGGTGAACTCCCGTCTGACCACGTTCGGCCTGATCGGCGGCACCATCGTCGGCGGCGCGCTCGCCGCACTCGTCGAGATGGTGCTCGGCAAGCTCCTGCCGCTGCACCTGCCCGGCGCGATGCTGTGGCTGGCGATCGTCGCGGCGGCCGGCGCCTACCTGTGCATGCGGATCCCGTCGTGGGTAGAGGTCACCGAGGGCGAGATCCCGACGACCATCACCTACCACGGCGAACCGGCCCGGACCTCGGTCCCCGAACACGAGCCGACCAGTGCCCGCGAGGGCGCGAAGATGCTGGCGGCGAAGATGCGTCAGCCCCTCGGCCGCACCGTCGTCGCGGGCCTGTGGGGCAACGGCACCATCCGCATCCTCACCGGCTTCCTGACCCTGTTCGTGGCCTTCTACGCCAAGGCGCAGCAGGGCAACGCCTCCGACTGGACGCAGCTGCTGCTCCTCGGCCTCGTCGGCGCCGCAGCGGGCGTGGGCAACGCGATCGGCAACGGCGTGGGCACCCGGCTGGAGCTGAAGAACCCGCCGAACGTGATCGTGTGGTCGACGGCCGCCTGCTTCGTCGTCGCGGTCCTCGCCGCGATCTTCGGCAACATCATGATGGCCGCGGTCGCCGCGCTGATCGCCTCGGGCACCAGCGCGATCGGCAAGGTCTGCCTGGACTCGTCGATCCAGGACGACCTGCCCGACGAGTCGCGCGCCTCGGCGTTCGGGCGTTCGGAGACGGTGCTGCAGCTGTCGTGGGTGTTCGGCGCGTCGCTGGGCGTGCTGCTGCCGCCGACGCTGTGGATCGGCTTCACCGTGGTGTCGGTCCTGCTGGGCCTGGGACTTCTGCAGACGGTGATGACCACCCGCGGGTCGTCGCTGGTGCCGGGCCTCGGCGGACGCCGCCCGGACCACGCGGCCCCGACCGTCTCCTTCCGCGCGGCCGGCACCGAGTCCCGCTCACACGCCGATTCCCGGTCACGTGCCGACGGTCCGGGCACCCGCCGCGCCGGCCCCGGATCGGCACCGACCCGGCCCCACACGCAGCGTCCGACGACCGCGCGCATGCCGTCGACCGCCCACTTCGAGAACCCGGGTGACCACACCCCCGATCAGACAGGACATCGCCTACCGTGATCAGCAGTGGTGAGAAGAAGGCCCTTTCCATCATCGCGGCGGTGGTCGTGGTGTTCGTGGTCGTCGTCGCGACGTCGGTGTTCCTCCTGACCCGCAACAGCGACAAGGAGCACGAGCCCTACCTGCACATCGCTGTCGGCAGCGACCTCTACACCGTGGAGCCGGCCCGGTGGTGCGACCTGTTCCTGGAGAAGTGCGCCCCGGCGGCCGACCAACCGCAACGCCCGACGCCCCGCGTGCCCGTGCCGGTCGGCGAGACCATCCTGCTGACCGTCTCGGCCGAGATCGCCGAATCCCCCTGGCGCCTACAGACCGTCTACTGGGTTCCCGGCGCGGGCATCGACGAGGACGAGGACAAGTTCGACGCGGGCACGACCCACTCGGTGCCGCTCCGATCCACCCCGGAGAAGATCCTGGTCGGCATCACCGTCCTGCCGCCGTCGGGCGTCTTCATCGGGGACAACGTCACCTACGACCGCGGGGTCCTCACCGCCGACACCTCACCGGCCGACTTCCAGCAGATCGTCGACTGACCGCGAAGGCACCGAGAAAGCGAAGAGCCGCGCACCGGATGTGTCCGGGCGCGGCTCTCGTCTCGTCAGAGCGGACTACCGCTCGAGTTCGCGTGCCACCGCGCGCACGACCTCGGAGATCCGGTGCGCGGTCTTGCGATCCGGAAAACGGCCCTTGCGCAGGTCCGGCTGGATCTTGGTCTCGAGGAGGGTGATCAGGTCGGCGACCATGCCGTGCAGCTCGTCCGGCGAGTGCCGCTTGGCGTCCTTGCGCGCGGCCTCGCGGACGTTCTTGGCGACGCTCGGCGCCGGATCCAGGATCGTCACCGTGAGGGCCTGCGGACCCCGACGCCCCGCGGCCATGCCGAACTCGACGCGCTGACCGGGCTTGAGTGCCTCGACCCCGTCGGGCAGTGCGGATGCACGGACGTAGACGTCCTCGCCGTCCTCCTGCGAGAGGAAGCCGAAACCCTTGTCCGCGTCGTACCACTTCACCTTGCCGGTCGGCACTGTGATCACCCTCATCTGTGTCGTTGATCCGCGAGAGATCAGCCTGTCACAACAAAAGACGCCATCACCCATCGCAGCAGCCCCACGGCGGGATTCCGTTCGGGGCCCAGACGGATGCAAGGCGTCTGCGCGACCATCGTAGCCAACGGGCCACCATGCGGTCACACCATTACCGTGCCGAACTCCTTCGCGGCGTCGCCGTGCGCGGCGTTGGACTACCGTAGAGGCCATGCAGAAGACGACGTCCCCGCGGTTGCTGCAGGCCGCAGTGATTGTTTTCGCGATCGGACTGGTCGCTCTCGTGGCACTGTTCGTGACCCCGTTGGTGACCGGCGGCGACACCGCCCCGACCGCCGTCTACCTGCTGACAATGTGTGCGCCGCTGGGTTTTCTGCTCGGCCTCGTGCACGCACTCCGTACCGGACGCCGAGCCAGGTGAGGACCCCGTGACCGCGACCATCGACACCATCCCAGATCTCGCCCCAGTCTCCGACTCGAAGGCCCTGCGGGCGGCCTACAGCTGCTTCCCGTCGGGGGTCGTGGCGGTGTGCACCCGGCGGGGCGAGGGAGATTCGGCCACGCTGATCGGAATGGCGGCGAGCTCGTTCACGACGGTCTCCCTGGACCCTCCGCTGGTGTCGGTGTGCGTGCAGAACACGTCGAGCACGTGGCCGCTGATCCGTACCGCGCCGGCCATCGGCGTGAGCGTGTTCGCGGGTCACCAGACCGACCTGTGCAAGCAGCTCGCCGGCCCCGCAGAGCACCGTTTCGCCGGCATCACCCCGCTGACGACGGAGAAGGGCGCAGTCTTCGTGCCCCACGCGGCCGCGCACCTGTCCTGCACGATCCACAACGAGATCCAGGCCGGCGACCACACCGTCGTGCTGCTCGAGATCGACACCCTGCGGGCCGACCCGGGCGTGGAGCCGCTCGTCTTCCACGCCAGCACCTTCCGGGCGCTCGAGGCCCGCAAGGAGCCGAACGCCACGTGACCGACAGGTCGTCATGAGCACGGTCGGGCTGGGAATCCCGGCGCCCCGCCCGTCGTCGGCCGGTGCGCCGACCGCCGGCGTGCCCTCCGACGGGCCGCTGCGCGACACCTTCGGCCGGGTGGCGAGGGATCTGCGCGTGTCGGTGACCGACCGCTGCAATCTGCGCTGCACGTACTGCATGCCTGCCGAGGGTCTGGACTGGATGCCCGGCGATTCGGTCCTGACGACCGGCGAGTTCATCCGCGTGCTGACCGTCGCCGTGCGCGACCTCGGCATCGAACGCATCCGCTTCACCGGCGGCGAACCGCTGCTGCGTCGCGACCTCGAGGAGATCATCGCCGCGGTCGCCGGCCTCCCGTCGCGTCCCGAGATCGCGATGACCACCAACGGACTCGGCCTCACCAGGCGGATCGACGGGCTCGTCGCCGCCGGACTGCAGCGGATCAACATCTCCCTCGACACCGTCGACCGGGAACGCTTTGCCGAGATCACCCGCCGCGACCGCCTCGACGACGTCCTCGCCGGCCTGGCCGCGGCCAAGCGCGCCGGGCTCGACCCGGTGAAGGTCAACGCCGTGGTTCCCGACCGCGCGGATCTCGGCGCTCTCCCCGATCTCCTCGCCTACTGCCTGGATCACGGCTACGAGCTCCGCATCATCGAGCAGATGCCACTCGACGCCGATCACGCCTGGCAACGGGCCCGGATGGTGACCGCCGACGAGATCCTCGCGACGCTGCGCACCCGGTTCACCCTGCTGCCCGATCCGGCCCCGCGCGGAAGCGCCCCGGCCGCCACGTGGGTCGTCGACGGGCACCGGACGCCGCGCGGCCCGGCGAGGGTCGGGGTGATCGCCTCGGTGACGCGTCCGTTCTGCGGCGACTGCGACCGCACCCGGCTCACCGCCGACGGTTCGTTGCGCAACTGCCTGTTCGCGACGTCGGAGTCCGACGTGCGTACCGTCCTGCGGACGTTGCCGGACGAGGAGATCGACGCCGCGATCGCCGCAATCTGGCGCGGCGACATGTGGCGCAAGGCCGCCGGCCACGAGGTGAACGCCGACGGCTATCGGCAGCCCGACCGGCCGATGTCGGCGATCGGCGGATAGGCTCGCAGCCCATGCAGCTCACCGTCCGATTCTTCGCCGCGGCGCGCGCGGCGGCCGGCACCGACGAGACCGTCGTCGACGTCGCCACGTCGACGACCCTGGGCGAGCTGGAGACGCAGCTGGCCCGCGGCAACGACGAACTTCGCAAGGTTCTCGATCGGTGCTCGTACCTGCGCGACGAGATCGCGCTCACCGACCGTTCACAACAGCTCGGCACCTGCACGACGCTGGATGTTCTTCCCCCGTTCGCCGGTGGCTGACACTACAGTTCACTTGTGACCTTCGTCACATAACGGACGGGTAACGAGATGGGCACGGGAACGCATCCACCCCGATGAACTGCGATGACGCCGATAGTTGGTCGAGAGACCAGGTTTCGACGCGAAAATCGGTTGCGCACAAGCAGGTGAATCGCTCGATCGAACGACGTACTGTACGAAGCGACCTTCTCGAAGGTCACGGTAAGGAAACAAGACATACGTCCTGCCGGCCGCGCCGAGCCTCGCTCCGCCGGTAGGGACGACCGCAAGAATCTAGGAGCGAGGACGGGGGACCCACCTCATCCCCTGAGACCGGGCACCGACCAGGTGCCCTTGGGGTTAAGTCCCGGGCGCAGAACCGCGGTTAACACTCCGCGGCGACGCACCGGGGCCGAGCAGCCTCTCGCTCGAACCCGACAGCTGACTTCGTAGGCGCGTGGAGAGAGGAAACTGATCTATGTCCGGACGTCATCGCAAGCAGACGACCAGCTCTACCACCAAGACCATCACCAAGGTCGCGCTCACCGGCGCTGTCCTCGGCGGCGGTGCCGCTCTCCTGGGCACCGGTACCGCCAACGCCGCCACCGACGCCGAGTGGAATCAGGTCGCGCAGTGCGAGTCCGGCGGCAACTGGGCCATCAACACCGGCAACGGTTACCACGGCGGCCTGCAGTTCTCGCCGAGCACCTGGACCGCACACGGCGGCGGCGAGTTCGCCCCGACCGCCGACCAGGCCACCCGCGAGGAGCAGATCGTCGTCGCCGAGCGCGTGCTCGCCAACCAGGGCAAGGGCGCCTGGCCGACCTGCGGCACCGTCCTGTCGGGTCACACCCCGCGGACCGCTCCCACCGATGTCCCGGCTCCCAAGTCGATCGCCCCGCAGCTCGACGGCAACGGCAGCTTCAGCTTCGTGAAGGCCCCCGAGGCCAAGAGCACCGAGGACGTGGCCAACCTGGTCACCGACGCGCTCACCGAGGCCGGCGTGAGCCCCGAGGTCAAGAACCTCTGGAATGCCGCCAAGAACAGCGGTGTGTCGCTGAGCCCCGACCAGATCAAGTTGTTCAACGACAACAAGCACCTGCTGCCCAATCCCTGATCTGTGACAGCTTCCTGATCTGCAGCGGCGCGGACACGATCCGCGCCCGCAGAGGGACCCAGACGAAGGGCCCCGCACGTTGATCGATCTCCGTGCGGGGCCCTTTTCCAATTCTGCGGGTCGGTAGGCGACCTACGCCGAGTTGATCCACTCCTCGGTGCCGTCGCCGTAGAACTGGTGCTTCCACACCGGCAGGCGATCCTTGACCTCGTCGACGAGCCGGGAGCAGGTCTCGAAGGCCGCGCGACGATGATCGGCCGCCACCGCCACCACGAACGCCACATCCCCGATCCGGAGCGCGCCGATCCGGTGCGACACCGCGACCGCCCGGACCCCGTCGACGTCGGACACCTCCTCGACGACCTCGGCGAGCACCTTCGGCGCCGTCGGGTGTCCGGAGTAGTCGAGCGCGGTGACGGTACGGCCGCCGTCGTGATCGCGAACCGTGCCGACGAATCCGACCACCGCGCCGGCCTTCCCGCCGGCGGCCTCGGCGACCATCGCCTCGTGCTCGGCCAGCGAGATCGGTTGCTCGGACACCGCGGTGTGCACGACTACGGTCATCGGTGAATCCTGTTCTGTCTGGGAAAGTGCGGGACGTCGCTGGAGGAGGGGTCCGGTCCTCAGAGGCCGGAGGCGTCAGAGAGCCGAATGCGTCAGTGATCCGAGCCACGGATCTGCTCGAGAGCATGGTGTACGACCCCGGCGAGAACGCCGAGACCGTCGCGGACACCGCCGGTCGACCCTGGCAGGTTCACCACCAGCGTGGCCCCCGCAACGCCCGCGACGCCGCGGGACAACACCGCCGTGGGCACCTGGGGCAGCCCGGCGGCCCGGATGGCGTCGGCGAGGCCGGGGATCTCGAAGTCGAGCACCGTGCGGGTCTGCTCGGGGGTGCGATCGGTGGGCGACAACCCGGTCCCGCCGGTCGTGAGGACGAGGTCGATGCCGTCGGAGATCGCGGCGCGCAGGGCGACCCCGACCGGTGGCCCGTCGGGGACGACGACACGGCCGTCGACGTCGAACCCCTGCTCGGTGAGCCAGGTCTCGATGACGGGCCCGGTCCGATCCTCGTAGACGCCGGTGGCCGCGCGGGTCGAGGCGACGACGACCCGCGCGCGGCGGGGTTCGGCGGACGTCATGATCCGGACGGCGACTCGTCCCGGAACCAGTCGCCGGATTTTCCGCCGGTCTTCTGCAGCAACCGGATTCCGTCCATCCGGGCGTTCCGGTCGACGGCCTTGACCATGTCGTGGAGTGTGAGCCCGGTGACCGCGACCGCGGTCAGGGCCTCCATCTCGACGCCCGTCTGGCCGGAGGTGGCGACGGTCGCGATGACGTCGATGGTGTCGGCACCGATGGCGAAGTCGATCTCCACCGAGGACAACGCCAGTTGATGGCAGAGCGGGATCAGCTCGTCGGTGCGCTTGGCCGCCATGATCCCGGCGATGCGCGCGGTCGCGAGCACATCTCCCTTGGGCAGCTTCGCCTCGCTGAGGAGTCCGATGACCTCGGAGGTGGTGTGGAAGGTGCCGCCGGCGACGGCACGACGCTTCGTCGTCGCCTTGTCGCCGACGTCGACCATCCGGGCCGAGCCCGTGCTGTCGATGTGGGTCAGGCCGGTGTCATCGCGTCGGTCCGCCCCGCCGTCAGTCCGGGAGGCCGGCATCGGCGTCAGCGGTTGACGACGGTCTTCGGCTGGACGAAGGGCAGCTCGTCCGCCGGGATCGGGAACTCCGTGTCGCCGAACGGCGACAGGGCGCCCGAGATGTCGGTGGCGAACTCGGAGACCGCGTGGTCGAGGACCTCGCCGTCGGCGGTCCTCGGCCAGCCGTTGTCGACGTAATGCTTCTTGCCGGTGTCACCACTGTTGTTTGCCACGGGAGCATTGTGCCACGGCGGTCACGACCGGGTGGTGACGAGTCCGGGGCGTGGCACGCGAACGCGGGAGGCCGGCGCGTCGGCACAGCTCACCGGCCCGCTGCCGCCCTCATCGAGAGCCGCCACGAGCACGAATACCGCGAAGGATTCATCCGGTCGGGAGATGACCAAGAGGGTCCCGGAACGGATACCGTCCCAGCGTAGACCCCGAAACACCCCCCGTCTCCGAGGAAAGAGGTGTCGCCGTGCCGCTGAGTCCGGGCACCCACATCGCCGGCTACCGCGTGATCTCCCAGCTGGGGGCAGGCGGCATGGGCGAGGTCTATCTGGTGGAGAACCTGCAGCTCGAGCGACGCGAGGCGCTCAAGGTGATCTCGTCGGCGGTCGCCGCGCAGCCGGGGTTCGCACAGCGCTTCACCAACGAGGCCAAGACCACCGCGAAGCTCGACCACCGCAGCATCATCACCATCTACCAGTACGGCATCGCCGACGGTTCGCCGTGGTTCTCGATGAGTTATGTGGACGGCAAGGACCTCACCGAGGAGCGCCTGACGCCGGCCGAGGTCGCCGACGTGGTCGAACAGGTCGCCGACGCCCTGGACTACGCGCACCGGCACCACATCGTGCATCGCGACATCAAACCCGCCAACATCCTCGTGACGCGCGACCCCGCGACGCATGCCGTCGACCGCGCGCTCGTCCTCGACTTCGGCATCGCCAAGCTCGCCGGCTCGGCCAACCTGACCGGCACCCACTCGTTCATCGGCACCGTCGCCTTCTCGGCCCCCGAGACGCTCGAGGGCGCTGATGCCACACCGCGATCGGACCAGTACTCGCTCGCGTGCACGGCGTACGCCCTGCTCGCCGGCCAGCCGCCGTTCGTCGGACCGTCCGAGCCCTCGGTGATGCTCGGACACATCCAGCGCCCGGTGCCCCCGATCGGGCAGTTGCGCGGCGACCTCGCCCATCTCGACCCGGTGTTCCAGCGCGCGCTCGCCAAGGACCCGGCCGCACGGTATCCCGACTGCCGCAGCTTCGCGGCCGCGCTGCGGGAGGCCGTGGAGGCCACTGCCTCGGCCGGACAGACGATCGCCGCGCCGGTGTCTCCGCCCCCGGTCGTCGGAGGCGCCGGGGTCGGGTCCGGCGCGCAGCAACCGTTCGGCCGGCCCTTCGGCGGGTACACGCCACCGCCGGCACCTGCTGCGGCCGGACCGTCGGGTCCGGGGGCCATGGTGAACGGACCGTCGGGTCCCCAGCCCGTGGTGAACGGACCGTCCGGTCCGGGCGCGGTCGTCAACGGACCTTCGGGTCCACAGCCGACGATGGCGGCATCGGGGCCGCAGCCGGCGATGGGCGCGGATGTGAACCGGTCCGGCCCGCAACCGTTGTTCGACTCGCAGCCGGGATATGCGGCCTCGCAGCCGGTACCGACGCCGACCGCGCCGAAGAAGAAGCGCACCGGCCTGATCGTCGCCGGCGTACTCGGTGCGGTGCTCGTCCTGGTGGCCGGCGCGATCGCCGGCGTCGCGGTCCTCGGCGGGGACGACGATCCGCCGCCCGCCACCGTCGCGCAACCACTGGTCAGCACCAACTTCGGGTCCAGTTGCGCGGTCGTCGGGGGCAAGGTCTATTGCTGGGGCCTCAACAGCACCGGCCAACTCGGCAACGGCACGGTCGAGCCGCACGCGCGCCCCGAGGTCGTCGGCGGCGTCGCCGACGCGACCATGGTGGCCGTCGGCGGCTATCTGACCGGCGACAACTCCTACGTCGGAACCGGATGTGCGATCACCACCACCGGCGAGGCGTACTGCTGGGGCAACAACAACTACGGCGAGGTCGGCGACGGCACCGACGGCGAACCGGTCGAGGACGCGATCCGGGTCCGCGGACTGACCGACGTGAAGGCGATCTCCACCGGCTGGGGCACCACCTGCGCGGTCGTGGGCACCGACGCCTATTGCTGGGGCAACAACGAGTACGGCCAGCTCGGCATCGGCGACGCCACCGAGAGGACGTCGAGGCCCCAGAAGGTGTCGGGACTGGGCAAGGTCACCGACATCTCGACCGCCTACGGCACCACGTGCGCGGTCTCCGACGGCAGCGCCTACTGCTGGGGCAACAACGACACCGGGGCGATCGGCGACGGCAGCACCAAGGCGCGGTCGACGCCGGTGAAGGTCGACGGCCTCGACGACGTCACCGACATCGCGGTCGGCGGCTACCACGAGTCTGCGCCCGACGACGACAACGACCCGTCCACCAACACCAGCAACTACTTCCAGACCACCTGTGCGGTGGCCGGCGGAGAAGCCCATTGCTGGGGCGCCAACCGGTACGGGCAGCTCGGCGACAACACCACCGACTCCCGCAAGACGCCGACGAAGGTCGCCGACCTGACCGACGTCACCGCGATCTCGACCGACTGGGGATCGACCTGCGCGATCGCCGGAACCAGGGCGTACTGCTGGGGCGACGACGACCGCAACCAGCTCGGCTCCAACGGCGGCGCCACCCGCGTCCCCCGGGAGATCATCAACATCGCCGACGTGACCTCGATCGCCACCGGCAACGGCACCTCGTGCGCGATGGCATCGGAGTCGGTGTACTGCTGGGGCTTCAACCGCAGCGGCCAGGTCGGCGACGGCTCCCAGGGCGAGGGCGCCAACCGTTCGTCGCCGACGAAGCTGTCGATCTGATCCCGACGCGTCGGGGGACCCCGGCCGGGCCCCGGTAAGCTCGATCGAATGAGTTCGGATGACCAGCACGCCGGCCTTGCCGCTGAGTTGGCCGCACGTTCCGACGACGAGCTCACCGAGCTGCTGATCGAGCGGCCGGATCTGGCCTCCCCCACTCCGCAGGGCACCCGTGTCCTCGCGCAACGCGCACTCTCTGCGGCATCGCTGACCGTGGCCGGGGAGGATCTCGACGTGCTGTCGGTCGCCGTCCTCGAGCAGGTGATCGCCTTCCGCACGGACACGTCCAAGCGCAAGCCGAAGTCGCTCACCGCGGCGTCGATCGTCAAGGCGCTGTCGGGTCGCGCCGACGCCGACGAGGTCCGCGCCCGCATCGACCTGCTCCGGCGCCGCGCGATCCTGTGGGGCAAGGACTCCTCCCTGTTCGCCGGCGACCACGTCGACGCGGCGTTGCCGTGGAAGGCACGGCATCTCACCGGTCTGCTCGCCGGCAGGTCCGGCGAGGAGATCGCAGCGATGATCGCCGAGCTCCCCGAGCGGCCCCGCGAACTCCTCGAGACCCTCGCCCGCGGTCCGGCGCTGGGCCGAAGCCGCGACGCCGCACCCGATGCCGACCCGACCGCCCCGGTGGCGCAACTGATCTCGTCGGGGCTGCTGGCGCGCGTCGACCATCAGACCGTCGAGCTACCGCCGATGGTGGGGGCGGTGATCCGCGGCGAACCCGCCTGGCACACCGACACACTCGCACCGCCGCCGCTGCACGAGCCGGGCGCAAGGCCGCGGTTCCCGGCCAAGGCCGTCGACGCCGCCGGAGGTGGCGAGGCCTTGGAACTCATCCGGCATCTCACCGCGATTCTCAACGTCCTCGGGGCCACCCCCGCCGCCGTGCTGCGTTCGGGCGCGCTCGGCGTGCGCGAGCTCCGCCGGATCGCCAAGCTGACCAAACTCGAGACCGGACGCGTGGCCCTGCTCATCGAGCTCGCCGGTTACCTCCGACTCATCGACGCCGGTTTTCCGGAACCGCCGCCGCCCGACGACACCGGCGAGCAGGCCTTCGCCCCGACGCAGACCGCCGACACCTGGCTCCACCAGCCGCGCGAACGTCAGTGGCTGGCCCTCGCGGATGCGTGGCTGCACATGCCCCGGCGCGCCTGGCAGGTCGGCGAACCCGACCGCGACGGCAACGCGATGGCCACGCTGTCCTCCGAGCTGCACGACTCCTACGCGCCCATCCAGCGTCAGCTGATCCTCTCGACGCTCGCGCAGGCCGACGCGGCCGTCGCGGTCACCCCCGATGCCGTCCTCGCGAGCCTGCACTGGCACCGCCCCCGCCTGATCCGTCGGTTCAGCCGTCAACTGGTTGCCGAGACACTGCGTGAGGCAAGGGAACTCGGACTCGTTGCGCACGACGCGCTGACCAGCGTCGGGCGCGCGTACACCGTCGAACCCGAACCGGACGCCGATCCCGCCGACGCCGACGCGGCGGTTCTCGCGGCCATGCGCGCAGCCCTGCCCGAGCCGGTGGACCACTTCCTGACCCAGGCGGACCTGACCCTCACCGTGCCCGGCCCGATGACCCCGGAGCTCGCCGAGCAGGTCGAACTGGTCGCCGACCTCGAATCCGGCGGCGCCGCTTCGGTGTACCGGATCACCCCGGAGACGGTGCGGCGCGCGCTCGACGCCGGGCGCTCGGCCAACGAGCTGCAGGAGATGTTCACCAGGCACTCGAGAACCCCTGTGCCGCAGTCGCTCACGTATCTCATCGAGGACGTGGCACGCAAGCACGGACAGCTGCGGGTGGGCGTCGCGTCGGCGTTCATCCGCTGCGAGGACCCGACGGTGCTGGCAGCGGTGATGCGCAGTCCGGCGGCCGAGGCCCTCGCACTGCGATCGCTCGCCCCGACCGTGGCGGTCTCGCCGTCCGACGTTCGCGACGTGATCGACCAACTGCGCGCCGCCGGCTTCGCCCCGGCGGGCGAGGACTCCACCGGGGCGCTCGTCGACCTGCGCGAGCGCGGCAGCCGCGTCGCGGTGTCGCGGGCCCGGCGCCAGGCGCAGCCGCGCCGCGGCACGCCGTCGGTTGAGCAGCTGCGCGCGGTGGTCACCCGAATCCGTTCCACCGATCGGGCAGCGGCGGCGACACCCGCGCGCAACCCTTCGTCGGCACCGGTCCGCGCCACCGGCGGCGGCGAGTCGTCGACCGCGCTGATCCAGCTCGCGTTGCGCGCCAACCGCCGCCTGCGCGTCGGATACGTCGACGCACAGGGCTCGGCGAGCCGCCACGTCGTGACGCCGAAGATCCTCGGCGCCGGCCAGCTCGTGGCGGTCGAGGACGGCACCGACACCGAGCAGCGGTTCTCGCTGCACCGGATCACGAGCGTGGAGCTGCTCGACGACTGAGTTCCGGCCCCGGACGAGACACCCTGTGACCCACGTCTCACTTTCTTGCTACGCTCGGCATCACTCGGCGTTGAGGAAAGTGGGCCGCGATGATCGGGTTGCACAGCTTCGGGACGTACCCCTCGTCTCCGCGAGGTCCGCTCGCAGAGGGACTCGGCGGCACCCGGCCATGACCAGCACACGCCACCTCACCGAGATCGCGGGCAACGGCGTCCCCGACACCTACCAGCACGACCTCGTCGCGCGCATCCGGCCGCGACGCCGTCGCCGCCACGTCCGCCGCGCCGCCGACCTGGTGACCGTCGTCGGCCCCACCCTGTCGGTCGCGAACGTCATCATGCAGCTGTCCAACCCGAAGGTCGGCCACGGAGTCCACGAGAGCCGCGTGCCGTCGGGCAACGCCATCAAGCGACCGATCAAGCGTGCCCGCACCACCGGCACCTATCTCGCCGTCGCGCTCATGGGCAGCGACGCCGACAGGGCCTACGTCCACGAACACGTCGGCCGCGTCCACGACCGGGTCTATTCCACCGAGACCAGCCCGGTGCGCTACAGCGCCAACGACTCGCGGCTGCAGCTGTGGGTCGCGGTGTGTCTGCTCAAGTACTTCATCGACCAGTACGAACTGCTGTACGGCCCGCTCACCGACACCGAGAAGCAGACGGTCCTCACCGAGGCGCACCCCCTCGGCACCGCGCTGAACGTGCCGCGCGAGAAGTGGCCCCGGACCTACGCCGAACTCCTCGTCTACTGGAACTCCCAGCTCGCCGAACTCCGCATCGACGAGCCGGTGCGCGAGGAGCTGCGCAGCCTGGCCGACCTGTCGTTCCTCGAGTTCCGCGCGGGTGTGGTCGGCACGATCGCGCACAAGACGCTCGGCGGCTTCCTCACCTACGCCGTCAACGCCGGCCTCCCACCGGAGTTCCGCAAGATGATGGGCTGGTCCTTCTCGGCCGCCGACGCCCGTCGCTACGAGGCGGTCCTCGCCGGGTTCCGCCTGGTGGACCCGCTGATGGCACCGATGCTGCGCGGCATCTTCCGGCTCAACATCCTCGATCTGCGGCTGCGCCGAAAGCTGGGAATCCCCGTCTTCTGAAGCGCCCCGGAACCAGACGCACGAGGGTCACGCGAATGCCAGATCGTCGCCGGGGCTCCTGTCCAGCGCGGCGTGCAGGGGCGGTTCTCAGCAGGTCGGCGGAGCCGTCGCTGACAACTGTCCCCCGCATCTGGACAATGGAGCGGGTGACCGATGGACCCCTGATCGTGCAATCCGACAAGACCCTGCTGCTCGAGGTCGACCACCCCGACGCGCAGGCGGCTCGTCAGGCGATCGCACCCTTCGCCGAACTCGAACGCGCCCCCGAGCACGTCCACACCTACCGGGTCACGCCGCTCGCGCTGTGGAACGCGCGCGCCGCCGGTCACGACGCCGAACAGGTCGTCGACGCGCTCGTCACCTATTCGCGGTACGCCGTGCCGCAGCCGCTGCTGATGGACGTCGTCGACACCATGGGCCGCTTCGGCCGGCTGCAACTGGTCAAGAGCCCCGTGCACGGCCTGACACTGGTCAGCCTCGACCGCGCGGTCCTCGAAGAGGTCATGCGCAACAAGAAGGTCGCCCCGATGCTGGGCGCGCGGATCGACGACGACACCGTCGTCGTGCACCCGTCGGAGCGCGGACGCCTCAAGCAGGTGCTGCTGAAGGTCGGGTGGCCGGCCGAGGACCTCGCGGGATACGTCGACGGCGAGGCGCACCCGATCACCCTCGAACAGACCGACTGGCATCTGCGCGACTACCAGGAGATGGCCGCCGACTCGTTCTGGGCCGGCGGTTCGGGTGTCGTCGTGCTGCCATGTGGTGCCGGCAAGACGATGGTGGGTGCCGCGGCGATGGCCAAGGCCCAGGCGACCACGCTCATCCTGGTGACCAACACCGTCGCCGGACGCCAGTGGAAGCGTGAACTCGTCGCCCGCACCTCGCTGACCGAGGAGGAGATCGGCGAGTACTCCGGCGAACGCAAGGAGATCCGCCCGGTCACGATCGCGACCTACCAGGTGATGACCCGCAAGTCGAAGGGGCAGTACAAGAACCTCGACCTGTTCGACTCGCGCGACTGGGGCCTGATCATCTACGACGAGGTGCACCTGCTGCCCGCGCCCGTGTTCCGCATGACCGCCGACCTGCAGTCGCGCCGCCGACTCGGACTCACCGCGACCCTCGTCCGCGAGGACGGCCGCGAGGGCGACGTCTTCTCCCTCATCGGCCCCAAGCGGTACGACGCCCCGTGGAAGGACATCGAGGCGCAGGGCTGGATCGCGCCCGCCGAGTGCATCGAGGTTCGCGTCACCCTCACCGACGAGGAGCGCCTGCAGTACGCGGTCGCCGAGCCGGAGGAGAAGTACAAGCTCTGCTCCACCGCGCACACCAAGGTCAACGTGGTCAAGGCGATCCTGGACAAGCACCAGCACCAGCAGACGCTGGTCATCGGCGCCTACATCGACCAGCTCGAGGAGCTCGGCCGCGAACTCGACTGCCCGGTCATCCAGGGATCGACCAAGAACAAGGAGCGCGAGGCGCTGTTCGACCGCTTCCGGTCGGGCGAGCTGCAGACCCTGGTGGTGTCGAAGGTCGCGAACTTCTCCATCGACCTGCCCGAGGCCTCGGTCGCCGTCCAGGTGTCGGGCACCTTCGGGTCACGCCAGGAGGAGGCCCAGCGTCTCGGACGTCTGCTGCGACCGAAACACGATGGCGGACAAGCCCACTTCTACTCGGTGGTGTCGCGCGACACCCTCGATGCCGACTACGCGGCCCACCGGCAGCGCTTCCTCGCCGAGCAGGGTTACGCCTACCGGATCACCGACGCCGACGACCTGCTGGGCCCGACGATCGGCGACACCGCGCCGACGGACCCGCCGGTCATCGACTGAGGGCCGCCTACACCTCGACCAGGCAGTATCCGATCGACACCGGTTGGTAGAACGTCCAGCGGGTCTCCCCCGCGCTGCACGAGACCGCCGACGTCGACCTGGTGTTCACCCGCGCCAGCACGGTCCGCGCCGCGGGCGCGCTGCTGCACGGAACCTCTCGGTAGTCCGCGAGCGACCCGCCCGTCAGCGGCACCTGGTAGCACAGGCCTTCGTAGAAATTCGGTGTGAGACAGAGCTTCTCACTGCTGCCGGGGAAGGTCAGCGTCGAATTCTGTTCGCTGGCGCAGGAAGCCGCGTTGTCGACCTTCGCCGCGGTGTAGAAGTTCAGCCCGGCCGACCCGCAGTCGACGCGCGAGGCCAGCACGGTCGTCGCCGAACCCGGCTGCATCGTGACGCTGATGCACTCACCGACGCTGACGGCGCCGGGACCGGTGACCGCCCTCGGCGAGGTGTCCGGGGTGCGGTCCGCCGGGTCCTGGGTCGTGGTGGTGGTCGCCGTCGTCGGATCGTCGCTGGTCGTCGTGCCCGGCGTCGAGCGGGCGGCGGCGCGGCCGGATTCGTCGGACACCGAGATCGCCACGAAGATCGCCACACCGGCGATCGCGAGGACCAGGACCAGCGCCAGCGCACCCAGCCCGATGAGCAGCCCCGAACTCTTCTTCTTCGGCGGCGGCACGTGAGCGCCCCCATACGGCGGCGGGTACCCGCCGGGTGGGGTGAGACCGGGTTGAGGTGAGTGGCCCGACGGGTATCCCGGCCCGGCGCCTCCGGGTTGTCCGGCGTACGGATTCGCCGGCCCGACGTTCTGGGCGACCGGGGCCGGGGCGCCGGACACCGCGGGGTGAGGCGGCTGCGACGGGCCGTGCCCGGGATTCACACCCGGGTACGCCTGGGCGTGACGGATCTGCGGTGCACCCGCCGGCTCGCCCGGGACCGGGGCGCCGGGACGCACGGTCGGGGTCTTCGACGGATTCGGGCCCGTCTGCAGATCCTGGACTTTTCGGGTCTTCGCCAGGTCCGGGGCGTTCAGCGCCCGCTCGAGCTCCTCGGCGAACTCCCGGCACGACCCGTAGCGACGTCCGGGTTCCTTGGCGAGTGCGCGTTCGAACACCGCGTCGACGGCCGGGGAGATCCCCGGCCGCAGGGTGGACGGGCGGGGCGGCATCTTCTGCAGGTGCTGGCCGATGATCGACGCCGTGCTCTCCCCCTGGAACGGCGGGCGGCCCGTGAGGAGCTCGAAGACGGTCGCGGCGAGCGCGTACTGGTCGGCGCGCGCGTCGACGGTCTCACCCAGCAACTGTTCCGGCGACGCATAGGCAACGGTGCCGACGAAGACATTGGTCGAGGTCAGGTGGCCGGCGTCCTGCTGCGACTTCGCGATGCCGAAGTCCGCCAGCAGCACGCGCGGCTCCGGCTCCCCGACTCCCTGGAGCAGGATGTTGGCCGGCTTGACGTCGCGGTGCAGCAGTCCGGTGGCGTGCGCCCGGTCCAGGGCGGCGCCGATCGCCCGGACGATCGCGATCACTGTTCCCGCGTCGAGACCATGGGGATTCTGGCGGAGCAGCTTGAGGGCGTCGATGCCGTCGATGTACTCCATCGCGATCCACAGGTGGCCGTCGTATTCGCCGGAGTTGAAGACCGTGACGATCGACGGGTGCACGACGCTGGAGGCGTGCTCGGCCTCCTTGACGAATCGCTGCCGGTACATGGGGTCGCAGCTGAGATTCGCCGGGAGCACCTTCAGCGCCTCGTCGCGCGGGAGATGCGGGTGTCGGGCCAGGTAGATCTCACCCATCCCGCCACGGCCGATGAGTCGGATGATCGTGTAACCGGCGAAGTGCTCGCCGGGGTTACGCGGCATCGCTCCTCCTCATCGGTCGTCGGGTCGCCTGTAGTCTTTCATCCCCTCGGCCCAAACGGCGAGGATGAGGTGACGTGGCGTCCGTCGACCGGACCACTCCCGTACACCACGCCTCGGGATCGCCCCAGGGCCTCGCGGCCGGGCACCTGCGGTCCGGGCGCCTCGCCCGTGATGTGCCACCCTGGTTCCATGTCCTCGGAGAGCCGGACCACGACCCGCCTGCGGCCGTTCATGACGACGATCTTCGCCGAGATGTCGGCGCTGGCCGTCGAACACGACGCCATCAACCTGGGCCAGGGGTTCCCCGACACCGACGGCCCGGAGTCGATGCTCGAGGCGGCCCGCCGCGCGATCACCGACGGCCACAACCAGTACCCGCCCGGGATCGGGGTGCCGGAGTTGCGACACGCGGTCGCACGTCACCAGCGCGAGCACTACGACCTCGACTACGACCCCGACCGGGAGGTCCTCGTCACGGTCGGCGCGACCGAGGCGATCGCCGGAGCCATCGTCGGCCTGATCGAACCCGGCGACGAGGTCATCATGATCGAGCCGTATTACGACTCGTATGCGGCGACGGTCGCGATGGCCGGCGGGGTCCGCCGCGTCGTGCCGCTGATCCCCGACGGCGACGGCTTCCGGCTCGACCGCGACCGCCTCGCCGATGCCTTCGGCCCCAAGAGCGCGGTGCTCATGCTGAACACCCCGCACAACCCGACCGGCACCGTCCTGTCCGACGACGATCTCGCCGAGATCGCCCGGCTCTGCCTCGAGTTCGACGTCATCGCGGTGACCGACGAGGTGTACGAGCATCTGCTGTTCGACGGTCGCACCCACACTCCCCTGGCGACGCTGCCGGGTATGCGGGAACGCACGCTGCGGATCTCGAGCGCGGCCAAGACGTTCAACTGCACCGGCTGGAAGGTCGGGTGGATCAGCGGCCCGCCCGAGCTGATCGCGGCGACCCGCACCGCCAAGCAGTACATGTCGTATGTGGGGTCGGGGCCGTTCCAGCCGGCGGTCGCACACGCCCTCGACAACGAGATGGGCTGGGTCCACCACTCGGCCGCCGCGCTGCAGTCCAAGCGCGACATGATCACCGCCGCCCTCCTCGACGCCGGTTTCGACGTGCACCGCAGCGAGGCAACCTATTTCGTGTGCGCCGACCCGCGACCGCTGGGCATCGACGACGGCATCGAGTTCTGCCGGTCGTTGCCCGGGCGCATCGGCGTCGCCGCGGTCCCGGTGAGCGTGTTCGCCGACGACAAGGCCCCCTGGAACCACATGGTGCGCTTCGCCTTCGCCAAGCGCGACGACGTCATCGCCGAGGCCGCCGAGCGGTTGCGGAGGCTGTAGACCTCACCGTAGCGCCGGCGCCACCTGCTGCTCGAAGAGCTCCAGGTCCTCGAGGTCGTGCGCGATGTTCGGGAAGTAGAAGATGCCGTAGGCCATCCCGGCGTCCTTCAGGGCGCGCAGGTTCGTGGCGACCTTTTCCGGGGTCCCGACCGCCGGCATCCCGCGGAAGGCGCCCATGGTTCCCGACGCCGCGTCGGCTCCGACGATCTTCGCGATCCGCGACTCGAGGTCGTCGAGTTTGCGCTCCACGTCGGCATCGGTCTCACCGAGGATCACGTTGTAGTTGGCCGACCTGACGATCGAATCGAAGTCGCGTCCGAGGTCGGCGCAATGCTGCTGCAGCACAGCCGATTTGTGGGCGAAGCGGGCGGGCGTGCCGTCGAAGTTGGTGTAGTCGGCGTACTTGGCGGCGATGCGCAGCGTCTTCTTCTCGCCGCCGCCGGCGATCCACAGCGGCAGCTTCCCGGCGGTCGGCTGCGGCCGGCAGATGGCGCCGTCGACGCTGTAGTGCTTGCCGGCGAAGGTGGCGCGGCCGGTCTCCCACGCCTGCCTCATGATCTGCACGCCTTCGTCGAGGCGGGCGAGACGCTCTCCGGCCGAAGGGAATCCGTAACCGTACGCGCGCCACTCGTGCTCGTACCAGCCGGCTCCGATGCCCATCTGGACCCGGCCGCCGGAGATGAGGTCGGCGGTGGCGGCGACCTTGGCGAGGTACATGGGGTTTCGATAGCTCATCGCGGTGCACATCTGGCCGATGTCGACGCGCCGGGTGGTCGCGGCGAACGCCGTCACCAGCGTCCAGGCCTCGTGGGTCGCCTCGTCGGTCGGCAGCGGCACGGTGTGGAAGTGGTCGTAGACCCAGATGGAGTCCCAGCCGCCGGATTCGGCGCGGTCGGCCAGCGACGACATCACCTCCCACTGGTCGGCGGGGTCGATGCCCACGAGATCGAGTCGCCAGCCCTGGGGGATGAAGAGTCCGAAACGCATGCGTCGAACCTACTCCGCGGCCCGTCGATCGCGTCGGCGTCGGACGTCGACGTCCGCAGAGTCCCGAGTTCGCATCCCAGGCGCTAGCTGCAGCTAGCGGACCGTCGCCTCGGAAGCCCCCACGTCGGATCACCCCAGCGGCCCCGAACTGCACTTTTGCCGAAATCGGCACAACTTACAAACAGTCCGGACTGTTTCTGTGTTACGCTGCTCACCGTGACCGAGCAAACCACCACCCCGCGTCGGCGCACCCAGGCCGAACGCACCGCCGCGACCCGGGCACAGGTTCTCGACGCGGCGATCGAGGCGTTGGTCGAGGTCGGATACGCCGGCACCACCACCCAGGAGGTCAACCGGCGGGCTGGCGTCTCGCGCGGCGCACTGCTCCATCACTTCCCCACCCGGGAGTCGTTGGTGGTCGCGGCCGTCGACCATCTCGTGGAGCGACGCCTCGCCGAGGTGCTGTCCCGGCCGCGCACCGGCGAGGAAGGCCTCGAGGTCCTCGTCGAGGCGTTCAGCGGGCCGCTGTTCGACGCCGCGCTCGAGCTGTGGGTCGCCGCCCGCACCGACGTCAACCTGCGCACGGCGATGATCCCCCTCGAGAAGAAGGTCTCCGATGCCCTGGCCGTCGGAGGCGCCGAACTGTTCGGCGACCGCTACACCCCCGAAGAACTCGAACTCTCCATCGAACTCGCCCGCGGACTCGCGGTGTCGCGCATCCTGCGCTCGCCCGAGGCCGACCGGGAATACATCGACCGCCTCCTGCCCATCTGGAAGGACCTGTTGAACCATGACTGACACCAGCACGCGAGCACTGCCCGAGCGCGTCGACGTCCTCGTCGTCGGCGTCGGATTCGGCGGCCTCGCCGCACTCCACCGCCTGCGCAAGGACCATCCGGAGCTGCGGGCCCTCGCCATCGAGCGCGCCGCCGGGGCCGGCGGCGTGTGGCGCGAGAACGACTACCCGGGCGCGGCATGCGACGTCCCGACGTCGCTGTACTCGCTGTCGTTCGCCCCGAACCCGAACTGGTCGCACACCTACGGGCGCCGCGGCGAGATCCACGAGTACCTTCGCTCGGTCGCCGCCGATTACGAGGATCAGATCCGCTACAACACCTCCCTGACCGCCGCCCGTTGGGACGGCGCCGCACAGGAGTGGGTCGTCGACACCACTAGCGGTCAGATCCGCACCCGGTTCCTGGTGGCCGCCCCCGGCGCTCTCTCGGAGCCGGGCGTCCCGGAGGTGCCCGGCATGGAGAAGTTCTCGGGCAAGGTCTTCCACTCCGCGCAGTGGGATCACAGCCACGACCTGCGCGGCCGCAAGGTCGCGATCATCGGCACCGGCGCGTCGGCGATCCAGATCGTGCCCGAGATCGTCGACACCGTCGACCAGCTCACCGTCTTCCAGCGCACCCCGGCGTGGGTCGTGCCCCGCATCGACCGCACCATCAGCCCGCTCGAGCGCGCGGTCTACCGCCGCGTCCCGGGCGTGCACCGCCTCGTCCGCAAGATGGTGTGGGCCTACCGCGAGTTCTACGTCGCGATGATGGCCCGCAACCCCAAGCTGCTCCCCATCGCGAAGACGGTCGCGCTGGCCCAGCTCCGCGTGCAGGTGAAGGACAAGGATCTGCGTCGTCGGCTCACCCCCGACTACCAGATCGGCTGCAAGCGGATGCTGCTGACCAACAAGTGGTTCCCGGCGCTGCAGCGCCCGAACGTCACCGTGACCGGCGCGCTGTCGCGGCTCACCGAGAACGGCGCGGTCGACGCCGACGGTCGTGAGCACGAGGTCGACACCGTCATCTTCGCCACCGGCTTCACCCCGACCGAGCCGCCCATCGCCAAGGCCGTGACCGGCCGCGACGGCCGCACCCTGGCCGAGACGTGGCAGGGTTCGCCGCGCGCGTACCGCGGCGTCGAGGTGCACGGCTTCCCCAACCTGTTCTTCCTGTACGGCCCCAACACCAACCTCGGCCACAGCTCGATCGTGCTGATGCTGGAGCCGCAGGCGTACTACATGTCGAAGACGATCGGCGAGCTCAAGCGCAACGGCCGCAGCGTCTTCGAGGTCACCCAGGACGCGCAGGACCGCTACAACGCCGAGCTCGACCCCGAACTCGAACGGACCGTGTGGAACTCGGGCGGCTGCTCGAGCTGGTACCTCGACTCCACCGGCCGCAACTCGGTCATGTGGCCGAAGTACACCAGCGACTTCCGCCGCATGATGTCGACGTTCGTGACCGCCGACCACCGCTTCGACGACGCCATCCCGGCCACCGCGCCGGCCGTCGAGGCCGCCACCGACAGCGCCGATGCTGTCGAGACCGAATCCGACTCCGTCGAAAGGACTCTCACCAAGTGACCAGAACCGATCGTCATGACGCCGATCATTACGACGCCATAGTCATCGGCTCCGGCTTCGGCGGCTCGGTCGCCGCACTCCGCCTGACCGAAAAGGGTTACCGCGTCGCGGTTCTCGAATCGGGACGGCGGTTCGCCGACGAGGATCTGCCCAAGACCAGCTGGCGCCTGCGCGATTACGTGTGGGCGCCGGCCCTCGGGCTGTTCGGCGTGCAGCGCATGCATCCCCTCCGCGACGTGCTCGTCATGGCGGGCGCCGGCGTCGGCGGCGGGTCGCTGAACTACGCGAACACGCTCTACCGGCCGCTGCCCGCGTTCTTCGACGACCCGCACTGGGGCCGGATCACCGACTGGGCCTCGGAGCTCGACCCCTACTACGACCAGGCATCGCGCATGCTCGGCGTCACCACCTACCCGCGGGAGACCCCGGCCGACAAGGTGATCCGCAAGATCGCGCAGGACATGGGCGCCGGCGACACCTTCGTGCACACGCCGGTCGGCGTGTACTTCGGCGAGCCCGGCAAGACCGTCGAGGACCCGTTCTTCGGCGGCGTCGGCCCGGCACGCACCGGGTGCACCGACTGCGGGTCCTGCATGACGGGCTGCCGCGTCGGCGCCAAGAACACCCTGGTGAAGAACTACCTGTACCTGGCCGAACAGGCCGGGGCGACGATCATCCCGATGACCACCGTCGACACGGTCTACCCGCGGTCGGAGGGCGGGTATGTCGTGGAGTCGCACCGGACGGGACGTCGCTGGTCACGCCGCGGACGGCGGGTGTTCACCGCCGATCACGTGGTGTTCGCCGCCGGCACCTACGGCACCAACAAGCTGCTGCTCGACATGCAGCAGAAGGGCCACCTGCCGGGCCTGTCGAAGCGTCTCGGCAAGGTGGTCCGCACCAACTCCGAGGCGGTTCTTGCCGCGACGGCCCGCAACCGCAAGGTCGACTACACCGAGGGCGTCGCGATCACCTCGTCGTTCCACCCCAACGACCACACCCACATCGAGCCGGTGCGATATGGCAAGGGCTCCAATCTGATCGGCCTGCTCCAGGCGATGCTCATCGACGGCGACGGCCCGTTGCCGCGGCCGCTGATGGCGATCGTCGAGGCGATCCGGCATCCGATCGTGACGGCGCGGAGCCTCTGGGTGCGCAACTGGTCGGAGCGCACCATCATCGCGCTGGTGATGCAGACCGCCGACAACTCGCTCGAGTTGTTCTCCGGCCGTGGTCGTTTCGGTCCGATGCTGCGCAGCCGGAAGGGCGCCGGCGACCCGCCGCCGACCTGGATTCCGGAGGGCCACGAGGCCGTTCGCCGCGTCGCCGACGAGATCGACGGCGATCCGGGCGGTTCGTTCGTCGACTGGCTGAACATCCCGATGACCGCGCACTTCCTGGGCGGTTGCTCGATCGGGAACTCGGCCGAGGACGGTGTGATCGACC
Organism: Gordonia paraffinivorans; assembly: GCF_900683595.1. Classification (NCBI taxonomy): domain Bacteria; kingdom Bacillati; phylum Actinomycetota; class Actinomycetes; order Mycobacteriales; family Gordoniaceae; genus Gordonia; species Gordonia paraffinivorans. The sequence continues at coordinate 909,051 of NZ_CAACYD010000007.1, read as the reverse complement.
CATACCACCGGGTGTTCAACCATCCGGGTCTGCACGTCGTCGACGGTTCGGCGGTCTCTGCGAACCTCGGCGTGAACCCGTCCCTGACGATCACGGCCCAGGCCGAGCGTGCACTCGCCATGTGGCCGAACGCAGGTGAGGCCGACCCGCGTCCGGCTCTCGGTGAGCCGTACCGTCCGGTCGCACCGGTTCCGCCGGTCCGCCCGACGGTCCCGGCCCACGCGCCGGCCGCGCTGCGGTTGCCGATCGAGCCGATCTCGAACGCCGGCTAGACGCGTGGGGGAGCATGCGCCAGCGGCGCATGCTCCCCCACGCCCCAACACATCCGTGCTCCAACGGATTTCGTAGAACTCAGCGGGTCATGGCGTCCACGACTTCGACATCCTGACGCCGGCCGTCACCACACACCCGGCGGCCGCAGCTGGATGCTGATCCGCGCCCCGGCTCCGCGCACCTTCGGCACGGCGTGCTCCCACGTCCGCTGGCAACTGCCGCCCATCACGAGCAGGTCGCCCGACGACAACGTGAACCTCAACGACCTCCCGCCACCACGGGGCCGGAGCAAGAGCGGCCGCGGGGCGCCGAGGGAGATGATCGCAACCATCGTGTCGTGGGTCGCCGACCGGCCGATACGGTCGCCGTGCCAGGCCACCGAGTCGTTGCCGTCGCGATACAGGCTGATCCCCGCTGTCGCGAAACCCTCCGGCAGCTCCTCGCGATAGTGCTGTGACAGTGCAGACCGCATCTCGGTGATCAGCGGGTCCGGGAACGGGTCGTCGGCCTGATAGATCGACACCAGCCGAGGGACGTCGACCACCCGGTCGTACATCTGCCTGCGTTCCGCCCGCCACGGCACGTCGCGCCGGAGTCGCTCGAACAGCTCGTCCGGGCCACCGATCCAGCCGGGACACAGGTCCACCCATGCGCCGTCGGCAAGCGGCCGGCGCGTCGTCGCCGCGAGGTCGCCGAGGGTCGGTTCGATGTCGGCCTCGGCGAACAACGAGCCCTGGATGCCGATGGACATGCCGGTCACAATACACCCATATCGAACACATTTTCGATATCACGGCCCGGAAGGACCGGGTTCGCACCTTCACTAGTATCGGTGTCGATCCATACGCCGAAACCGCCAAGGCCGACCCCGTGCAACGATGAGCGACGCAGACCACTCCACCGACCACGCCGATGCCGGCACCCCAGGCGTCGGAACCTGGTGCCTGGTTCTCCCGCTCATGATCTTTCCCGTCCGGGAGATCGCGAGCGGCAGCTCCGACGTGCTGGTCTACATCCCGGTGATCGCCGCGGTCGTGGCCGCGATCATCCAGCTCACGATGGTGATCCGGCGACGCCGCGACGCCGCGTGACAACCGATCAGGAGTCGGTACGGCCCGGGACGCCTCGCAGACGTTCGCATTCCGCCGACACTCCCGCTGGTCGCCCCTGCACCACCGCAGCAAGGTGTGAAACAGCCCACAGCCGACGGCGCGCTACTTTGCTTTAATCATTTCGTTATAAACCGTACGAGGGGAACCCACTTCGATGAAGCGCACCGGTGTCGCCGGCCTGTTGGCCGCAGCCGCCATCCTGATCCCGATCGCTCCGGCGACCGCCGATCCCGTCGGCGACATGTTCGGCAGCGCGAGCGGAAGCCTGGATTCCGGCAGCGCTGCGCTGGGGTCGTCGGGCGACAAGGTCACCCATTACGGCAAGCTCGGCCGCAAGGACGCACCGAACGGCGTCCGCTCGATCAACGTCTGGGTCTACAACCCGAAGAACGCCCGCGAGCTCTCGCCGGGCACCTTCCCGCGGAACTCACGCCTGGGCGTGCGCTGGAACTCGATCATCGAGGCCGGCCCGATCGTCGACGGCGACGAGTGCCGCATGGAGGTCCGCCTGTCCGGCCCGAAGGTGCCCAAGGAGGCAGCGCTCTTCAAGACCCGCGACTGCACCGCGGTGAAGTCGTACTTCTTCAAGGGCGCCGGCGATTTCACGATCCGCGTCACCGACACCATCTCCGGGGCGTCGAACAGCATCGCGTTCTCGGTGCGATAGCCGGCTTTCCCGGCCGATCCGAAAGGTGCGGGCCGAGTGTCGCTTTCCGACGCTCGGCCCGCACTCTGCGTTGGTGGCCTCAGCCAGCCGATGCCACGTCGAATGTCACGCCCGTCAGCTTCTCCGACTCCTCCCAGAGCCGTGCGCGCACTGACGCGTCGTCGGCGATCTTCTTGTATCGGTTCCGCCCCGGTGCACCGTGCAGCCCGAAGAATTGCGTTGGTCCGTAGTAGGTTCCGGACTCGAGACCGGGCATCGTCGCGGCATACAGTTCCGGCCAGGCGCCTGCAGCGGCCGACTGCACCATCGGCGTCTTGTTGGTCAGCTTCATGAGGAAGTCCATGACCGTCTCGGTGCGCCCCTGGAGTTCCGTCGCGGCATAGCCGGGATGCGCGACGAACGACTGCTTCGACGATCCGGCGTCCCGCAACCGATGCGCCAGCTCCAGCCCGAACATGAGATTCGCGAGCTTCGAGTCGCCGTAGGCACGCCAACGGTTGTAGCGACGCTTCTCCCAGTTCAGGTCGTCGAGTTGCAGATTGCCGAGCTGGTGGAGCCCCGACGACACGGTCACCACCCGGTCGGAGATCTTCGGCAGCAGCAGTGCGGTGAGTGCGAAGTGGCCGAGATGATTGGTGCCGATCTGCATCTCGAAACCGTCGGCGGTACGTTGCAGCGGTACCGCCATCAGGCCGGCATTGTTGATGAGAACGTCTGCCCCGGTAACGGATTCGGCGAAGCTGCGCACCGATGCGAGGTCGGCGAGGTCGAGTTTCGCCACCGTCGCCTTGGGTCCGAGCCGCTGGGCGACGGCATCCGCCTTGACGGTGTTCCGACAGGCCAGGATGACCTCTGCCCCGGCCCCGACGAGCGCGGTGGCCGCTTCGGCACCGAGGCCGCTGTTGGCGCCGGTCACCACGAAGGTGCGTCCGGTCTGGTCGGGAATGTTCGCCGAGGTCCAACCACTCATGTCCGAGCCCCCTGTGCTGGTCGTGCGGCCGGGCACCTGCGCCGCGGCCCTGCGCCCCCACGCTATTGACGGCCGAGTGCGGCGTCAACGGTTCGCCACCGGTTGCGAACGCACGGCCACGACCCGGCGCTCACCCGCCGAACAGCCCCGTTTTCAGGTTGGCCCCGACGATCTTGCGCGCCGGGCGTAACAGTTCGGCGATCACGTTCGTCGACGATCCGAGTCGGTTCACGAGTTCCCGAGGGGCGTAGAACTCGGTCGGCACCGACCGCCCGCGCATGATGCGGCTGCCGAGCAGTTCCCATTCCTGCGCCTCGGTACCGGCCACCTCGATCGCGGCCCCGCCGGCGAGCGCCGGAACGCGGCCCGTCTTGGCCATGTCCGACAGCCTCGAACACTCGTTGACCGGGTCCCCGATGACGGTGTACTCGTAGCGGCGTTCGTGGCCGATGTTGCCGGCGAACACCTCCCCGTAGGAGACGCCGATCCCCCAGCGGATGTCGAGGCTGTTGGCGAGGCGGTCGGCGAGCTCGCGGGCGGCGGCGAGGGCGTGGCCGGCGGGGTCCTCGATCTCGACGGGCGCGCCGAAGATGGCGAGTGCCGCATCACCCTCGAACTTGTTGACGAAGCCCTGGTTGTGGTCGACGACGTCGAACACGATGCTGAAGAAGGCGTTGAGCAGTTCGGCGACGTCGTCGGGGCTGCGGTCCTGGGAGAGCTTGGTCGAGCCGACGATGTCGACGAACAGCACCCCGACCCGGGTGTTGGTGCCGTGCATGCCGATCCCATCGGAGATGGCGAGATCGGCGACGGTGTCTCCGACGTGACGGGCGAAGATCTCGCGCATCCGCTCGCGCTCGGCGAGGCCCTTCACCATCTCGTTGAATCCGTGCTGCAGCACACCGAGTTCTGACGAGTCGTAGACCGGGACGCGTGCGTTGTAGTCGCCGTGCTCTACGCGGTGGACGGCGAGGTGCATCTCGGTGAGAGGGTCGGCGAGGGCCTGACCCACGAGCGCGATGACGCGGGCGCCGGCGGCGAGCGCGACGAGGGTGAGCACCACCGTGGTCCAGTCCACGGCACCGGCGACGTCGGGCAGCAGTCCGGTGAACCGTCCGGCGTTGACGGTCAAGAGACCGATCATCGGGATCGCCGAACAGACCACCCACACCACCATCAACCGGATGCGGACACCGTGCATCACGTGGGTGGCCGGGAAGTCCTCGAGGACCACGATCGACAGGGGCCGGGACGCCCGTTCGACGAACAGGTAGGTCAGGCACGCGCTCGACGCGCCGGCAAGGGTGAACGCGACCGCGACACCGGCGACCGTGGCAAGGGTGAGGTCGTCGGCGACCGCGACATAGAACAGGGCGGCCGAGACCCATGCCGCGACCGAGACGAGCAGTTGCATGCCGGGAACGCGCTGCACCGCCCGTCGGCGTGCGTGATCGGCGGGCCGGCAACTGACGAACCACTCCAGCTGCGGGCGGAAGACCAGGAGTCCGAACACGACGTTGACGACGATGCCGGTGACGATCGCACCGACGACCGCCGGGAAGTTGGGGGCGCCGAGAGTCTCGGCGAAGGTGAGCTGTCCGCCGTTGAAGGACAATTGCACCAGCAGGAACGTCTCGAGACCGATCAGCGCATAGCTGAGCACGACAGCCGACACCGCGGTGAAGACGGAGTGCCGGGCGATCCGCGCGCGCATCTCCGGACCGACACGTGCCCATCCGCGCGGGCTGGGCACCGTCGGGAGTCCCCACAGCAGCCCGGAGGTGCGGCGTCGCAACCGCGTCCACGGCACGCCACGAGAACTGTGGCGCCTGCGCTTCATCGGTGTCTCCTGCCTGTGGCGATATAGAAAAGCGTACCGAAGCCCCTGTTACCGGGGACACATCGAATGTTCCCGCCGGGTTGCGACCACGGACCTACCACCGGGCCCGTCGGCATGCTCGTACCCGGCGCCGGCGGGCGCCACACCATCAGGCAGGACGACAACGACTGCGAGTGCGCCCGGGCGCCCACGCCCCGTGGACGCCTCGCCGAACAGCCCGCTCCACGCGGCCTGACGGCCCGCCCGGGACGGGACCGGACAACACGAACCGGCACCCGCGCGGGGGATGCGCGGGTGCCGGCGGGATACCGGCCCGGCCGATGGGGGGGAGGGGCCGAGCCGGAGTGCGTGCTGGATCAGGCCTGCAGAGCGGCCTCGATCTCGAGGGTGATGGTGATCTTGTCGCCGACGACGACTCCGCCGCCTTCGAGCGGCATGTCGATGTCGATGCCGAAGTCCTTGCGGTTGATGACGGTCTTGGCCTCGAAGCCGGCGACCTGGCCCTGGCCCATGCCCGGGTTGGTGCCGTTGAACTCGAGGTCGAGGTCGACCTTCTTGGTGACCCCCTTGAGGGTGAAGTCGCCCTCGAGCACGTAGTCGTCGCCGTTCTCGCGGACCGCGGTCGACACGAAGGTCGCGGTCGGGAACTTCTCGGCGTCGAAGAAGTCGGCGGAGCGGATGTGCGCATCGCGCTGGTCGTTGCGGGTGTTGATCGAGTTCACGTCGATCTCGGCGCGCACCGACGGGACACCGTTCTCGTCGACGGTGATGGTTCCCGAGAACGTGTCGAAGGTGCCGCGGACCTTGCTGACCATGAGGTGCTTGACGGAGAACCCGATGGTCGAGTGGACGGGGTCGATGGTCCAGGTACCTGCGGGAATAGGTGCCTTGACAGTGGTGGCGGAGGTCATGTTGCGTCCTTCCAGACGAGTCGGGCCGGTCACGGTTCGCATGGGTCTTCGCGACCCATCGACAGATTAAACGGACCGCGGTCCGATTGTATTCCCGATGCCGCCCCCGCCTCTGTGATCCCGGTCACACGACGATGGCCGTCGGCATGCGACGAATCCTCCCGCCTCACTGTTCCCCAGACCGCCCTCCGGTCGATCCACATATCGACAAAGCAGCCACATGCCATTCTCTGCCGCACACACTGGAAACAATGGACCGGAGAATTCCATATAGGAGGTAATGGCCATGCGAATCCGTTTCCGGAGCGCGCTCGCGATGATCGTGGGCCTACTGGCGACAGCGGCGACGATCGTCGCGGTGGAATCACCCGCATCGGCCGGACGGGACAGCGTGCTGGCATATCCACCCCAGGTTCGGGGCCATAACGTGACGGTCACCTTCGCCAACACCACACCGAATCCGAAACTGTGCACCATCGAGGCACTGCCGGTCCCTCGGCAGCCACGGCAAGGAGACCCGACGTTCGACCAGAACCCCGACGACTCCTTCGAGGCCGGAGTCGGCAGGACAACGAGAAACCTCGTGCTCGACCGCGGTCGATACAACATCTACTGGGTGTGCACAGGTTACGAGAGCCTCGATGACGAGTACCTCGGCCGGGGTTGGACGGTGTGGGGCACCAGGCCCCCGGTGCCGATCTCGAGCTACGGGCAGTCGTTCAAGCGGCAGTACACCAGCGACCCGCTACCGGTCACGGTGACCGCGCCGAACTGCTTCCTGGGGGGTATCTGCTGACCGATAGGCCACCAGAAGAAGCCTGAACCGGCGTCGAGCCGATACACGTACGCCGTCCCGGCCACATGCCTCCTATTTCCAGGCGAACACCGGCTGTTCGAACTCGTCGACTCGCGTCGGCCTGTCGCGCAACACGACCTCGGCGAACTGATAGATGACCGCGGCGGTCGGCGCATGCACGAGAGACCCGACGATCGGCAACTGGATCACCGGGCGGTCCGATTGCGGAATGGTCAGGAATCGCGGGGCGACGGCCAATTCCTCGAAGGTGACGAAGAACAACTGCGCGACCTCGGCGGGATTGGGCGTCGGCTCCTGGAATTCTTCCGCCCAGCAGACGATGGGGGTGATGACGAACCCCGAGCGGGTCGGATAGTCGTCGAGGGCGCCCAGCACCGAGTCCGGACCGAGCCGAACGCCGAGCTCCTCGTCGAGCTCGCGCAGCCCCGCGGCGACATGATCCTCCCCCGGGTCGAGTCGACCGCCGGGGAGAGCGAACTGCGCGGCGTGGCGCCGCATGGTGGGCGGTCGTTTGCACAACCAGATGCCCTGCTTTCCGCCCTTCTCGGCGATCACCAGCGCGACCGCCGCCGCCGCGGCGCCCGCGACCTCGACGGGCCGGCGTTCGAATCGCTCGATCCGCTCGGCCGCCACGATCCGATCCAGGTGAGTCACCCCTCCAGTTGACCACGCCCGTGACGCATCACGGGACCCGGCGGACATCCGCCCACGCGCGATGCTGGCCAAGCCAACCCACCTACCCGTAGTATTCGTTTTCGTAATTCGGGGGTTCACGGAAGGCAATTTGCATAGGGTGGGGAGTCACGGGGGACATTCGCCGATCGGGGGTTCGGACGATCCGGGCGCCGACGGCCGTTGCGGTCGCGGCAGGCCCGGTAACCGGCAGTGGGGACCACATACTCGCTGCTGACCTACGACCACGGGGGCGCCCCCATGGTGTTCGGCGCCGAGCCTCAGATCGATGTCGCGGCCACCGACCAGATGGTGGACAGCCTGTTCACCGGCGCCCGGTTCGTCGAGGAGTCCGACCTGGGCGGGCACGCGTGTCCCGACCCGTGGATGGTCGGCGCGGCGGTGTTCGCTGCCGGGACACCCGACGAGGTCGCAGTGCTGGCCTCGGAAGAGGTGGCGCTGGACCGCCCGTCGGAACTCGACCAGACGTTCCTCGTCGCGGCACGAGGCCGCACGACGCGACTGTTCACCATGAGCAGCAGAGCAGCCTTCGGCGCGTTTGCGGCATGGGACGCCACGGGCACCCTGCAACGAGCCGTCAGCGCGTGTGGTGCGGACGGGATCCTCGAAGACCTCGGCGCTCCACTGGCGTTCGAGGACACGGGACCCGACAAGGGGGAGGAATCCGCGACGAGACGCGATTTTCTCGACCCTGTCGGCCTCGTCGAGCGGGCGCTCGCCACCACCGTCGGGTTCGCATACGGGCGTGAGAACAACTGCAGCGCAGTGTCTCCCGGCGACATCCCGATTCGCCTCTACCGTGTCGGCGAGCTCCGCACCGGCATGCGCGGGTGACGCCGGCGTTCGCCGGCCGTCAGCGCTCGACCACAGTTCGGGGGACATTTCGATGTGTGACGAGCAGCAACCCGCGAAAAGGATCATCGACTTCTTCGATCCACGGGGCAACACATCCTACGTGGAGACCGACACGGTCGGGATCATCAACGTCACCGCACAGAAGCGGCGGATCCGCGAGTTCCTGGAGCGGGTGCACCTGCAACCCGAGCTGACCTTCGCGACGGTGGATCTGGTGCCGGTCGAAGAGATCGCCGCGATCCTTCGCACCGGGCGCACCGCCTCGGTGCTGCTGGAGATGGCCGGCGCCGGCCAGGGGATCCTCGTGCGCAACTGGCCCGACGACTGGGTGCGGACCCCGTTGGAACCGGATTTCGACGTGCGGGAGTTCACCGACACCGGTGTGACGATCTCGACCGAGGCCAACGCCGCGGTCGTCGCAGCCATGAACTCCGCCATCGACGGTCCCGCGACGCTGTGTGACCTCGAGCGCCGACTCACCGACGACGACCTCGTGGAGGCCTACATGGGCTATCTCGTGGCGTTCCGGGTACGGGTGCTCATGTTCCGCAGGGCCCGCGGGGAATCAGGCGACGATCGCTGAGAAACCGTCACACCCGGACCTGGTCGGCCACCGGCTCTGCCCCCTCCCCCGACGCCGAAACCGCCCGCCCGAGGTGGTAACTCACGACGCTGAGCGCAAACAGGCCGATGCCCAGATTGACGAGCCCACCGAATCCCTCGAGCGCGAAGTCGACGAGTGCATTGCTGAGCAGGAAGACCAGTGCGGCGATCCGGAGGGCCCGCAGCGGCCACACCCCGGCGAGACCGCGACTGCGGGCCAGCATCGCGGGGGCCGACACCGCAAGCGTGGCGACGCCGCTGAGGAAGAGAATCCACGTGGCGACGGCGTTGTCGGCGAGTTCGATGTAAATGTCGATGTCGTCGAACCTGTCCTCGGTGAAGACGAAGCTCAGCGAACCGACGACGACGGTGACCGCCGAGAACACGACCAGGCTCCACCCCACGATCGACACCCACCGGGGGCTGCGGAAGAAGTCGGGGATCAGCGCGACCGCCCGGGCACGCAGCGCGATGAGCCGGTCGGGGGTGTCGCGGCTGGATTCGAGGACCGCCCGTATGTGGCCGATGGTGTCCGCGTCGAGACCTTGCTCGCCGGCGGCGGCCAGGTACTCCTCGGCCAGGCGTCGACGACGCTCGGGCAGTCCGTGCGCGACGCCCTCCGCAGCGATCGAGGCAGCGTTGGCGAGAGACTCTGCGGCCGTGGGGCGACGGAAATCGCGGACGATACGGCTGATGAGCAGGATCAGCACCACGAGCACGTACATGATCTCTGCGGACGGGCCGTAGAAGTAGTCGTTGTCGCGGGTGACGAACTTGCCGACCTCGTCGAGGAAGAGCCCGAAACCGATACCGCCCATGATGACTGCGGTCACGCGCGCACCGGCGCCCAGGAAGAGCCAGCCGGTGATCAGCGCCAGCATCATCAGCGCACCGCCCCACAGCGCGTGGGCGATGTGGAGGGTGCCGCCGCCGACCTGCGGATAGCCCGTGGCGGCCAGGTAGGCGCGGGTGACCAGGATGGTGGCGATCGCGAGGATGAGGAACCACTCGACCGCCGCCGTGCCGTGGGCGCTGCGGATGATCACCGAGGTCGTGCGAGCTCTCATGGGAAGAGTATGGCGGGGCGAGGGGCCGACCGCGCCGACAATCCGTCTGCGGGATCTCGGTTCTCGGACCGGAAACGACGAACACCGCACCACGCCAGCCGGATCGACCGGGGCTGTCGTGGTGCGGTGCCGGGTGTCTGTCGCCTGTCTCAGGCCTCGAGGAGATCGGGGTCGAGGTCCCGCCCGCCGGCCGGGCTGCAGATGCCGCGAATACCGAAACCGCTGTCGGCCCAGAGGCATTCACCGGTCACCACCCGTGCCGCGTCGGAGGCCAGGTACACGAAGCCCTCGGCGTAGTCGCGCGGTTCCGGGATGAAACCGAGCGGGATGACCTCCTCGGCGCCGGGCAGCACCGCGTCGAGCGGTTTCTGGCCCAGGGCCGCCAGGCCCTCCATCTTGGTCCGCGCCACGCCGATGGCGACGCCGTTGACCCGGACCTTCGGAGCGAACTCGAAGGCCAGGCCGCGCACGATGCCCAGGTTGGCGTGCTTGGTGGACACGTAGAGGGTGCCGTCGTCGACCGCGCGGTAGCTCGCGATCGAGCAGGAGAAGATCATGTTGCCGCCGGTGCGCAGAAGCGCGGGCAGCGCCGCGCGGGCACCGAGCAGGTATCCCTTCACGTTGATCGCGTAGATCTCGTCGATCGCCGCCTCGAGCTTGTCGAGCGGGACCTCGGCGAGCGAGAGATTGCCCGCCCCGACACCGGCGTTGCCGACGAACACGTCGAGCTTGCCGAAGGCCTCGACGGTGTCGGCCACGGCGCGCTGGTTGTCGGCGAGGTTCTCCACGGAACCGAGGGTGGTGACGACGTCGTCACCGAAGGTCTCCGCGACCTCGCGCAGGCGCTCCTCGTCGCGATCGAGCACCGCGACCTTCGCACCCGCCTCGACGTATCCTTCGACGACCGCGCGCCCGATCCCACCGGCGCCGCCGGTGACGAGTGCGACCTTTCCGTCCAGTGTTGCCATTCGATGACTCCTCTCAGGCACTGACCGCGCCTCCGTTGATGTCGATGACCGCGCCGGTCGTGAAGGCCCCCTGTTCGGAGGCCAGGAAGAGACGGCTCGATTCTCACCCGTCCGTCATGCCGACTTTTTGTTACTTTGGGGACAATGTTGGATACAACCTGTGCTGGAGCATAGGGAGGAGGCTCTGTGGCCACGAGTGCCAAGACGCGGTCCGGAACCACCGTCGATGAGCTCTGCACGGCACTTCGGGAGCGCATCGTGTCCGGGGAGTACTTCCCCGGACAGCGCATGTCGCAGGAGCAGCTCGCCGCCGAGTTCAAGGTCAGCCGGACCCCGCTCCGCGAGGCGTTCAAGCGCCTCGAGGCCGACGGACTCCTGGTCGCCACCGCCAACCGCGGTGTGCACGTCGCACCGATCAGCAACTCCGACACCGAGCAGAACTATGCCCTCCGCATCCTGATCGAGCCGCCGATCGTCGCCACGCTGACCGAACAGCTCACCGACACCGAGATCGAGCAGATGCAGACCGCGCTGGCCGACATGCGCAAGTACCGCGGCCACCGCAAGAACTTCCAGAAGGCACACAAGGCCTTCCACGACGTGATCCGCGCCCGGTACCCGAAGTCCTTCGCCGACCTCACGCACAACCTGTACACCATGATCCACCGGCATCAGAGCGTGTACCTCTCCCACCAGCGGACCCCGGAGGACTTCATCGATCTGGACCAGGATCTGATCGACGCGATCGTCGAGGGACGGCCGGACTCGGCCCGTCGGATCCTGGAGTTCCACCTCATCGACGCCGCGCTCGGCCTGGTGCTCGACGCCGACCCCGACCACGAATTCGACTCGTTGCTGGTCACGCTCCGCGGCCGCGACATCGTCATCGAACACGATGAGACGGGCCACATCCCGCGCCCGGCACGCATCTACTGGCGCCAGCACGACGACGTCCTGCCGGCACGGACCACGTCGAACCTCATCCTCACCTACGCACCGAAGTAGAACCCAGCCCGAGATGCGCCGCGGTCCCCGGTTCGACCGGGGACCGCGGTTCACACGTGTCAGGGTGCGAGCAACGCACCGGCACGCGGGACGACCGGATCGAGACCGAGCCGGTTGAGGATCCGCCAGGTGGTGGCGGCGGAGGCGGTGACCACCGGGATGTCGAACTGCTGCTGCACGGTGTCGAGCACCGGCAGCGACGGCATCTGCACGCAGGCGCTGAGCACCAGCGCGTCCGCGTCGGAGGTATCCACCTTCTTGACGTGCTCGAGCAGGTTCTGCGGGTCCAGTCGACCGACCTCGAGGTTGTCCGGGACCTCCAGGCTCAGCGAGTCGACGACGCTGAATCCCTCGTGCTCGATGTAGTTGCACACCGTCTCGGTGAGCGGCTTCATGTACGGGGTGACGACGGCGATCTTCTTGACCCCCAGGTGCGCCAGGGCCTCGGTGAGCGCACCGGCCGAGGACAACACCGGGATGTCCTCGCCGCTCTCCTCTTTGGCGACCTGTGCGAGCTTCGGCTCGGAGGTGGCGTGGTAGCGCAGGCCCTGCGACATGATCGCGACCAGGCAGGCGTAGTCCATCACGTCGACGCGCGCGTCGGCCAGCTCCGCCGCGCAGCGCAGGGAGTCGTTGTCCATCGCGGTCAGTTCTTCGGGCGTCACCTTCTGCATGCGCATACGCGAGGAGTGGAAGGTGAAGCGCTCGGGCCGGATCTCCTCGCGGGCGCGGAGCATGGCCGGGATCTCGGTCTCCATCGTGGTGTTGGAGCTCGGAACGATCATCCCGATGCGGAAATTGTTCGTCATTGTGCCTGCCTAACAGAAACTTTCATTACGGACCGACCCTTTTCGGGCCAGCATGGACTTGCGTTGCCCACACCCTCAGACGACCTGCAGGTGCGTGGTCTGGAGTTCTCGGACGACGTCTGCCGGGGACCCGCACCAGGAGATCTGCGCACGCTGCCCCTCCCCCAGTTCGTCCAGCCCCTCCAGCCCGATCGCCTGTCCTCGGACCGCGATCGGCAGCGTGCAGAAACGGTGGCCCGGGTCCTGGGTCGCGATGACGCCCAGCGCGATGTCGAGCAGGTGGAAGGTGAGGATGTCGCGGGCGGCGTCGGCGTCGCCCGCCTCCACGGCGTCGAGGAACTTGGCGTCGGTGGCCGTCATGTCCGAGACCGCGACCGCACGCGAGAAGTAGAGTCGCTGGTGCCGATCGATCTGCGTGAGCTGGGATTCGATCATCGTCTGGAACCCCGTCGGGCACCGCCGCAGGATCACCCGGTGGAAGTCCCAGTGCGCCAACTGGAACTCGCGTGAGCTCTGGTCGCTGGCACGCATGGCCGCCAGCGCCTCGCGCATCTCGCCGACATCGGCGGAATCCACCCGGTCGACGACGGCCGCCACCACCGCGGGTTCAGCGACTACCCGGAGTCCCTGGAGCGCGCGGTCGCACTGGCCGAGGGCAAGAACACCACCTCGACCGACCGGGTGCGTCGCGGCATCGGCTACTCGTCGTCCGCCCGCGCGGTCACGTGTACGACCTCCGACCTGATGCCGGTGGCGGCCTCCGCCGCCGCGAAGTAGTGCACCTCGACCGCTTTCGTGCCCTCAACCACCGATGGCTCCCATACTCCGTTGCGGGGGAACGAAATCCGCTGCCGCGACTCCGTGCCCCGCCCACTTGTTCCACATCGCCGCACGCCACAGGTCGGCGATCTCGTCGTCGCCGGCGCCCGAGCGCAGCGCCTCGCGCAGGTCCGTCTCGTCGTCGCTGAACAGGCACGAACGCACGGTTCCCTCAGCGGTGAGGCGGGTCCGGTCGCAGTCACCGCAGAACGAGCGGGTCACCGACGCGATGATGCCCACCGTCGCCGGTCCGCCGTCGACGAACCATCGCTCGGCGGGAGCCGACGGGTCCTCACGCCCGGCTTCGGTGAGCGCGAACCGCGTACCCAGTACATCCAGTAGTTCCTGTGCCGGAACCATCTGCTCGCGGGTCCACGCCTGGTCGGCGTCGGGGGGGGCATCTCCTCGATGAACCGCAGTTCGACACCCTCGTCGAGGCACCACCGGAGCAGGTCCGCGGCACCGTCGAGGTTCTCGCGCATGAGGACCGCGTTGACCTTCACCCGCCCGATGTGCCGCTTGGCGGCACGGATGCCCGCGAGGACCGAGTCGAGGCGGTCACGCCGCGTGAGCGCGGCGAAGTGCGCGCGATCGACGGTGTCGAGGGAGATGTTGATTCGGGTCAGCCCGGCCCGCGCGAGGCCCTGCGCGCGGTGCTCGAGACCGACCGCATTGCTCGTGATGGCAAGCGGCACATGGGGAGCGACGCGGGTACAACCCTCGATGATGTCCTCGAGGTCGCGACGCATCAACGGTTCCCCGCCGGTGAAGCGCACCTCACATACACCGAGGCGATGCACCGCGATGCCAACCAGGCGGACGAGTTCGTCCGCGGACAACAACCGCTCACGCGGGATCGCGGGCAGCCCCTCTGCCGGCATGCAGTAGGTGCATCGCAACGAGCACTTCTCGGTGATCGAGACCCTCAGGTCGCGCGCGACGCGGCCGAACCGATCGACGAGACCGTCGACCGGGGCCGGCCGGAAACGTCCGGCATGCGCGTCCGCACGGACGGTATGCCCATCACCACCTGTCCCACGAAGCCACCGCCCGGTCCCTCAGTCTGATTACATCCAGAATTGTATTCAGTTGATTCTCACTGGTCGTCCGGTCTTTCGCAACCGGTGTGCGTCGGGCTCACGACGCCGGCCGGCCGCGGATTGCGGAACCGCCCTGTCACCCGTGTTCACCAGGCATGACGTGGGCACACAGTTCCACGAGCAGGCGGCGGTCCCGGCGTTCACGGCGGGCACTTCGAGGATGTTCTCGCCGTGTTCGTTGCGCAGACTCGGGGTCCGCACCGGGCGTCTTTCGGCACCCTGATCATCGGTGGTACGCCTGCCGCGACCGGCCCTCCTGATCGGCTCCCTCAGCGGGGTGTTGTCGTGGTCGTTGCGGGCGTTGACGTCGGCACCGTACTCGGCCAGCAGCCTGGCCACAGCGACGGTGTCGTCCTGTGCGGCGAAGTGCAGCGGAGTCCGGTCGGCGATGGTCGCGCACGTCAGGGTCTGTGTCTGCGTGCAGCAGCTCCGTCACGAGCGGCTAGTTGTACTGACCCGACAGGTTGGGTACGCGGTCGGCGGGTGAGTTGCCTCGGAGTGCGGTGTGGCCGCGTTCGTGATTGTAGATGCGAAGGAACTCGGGGAAGGCCGCGACGCGTTCGGTTTCACTGAGGTAGGGACGGGCGTAGGCCCATTCCTCCTGCAGGGTCCGGTTGAATCGTTCGACCTTGCCGTTGGTTTGCGGCCGGTACGGTCTGGTCCGCTTGTGCTTGATCTTGTTGTCGTGCAACAAGTCCCGAAATATGCGGGACCGGTAACACGACCCGTTGTCGGTCATCACTCGCGCGGTGGTGACACCGATCGAGGCGAAGTGCGCCAACGCCCGAGTCATGAACGCGGTCGCGGTTTCCTTCTTCTCATCAGCGAGGATCTCGGAGTAGGCGTAGCGGGAGTGGTCGTCGACGGCGTGATGCAGATACGCGTACCCCAGGTTGGGGCGGCCAGCAACTTTGCGGGTTCGTCCAGGCTCGCGGTGGGCACTGGAGTTGCGGGTGCCCTGGGCGCGGCCGTGTACGCGATGTCCACCGCCGTCGGGGATTCTGCCGAGCTTTTTGATGTCGACGTGGATCAAGTCTCCGGGCGCTTGGTGTTCGTACCGGCGGACCTCGCGTCTGCGGGCACGTACCGGCGCCCCGGTTGCCGGGTCGATCCACGACAGTCGTAGGCAGCCGTAGCGGGTGAGGATGCGGTGCACCGTGGAGACGTTCAACCCCAGGTGGTATCCGATCCGGGCTGGCCCCCAGCGGCGGGAGACGCGTAACCCGACGACCCGGCGTTCCCGGCGCCGGCTGGTGCGATGCGGACACGATCGGGGCCGGCTGGACCGGTCGACCATTCCGGCCGGCCCGTGGTCGCGGTAGCGATCCGCCCATCGCTTGGCCGTGGTGACTGAGACGTTGAACCGGTCAGCTGCGCGGCGCAGTGGCCACCGGTCGTCCACAACACACCGAGCCAGACGCAACCGGCCAGTCGGGGACAGCGGTGAATTACGGTGGGACATGAAGACCTCCGGGTTGAGGAGCGGTTCTTAGACAGCTCCACACCTCACTCGGAGGTCTTCCCTATGTCACGTCGACTCGCCGAACTCTGTACCTAACGTTCCGGGTCAGTACAGCTAGTCGAGGGCTGCGTAACGGAGGTTGTCCCGGCCCATCGGGCCGCGGGTGGCCGCCAAGTCGTGTTCTCCCCTGCTGTGTCCGCGGAGCCGGTCGCCTGCCGACATCGAGGAGGTCGTCGTCCGCCGCAGGAGATGGCGGACAAATGAAAACAGCCCCGGAAACCGGGGCTGTTTTTCTGGCTGTATCTGGTGGCCAGGGCCGGGATCGAACCGGCGACCTTCCGCTTTTCAGGCGGACGCTCGTACCAACTGAGCTACCTGGCCAGACGGTGCCGGTGCTGATACCGAAACCTTTGCGACCCTGACGGGGCTCGAACCCGCGACCTCCGCCGTGACAGGGCGGCGCGCTAACCAACTGCGCCACAGGGCCTTGATTTAGTTGTGTCCGACCGACCCTCATCACTGAGTGCCGTCCAGGCGTACCCCCTACGGGATTCGAACCCGCGCTACCGCCTTGAAAGGGCGGCGTCCTAGGCCGCTAGACGAAGGGGGCCGGTCTCGCTTCTCCGCTGGGAGCTCGCATAGCTTATGACAGGTCTTGCGCACAACACAAATCGGCTGGTCAGAGCAACAAACCGGTGGTTTCCGCGAGGCAGCCGGCGAGCGCCGCCAAGGCGCGCGTGGGCAGCATTCACCGTCCCGTCGGAGCACGTTCGCCGGCGCCTCTCGGGGCCCGCTCCGAGCGTCGGAAGTGACCGCTCCGAGGGCGCCAACGCGCCGGGCCGACACACCCGCGGGCCCCCGCTCGCAGCTCCTCGGGACGCTGTAAACTCGTCGGCACCCCGACCGGTTCGGGGTACGCCCCTATAGCTCAGTTGGTAGAGCTACGGACTTTTAATCCGCAGGTCCCAGGTTCGAGCCCTGGTGGGGGCACCGCTCCGATCAGGCGATCCGTCGAAGAGATGGGTCGCCTGAAGTGCTTCCATCGCGCTTGGTTGTCGGCGCTGTTTCGGACTCCCGTGGCCATGCCGACGGCTTGACCAACGCCCTCGCACGACCGACGACGCGGTGCGCAACACATACGACCCTGCCTCGCCGAGCGAGTACCGACCCGAGAAGCACGAACTCGATCCGGGCAGGACCGATCAGCCGCCAGGCGTATGTCGGCGACCGAGCGAGCCTCGACCGTGACGACGTTCACGACCTTGCCGGTCACGGCGGATGGCCTCGGCACCGTCGAGGCTGGCCTGCATCTGTTGACGCCGGTGCTCGGCGACGCGGTTGCGACCTGCCGGAGATGCCCCCGTCCCCAACCTCCACCCACCGTGTCGACGCCGGCGAGCAGGAAGGTTCACATGCGCCGGTCGGCGGCCGCCTCGATCGAGGGCGATGACCGGTTCCCAGAGGGTCGGCCGATTCGCCGACATGCCATCCGACCGATCACGAAGATCGCCCGACCGGAGCGGTGCGACCGCAAGACCAATCCAGCTACTCCGCAACCACGAATTCTCCTTGTGGCACAAACGTTCTCAGCCAGGGGAAAACGAGGACCAGGGTGTGACGCTCCGACGTCCCGACCAACTCCCGCCGACCTACAAACGAGGCACGCTGTGCTTGTCAGACGCTGCGGGTACAACCAAAGTCAGCCGATGCCACATCTGTTCGGCCCACCGACGACGACTCCGCACACACGACGCTTCGGCCTCCCTGCCGGCAATCGTCGGCCGAAGTTCTTGTCAGACCCCTCGTGTACAACGGGTGTCACCGAATTGTCGATGACTGTGCAGCCGACGACGCCGCTCCCTTGAACGCCGCGACCCCCTCGTCCCGCCAGCGTGAAAGCAGCAGTCATGACCAATCTTCTCGAGGAGATCCTCGACCTCCTGATCCAGAAGCGGCCACCGGCCGACGACCCCACCGGTCAAGTCACCCTCACCGCCTGGATCGAGGTCCACGACATCGCAGGACGCCAGATCTTCACCCACACAGCCATACTCACCCCTCCTCCAACAGGCCGGCACAAGACCTCCAAACGCTCGACACCCTCGGCTGCCCACCCACAGCCCCCAAGCGATTCGCACACAACGCCACCCGCCTCGACACCCTCCACACCACCACGGATCGACCATCTCCCTCGGCCACGACCGCCACCCCGGCTCACCCCACCGCCGACGACCCACAACAACGCCCACAAACGGCGCACCAAGACACTCGACGCCAACCGCCTGACCCCAACCCACCGCCCATGGTCGAGTAACACCGTCGTGGCGCGGCGAAGGCCCAGAAGTCAGACCTCGAACGCCGCGGTCCACGCCGGACCGCACACGACCTTTGAGAACTCAACAGTGGAAAGCCAGAGCGCGAGGCCCCATCGGTTGCGTTCCCGCCCATCGTCCCGCGAACGTCCGCGTCGCATTTCTGTTGGGCGGGAGCGCAACCGGCGAACGCACCCGGTTGTGCGGTGCGGGTCGCCCGTCGGACGAGACGAAGGTGGAAGAGTGCCGCACCGACGACAATCGAAAGTTGCTGCGCGGGAACGAATGGACAGCGGTGCGGGCGACACCCGCCTGCGACGCGAGAAAAGCCCGCGAAGCCGAGTCCTCAGCCGGCCACCCGCGCGTACCAGCGGGACCGGTGAGGCCGACGCTCAGTTCGCGCGCGGAACCCCCAACGCAGCCGCACGCGCACTCACCGCATCGAGCGCCTCGGTGAACGGCGGGATGAAGTGTTTTGCGCCGAGCACGCAACACGCGTGCCCTCCGTCCACCTCGAACCGTTGCGCGCCGGGAATCCCGTCGACCAGGAGTTGCTGACGCTCCGGCTCGACGACCTTGTCGCAGATGGAGACCACGACGGAGGTCGGGACGTCGATCTCGTGGAGCCAGTCACGGGAATCGAACTCACCCAACCCGGTGCCGAAGTCGCCCAGGTGTGACAGCGGCGTGGAGAAGAACTGTCGTAGCGCCCAGACCGATGTGTGGGACGTCGTCTTCTCCAAGCTCTTCTCCGACACGCGCGGGACGAGGCGGTACACCGGCCGAAGGATGCGGGCGGTGCGTTCGGACGACTGGCGATGCTTCGGGTCGCGCGTACTGAAGTACGGACCCGTCGAGCACAGCACGAGCCCTGCGACTCGATCCCGATGCCGGCGCCACACGAGCTGGGAGATGCCCCCACCCATCGAGAACCCGGCGGCGATGAACCGGTCGATGCCGAGCACATCGGCGGCAGCGGCCACGTCGTCGGCACAATCGCGGAGATCGAAGCGGTCCGACCTGATGCCGCGACCATGCCATCGCGCATCCATGGTGATCACCCGGTAACGATGGTTGATGGCCGGGATCGTCGGATACCAGCACAGCAGTCCGGTGGTGAGCACCGAGTGCAGCAGGAACACGGCCGGCGCATCCTGAGGACCCGAATCGGTCACATACGCGTGGCCTCGGCCCGGGAGCTCGAGCATGTGCCCTTTCGGGATGTCGTTGGCCGGGTAGGGGTCGAAGACGTGCTGCACCGTGCGGGCGGCGGTGTTGACGAACTCGGGTATCACACCATCAAATTTACGTGAGATGCTGATCACATGATCGACATCGCCCGTCCGAAGATCGAGGGGTCGATCGCCGTTGCAGGCGGTGATCGTCGTATCGGGTTCGCCGAATACGGTTCGGCCACCGGCCGAGCCATCGTCTGGCTGCACGGCACGCCCGGAGCACGCCGGCAGATCCCGGTCGAGGCCCGCGGCTACGCGGCCGAGCGGCACGTCCGCCTCATCGGGCTCGACCGTCCGGGAGTCGGCTCGTCGACCCCACACCGCTACGAGAACGTCGCCGCCTTCGCCGGCGACCTCGAGGAAGTCCTCGAGGCACTCGGCATCGAGGACTTCGCGGTCATCGGATTGTCCGGCGGCGGGCCATACACCCTCGGCGTGGCACACGCGATGCCCGACCGTGTGGTCGCCGCGGGGATCCTCGGGGGCGTCGCGCCCACCGTCGGCCCCGACCGCATCCCCGGCGGCGCGATGACGCTGGGCTCGTTCGTGGCACCTGCGGTTGATGGCGCGGGGCCCCAGATCGGTCGAGTCATCAGCGTCGCGCTGCGATTCGCCCGGCCCATTGCCGACCCGGCCATCGGCATCTACGGCCGCTTCTCCCCCGAGGCCGACCGGGAACTGTTGGCGCGCCCCGAGTTCCGGGCCATGTTCCTCAACGACCTGCTGCACGGCGGCCGCCGCGCGATGGAGGCCCCGTTCGCCGACATCGTCGTGTTCGCCCGCGACTGGGGCTTCCGCGTCCACGACGTCCAGGTGCCGGTCCGCTGGTGGCACGGCGACCACGACCACATCATCCCGTACGAGCACGGCGAGCACATGGTGTCGCTCCTCCCGGACGCCAAGCTGTTCTCGCTGCCCGGTGAGAGCCACCTGAGCACGCTGCACATGGCGACCGACATCATCGACGAGTTGCTCGCGATCTGGGATCAGTCCGAGACGCCGAAGTAGTAGCCGCCGGGCGCTCGCACGGGCAGCGAAGCGCTACGGCGCCGTCGCCGACAATCCCGCGGCGAGGCCCAGCACGACTGCCATCAGGACGATCTCGATGACGGCGTTGCGAATGGACGAGTCCTCGGTGGTGCGGTGTCTCTCGACCGCGGGCAGCCAGCGCCGGCGATGCCACATCGCCACCGCGATCAGCACGGCCAGCACCAGCGCCTTGGCGATCAGGATGCGGCCATAGCCCGTCGTCACCAGCGCGGACACGGCGTCGAGCTGGGTGAACGCAGCCGCCACCCCGCTCACCGCGATCACGCCGACCGCCCAGATCGCGTACCGCGAGAACGTCGGCAGGCTGCGCGCCCAGCCGGAACGGCCGCGCACCGAGAGCGCCATCGCGGCGAGCACCCCGCACCACCAGGCGGCCGCGAGTGCGTGGGCGCCCACGAGGACCGGACCGATCGCAGTGTTGCCGGCGTGACCGGCGATCGCCGTGGCGAGCACCCCGATCCCGGCGAGCGCACCGACCACCAGAACCGGGATGTCGACCCCGGTCAGGAGGTCGAGCGCCGCCCACACCACGATGAGCAACCCCACCACCAATGCGACGATCTCCGACGTCCCCGATCCGAGGACCTCGGCGAAATCGCCGGCGGTCACGTCGGGGAGGTCGACACCGGCCCGGTCGGCGGTACGCACCCACGCACTCAACAGCGTCGCCACCACCCACACCCCGGCGAGCGCCCCGATGAGTCGAACCGACGGCTCGGCGTCGACGGTCGGCAGGAACCCGAGACCGAGAACCAGCACGGAGACTCCGAGTGCGAGGGTCGCGGGCAGGGCGACCGGATCGGGACCGTCGGGCCGGGCGAGCAACCAGCTCGCCAGCAACCCGGCGAAGAGCACCGGGAAGCCCGCGACGACCCTCACGTCAGCTGCTCTTGGAGCGACGCGTCAGCCAGAAGACGATGCCGAGACCGATGGCGAGCACCACCACGGCGCCGACGATGTAGTACCAGACGGGAGTTCCGTCGTTCTCGAACGTCGCGGAGTCGTCGGCGAGCGCCCCGGGCCTGCCGTTCCCGGCCACCGTCAGCTCGAAGGTGCGTTGCCCGCTGATGACGTGCCCGTCGGCGGATGTGACGCGGTAGTTGACCGTGTACTCGCCGGTCGGTCCGAGCTCTCCTACGGCGACCCGGACATCCTTGCCGTCGACCACCGGTTCCCCGGACTGCCAGAAGTGATTGTCCGGCCCGACCACGTTGACCACGGCGTATGCGCTCTGAATCGGCTCGTTGAAGGTGAGGGTGACCGCCTGCGGTCCGGCCGAGAGGCTCGCACCGTTCTCGGGATCGGAGGAGACCAACCGGGAATGCGCCGAAGCCGCCGGAGCCGACCAGGTGCCGACCACGCCGAGGCATGCGATCGCGGCCAGGATCAGAAGCAGCGGCCGGCTCACCAGCACCGAACGGCGGGACGTACGTGCGGGCTCACGCATCGAATCGTCCGTTCTTCCGCACGACCCTCAGCGCCGCGACGCTGAAGACGACGCCGAGCACGCCGACGAGG
The DNA here is from genome assembly GCF_900683595.1 of Gordonia paraffinivorans. NCBI lineage: Bacteria > Bacillati > Actinomycetota > Actinomycetes > Mycobacteriales > Gordoniaceae > Gordonia > Gordonia paraffinivorans. The sequence continues at coordinate 886,965 of NZ_CAACYD010000007.1, read as the reverse complement.
AGTCCGATCCCGCCCAGCCAGCGGGCGGCGGAGTCAGCGGTGCTCGAGGAGTCGTTGGAGGATGACGGTGCCGCCTGGGGAGTGGCGGTCGTCGCGGCCTGATGCGCGTCGCCGTGTGCGCCGCTGCCGGTGGCGAGGGTGAGAACCGGCGCAGGACGGTCGGGTTCGGTGCCGTTGGCCGGGGTCGGCTCGTTCCAGTCGACCTTCTCGCCGTCGGCGAAGACCTGCAGGGTCGGCAGCGTGACGGTCTCCTGCTCCGGGAACGGACCACCGGAGAAGCTGAACTGCGCGAACTGGCCGACCGGGATCCCGGCCGATCCGGGATCGGCGGTCCAGGTGATCTCGGTGACACGGTCGTCCTTCTTGGTGACGACCGCTTTCCAGCCGGGGGTGGTCTCCGGCCGCGCCGACGCCAGGCCGTCGCCGGGCATCGTGACGCGCAGCTGGGTGGTCGCCGCGGCGTCGGACTCGTTGGGGACGGCCAGCGTGACGACGCCGTATCCGCCCTGGGTGACGGTCGGCGCGAAGGCGCTGACGTGGGCGGACGCGGCACCGGCGCCGGTCAAGGAGGCGGCGCCGACAACGGCTGCGGCCGCGGCGGGCAGGACAAGACGTCGGGTGATTCGGGCCCGCGTCGACGAGGAGTTCTTCATGGGGTTCCTTCGTGGTCGGATTCTGGTCGTCGGCGCCACACGGTGCCGCCGAACCCCCTGGGTTCGACGCTCGTGTGGTCAGAAACCGGCCGGAGGCCCGCGAACTCCTGCACCGCCGACAGCGGGTCCGGCGGCGGCCGGCGACTGAGTCCTGAGAAGCAGCACGGACGCGGGAACGCGGGCGATGGTCGGAGACGTCAGCGACCTGACCACCGAGCCGACGACGGCCAGCAGTTGCGCACCGACGACGATCAGCAAGGCGCTCACCGGGATCGCAACGAGGTGCGTGACCAGCATCCCGACCGGAGCGCCACCGTGCGCCACATGGGTCGCGTCCGCGGCGAGCGCCCCGTGGATTGCGACCTGCGCGGAGGTGAGAACCGCGACCGCCGCTGCCGTAGCGGGCCAGAGTCGTCGTCCTCGCGTCAGGATCTCGAGGAGCCCAGCGGCCACCAGGCCGATCGCCGCCGCCAGCACCACCCCACCGGACCCGGGCATCTCGCCCGAGGCCGTTGCGTGCGCGCCGACGGCGACCGCGGGCACCACTCCGCACGCAGCGACACGCGTGAACGCGTCGGGGGTGTGGGAGGTGCGGGACATGCCGCCCATCCTAGGGAGCGGCCCCACGAGACCGGACCTCGCCCACCGAGTGGCACCGCGCTGTCCTCGGCGTATCCCTCGCGCGACGCATCGAGCCGGTCCCCGCCCGCGACCTCATCCGTGCCGGAGGCGGTGCTGCGGGCTCGCCGGAGTCGGCCAAGCCGGACCGCGCTGTCGACGAGCGGTGACAGAATCGGGGCATGTCGCTCTCACCGGGCCCTGTCGCGGTACGCGAGGTCGAGATCCGCGAGTTGTCGTCGCCGGACGAACTCGAGGAGCTGATCCGCATCTTCGACGACGTGTGGCGGCCCGACCCGACAGAACGGCCCGTAGGGGTCGACATGCTCCGGGCGTTGTCGCATTCGGGGAACTACGTGGCGGGCGCCTTCATCGGCGACCACCTCGCCGGGGGCAGCGTGGCGTTCTTCTCGTCTCCGGCCGGTGAGTCCCTCCACAGCCACATCACCGGTGTCACCCGGCGCGGCCGCGGCCGCCATGTCGGGTACCTGCTGAAGATGCATCAGCGACGCTGGGCCCTCGAGCGCGGACTGTCGACGATCACGTGGACGTTCGATCCGCTGGTCGCCCGTAACGCCTACTTCAACATCACCAAGCTCGGCGCGACGCCGACCCACTATTACGAGGACTTCTACGGCGAACTCGGCGACGAGCTCAGCGGCGGGTCGGACTCGGACCGGGTGTTGATGTCGTGGTCGCTGCGCGAGCCGATGCCCGAGAACACCGACGGGGCCGGCAGCGTCGAGGCCCTGCTGGCCGAGGGTGCGGTGTCGGCGATCGACCACTCCGACCGTGCGCGCCCGCTCCCCCACCACGACCGCGTGACACCGGAGGCCTCGGTGGTGGTGCCGGTACCGCGGGACGTCGAGGCGATGCGGGCCGCTCATCCGCTCGAAGCCGCGAGGTGGCGCCTCGCCCTGCGGGACGCGTTGTCGCCGTTGCTTGTCGACGGCGCCTCGCGACGGTCGGTGCGGTTCTTGAGGTCGGGTCATTACGTCTTCGGTCCGGCCGGATCGGGGGTGCGGTGAGCGCCGAGCTGACCCCCGACGAGTGGGCCCGCCACCCACACACGCTGGCCGATGTGTTGCCGTCGGTGTCCGATGCGCTCGGCGCATCCTCCGGACGGTCGACGGATCTTGTTGTGCCACCCGGCGACTCGGTGGTGGTGCTGCTGATCGACGGGTTGGGGGCACTGCTGCTGGAGGAGCACGCCGGGGCCGCGCCGACGCTGCACGAGCTGACGGCCACCACCCTGCGGGTCGGGTTTCCCGCGACCACCGCGACCAGCATCCTGAGTCTGACGTCGGGGACGCCGGGCGGGGTACACGGCATCGTCGGGTACAGCTTCCGGCCCGACGACGACTGCCGCACACGGGGTTCGCGGCGCGTGCTGAACTCACTGCGGTGGAGTCTGGACAATGCACACGGACCGTCGGCGCTCGTCACCTACCCGCCGTCGCTGGTGCGCACCGAGCCGGGAACGCTGGAGGACCTTGCCGACGAGGGCGTGAAGGTGACCTACGTGATGCCCGGCGAATTCCGAGGCACCGGGCTGACACTCGCCGCGTTCCGCGCGCCCGGACGGTACGTGCCCGCCAAGACGCCCGACGAGGTGCGCGACGGCGTCCTCTCCGCGGTGCGCGGCCGGAGTCGCGCGCGCCGCTTCGTGTACGCGTACTTCAGCGAGTTGGACACCGCCGGTCACATCCACGGCCCGGGATCGGAGCAGTGGCTGGACAAGTTGCGCGTCGTCGACCGCCTGGTCACGGAGCTGGTTGCCGAGCTCCCCTCGGGCACAACGTTGCTCGTGACCGGAGATCACGGCATGATCACCACGGACAGATCCGTCGACATCGATTCCGCGCCGGAACTGCTCGACGGCGTCGAGGTCGTGGCCGGTGAGGCGCGAGTACGACACGTGTACACCGAGGCCGGCGCCACTGACGACGTGCTCACGACATGGCGCAGGTTCCTCGGCGACGCCGCCCACGTCGTCTCGCGCGAGCAGACCCTCGACGAGGGATGGTTCGGGCCGGAGGTGACGGACACGATCGCACACCGGATCGGCGACGTGGTCGCCGTGGCCCGCGACTCGGTGACGCTCACCCGTTCGAAGAACGAGGAGTTCGAGTCGAAGATGATCGGCCATCACGGCGCCTGGACGTCCGCCGAGCAGCTCGTGCCGCTCGTGGTCGCGACCGGATAGCAGCCGGCGTCACTCCTCGGTCACCAGATCAGCGTCACTCCTCGGTCACCAGATCCAGTCGCACACCGAGTAGCCGGACCGGGCGATCGACGTCGAACCGCGTGAGCAGGTCGGCGACGACGGCCTCGAGTTCGTCGTGGTCGAGACTCGGCGCCGGCAGTTTCCTCGACTTGGTACGGGTGTAGAAGGTCGCGGTGCGAACGGTGACCGCGACGCGGAACGGGAGCCGTTCCTCGGCGACCACCTGGTCGAGCAGTTCACGCAGCAGTTCCGCTGCGGCCGCGCGCATCTCGTCGGGCTCGGTCAGGTCGGTGGCGAAAGTCCTCGACTTGGAATGGGATCGGGCCAGCCAGGGTTCGGCGGTGATCGTCGGGTCCCCTTTGCCGCGGCAGAGCACGTACAGCCAGTTCCCCTGGTGCGGACCGAAGGTCGCGATGAGGTCGTCGCGCGGGGTGGCGATGAGGTCGTCGACGGTCTCGATGCCCTTGGCGGCGAGTTTGGCCGACGTCTTGGGACCGACGCTCCACAGCTCACGGGTCGGCTTGTCCCCCATCAGTTCCAGCCAGTTCCGGTCGTCGAGCAGGAACACCCGCGGGGAGTCGTCGGCATCGGGTGAGGACCCGGGCGGGCGTTTGGCGAACCCGGTGGCCATCTTGGCGCGCTGCTTGTTGTCGGAGATCCCGACGCAGCAGGTGAGTCCGCACCGGTCGAGGACGTCGTGCCGGATCGTCTCGGCGAACTCGCGGATGGCGGCGTCGTCGAACGGTTCAACCTCCGCCCCGGGTTCGCCGACACCGAGGTACGCCTCGTCCCAGCCCCACACCTCGACGGGGTGACCGGTTGCCCGCAGGACGTCCATCACCTCGGCGGACGCGGCGTCGTACGCACCCATGTCCAGCGGCAGGTACACCGCGTCGGGCAGCTTGCGGTACGCCGCGCGCAACGGCATCCCGGCACGCACACCGTGGTCACGCGCCTCATAGGAGGCGCAGGTCACGACCTTGCGCGCCTCGGTGGGGTCGCCGTTGCCGCCGACGATGACCGGGACGCCGACGAGCTCGGGACTGCGCAGTCGCTCGACCGACACCTGGAACTGGTCGAGGTCGACATGCAGCAGCCACCGATGGCGCCGGGCAGCCGAGGTGGTCACCCTGCCGAGGGTAGTGCGGGCTCAGCCGGGTGAACGCCGACTCAGGAAGCGGAGCGGGCCTCGATGTCGCCGAGACCGATCGTCCGGCAAGCGGTCCGCAGCGAGTGCGGATTGTACCGGACCACCCACAGCTTGGAACCCGGCCCGGGCACGTACGGCTCGAACGACTCACCGGACTCACCGATCGCGGCCAGGAGAACCGATCGCCGCGCGGCGTCGAAGGACTCCACCGCACGGGACAGTACATCCTCCAGCAACGCGCGATCGCGATGCAGCGGCGGCGGGACGAGATTCAGTGAGGGAGAAGAGGTTCCGCAGTTCGTCGGGTCAGTGACGGCGTGCATCGCGACGAGCAGGAAGCCGACCGCGGCGATCACCTTCGACTCTGTGCTCGCCTGGGCACCCTGCCGGGTCTGCATGGATCGGTAGGCCTGCACCGGCTGCGGCCATGCGCCGGCGAAGGGCGCCTGCCCGCTCCGGCCCACCGCCCCGGGCGCGGCCACTGCCTCCCGCCTCGGCGTCGCGGAGAGTTCTGCGGCGACGGCGTCGGAGTACATGCGACGCAACCGCTCCACGATGGCCCGGTGACGCCGCCATGCCTCGCCGACCTGGTGAAAGTCGTGATTGGTCAGACCGAAGACGGCCGGATTGGTGCCGAGTGCCCGATAACCGGGCAACACGATGGCTTCCTCGATCGCGACCGCCTCGGCGATCGCTGCCGGTTCGGGGAACTTGCGGACGCTTCGCCGCGAGGCGCGCGTCGAGAGAGCGCTGGTCAACTCGAGTCCTCCACACAAACTGCTGGTGCTTCGGAACGGAAATCCCGCCCCTGATGTGTTGACCCCCTACGCCTCGAGCACCCCCTGCGATGCCGTTAACGAAGCGCACGACAAATATAGCGTAGATCACACGATTTGCAGGCAAACGAACGAACAACGCCGCCTGCGCATTTGCCCACTCCTCTTCGGGACGAATGACCCAGTCCTACCCTGGTATCGGGTACATCGGCCCCACCGAGAACCACCTAAGACCCTTGTCGACGCCACCACAGACCGATTGACTGGCATCGAAGGTGATCCGAAAGGAGTCGGGACGTCATGTTGCGGTTCCTCGCCCGCGAATTGCACATGTGGCGCCTCATGCACGCGTCGTCCAACGGCCTCGTGCGCACGACCGATCGGGTCGAGAGCCTCGTCTTGGCGACGGTGTCGCTCGCCGCGTTGGTCGGCCTGATGATCGCGCTGACCGTCGGCGCCGGCACCTACGCCTCCCACAAGGAGCAGGTCGACGCCCAGGAGTCACGGCATTCGGTCAGCACGACGGTCGTGGACATACCGGTGCCGACCACCGACGCCCCGCCGCACGTGGTCGTCGAATGGAAGGGCGCCGACGGCGGGAAGTCCACCGCGCAGATCCCACGAGACCGCTTCGACCGGATCGGCCGGGAACGCGTGGTGTGGCTCGACGACGAGGGCGAAGTGGTGGACCCGCCCTTGACGACCGCCAACGCGGTGGTCGAAGCCTTCCTGGCGGGTCTGGCGATCATCGTGATCACCGTGCTGGGCTGGTGTGGTCTGACCGCGTTCGTCCGGTCACTCGCCGATCGGCGGCGCTACCGCCAGTGGGACCTCGAGTGGCGAGAGCTCGACATCGACAGCCACCGGTGAGTCCCGCGGCGTGCGCGCCCGTCGGCATCCGGGGGTTCCCACCCGGGCCCGGCCGGCCGGATCACCCCGAGTGCGCCCGACCGGATCACCCCGAGTGCGCCCGGGCGGATTCGACGAGCAGCCGACGCTCGGCCCGGGCGACGTGAAGCCGCGTTGCGACCACGGCGTCGGGATTGACCGACACCGAGGTGATCCCCATCCGCACCAGGTGCTCGGCATATTCGGGGTTGACCGAGGGGGCCTGGCCGCACAGTGACGACGTGATGCCGCAGCGGCGGGCGGTGTCGACGATCTGCGAGATGGCGTCGAGTACGGCCGGGTCAGCGCCGTCGAAGAGTTCGGCGCAGGTCTCCGAGTCCCGGTCGACGCCGAGGATCAGCTGGGTGAGGTCGTTGCTCCCGATCGACACCCCGTCGATGCCCGCATCGACGTACGCCGGCAACCAGTACAGCACCGAGGGCACCTCGGCCATGACCCACCTGTGCAGGCCGCGCTGGCGCCCGAGGGGGCTGTCGTCGATGAGTTCGAGGCATCTCTCGAGCTCCCAGCGGGTGCGGACGAACGGCAGCATCACGTGGAGGTTCGGGTGGCGTTCCCGTGCCCGCGCGAGCGCGTTGAGCTCGAGGCGGAAGACGTCGGGCTCCTTGACGTATCGGTAGCAGCCGCGGAACCCGATCATCGGATTGCGTTCCTCCGGCTCGAACTCGCGGCCGCCCTCGAGGTTGCGGAACTCGTTGGTCCGCAGGTCGGTCGTCCGGTACACGACCGGCCGCTTGCCGAAGGGCGCGGCGACCTTGGCCAGGTTGTCGGCGAGAGCGGAGACGAAGGCCTCCGATTCCCCGGCGGCGATGACCGCGCGCGGATGACGTCCGGACAACGCCTCCGACAGCATGAACTCGGCGCGGAGGAGCCCCACACCGTCGACGTCGGTGGCCCCGATCTCGGCGGCGCGCTCCGCCGATCCGAGGTTGACGTAGATCTTGGTGGCGGTGACCGGATCCGAGTGCTGTTGCGCCGGTGCGGCAGTCGCGGGCGAGGCGACCGCCACCTGCGGCGCGGGCGCGCGACCGGCGGTGACCTCGCCCGTCCCGCCGTCGACCGTGACGATCGCACCATCGACGAGATCGGTTGTGCCGGTTCTGGTTCCCACCACGCACGGCACCCCGACCTCGCGGGCCACGATGGCGGCGTGACAGGTGATCCCGCCGCGGTCGGTGACGACGGCGGCGGCGCGGCGGATCGTCGGCAGCCAGTCGGGGTCGGTCATCGGTGCCACCAGGACCTCGCCGTCGACGAGCCGGTGCCCGTCGGCCGGCGAGTGGAGGATGCGCACGGCGCCGCCGGCGATCCCGGGTGCGGCCGCGAGTCCGGTGACGAGCACCTCTCCCTGACCGGGACCCGCCCCGGCGTTCTGATCACCGTCGTGCACTCCGGCAGAGCTCGTTCCGTCGCCGTCGTCCAGCGTGGTGATGGGCCGGGACTGGACGATCCAGATCCGGCCCGCGGAGTCGATCGCCCACTCCATGTCCTGTGGACGCCCGTAGTGCCGTTCGGCATCGAGCGCCATCCGCGCGATCGTCTCCACGGTCTCCGGTGTGACGACGGGCGCGTCCCGGCCCGCCGCCACCGGCTCGCGGTGGTCGTGGCCGTCGCTGCCGCGGACGATCCGGAACTCCTGGTTGCCCAGCGAGGTCGAGAGGATCGAGCAGTCCGCCTTGTCGACGACGAAGGTGTCGGGGGTGACCGCGCCGGACACCACCGCCTCGCCGAGTCCCTCGACGGCCTCGACGACCAGGTGGTCGACGTTGCCGGTGACCGGGTCGGCGGTGAACACGATGCCGGCGACCACCGACTCCACCATCTGCTGGACGACCACGGCCATGAGGGGTTCTGCGGTGAGGCCTTTCTGGGCGCGATAGGTGATGACCCGCGGCGAGTACAGCGACGCCCAGCATCGGACCACCGCGTCGAGGAGCTGATCCTGGTCGCCGATGTTGGTGAAGGAGGCGTTCATCCCGGCGAACGAGGCGTCTTTACCGTCCTCCCCGATCGCCGACGACCGGACCGCGACGTTGGTGCCGTCGGTCCCGCCGGGCAGGCTGCGATAGGCCGTGACGGCGGCGTCGGCGACCCAGGGCGCGATCCCCGCCTTGTGCACCATCTCCGCCATCTTCCGGCTCAGCGCGGACATGCGCGCGTCGTCGCCGATCGCGGCCAGTGCCGCCCGGTGCGTCTCCGCCAGTTCCGAACGGACCCCGCCGTGATCCATCGACGCGGCGAACGCGTCGGCGGTGAGGACGAACCCGTCGGGCACCGGCAGCCCGGCCTTGGTGAGCTCACCGAGGTTGGCCCCTTTGCCACCGACGATGAGCAGCTGATCGAGTCCGACTTCTGCAAACCTCAGTACGTAGGCCATGTGTTCTCCACCGCTCCTGTCGCCGATCGCGCCGTCACCGATTTCGCCGGGCGGGCGCGGTGTGGGTGACCATCACCGGGCACGGCGCGAGTTGGATGACCGCCCGGCTGGTGGAGCCGAGCAGGAGTCCGCGGAAACCGCCGCGGCCGCGGTTTCCGACGATGACGAGTTGTGCCGACTCGGCGGCGTCGATGATCTCGGCGGCCGCCGGCCCGACCTCGATGCGTTGCTCGACCTGCACGTCCGGGTAGTCCTCGGAGTGGCCGGCGAGCAGCTCCCCGACGATCTCCTCGGCGTCGCCGCGCAACCGGTCGACGGCGTCGAGCCCCAGCGTCGACGAGGTCGAGATCCCGACGCCGTGGACCGCGACCAGGGTCGTCCCGAGCAGGTCGGCCTGCTGGAAGGCATGCGCGACGGCGTTCGCCGAGATCGGCGACGGGTCCACTCCCACCACGACCGGGCCCGACGTCGGGGCTGGCCCGCCGACGACGACCACGGGGCACTCCGCGTGCGCGGCTGCGTCACCGCTCACCGATCCGAGAAGGAGTCCGCGGGCCCCGCCGATCCCTCGGCGGCCGACGACGAGCTTTCCCGCCTCGGCGGAGGCATGCCGCAGCGCGAGTTGCGGTGAGCCTCCGAGGACCTTGCCGTCGACCTCGAGCTCCGGCGCGAGTTCGCGGACGAGATCGACGGCGGCCTCGACGGCGCGCCGGGCGTCGGCCTGCATCGCCTCCATGACGATGTCGGTGGTCATGGCCGCGGTCGGCGCGTAGGCGTACGGAACGCTTCCGACCGCAGAGACCACACGAAGCGGTCTCTTCTCGCGGAGGCAGGCACCAACCGCCCACCGGACGGCCATCTCCGAACATTCCGAGCCGTCGACTCCAACGACGACAGGTGCCAGCGGGTCGGTGAGTGGATGTGACATGGCGATCTCCTGTGTTGGCGATCCGCGCGAGACCACCGGTCTCTCGGCGTCGACTCCGGTCGGTGTTCTCTTGTGGGTCCATCGTCGTACTTTTCATCGTCACCGTGTGAGAGATGACGGGACCGGAGGCGAAAGTCGTCGGCGGACTGCGTCGAAAGTCCCGCCCCACGGTGCGCCCGCGACCGGGCACCGTCCGGCGGTGTCCGATTCGTCATACTGTCCGGGTGCGAACTGACCTGAGCGTGCTGGCCGACGACGATCGCGGGACCATCGGTGGGTTGGAATTCGCCGTACCGGTCTGGGCGACCGCCACCGCACTGGTGCTGGTGCTGGCCCTCGCCTGGCTGTTCGGCGCGATCGCCCGGTGGCTGCTGCGTCGCCGTGCGCGCCTCGACGCCACCACGTCGATGGTCCTGTCGATCCTCGGCACCGCGGTCGGCCTCTACATCGCCGGGGCCATCGACCACCGCATGACGATCTGGCACCCGGTCACCATCCTGTTGGGGTTGGTGAGTTCGATCATCGCGGTCGGCGCCTACGGAACCGTCGCGGCCCGCCTGCAGACCCAGACCGACATCTCGGTGCCCGAGCTGATCGCCGCCGGCGAGTCCGAGGCGGTGGAGTTCAAGTCCACCGCCCGGGTCAACCTGCACACCGGACAGCGCGACCCCGCGATCGAGCAGGTCATCGCCAAGACGGTCGCGGCATTCCTCAACTCCGAGGGCGGCAACCTGCTCATCGGCGTCGACGACGACGGCACTCCACTGGGCCTCGACGCCGACTTCACCACGCTGCGCCACCCGGACACCGACCGGTTCGAGCTGTGGCTGCGGGACACCCTGACCTCGATGCTGGGGCAGAGCATCGCCGCCGAGGTCGGGATCTTCTTCGAGATGGTGCCCGTGCCCTCCGATGACAGCGACGAAGAGGCGGACGGCAGCGAAGAGGCGAAGGCCGCGCCCACCGAGGCGCTGGTCTGCCGCGTCGAGTGCACCCCGTCCCCGCGGCCGGTGTACCTGCGTCCCGCGAAGAACAACGCTCAGCCGGAGTTCTGGGTGCGCGCCGGCAACTCGTCGCGGCAGCTGTCGGTCGACCAGGCGGCGGACTACATCATGCATCGCTGGCCCCTCGGCGCCGGGCAGGCGCTGGCCGCCCAGGTGCGCGCCGCGGTGCGATTCTCGGCGGTGTGAGCCCGGCTGCTGCGGGCGCTGCCCGGTGACCCCCGGTCACACCGGATTCCGGAAGCGGACCGAAGCCGTCCTCAATGGTTGGGACAGTGGACCGACATCACCACCGAAGCCACCTGGAGGACCCGTGAACTGGACACTCGAAGTCGTCACCCTGCCCGTCACCGACCCCGACCGCACCAAGGCGTTCTACGAGTCGATCGGCTTCCACGCCGACGAGGACCACACCGTGAGCGAGGAGATCCGGTTCGTCCAGATGACCCCGCCCGGGTCGGACTGCTCGATCGCCTTCGGCAAGGGGATCACCGACCGCGAGCCCGGCACGACCGGCCCGCTCATCATCTGCGTCACCGACATCGAGGCCGCGCGTGAGCAGCTGCTGGCCGCCGGCGTCGACGCGAGCGAGGTCGACATCCAGCCGTGGGGCCACTTCGTCTACTTCACCGACCCCGACGGCAACCAGTGGTCGGCCCAGTATCTGCCGCACCGCGACAACAACTGAGCTACACCGATCTGGGACCGCACAACCGGGACGACGCGGGCCGACACGGTCGTCACCGCTACGGTTGGTTATGCGATCCCCCATCGACGACTATCTCGAACAGGTCCTCAACGACTACCGCGATACCGACGACGGGGCCGTCATGACCGGCAATCGGGAACTCGAGAAGGCCGACCCGTCGTCGTTCGGGATCGCGCTGGCCACCGTCGACGGCACCGTCTACACCGCCGGAGTCGCCGACGTCGAGTTCTCCATGCAGTCGATCGCGAAGCTTCCCGCCTACGCCCTCGCGCTGCGCGACCGGGGACTCGACGCCGTCCTCGACCGCGTCGACACCGAACCCTCCGGGGACGCCTTCAACGAGATCTCCCTCGAGGCCGAGACCGGGCGGCCCCGCAACGCGCTCATCAACGCCGGTGCCATCGCCATCCACGCCATGGTCGACGGCGGGAACGCCACCGAGCGGGTCGAGCGCATCGCAGATCTCGTCGGCACCCTCGCCGGACGCGAGCTCACCATCGACGAGGACATGTGGGACGCCGAGATGGCCTCCGACGACCACAACACCGCACTCGCCTATCTCCTCCGCTCGGCCGGCAAACTCGACTACGAGCCCGAGGAGGTCGTCGACGGATACGCCGCGCAGTGCGCGATCACCGTCACCTGCCGCGACCTCGCGATGATGGGTGCCGTCCTCGCCAACGGCGGGCTGTCGACCACCAGTGAGGACGACCGGCTGCTCGAGGGCTGGATCACCCGCCACCTGCTCTCGGTGATGGCGACCTGCGGCATGTACGACGGCAGCGGCAGCTGGATGACCAAGGTCGGAATCCCGGCGAAAAGCGGTGTGAGCGGCGCGATCCTGGGTGTCCTGCCCGGCCAGATCGGAGTTGCGGTGTGGTCGCCGAAGCTCGACGATCAGGGCAACAGCGCGCGCGGTGTCGCCGTCTTCGAACGCCTCTCGCACGACATGGAACTGCACATGATGCATGTCGCGCCGTCGGGCATGCCGGCTCTGCGCTCGGTGACCGAACACGACGACGAGACCGTCGTCGAGATCCAGGGCGATGTGCGTTTCGCCGGCGCGGAGATCATCGCAAGCCGTGCGTGCCAGGGCTTTTCGACGAAGTCGGTGGTCCTCGACCTCACCCACGTGCGGGTGATGGACGACGCCGCGCGCCGGTTGGTGCGCGAGGTCGCCCGCCGGCTCGAGGATTCCTACGACGCCCGTGTCGAGGATCCCAACGGCCTGATGGACGAGGGCACCGACGACCAGGACACCCCGGACCAGCACGGGACCGGTCAGGGCGACACCGAGAAGCGGTGAGCCCGTCCGCCCTCGACGAACCGCACCCGCGCCGTCCGACTCGGCCATAAACTGTGCGGATGACGGGGAGAAGGTTCCGCGCGCCTGTGATCGCGGTTCTCGCAACGATTGTCGTCTTCTTCGGCCTGGCATCCGCAACGGTCGTGGCCGCGCCGGTCCCCCAACAGGGTGTGGCCGTGTCGACGTCCCACATCACCACCGAATGCGCCGGCAAACCCGTTCGGGTCGCCGCCCGCTGGTACTTCCCACCCGGCCGACCCACAGCCCTGGTGTGGCTCCAGCACGGCTTCTCCCGGACCGCGGCCAACCTCGACGCCCTCGCTCGTTCGTACGCGACCGCAGGCTTCCTCGTCGTCGGCCCGACGCTGGACTCGGTCAATCTTGGTGGGTGCGCCGTCGCGTACAACATCGCCGACAACGCCGCCTTCGCCCGCACGGTCGGCGGGGTGTTCGGCTCGGGCGCCCAGACCGGCAGTCCGCTCGCATCAAGCCTTCGGCGCGCTCGCGAAGCCGCGCACCGGCCCGACGTGGCGATGCCGTACCGGATGGTCTTCGCCGGACATTCTGCGGGAGGCGAGTTCGTGCTGGTGGCGGCCGACGCGCTTCGCCGCTCGGACCCGGCCGCCTATCGGCGCCTGTCCGGACTCATGCTGTTCGATCCGGTCAACTCGTTCTTCGGGACGCACTTCACCTCGGCCGCAGCATCTCTCGGCGTCGACGGGCTTCCGATCCGGGTGATCGCCTCGCAGCCGTCGATCTCCAACTCGTTCGAGTCCGGGGTGGCCGTGCTGCAGCGGACGACGCGACAGGATTTCCTCGGCGTGCGCCTGGTGACCGGCATCCACATCGACGCCGAGGGCACCTCGACCGACCTGATCGGGGAACTGTCGGAACTCGCCGCGCCCCGCCCCCGGAACGGTCGGGTCATCCACGCCCTGGCGACCGGATGGTCGTCGGACATGGTGGCCGGCACGGTGACCCCGACCTACTACCCCGGTGGCCGCTACTACGACCTGTTGCTCGCGACGCGAACCGTCACCACTCTCCCCGTGCGCTGAACCCGAACAGCGAAAAGCCCTCGCACTCAACGAGTGCGAGGGCTTTTCAGCCATCTTGCGGCTTACCGGTAGTCGTTGGAGAAACCGTAGTCGTCCAGCGGCACCGCAGCGCCGGCGGGAGCACCGAAGGTGCCGTCCGGGCTGTAGTAGGTGTCGTCGTACGACGGCACCGCGTAGGCCGCGGCACGCGCCTCCTCGGTCGGCTGGACCTGGATGTTCCGGTAACGGTTGATACCGGTACCGGCCGGGATCAGCTTACCGATGATCACGTTCTCCTTCAGACCGATCAGCTTGTCGCTGCGGCTGTTGATCGCCGCGTCGGTCAGGACACGCGTGGTCTCCTGGAACGACGCCGCAGACAGCCACGACTCGGTCGCCAGCGAGGCCTTGGTGATACCCATCAGGACCGGGCGGCCGGCAGCCGGCTCGCCACCCTCGGCGACGACGCGGCGGTTCTCCGCCTCGAACTCGGCGCGCTCGACGAGCGAACCGGGCAGGAACTCGGTGGAACCGTGATCGATGATCGTCACGCGACGCAGCATCTGACGCACGATCGTCTCGATGTGCTTGTCGTGGATCGACACACCCTGGCTGCGGTAGACCTCCTGGACCTCGTTGACCAGGTGGATCTGCACCTGGCGCGGGCCCATGACGCGCAGGACCTCGTGCGGGTTGGCCGAGCCCTCCATGAGCTGCTGGCCGACCTCGACGTGGTCGCCGTCGGCGAGGAGACGCTCGCTGCCGTCCTCGTGCTTGAACACACGCAGACGCTGACGCTTCGAGATCTTGTCGTAGACGACCTCTTCCGAACCGTCGTCCGGGATGATCGTGATCTTGTAGAAGCGGTCGTCGTCCTCGAGACGCACCCGGCCGGAGACCTCCGCGATCGGCGCGACGCCCTTGGGGACGCGGGCCTCGAAGAGCTCCTGGACACGCGGCAGACCACCGGTGATGTCGTCACCGACGCCACCCTGGTGGAACGTACGCATCGTCAGCTGGGTACCGGGCTCACCGATCGACTGGGCCGCGATGATACCGACGGCCTCGCCGATGTCGACGAGCTTGCCGGTCGCCATCGAACGGCCGTAGCACATGGCGCAGACGCCGGTGCCGGTGCCACAGGTGAGGACCGAACGCACCTTGACCCGCGTGATGCCGGCGGCGAGGCAGGCCTCGATGGCCGGGTCGCCCAGGTCGTGACCGCGCTCGACGATGACGTTGCCGTCCGCGTCGACCGCGTCGGCGGCCAGGGTGCGGGCGTACGCCGAGGTCTCGACGTGCGCGTCGCGGATGATCGAGCCGTCGGGCTGCTTCTCACCCAGCAAGACGGTGATGCCGCGCTCGGTGCCACAGTCGTGCTCGCGCACGATGACGTCCTGCGAGACGTCGACCAGACGACGGGTCAGGTAACCCGAGTCGGCGGTACGGAGAGCCGTGTCCGCCAGACCCTTGCGGGCGCCGTGGGTGTTGATGAAGTACTCGGCCACGGTCAGGCCCTCGCGGAACGAGGACTTGATCGGACGCGGGATGAACTCGCCCTTCGGGTTGGTCACCAGACCCTTCATGCCCGACAGGTTGCGGACCTGGGTCATGTTGCCCGTCGCACCCGACTTCGGGATCATCGTGATCGGGTTGTCGTCGGGGTAGTAGTCCTCCATGGCCTTACCGACTTCCTCGGTGGCCTGCTTCCAGATCTCCACGAGTGCGTCGCGACGCTCGTCCGGCGTGAGGGCGCCGCGCTGGAACTTGCGCTCCAGGCCGTCGGCGCGCTCCTCGTAACGCTCGAGGATCTCCTTCTTCTGCGGCGGCACGAGCACGTCGGCCATGGACACGGTGACGCCCGAACGGGTGGCCCAGTAGAAGCCCACGTCCTTGAGCTTGTCGACGGTCTGCGCGACCACGATCATCGGGTAGCGCTCGGCGAGATCGTTGATGATCGCGGCCTGACGCTTCTTCGGCATCTGCTCGTCGACGTACGGGTACTCGATCGGCAGCAGCTCGTTGAAGAGCACCCGGCCCAGCGTGGTGATGGTGGTCCACGGCTGGCCGTAGCGCCATCCCTCCGGGAACAGCTCGGCCTCGACCTCGGCCGGCGGGCGCAGCTCGGTCAGGCGCACCTTGATGCGCGACTGCACGGTCAGCTGCCCGCGGTCGACGGCCATGATGGCCTCGGCCGGACTCGAGTAGACGCCGCGCTCGACGTCGTCGCCGCTGGCCGGCTGGTACTCGCCCTTCGCGCCCTCCTTGAGGGTGGTCAGGTAGTACAGGCCGGTCACCATGTCCAGACGCGGCATGGCGAGCGGACGGCCCGACGCCGGCGACAGGATGTTGTTGCTCGACAGCATCAGGATGCGGGCCTCGGCCTGCGCCTCCGCCGACAGCGGCAGGTGCACGGCCATCTGGTCGCCGTCGAAGTCGGCGTTGAAGGCCTCACACACCAGCGGGTGCAGCTGGATGGCCTTGCCCTCCACCAGCTGCGGCTCGAAGGCCTGGATGCCCAGACGGTGCAGGGTCGGTGCACGGTTCAGCAGGACCGGGTGCTCGGCGATGACCTCTTCGAGGACGTCCCACACCGCGGGGCGCTGACGCTCGACCATGCGCTTGGCCGACTTGATGTTCTGGGCCTGGTTCAGGTCGACCAGACGCTTCATCACGAACGGCTTGAACAGCTCGAGCGCCATCAGCTTCGGCAGACCGCACTGGTGCAGCTTCAGCTGCGGACCGACGACGATGACCGAACGGCCCGAGTAGTCGACGCGCTTGCCGAGCAGGTTCTGGCGGAAACGACCCTGCTTGCCCTTCAGCAGGTCCGACAGCGACTTCAGCGGGCGGTTGCCCGGTCCGGTGACCGGACGGCCGCGACGGCCGTTGTCGAAGAGGGCGTCCACCGACTCCTGCAGCATCCGCTTCTCGTTGTTGACGATGATCTCGGGAGCACCGAGGTCGATCAGTCGCTTGAGGCGGTTGTTGCGGTTGATGACGCGGCGGTACAGGTCGTTGAGGTCCGAGGTGGCGAAGCGGCCACCGTCGAGCTGGACCATCGGACGCAGCTCCGGCGGGATCACCGGCACGGCGTCGAGGACCATGCCCAGCGGCGAGTTGCCCGACTGCTGGAACGCGGCGACGACCTTCAGGCGCTTGAGAGCACGCAGCTTCTTCTGGCCCTTGCCGTTGCGGATGGTCTCACGCAGGGACTCGGCCTCGGCGTCGATGTCGAAGTTCTCGAGGAGCTTCTTGATCGCCTCGGCACCCATGGCGCCCTGGAAGTACTCGCCGTAGCGCTCGTCGAGCTGGCGGTAGACCTTCTCGTCGATGATCAGGTCGCCCGGGGCGAGCTTGGTGAACTTGTCCCAGATCTCCTCGAGCGCGTCGAGCTCACGCTGGGCGGCGTCGCGCATACGACGCATCTCGCGCTCGGCGCCGTCGCGGACCTTGCGGCGCACGTCGGCCTTGGCGCCCTCGGCCTCGAGCTCGGCGAGATCCTGCTCGAGCTTCTGCTGGCGCTCGGCGAGATCGGCGTCGCGCTGGTCGGCGATCGCCTTCTTCTCGACCTCCATCTCGGCCTCGAGCGTCGACAGCTCGTTGTGGCGGAGCTCGTCGTCGACCGAGGTGATGACGTAGGCGGCGAAGTAGATGATCTTCTCGAGATCCTTCGGCGCCAGGTCGAGCAGGTAGCCGAGGCGGCTCGGCACACCCTTGAAGTACCAGATGTGGGTGACCGGCGCGGCGAGCTCGATGTGGCCCATACGCTCACGGCGCACCTTGGCCTTGGTCACCTCGACGCCGCAGCGCTCGCAGATGATGCCCTTGAAGCGGACGCGCTTGTACTTGCCGCAGTAGCACTCCCAGTCGCGAGTCGGTCCGAAGATCTTCTCGCAGAACAGGCCGTCCTTCTCCGGCTTCAGCGTGCGGTAGTTGATCGTCTCCGGCTTCTTGACCTCACCGTACGACCAGTTGTGAATATCGTCGGCCGTGGCCAGGCCGATCTTGAGTTCGTCGAAAAAGTTGACGTCGAGCACTTGTTACCTTTCCAGAGCTCTGTTGTCAGTGGGTCGGGCTGCCGGCCGTGGCGGACGACCGGCAACCCGGCCCGAGTTGGTGAGGATCAATCAGTTCGCGAGGTCGTCGACCGTGGCCGACTCGTTACGCGACAGGTTGATGCCGAGGTTGGCCGCGGCGCGCTCCAGGTCCTCGTCGTCGGAGTCGTGCATCTCGATGGCCGCACCGTCGGAGCTCAGCACCTCGACGTTCAGGCACAGCGACTGCAGCTCCTTCAGGAGGACCTTGAACGACTCGGGGATGCCGGGCTCGGGGATGTTCTCGCCCTTGACGATCGCCTCGTACACCTTCACGCGGCCCACCACGTCGTCCGACTTGATGGTGAGCAGCTCCTGCAGGGTGTAGGCGGCGCCGTAGGCCTGCATTGCCCAACACTCCATCTCACCGAAGCGCTGACCACCGAACTGCGCCTTACCACCGAGCGGCTGCTGGGTGATCATCGAGTACGGACCGGTCGAGCGGGCGTGGATCTTGTCGTCGACCAGGTGGTGCAGCTTGATGATGTACATGTAGCCGACGGCCACGGGGTACGGGAACGGCTCGCCGGAGCGGCCGTCGTACAGCGTCGCCTTGCCGTCGCCGTTGACCATCACCTCGCCGTCGCGGTTGGGGAGCGTCGAGGACAGCAGTCCGGTCAGCTCCTCCTCGCGCGCACCGTCGAACACCGGGGTGGCGGTCTTGGTGTTCGGCGGCGCCGAGTACATGTCCTCGGGCAGCTTCTCGGCCCACTCGGGGACCCCGCCGGCGACGTCGATGTTCCAGCCCGCCTTGGCGATCCACCCGAGGTGGGTCTCCAGGATCTGGCCGATGTTCATACGACGCGGCACGCCGTGGGTGTTCAGGATGATGTCGACCGGGGTGCCGTCGGGCAGGAACGGCATGTCCTCCTGCGGGAGGATCTTGCCGATGACGCCCTTGTTGCCGTGGCGGCCGGCCAGCTTGTCGCCGTCCTGGATCTTGCGCTTCTGGGCCACGTAGACGCGGACCAGCTCGTTGACGCCCGGGGGCAGATCGTCGTCGTCGTCGCGGCTGAACACGCGGACGCCGATGACCTTGCCGGTCTCGCCGTGGGGCACCTTCAGCGAGGTGTCGCGGACCTCGCGGGCCTTCTCGCCGAAGATGGCGCGCAGCAGGCGCTCCTCCGGGGTCAGCTCGGTCTCGCCCTTCGGGGTGACCTTGCCGACCAGAATGTCGCCGTCGCGGACCTCGGCGCCGATCCGCACGATGCCGCGCTCGTCGAGATCGGCGAGGACCTCGTCGGAGACGTTCGGGATGTCCCGGGTGATCTCCTCGGCACCGAGCTTGGTGTCACGGGCGTCGATCTCGTGCTCCTCGATGTGGATCGAGGTGAGGACATCCTCCTCCACGAGGCGCTGGCTCAGGATGATCGCGTCCTCGTAGTTGTGGCCCTCCCACGGCATGATCGCCACGAGCAGGTTCTTGCCGAGCGCCATCTCACCGTTCTCGGTGCAGGGGCCGTCGGCGAGGACCTGGCCGGACTCCACGCGCTGGCCCTCGTCCACGATCGGACGCTGGTTGGCGCAGGTGCCGTGGTTCGAGCGCGCGAACTTGCGCAGGCGGTAGGTGTCGCGGGTGCCGTCGTCGGCCATGACGGTGATGTAGTCGGCCGAGACCTCCTCCACCACGCCGGTCTTCGCCGAGACGATGACGTCGCCGGCGTCGACGGCGGCACGCAGCTCCATGCCGGTGCCGACCAGCGGGGACTCGCTGCGCAGCAGCGGCACCGCCTGACGCTGCATGTTCGCACCCATGAGGGCGCGGTTCGCGTCGTCGTGCTCGAGGAACGGGATCATCGCGGTCGCGACCGACACCATCTGGCGCGGCGAGACGTCGAGGTACTCGACCTCGGCCGGGCTGACGAACTTGACCTCGGGGCCCTTCTCACGGACGAGCACGCGCTCGTCGGTGATGCGGCCGTCGTCGTCGAAGTTCGTGTTCGCCTGGCCGATGAGGTAGCGGTCCTCCTCGTCGGCGGTCATGTACTCGATCTGGTCGGTGACGACACCGTCGACGACCTTGCGGTACGGGGTCTCGATGAAGCCGAACGGGTTGACCCGCGCGTACACCGACAGCGAACCGATCAGACCGATGTTCGGACCCTCAGGGGTCTCGATCGGGCACATGCGGCCGTAGTGCGACGGGTGGACGTCGCGGACCTCGAGGCCGGCGCGCTCGCGACTCAGACCGCCCGGGCCCAGCGCCGACAGGCGACGCTTGTGGGTCAGACCCGAGAGCGGGTTGTTCTGGTCCATGAACTGCGACAGCTGGCTGGTGCCGAAGAACTCCTTGATCGCCGCCACTACGGGACGGATGTTGATCAGGGTCTGCGGGGTGATCGCCTCGACGTCCTGGGTGGTCATGCGCTCACGCACGACACGCTCCATACGCGACAGGCCGACGCGGATCTGGTTCTGGATCAGCTCGCCGACGGTGCGCAGGCGGCGGTTGCCGAAGTGGTCGATGTCGTCGACCTCGACGGGCACCTCGACCCCACCCGGACCGGTCATGTAGGTCGTGGTGTGCGGGTCGGCCTCGTGCAGACGCACCAGGTACTCGACGGTGGTGACGATGTCCTCGCGGGTCAGGGTCGACTCGCCGGTCATCGGGTTGTCGGTCAGGCCCAGCTTCTTGTTGATCTTGTAGCGGCCCACGCGGGCGAGGTCGTAGCGCTTGTCCTTGAAGAACAGGTTCTCCAGGAGGTTCTCCGCCGACTCCTTGGTCGGGGGCTCGCCCGGACGCAGCTTGCGGTACACCTCGAGCAGCGCCTCGTCCTGGTTGGCGGTGTTGTCCTTCTCCAGGGTCGACATCATGATCTCGGAGAAGCCGAAACGCTCGGTGATCTCCTCGTTGGTGTAGCCGAGGGCCTTGAGCAGGACGGTGACCGGCTGGCGGCGCTTGCGGTCGATGCGGACACCGACGGTGTCGCGCTTGTCGACGTCGAACTCGAGCCAGGCACCGCGACCCGGGATCACCTTGACGGTGTGGAGGGTCTTCTCGGTGGCCTTGTCGATGGCGGCATCGAAGTACACACCCGGGCTGCGGACGAGCTGGCTCACCACGACACGCTCGGTGCCGTTGATGATGAAGCTGCCCTTGTCGGTCATGATCGGGAAGTCGCCCATGAAGACGGTCTGCGACTTGATCTCACCGGTGTTGTTGTTGATGAACTCCGCGGTGACGAACAGCGGCGCCGCGTAGGTCATGTCCTTGTCCTTGCACTCCTCGACGGAGGCCTTGACCTCGTCGAAGTGCGGATCGGAGAAGGACAGCGACATGGAGCCGGAGAAGTCCTCGATCGGGGAGAGCTCCGCGAGGACCTCCTCCAGACCGCCGACCGGGTTCTCCTCGCCGCGAGCGATCGCCTTGGCGCGCCACTCCGGGGACCCGACGAGCCATTCGAAGGAATCGAGTTGGATATCGAGGAGGCCGGGGACCTCCAGCGGCTCGCTGATCTTTGCAAACGACGCGCGATGCGGCGCGCCGGGGATTGTTGAGGTGGACTGGCGGTTGACTGCCAAGATGCGTCCTTCCAACACGACGTTATTCACAACCTAGATGTGTGGTGGCTTGATGGGCCGTTCGCTGGTGACACCCTGAGATCGGCGATCACACCAGCACACACAACAAGGTGGCCGTAGAAGGATCGGTAGATGGACAGGAGGCAGCCAGCGCAACGTCCAACAGTAGCAGAAAATAGACGCACTTTGTCAAGCCCGTCTGAGATCGATCTGGAAGCGATGTGCGCGCGGGTGGCTGCCTGCACGTCGATCGCTGGAGACAGACTGGCCCGCCGACGCCCAAACGTCAAGCGCTACGCGCCAATTTCGCCGATCTGTCCTGCGTCCACACCCTATGACCTGGCGGGTCGGGACGCTCAGAAGACCTCGACGCCCTCGATACGCCAGGTGTCGCCCTGCTTGACCATCGAGAACTGGGCGCGCGGGGCCAGGCTGTTGGTGGCCATGCCGTTGCGCGTCTCGCTGATGATCAGGTTGGCGATCACGGTCGCCCGGGCCCCGTCCCCGACACCGCTCATGTCCTTGACGCCGAGGGCGTCCACCCGGCAGTCGGCACCCGACTTGGTCTGGGTGATCAGCTCGCGCTGGGTCTTCAGCGACTCGTCGAATTCCTTGCGGGCATCGCCGGTGAGCGCGTCGCCGGCGCGTTTCGCCCAGGCGTCGAGGTCGGTGTACTGGTGTCCCCAGACCGCGCAGATGCGTTCCTGCGCCTGACCGGTGAGTTCGGCTGTCGCCTTCTGTTCGACGAACGCCTTGTTCGGGCCGATCTCGGCCCCCGGGTGGAATGCGAGGATCGCCGCGACGATGCCGAGGACCACGGCCGCGACGGCGAAGCCGATCGTCAGCACGGACGACAGACCGGATGTGCGCCGACCCCCGCGCTGCGGTCCCGCCGTGGTCTCTCCCGGACGCCGGGGCGGCACGGGAGTCCCCGCTGCCGGGGTCGTGCCGGCCGTCCGCCCGGTACGGGTCGTGGTCGCGGCGGGGCCGGGACCATCCGTGTCCCGGGTCCCCCGCGGGCGCAGGGTCGGCACCCGCGAGACAGGTCGGCGCGCCGACGACGCGTCGTCGGCGGCGGTGTCCTTGGTCAGCGAGACGCCGGCCCCGTCAGCAGCGGCGTCCTTCTCCAGCGACACTCCGGGCTCATCTGCGGTCTCGTCGGCGGTCGTCTCGCCTGCCGCATCGGTGTCGGTCCCGTCGGCCGGAGACTCCCCCGGTGAGGTCTCCTCATCGGATCGGAGGTCGCCGCCCGTGGCGACGACGGTCTCGTCGGCCGCAGGGCTTTCGCCGACAGCGGACGCCTGCTCGGTCGTGGTCTCGTCGTCGCCGGTCGGCCGCGCCGGGCGGGTGTGTCCGGCGACCTTCGGCCGGCGCGACTTGCGGGGCGAGTTCTTGGGGTTCGGTGCCATCAGTTCTCCCCTTCCGGCGCGGGTGCAGGCGCTTCGCCTGTGTCGGCGTAGGCGATCCCCTCGAGCCCGGTGATGCTCTCCGCCTTCCACACGTCGCCGTCCTTGACCATGCCGACGTCGAAGCCGCGCGTCTCGTCCACGTTGGGCTCGTCGGGTCGCTGCAGGGACGTGAGGACGTAGACGAGCACCTTGGCCTTCCCCTCGTCGGCGTTCACCTCGGTGGGGGCGCTGCGCAGCAGCCGCGCGGTCAGCTTCGCCGACGACGGACCGGCCTCCTCGAGCATCTTCAGGACGCCGCCGTCCTTCCCGCCGAGCACCTCTTCTCTGGCCTTGCCGGTCAGCGAGGCGTCGGCCCGCTCCTTGAAGGTGTCGAGATCGGCCGGATCGATCGTGGTGATGTTCAGAACCGCCTGCTCGGCCGCCTGGGTGGCCTGGTCGCGGGTCTGTTGCGCCGGGTACTCGTCGACGTACACGTTCCAGGCCTTCACGCCGAAGACCACCGCGCACACCACGGCGGCGACGAGGGCCACGAAGGACAGGACCAGCGGGACCAGACGCTTCAGCATGCGGCCCGTGTCGGCGTTCGACTTGTCGGACGACTCCGGACCAGGGGTCCCGGGGTCTTCGGATTCAGAGGTGCCAGTCATCGCAGACACTGTATAGATCACTCCTGAGCACAGCCCAAGTCCCGAGCACCGCCGCAAGGGCGGTCTCGGGACCTGATGAGCCGCGAGTCGTTATTTGGGCCGCACGCCGAGCAGCGCTGCGAGCTGGTTGGCGAGCGGGTTCAGGTTCAACTTGTCCGGATCCTTCTTCGGGGTCTTGTCCCACGGCTGCGGATAGGCCGGATTCGCGTACTGCGCTCGATCGGCGCCACGCACACCGGTCGGGTTGCCCTGGGGCACGGTGCACCGGGCGTCGGTGTTGAACGGGAAATCGTCGTAGTGGACGTCGAAGTTCGGGTTCTTGCGCTTGATCGCCGCGATCATCTCCTGGGTGCTCTCGTAACCGCGTGTACAGGCCGCGGGGTTGTTGGTCTCCAGGACGATGCCGAAGTGGGTCTGCCCGTCGCCGGGCGCCGGCGCGTGGCTACCCGCCGACAGTGCCGACAGCATCGCGACGGTGACCGACGAGGTGTAGGTGGCCGGCTCGATCGTGCGCGCCACCTCGGCGAGATCCTTCACGACCTTCGAGATGTCGTTGCCGTTCTTCTGGATCAGCTCCGAGATCTGGGTCGCCGACAACGTTCCCGTGGTCAGCAACCGGCGCAGATCCGGGTCCGCAGTCGCCAGCGTCGCGGTGATCAGGTTCAGGTTGCGCGACCAGGTGAGGATGGCATCCGACTGATCGGCCTGCGTCTCGAGCACGACGTTGGAGTCCTGGATGAGGCCGATCACCTGGCCCAGGTTGTCGACGCCGGCGCGGGAGAGCTTCCCAAGCGAGTCGACGAGCCGGGTCAGGTCGTCGGCGCGGCCGTTGAACGCCTTGCCGAGCTCGGTGACCACGACATGCAGGTCGTCGACGGGGATCGACGAGGTGAAGTCGATGGCCGACTTCACGACGTCCTGCAGCGGCGGCGGCAGCTCGGACTTCGTGATGATGTCGCCGTTCTTCAGGTACGGCCCCGTGGCGGTGGTCGGCTGCAGGTCGACGTACTGCTCGCCGATCGCCGACCGCGACGCGACGACCGCGACCGACGACGCCGGGATCTCGGGTCCGCCCGAGTTCAGTTCGAGCTTGACGTCGACGCCGTCCTTGGTGAGGGACAGGTCGCCGACCCGCCCGACCGGCACACCGAGGTAGGTCACCTCGGCATTGGTGAAGATGCCGCCGGAATCGGGCATCTGGGCGGTCACGGTGTAGACGCCGACGCCCGCGAGCTTGTCGAGTCGCGCGTACTTGGCGCCCACATAGACCAGGGCGACCAGACCGACCACGACGAACACGGCCAACTGGATCTTTACCAACTTGCCGATCATCGGCCTGCTCCTGTCGATCCCTGGGCCGGCGCCTTGGGCGCGAGACCCAGCGCCGAGAGCGGGCCGTCGAGAATCCCCTGCCCCGGGGTCGCCGGGGTGGGCATGCGGCCCGCACCCTCGGCCGGGCGCGAGAACGACGCCGGGTACGTGCCGCCCGACGGCGGGGTGTTCGGTCCCGGTCGCCAGTTCGGGCCCGGCGGCAACAGGGTGATCGTCGGCCAGCCGAGACGCGGCCCGTTGCCGTTGTAGTACGGGTTGCGCGGGTTGACCGGGACGTTCACTCGCACCGGCGGCGAGTACTTGGGTGTCCCCTGCCCCACGCCGAGCGCCTCCAGCTGGTTCAGGATGCGGAGGTCGAGCGTGATGAAGAGGTTCGTCGAGTCACCGTGGACCGCAGGTATGATCCAGTCCGGGTACGGGTGGGTCAGGACCAGCGGGGCCGCGGTGATCGCGTCCGGGGCGGCCTTCGCCAGCTCGGTCAGGATCGGGCGCAGCGCCTTGAGGTCGTTGATCAGCGCCTTGCGGGACTTGCCGAGAACGTCGGTGCCGACCTGGCCGAGCTGATCGAGCTTGGTCAGCAGCTCGACGAACTGCGGACGCTGCTCCTCGAGCACCTCGATGCCCTCGGGCAGCTGCTTGAGGATGCGGTCGATCTGCGCGGTCTGCTTCTCGGTTCGCGCAGAGAGGTCTGCGAGACCGTCGATCGCGGTCAGGATGTCGTCACGCTGGCGGTTGAGGCCGGCGATGAGCTTCTCCGACTGGTCGATGAGGCTGCGCACCTTGTCGGTGCGTCCCTCGAGCGCCTTGTTCAGCTCGGTGACGATCGGCTGCAGCTGATTGATGCCGCCGCCGGTCAGCAGCATCGCCAGCGCACCGAGAACCTGCTCGATGTCGGTGGCGGTACGCGTCCGCGTCACCGGGATCGGGTCCGCGGGATTCTGCCGCGGCGCGTTCTTCGCGTCCTCGGGCTCGCTCAGCGCGACGAACTTCTCGCCGAGAAGCGAGGTCTGCTGGACGCTGGCCTCAGCCTTGTCGGAGAGGTCGACGTCGTTCTTCACCTGGACCGTCACCTGGGCGTACCAGGCGTCCTTCGGCACCTCGACCTTGGTCACGCGGCCGACGGGGATGCCGTTCTGCTTCACCATCGACTGCGGAACCAGGTCGAGCACGTCGTCGAACTGGATCTTGTACGTCCGCGGGTCGGAGCCGGTGTCCACGCCGCCGGGCAGCGGGATCGACTGGATGCCGCCGGACATACAGCCCGACACCATCACGGTCAACGACAGCACCGCGCCGGCCAGCGTCATCCGCATGGAGCGTCGGTTCATCAGTTGCCTCCCCGTGGTTGCGGGGCACTCGAACTCGGCGCCGGGGTCTTGGTGGTGCGCGGCGCGGGCTTGGGCGTCGACTTGGTCGACGGTGCCGGCGTCGGGGTGTTGATCTTCGGATCCGGGTTACCGGGAACCGTGCCCGGGACCGGGTACTTCTGCAGCTTGTTGTTGCTCATGATCCCGAAGGGCAGCACCGGCAGCACCGGTTCGAGCACGCCCTCGGTGATCTGCTTGCCCACCGCCTGGCACTGGTTGACGAACGGGCGCAGCGCGTCGGAGAACTGCTTCGCCTGCGGGTTGCCCGGCAGCAGCGCCCCGAGGTCGAACAGGCCGCACGATGCGCTGAGCGGATCCTGCAGGTCCGGGATGGTCAGGCGCATCGCGAGATTGCCGGACTCCGCGTCGTAGGCGTTGATCAGGTTGCTGATCGCCACCGGCAGCACGGTCAGGATCTCCTTGAGATTGTTCTTGTTGTCGAGCAACGCCTGCGTGGTCGGCTGCAGGTCCTTGACGGTCTCGCCGATCTGCTCGCGGTTGTCGGCGATGAACTCCGCCACGTCGCCGAGGGCGATCGAGAGCTTGTTCAACGACGACGCGAGCTGTTCGCGCTCACCGGCGAGGAACTTGTTGAACGACGCCATCTGGCTGTTGAACTGACGCACCTGGGCGTCGTTCTCGCGCAGCGCGGCCACGAAGGTGTTCAGGTTTTTGACGGTGTCGAACAGGTTCCCGCGCGAATCGCTGAGCGTGGTCGTCGCCTTCGAGAGGTTCTCGATGGCCGCGCCGAGCTTCTCGCCGTTGCCGTTCAGGTTCTCCGCGCTGGTCGTGATGAGCTCGCTCACCGCGCCCTGGCGTCCGGTTCCGTCGGTCTTGTTGGCGCCGTCGGGTCCGAGCGCGTCGGAGAGTTCCTGGACGCTGCGGTACAGCTCGTCCACCTCGACCGGAACCATCGTGCGGTCCTCGGACAGGGTGATGTCGCGTCCGGCCTTCGGGCCACCGGTGTACGCCGGGGTGAGCTGGACGTAACGGTCGGCGACGACCGACGGGATCACCTGCACGGCACGGACGTCCTCGGGCAGGGTTATGCCCCGGTCGACCGTCATGATCACCTTCACCGTCTCACCCTGCGGCGTGACGGAGTCGACCTTTCCCACGTTGACGCCGAGGATGCGGACGTCCGAGCCCTCGTAGATGCCGACCGAGCGCTTGAACGTCGCGGTGATCTTGGTGGTCCCGATGCCGGAGAACACCCACCACAGGGCGCCCGCCACGACGAGCGCGATGATCAGCCCGAGGATGGTCAGCACGATGTGCCGCGGGGTGAACCAGCGACCGGGACCGGCGGTCTGCGTCAGGTCTGGTGCGGTCATCAGCCTGCCTCCGTTCCGCCGTTGTTCTGGTCGACCTTCTTGTTGGGCGGCCGCGTCGTGTTCTGCTGCGGCAGTGCCGGCGGCAGCAGGTTGATCACTGTCGACTCGAACCAGCGGCCGTTGCCGAGCACGTTGGCGTAGAGCCGGTAGAACGGCGCCAGATACTTCAGCGACTCGCGGATGTTCTGGTTCTGTCGCTGCAGCAACTCGTTCACGCCCTTCAGCGCGTCGAGGGCCGGCCCGATCTGCTCCTCGTTGTCCCGGACGATCCCGGTCAGCGAGTCACCGAGGCTGGTCGTCGACGCCAGCAGCGCCGAGATGGCCTGCTGCCGGTTGTTCAGCTCGTCGAGCAGCTGTCCCGCCCCGGCGATCAGGCGCACGAACTCCTCGTTGCGATCGGCGAGGATCTTCGAGGTGTCCTTGGTCGCGGCGAGGAGCTTCTGCACCTCCTGGTCGCGGCTGGCGATCGTGTTCGACAGGCGGGCCAGGCCGTCGAGGGCCGGGCCGGCGTTGCCCGCGGTGCCCGAGAAGGCGTCCGACAGGACCTCCATGGAGTCCGCGATCTGCTTGGTGTCGAAGTCCTCGATCTGCTCGGTCGCCGCGGAGAACGCCTCCATGACGTCGAACGGCGCGACCGTGTCGGTCAACGGCGTGTCGGGATCGGCGGGCTTGCTGCCACGCGGGTTCAATGCCAGGTACTTCTGGCCCAGGATCGTCTTGATCTGGATCGACGCCTGGGTCTGGTCTCCGATCCAGGTGTTCTCGACCTTGAAGCTGACGTCGACGTGGTCGCCGTCGAGCTTCACGCTATCGACCTCGCCGACCTTGACGCCCGCGACGCGCACCTCGTTGCCGGGCTTGAGCCCGGCGGCCTCGCTGAACTGCGCGGTGTAGCGCGCACCGGCGCCCAGCAGGGGCACCTCGGTGAGGTAGAAGGCGCTCAGACCGAGCATCGCCATGATCAGGATGCCGATCGCGCCGATGCTGACCGGGCTGCGGCGCCCACCGAACCGCCGGTGGGGGTGCTGCTGCGGCTGCTGATCGTCGGCCGGTTCGCCGGCCACGTTCGTGGTGTTCTCTTCTGCCATCTCAGGTCACCCCCCAGGCTTCTCGTCGGCCCAGCAGCGGGTGGCCGCGCTGGTGTAGAGCACGTGATTGATCTCGGGCAGCGGTACCAACGGCTTGGTCAGCACCGTGGACTTGCCGGTGCCGGCGACGATGTCGATGCCGCACAGATAGAACTGGAACCACGAGCCGAAGGTCGCGGCGCGGCCGATCTTCTGCAGCTTCACCGGCAGGTTGGTCAGCGTCTCCTCGATGTCCTTGTCCCGCTTGTTGATCTCGTCGGACAGCGCCTTGAGTCCGGCGATGTCGCCCTGGATGGACGGGCGCGTGGCGCCGAGGATGTTCGCCGTGACGGAGGTCAGGCTCGACACCGAGCTGATCGCCGAGCCGACCGAACCGCGCTGGGCGGCCAGACCCGTCACGAGCTTCTCGGTGTTGTCGAGGAGGCTGGTGAACTGCTCGTCGTTCTTGTTGACGGTGTCGAGGACCTTGGTCAGGTTCCCGATCAGCTCGCCGATCACCTTGTCCTTGTCGGCGATCGCGTTGGTCAGGTCCGCGGTGTCGCTGACGAGCCGGGTGATCGAGCCACCCTGCCCGTCGAAGATCTTGATGATCTCGTCGGCGAGCTTGTTGACGTCCTCGGCCGACAGCTGCTGGAACAGCGGACGGAAGCCGTTGAACAACTCGGTCAGGTTCACCGGCGGGTGGGTGCTGTTGTCGTTCTCCTCGACGCCGAAGGTGTGACCCTGCGGCACCGTCTTCGACGGGTCACCGGCCCCGCGCTCGAGGGCGAGGTACCGCAGGCCGGTCAGGTTGCGGTAGCGGATGTAGAGCTGCGTGCCGTCGGGCAGACGGTCGCGGTCGACGTTGAACGAGACCATGGCCTTGTTCCGGTCGTAGACCTCGACCTTCTCGACCTGGCCGACGCGCACACCGGCGATGCGCACGTCGTCGCCGGGGTTGAGCAGCGTCGCGTCGTCGAAGACGGCCTTGAACTTCGCATCACCGTCGCCGCCGGCGTTCGCGATGGTGAGCGCGAGCAGGCTGGTGGTGATGACCGTGATCAGCGCGAAGATGATCAGCTTGGTCAGAGGCGCGGCGATCGATTTCATTTGATGTCGACCTTCGCTCCCTGCAGGGCGCCGCCGGCGATCGTCGTCACCCAGGTCGGCACCTCTTCCGGTGCCTTACCGGAGGTGGCTCCGTAGATCACCTGCAACTGCCTGCGGTAGTCCGGGTCATCGAACGGGTTGGAGGTCACCGTGCCGGCGGGGACGCCGCTGAACTGCGGCTGCGGCAGTTCCTTGACGTTGCGCGGGCCGGCGTTTCGCGACGGCGGCTGGTAGCTGCCGTCGGCGAGGCCGCCGCCGGGGTACTGCGGGAACGGGCGGCCGTTCTTGGCCGGCTCGTAGCAGACTGCGGGAGGATCGAGGTCCATGAATCGCGGTTCGTCCTGGTTCGGTAGATAGCGGCCGCGGGGGTTGACGAACTGCAGGTTCACGCGCACGCCGGGGTTCTTGGTGCCCACGCCCAAGATCTCGCGGGTCCCGGGGATGAGTTCGGCGAAGTTGCGGAACGTGCACGTGAAGACCGGCGACTGCTTGGCGAGGCCGACGAGCAGTTCCTCGGAGTCCACGGCCAGATCGATCAGATCGGTGCGGTTCTGGCGCAGCCATCGGGTGGCGTCGTCGGACGCCACGCCGAGGGTCGCGATCAGGGTGCGCAGGTCGCCCTGGCGCTCGACGATGGTGTTCGACGTGGTCCGGAACGAGTCCAGCGCGTCGATGACGTCGGGAAGGGCCTGCGAGTAGGTCTGCGAGAAGGACGCGAGGCCTTCCAGGGTGCCCTCGAGCTCGGGCAGGTTCTTGTTGACCTCGCCGAAGATCTGGTTGAGCTCCTCGAACGTGGTGCCGAGCTGCTCGCCGCGACCCGACAGCGCCTGCGAGAGCGCGGTCAGCGTGGCGTTGAGATCCTGCGGCGGGATCGCCTCGAGGACCGGGAGCAGCTCGTCGAACAGCTGCTGGACCTCGAGCGCGTTGCCGCTGTTGTCGGTCCGGATCGTCGAGCCGTTGTGCAGCGTCGGCCCCGAGGTGTCCTTGGGGACCTGCAGCGCGACGTATCGCTCGCCGAAGAGGGTCTTCGGCAGGATGCGCGCGGTCGTGTCAGCGGGCAGCTGCTTCGCCTTGTCCGGGTCGAGGCCGAGGATGACCTCGACCGAGCCGTCCGGTGATGGCTTGACCTCACGCACCTCGCCGACGACCATGCCCCGTGCCTTGACGTCGGCATTGGCCGGCAACGCGTTGCCGGTCGAGTCGGTGACGAGGGTGACGTCGGTGAAATCCTGGAACGTCTTGTTGAACTTGGTGATCGTCGCAGCGAAGAAGATCGCGACCACGACGAAGAACACCAGGCCGAGCAGTCGTCGGCGCAGCACCTGCATCTCGGGCTAACCCCCCACTCGCACGGTCGTGGTGGTGCCCCAGATCGCGAGTCCGAGGAAGAAGTCGAGGACCGCGATGAGCACCAGTGCCGATCTGACCGCGTGGCCGACGGCCACGCCCACGCCTGCCGGACCGCCCGACGCGTAGTAGCCGTAGTAGCAGTGCACCAGGATGATCACGAAGGCGAAGACCAGCACCTTGCCGAAGGACCAGAGAACGTCCGCCGGCGGCAGGAACAGATTGAAGTAGTGGTCGTAGGAGCCGCCCGACTGGCCGTTGAACACCGTCGTGACCACGCGGGAGGCGAGGTAGGCCGACAACAGGCCCAGCACGTACAGCGGGATGACGGCGATGAAGCCGGCGATCACGCGGGTGGAGACCAGGAACGGGATCGACGGCACGGCCATCGTCTCGAGGGCGTCGATCTCCTCGGAGATGCGCATGGCGCCGAGTTGGGCGGTGAAACCACAGCCGACGGTCGCCGACAGGGCGAGGCCCGCCACGAGAGGCGCCACCTCACGGGTGTTGACGTAGGCCGACAGGAAGCCGGTGAGGGCCTGCGAACCGATCTGGTCGAGGGCCGCGTAGCCCTGCAGACCGACGACGACGCCGGTGAAACCCGACATCAGCACCATCACGCCGATCGTGCCGCCGATGACCGCGAGGCCGCCCGAGCCGAATGCCACCTCGGCGAGGAGTCGCAGGACCTCACGGGTGTAATGCACCAGCGTCTTCGGCATCCACGCGAGCGTGCGGCCGTAGAACGACATCTGCTCGCCGGCGCCGTCGAGCACCTTCAGCGGCTTGCCCAGTTGCTTGCGGGCCTCGTACATGAAGTACTCGGGCCTGCTCTTGGCGATAGTCACGCCTCCGCCACCATCGGTCACGTCTAGCTTCCCTTCGGCGGGACGACCTGCAGGTAGACCGCAGTGATGATCAGGTTTGCGAGGAAGAGCAGCAGGAACGTGATGACGACGCTCTGGTTGACCGCGTCACCGACGCCCTTCGGGCCGCCCTTCGGGTTGAGGCCCTTGTAAGACGCGACCACACCGGCGAGCACACCGAAGACGGCCGCCTTGAGGGTCGACACGTAGAGGTCGGGCAGCTGCGCGAGCGCACCGAAGGACGCCAGGTAGGCACCCGGGGTACCGCCCTGCACCACGACGTTGAAGAAGTAACCACCGCCGATGCCGATGACGGCGACCAGACCGTTGAGCAGCATCGCGACCAGAACCATCGCCAGCACGCGCGGAACGACCAGGCGCTGGATCGGGTTGATGCCCAGCACCTCCATCGCGTCGATCTCCTCGCGGATCGTGCGCGAACCGAGGTCGGCGGCCACGGCCGACCCGGCCGCGCCCGCGATGAGCAGGGACGTCACCAGAGGCGAGCCCTGCTGGATCACCACCAGCACGCTCGCCGCGCCGGTGTACGACTCGGCGCCGAGCTGCTTGATCAGCGAACCGGTCTGCAACGAGACGATCGCGCCGAACGGGATCGCGATGAGCGCGGTGGGCAGGATCGTCACGCTGGCGATGAACCAGGCCTGCTGGATGAACTCCCGCCACTGGAACGGGCGCACGAAGGTCTGGCGTGCAACGTCGACGAAGAGCTGAACGATGTTGCCGGTCTGGGCGAGAGCACCCGTCCCGGCCTGCGCGATTCGGTCGACGCCACGCATGGTGGCGCTGGTCATTCCTGGGTCGTCCGCCCTTCGTTGCCGTCAGCCGCATGCTGACCGCGCTTGGTCAGCGGGTCTGTCTGCCACTGCTCGGTGGGTGCGTCGCTGCCCCCGTAGTCGATGACGGCGGTCTTGGCGTCCGCGACCGCCACGTTGCCGGCCGGGGCCGCGGTCCACTCGCCACCGGCTGCTGCGTTCCCGCCCGCCATGTTGCTGGCGTGGGCGTCGCTCTCGGCGCGGATGCGGTCTTCCTCTTCCATGCTGCGCAGGATCGCCTCCTGGGCCTGCGGCGGCAGGGTGTGCAGCATCGCCATCACGCGCTCGCGGTGACGCTTGACCGCCTTGCGCTCGGGCATGCCCGGATTCGGCTGCACCTGCGGGATGATCTCGGTGAAGTCCTCCTTGGTGCCGCCACCGGAGATGCCCGCGGCCTGCATCGCCTCTTCCTGCTTCTGGACCGCCTCGTCCTTCTCCTCCGACATGCCGATCGGACCGAAGCGGTCGCCGGCCAGGAACTGCTTGACCACCGGCTGCTCCGAGGTCAGCAGCTGCTCGCGAGGACCGAACATCACCAGCTCCTTGCGGAACAACATGCCGATGTTGTCCGGGATGGTGCGGGCGATGTTGATGTTGTGGGTCACGATCAGGATCGTCGCGTCGATCTGCGCGTTGATGTCGATCAACAGCTGCGAGATGTACGCGGTACGAACGGGATCCAGACCGGAGTCCGGCTCGTCGCACAGGATGATCTGGGGATCGAGCACGAGGGCGCGCGCGAGGCCGGCACGCTTGCGCATACCGCCGGAGATCTCACCGGGGAGCTTGTCCTCCGCACCGGTCAGACCGACCAGGTCGATCTTCTCCATCACGATGTCGCGGATCTCGTGTTCCTTCTTCTTCGTGTGCTCACGAAGCGGGAAAGCGATGTTGTCGTAGAGGCTCATCGAGCCGAACAGCGCGCCGTCCTGGAAGAGGACGCCGAACAGCTTGCGGATCTCGTAGAGCTCCTTGGCCGAGCACTTGGTGATGTCGGTGCCGTCGATGATCACCGAACCCTGCTCCGGGTGCAGCAGACCGATCAAGGTCTTCAGGAACACCGACTTGCCGGTACCCGACGGACCCAGCAGTGCCGAGACCTCGCCCTCCGGCAGGGTCAACGTCACATCACGCCAGATGTTCTGCGAGCCGAACGACTTCGTGAGCCCCTCGACACTGACCTCTACACCCACAACTTCCTCCAGACGATCGCTGCCCCCGAATGCGGCCACGGTGTGTCCGCACACCAACCGGTGGCATTTGTGGTTGGGGTCACTGTATCGGAACCGTGACCAACCACAACGTGACCGGTTGACTCAGCGTTTGGCGGGCGCGAAGCTACCGTTCGGTAACCATCGCTGCGTCCCAGAACAATAGCGGATGATTTCTAGTGAGGAAAGTCGGGCCGGAACCGTCCATGTGACCGCCGACGCAGAGTCCCAGGTCACTCTCGCAGACCTCATTTCGGTTGTGCGGACTCGATCGAGATCGCCCACGGTGAGCAATGTCGCAGGCGACCTCGAACCGGAGAAACCAACCGCACGCGTCACGCTGCGACGAGTCCGATCCGCGCGAGGGACGGACGGAGAATCTGCGCCAGTTCTCGGCGCTCGAGCGTGGACCAGGTCCAGCGGATCACCACGATCCCCTGCTCTGCGAGCGCTCCCTCACGCCGCTTCTCGCGGATCAGGACGTCGCGCACCGTCTCCCCGTCCCTGATGAGCTTGTCGTACTTGTGCATCCCGTCGAACTCGCCGATGACAAGGCCGTCCCAGTCGAAGTCGCTGCGTATGTCTCCGTAGGACGTCTCGAAAGTGTGCTGCAGACGAGGCAGCGGAATCCCCGCCTCGATCATCTGGGCCCGACTCCAGGACTCTCCGACGCTCTCCGAACGGGCGTCGGCCAGTGACAGCGCACGGCGAGCCACGCCGATGTTGGGAGTCCCTGCACGCGCGTCGACCATAGCCGTCATGACAGCGGGATCGGCGCCGAGCCGAAGCGCCGCATCGAGCACGACGATCGCCTGCTCGAAGCTGCCCGCCATGGCAATGTCGACGGCGGTCCGCTCGAGGCGTGTCACGACGACACCGTCGATTTCAACGGTCTCGGCCGGCGTAAGCGGCCCGTTGTGGACGTGTCGTAGCCCGCGTACGAAGCCGCCGCGGGCGGTGGACTTGGTGAGGTGCACCCGTTCACGATCGGGGTGAAGAGTGTCCAGTCCGAGCAGAGCGGCCGCCGAGAAATGACTGAGTGTGGAGACTCCCCGATCTCGGGCCGAGGTCGCCACCGCGATGGACCGGTATCGATACAGACGGTCGACACCGTCGGCATCCTCCAGCCCCGGAAAGGCAGGAACCCACACGCCGGGCGCGAGCCGCAGCAGACGTCCTCGCCTCACCGCAGCGTTGACGACGTCGTCCGCGATGCCGACACGAAGGGTCGCCTCCCGGCGGATCAGGCCGTGTCTGTCGGCCGGAAATCTGTCTATCGGGAATTCGATCACGGAACTTGGACGCAGAAACTCGTCTATGGGTTTCACATCTATTCCGCGACACAGGGACCGAAGCCGGCCAGATCGATTTCGCCCGCGACACCGCTCTGACACGGCGACACCGATCGAAGTCGCCGTACCGGAACGATGTCGCGGGCGACATCGTCACTGCCCAGGTGAGTCAGCCCCGGATACCACCGAACCCGGGACAGCGAACGCTGCCCCGGGCCCGTGGGAAGTAAGAGAGAGTCTTACTTGAGGGTGATCTTGGCGCCGGCCTCTTCGAGCTTGGCCTTGGCAGCCTCGGCGTCTTCCTTGCTGACCTTCTCCAGGATCGGCTTCGGAGCCGACTCGACGAGGTCCTTGGCCTCCTTCAGGCCCAGGCCCGAGACGACCTCGCGGACGACCTTGATGACCTGGATCTTCTTGTCGCCGGCCGACTCGAGCACGACGTCGAACTCGTCCTGCTCGGCAGCGGCGTCGGCGCCACCGGCGGCAGCCGGGGCACCGGCAGCGGCAACGGCAACCGGAGCGGCCGCGGTGACCTCGAAGACCTCTTCGAACTTCTTCACGAACTCGCTGAGCTCCAGCAGGGTCAGTTCCTTGAACTGCTCGATGAGCTCGTCAGCGGTGAGCTTCGCCATGATCGGCGTCCTTCCTGTCAGTCCCCGTACGGGGGTTGGTTTCACATCCCCGTACGGTTCGGGGATAGCTGTGGGTGCGGCGAATTACTCGCCGGCTTCGTTCTTCTTGTCCTGCAGGGCCGCAGCGAGACGCGCGACCTGCGATGCCGGCTGGTTGAACAGGCCGGCGGCCTTTGCCAAGTTGCCCTTCATGGCACCGGCGAGCTTGGCCAGCA
Organism: Gordonia paraffinivorans; assembly: GCF_900683595.1. NCBI lineage: Bacteria > Bacillati > Actinomycetota > Actinomycetes > Mycobacteriales > Gordoniaceae > Gordonia > Gordonia paraffinivorans. The sequence continues at coordinate 850,993 of NZ_CAACYD010000007.1, read as the reverse complement.
AGACCTCACGGGTCTCAAGGTCGGCGATCTGCTCGATCTCGGACACGGACAGCGGCTTGCCGTCCATGTACCCGCCCTTGATGACCAGAGCCTTGTTGTCCTTGGCGAAGTTCTTGATCGCCTTTGCGGCCACAACCGGCTCACCCTCGATGAAGGCGATGGCGGTGGGACCGGTGAACAGCTCGTCGAGCCCTTCCACGCCCGCCTCAGCAGCGGCACGCTTCACCAGGGTGTTCTTGGCGACGGAGTAGGTTGCACCCTCACCGAGGGAACGTCGCAGCTGCGAGATCTGCGGAACGGTCAGACCACGGTATTCCGTGATGACTGCCGCCGTGGAGCCCTTGAACTGCTCCGCGATCTCCGCAACAGCGGTGACCTTTTCGGGCTTGGCCATACTTCGCCTCCTCTCCTCGTCACTATGAGTTGGTCGGGTTCAACCGAGCGACGGGCCGAGGAGGCGATCGGAGGCTCATACGACAAACGCCCCGGCACACAGGCACGGGGCGTCAAGATGCGCACGCCGCGAGGCGTGGGACTCTCAAATCCTCGTTCATCCTGCGTGGGCCGGCGACTGCTGTCGCGCCTTCGTTCGGGAGGTCCCGACGACCGACGGTCTCTGGTTGAACCGATACGACACACGGTTGTGCATCACATCGAGGACTAGGCTACGTGGTCGTGGGGGAACATTCCAAATCGCCGGCCGTACACGACCCCAACGAGCGCGCGCAGGTCGCCATGTACGCGATCACAGCGCGCCACCTGCAACGCGCCTTCTGGTTGCCGGCGACACGCGCCGCCGCGGTGGCGTGGCCGATCGGACTTCTCCGGGCGCAGTTCGGATCCTGGCATTACTGGTGGCACGCGCACCTCGTCGACCTGCTCGTCGACGCGGCGATCCACCGACCGGGCGGGACCGCATACGGCGAACGCTCGTTCGACCCCGAGGTAGCCGACGACGCCAATCGCCTGCTGCGGGGCATCCGGGTACGCAATCTGGGCCGCTGGACGAACAACTACTACGACGACATGGCGTGGCTCGGGCTGGCCATCGAACGGGCCGACCGTCACCTCCAGCTCGATCACCGACGCGGGCTGCGGGTCCTCACCCGCCGCATGCTCGACGCCTGGGTGCCCGAGGAGGGCGGCGGAATCCCCTGGCGCACGATGGACCGCTTCTTCAACGCGCCGGCCAACGGCCCGGCCGCGATCCTGTTGGCCCGCACCGGCCACGTCGAGCGCGCCGTCGCGATGTGCGACTGGATGGACGCCCAGCTCATCGACCCGAAGACGCATCTCGTCATCGACGGACTCCGTCGGCAGCCCGACGGTTCACTGACGCCGGAGACCGGCACCTACACCTATTGCCAGGGCGTCGTGCTGGGCGCCGAACTCGAGGCGTTCCGAGCGACCCGGGACCAACGCCACCTCGACCGCCTCGCCCGACTGTTGGGCGCCGTCGAGAAACACTCCTGCGTCGACGGGGTCATCAAAGGCGGGGGCGGTGGCGACGGCGGCCTGTTCCACGGGATCCTCGCCCGGTATCTCGCCCTGATCGCAACCGACCTCCCCGACGTCGACGGCGCGGGCGATCTACGGTCCCGGGCCGCACGGATCGTCATGACCAGCGCCGATGCCGCGTGGTCGAACCGCACCGAGACCCCACGGTCGACGCTGTTCTCCAGCGACTGGCGCGCCAAGGCCGTCGTCCCCGACAAGAAGGGCGAAACGGCCCGGTTCGTGGCGGGCGCGGTGAACCCGTCGGAGATCCCGGAGCGGGACCTGTCGGTCCAACTGTCGGCGTGGATGGTGCTGGAGGCCGCCGCCGCCGTCGATCTGGCGCTACCGGAACGTGACCTTCCCTAGACCTTCGCACCCGAACCGACGCCGCCCGGTTAGCCATCCGATATGCCGGCTGAGTTATTCTTCATCGACGATGGGTGACGTGGACCACATCGGAGTGCTTCGCGCTGTGGCCCACGGCAACTCACGACCGACACGACGGGGTGTCGGTGTCCACCCGGCCATCACGACCAACCCTTCCGCGGTGCGGCATCACACCCCAGGCAGGGGTATGCACCATGACGTACCAGCTGGATCCGGCGGAGCGGCGCTCGCGCCCGCTCACCGCCCCCTCGCGGCGCCCGTTCGCCTCACCGCACTTCGGCACGCTCCCCCTCGGCGACCCCACGGGCGGCGCCGACGGCATCCGCTGGCGCGAGCAGGTCGACGGCAAGCAGCTGTATCCCCGCGTGGTCGTCGATCGGGACGTGTCGATCCGGATGAGCGACGGGGTCATCCTCAAGGCCACCGTCGTGCGCCCGGCCAACCGGTTCGGCCAGACGGTCCTCACTCCGTATCCGGCGATCATCAACATCAATCCCTACAACCGGGCCGCGATCGACTTCATCGACCAGGCCCTGCATGCGCCCGTCCTCGGCAAGGCGCTGCACACGGCGTCGCGGTCGGTCGACGCGTCGGGCACGGCGCTCGAGGGCCTGACCAACCTCACGAAGACGCTCTCCGGCGGGGTCTTCGACGTCTTCGGGATCAACCGGAACCTGGTGCGCAGCGGTTACGTCCAGGTCGTCGTCGACGTCCGCGGCACCGGTTCGAGCCACGGCCGGTGGGAGATCCTGGGCCCGCGCGAGCAGCAGGACTCGGTCGAGATCATCGACTGGGTCAGCGAGCAGGAGTGGTGCGACGGAACGGTGGGCCTGGCGGGCTGGTCGTATTCGGCGATCAACTCGCTGCAGGCCGCCGACAAGCGCCCGCCGCAGCTGAAGGCGGTCTTCGCGGTCGAGGGGTGCGACGACATCGTCCGCGACATCTACATCACCGGCGGCATGCCGTCGGCGTTCATCCCGGTGTGGCTGAGCGCGGTGAACGCGCTCAAATGGGTGCCGAACCCCTCCCACGTCCTGCGTGACATCCTGCGCGGCGACGCACTGCGCTGGGCGATCGACCGGATCAAGTCGCCGGCCACCGAAATCCCTTCCCTGCTCTGGGGTTTCCTCACCGCACGCGATCCGCGCATCTTCGACGACCCGTACTTCGACGTACGCGACCCGGTCGTGTCCCGGATCGAGGCCCCGACCTTCACCGTCGGCGCATGGCACGACCTGTTCGGCCGCAGCGCGACCGGCGTCTACGAGCGCCTGCAGATGGAGCCCGGCCGCAAGCAGATGATCGTCGGCGACGGTTATCACCTCGACGTCGGCTCGGGGTTCGGCGGCCCGGCGGCGCCGCCGCGTCTCGACGTCCTCGAGCGCGCCTGGTTCGACCGCTGGCTCAAGGGGCACCGCAACGGGATCGAGTACTACGGCCCGGTGACCATGCTGCAACAGGGCGGGGTCTGGACCTCGGGACAGAGCTTCCCCCGCCCCGGGGTCGAGCCGACGCGGCTGTACCTGAGCCCGGAGTCCTCGTCGACCGCCGACCACGCCGTCCACGACGGCTCGCTGGGACCGCGCCCGGCACGAGAGGTCTCGTCGCTGCACATCCGCCCGGACGGTCGCGGCCTGCGGTCCCGGGACATGACCCAGGTGACCGCCGGCGCGACGATGGTCCTCGGTCCCGACTGGTTCAGGGACGCGCGGTTCCAGGAGCGCGGCGGCCTGTCGTTCACCACTCCCCCGGTGACCGTGGCGACACCGATCAGCGGCGCGATGAACCTGCGCCTCAACGTGGCGACCACCGCGCACGAGGCGATCTGGGCGGTGACCGTCAACGACGTCGCACCCGACGGCACCTCGACGGTGCTGACCAACGGCGCGTTGTCGGCGTCGAACCGGGCACTCGACCGCAGCAAGTCGGTGTATGCCTCCGACGGCAGCCTGCTCTCGGCGCACCACTATCTGTCGCGCAAGCGCAAGCTGCCGGTGCCCGTGGACGAGCCGATCCGCATCGACGTGGACCTGGTCCCGACCGATGCGGTGCTGCAGCCGGGCCACCGGCTGCGGGTGGACATCTACGCGGCGAGCACTCCCCGGTACCTGACCGTGGTGCCCGACCTGATCAAGGCCCGCGGCCGTCACCAGCGCCTGGTCCTCGACCCCGAGCACCCGAGCTATCTCACACTGCTCGCCGGTGACGGCCTGAGCTTCGCGGTGGAGCAGGTCGGCGTCTGAGCGCACCCGGGCGGTGTCAGGCGGCGCCCCGACCTGCCCATTGGGACACTGCGGTTTGATCGTCTCATTGACACGACCCCTCCGCCGGGCCTACGTTTTCTGGTAACAGCCGTGACCAAACTGCCCCGGCATACCAGAACGCACCGATCGGAGTCCGTCCGATGACGACCTCACCACTCGCCGCGTCGGCACGCCCGGCGAATCCGTCCGCGCAGGACGCCCCCGCCCCGAGAATCCCGGCCCGCCATCCGGACCGCCTGTGCTCGATCCCCATAGGGCTGCGTGTGGTGGGCCCACTGCTCGGCCTGCGCAAGCCCAACCGGGAACTGTTCACCCATCTCGGCGAGCTGCTGAACGTCGGCGATCCGGACGCCGACCGCCTGGTCGACTGGATGTACTCGGTCGGCATGAGCGCGGCCCGCCCGCTGTTCGAGGCCGCCCTCGAGGTCGGCATCGACTCGGTCCCCGACGCGCCCGCTCCCCTGCGGGAGTTCTTCGAGATCTACGAGAAGGTCCCGGGCTGGGTCAACCGCGAGATCATCGAGGAGGGCGCCCGCGTGATGCGCAGCGGCGGCGCCGACGGCCTGTACATCGCACGCGACGTCGCACTGCTCGGCGGCTATCAGTTCTCCGGTTTCAACCAGACGCTGTTGCGGACCGGCGCGCTGGAGAAGGGCTCCAACCGACGGTTCGCCGAGACGACCCAGTGGGCCACCGACGTCATCACCGAAAATGGTTTGCGCCCACAGGGAGTCGGCTACAAGTCGACGCTGCGCGTGCGGCTCATCCACGCCATCGTCCGACGCCACGTCGCCCGGATGGACGACTGGGACCCCGCCGAATGGGGTCTGCCGATCAATCAGACCGACATGGCCGCCACGCTCGTGGGCGCCCTGGTGTCGCCGAGTGTGGGCGCGATCATGATGGGAATCGTCTACCGCCCCAGCGAATACGACGCCGTCGCGCACCTCACCAGGTACACGGGCTGGCTTCTCGGGGTCGACGACGAGTTCCTGCCACGCGACTTCCGCGACGCGATCCGCGTGCTGTACCACACGTCGTACGTGCTCTCCACGCCCGACGAGACGACGCGGCAACTCTCGGTCCCGATGGGCGACGACCCGGACCAGTGGAACTACCGGCGCTTCCCGAAACTGCGTCGCAAGATCGCGCGGTCGCAACACCTTTCGATCACCAGCGGCTTCCTCGGGCCGTCGGCGATGCGCACCCTCGGGCTGCCGTTCGTGTTCCCGTGGTATCCGCTGATCCGGGTGCCGGTCAACCTCGTCCGCTCGACCGCCGCCCTCCGCCCCGGCGGACGCGAACGCGCCGCGATCCGCGGGATGGCCGAGCAGCGCGAGTTCATGCGCATCATGTGCGGTGACGACGTCACCATCGGGCATTCGGCGAAGCAGATCACCGGGCACTAGTTCCGACGCGCCTACCCGATCCCGGAATCGGCCAGCACGACCCGGTACACGAATGCGGCCTCGGGTCCGAGGACCAGGCCGACCAGTTCGATGAGCGTGAGCACGAACCCCCGCCCGTGGCCGGGTCCCTCCGAGTCGTCGAGGTGATGGGCGACCTCGTGCAGGACGACGAGTTCGCGAAGCGCCCACCTCCCGTCCGACGACGACGGGATGGCGATCTCCGCCTCCACCGCCCCGTCTCCCGACGCCGGGGCCCTGCGCTCGTAGTGCGCCGCGCGCCGCCCCCGCCGCTCACGGACCGACACCGGCTCGGCGGCGCGGGCGAACCGATCGCGCACCGCGGGTAGGTCGAGGACCCGGCGCACGTAGTCGCCGACGGCGTCGGCCGAGGCGAACCGGGCCTCGGCGGGCAGCGTTATCTGGGTGCCGGCGAGTTGGACCGTTCGCGACGACGGCGCGTTGTCGAAGAGCCGGTGGACGAGACGCTCGGCCTCGTAGAATTTCGCGCGCCCGGTGTCCCGCGGGCTCACCGGATCCCCAATGATGGTGGAAGCCCGCCGGACCCGATGGGAGTGTCGATGCCTCGTCCCGACCTGCACGCGATGACCGATCGTGTGCTGCGTCTGCCCGGCGCGTCACCGGCCCTGCGTATTCTCGCCGACATCGCGCGCGGCGACGTGACCGACCGGTCGATGACCCTGGCCGCGCAGGCGTTCACCTCGATCCTTCCCCTCGTCATCCTCATGCTCTCGCTTCCCGGCAGCGACGTCGTCGACAGCGCGCTCACCGAGCTCGGCATCCCGGTGAGCGCCCTGGACCACGCATCGGTCGACACCCCGAGGTCATTCGCGACATTCGGGATCGTCGGCGCGCTCATGACCATCGCCGGCGCCACCTCCCTCTCGCGCGCCCTCGGCCGAATGTATGTCGCGGTCTGGGGCGTCACCAAACTCCCCTGGCGTGCGTTCTGGCGTTGGGTCGTGGTCCTGTTCTTCATCCCGGCAGCCGTCGTCGCCCAGGGGCTGTCGACGGGCCTGCAGGCCGAGACGCTCTTCGGTTTCCGCATCGGCGACCGCGGATTGCTCGGGATCGCGCTGATGCTCCTGGTCACGATCGTCATCTGGTCGGTCACCTTCACGCTCGTCCCGAGGTTGCTGGTGTCGGCTCAGGTGCCGATGCGGCTGCTGTTGCTCAACGGCATCGGCACCGGGCTGCTGATCACGGCGCTGCTGGCCGGCAGCCGGGTCGCGCTGCCGACTCTGGCGTCGGAGACCATCCGCTACTTCGGCACCCTCGGGATGGTCTTCGTCGCGATCAGCTGGCTGTTCGTGTTCGCCGCGATCCTCGTCGTGACCGCCATCGTCGTGCACGGGATCGCCACCGATCCCGGCCGGGTGGGGGCGTGGGTGCGAGGCTGGGCCGGCACTCCCGCGCCCTTCGCCCGGGACGCGTCTTTCTCCCCGGAGGCGTCCGTCGACCGCGACGACGCCCGCTGATCGTCAGGCCTCGAGCGCGCCTCGGGGAGCGCCGAACTCGCGGTCGGCGCCGATCTTGGCACGTCGCCCCGCCCGGTCGCCTGCGCGCCGCGCGGCCTCGGAATACCCGGCCGACGCACTCGACGGGCGCCAGGTGCCGCGGGCCGTCGACTCGGTCCGATAGAAGTCGCGGACCTCGAGTTCCTTGTTGCGCAGCGCCACTGCCGTCGATCGTTCCGGCGCTCCCGACTCCCGCTCGGCGTCGAGCGCCTCTTCGCGGGCGGCGTCGCGGGCCTCGGCGAGCCGCTTTCCGATCCGTTCGGCGAAGGCCGACTGGAAGTTGAGCCGCGCGGTGATCGGCGACAGCGGTTTCTCCTCGATGACGCGGCGTGCGCGCCAGCCGGTGCCCTTGGTGACGACCCGGGCGAACGTCTCGCCCTTGTAGGCCCCGGAACGCAGATACGCGTCAGAGGCGGCGACCATCTGCACGATGAGCGACGTGTACAGCGCCTCGCACGCGTCGATGTCGGCCTCGTACCCGTAGGCGAGGACGAAGGTCGAGTTCGACGCGACGTCGACGGTCACGTCGTTGGCCGCCGCGATGGCGACGAACAGCTGCACGTAGGTGCGCAGACCGCGCTTGCCCGGCTCCCCGATCTTGATCTGACGGGTGATCGGCGTGACCTTCTTGCGGGCGTCGGGGTCGTGTGCGCGGGCCACCGCCAGATCGATCGCGGACGCGGTCGCCAGGCGCTGCGCGGCCTGCATGAAGGCCTCGGCCTCGTGCTCGTTGTCGGTGTTCTCCGCCTTGCGGAGCAGAGCCGAGATCCGGGAGAGCAGCTTGTCGTCGCGCATGAAGTTCAGACTATCTGCGCGCCGAATCGGTTCCCTCGGCCGCGCAGATGGTCGAAAACCTCAGGTCGAGGCGCCCGGAGGGGTGACCGAGCCCGGAGCGTCCCCGGGCAGTGCCCAGCGGGCGATGGCGTCGTCGCCGACCGGCCGTTGCTGCCGGTGCCGCTGGTTCGCGACGATCGTCGGCGATCGGACAGAGACGGCGGACAGAGACGAAGTCGCCCGCGACTTCGATCAGCCCCGGCGATTTCGATCGCTGTCGCCGATCCGGACCGATGTCGTGGGCGACGTCGTTTCGACGCCGGGGTCAGTGCTGCTCGCAGGCGATGCCGTCGCCGTCGCGGTCGCTCTCCGAGTTGGCGTTGTAGAGGTCGGCGTCGACGGTGAAGTTCGTGACCGGGGTGCCCGAGGTCGAGTCGACCGCACCCGGCCTGCCGACACCGTGCGGGTAGTCCTCACGGAGAGCGGTGCAGTTCGGGTAGTCGGTCGCGGCCTGCGCCGGGGCGGCCACCGTCGGCGGCGCGATCATCAGCGCTCCCGCCGCCATAAAACCCAGCACCGTCTTCCGCACAACGCTCATCGTCGACCCTCTTCCACACCGATGCGATCAGGTAAAACCTACCGGCACGCGGCGGGCGGACCAGCATCGGAAGCGAGGATTGGTCCGGTCGAGTGACAGGCACCCGAGCCCACCCGAAGTCGAGGGTCGAGCCCACGATCGCGATGTCCAACCCGCGCGAGCGCACCAACCCGCGATCCTGTCGCCATCCCTACAACCCGAACCTCGCCTGCATCCGGCGCAGCGTCTCCGCCGACGCGAGCAGCCCCTCTCGCTCCTCGTCCGACAGCGGCACCTCGAGCCTGTTACGCGCACCGCCGCGATCGATCACGGTCGGCAGCGACAGGCACACGTCCTCGAGGCCGGGGAACCCGTCGGCGACCGTCGAGACGGGCATGACCCGGTGTTCGTCGCCGAGGACCGCCTCGACGATGCGCGTGGCCGCGAGTCCGATGGCGTAGTTGGTGGCGCCCTTGCCCTCGATGATCTTGTACGCGGCGTGCACCACCTCGTCTCGAATGGCCTCGCGCGCAGCGAAATCCATCGGCGGTCGACCGGGCAGCGGAGTCCACTGCGTCAGCGGGACCCCGCCGATCGTCGCCGACGACCACAGCGCGATCTCGGTGTCGCCGTGCTCGCCGACGATGTAGGCGTGCACGCTCTGCACGGCGACCCCGCAGTGGTCGGCGATCAGGAACCGCAGCCGCGACGAGTCGAGCACCGTTCCCGAACCGAACACCCGATTCGGCGGCAGCCCGCTGACCTCCAACGCCGCGCGCGTGACGACGTCGACGGGGTTGGTGACCATGAGATAGATCGCGTCTGGCGCAACCTCCAGGACCCGGGGCAGGATCGATCGCGTCAGGCCGATTGTGGCCTCGGCCAATTCGAGCCGCGACTGTCCCGGTTTCTGTTTGGCGCCGGCGGTCATCACGACGACGTCGGCACCTGCGCACACCGACATGTCGTCGGAGCCGACGACATCGGCGCGGGGCACGAACTCCAGACCGTGCGAGAGATCGAGGACCTCCGCGGCGACCTTCGCCGCGTTGACGTCCATGAGCGCGATGCTGCGCGCGACGCCACGGATCAGCGCGGAGTACGCGATCGCGGTGCCCACCGCACCCGCGCCGATGATCGCCAGCTTCGTCGGTCGTCCATTCATCGGGTCACCGTCCGCCTCGGTTCGCTTCGGGTCACATCGCCTCGTGGACACAAGGATAGGTGTCGTCGTCGTCCCGCGCCCGACGACCGCCTCGCCGGCGACGCCGCCCGGCGCCGGGGTTGGTACCCTCACCCTCGAGAGCGGTCGCACCCGCACCACGCGGAGGCAAGGGAACCTGGTGGGAATCCAGGACTGGCGCGCAGCGGTATGGGGGACGAACCCGACACACGGCCACTGGGGCAACCCGGGAAGGCGTCGGGTCCGGTCGAACCCGAGTCCGAATACCTGCCGCTCTCGACGAGTCCATCAGCGTCTCGCGCACAGACGCTCAGACCGAGGTGAGAACACGTGTCCCGTCCTCCCGACGGCACGACGCCGGTCGCCACCGCATTGTCGGTGCGGCGACTCCCGTCCGTGCCGCTTGCCCTGATCCTGTTGGCGCTCACGCTGGTGAGCATCACCCTGGCCACCGCGTTCGGCGCGGAGACCATCCCGATCGGAGAGGTCTGGCGCACCGTCGCCGGGCGTCTCCGCGGCGCCGAGGTCGACGCCGCGCATGCGGTCATCGTCTTCGATCTCCGGTTGCCACGGTCGATTCTCGCCGCGATCGTCGGCGGCGGCCTCGCACTCGCCGGTGCGCTGATGCAGGCACTGGTCCGCAACCCACTCGCCGAGCCTTACCTGTTGGGTGTGTCCGCCGGCGCCGCAGTCGGCGCGACCGTGGTCATCACGCTGGGTTCCCTTGCTGTGCTGGGAGTTTGGGCGCTCTCCGGCGGCGCGCTGCTCGGCTCGCTCGCGGCCTCGGTCGCGGTGTACGTCGTCGCCCGTGCGCAGGGAGGGCTGACACCGCTCCGGCTGATCCTGTCCGGGGTGGTGCTGTCGTCGGCGTTCATGGCGCTGTCGTCGCTGCTGGTCTTCACCGCCGCCGACCCGCACGCTGCCGACAACGTCATGTTCTGGATGCTCGGCAGCGTCGCCGGCGCGACCTGGGCAAAGGTGCAGATCGCGGGAGTGGTCGTCGTGGTCGCCGTGGTCGCGATGCTCGCGATCCACTCGTGGCTCGACGCCTACGCCGCGGGCACCGACACCGCGTCGTCCCTGGGGGTTCCGGTTCGCGGCGTCCGCAGCGCACTGTTCGCCGTCCAGGGAGTTCTGGTCGGGGTGATGGTCGCCGTTGCCGGCGGTATCGGCTTCGTCGGCCTCATCGTCCCCCACGCCGCACGCCTGCTCGCCGGCGCGACCCACCGGGCGATGCTCCCGGTCGCGGTCTGCGGTGGGGCACTGTTCCTGGTCTGGGTCGACGTGATCTCCCGGGTCGTGGCGTCACCCCGAGAGATGCCGCTCGGCATCGTGACCGGACTGATCGGCGCCCCGGTCTTCCTGTTCCTGATGGGTCGCCGCCAATACGTGTTCGGCGGGAGCGCCTGATGCCCCCGACCCGATTATCCGCGACCCGACCACCAGCACTGTCGCTTCACGCCCGGGCGGTCGGATGCAGACGCGGGTCCCGGATGATCCTGCGCGACGTGAACATCGACGTCCCGGCCCGCACCCGACTCGCGATCGTCGGCCCCAACGGCGCCGGTAAGTCCACCCTGCTCCGAACGCTGTGCGGGCTCGCATCGCCGGCGAGCGGACGGGTACTCGTCGACGACGACGACCTCGGCAGGCTTCCGGCGCGGCGGCGGGCCCGCTCGATCGCCGTCGTCGGGCAGGACGAGTTCCCCTCCGCGGAGCTGACCGTCGAGGAGGCCGTCGGGCTCGGGCGCACGCCCTACCGATCATCTTGGGCCACGGGCGATTCCGACGATGTCGCAGCCGTGCGCGACGCCCTGCGGGCGGTGGGTCTGGCCGGCTGGGAGCACAGGCCGTGCACCCAGTTGTCCGGTGGTGAACGGCACCGCGTCGTGCTGGCCCGTGCCCTCGCGCAGCAGACCCCGATCATCGTTCTCGACGAACCGACGAATCATCTCGACGCCGCGTGGCGCCTGCGCCTGATGCAGGTGCTCGACGACCTCGAGGCAACGGTGGTCGCGGCGATGCACGACCTCGACCTCGTACTCCGCCACTTCGACGCGGTCGCGGTCGTCGCCGACGGCGGGATCATCGCGCACGGACCACCGCTCGAGGTGCTCACATCCGAGTTGCTGGCCGCGGTCTTCGACGTGGCCGGCAGCGTCGTGCCCCATCCCGAGACGGGGCAGCCCCACCTACTCCTGAACTCGCCCATCGCGTCTGCCCGGCAGATGCTCGACATCGAGGAATCCCTGTGAAACCCACACTCCCCAGCACACTCATCACCGTCTCCGCTCTCACCGCGGCTCTCCTCGCCGGCTGCGGAACCGACAGCACCACAACATCGGCGAACACCGTCACGGTCACCAATTGCGGCGAACAGGTCAGCTTTCCGCAACCCCTCGAGCGCTTCTTCGTCAACGACGGCGGGATGATCGCGATCGCACTGGCCGCCGGCGCCCGCGACAAGATGGTGGCCGTCAGCTCGCTCGCCCGCGACAAGGACGTCCTGCGGCTCGTCTACGGCCCGGAGCAGGTCGACACCCTCAACGAGGTGTCCACGCAACCGCCTACCCTGGAGAACATCGTCGGCGCCCGGCCCCAGGTCCTCTACGCCGGATACAACTACGGCATGAGCGAATCCCGCGGGATCACCCCCGAAATCCTCGCCTCACACGGCATCGACGTGTACCAACTGTCAGAGGCCTGTCGGCAGGTCGACGGACATGCGCAGCGCGGCACGATGGACCCGTGGGTCGCTCTCGACACCGACCTGCGCAACATCGGCACGATCACGGGCAACCCGGAGCAGGGCGCGAAGGTGGCCGATGACATCGCCGCACGACTCGAAACGCTCCGCGCCGCACCTCAACCGGACACCAAGCCGACGGTTTTCGTGTTCGACAGCGTCTCCGACACCATCTTCACGTCGGGATCGTTCGGCGGCCCCCAGGGCATCATCGACGCCGCGGGGGCGCGCAACGCCACCGAGGATGTCCGGGACACCTGGACGGCAGTCAACTGGGAGCGGATCACCGTCGCCGATCCCGACCTGATCGTGTTCGTCGACTACCCCGGCCAGAGCGTCGAGCAAAAGATCGAGGCGCTGCGGTCGAATCCCGCGAGCCGCAACCTGAAAGCGGTGCGGGAGAGCCGCTTCGTCAACCTTCCGTATGCCATGTGGGTGTCGAGCCCGCTCAACATCGATGCCGCCGAGACCCTCCGGGCGGTCCTGGAGGCGCACGATCTCGCACCCGCGTCGGGCATCAGGCCGTCGCTCGACGTCGCCGCGCTCGGGCTGGCCGGTAACGACTGGCTGAACTAGCCACTGCCACAACAAGAACTCGCTACTTCCCCTCAGGATCGCGAGATCCACGCGATCCCGAGGGCGAAGTAGCGATCTTGCGGGTGTTCGGGTTAGGCGATGGCCCTGATCGCGGAGCGCACGAAGTCGTTGTGCTCGGTGCGGAGCTTCAACGCGGAGTCGATGTCGACGGCGGTGAACCGCACCGAGTCGAGCTCCTTGACCTGCGCCAGGAGATCCAGGTCGGGTGTGATCACGGTGCCCACCGCCAGCGCGCCGCGATCCGGGACCGCGTCTCGCAGCCGGCAGGACAACGAACCGTCGGCCACGCACAGTGCGCCGAACGGATACGCCACCGGCACCTCGTCGGCGCGGCGGGTGTCCTCGGGATCCTCCGGCTCGACGATCCGCAGCGGTTCCCCGACAAACCGGCACGTCATGCGGTCGGCCTCCGCCGCCACCTGGAACTCGCGTTCGGTCAAGGCGCGCAACGACTCCGGGGCCAAACGATGGGCCCCGACGCCCAGCACGATACGGACCTCCTCCGACGCCGACAGCGCCGGGCGCAGACGCATCGGGAGGTGACGCCCCTCCTCGACCGCGCGCGTGCGCTGGCCGATGCGCAGCATGTCCTTCGACCGCAGCGCTCGACCACCGAGGCCGCCCACCCCGGAGCGCAGATCGGTTGCACGACTTCCCATCACGACGGGGACGTCGATGCCGCCGGCGAATGCGATGTAGGAGTGTGCGCCGCCGCGGATCTCGCCGATCCGCAGCTCCGACCCGGCCGGGAGCCACAGTGCGGTCCAGGTCGGGTGGGTGACCCCGTCGACGAGGACGTCGACGTCGGCACCGGTGACCGCGACGGTGCAGTCCGTGTCGGTGGTCAGCGTCAGGCCGGTGAGTGCGGTCTCGAGTGTCGCCGCCTTGGGTCCGTTGCCCACCAGGGCATTCGCGATGCGGTTCGCAAACTGGTCGAGCGCGCCCGCGGGCGGCATGGCCATCGCCATGGTGCCCGCTCGCCCGAGGTCCTGGACGGTGGTGCGCACCCCGGGGTCGACGATCGTGATCACTGCAGCTCTCCCACCAGGGCACGGGCGTATGCGAGGCGATCCGCGGCGAACGCCTGCAGGTCGAATTCGATGTCGGCACGGTTGATCTCGTAGGTGCCCGCCGCACAAGCAGCCGCGATCTCGTCGAAACCCGACGCGTCGATCGGGGTGAACTTCATCACGGTGGGCGCGGGCAGCAACAGCGGCGACCCGTCGGTGCCGAGGCCGTTGCCGAAGTCGACGACCGGCACCGGCGCCCGACCGAGCAGCTGGGCGTCGGAGGGAGCGTCGGCCGGCGCGATCGTGGTCGTGTTGCCGCCGTGCCCGACCGCACCGGCCGGGGTCTCGGTGCGTGGACTCAGGTACCTGGGAACGCGGAGCTGCATCTCCCGCGGGACGAGCTGCAGGCTCTCGGCGTTGCCGGGCACGCCGCCGCTGAACGTCACGATGAACGGATGCGCGGAGTGTGCGTCGACCAGTTCGCCGACGGTGTCGAAACCGTTGACACGAGCGACGAATTCGAGGTCGGACTCCGCGGGCGAGGGATGCCGGTCGCGGAAGCGCGCGCCGACCTCCTCGGTGACCGGGTCGCCGTAGAAGACCGGGATCTCGATGATCGACGTCTCGAACGTCGGCGCGAACTCGCCGCGTCCGGCGATCGCCTTCTGATGCGCCGCGATGAGCACCGGGATGAGGTCGCGCGGGTCGAGGTCCTCCGGCCGGACCCGGATGGTGTAGCCGGTGTGGGTGGAGGCGACGTCGGCGATGCCGTCCATGTCCAGCGAGGCGAGCGCGGCCACGATCGCCTGGACCTGTAGCGCGGCCTTCACGTCGAAGCCGACCGCGGGGTCGATCACCTCGCGCAGCTGCACGACGACGAACTCGTCGCCGCCGAAGGACAGCCGCGCCTTGCCGGGGAGCATGAAGTACTGGGGTTCCACGGTGGCCACCGCCTGGGTCATCGCAGCTGTCCCGTCCGTCGGTCGTGTCCTCGAATACCTCTGATCGCCAATGCTTTCCTCACACCTCGTCTTGCCGTACCGCGGATCGTCGTCGGTGTTCGCCGGCGGGCGGAGCCCCCACATCGACGCCCGATGGCGAACAAACTCGGCAAGCTTATCGGCAGGGTCGACGTAGGCTGCGTCACGCTCCGCCACCGGCCCCGGCCCGTCCCCCCGTCGGGCCCCGAGGCGTCTCAGCCGATGGTCATCGGCCGCCCGGCGACCATCAGCACGACCTCGTCCGACAGCGCCGCGATCTGCGCGTTCAGCCGTCCGAGCTCGTCTCGGAACAACCGGCCCGACGCGGTGTCCGGCACGATGCCGCTGCCCACCTCGTTGCTGACGGCGACCACGGGCACGTCGCAGGTCCGCCAGGCGTCCAGGAGGTCGGCGACATCGGCCCGCACGGCGTCGAGATCACCGGTCTCCCAGGCGCCGTGGTGATCGATCCGGGCCGCGAGCCAGGTGCCCAGGCAGTCGACGAGGACCGGGCGGGACGCGGTGCGCAGCACTGCGGCGACGTCGGTGTCCTCCACCGTGGTCCACGACGCGGGCCGGCGTCTGGTGTGTTCGGCGACCCGGACCTCCCAGTCGGGATCCCCGTGGCGTGGTCCGCCGGCCGCGACGTAGACGACCTCGGCGTTCCCGGCGAGCATCTCCTCGGCGTGACGCGACTTCCCCGACCTCGCACCACCGGTGACGAACACCCGCCGGGCCGGAGACCGCCCCGCCTCGATGATCTCCCCGTCGCGTCCCGGACGTGCTCCGAACTGCGCGAGCCGTTGCCGTAGACGGGCGATCGGCGGGTTGTGGTGGCCGAGGTGCACCGCGATCACCTCCGTGCGCCCGACGATCGCCCCCGCACGGCGCATCGCCGCGACCATCTCCTCGAAGCCGGCCAGGCCGAGATGGCCGTCGGACAGGTCCCCGCGGTCGCCGAAGGTCTCCTCGAGGAACACCGCGTCGTAGGCCGCATCGGCGACCGCGGAGAACCACGACTGCGGCCACGCCCCCGTGTCGGTCGCCCACAACAGACGCCGCCCGTCGGGACCGGTCACGTCGTACAGCACCGCGTCGCCCGGGCGGAAGACCCGGTGCCGGGCGGGTAGGACGCGGACCTCGTACCCGCCCAGCGACAGCGCCTCACCCGCCTCGACGGTCCGGAACCGCACCGGATCGTCGGGACCGACCCATGGGCGGCAGGCCTCGATCACATTCGCCGGCCCGATGATCTCCAACCCTCTCGAACCGGGTATCCACGACCGATACAGCAGCGCCGCCGGCGCGAGATGATCGGAGTGCGCGTGGGTGACGAGGACATGCCGCACCGCGGCGAGCGAAACGCCGTGCCGCACCGCGGAACCCATCACGTCGGCGCCGAGGTCGAGGAGGATCGCATCGTCGACGAGCGCCGCGGTCTGTCCCCGATGCTCCCCGCGCCGGCGCGCATCCTCGCAGGAGTCACAGTGGCAGAACGGATTCGGCCAGCCGTCGGCCGCACCGGCGCCCAGCAGGGTGATCTTCATCGTCGCGCAGGCCTCATCGTCGCGCAGGCCTCGACGATCGGACGGCCGTGACCGGCCCGTCGCCGCGAACGGGCAGGACCGCGGGGCCGTCGCGTCGTTCGAGCACCTCGACATTGGCTGCGTACACGTCCCGCAGCCTCTCGGCGGTGAGCACCTCGGCGGGCGGACCATCGGCGACGATACGCCCGCGATCGAGCAGCACCAGGCGCTGTCCGTACTGCGCCGCAGACGTCAGGTCGTGCATCGCCGCGATCACGGTCAGTTCGTTGGCCCGGCGCATCGAGTCGACCAGGTCGAGCACCTGCTGCTGGTGCCCGATGTCGAGGGCGCTGGTCGGCTCGTCGAGCAGGAGCACGCGCGGCTGCTGGGCGAGCGCGCGGGCCAGCACCACACGCTGCAACTCGCCGCCGGAGAGGGCCGAGGCGTACCGGCCGGCGAAGTCGTGGAGATCCAGTTGGGCGATCACCTCGTCGACCACCTCGCGGTCGGCGCGGGTCGACGGCCCGAAGCGCGACAGGTGCGGTGTGCGTCCGAGCGCGACCAGTTCGCGGACCGTCGTCCCCTCCGGGACCACCGGGCGCTGCGGCATCAGCGCGACGGCCCGCGCGATCTCGCGCCGACGCGCCCGCCCGGGGTCCACCCCGGCGACGTCGATGCGCCCCGTCGCCGGGACGAGCCCGGCCAGCGCGTGCAGGAGCGTCGTCTTGCCCGACCCGTTGGGCCCGACCAGCGACACCCAGGTGCCGGCCCGGATCTCCAGGTCGACGTCGTGCAGGACCTCGACCCCGCCGCGCGAGGCCCCCACTCCACGACAGACGACGGCGGTCACTGCGCCTCCCGCCCGCTGCGTCGGAGCACGACCAGGAAGAACGGCGCGCCGATGGCCGCGGTGACCACGCCGATCGGCAGCTCGGCCGGAGACATGGCGGTGCGCGCCACCACGTCCGCCAGTACCAGGAAGGCCGCCCCCACCAGCAGTGACAGCGGCACCAGCAGCCGGTGTCCGGGGCCGACCAGCAATCGCACCGCGTGCGGGATCACGATGCCGACGAACCCGATGAGGCCGCTCACCGACACCACCGCGGCGGTTCCGAGGGTGGCGATGCAGACGAGGAAGAGCCGGACCCGCTCCGGCCGGATGCCCAGACTCGACGCCTCGATGTCCCCCACGGCCATGACGTCCAGTGTGCGCGCGAACAGCAGGACCACGACGATGCACACGACGACATACGGCAGGACCGCGAGGACCTCCGACCAGCCGTCGGTGGCGAGGCGACCGAGCATCCAGCTGTAGACCTGCCGCAACGTCTCGTCGTGCTGTTGCATCAGGAACGTCTGGATGGCGTTGGCGAAGGCGGCGACGGCCACCCCCGCCAGGATGATGACGACCTCGGTGCGCGCTCCCCCGACGGTGCGACCGAGCGCATAGGTGGCGGCGACGGCCACGAGCCCGCCGACGAAGGCGGCCGGCGGCAGCGCGGCCGTTCCGAGGGCCCCGCCGATCACGATCGCGGTCGTCGCACCGAGACCGGCACCGCTGGAGACACCGAGCAGGTAGGGGTCGGCGAGCGGATTGCGGAAGACACCCTGATACGCCGCGCCGGCGACCGCGAGCATGGCTCCCACCAGCGCGCCGAGCACGATGCGCGGGACGCGGACCTCCCAGAGGATCGTCTGCTGGCGCGTGCTCAGGCCGGAATCGGCGTCGACGAAGGGAATCCGGTCGGCGAGTTCGATCAGGACGCCTTTCGCGGTGAGACCCGCGGGTCCCACCAGCACGGCGAGGAGGCAGACGCCGAAGAGCACGAGGATCGCCGCGGCGACCACTCCTACGCGACGCCCCGTCGTCGTCCCGGCGCTCTCGAAGCCCGGCCGGCCACGGCCCCTCTCGAAGCCCGGCCGACCACGGCGACCATCGACGCCGCGGCTCACGGTGTCGCCTGCACCCCGATACCCGAGACGATGCGCGCCACGTCGCGGACCAGATCGACGACGCGGGGTCCCCACCGGCTCGCGATGTCCTCGTCGAGCACGTGGATCTGCTTGTCGGTGACCGCGCGGAGGTCGCCCCACCCGGCGCGCGCGGCGACCTTCTGCGGCGTCACCCCGCAGCACTGCGAGTCGGCGAGGAAGATGACCTCGGGGTCGCTCTCGATGATGAACTCCGCCGACAGCTGCGGGTAGCCGTCCTGACCGGATGCGATCGAACGCAGCCCGAGCAGGCGGTAGATCTGGCCGATGTAGGTGTCGTCGGTGACGGTGTAGTACGCGTCGTCGAGCTCGTGGTAGTACGTCAGCGGCACCTCGCGCGCCGGGACGGTGGCGACGATCTCGTCGATCTGCGCGCGCATCGACGAGACGAGCTCGGACGCCTCGCGGGTGTGGCCGGTGGCCTCACCCACCATCTCGATCTGTGAGTACGTCTCGTCGAGGTTCTTCGCCGCCGGGAGTTCGAGCACCTCGACTCCGACACGCTGGAGGTTGGCGATGATGTCGTTGTTGTCGTCGGTGAGGACGACGAGATCGGGGTCGTAGCCGAGGATCGCCTCGAGGTTCGGGGTGTAGCCGGACAGACTCGTCCGCGGTGCGTCGGCGGGGTGATCCGACTGGTCGTCGACCGCGACCACCTGATCTCCGGCGCCGACGGCGAAAAGCATCTCGGTGCCGGTCGGGCTCAGCGAGACGATCTTCGACACCTCTCCCGCGTTGTCGGCGGAACCGGAATCCGACGAGTCGGCGCACGCAGCGAGTGCGGCGACGACCGAGACGACAACCGCGACGATCGCGAACCGCCACCACCCGGAACCCGACCGATGACCTGCACCGTGCCCGGACGATCGACTGGACATCTGCACTACCCACCTCCAGGGAGACACCGCGACAAGCATGCACGAGGGGCCCGGCATCTGCGATGCCGGGCCCCTCGTGGGTCTAGGTCGATCTGCGACGAAGCGCGATCACGCCTGGGCGGGCGCTTCGGCGAAGTTCCGACTGACCTGCGGGTCGACCGGGATGCCCGGGCCCGAGGTGGTCGAGATGGTGACCTTCTTGATGTAGCGCCCCTTGGCGGCCGACGGCTTGGCGCGCAGGATCTCCTCGTACGCGGCGCCGTAGTTCTCGGCCAGCTTGGTGGCGTCGAAGGAGGCCTTGCCGATGACGAAGTGCAGGTTCGCTGCCTTGTCGACGCGGAAGTTGATCTTGCCGCCCTTGATGTCGCTGATCGCCTTGGTGACATCGGTGGTGACGGTGCCGGTCTTCGGGTTCGGCATCAGGCCGCGCGGGCCGAGGATGCGGGCGATGCGACCGACCTTGGCCATCTGGTCCGGGGTGGCGATCGCGGCGTCGAACTCCAGCCAGCCGCCCTGGATCTTCTCGATCAGGTCTTCCGAACCGACCTCGTCGGCGCCTGCGGCGGTGGCCTCGGCGACCTTGTCGCCGGCGGCGAACACGATCACGCGGGCGGTCTTACCGGTGCCGTGCGGCAGGTTGACGGTGCCTCGAACCATCTGGTCTGCCTTGCGGGGGTCGACGCCCAGCCGGATCGCGACCTCGACGGTCGCGTCGGTGTTCTTCGACGAGGTCTCCTTGGCGAGCTCCACAGCCTCCAGCGGACTGTACAGCTTGGTGCGGTCGACCTTCTCGGCCGCGGCCTTGTAGGCCTTGCTCTTCTTGCTCATTGCTCTGTTCCTTCTCCGCACTCACTCGGCGGGGTTTGTGGTGCGGGCCGAGCCGGCCCTCCCACGTCGTCTTTCAGTTGGAGGGCAAGCTCACTCGACGGTGATACCCATCGAACGCGCGGTGCCGGCGATGATCTTCGCGGCGGCGTCGATGTCGTTGGCGTTGAGGTCCTCGGCCTTGGTCTTCGCGATCTCGCGGACCTGGTCCATGGTGACCTTGCCGACCTTCTTCGAGTGGGGCTCGCCCGAACCCTTCTGCAGACCTGCGGCCTTCAGCAGCAGCTTCGCGGCCGGCGGGGTCTTCAGCTTGAAGTCGAACGAGCGGTCTTCGTACACGAAGATCTCGACGGGCACGACGTTGCCACGCTGCGACTCGGTCGCGGCGTTGTACGCCTTGCAGAACTCCATGATGTTCACGCCGTGCTGACCGAGCGCCGGACCGACGGGCGGAGCCGGGTTGGCCTGGCCTGCCTGGATCTGGAGCTTGATGATCCCGGCGATCTTCTTCTTCTTGGGAGGCATCCTTGTTCCTTGATTGTTTTCTTGCGAATCCACGCCCGCTGGAGACGTGAAAGTCTTGGACTGCGCGGTCTACCCGCGCGGCGTCAGATCTTCTCGACCTGGTTGAACCCGAGCTCGACCGGGGTCTCACGACCGAAGATCGAGACGAGCACCTTGACCTTGCGCTGCTCCGCGTTGACCTCGCTGATGGAGGCGGGCAGCGTCGCGAACGGACCGTCCATGACGGTGACCGACTCGCCGACCTCGAAGTCGACCTCGATGTTGCTCGACGCCGCGGCGGCCGCAGCGGCCTCGACGCCCTCGGCGGCCGAGCCGCGCTGGGCTGCGGCCTTCTTCGACTCGGTGCGCGGCATGAGGAACTGCAGGACCTCGTCGAGCGACAGCGGCGACGGCTTGCTGGTCATGCCCACGAAGCCGGTGACGCCCGGGGTGTTGCGCACGGCGCCCCACGACTCGTCGTTGAGCTCCATTCGGACCAGGATGTAGCCCGGCAGCACCTTGCGGTTGACCTTCTTGGGCTGGCCGTTCTTGATCTCGGTGACCTCTTCGGTCGGAACCTCGACCTGGAAGATGTAGTCGCCGACGTCGAGGTTCTGGACGCGGGTCTCGAGGTTGGCCTTGACCTTGTTCTCGTAGCCGGCGTAGCTGTGGATCACGTACCAGTCGCCGGGAGCGCGGCGGAGCTGCTTGCGCAGTTCCTCGCGGGGGTCGAGTTCCTCCTCGGCGGGCGCCTCGTCGGCAGGGGCCTCATCGGCGGCGTCCGCGGCTTCGGGGGCCTCGGAATCGGAAGCGGTGGCCTCGTCGCCCGCCTCGTCGACGGCGGCCTCGGCGGCGTCGTCGGTCACGGCCGCGTCGACGTCGGTGTCAGGCACCTCGACGGCGTCGGTCGATGCGAGTTCGTTCTCCGGGGTGCTCACTGCAGCCCACGCTCCTTATGGTTCATTCCGGTCGGCTCCCGCTCGCCCGGCCACCCACCGCGTGGGTCAGCCGAACAACCAGAGGACGCCCTTGGCGAAGGCCAGGTCGAGGCCGGCGATGAACGCGGTCATCACGATGACGAACACGAGCACGACGATCGTGTACGTGATCATCTCGCGCCGCGTCGGCCAGATGACCTTCTTCAGCTCGGCGACGACCTGCGTGAGGAACACCCAGATCCGAACGAACGGATTCCGGCTCTCCTCGGCGGACGCCTTCTTCTTTTTCTTGCGGTCCTTGACGGCCACCGATCCCTTGCCGGAATCGGCGTCTCCGTCGGTGCCGGACACCGTGGACGAGCGACGGCCACGAGCTGAGCGCTTGCCGGACGGACGCAGCTCCTTGGCGGCGCCGGTCGACTGCTCGTCGGCCCCTTCACCGCCAGCGGCAGCGTCGAGCTCAGCCGCAGCCGAATCGGCCGCAGAACCCTCCGCGGCTTCTTTCGCGCGGGCAGCCCGGTCTCGCTTGCTCAACTTCGCGGTCCTCTCGTCAACGTGTGCCCTTCACCAGGGCAGGGGCGACAGGACTTGAACCTGCAACCTGCGGTTTTGGAGACCGCTGCTCTGCCAATTGAGCTACGCCCCTTTGCGACTTCCCCACCGTGGTGGTTCGGTTGCCATCCGACGGATTCCCGGCCTCTCGGCCGATACCGGCGATTCTTCGCCGACAAAACCAACGCGCCACCCTATGGGCAGCGCGCAAGTCCGAATCAATCAGACACTTCAGTGTAGATCACCGGAGCTGCGGACCCAAAATGCACTCCCAGACCCGGTGCCCTCGACCGTACACGACGAGGGCACCGACGCCGCATCCCCTCCGCCCACCAGCGAGTTCGTTGCGCGATCACACGCCGGGATCGCGCGACAGGGCGTGTGCGTCGGTGCCGACGGAGGCCACGCAGCGGGCGGTCCGGCGCCTCGGTGAGCTCGTCGACGAGGGTCGCCGGCAGGTGATCGCTCGGTTCGCCGAGGATCGGCGGGCAGCCACCGCCGTGGGCTCGCGGGGCGCCCGCCCGTCGCGGCTGGGGTCGAGATCCACGAGAGTCGTTGCGTCACCGGTCGGGAACGCGCGGTCGTGACCGTCACGACCCCGCAGCGCCACTCGCGCAGGCGCGCCGTGCGCAGCGCCGGCGCCGCCGCATCGAGATGGTTGGCCGGCTCGTCGAGCAGGAGCAGATCGGCGTCGGGCGCCGGCAACCCGGCGAGCACGTGAACGAGGGTCACCGACGAAGAAGAAGACGGGCGGCGGCGACCGCAATGGTCGCCGCCGCCCGTCACTGTGAGGAGGTTCAGTTGAACTGGATGACCGCCTGGGCGCGGCCGAAGATGCGGCGGTCGCCCTGCTTCGCGGTGATCGCGATGGTGCCGCGGCGCGTCTCCGGATCGAGGGACTTGACCTTGCCGCTGAAGTCCACGGCCGCGCTGTCGTCGGCCGGTACGTACACCGGGCTGGTGAAGCGCACGTTGTACTCGCAGAAAGCGGCCGGGTCGCCGATGAACTCGGAGATGAAGCTGGCTCCGAGGCCCATGGTCTGCATGCCGTGTGCGACGACGTCGTCCATGCCGGCCGCGCTCACGACGTGGTCGGAGAAGTGGATCGGGTTGGGGTCCCCGGCGACGCCGGCGTAGTTCGCCAGGTTGCCGCGGGTCAGCAGGTAGCGCTTGGGCTCCAGCTCCTGCCCGACCGACAGGGTGTCGAAGTCGATCGCGCCGTAGGCCTTCGGCGTCTGTGTGGGATCGGGGAGCTCATAGCGTCCGGCCGGGGCCGTCACGGTGTGGCCGGGGTCGCCGATCTTGTCGATCTTCATCATCACGTGGTCGAGCGAGGCCTCGAGCTCGGGATCGACCTCCAGGCCGGGACGCGCCGCCAGCGACGTCCAGGTGGTCATCACCGGCTCGTCGTACTGGTTCCAGATGACGTTCTTGGTGACCATGAGATCGATCACCTCGGGGCTGGTGACGTGCCGGAACGACTCGAGCGACACGTCGCAGATGAGGCGGTCGCCGACCTTCATCGGCTGGTGGTAGACGAGCCGCTGGTCGGTCTGCATGATCTGCCACATGTCATAGCCGGTGACGAAGTCCTCGAACAGCTTGCGCTGCGCGATGATGCCCAGCACGGAGACATAGGTCGGGGCGGCGATCAGCGTGTCGTGGCCGTACGCCTTGGCGCCTTCCTCGCTCCAGTGGGTGGGATGGGCGTCTTGCACGGCCATGGCGTGCTTGCGGATCTCCTCACGGCCGATCTCGTAGTAGTCGTCGACGGTGTAGTGGAATCCGACCAGCGACGCGGTGTGCGCGGCGATCTCCTCCGGGCTGGGTTTGCGGCCGCCGTTCTTCGCCTCCACGACCCGTTCCCGGAGGTCGGTTCCGCTCGCGTCTGCCATTGACCAGTTGCTCCCTTCGCATGACCGGCCCGTGGCTGTCGGACCGGACTTCGGTGGATCGTCTCGCGACGTCCCACCCGCGCCGCGCTGCGCGTGTCTTCTCGGTGTCATCGGCGTGCGTCGCGGACCTCGTCCGCGGACGTCCGCATGTATCCGGCCGTCCGCGGCCCCGGCGAGGGCATGACCCACTCCGATGTCTCGTTCGTTGTTCGGTTGTGCGGCCCGACTGCGGAGGCGCAAATGTCCCCCAACAGCAAGACGGGCCGCCTCGTGAATGAGGCAGCCCGTTCGCTGGGTCCTTCTACCGGAACCGTCCAGACCGGCGAGGGCCTAGCGGGATTCCTTGTGCGCCTGATGCTTGCCGCAGTTCGGACAGAACTTCTTGATCTCGAGACGATCGGGATCGTTGCGGCGATTCTTCTTCGTGATGTAGTTACGGTGCTTGCACACCTCGCATGCCAAGGTGATCTTGGGGCGAACATCTGTTGAGGAGGCCACTTGGTTGCCTTCTTTCGGGTGGTACGTGGTCGGGTTCGGCAGTTCCCTCAGGGCTTGCGACCCTTGCGCTCGGTTCCGGTCGGACCCGATGTGTAGCGGTGGGGGGACTCGATCCCCCGACCTCACGATTATGAGTCGTGCGCTCTAACCAGCTGAGCTACACCGCCCCGCGGACTGTCGTCCAGCGAGCCCCCTGACGGAATCGAACCGTCGACCTTTTCCTTACCATGGAAACGCTCTGCCGACTGAGCTAAGGGGGCGTGCCCCGGGCATTTCTGCTCGAGAGCCTCAACGAGGTTACACACTCATGTGCTTGCTAGACAAATCGCTGGTCAGAGACCGTCTGTCATGCAGTTTTCATGAACGTTCACCACGTCGTGGCAGGTATAGGATTCGAACCTATGTAGCTTGCGCGACGGATTTACAATCCGCTCCCTTTGGCCGCTCGGGCAACCTGCCGTGCTGTTCTGCCGGCCGCCGTGACGGCCGTTCGAACAACGCCGTGAAGAATACAACGAACCCTACGCACCCGCGCAAACCGGCTGGTCAGAGGCTTGATTTCGGCACCGTGAGGCACCCTCGACAACGCGTCGCATCCCCTGGGGACGCCGTCGGACCGGTCCGAACCCCCGCGCCCGGCGCGTGGGCCGCCTCGGGTCGGCCGGCGATGACATAACCTGTCCGGCATGGCTGATTCATCGTTCGACGTGGTGAGCAAGGTCGACCGCCAGGAGGTCGACAACGCCCTCAACCAGGCCGCCAAGGAACTCTCCCAGCGCTACGACTTCCGTGGCACCAACACCGGCATCGAGTGGTCGGGCGAGGAGACGATCGTCATCACCTCCGACTCCGAGGAGCGCGCCAAGGCCGGCCTCGAGGTCTTCAAGGAGAAGCTGATCCGTCGCGACATCTCGCTCAAGGCCTTCGACGCCGGCGACCCCGTCGCCTCGGGCAAGACGTTCAAGATCACCGGCAAGCTGGTCCAGGGCATCGACTCCGAGCACGCCAAGAAGATCTCCAAGAAGATCCGCGACGAGGGCCCGAAGGGCGTCAAGGCGCAGATCCAGGGCGACGAGCTGCGCGTCTCGAGCAAGAAGCGCGACGACCTGCAGGCCGTCATCGCGCTGCTCAAGAACGAGGACTTCGGGATCGCCCTGCAGTTCGTCAACTACCGCTAGACCTTCCCGAGGCGACCGCTGTCCCCGCTCGGCCCACCCGCCGGGCGGGGACTTGCTCACCGGCAAGGCCCTGCGTCGAGTCCGGCGGCGCGACCGCACCGGATGCGCGCGCCGATCGTGGGCAACGTCGCACCGCGGGAGAAGATGTGATCACGACCGTCCGGAAACCCGGACGGGCGCTGCGTCGTTTGACCGGATGAAGCGTCTCTCGCCCGCCACCGGGGCGAACGGGTCCCCCAGCCCGCCCGGTGCCCGGGCATCCGGTTGAAGGCGCCGCACACACGAGGACCCCCGATGAACCTGAACGGCTTGAAGACCGCGGCCCTGCTCGGCCTGATGTCGGCGATCATCGTCGGCATCGGCGCGATGTTCCGCAGCCCCATGATCCTGTGGGGCTCGGTCATCCTCGCCGTCGGCATGAACGCCTTCGTCTACTTCAACAGCGCGAAGATGTCGCTGAAGGCCATGCACGCGCAGCCGGTCACCGAGCTGCAGGCGCCGGTCATGTACCGGATCGTGCGCGAACTGGCGACCGCGGCGCATCAGCCGATGCCGGCGCTCTACATCTCCCCGACAGAGTCCCCGAACGCCTTCGCGACGGGACGCAACCCGAAGAACGCGGCGGTCTGCTGCACGACCGGCATCCTGCAGATCCTCGACGAGCGCGAGTTGCGGGCGGTGCTCGGGCACGAACTGTCGCACGTGTACAACCGCGACATCCTGATCAGCTCGATCGCGGGCGCGATGGCGTCGATCATCAGCGGCCTGGCGAACTTCGCGATGTTCGCCGGCGCGTTCGGCGGGAACCGGGACGGCAACGGCCCGAATCCGCTCGCCATGCTGCTGGTGGCCCTCCTGGGGCCCATCGCGGCCACCCTGGTGAAGCTCGCGGTGTCGCGGTCGAGGGAATTCCAGGCCGACGAGTCCGGCGCCGAACTTACCGGCGACCCCCTGGCCCTCGCATCGGCGCTGGCGAAGATCTCCGGCGGCGTGCAGGCGGCGCCGCTGCCGCCGAACCCGGACATCGCGGCCCAGTCGCACATGATGATCGAGAGCCCGTTCCGGGCGAGCGACCGCATGGCGAAGCTGTTCTCCACGCACCCGCCGACCGCCGAACGCATCCGGCGGCTCCAGGAGATGGCGCGCGGGCAGCGCTGACGGCGGCGTGCCGGGTCAGCCGACCCGTTCGATCGTGTAATCGACCAGCGACGACAACGCCTGGTGCGCCGGGGTCTCGGGGAGCCCGGAGAGCATTCCGTGCGCCTCGTCGGCGAAGCTCTTCAACTTGGCGCGCGCAGCGGCCATGCCCTCCGAATCGGCCAGCAGCGCGAGGGCCTCGGAGACCTCGGCGTCGTCGGTCAGCGGGCGCGGGGTGCCGTCCGGACGGACCAGCAGCTCGCGGATGCGCGCCGACGTGGCGTCGGTCCCGGCGAGCGCGTACAGCACCGGCAGGGTGTGGACGCCCTCGCGCAGGTCGGTCCCCGGCGTCTTGCCCGATTCCACCGACCCCGAGCTGATGTCGATGATGTCGTCGGATACCTGGAAGGCCACTCCGACGATGTCGCCGATGCGCGAGAGCCGCTCGATGTCGTCGGTGGTCGCGCCGGAGGCCATCGCGCCGAAGCGCGCCGCGGCGGCGATCAACGAGCCGGTCTTCTCCCAGACGACCTGCAGGTAGTGCTCGATCGGGTCGGCACCGGGCTTGGCGCCCACTGTCTCGCGCATCTGCCCGGTGACGAGCTCGGCGAAGGTCTCGGCGATGATCCGGACCGCCTCGGGGCCCAGCGTCGACACCAGGCGCGAGGCGCGCGCGAACAGGAAGTCGCCCGACAGGATGGCGATGCTGTTGGTCCAACGCGCGTTGGCGCTCGGGGCGCCGCGACGCATGGAGGCCTCGTCCATCACGTCGTCGTGGTAGAGCGTCGCGAGGTGGATCATCTCGACCACGGTCGCCGAGGTGATCACGTCGTCGTGGTCGGGGCGCGGGCCGAACTGGGCGGCGAGGATCGCGAACATCGGGCGGAACCGCTTGCCGCCGGCCTTGGCCAGGTGGGTGGCGGCCTCGGTCATCACGTCGTCCCCGGACGAGAGCTCACCGAGCAGCAGGTCCTCGACCTTCTGCAGTGAGGAGCGCACCGTCTCGGCGAACTCATCCGATACCAGGTCCAACCCGGCGAATGTGGACTTCACAGCTGCGCCGCTCCATCTCGTCTGATCCGGAATACAAGTCTGCGCGGAGAGCCGGAGTCTGGCCGTCTCCCCGCCTGCCTGCCGAGCCTATCGGGTCTGGCGTACGGACATACTGTTCGGGTGAGCACCGCATCGTCGAGCAGCCCCGCACCCCGCGACGCCGACTCGTCTCCCGAGGTCGCCTTCCCCGACTCCGCCGACGTGCTGGTGGTCGGCGCGGGCCCCGGCGGCTCGGCGGCCGCGGCCCACGCCGCCGACGCCGGACGCGACGTGGTGCTCGTCGACGCCGCGGTGTTCCCCCGGGACAAGACGTGCGGCGACGGGCTGACCCCGCGCGCCATCGCCGAGCTCGACGCGCTCGGCCTCCGGCCGCTGGTCGCCGACCGCCCGCGCATCGACGGCCTGCATCTCCACGGCTGGGGCGCCGAGCAACTGGTGCGCTGGCCGTCGGGGCGCTTCCCCGCCCACGGCAGCGCGATCGCCCGCACCGAGTTCGACGACGCGATCCGCACCCACGCGGTCGGCAAGGGCGTCACGATGGTCCAGGGTGCCAAGGCCGTCGGCGTGGAGATGGACGGCGACCGCGTCGGCGCGGTCACCTTCTCCACCGCGACCGGCGCCCACACGATCCGGGTGACCGACCTCGTCGTCGCCGACGGCGTGCGATCCGGTCTCGGCAAAACCCTTGGGCGGCAGTGGCATCGGGATACCGCCTACGGGGTGGCCGCCCGCGCCTACGCCCCGTCGGGCCGGGCCGACGCGAACTGGATGGGCTCGCATCTCGAATTGCGCGGCCCCGACGGCGATCTGCTTCCCGGTTACGGCTGGGTCTTTCCGCTCGGCGCCGCCGGCGGCGGCCTGGTCAACGTCGGGGTGGGTGCGCTCGCCACGTCGAAGCGCCCGGCGCACATGGCACTTCGCCCGATCCTCGAGCACTACGCGACGATGGTCGGCGACGAGTGGGAGCTCGACGGCCCGCCGGTCCGCATCGCCTCCGCACTGCTGCCGATGGGCGGCGCGGTCACCGGCGTGGCCGGACGCAACTGGATGTTGATCGGCGACGCCGCCGCGTGCGTCAACCCGCTCAACGGCGAGGGCATCGACTACGCGCTGGAGACCGCCCGCCTCGCCGTCGAGCTCCTCGGCGCCGACGACTACACCACCCGGTGGCGCGACACCCTCGTCGAGCACTACGGGCTCGCGTTCTCCGCGGCGCGGCGTCTCGCCGGCCTGCTGACCATGCCCCGGACCGTCCCGACGCTCGGCCGGCCCGGGATCCGGTCGGCGCGTCTGATGTCGATGGTCGTGCGGGTGATGGGCAACCTGATCACCCCCGAGGACGCCGACCTGGTGGCCCGCGCCTGGCGGACGGCAGGCCGCGTGTCGACCCGCGTCGACCCGCGGCCGCCGTTCAGCTGAGGGGCCGACCTTTCCACGCTCCCCTCGCGCTACATAACTCGACTTATGTAGATTGGTGCCGTGTGACACACAGCACTATCCGAAGAGACGTTCTGAGGCTATCGTTTCATTGCTGTGTGGCACCGACCACATCGTGAGACCACCGTCGACCCAGGAGATGCCGATGTCCGCCGCATCCACGCTCGTCACGCGCGCCATGCGCGCCGTCCAGGACCGGATCGGGGAGCGCTACCGGCTGCGTGGCGAGATCGCCCGGATGGACTCCACCAAGAATCCGACCGAGATCGCCCACGCACTCGCCACCAAGGAGTTCCCGTGGGGCATCAACCAGGCACTGAGCTTCGCGCTGTTCCGCACGTACGCGGTGCCGTCGATCGGCGACCTGCTGTACAAGACCGGCGGCTTCACCAAGGAGACCCAGAAGCGCTACGACGACACCGTCCTGCTCCTCGAGGCCCCGCTCGAATACGGCATCGACAGCCCGCTCGGCCGGGCCGGCATCCGGCGCATCAACCAGATGCACGGCATGTACGACATCTCCAACGACGACTTCCTGTACGTGCTGTCGACCTTCGTGGTCTGCCCGGTCGAGTGGGTCGAGGCGTACGAGTGGCGCCCGCTGACCGATCACGAGGTCCGCGGCATGACCAACTACTACCGCCGCCTCGGGCAGCTCATGGGCATCAAGGGCATCCCGGAGACATACGAGGAGTTCAAGCAGTTCTACGAGGACTACGAGACGGCCAACTTCGCGTTCAGCGCCGACGCCCTGGCCGTCGCCGACGCCACGCTCGACCTGCTGGGCACCTTCCGGCCCTACTCGTTCCTGCCGCGCGCGGTGGTGCGCCGGATGTCGTTCGCGCTCATGGACGATCGGCTCCTGAAGGCCTTCCGCTACCCCAAGCCGACCCTCCCCGAACGCATCCTGGTCCGCGGCGGCCTCAAGCTGCGCGGCCTGGCGATCCGGTTCGTCTTCCCGCCGCGCACCGAGCCGAAGTACAGCCGCCACACCGGCCAGGTCCGCAGCTACCCGAACGGCTACCGCCTCGAGGAACTCGGCACCTTCGCCCCGGGCTGCCCGGTGCCGAGGCCCGCGAAGCGCAGTGCCGCCACGGAATCCGCCGGATGCCCGGTGCCGCACGAGGTCTCGGAGACCGACGCGGTCAGTTCGTAGACGGGGCATGCGGGTGGCCGCCCTCGGCCACCCGCGACCCGACCGATCAGGCGCGCGCCGAGTGGATGGCCGCGATGCCGCCGGTCATGTTCTGCCAGCGCACCTTCGTGAACCCGGCCTCCCGGATGAGGTCGCCGAGCGCGAACTGATCGGGCCACGCCCGGATCGACTCGGCGAGATACACATACGCCGCCGGGCTGCTCGACACCTTCGTCGCCACCGCGGGGAGCGCCTTCATGAGGTACTCCATGTAGACGGTGCGGAACGGTTTGAAGGTCGGGGTGGAGAACTCGCAGATCACCAGCCGCCCACCGGGTTTGAGAACGCGACGCAGTTCCGCGAGCGCCGTGGGCACGTCATGGACGTTGCGCAGGCCGAAGGAGATGGTCGCGGCGTCGAAGGAGTCGTCGGCGAACGGCAGGTGGAGCGCGTCGGCCGCGACCTTGGGCACGTCCCGGTGCGCGCCGGCCTTCAGCATGCCGAGGGAGAAATCCGCGGCGATGCAGTGCGCTCCCGATCGCGCGAGCTCGACGGTGGAGACCGCCGTGCCCGCCGCGAGGTCGAGCACCACCTCGCCAGGACGGAGGTCGAGCGCCTTGCGGGTCTTCTTCCGCCACCCGCGGTCCTGCCCGAACGACAGCACAGTGTTGGTGATGTCGTAGCGCTTGGCGACGCGGTCGAACATGGCCGCGACCTCGGCCGGATCCTTGTCCAGACTTGCCCGCTGCGGAGGGTTCGTGCCCGTCGATGCCATGCCGATCAACCTACCGGGCGGCGTCGGCCGGAACGAGGCGAGGTCAGGCGGGACGCCGGAGTCCGTCCCGGCCGGACGGCGGGGCGACCGAGCGATAGTGCCCGACGAGCTCGGCGCACACCGCGGTCCAGGTCCTCGCCCGCACCGCCTGCAGCGCCGCGCGGCCGAACGCCGCCCGCACCGCGTCGTCGCGCAGGTACCCGACGATCCCCGGCAGCTTCTCCTCGAAGTCCTCGACCCCGAGGAGGTAGCCGGTCCGCAGCGGCGCGACCAGGTCGCGCGGGCCGCCGGCGTCGGGGGCGACGACCGGCAGCCCGCAGGCCATCGCCTCCTGGACGGTCTGGCAGAACGTCTCGTGTTCCCCGGGATGGACGAAGACGTCCAGTGACGCGAACGCTCGCGCCAGGGCCGGGCCCCGCAGTTCGCCGGTGAACGCCGCGTCGGGGAGCAGACGCTCCAGTCGGCGGCGTTCAGGCCCGTCCCCGACGATCACCAGACGTAGCCGTGGATCGCCGGACAGCACCGCGAGCCGCTCGACGTGTTTCTCCGGCGCCAGCCTGCCGACGAATCCGCAGAGCAGGGCATCGGCGCGCTCGCCCCGCCAGGCCGCGCGCACCGACTCGTCCCGATGTCCCGGCGAGAAGGTCTCCGCGTCGACGCCACGGCCCCACCTCCGCAGACGCGGCACCCCATGGGCCGCCAGCGCCGCGATCGTGGCCGACGACGGGGCCAGCGTCAGGTCGCACATCTCGTGGAGTCGCCGGGTGTGCCGCCATGCCGCCCGTTCGGCCATCCCGAGCCGGTACGCGGACGCGAATCCCGCGACGTCGGTCTGGAACACCGCCACCACCGGCACGCCCAGGCGTCGTGCCGCGATCGCCCCGGCCGCGCCGATCACGAACGGCGACGCCAGGTGGACGACGTCGGGCGCGAAGTCGCGCAGCACCCGGTACAGCAGCGGAACCGGCACTCCGACCGGCAGCGACGTCACCCGCGGCACGCGAATGGACGGAACGAGGTGCACCGGTGTCCGCCGCCCCACGATCCGCGGACCGGGCGCATGGTCGCGGGCCGCGTCGGGAGCGACGACGACCACGTCGTGGCCGGTGGACTCGAGGTACTCGACGACCCGCAGCACGGAGTTCACGACCCCGTTCATCTGCGGCAGGAAACTCTCGGCGACGATCGCTACTCGCATGTCCCGAGCCTCGCCGCCCCGGACGACCTGCACGTGGTCGGCGGGTGGCGCGCCGGCCGACTCCCGGTGAACATCTCGGCGAGTCGCCCGGCAGCGGCGTCGGCCCCGGCATCGGGCACAGTGGACCTGTGGCCGACTCCCCAGACCTGTTGCTGCTCAGCCGGTGGCTCACCCCGGTACCCGGCTTCCTCGTCCCCCTCGTGGGCGCGGGTGCCCGGATCGGCTACGTCCCCACCGCGTCGTCGATCTATCCCGACCAGACGTGGCTCGATCTCGACCGCGCCACGCTCGAGGCGCAGGGTTTCGAGGTCGTCGACGTCGACCCCGAACTCGTCTCCACGGCGACCTTCACGCGGGCGCTCGGCGAGATCGACGCGATCTTCGTCGCCGGCGGCAACGTCTTCCACCTGCTCGGGGCGTTACGACAGACCGGAGCGGACCGGCCGCTCGTCCACGCGGTGAGGCACGGCCTGCCCTACATCGGGGCCAGCGCGGGCGCCGCGGTAACCGGACCGGACATCGCTCCGCTCCACCTCCTCGACGACCCGTCGGAGGCGGCGCCGCTGGAATCCACCGCGGGCCTCGGACTCATCGACGTGACGATCATCCCGCACGCGGAGGGCACGGTCGGCGGCCGCGAACGGATCGACCGGACGCTCGCGCAGTACCCCGACCATCCCCTGCAGCTCCTGCGCGACGACGAGGCGCTGGTGTTCTCCGGCGGCCGGCGCAGGATCATCCCGGGTTAGCTCACCGCGAGCTGAGGGACTCCTCGCCGCTCTCGGCGCCGGCCGGTCCGGTGCTCTCGCCGTCGATCGCCGGAGCATCCCCGCCGGCGGCCGCCGGGACGTTCTCACCGTCACCCGCCGGGGCGTCGTCACCGTCCTGAGCCGCCGACTCGGCCCCGCGACTACGCCGGCCGAACTCGGCGACGACGACCATGAGCAGCCCGACGACCGCCCAGCCGGCGAATGCGACGGAGAGTCCCGGGATGATCGCGAGCATCGCGGTGCGGCCGGTGGGGCGTGCGAGATCCGGGTTGTAGGCGGCGTATTCGACGCTGATGCGCTGGCCCTCGCTGAGCTCGGTGGGATACAGCAGGCCGAAGCGCGGACTGTGGAACGACCCGTCCGGGGTCTGGAACGCGACCGCCGCGTGCAGGGGGTCGACGGAGACGACCTCGGCCATCACGGTCGCCTTGCTGGACTCGATGGCCGCGTCGTCCTTGAAGCACCCGACGATGAGCGAGAACGCCATGGCGGTGATGGTCAGGCCGACGACGAGCAGGCCGAGCTGCACGCGTCGCTGGATCACCGGGGTCATGGAGTTCAGCCTAACCGGCCGGCGCCTCCGCGGTCACCGGAGCCATTCCGTCGGCGCCGTACCCCCGGCGGCCATCTACCGGCGGCAGGACGTCGGGGCGGACGGCGGTGCCGGGCGTCAGCGCAGCCGGGCGGCGATCGCCGCGTGTACCGACCGCAGGCGCTCCCGATCGGTGGCCACCTCGATCACCTCGATGCCACCGGCCGCCGGTTCCTCGGCGAGAACGGCCCGCAGGTCGTCGACCCCGACCCGGCGATGCGGGATGTGGAATCCGGCGCACATCGACGCGATGTCGGTGCGGTGCGGGGTCCCGAAGACCCGTTCGTAGGCACCGGCGAAACGGCCCGTGTTGTAGCGCGGGTCGCCCTGCTCGAGCAGTCCGAAGATCCCGCCCCCGTCGTCGTTGGCGACGACGATCCGCAGTGACTCCGGACGTGGCTCGCCGGGCCCGATGATCAGCCCCGTCGCGTCGTGGATGAAGGTGAGGTCACCCATGAGCGCCACGGTCCGCGCACCCGGACGTTCGCGGTCGAGGGCCAGCGCCGCCCCGATCGCGGTCGAGTTGGTGCCGTCGATGCCGGCGACGCCCCGGTTGGACAGCACTCGCACGCCCTCGGCGACCCGGCCGGCGAGTGCAACGTCGCGGATCGGGTTCGACGCCCCGACCACGAGCTGGTCCCCCGGCTCCATCGCCGCGGAGACGGCACGGGCCACGTGCAGGCCGGTCGTGGTGCCGGACTCGTCGAGTTCCGCGGCGACCGCCCCGACGACCTTCTCCTGCACCGCGGCGCATTCCTTGAGCCAGTCCTCGCGCGGCTCGCCGACGGCCTCGATGCGGGTGCCGGTGGCGTAGACGTTGCCCGAGACGTCGGGCCACCGCGGGCCGGTGGTCAGGGCGTAGACGCGCACCTCGGGGTCGGCGAGCAGCCGCGAGACCCCGCGGTGCAGGGTCGGGCGCCCGCAGATGATCGCCTGCTGCGGCCTGATCGAGTCGAGGGCGAGCGGGTGCAGCGGCGTCGCCGGATGCGGGGCGGTCGGCTCGGCCACCGTCGGCACCCCGGCGAGCGCCGGATGCGCGCCGGACCCGTGACCGGACACGACGACGGTGTCGAGCGAGAGGTCGATGGGCAGCGGGACGTCGAGGCGGCCGACCGGCGCCTGCGTCCACGGCAGGCCGCCGGGCCGGCCGGCGAACGAGCCGAGGTCCTCGTCGCCGACCTCGTCCGGGTCCGGGACGAGCGGTTCGCGCAGCGGGATGTCGAACTGGACCGGTCCCGCGTTGCCCGTGCGGGCGCCGCGGGCAGCGGCCAGCACGCGCCCGACCGCCGAGCGCCACTGGCTGTTGGTGTCGAGGTCCTTCTCGGCGAGTCCCAGGCTGATGGCGGCGCGCACCTGGGTCCCGAAGATCCCGAATTGCTCGACCGTCTGGTTCGCGCCCGATCCGAGCAGTTCGTACGGGCGGTTGGCGCTGACCACCACGAGCGGCACCCGGGCGTAGTTGGCCTCGAAGACCGCCGGACCCATGTTCGCGACGGCGGTTCCGCTGGTCATCACGATCGGGACCGGCACCCCCGAGGACACCGCGAGACCGAGCGCGAGATAACCGGCGGAGCGCTCGTCGATGCGGACGTGCAGTCGCAGTCGACCCGCGGCGTCGGCCGCGTGCAGGGCGAACGCCAGTGGCGCATTGCGGGAACCCGGGCACAACACGGCCTCCCGGACCCCGCCGCGGATCATCTCGTCGACGATGACCCGCGCCTGCAGGGTCGAGGGGTTGGAGACCGGTCGTTTCATTCCTCAAGCCTAGGGACTCGAACTGCGGACGTATCGCCTGGGCGCGGCGATACGCTGGCCGCGTGGGATTCTACGGCGACCGCATCCTCCCGCATCTGATCGAGCTCACCTGCGGGATGAGCGCGCTGACGCCGCTGCGTGAACGGGCCTGCGCGCCGCTCGCCGGTCGGGTCGTGGAGATCGGCTTCGGCTCGGGGCTCAACGTCGGGCTCTACCCCTCCGCGGTCGCCTCGGTCGCGGCGGTCGAACCGTCCGACGTGGGGTGGCGGATGGCCGCCGAACGGGTCGCCGCGTCGCCGGTGCCGATCGAACGCGCCGGGCTCGACGGGGAGAGCCTGCCGTTCGACGACGACTCGTTCGACTCGGCGTTGTCGACGTTCACGCTCTGCACCATCCCGGATCTCCCGGCCGCGCTCGCCGAGATCCGGCGGGTCCTGCGGCCGGGCGGCACCTTCGCGTTCCTCGAACACGGCCTCGCTCCCGACGAGAAGGTGCGCAGGTGGCAGCGGCGACTCGAACCGCTGCAGAAACGCGTCGCCGGCGGATGTCACCTGACCCGCGACGTGCGTGCCGAACTCACCGCGGCCGGCTTCATCCTCGGCGCCGTCGACGCCTTCTACGAGCCCGGCACCCCCAGGCCCTACGGCGCACTGACACTGGGCGCCGCGCAGGCGGCCTGATCACGCACACCTACCGGTGTCGCCCGCGTCACCGGTGTTCACACCCCGACCGGCGACACCCGATCCGCTGTCCTAACGTGAGGCCAATGCGTCGCTGGTTGCTGCTGGGTGTGCTCACCGCGGTCGCGACGCTCGCCCTCGAGATCGTCGACGTCGACGCCGCCGCCCTGTTCGCGGGCCTCGTCGTCGCGGCAATCCTCGCGATCGCCGGACTCGCGCCGCTCCCCCGACACCGGCGTCGCGACCCCGCGGACGCGGCCGGCGGCGAGGTCACCGTCGACCCCGCCCCCGACACACCCCCGATCGTGCCGCGGCCGGTGTTCGTCGCCTCCCAGGGCGTGCTGGGCGTCTTCATCGGCACGATGGCCGACAGCCAGACGCTGAGCGGCCTCGGTTCGTCCTGGTTTCCGGTCCTGGTCATCGGCGTCGCGACACTGCTGCTCTCGGTCGCCTGCGGCGCACTGCTCGGCCTGCACCGCGACGTCGACCCGCTGACCGGCTCCCTGGCCCTCGTGGCCGGCGGCGCCTCTGGGCTCGTCGCGCTGACGCGGGAGTTCGGGGGCGACGAACGCATGGTCGCCGTCATCCAGTACCTGCGGGTCGCCCTGGTCACGGTCACCATCCCGGTCGTCGCGTCGGGCGTGTTCGGCGCCACCTCGTCTGCGGTCGAGGAGGTTCCGCCCTCCTGGGCCGACCAGGGCCTCGGCCTTCTGCTGCTGGCGGTGTGCCTGGGTGCCGGCATCCCGGCGGGCCGGCTCCTCCGGCTGCCGGCCGGGGGCCTGCTCGGCCCGCTCGCCCTGTCGACGGTCGCCGAACTCACGGGCATCGCCGGCGACGCCGCGGTGTCGCCGATCCTGCTCACCGTCGCCTACGCGGTCATCGGCTGGCAGGCCGGACTCGGGTTCACGGTGGACCGGCTGCGGGCGATCGGCCGGGTGCTGCCCTTCGCCCTGCTGTTGATCCTCGTCATCGGCGTCGTGAGCGCACTGCTCGGAGTCGCGCTCTCGGCATGGACCGGCGAGTCGATGCTCGACTGCTATCTCGCGACCACCCCGGGCGGGATCTACGCCGTGCTCGCGGCCGCTGTCGGGGCGGGCGGGAACGTCGCCTTCGTCGTCGCCGCGCAGATCCTGAGGGTCTTGCTGATGCTCTTCGTCGCGCCGTTCGCGGCCCGGGCCGCGTCACGACGGCGGGGTGCCGCGCCCAACTGACTCCACGGTCACATGTGAGGTGCGTCCCACGTAAGGTCGAACACATGAGTGGGGAAGACATCACCGAGACCACAGCAGCCACCGGGTCGGGGGACCGCGAGTTCGACGTCGTCGTGTTCGGGGCATCGGGCTTCGTCGGTGAGATCACCGCGCGCTACCTCGCCGACCACGCGCCGATCGGCACGAAGATCGCGCTCGCCGGTCGCAACGAGACCAAACTCGCCGAGGTGCGCCGCAGCCTGCCGCTGCGGGCGCACGAGTGGCCGCTCATCGTCGCCGACTCGAACTCGCCCGCCTCGCTGGACGCGATGGTCGCCCGCACACGCGTGGTGTGCACCACCGTGGGCCCCTACCTCAGGTACGGCGAGGCCCTCGTGGTCGCGGCGGCGAACGCGGGCACCGACTACGTCGACCTCACCGGCGAGGTCCCCTTCGTCCGCTACTCCATCGACAAGGCGCACGAGACCGCCGAGTCGACCGGGGCCCGCATCGTGCACTCATGCGGCTTCGACTCGATCCCCTCCGACCTCAGCGTCTACGCGCTCTACAAGAAGGTCACCGAGGACGGTGCCGGGGAACTCACCGACACCACCTTCGTGCTGAAGTCGATGCGCGGCGGCGTGTCCGGCGGCACGATCGACTCGATGCGGGTCATCGCCGAGCAGGCCCGCGACTCCGCGACCCGTCGCCTGCTGCTCAATCCGCAGGCCCTGTCCGGCGGTCCGGGCGAGGTTCCGCGGGTCAGCCTCTCCGCCGAGCCGAGCGACCTGAACCTCGTCAACGCGAAGAAGGTCGATCCATCGTTGCGCGGCACCCTCGCCCCGTTCTTCATGTCGTCGTACAACACCCGCATCGTGCGTCGTTCGAATGCACTGCTGGACAACGCGTATGGGCCGGACTTCCACTACGCCGAGACGATGAGCGTGGGCGGCATCCCCGCCCTGTCGACGCTGGCGGCGGGTGTCGTCGCGGTCGGGACGGGCGCGTTCCTGGGGGCGATGAGCTTCGGCCCGACGCGGCGACTGCTCGACCGCGTGCTCCCCGCGCCCGGCGAGGGGCCGAGCGAAAAGGCCCGCAACAACGGCTATTTCGTGGTCGAGACCTACACCAGGACCGCCACCGGCCGGCGGTACCGCTCGCGCATGCGCGCACAGGGCGACCCCGGTTACAAGGCCACCGCGGTGATGCTCGCCGAGAGCGCCCTCGCGCTCGCGGTCGATCGCAACCGACTGCCGTCGCGAACCGGCGTGCTGACGCCCGCCGCGGCGATGGGCGACGTCCTCGTCGAACGCCTGCAGGACGCTGGATTCACCATCGAGGCAACGGAACTCACCTGACCCGACCACCAGGGACCGGCACCGGAACGGATTAGCACTCTCCACCAGAGAGTGCTAGACGAGTCGCGGATCCGGAGCTAACCTGGTGTCGGTACAGCTTGTGTGCTGCTCGTCTGAACGGGTGGCGGGCAGCCTGTGAGATACAGGAGGTGAACTGCTGTGCTGCGATTCGACCCCTTCTCCGACTTCGACGCCATGACCCGGAGCATGTTGAACGCCGCATCCGGGACGGCGCGTGCACCTCGGTTCATGCCCATGGATCTCTACAAGGTCGACGACCACTACATGCTGATCGCGGACCTTCCCGGGGCCGACCCGGGTTCGATCGACGTCCGGGTCGACAACGGCGTTCTCACCTTGTCGGCCGAGCGCACCGCCCCGTCCGACGAGGGCGTCGAGTGGCTGGCCAGTGAGCGGTTCTCCGGCACCTTCCGTCGTCAGTTGACCCTCGGCGACTCCATCGACGCCGCGGGCATCACCGCGCGCTATGACAACGGCGTGCTGACGGTGACGATCCCCGTCGCAGAGAAGGCCAAGCCGCGCCGCATCCAGGTGGAGAGCGTCGGCAGCGGCCATACGCAGCAGGCCATCGAGACCGGGGCCAAGAGCTGAGGCGAGCAGACGGCCGGCACACCGGAGCCGGTGTGCCGGCCGTCGTCGGTCATCTCCATCCGAACACGCGATCCCCCGACGAGATCGGGGGATTCGCCGACTCGCCCCCTGCTCGACGAGAACCGGGGCGCGGCGTCAGGCCTGTCCGGGCTTGAGCTTGATGAACAGGGCGTCCATCTCCGCGCACAGACGATCACCGTCGTGCATGGTGCCCTTGATGAAGACCTTGCGGCCCTCGATCCGGTCGGCCCAGGCGCGCACGCGCAGCGTCGTGTTGAGCGGGGTGATCGAGCGGTACTGGACGTTGAGGTAGGCGGTCCGGCTGACGGCCTGGATGGCGACCGCCGAGGCGTAGCCGCCGAGGTCGTCGAACGCCACCGCGATGTGTCCGCCGTGCGCGGCGTTGTTGCCGCCGAGGTGGAAGTCCCGGAACACGAGGTCGGCGACGACACCGGTCTCGGAGGCCTCGACGACCTCGTACGGGGGCAGGGTGATGTTGCCGCGCGAGGGCAGGTCGATGCGGGTGCCCGCGGGCGAGTGCCACTCGTCGATGCGCACCTTCGCCAGCTTCTCGTTGACCACCGCGAGATGCTCGATCAGCTCGTCGACCTGATCACCTTCGGGGCACGCGTACCGGGCGTTGTCCATGAGCAGCCGGACCTGCTCGCTGAACTCCGCATAGCGAGGACCGCCGCGTTCGGTCGTGATCGCGGCGTGGGGGCGGAAACCGCCCTCGTGCGGATCCTCCGCCACGGTCTCGGCTGCACGATCGTTTGCTTCACTCACCGGTCAACCGTATAAGAAGACCCGCAGGCGCACCCGAGCCGCCTCGTCGGTGACCGATCGCGCGCTCGGTCCGACGGCGCCCGAGGCGCCGCGACGGCACGAGGTGTCGCCGGTGGCAGGCGCGAACCCCGCCGGTCACTAGTCTGAGCGCATGACCGCGACCGACGACAGACGCACCGCCGACCAGCCGTTCGACCCGTCCCAGTGGGCCGAGGTCCCGGGATTCTCCGACCTCACCGACATCACGTACCACCGTCATGTCGGCAGGGGACGCGAGTACGGCATCGTGCGCATCGCCTTCGACCGCCCCGAGGTCCGCAACGCCTTCCGGCCCCACACCGTCGACGAGCTCTACCGGGTGCTCGACCACGCCCGCCGCTCCCCCGACATCGGCACGGTCCTGCTGACCGGGAACGGGCCCAGCCCCAAGGACGGCGGCTGGGCGTTCTGCAGCGGCGGCGACCAGCGCATCCGCGGACGCTCCGGATACCAGTACGCCACCACCCACGACTCCGACGTCGAGTCCGCGGGCGCCGACACCGTCGACGAGGCGCGGGTGAAGGCCGAGGGCGGCCGCCTCCACATCCTCGAGGTGCAGCGCCTCATCCGGACCATGCCCAAGGTCGTCATCGCGGTCGTGAACGGATGGGCCGCGGGCGGCGGGCACTCCCTCCACGTGGTGTGCGACCTGACCCTCGCCTCGGCCGAGCACGCACGGTTCAAGCAGACCGACGCCGACGTGGGCTCGTTCGACGCCGGTTACGGCTCGGCCTACCTGGCCAAGCAGGTCGGACAGAAGTTCGCCCGCGAGATCTTCTTCCTCGGCGAGGCCTACGACGCCGAGACCATGCACCGCATGGGTGCGGTGAACCGCGTCGCGCCGCACGCCGAACTCGAGGCCACCGCCATCGAGTGGGCTCGCCGGATCAACAGCAAGTCCCCCACCGCGCAGCGGATGCTCAAGTTCGCGTTCAACCTGACCGACGACGGCCTCATGGGGCAGCAGGTGTTCGCCGGCGAGGCGACCCGCCTGGCCTACATGACCGACGAGGCCGTCGAGGGCCGCGACGCGTTCCTGGAGAAGCGCCCGCCGCGCTGGGACGACTTCCCGTACTACTACTGACGGACCAGGCCGCCGACGGTCGCATCACTCACGTGGCCACCAGTGCCCGTGTGACGCAACGGTTCTCGCCATCACCCGGCGATACGCGCCGCACGACCCGGCGGCCGGTCGACATACAGGAAACGGCGGCCTCCTCGAGGCCGCCGTTTCCTTGTGTTCTCGGTTGTCGGTGTTCCGGCCGCGAGCCGGCCCGGGATCAGCCGTTGAAGATGTCCCGCAACGCCTCGACCTCGGCGACGCGCTCGGCATGGGTCGGGGCCGTCGGCGACGCCAGGATGCAGGTGACGCCGGCCTCCTTGAACGCCGCGACGCGCTCGGCGACATGCGACTTCGGACCGATCAGCGACATGCCGTCGACGAGATCGTCCGGCACCGCCGCGGCGGCCTCGACCTTCTTGCCGTCCAGGTAGAGGTCCTGGATGAGCTTGGCCTCTTTCTCGTAGCCGTAACGGATCGCGAGCTGGTTGTAGAAGTTCTTGCCGCGTGCACCCATGCCGCCGATGTAGAGCGCGGCGTGGTGGCGGACGAGCTCCTTGGTGTTGTTGATCTGCTCGGCATCCTCGGTGACACGGGCGGTCGACTGCACGACGATGCCCAGCTCGCCCAACTTCGGGTCGCGCTTGGCCTTACCGGCCGCCAGCGACTCGCCGAACGCCGCGTCGATGTGCTCGGGGTGGAACAGGATCGGCTGCAGCTCGTCGAACAGCTCGGCGGCGAGCTCGACGTTCTTCGGGCCGATCGCCGCGAGCAGCAGCGGGATGTTCTCGCGGACCGGGTGGTTGATGATCTTCAGCGACTTGCCCAGACCGGAGCCGCCGTGCTCCTTGTCCAGCGGCAACGTGTAGTGCTTGCCCTGGTAGTCGAGCTTCTCGCGACGCCACACCATTCGGCAGATCTCCGCGTGCTCGCGGGCGCGCCCCAGCGGGAAGTCGTACTTCACCCCGTGGAAGCCCTCGATGACCTGCGGACCCGACGCGCCGATGCCGAGGACGGCACGGCCGCCGCTGATGTAGTCGAGTCCGGCCGCGGTCATCGCCAGGTTCGTCGGGGTGCGGGAGTACATCGGCAGGATGCCGGTCTGCAGCTCCATCTTCTCGGTCTTCGCGGCGATGTAGCCGAGCTGGGAGACCGCGTCGAAGCTGTACGCCTCGGGCACCGCGATGCGCTCCACACCCGCAGCCTCGTAATCGGCGAGGTTGTCGATGGTCTCGCGGAAGTCACCCGCGTAGTTGATGGGCATCCCCAGCTTGATCGATGTCATGGCGTCGGATTCTTCCACAGCGACGGGCGGTTCCACCATGGGTTGGCCGAGCGTTCGTTCGCCCGATTTCGACCGCTGCCGGACTCGGCCGACATCGGCTTCGATTGCGACGCACGACACATCGACAGGCAGCAAACGTGACGAACGTGACACGCCGCGACACCGGCAAATCCCCACGAAACCGTGCCCAGGCGTTTAGGAAATCCGAACCCCAGCCCTCATGATGAAAGATATGAGCGGCGAGACGCTGATCCTGGTGCTGTTGGTGATCACGGCCCTCGGCTTCGATTTCACCAACGGTTTCCACGACACCGGCAACGCCATGGCGACATCGATCGCCACCGGGGCACTGAAACCCAAGGTCGCCGTCGCCCTCTCCGCCACCCTGAATCTCGTGGGCGCCTTCCTCTCCGTCGAGGTCGCCGCCACCATCACCAAAGAAGTCCTCAACATCCAGCAGACCAGCGGAGACGACGCCGGACAGATCGTCGCCGGCCTGACCCCCACCACCGCGCTGCTCATCATCTTCGCCGGTCTCATCGGCGGCATCCTCTGGAATCTCTTCACCTGGCTCTTCGGCCTTCCGTCGAGTTCCTCGCACGCGCTCTTCGGCGGGCTCATCGGCTCCGGCATCGCGGCCATAGGCCTGTCCGGGGTGAATTGGCACGGAGTGTTCGCCAAGATCATCGTCCCCGCGCTGCTCGCTCCGGTGATCGCATGCGTCGTCGCCGCCTGCGGGACCTGGCTCGTCTTCGCGATCACCCGCCGGATCGCCGAGGGCCGCAAGGAACAGGGTTTCCGCTACGGACAGATCGCCAGCGCCTCGCTCGTCTCGCTGGCCCACGGCACCGGTGACGCCCAGAAGACCATGGGCGTGATCGCGATGGCCCTGATCGTGACGGGCCACCTCGACGCGTCGACGGTGAGTCACGGCCTGCCGCTGTGGGTCGTCGCCAGCTGCGCGGCGGCGATCGCGATCGGCACGTACCTGGGCGGGTGGCGCATCATCCGCACCCTGGGCAAGGGACTCGTGGAGATCAGCTCGCCGCAGGGCATGGCGGCCGAGGCCTCCTCCGCCGCGATCATCCTGACCTCGAGCGCGGCCGGCATGGCGCTGTCCACCACCCAGGTCGCGACCGGCTCGATCCTCGGCTCCGGCGTCGGCAAGCGCGGCGCACAGGTGCGCTGGGCAGTCGCCGGACGTATGGCCGTCGCCTGGCTCACCACCCTCCCGGCCGCCGGCCTCGTCGGCGCCGCGTCGTTCTACATCGCCCACCTGCTCGGCAACGTCGCAGGTGGCATCGCCATCTTCGTCCTGCTGGTCGCGGCGTCGGCCTACATGTACTGGCGCGCCCAGCAGAACAAGATCGACGCCGGCAACGTCAACGACGACTGGGACGAGACCACGGGGTCGATCGTCCCGGCCGACCTGGGCACCATCGTCCCCACCGCCGTCGCCGGCGAGTCCGCCTCCGGCACCACCGCGGGACCGACCGCGCGTTCGGTCTGAGAAGACGCGCGAGACACGAGAGGAGAGCGGATGGACATCGTCGAGGCGATCGGCAAGGTGCTGCTCGTCGGGCTGGTCTTCGGCGCCGGACTGCCCGCACTGTTCGCCGTCGGGATGCGCGTCCACTCCCTCGGTTCCGATCAGGTCGCCGACGAGGGGACGATCGTGTCCCACGGCAATCCGGCGATGCGGATGCTCGCCTATGCGATCTTCGGTCTGGTCGCGCTGGTCATCCTCGTCGCACTGCTCTGGATCACCCGCCAGACGATCTACTACTACACCGACATCAAGCTCTTTCCGTTCGGTTACAAGTGACCTGCGGGTGGGTATGCGGTGAGTCCGTCGGAATCGAATCGGTCAG
The DNA here is from genome assembly GCF_900683595.1 of Gordonia paraffinivorans. NCBI lineage: Bacteria > Bacillati > Actinomycetota > Actinomycetes > Mycobacteriales > Gordoniaceae > Gordonia > Gordonia paraffinivorans. Next base: position 806,515 of record NZ_CAACYD010000007.1, on the reverse strand, counting down.
AGGCGCGCATCGCCATGAACAACCGGACACCGTTCTTCGAGTCGGTGATCAACTGGATACGCAAGGGGTATCCGGAGGGTGTCTCGCGCACCGACTTCCCGCCGCTCGTGGCGCTGCTGAGACGAGAGCTCACCGCGGAGGAGGTCACCGACGTGGCCATGGAGCTGGTCAAGCTCTACGGACCGCGGGAGCCGGTGACGAGACAGCAGATCGCCGACGCCATCGAACGTGTCACCAGCGCCCCGCCCACTGCCGAGGACGTCGGCCGGGTCGCCGACCGTCTCACCGCGGTGGGTTGGCCGTTGCGGTCGCGGAACTGACTCCCCGGCGCCGGCCGACCCGTCCGGGCACGTCGGCCCCGAAATCTACAATCACGTCGTGTGCGGTGTGCGATCACCGCGAATTCCGCCCGGAAAGGGGGTGAGGAGTGTGGATCGTCCGCAGTTGCTGTATCGCATCATCGAGTGGCTGCGTGCCGGCTATCCCGACGGCGTGCCGCAGGGTGACTACATCCCGCTCGTCGCCCTGCTCCGCCGCCAGCTGAGCGAGGACGAGGTCCGAGAGGTGTCCTCTCGGCTGATCCGGCAGTCGCCTCCCCCGCCGGAGCCGATCACCAAGATCGACGCGGCGGTCGCGATCACCAAGGTGACCAACGAGCTCGCCCACGAGGACGACATCGACCGGGTGCGCCGGCGCCTCGAATCGTCGGGCTGGCCTTTCGATGCCCCCGATCAGGACCGGGACGAGCCCTGAAAACCCTGCGCACACTCGAGCTCCCGGCCCGCCCCGAAGTCGCCGGCCGACACGACGACCTGCTCGCGATCCTCGGCGGGTCGTGTGCCGTGGTCCCGACATCCGGTGCGGCACAGGAGATCTCCCTGCTGACCGAGGCACTCGGGGTCGGCGGGGCCATCGACGACGCGATCAGTCTGGTGATCTCCACGTCGGGGTCGACCGGAACCCCCAAGGGCGCACAGCACACGCCCGCGACGCTGTCCGCGTCCGCGCAGGCGACGCAGGAGCGGCTCGGCGGCCCGGGCAACTGGCTGCTGGCCCTGGCGCCGCACCACATCGCAGGCCTTCAGGTCCTGCTGCGCGCCGTGGCCGCGGGGTTCACACCGGTCGCGCTGAACCTCGACGACGGATTCGACGCCGACGTCTTCGCCGACGCGCTCGAGCGCCTCGACGGACCGCGACGCTACACCTCGCTGGTGCCCACGCAGCTCGTCAAGGTGCTCGACTCGCCGCGTGCGACCGCCGCCCTGGCCGCGGCCGACGCGCTCCTCGTGGGCGGCGCGGCGACTCCCGCACCGTTGCTGAACCGGGCCGTCGACGCGGGGATTCCCATCGTGTGCACGTACGGGATGAGCGAGACCGCGGGCGGATGCGTGTACGACGGCGTCCCGCTCGCGGGCGTCGAGGTGCGCATCGACGACCCGAACCCGGAAGGTGTGGGCCGCGTCGTGCTCGGCGGTCCGATGGTGGCGAAGGGCTACCGCAACCTGCCCGACCATCCGGCGTTCGCCGAGCCGGGTTGGTTCCGCACCGACGACCTGGGGCGGCTGGACGACGGCGTGCTCTCGATCGTCGGGCGCGCCGACGAGGCGATCTCCACCGGCGGGCTGACCGTGGTGCCGCAGGTCGTCGAGGCCGTGATCGCCGACGACCCGGCGGTCGCCGAATGTGTGGTGATCGGCCTGCCCGACGACCGGCTCGGCGAGAAGGTGGTCGCCGTCGTCGTGACGAGGACCGGAGAACGGCTCGATGCCTCCCGGATTCGGGGCCTGGTCGCCGAGCGCCTGGACCGCTACGCCGCTCCCCGGGAGGTCTTCGAGGTGGATCACTTGCCGCTGCGCGGTCCCGGCAAACCGGACCGGCGAACGTTGCGGGAGCGCTTCTCGTCGTAGGTGTCGCGGATCGCGGTGGCCTGCACAGCGTTTCGCGAAACACCTGCGGTCGCGCGGCGCGTCGTCGACACCGTCGACGATCAGGGAGTGCGATTCGCCGCCTAGACCTGCACCCGCTCGCCCGCGGCCACCCGCCGTGCACCGCCGACCGGTCCGGGCCGGGTACTCGCGCGTCGGCACCGGTGAGGACGCCGTCGTGCTCGAGGGCAAAGCATCGCAATTCCGGGGTTCACACCCGGATCGGACGTATTCCCAGGTCGACGCAGTTCCTCCGGCGTGTGAGACGAGCTCGGATGTCGCCCATCGCATCGCGTGCCGCGACGATCCGCGACATCTGATGCGGCGGTCGGAGGCGATGCCGGGGCGTGGCAGGATCGAACCCGTGGCAACCGCATCGCAGTGGATTCAGGGCGCTCGCCCGCGGACTCTTCCCAACGCCGTGGCACCGGTGGTGGCAGGCGTCGGAGCGGCGCTGCACGGGTCGTCGTGGGACGACTTCTCGTGGTGGAAGGCCGTACTGGCGCTGGCGGTCTCGGTGTCGCTGATCATCGGCGTGAACTTCGCCAACGACTACTCCGACGGCGTGCGCGGCACCGACGACGAACGCGTCGGACCGCTGCGCCTGGTCGGTTCGGGCCTGGCGTCGCCGGGGTCGGTGAAGGCCGCGGCGTTCATCTGCTTCGGCATCGGCGCGGTGTGCGGTCTGGTGCTGGCGATCGCGACCGCATGGTGGCTGGTGCTGATCGGCGCGGTCTGCATCGCGGGGGCCTGGTTCTACACCGGCGGCAAGCGCCCCTACGGCTACGCCGGCTGGGGCGAGGTCGCGGTGTTCACGTTCTTCGGACTGGTGGCCGTCCTCGGCACACAGTTCGTGACGACGGGACGGATCGATTGGGTCGGCCTGGCCTGCGCGGTGGGCGTGGGCGCCGTGTCCAGTGCCGTTCTGGTGGTGAACAATCTGCGCGACATCCCGACCGACGCCGAGAGCGGCAAGATCACCCTCGCGGTCCGCCTCGGTGACGCACGGACCCGTCTCCTGTTCGCCGCGCTGCTCGCCACACCGCTGGTGATGAGCCTGATGCTGGCGATCGCGACACCATGGGCGCTGGTCGGCCTGATCGCCGCTCCCCTGCTGTGGCAGGCGTACACGCCGGTCCGCACGGGTGCTCAGGGCCCGGGACTGATCCCGTCGATCGGATCGACCGGCAAGGCGATGCTCGGCTGGGCCGTCGTGACGGCGGTGGCGCTGGCGCTCGGATAGAGCGCGGCGCACGAGCAAAGCGACCAGAACAGCGCCCCGAGGACAGAGCAGGATGCCGCCCCGGCGACCCTCCGGGGCGGCACGTCTCTATGTCCGGCGCTCGCGTGGACGTCCGTGTCGGTCAGACCGCGGCGTCGATCTCCGGCAGGTTCGCCAGGAGCGCTGCCTTCAGTTCGTCGCGGGTGGTCGCCGACTCGATCAGCGTGCGTGACGCCTCGTCGTCGGCGTCGATGATCGCGAGGAGCAGGTACTCGGCGCGCAACTGACGATCCCCGCGGTCACGGGCGATCTCCACTGCGCGGCCGAAGACCTCACGGGCGTCCGACGCGAAGCGGGGTCGGCCCCCTCGTCCTCGCGGACCCCGCCGACCGCGTCCGGGCTCCCAGGGGCCGTCGCCGGCGAAGGGGCCGCCCGGCCCGAATCCGCCCTGCCCGAAGGGACCGGGACCGAAGCCCTCCGCTCCTTCACGACCCCACGGTCCGGGACCCCAGGGGCCCGGACGGAATCCCCTCGGGTCGCAGTCGGGACGCGGGCCGCGGCCGCGGTGCGGACCGTGACGGTGTCCTCGGTGTCCGCGACCTCCCCCGGGCCGGCCACGGCGGCCGGGACGCTCGCCCCAGCCGTCGGTGAGATCGTCACCGAACCGGCCGCGGACGGCCTCACGGACCTTGTCGAGGTCGATACCGATGGAGCGCAGCGCCTCTCGGTCCTCCTCGTAGCGTCGCCGCGCCGACTCGTCGTCGGGATCGGCGTCCTCGGCCTGTTCGGCCTTCTCGTCGTGGTGCTTGCGGACCACGTCCCGGGCCGTCGCCAGGGTGAGCCCCTGCTCGGCGAGGATCGTGAACAGCGGACTCCGGGCGTTGCAGAGCATGCCCAAGATCAGGTGATCGTTGCCGACACGGCGGTGCCCGAGGTCGGCGGCCTCCTGGGCGGCGAAGGCCAGGAGCATCTTGTCGTCTCGAGTGATTCGTTCAAACATCGGTTGTTTCCCCTCCGGGTCCGCGGGGGCGGACCTCGCGTTGTGAGTGCTTCTGATGCACGGCCTGGCGGCTGATCTGCAGGACCTCTGCGATCGACTGCCAGCTCCAGCCGTGTGCACGGGCGTTGGCGACCTGTACCTCTTCGAGTCGGTCGGCCAGTGTCCGCAGCGCGCGTACCGCAGCCAGCCCCTTCGCGGGATCGTCGCTCGCGGCGGCTCCCGCCAGATCGGCGCCGGTGGCGTCGGGCTGCTGTTCGGTGTTCTGGTCGTCGTGCATGCCTGTCAGGTTATGTTGACACCACTGCGTTGTCAAGAATTATTGACAGCAATGGGTTGGATAGGCCAGTTCGCCGAGCCAGGCTCCGCAATACGTCTCGCTCAGCGATACCTGTTGCTGAACCTCCCGAGCGTCACGTTCCCGCGTCGTCGAGACACGGGAGCCGCGGCTCATTCCGACTGGATCGACTCGCTGATGTTCATCCGCGAGGCGCGCACCGCGGGGATGAACGCGCCCACCAGACACAAGGCGACCGCGATGGCCACGAACATCGCCGCCGACGGTCTCGGCGAGTAGACGACGTCGAGCGACGTCGTCACCGAGAGGATCTCGTCGCTCAGAAGATGCATCGCCCCACCGAGGAGGACGCCCACCAGCGCGCCGACGATCGCGACCGCACCCGCCTCGGCGAGCACCATGCGGGAGACGAACCTGTGCGAGGCACCCATCGCGCGCAGCACGCCCAGTTCCCGACGGCGCTCGATCACCGACAGCAACAGGGTGTTCAGCAGCGCGATCGCGGCCGCACCGGCGACGATCCACTGGATGGCCACGGTGAACGAACCCGCCTGCTGCACCACCGCCTGCGTCGCGGCGAGCGCGGCCGCTCCGGTGTACACGTTGATCGGTTTGTTGCCAGCGGTCGGGACGTCGGCCACGAGCGCCTCCAGGGCGCCCTGCACCGCGGCGGGATCGGCGTCGGGCGCGGTGATCACCTGCAGATAGGTGTCCCCGTCACGGTCGAACCACTTTCCCAACAGTTCCTGCGACATCGCGGCGACGCCGGAGTCGACCGAGACGTAATCGACGGTGTCGCGCACCACCACGTCGTGCGGCCCGGTCGGCGTCGCCAGCGTCACGGTGTCGCCGGTCTTCGCATCCAGCACGCGCGCGAGCACATTCGACAGCAGGATGCCGTCCCCGGCCAGAACCCGCGCGACCGCCTCGGGGGACGCCTTGCGCATGAACGGCGCCCGCGAACCCGGTTCCAGCCCTTGGAGATTGGCGCGACTCTCCCCGATGTTCACCGCGGCCCACTGGCCGCCGACGACCTCGGTGACGCCCGGGACCGCGGCCACCTCGTCCCGCAACGACGCCGGCAGGATCGGGCCCAGCGGGAGGCTCGCCTCGGAGGACGACGACACGTAGAAGTCGGGATCGCCTAGGCCGTCCAACGATCGCGACATCGACGACACCAGGTTGTCCAGGGCGCCCGAGGTCCCCATGCCCACCGCGATCGCCACCGCGACCGTCATCAGCGTCGCCCAGGCACGACGCGGCGCGCGCTCGGTGTTCACCGACGCCAGCGCGCCGGGTCCGCCGAACCAGCGCGCGACCCGTACCACCAGCCACGACAACGGCCTCGACAGTGCGAAACACACCAGCAGCGCGGCGATCAGATAGACGACGCCGGCAAGGATCGCGGGCCGTCCCGGCACCGTCGCCACGATCACCCACGACGCGATGAGCCCGGCGACGCCGACCACGGCGGCGACCGCGACCAGCGGGCCCCGCCGCACCGTCGAGTCCGACACCTCGACCGGTGCCATCGCCTCCACGGGCGACACCGAGAACACCGCCCGCGCGGCCAGCGCCGTCGCAGCGACACAGGCGACGACGCAGGCGATCACCGCGACGATCGGCGCGTACCAGGGCAGGTGGTAGTCGACGACCGTGCCGACGGTGTCGGCCGGTGGGTCGGGCAGGCTCGCGATCACCGCACGTCCGGCGACGATGCCGATCGGGATGCCGATCACGCCGCCGACGAGCCCCATGATCGCGGCCTCACCGAGCATGTCCCCGACCAGATGGGATCGCCTGCCGCCCAACGCGCGGATCATCGCGAGCGATCCACGCCGCGACGCCACCGCCATGTTCATCGTGTTGAAGACGAGGAAGGCGGCGATCACCAGCGACACCAGGGAGACCAGCAGGGTCGCGTCGCGGGTCACCGAACTCGACACCTCGGCCTGCTTGGCCCGGAAGTCCGGGTTCACGACCACCGCGCGGCCGTCGACGATCCGCTCCACCTCCGAACGCACGTCGCCCGGGTCCACGTCCGGTTCGGTGACGATGAGGATCGAGTCCACCCGGCCCTCGAGTCCGACGAGTCGTTGCGCGAGGTCGAGGTAGGCGAACACGAAGCGGCCCCTGTTGAGGTCGGCTGCCTGCCGATCGTCGACCACCTCGAGGACCTCGACGTCGACGCCGCCGACCGTCAGCCTGTCCCCGGCCTCCAGGCCCAGGCCCGGTCCGACGAGGACACCGGTCCGCAACCGGTCGAGGTCGATGGCGGCCGAACCCTGTTGCACCGCGGCCCGCAGACTGCCCGACAGCGCCGTCACCCGCTGGTCGGACCCGATCAGCGGGACCGCCGAGTCGTCGATGACGACCGAACCGCGGATCATCGGCACCACGGCTTTCGCGCCTTCGACGTCGCGGCGGATGGCCCCGGCCAGGGACGCGTCGATGCCGGTGTCGGTGATCGCGGCGACCTCGAGGTCCGCGCTGCCCGACACCGCGTTGCCGAACTGACGCACCGACTCCGTCGTCGACCCGAATGTGCCGAGAACCGCGATCAGCAGCGCGGAGGACACGACCACGACGGCCAGCGACGTGAACAACCGCAGCCGGTGGGTGCGGATCTCCCGCAGGTTGAGCAGACGAATCCGGGTGAGGCCGGCGAGGAGGGACTCGGCCCACCGCGGAGTGCGGCTCACTCCGCGATCTTCCCGTCGCGCACCGTGATCGTGGTGTCGGCGAACGCCGCGGCCTTCGGGTCGTGGGTGACCATGACGACCAGTCGGTCCTCGGCCGCGTGCGCCACGTCGGCGAGCAGTTGCAGCACGGATTCACCGGTCTTGGAGTCGAGGTTGCCGGTGGGCTCGTCGGCGAGCAGGATCGTCGGGTCCATGATCAGCGACCGGGCGATGGCGACACGCTGCATCTGGCCGCCGGAAAGTTCGTTCGGGCGGTGGTTCACCCGGTCGCCGAGGCCCACCTGTTCGAGCAGTTCGACCGCGCGCGGTTTGGCCTTGCGCAGCGACCGGTTGTCGAGCAGACGCGGCAGCGCGACGTTCTCCCATGCCGACATCGTCGGCACCAGGTTGAAGAACTGGAAGACGAAACCGACACGGTGGCGCCGGAATTCGGAGGCGGCCGCGTCGTCGAGCCGGCCGAGATCGACGCCGCCGACGGTGATCCGGCCGGACGTGGGCGTGTCGAGCGCCCCGAGGATGTGCAGCAGCGTCGACTTGCCCGCGCCCGACGGACCGACGACGGAGGCGAACTGCCCGCCGTCGATGGTCAGGTTCAGTCCGTCGAGAGCGCGGACCCGCTCCTGCCCCATCTGGTACTCGCGCACCAGGTCGACGGCTTCGACGAGTGGACGCTCGGTTTCGGTCGGCACCCGATGGATCGTAGCCCAGCGGTCATCGGCGCCCGCCGGCTCGAACGCCGGTCAGGCGGTCCAGCGACCGGTCGCGAGGAACTCGTCGAGGACCGCGTTCGCCGCGTCGAGGTCGAAGGACTGTGCGGCGATCCAGGATTCGTCGAAGTAGGTGTTGGAGTAGCGGTCGCCGGGATCGCAGAGCAGGGTGACGACGCTGCCGGCGCGACGCTCCGCCACCATCTCGGCGACCAGCCCGAACGCACCCCACATGTTGGTGCCGGTGGACCCGCCGACGCGGCGTCCCAGCATGTCCGAGACGCGATGGGTGGTCGCGATCGAGGCCTCGTCGGGCACGCCGATCATGCGGTCGACGACCTGCGAGACGAACGACGGCTCCACCCGCGGACGGCCGATGCCCTCGATGAGCGAGCCGGTGTCGGAGGTGAGCGATCCGTCGGCGGCCTCGTAGGCGGGCAGGAACACCGAGTTCTCCGGGTCGACGACGGCCAGCCAGGTGTCATGGCGCTGGTAGCGCAGGTAGCGCCCGAGCGTCGCCGACGTTCCGCCGGTTCCGGCGCCCACCACGATCCACGTGGGGATCGGGTGTGCCTCCTCGGCGAGCTGCGCGAAGATCGACTCGGCGATGTTGTTGTTGCCGCGCCAGTCGGTGGCGCGCTCGGCCATCGTGAACTGATCGATGAAGTGCCCGCCGAGTTCCTTCTCCAGGCGCAACGCCTCGGCGTAGACCTCGCTCGGATGCTCGACGAAATGGCAACGGCCGCCGTGCCGTTCGATCAGCGCGGTCTTCGCCGGCGACGTGCTCGACGTCATCACCGCGATGAACGGGACGCCGATCAGCTCGGCGAAATAGGCCTCGCTCACCGCGGTCGAACCGGAGGACGCCTCGATGACCGGCGTCCCCTCGGTGACCCAGCCGTTGCACAGCGCGTACAGGAACAGCGACCGGGCGAGGCGGTGCTTGAGCGATCCGGTCGGGTGGGTCGACTCGTCCTTGAGATACAGGTCGACCCCGATCTCCCCGTTCGGCCCCTGCCACCGGGACCACTCCGGGAGGGGCACCCGCAGCAGATGGGTGTCGGCGCTGCGTCGTGCGTCGGCCTCGATCAACCGGACCGCGTTCTGCACCCAGGCGCGATCGGCGCGGCGGTCGACGACCCGTGTCGGCTTCACTCGGCTCGCCCCTGTCCCTCGGTCACTTGCCGCCGCGGAGCCTGGCCTGCAGGTCTTCGTGGCGGGCGCGGCGCTGCGCCTCGATGGCGGCGATCTGCGTGTTGACGTTCAGCCGGAGGGACTTGAACAGGAACATGCCGAGCGGCAGCGCGATCAGGACGCCGAAGACGGCGGCGACGATGAACGGCACGTCGACGCCGACGGCGCGTCCGCCGAAGAGGATCACCGCGGCGACCACGACGACGAGCAGCATGCGTGCGACGGTGTAGCCGAACAGCGCGAGGGCGAGCTTCGCCGGGCTGGCCGCCGGCAGATCCTCCGGCGTCTCGTCGTTGCGTCCACGTGCGTTGTTCTGCGCTCTGCTCACGCTGCCAGGGTACTCACCGCCCGCAGACGACCTGCAGGTCACGGGTCTTTGCACGTTCTTTACCTACGGCTGAAGGTTCGAGTACCTGGGCGATTTGCGTGTATTCATGGAGTTACGCGTTCTACGACGCGTCCCGGCACATAACGCCGACCAGCGGCCTTCCGACAGGGCACAATCCGTTTCAGGGGGAAACGTGACCACTACAGAAGAATCCACGAACACTTACATCACCCCGGGAATCGCGAGCCAGCACACCCTGACACCCGGACAGGTGGCAGCGATGTTCAACGTCAATCCCAAGACCGTGGCCCGCTGGGCCAGCTCGGGCATCCTCGGCTCCATCCGCACCCCGGGCGGCCATCGACGCTTCCGCGAAGAGGACGTGGTGGCGCTGCTGAACCGTCGTACGCACTAGACGCGTACACGACTCGGGAGACGACCAGTCGCTCACCGACCACGCCGGCGTCGAGACCTCCTGCGCCGCCTCGGTCCGCGACCGACGATCTCGTCTGCGGAGCAAGTCCTCCACGGATCCCGGGGCGGCGACGCCTGCGCGGGAGTCCACCACCCCGATCGACGGCGCACCCTAGGCGGATCGGGTTCACGTACCCTTGGGCAGGGAGGTTGTCATGACATATCTGTTCGCGGTTGTCGGTCTGCTCGCCATCGGTTTCCTGCTCTGGCGCGCGTTCGGCCCCCGGCCCGACGACGCCGGCAACTCGCCGTCCCATGTCGACATGCGCAACCGCAAGCCCCGTCCCCTGGGCCCCGACGACGATCCGGACTTCCTCCGCGACCTCGACAACCGCACCCGGGACACCAACGGCGGCGACACCGAGGAACCCTGAGCGACAACGCTCGCGCGATCGCTTCTCGAGCCCAGAACCTGTTCCACCCGGCGCGTATTCGCAAGGTCGAGACCTGTTCGCCCGGGCGGCATAACATACCTCACGGTAGGGTAACGTCTCCCATCGTCGATCCCACGCAGACTGACCTGAGAGAGGGCGCCGTTGAACCCGGGACGATCTCCGCAAGGGGCGTCGACCGATGACGACCTGAGTTTCGCCGACAAGATCGGCCATCTCTTCGAGCACAGCCGTGACGAGAACGGCGTCCGGTACACGGGGAAGAAGATCGCCGAGAAGGCGAACCGCCTCGGATACTCGCTGTCGGACGCCTACATCTCCCAGTTGCGTACCGGCAAGGCGCGCACCCCGTCGTTCCGCACGGTCGAGGCGATCGCACGGGCCTTCGACGTCAGCGTCACGTACTTCCTGTCGAATCCCGAGGAGGACCTCGAGCGGGTCCGACAGCAGCAGAACTACGTCGAGATGCTCGAGGCCACCGGCAGCCACCTCGCGGGGACCGACCTCGGGTCGCTGTGCCCGGAGACCATCGACACCCTCATCGACCTGCTCAAGCTCGTCAAGTCCCAGGCGCTGGCGAAGCAGGCCGAGGGTTCGGGCGCCGACCCGGGATCATCGTCGTCGGCCGCCTCCGGCTCTTAGCAGCGCGATTCGTCCGGCGTCCCGGCCTCTGCAGAGGACCCGGCCGGAGGCGATCAGAGGCCCGCGTACGAGTGCAGACCCGAGACCACCAGGTTGATGATGAACAGGTTGAACAGCATCGCCACGAAGCCGGCGACGTTGATCCATGCCGCAGACGTGTTGCGCCAGCCGGCGGTCGCGCGCGCGTGCAAATAGGCCGCGTAGATCACCCACGCGATGAAGGACACCGTCTCCTTCGGGTCCCAGCCCCAGAATCGGCCCCAGGCCGCCTCGGCCCAGATGGCGCCGCAGATGACGCCGAGACCGAAGAGCGGGAACCCGACGACCACCGTCCGGTAGGCGAGGCGGTCGAGGTTCTCCGCGGACGGGACGTGGTCGATGATCCGGCGCATCGCACCGCCGAAACCGGAGCGCGTCGTCGACGACGTGTCGTCGGCGGGGTTGGCGGCGAATCGCAGCTTCAGCAGGTACAGGATGCTGGCGACGCCCGAGACCATGAGGATGCCCGACGACACCGAGATGATCGAGACGTGGACGGCCAGCCAGTACGACTTGAGTGCCGGGACCACCGGCGCGGCCTGCGTGTAGAGCCAGCGGCCGGCGATGAACATCAGCAGGACGACGGGCAACAGGACGAACGACAGCAGCGGCCGGTGCTCGGGCTTGCGCAGGATGACCAGTGCCGCGATGACGCCGGCGGCGCAGGTCATCGAGACGAACTCGTACATGTTGCCCCACGGCACGCGCTCGGTGGCCATGGCGCGCAGCACGATCGACGCGAGGTGCGCGATGAGGCCGACGATCACGACCGGCAGGCCCATGTTGCCGAGCTTGTCGCCCAGGGTCCGGCGCTGCGGCCCCTCGACGCGACCGGGCACCCGGTCCTCGGTCGTCGTGCCGTTGCCCGACGCCCCTGCCCCGGCGCGGACGAGCTCGCGCTCCTCGAGCTTGCGACCGCGAACCGCAGCCAGCGCACCGAAGAACAGGAAGGCCGCGACCACGTACACGGCCATCGCCGTGCCGAAGAGCAGATCGGAGTACCGCGCGAGCGTCTCGTCGACCTGAATGCTTCCGTTCATCACAGATTCCTTTCGCCGACGGCCCTACAGCCGCCGCGTCGTGCGCCGTGAGGAGGACGGGTCCGCGTCATCGGCCACCAGTGCGGCCGCCTGCTCGTCGAAGCCCTCGCCCCAGCCGGCCTGGTCGGTGCGCGCCAGCCCGGCGATCTCTACTACAGTACGTCGTTTCTCTTCGGCGGAGTCGGGGCCGCCCGCCTGACCGGCCGATTCCCCGGCAGGCGCCGGCACCAGTCGCGCCCAGATGCGGCGGCGGCGGACCAGCAGGGACACCAACAGGCCGCCGAGCATCACGACCGCGCTGACCAGCACCCAGATCTGCGCCGGGTCGTGCGAGACCTGCACCGACACCCAGCGCTGGTAGCCGTCGAAGGTGACCGTGGTGCCGTCGGCGAGGGTGTGGCTCTGCCCCACCGCGAGGTTCACCTGCGCCTGCCGCTGGAGCCGGCCCTGTTCGATGAGGTCCTGGTCGAGCGAGTAGGCGTTCTGCGGCTTGCCGGTGTCGAGCCCGGTGTCGCCCTTGAAGATCCGGATCGCGACCGCCGGGTCCCTCGGTTCCGGCGACGCGGAGGTCAGCAGGGTCCCGTGGTAGAGCGCGTCCGGGGCGAACAGGCCCTCGAGCGCGATCTGGTTCTTGCGGCGCTCGTCTGCGTCGGGGTAGAGACCGGCCGGGGTGTCGAAGCGCATCGCACCCGACGACAGCATCGTCTGCAGCTCGTCGGGCACGAAGGGCGTGGTCTGCGTGCGCTTCTCGCCATTGGGGAAGGTCACGGTGAACGTCGGCGCGAAACCGTTGCCCAGCACGTACACGCGGTCGCCCGCCACGCGCAGCGGCTCGTTGACCTTCACCGACGTCGTGGTCCACGCGGCCGGGTCGCGCACCGCGTCGCCTTCGGCATAGCTGATGGTCGCGTCGTACATGTCCGGCTGTCCGCTCGGCAGGAACGTCGCCGAGAAGTCGTCGACGCGGAAGCAGAATTTCGACAGGTCGGTGCCGTCGACGAGGTTGCCGGCCCGGAAGGAGTCGTAGACCGCGGTCGAGGTGTTGCACATGCCCTGCTCGCCGTCGGCGACGAGGCTGCGGGTTCCCTCGTAGCCGTACAGCTTGCCGACCGCGATGGACACCAGCAGCGCCAGCAACGCGAAGTGGAAGACCAGGTTGCCGAACTCGCGCAGGTAGCCCTTCTCCGCCGACACCTCGACGCAGCCGTCCGGATAGGCCTTGCTCGGTTCGCGCGCGACGACCTCGCTGCGCCATCCGCGCAGGCGGGAGTCGATGCGCTCGGCGATCTCCTCGGGCGTGCCGTCGACGGTCCGCGTGATGTGCCGTGGCAGGCGCGAGAGGTTGCGCGGGGCCGCGACCGGCCTGGCGCGCAGGCTCTTGAAGTGCTCCACCATGCGGGGCGTGAGGCAGCCGACGAGCGAGACGAACAACAGCACGTAGATCGCGGTGAACCAGGCGCTGGAGAAGACGTCGAACAGCTGCAGCCTGTCCATCAGCGTGCCGAGCTTGCCGCGTGCGGCGATGTACTCGAGCGTCTTCTGCTCGTTCAGGTCCCGCTGCGGCAGCAGGGCACCGGGGATGGCGGCGAGCGCCAGCAGGAACAGCAGCAGCAGCGCGGTGCGCATCGAGGTGAGCGAACGCCACAGGTTGCGCAGCGGCCAGAGGATCCGGCGCCGAGCCCAGTGCGCCTTGCGCGGCGAGGGGCTCTCGGCCTCCGACCGCGGTCGGTCGGCGACGTCGGTGTCGGTCACATCTGCCATGGGTTCTCGCACACTCAGATCGGTAGTTCGGTGTCGGTGACGAAGTGCACCTGGATCCAGACGATGAACTGGTCCCACCAGCCGGTCACCAGGGCGACGCCGACCGCGATGAGCAGGACACCGCCGATGACCTGGATGGTCCGGGCGTTGCGACGCAGCCAGCCGAGGCTGCGCAGGGCCCACGCGGAGGAGAACGCGAGGATCACGAACGGCAGGCCCAGACCCAGGCAGTACGCGACGATGAGGGTCACGCCCTTGGCCGCGGTCGCGCCCTCGGTGCCGCTGACGGTCGCGATGACCGACGCCAGCGTCGGCCCGAGGCACGGCGTCCACCCGAGCGCGAACACCGCGCCGAGCAGGGGCGCCCCGACCAGATTGGACACCCGCACCGGCTCGAACCGCACCTCCCGCTGCAGGGGCCGGACGAGACCGATGAACACCAGGCCCATCGCGATGGTGACCACTCCGCCGATGCGCTGCAGCAGTTCGCGGTTCACCACGAAGGTGCTGGTGACCCCGAGCACGGTGGCGGTGGCCGCGACGAAGACGACGGTGAAGCCGAGCACGAAGAGGCCGGCCGCGAACGCGACCCGGCTGCGGCCCTTCTTTGCCCCCTCCCCCGGCGTCACGGCCGGGGCCTCGGCGCCGACCAGCCCGGCCAGGTACGACAGGTACCCGGGCACGAGCGGCACGACGCACGGCGAGGCGAACGAGACCAGGCCGGCGAGCAGGCACGCCGCGAGCGCGAGCAGCAGCGGGCCGCTGGTCACGGTGTCGGCGAAGGTGTCGCCGATCGAGGCGGCGAGGACGGTCTCCATCAGGATTGCCCCGCCGGTTCCGCGGCGACCCGCTTGACGACCGCGTCGAGTTCGGAGTCCGAGACGGCCTTGAGGAAGACCGCGGCCGGACGGTGGCGGCGATCCAGGACGATCGTCGTCGGGACCACCGAGGTCGGGGTGGTCAGCGCGGCCAGCGACAGCCCGGAGAAGTCGTAGATCGACGGGAACCCGACGTTGCGGTCGATGACGAAGTCCTTGGCGGAATTGCGGTCATCGCGCAGGTTGATGCCGAGGAACTCCACGCCGTCGTCGCGGTTGCCCTCGTAGACGCGCTCGAGGTCGTCGGCCTCGCCGCGGCACGGCCCGCACCAGGACCCCCACACGTTGAGCACGACGACCTTGTCGTCGAACCTCTCGTCGGACAGCGACAGCGGCTGCCCACTCACCAGATCCTCACCCGAGAGTTCGGCGATGGGCTTGCGATCGGCGGGGTCGTAGGTGATCACGGTCTGTCCGCCGGGCGAGACGAACTGGAAGGTGTTCCCCTGCGCGACCGCGTCGTCGCCGGTGCTGCAGCCGCCGACGAGCAGGATGAGGGCGGCCGACAGCACTGCCGGCAGGAGGAACCTTCGCACTTTTCTTCTCAGACCTTCGGATCAGGCACCGGTGGCCAGCGGGTCGGATGCGCCGGCCGGCTCGGAGTAGATGATGTCGACGAGCGCGTCGTCGTCGTAGATCAGGCTGGTCAGCGAGGCGAGCGAGCACTGGCGACGACGCGGGTCGTGCCACAGCCGCTGGCCCTCGAGGAACCGGCGCAGCGTGTAGACGGGCAGCTGGTGGCTGACGCACACCGCCTCGTGTCCGCGCGCGGCGTCGCGGGCCTTGTTGGCCGCGGCCAGCATGCGGTGCGCGAGCTGGATGTAGGGCTCGCCCCACGACGGCGTGAACGGGTCGCGCAGCTTGGGCCAGTGTCGCGGCTTGCTCAGCGCGCCGTCGCCGACCGAGACCTTGAGGCCCTCGAAGACGTTGTCGGCCTCGATGAGGTCGTCGTTGGTCTGGATCTCGAGCCCGTGGGCCGCGGCGATCGGGGTCGCGGTCTCCTGCGCACGCTGCAGCGGCGACGCGAAGACGGCCTTGATGTCGTGGTCGGCGAGGGCGTCGGCCACCTTCTGGGCCTGTGCCCGGCCGTCGGCGGAGAGATGAAAGCCGGGCAGGCGACCGTAGAGGATGCCCTCCGGGTTGTGAACCTCTCCGTGGCGCATCATGTGGACGATCGTGTGCATCAGGCGTTGTCCCCCGGGGTGGCTGTGGCGGCTGCACGCGCTGCGGCGGGCAGCGCGTCGGCGATCTGCGAGAAAGCATCCTCGTCGAGTGCTGCGGACACAAACCAGGCCTCGAAGGCACTCGGCGGCGGATAGACGCCGCGCTCGAGCAGCGCGTGGAAGAACGGGGCGAATCTCCAGGTCTCGGTCGCGCTGACGCCCGCGTAGTCGAAGACCGGGATCTCCGGGTCGGTCGTGAAGAACACACTGAGCAGGTTTCCCGCCTTCTGCACGCGGTGGCCGACACCGGCGGCGGTGAGGGCCTCGGTGAGCAGCGTCGCGAGACGGTCGGCATTGGCGTCGAGCTTGGCGTAGACGTCGTGGTCGGCGTGGCGCAGGGTGGCGAGTCCGGCGGCCACCGCGACGGGGTTACCGGACAGGGTGCCGGCCTGGTAGACGGGGCCGGTGGGCGCGAGGCGCTCCATGATGTCGGCACGACCGCCGAACGCCGCGGCAGGAAGGCCGCCGCTCATCACCTTGCCGAAGGTGTAGAGGTCGCCGGCGACGCCCTCGAGTCCGTACCAGCCGCTCGGGCTGACGCGGAAGCCCGTCATCACCTCGTCCATGATGAGCAGCGCGCCGTGGCGGCTGGTCAGTTCACGCAGGCCCGCGTTGAAGCCGTCGACCGGGGCGATGGCGCCCATGTTGCCGGCGGCCGCCTCGGTGATGACCGCGGCGATGTCGTCGCCGTGCTTCTCGAAGGCCTTCGCGACGGCCTCGAGGTCGTTGTAGGGCAGCACCAGGGTGTCGTGCGCCGACGCCCCGGTGACGCCCGGGCTGGTCGGCAGGCCGAGCGTCGCGACGCCGGACCCGGCGGAGGCGAGCAGGGCGTCGACGTGGCCGTGGTAGCAGCCGGCGAACTTGATGATCTTGGAACGGCCGGTGTAACCGCGGGCGAGGCGGATGGCCGACATGGTGGCCTCGGTGCCCGAGTTGACCAGGCGGACGCGCTGCACCGGGTCGACGCGGCCGATGATCTCCTCGGCGAGTTCGATCTCGGCCTCGGTGGGAGCGCCGAACGACAGCCCTCCCGACGCGGCGCGCTGCACGGCCTCGACGACGGCCGGATGGGCGTGGCCCAGGATCATCGGGCCCCACGACGCGACGAGGTCGACGTAGGTGTTGCCGTCGGCGTCGCGCAGACGGCAACCCTCGGCGCTCGAGATGAAGCGCGGGGTTCCGCCGACCGCGGAGAACGCGCGGACCGGAGAGTTGACGCCGCCCGGGATCGCCTCGGCCGCACGGGCGAAGAGCGCGGCGGAGGTGTCGGTGTGTTCGACCTTGGGGGCGTCAGCGGTACCAGTCACGGCCTACAGTCTTCCAAACGGCACCCGGTGACCCAAATCGCCGCTGGTCAAAGGTGTGACCGGTCACTGGTCGGTGTGCAGGGACGCCTCCCCGGGCGTCATCCGGCGAGGGCCTTTCGGACCTGTTCGGCGATCGCCTCCTGCCCCGCGGCGTTGGGGTGCAGCCTGCCCGGACCCGATGCGGTCATCGGCTCGATCCACCGCTGCGGACCGGCGCAGGCGTCGTGCCCGGCGCTCGGCGGGAGCATGTCGACGAACCGCACGCCCTCCTCGTCGGCCGCGCGACGTCCGGCGTCGTTGACCGCGACCTGCAACCGGCGCAGCAGCGCGAGGTCGCCTGCCGCGACCTTCATCTCCGGGTAGCAGCCCCCGTCCTCGGGCACCAGCCACGGATAGCCGATCAGCAGCACCTCCGCGCTCGGCGCCTTCGATCTCACCTGACGCAATGCCTCGCGCACGGCCGGGTAGATGTCGCGGTCCACGGGGTCGATCAGGTCACGGCCATGACGTTCGGTGCACGGCGCCCCGAGCGGATCGGCCTCGGCGGCCTGCCCGCACAGATCGATGGCGCGACCGTAGGTGCCCTCGTTGTTGCCGCCGATCATCACGGTGACGACGTCGGCGTCCCCGTCGAGCGCGTCGAGTTGCGGCGGGACCCCTTCGTACTGTGCTTCGGTGAGGTCGCCGGTGTCGGCGCCGGCGCAGCTGACGTCGACGAGGTCGTAGTCGTCCTCCGCGGCGACGATGTGGGCGAAGTTCCGGCTCGACCGCAGGCAGAAGATCGGCGAGTCCTCGACCAGCGGCCGCACGCCTGTCCCCGAGGCGAAGCTGTCGCCGAGGTTCACCAGGCGCACGCGGCCGGGTTCGCGCGCGCTGCTCTCCGCGGCCGAGGACGTGACGGTGTCGTCGGTCTCGGACCGCCCGTCGTCGGCCGAGCATCCGACCGCGAGGGCCGCAACCGCCGCGAGCATTGCGAACCCGCGTAGGGCAGCTCTCCTGCGACCGACTCGGGCGGTTCGTCGTTCGTCCACACCGCCATCGTGCGTGTGCGCGAAGCCGGTCGGCAACCACACCCGGCGCCGGTAGCGTGGGAAAGGCGTCAACCGCAGGCGACAACCGACGACGAGGATGTGAGGCCGCATGAGCTCCAGCGAAGCCGACAGCAAGGACGTGCTCGGTCCGCAGGCGATTCTCGACGGCGTGCCGACCGGCCTGTGGATCGACGGGCGGTCGACGCCGGCCGCCTCGGGCAAGACGTTCGAGGTGTTCGATCCGGCCACCGAAGAAGTCCTGACGTCGGTGGCCGACGCGGGGGCCGACGACGCGATCGCCGCGCTGGACTCCGCCGCCGGTGCGGCCGACGACTGGGCCGCGACACCGGCGCGCGAGCGCAGCGAGATCCTGCGCCGCACCTTCGAGTTGCTCACCGACCGTGCCGACGACATCGCCATGCTGATGACGCTCGAACTCGGCCGCGCACTGCCGGACAGTCGTGCAGAGACCAAGTACGGCAACGAGTTCCTGCGTTGGTTCGCCGAGGAGGCGGTGCGCATCGGCGGCCGGTTCACGCAGGCCCCGGCGGGCAACGGCCGAATCCTGGTGACACATCAGCCCGTCGGCCCGTGCCTGGCGATCACGCCGTGGAACTTCCCGCTCGCCATGGGGACGCGCAAGATCGCCCCGGCCCTCGCGGCGGGCAACGTGATGCTCGTGAAGCCGGCCGGGGAGACCCCGCTGACCATGCTGGCGCTGGCCGAGGCGTTCGCGGAGGCCGGCCTGCCGCCCGGCGTCCTCTCGGTGCTCCCGACCAGCTCGAGCAGCACGATGTCGTCGGCGCTGATCTCCGACGACCGGATCAAGAAGATCAGCTTCACCGGCTCGACCCCGGTCGGCCGAACCCTGCTGGGACAGGCCGCCGAACGCGTGCAGCGCACCTCGATGGAGCTCGGCGGCAACGCCCCGTTCCTGGTGTTCGACGACGCCGACGTCGACGCCGCCGTGGAGGGCGCGTATCTGGCGAAGATGCGCAACGGGGGCGAGGCCTGCACCGCCGGCAACCGCTTCCTGGTCCAGTCCGGCGTCGCCGAGGAGTTCACGACGAAGCTCGTGGACAAGATGTCGCAGGTCGTGATGGGTCCGGGTTACCGGGACGGCGTGACGCTCGGCCCGCTGGTGAACGCCAAGCAGCGGGACAAGGTCGCCGAGCTCGTCGAACAGGCGGTGAGCGACGGCACCCGCGTGCGGCTGGGCGGAGAGCGGCCCGAAGGGCGCGGATTCTTCTACCCCGCGACGGTTCTCGACGACGTCGACCCGTACGCGCCGATCACCCGCGAGGAGATCTTCGGACCGGTCGCCGTCATCAGCACCTTCGACGCCGAGGACGACGGCATCGCCGCCGCCAACTCCACCGAGTACGGCCTGGCGTCGTACTTCTACAGCCGGGACCTGGAGCGGTGCATGCGCGTCGCGTCCCGCCTCGAGTCGGGCATGGTCGGGGTGAACCGCGGTGTGATCTCCGATGCCGCAGCGCCTTTCGGCGGCATAAAGCAGTCCGGCATCGGCCGGGAGGGCGGCACCGAGGGCATCGACGAGTACCTGAACGTGAAGTACATCGCGCTGACCTGAGCGGCTCATGGGGCGGCGATCCCCTCAGGCATCCGCCACTCACCGTTGTTACGTAAGTGACTGGTGATACAGATGTTATTGCATCGAAACCTGTACGGCCGTACTTCTACGTACCGTCGAGAACATGCGACTGAGAAGAATCGTGCCCACGGTCGCGGCGACCGTGGCAGTGATCGCCGGTGGCATGACCGTCTCCGGAATCGGTGACCCCGGCGTGGCGAACATCGAATCGACAGCTGCCAGTGCCGATCTCGGCAGCTCCGACCTCGGCAGCGGCAACACCGGCAGCGCCGACATCAGCCGGGGCGACTTCGGCAGCGTCGACTTCGGCAGCTCCGAGTTCGGCACCCGGAACAGCCTCTTCCTCTGGGAAAGCCCGCCGACCCGCTACATCGTCGTGCTCGGGGCCAAGTTCGGCGTCCTCGGCCAGACCCCCGAGATCATGAAGCGCCGACTCAACCACGCCGCGAAGCTGGCCAAGCAGCATCCTTTCAACCGCGTCATCGTCTCCGGCGGCGACACCCACTGGCTCCCGATCACCGAGGCCCAGTTCATGAACGTCGGCCTCATCCGCCGCGGAATCCCGGTGTGGCAGATGGTCAACGAGGGCAAGTCGACGTCGACGGTCCAGAACGCCGAGAACACCGTGCGCATGCTCAAGCGCATGGGCGCGACCGGCGCGGTGATCGTCACCAACGACTTCCACATGGACCGCGCGCTGAAGAACTTCCGCGACGCCGCGAAGGCCCAGGGCGCGCGGCTGGTGTTCCGGCCGGCGTACGCGTAGGGGCGGGCGCCGCCTGAGTCGAGGTGCGAGGAGCGCAGGCGCCGAGCCACGAAGGCCACGCGACATCCCCTCCCGCGCAACCACTTCGGCTCACGTGACGTCAGGAACCGGCGCCTAGTGTTCCCAGGGCCCGCTTGAGCGGGTCCAACAGACCCGACGCGCCGTTCACCGCGGGTGCGAGCTCCCTGACTCGACGCACGACCTCGCGGTCCCGGTCGTCGAGAAGGCCGTCGAAACGCGGATCGAGCAGCCACGGCGCGTCCGTCGCCGCATAGGCCGCGACGGCGTCGAGGAAGATCTCCATGCTGCGGACCCGCTCAGGTCGATCCTCACCGCTGCAGACGAACCACCGGAACTGGTCCTTCACAAGCCCTTTCGCGCCTCGACGCCGGACACGTCGACAAAGGCACCCTGCTCCGATCGCCCGATACTCGGGCGCAGGAACTCGTCGACCTCCATCGCCAGACGAATGACGTTTCCGTCGGACAGGGAAGCTCCGACGATGAGCACGTGCCTGGTCAGCAACAACACCTGGAGAAGCGAACCCGCCGGGCGCGACTTGGCGTCGAACAGTACGAAGTCCCGCCGGGTGAGGACGATGCCCTCCGTCCGGTCGATGTCGCCATGCAACTTGAGCAGCCATGGGCGGGAGCCGTCGACCGCGTGCCACTGGAGGATGGTCGGGCGCGGACGGCCGGCCGCCTCGACAGCCTTCTTGTACAGATCGTCGTAGTTGGTGGTCATCGCTTCCGGCACCGAGGAACAGTGCGAGATACCCTTCTGCGGCGAGGGTGCCGAGTCGCTTCGCTTCCTCCGTCTCCGCGTCGTCGAGTTCCCAGAAGCTCACCCCGGCCGCCTGCAGGTTCCGCCTGGCGTGCTGCGCTGCACTGAAGACCGCGTCGTCGGGTGTGACCAGCAGGATGTCGAGGCCCAGCCCGGAGGCCTCCTCGCGGAGTGCGGCCAGCAATGCACGGAGGATGGCCCCTCGACGACCGCCGAGCCCACCCGCACCGATGCCGAGCACCGGCAGCGCGACGCGTCGGAGCACCCTGTCCCCGGGCCCCACGACATCCGAATCCGCGATCTGCCGCAATGTCTCCCGCAGACGGCGGACGAGTTCCTCGTCGGTCAACTGCGCATCGGCGACGCTGATGAACCAGACCGGCTCACCCGTCGCACTCCGACCGAGAAGCCGGCTCGACCAGTCGGCGGGGCGGGCCCAGTCCACGTCTCCGGCGACGGGTTTCCAATGCGGCTCGATGACGAACGCGGAGTCGGTCGGCACGATCACCGCATCGTGATCTAAGTTCTCGATCTTGCCGTGCAGGACGAACAGATGGCCGTGCTCAGAAACACTTTCGGTCACGACGAGAGCCTAAGATGCAGCCCTCCGACCCGGTCATTCCCCGTTCTCCACACTGGACAACTCCACTCCCACCCAAACCCTTGTGCGAAGGATTGATTGATGAACAGCCCACACGTGGCGATCCGAACTCAGAGTGTCGTTCGGTTCGCGAATCGAACGGCAACGGCATTACTGAACCCCAATCTCAGATGCCCGGTTTTATGAAGAGGCTCGGCTGCCCCGTCCAAGTGACCAACAGGTCTTCGCGCGCTCGTGTACAGGCTACGAACAGTAGTTTCCTCTCCCTCTCCATGTCCGCTCGGTGCGTGACGGCATCGTCTGTCTTCGGCGTGACCGAGCCCGCTGGTGGGACTTGGTCCTCGCTGACACCCACGACCACAACGCAACGGAACTCTAGCCCCTTGGCACTGTGCATGGTCCCGACCGCCACTCCCCTGCGACGCAGGTCATCCAGTGCCCGACAGGCAATTCCGCGGTCCTTCAGTACCTCACGCACCGTTTTGACTTGTTCGTGGCTTCGGGCCAACACTCCGATCTCGTCGGCGGAGTACCCCATGTCCTCAGTCCATCCTCGGATTGTCTCGACGACGTAGTCGAGTTCCTCTGAGGAGTCATCAAATCCGCGTGTGACGGGTACAAATCCGGAGAAGCTGGCGGTGTCAGGTGCCCCCTCATCCGCAATCTCGCCTTCAGAGTCCGACTCTGGCGGGCTCTCGTCTCCCACGGCACGGAGGAAGTCGTGTGCCCACCGAAGGATTTCAGCAGACACACGATGATTCTTGTGAAGTCTGGTCGACCGGCCCACAACATTGATCCCGAAGGAGCGCATGGATGTCTGGCGACGATAGATCGTTTGCTGGGCGTCACCGGAGATGAACAACCCATTGGTCTGATCCGACATGGCCGCCGCAAGAAGTCGCCAATGGTCTGGGGTGAGGTCCTGCGCTTCGTCGACGATGATGTAACGGTAACCGGGGTCCTTCTGCGCGATCTCAGGCATCACCCGGGCCGCCTCGTGAAGGATCGTCTCGAAGGTCCACCACCCCCGAGTGGCCATCAGTTCGTTGAACCGGGTCACTGCACGCCATATCGTCTTCCGCTGGCTCGCCCCGATCGGTTTCCCGCGACCGGACCTGCGCGCGCGAAGATACTCTTCCTCCGATGTGATCGTCTGGGCGAGAATTACTTCAACGTGCTCTTCGTGGAGAAACCTGCCGGTGAAATCGAGCTCGAGTTCGTTGGCGATCTTCTGCCAGAGGTTTGCGGGGCGAGCCATGAATCTATCGCTCGCGAGCGTGCCGTGGTAGTGCTCGAACACGCTTCGCGCAAAGCTGTCGACAGTTCTCACCCTTATGCGCCTGCGGATTTCGGGATCGTCGACGAGCAGATCCACGTTGCGTTCCATCTGCCTGGCAAGTGTCTTGTTGTATGTGGTCAGCAAGACGTATCCGTCTCGACGCTGAGCCAACCGGTGCGCCCGGTGGACAGATACAACAGTCTTGCCCGTGCCGGGGCCTCCCGTGATCCGGGCTGGACCGTCATAGTCGGCATTGACAAGGGCAAGCTGACTGGGATGGAGATAGTTGCGCCAGACGTCGAACGGATAGTCGAGGATCCGGTTGAAGTCTTCTTCGTCGGAGACCACGTGGAACTGATCGACGCTTCGCGCGATCGCTGCATCCAAGTCGTCCTGAGCGGCTTCAGATTCTGGCAATGACGCCGCGTCGGCTACCAGACGCAACCGCACCTCGTCGACCCTCTGCCCCATAGCGAGACTGTTGAGGACCTGCCACTGGCTGGGCGGCATCCACTTCTGAGCGCGGTCGAGATCCTCGGTCGACCGTAGGGTACGGGCGAATCCAACGATCTCTGCTGTGATGCCGAGATAGATCAGATCTTCATCAGCAATGGAGCCAAAGAGCGCCTCTGCTCGCGCAACCTTCTTCGAACCGCTTCCGGAGACCGGGGGCTCCCAGAAATCGACGCTTCCGTCGATTCTGGAGACGTCCATTCTGGTGCGTTCTACCCACTTGTAGGCGTCATCGTGTGGCAGGACTTTGATCAGTGTGTAGGTGTTGCCTCGCTCCGGCGCCAAGACCACAGCCCTGACCGAACGATCCACGCGGACTGTCCGAAACCGCGGGTGCGCGGCATTGTTCACCGGTTCGACGTGTGTGCCGATGAGTTCGGGAGTGGCAAACTTTCGGGGGAGCTCCCGTACCTTGTCCTGAACAGTCTTCTCTAGTCGTGCGAAATCCTTCTGGAACTCCTTGGAGATGATCAACCGACGGGCCTCGACCTGTCTCGCACTCATCGATCACTCCGTGCGATCTGCACGGCCGCGCAGATCGCCGGCGCGACCACCCCCTGGAAGTAGAAGTCGTCTGAGGCCTGCCAGCGGTACTGCTCCGAGCGCGGGTGGGACAGGGCAGCAACGAGAGTGGAAACCGGCGAAGCGACGCGGCGGAGTGCCACCCGGCCATCACCGATGTCTTCACCTGGCAACAACGGCCCGAGTTCGCGCCACAAACCCTTGCCCTGGATCACCACGAGCGTCGGCTCGAGGATCTCCATCACGGCTTGGAGATGGCGAAAGCATCTCCTGGTCATCTCGTCGGTGCCGGCAGAGGCGTTGCTGTACGGTTTCTCGGTAGCAGAGCACAAACGTGCGTTCATCAGGGCGTAGCAGTCGAGAACGTGCGCGCGTTCTCCTGTGCCGTCGAACTCGACCCATTCAGCGTCTCCGTACGCGCCGAGACCGAGGGCGTAACGGATGCCGAGCACGACCCCTTTCATGTGCGGATTTCGATTCGCGGGAACATACGCCCGAGTGTGGTCAGCGGAGCGAGTCACGCGATCGATCCGCGAGTAGGGTGCGATCGTTCCGCCCAGTTCCATGCCGACGAACAGCATTCGCCACGGTGTGCCATCCACCGACAGGTCGTAATGGCTTCCGATGTAGCCGAGTTGTCCTTCGTAATATGAGCATCCCGGGTTCGCCGCCCGAGCCGAGTCGAGGCATTCGCGCGCCGACGCACACACGAAATGGCCCGCAGGGTCGAGCACCTCGCGCCGCATGTACTCGTCGTAGCGACGGATGCGTCGCGCCGTTAGCTGTTGATTCGACCGGTATCGGTGTTTCATGCTTGTTCATCCGCGCAGAGCCGGTGGCCGGGTCACCGCGTGCTCGAGTACCGGTGAATACAACACACCCGCGTAGTCATTCACGCGTCAGAGTCTGCCAGATCCGGTGTTGTGCTGTCCGCGTTTGATTGTCGAGATAGCAGACGCTCTCGCTCCTGCGCAACGACCTCACGGGCCAACTCCGCTTCGGAAATGTCCACCGCCTCGGGAGCGCTGTCTGCGATATCGCTGACGCGCGCGAAGTCCTGGAAGAGCATGCTCTTGTTCGCAAGGATCTCGGTGATACGCATGTCGACACCTTCCTCACTAAGGAGTCGATGGACCTGCACCGATTCGAGCTGGCCCATCCGGCGTGCGCGAGCGATGGCCTGCCACTCTGTTGTCGGCTTGAGTTGTGGTTCGCAGATCACCACCATGGACGCCGACTGGATGTTGAGGCCGACACCACCTGCGACGATCTGGGCGACGAGCACTGCGCCGTGCGGAGCCGCCGAGAACTCATCGACCATCTCCTGACGACGTGCGGCCGGTACGGAGCCGGTCAACGGACCGAATACCTGGCCGGGAAGCGCACTCACGATGCCGTCGAGGACTTGCCGGAAGTGAGAGAACACAATGACACGCCGTTCGTTCTCTTTTGCCTCCGCAACGAGCTCCAGGAGCCGCGCAACCTTGACCGACCTGGCACCTTGCGTCATCGCCGCCTGGCGCATCGCCATGAAGTTGCCATCCGAGACCGCTGAACGATAGGCGGCAAAGTCCTCCGGGGACATCGGGAGCCACTCGTTCACTTCCACCAGTTCGGGCAACTCGGTCAGCACGTCCTCTTGATTTCGCCGGAGGTATGCAGGTGCGACCTGCTGCCGAAACCGACGCGAAGAGAGTTCTGAGTCATCGACCGTGAGGTCTGGACGCAGGTATTCGACGAGGTTTCGGAATTCGCCGATCCGGTTTTCCAGTGGTGTGCCGGTGAGAAGAATTGCCCGCGGCACCGAGTCGATGAGTGCCGCGACCCTGCGAGATCTTTGGGCGCCTGGGTTCTTGATGTAGTGAGCCTCGTCAACGACGATGCATGCGAGGTCGTCGGGTCGGACGGCCTCTGCTTCCAGCCACGCGAGGGTCTCGAACGTCGTGACTGCGATGCCGCCCTTTCTCATCCACTGCGCCGCTGCTGTCTTGCGGAACGATCCGTGGATTCGATGAGGCGTCAGGGTTGTCTTGGTCGCGATCTCGCGCATCCAGTTCGTCACGACCGCCGCTGGACAGATCACCAGGAAGTGGTGTGCCCCGGCGGCCCTCAGGTGAGCGAGAACAGCGAGGGCCTCGACCGTCTTTCCGAGGCCCATCTCATCGCCGATGATCACCTTCTTCTGGGTGATCGCAAATCTGGCGCCGAAGCTCTGGTAACCACGCAGCGATGCGTTCAAGTACTGGGTGTCAAGCTTCTGCTCTCGGACTGCCGCAATGATCTCATCCGAGAGGTCGCCGTGCATCTTCGCCTCGTCTTCGACGAACAAGCCCAGTTCGGAGAGCATGGCGAAGTAATCAGCCGGCCGGGAGAGGAAGTCGTTCCACGGGTCGGTGTCAGCGACATCGGCTCCCACCAGCAACCGGCGGCGGGCACACACCGACTCGATGTCTGCGATCAGTGCTCGTGCCCGAGCTTTGTCGTGTGCGAACACCACGTAGCCTTCGGGGTTGACCGCAGTCTTGGGGATGATGGCATCCAGTGCTCGCGCTACTTCGACCTGGCTCTCGGACGGCAGGGATTTCCGTGCTGTATCCCAGCGCCGCAGCGCCACCAGCAGTGCTGTGGTGTGCGATTCGCGCTTGGCGATGTCGATGCGTACCGGCGTCTCGTCGTAGATGGTTTGCCATAACGTCTGCGCTGCACCACGCATGCGGTTCGCGGTGGTCGGACCCACTCCCGGCAGTTCTTCCAGGATGTCCCCGTGGCGAAGGACCTCTGCGACCGTCTGAATGCCGGCGTCTGTCAGTGCCGACACGCGGAGCCGGTCTCGGGTGGCGTCCTTCAACCGTTCTACGGGCATTTCCCGAATGAGCTTCTCTGTCTCGATCCTGCGAATCGCAGAACCCGCGTCGACTGCAGCCTTCCTGGCTGCAGCCTCATGATCCGCGGCACGCGTCACCACCGAGATCGCGGTGGGCAGATCGACCGTTGTCGCCGGGTCGATGAGGTCTGCCTCGCCGAGGTCCGGTATGTGTGCGGTCAACCCGACTGCACTGCTGGTTACGGACCGCAGGTCGTCGATGTCTGTCGCATCGGACGGTAACAACTCGCTCAGCCGCGGCTCGACTCGAGAATCCTCGACCACGATCCGAAGCGGGTGAGTGCATCGACGGCCGCGACAGCAGTGGCTCGTCGTGCGGATCCGAGAAACCACCGACGCGCGCCGAGCAGAACCCTCGCATCCCGAAGTGCTGCGGCAGCGTCACCGGTCAGCGCTGCGATGGCACGCTCGTCTGCTGCGGTCATCGGTGGCAGGTTCGTGTGGCGCGCAAGCGCCGTGAGCTTTGCCGTGTCCCGCGCATACAGCGGCAAGACATGCACACTGTCGGCTACGTCACTCCCGACCAGGACGAGGCGCGCACGGAACGCCGCGACTGCATCGGCACTCTCCTTGGCCGCCTCTTCGCGTGCTGCGGTGACAGCCTCTGCACGCCGGATGGTGTTGCTGACCAGGTCGGACACCGCTTTGACGCGCTCGCGTTCGACTCGTCTCAATTCGATTGATACCTCGCTCTGCGTTGGTGCGAGGATATCGAAACACCCTGACGAGGAGGTTCCGTGGATGTCACACCCCGGGACTACGGTGAGGAGCGATCGATACGGAGGAGGACAAGGGCGTGAGGAACGGATGGGTGACAGCTGATCGTTAGTGCCGGGAGGCGCTGGCGGGGAGGATGTCATCATGCCCGGGCATTGTCAAGATGTCTGTGTAAGAACGTGACTCGCCCTCAGGCGACGGCAATAAGCTGCCGCACTTGCGCACCAGTGCGCAATGGAGGACGCAAAAAGGACAGGGTTGCGACGCGTGAAATGTCTCTTGCCTCAGGTCTACGAGGCTCGACTCCAGACGTTCAATGGACTGCCTCCTAGCGTTGTCCGCTACCGCTTCTTTGGGAGTCTCGAGACGAGATGGGACGGACGCTCCGCCGAATCACTCTTGTCCCAAAACGACCCAAGGCGCTCCCGCCTGATTTCGTGTCCGATGTCAGGGCCTTTCCTGCCCATTGGATCTGATCAGCCGATCGGAAACAGCGTCACGCGAAACCCACCCCCAAGAATGAAATCCGCCCCGCCGACCGAAGTCGGCGGGGCGAACACCCTTGGTGAGCTGGTGAGCTAGACCGTGCTCATCGGAGCAGCGCGCGGCTCATGACGACGCGCTGGATCTGGTTGGTGCCCTCGTAGATCTGGGTGATCTTGGCATCGCGCATCATGCGCTCGACCGGGAAGTCGCGAGTGTAGCCGGCGCCACCGAAGAGCTGGACGGCGTCGGTGGTGACCTCCATGGCCACGTCCGAGGCGAGGCACTTCGAGGCCGACGAGATGAAGCCGAGGTTCTTCTCGCCACGCTCTGCGCGGGCGGCGGCGCTGTAGACCATGAGGCGCGCGGCCTCGACCTTCATCGCCATGTCGGCGATCATGAACTCGACGCCCTGGAACGAGGCGATCGGCTTGCCGAACTGCTTGCGGTCCTTGACGTACTCGATGGCCTTGTCGAGCGCACCCTGCGCGATACCGACAGCCTGGGCGCCGATGGTCGGGCGGGTGTGGTCGAGGGTCTGCAGGGCGGTCTTGAAGCCGGTGCCCTCGTCGCCGATGATGCGGTCGAGCGGGATGGTGCAGTCCTCGAAGTACAGCTCGGCGGTGGGCGAGCCCTTGATGCCGAGCTTCTTCTCCAGCGGGCCGACCGTGAAGCCGGGATCGTCCTTGTGGACCATGAAGGCCGAGATGCCGTTGGCGCGCTTCTCCGGATCGGTGACGGCCATGACGGTGTACCAGGTCGACTTGCCGCCGTTGGTGATCCAGCACTTGGAGCCGTTGAGGACCCAGTTGTTGCCGTCGCGGCGGGCGCGGGTCTTCATGCCGGCGGCGTCGGAGCCGGCCTCGCGCTCGGACAGCGCGTAGGAGGCCATGGCCTCACCGGAGGCGATCGACGGCAGCACTTTCTGCTTCAGCTCTTCCGAGCCGTTGAGGATCAGGCCCATGGTGCCGAGCTTGTTCACGGCCGGGATCAGCGACGACGAGGCGCACACACGGGCAACCTCTTCGATGACGATGCAGGCCGCGATCGAGTCGCCGCCCTGGCCGCCGTACTCCTCGGGGACGTGGATGGCGTTGAAGCCCGAGGCGTTCAGCGCGTTGAGCGCCTCCTCCGGGAAGCGCGACTTCTCGTCGACGTCGGCGGCGTGGGGCTCGATCTCCTTCTCGGCGAGCGAGCGGATCGCGTCACGCAGTGCGACGTGCTCCTCCGGGAGCTGGAAGACGTCGAAGTCGGGATTTCCGTAACCCATGTCAACTCCTCACGGCACGGGGTGCCAGTTTCTGTGGTCGATCACCAGTGCAACACGGCACTGAGTGCCATGTCAATGTGCCACACCACCAGGGAGCGGCCACCCACGCCCCCGATTGTCCTCGCTTGCCCCCACCGTGTCCGGGACCTGCGAAAACCCGTCAAGAATTCCGGAGCTGCTCGGCCACCCGGCGCGCGACCTCCTCGGCCGACGTCCCGGCCGGATACGTCACCACCGTCACCTGCTGTTCGGCCGCGTCGGCGCTCGGCTCGCGTACGGCACCGAGTGCCGTCCGGACTCGCGCCAGCTCCCGCCGGAGCCGGTCGACGCTCGCCTCGGCGTCTCCGCGGATCATCTGTCGGAGCAGGTAGTTGTGGGTGCCGGTGATCGCCGCGACGTAGGCGACGATGTGCACCGGCGGCTCGCCGGGCAGCTCCCGACGGAGGAACTCCTCGAAGGCGCCCTGGTAGCGGTAGGTCGTCACCAGCTCGCGGTCGCGCAGCGCCGGAACCTCCTGGACCACCTGCGCACGACGCACCGCCAGGTCGCGGTCCCGCTCGAAGTGACTGAACACCACCTCCGCCGCTGCGCACACCGCCGACCACGGGTCGCCGTCGTACGATGCCAGGGCCTCGCCGACCTGCGCGAGCAGCGTCTCGTGGTCGGCGAAGATGACGTCTTCCTTGGACCCGAACTGCCGGAAGAACGTCCGGCGCGACATCCCGGCCGCCGACGCGATCTGCTCGACCGTCGTCGACTCGTACCCGTGCTCGCTGAACAGCCGGATCGACTCGGCGACGACGTGCATGCGAAAGCCCGCACCATCGACATCGGCAACTGACATGCGTCAAGTATCACCACAGGTTCGCGGGTCATTCGCGTGGACCTCGCGCTCGATTCGACCCACCGCGTACCGTTTCACGGCGATGAATCAGTGGCCACCCGGCGATCCCGCGCGCTTCGGACACCCGCCGCATCGGCCGAATCCGTGGCCGGCACCGCCACCACCTCAGACCTACGGCCCGGTCGTCCGGACCCATGTGATCGCCGACGAGGGCATGGCGAAACGGATACAGCGCGAGAACGGACGCGGGTCGCTGCTCGCGACCGTCATCCCGATCTGGCTGTCTCAGGCGATCGGCTTGGGCGCGATGTGGTTCGGCATGACCGACGAGCGGAAGGTGACGCT
This sequence comes from Gordonia paraffinivorans, assembly GCF_900683595.1. Classification (NCBI taxonomy): domain Bacteria; kingdom Bacillati; phylum Actinomycetota; class Actinomycetes; order Mycobacteriales; family Gordoniaceae; genus Gordonia; species Gordonia paraffinivorans. Next base: position 775,733 of record NZ_CAACYD010000007.1, on the reverse strand, counting down.
GGTCCTCACCGCCGCCTTCGCCCTCATCACCGTCATCTCGATCCTGATGATGACGGCGTGGACGCCGTACATGATCCGCCGGTACTACGGCGCCGGGATCCCGCTCTCCGCCGAGTTCGGACCCGACCACATCGCGTTCACGTCGGGCACGCACACCCAGGTCGTCCGGCTGTCGCAGATCGGCCGGATCATCGTGGGCCGCAATGTGATCCGCATCAGGGCCCACGGCGCGTACGGCGAGCGCATCGTCATCCCGAGGGAGCTCGTGCCGACGAACATCGCCGCGTCGCTGGGCGAGCGCTTCGACAATCCGGGGTTCCGGCACTGGGTGTGACCGGACCCGTACCGACGACGGAAGGCCACCCCCGAGAAGCACCCTCGGCGGACACGTGGATGACACCTCGTCGTCGACGATCCGCAGGAGGCCGCTTTCGGGGGACGCTCTCAGTCCGTGCGGGACTCGGGACCCGGACAACCACAACCGCGGCCGAACACCCCTGTGGAGCGCCGGGGCGCACGCGCGTCCGCGGTCGCCGGGAGTCCTCGGCGCTCACCCATCCGGACGCGGCGCACGACGTTCTCGACGTCGCGCCCCGCCGCGCCGTGGAGGCTCAGAGGTCTCGCGGCGTCACTCCGCGCGGGCACGCTCACGCAACTCACCCTTGAGGACCTTGCCGGTGGGAGTGCGCGGCAGGTCGCCGGCGAAGACGATGTCGCGCGGCACCTTGTACCCGGCCAGCAGACGACGACCGTGCTCGATGAGCTCCTCGGCGGTCAGCGTCGCGCCCGGGTTGAGCAGCACGTAGGCACGCGGGCGCTCACCCCACTTCTCGTCGGCGACGCCGATGACCGCGACGTCGAGCACCGCGTCGTGGCTAACCAGCGCCTGCTCGACCTCGATGGTGGAGATGTTCTCGCCGCCGGAGATGATGATGTCCTTGGCGCGGTCGCGCAGCTGGATGTAGCCGTCGGGATGCATCACGCCGAGGTCGCCGGTGTGGAACCACCCGCCCGCGAACGCCTTTCGCGTCTCTTCCTCGTCGCGGAAGTAACCGGCCATCACGTTGTTGCCGCGCAGCACGATCTCGCCCATCGTCTCGCCGTCGGCGGGGACGTCGACCAGCGGCAGCGAGTCCGGGACGACGACGCGGGCGTTCTCCGCCTGCACCATGCCGACGCCCTGACGCGACAGCTTCGCCGCGCGCTCGTCGGGCGCGAGGTCGCTCCAGGAGTCCTGGTACTCGCAGATGGTGTACGGCCCGTAGACCTCGGTGAGCCCGTACACGTGGACGACGGTCACGCCGATCGCCTCGAGCGACCCGATGACCGTCGGCGACGGCGGGGCGCCCGCGGTCGTGATGCGCAGCGGCCGGTCGAGCCGGTGCGCCCGCGGCGAGCCGACGATGGTGGTGCACACGGTCGGCGCGCCGCACATGTGGGTGACACCGAGGTTGTCGATGGCGTCCCAGATGGCCTCTGCCCGCACCGCGCGCAGGCAGATGTGGGTGCCGCCGGCGTGGGTGACCGCCCACGGGGTGCACCAGCCGTTGCAGTGGAACATCGGCAGCGTCCACAGGTACTTGGTCTGGCCGGTGAACTGGTTGTGGAAGGTCTCGCCGAAGGAGTTCAGGTACGCGCCGCGATGGGTGTACATGACGCCCTTGGGCTTGCCGGTGGTGCCGGAGGTGTAGTTGATCGCGATGATCGTGTTCTCGTCGTCGACGGTCCACGGGATCGGCGACGGGTCGAGGTCGCCGGCGGCGGCGAGGTGGTCCTCGTAGGAGACGAGGCCGGGGACGCCGGACTCCCCGACGGGTCCGCCGGTGACGCCGAACTCGGGGTCGGTGATCTCGACGACGGTCTCCACCTGCGGGACGTCGGCGATGATGTCGGCGACGGTGCCGCGGAACTCGGCGTCGAAGTAGAGGGCCCTGGCGCCGGAGTGCTCGAGGATGTAGACCAGCTCGGGCCCGGCCAGTCGCGAGTTCAGGGCGACGAGGACGCCCCCGGCGAGCGGGACGGCGAAGTGCGCGATCAGCATCTCGGGGATGTTCGGGGCCAGGTAGGCGACGCGATCGCCCGGCGCGATCTTCGACCGCAGCACCCGGGCCAGGCGCTGCACGTGGTCGGCGAACTCGGCGTAGCTGTGGCTGCGGCGGCCGTAGACGATGGCCTCGCGGTCGGGGAAGACCGCGGCGGAGCGTTCCAGGAACCGGAGCGGGCTCAGTTCGGAGCGGTTGGCCCCGCCCCACTCGGTGGTCGACGAACCCAGGCCCGTCGCAGGTGCATCCGGGGTGGACACCGACATCTTTCCTCCAGAGAATCTCTCGATCACGCCACTCGACAGGGGGCGGTGTGACGGGCCATACGTAGACGGCGGGTCAGGGTAGGCGATCACATCACAACCCCGTCACCCCCCGAAGAGGGGGCTCGTCGCCGAAGTCGTGACCGGATCGGTGCATTGGGCAAGCCCCACAAAAGCTGGGGCGCACGTCACGGACTTACGTACGGTGGATTCATGTCGACTCCCACCGAGAGCCCCTCACCGTCATCGCCGGACGAGACCACTCCGGACACCACCGGCCCGGGTCACACCCCGATCGCGACGAAACCCACGTCCGACGATCCGGTCGCCCCGGCCGACGTCTCCGCCGACGACGACCTGTCCGCCGACGAGCGCGCGCTCCTGGTCGACAACCTCCGCTTCGTCCTCGACGGCCGCTGGCGCAGCGTCCGCGACACCGTCCGGGAGAATTCCAACCGGGCCGACCTGCTGCCCGACCCCTCCCTGACGCTGGACGAGGCCCGCGAGCGGATTCTCGGGATCATGCGGGAGCTGGCCTCGCAGGGATTCGCGGCGGCCGGGTTCGCCGCCGACCACGGCGGCACCGGCGACATCGGCGCCTCGATCACCGCGATCGAGATGCTCGGCTACGCCGACCTGTCGCTCATGGTGAAGGCCGGCGTCCAGTGGGGCCTGTTCGGCGGGGCCGTGGAGAACCTGGGCACCGAGCGCCATCACCAGAAGTACGTGCCGGGCATCATCGACCTCGACATCCTCGGTTGCTTCGCGATGACCGAGACCGGACACGGCTCGAACGTGCAGGCCCTCGAGACCACCGCCACCTACGACCGCGACACCCGCGAGTTCGTGATCCACTCCCCGACCCCGTCGTCGCGCAAGGACTACATCGGCGGCGCGGCGAAGCATGCCCGGTACGCCGCGGTGTTCGCCCAGCTGATCACCGGCGGCCCCGACGAGGAGCCGACGGGCCGCGGCGTGCACTGCTTCGTGGTGCCGATCCGCGACGAGGACGGCAACGACCTGCCCGGCATCACCACCAGCGACTGCGGATACAAGGGCGGACTCGCCGGCGTCGACAACGGCCGCATCATGTTCGATCAGGTGCGCGTCCCGGCCGAGAACCTGCTGAACCGCTACGCCGACGTCGCCGAGGACGGCACGTACAGCTCGCCCATCGAGAACGAGAACCGCCGGTTCTTCACCATGCTCGGCACCCTCATCCGCGGACGCGTCAGCGTCGCCGCGACCGCCGGCGCCGCCGGCCGCAAGGCGCTGACCCTGGCCACCCGCTACGGCCTGATCCGCAAGCAGTTCGAGGCGCCGGAGGGCACCGACGAGATCACCGTCATGGACTACCTGGGCCATCAGCGCAAGCTCCTCCCGCTGATCGCCAAGTCGTATGCCATCGCGTTCGCCCAGAACGAGATCACCGCAGAACTGCACGAGGTCCAGTCCGGGGCGGCCGACGACTCCGACGCCGGACGGCAGCGCCAGCTCGAAGGCCAGGCGGCCGGGCTCAAGGCGTACGCCACCTGGCACGCCTCGCACGCGATCAACGTCAGTCGCGAGGCCTGTGGCGGCGCCGGCTATCTCGACGAGAACCAGCTCTCCATCATCCGCGGCGACATCGACGTGTTCACCACGTTCGAGGGCGACAACACGGTCATGACCCAGCTCATCGCCAAGGAGCTGCTGTCGGCGTATTCCGAAGACGTGCAGGGTCTCTCGGCGGGCGGATGGGTCAAGTTCATCGCCGGGATGGCGCGCGACATGGTGGCGGAGAAGACCGCCGTCCGACAGGTGGTCCAGACCCTGCTCGACAGCTCCGACGAGGACACCGAGAAGTCCGCGCTGACCAACCGCGGCACCCAGATCCGGCTCTTCCGCAACCGCGAGGACCACCTGGTGCGGACCTGCGCGCAACGCCTGCGCCGCGCACTCGACGACGACAACGACGCCTTCGACGTGTTCAACAACGCGCAGGACCACCTGCTCAAGGTCGGGCACGCGCACATCGAGCGCGTGGTCCTCGAGGCCTTCATCGAGGCGATCGAGAACTGCGATTCCCGCTCTGCCGCAGAACTTCTGGGCAAGGTGTGCGACCTGTTCGTGTACTCCGCCCTCGAGGCCGACCTGTCCTGGTTCATGATGCACCGCCACATCTCGGTCGAGCGCGCCAAGGCGGTTCGGCGGGGCGTCAACGAGCTCTGCCAGGAACTGCGTCCGCACGCCCGCACTCTCGTCGACGCCTTCGGCGTCCCAGAGGAGCTGCTGCGCGCGCCGATGCTCGTCAACGGCTGAGCGGCGACGACCCGAGCACGACACACCAGCGACAGGCGCCCGGCCCACGTGGTCGGGCGCCTGTCGTCGTCGGTGCCCGTCTCACCACGCTGTTCGCGACCTCGGTGTTTCGACTCGCGACATCGAGGGCAACACTGCCCAGGACGCCGCCGTGTAGTAGCCGCAGCGACGCATCGACGATCTCGGCACCCGTCCTCCCCATGGCCTGCGACGGGCGAATCAACACGACAGTCAGGGGAATCCATGTTCCGCCATACCGACTACATGCAATTCGACGTCAAGCCCGAAAAGCCCGACCCCGTCTATGCGCGCAAGCTCCAAGAGCTGCTGGGCGGCGCGTTCGGCGAGATGACGGTCACGATGCAGTACCTCATGCAGGGCTGGAACTGTCGCATGAAGGGCAAGTACAAGGACCTCATCATGGACATCGCGACCGAGGAGATCGGTCACGTCGAGATGATCGCCACGATGGTGGCCCGGCTCCTCGAGGGCGCGCCGGTCACCGACTCCACCGCCAACGCCCTCGGCGACCCGGTGGTGGCCGCGGTCCTCGGCGGCTCCGATCCCACCCAGGCCGTCTTCTCCGGCGGCGGGCCGCGCCTGGCCGACTCCAACGGCGTGCCGTGGAACGCCGGCTACATCGTCCACAGCGGCAACCTGCTCGCCGACTTCCACGCCAACGTCACCGCGGAGGCCCAGGGTCGCGTGCAGACCGCCCGCCTGTGGCACATGACCGACGACCCGGGCGTCAAGGACATGCTGCGGTTCAACCTGGCGCGCGACACCCTCCACCAGAACCTCTGGCTCAAGGCCATCGAGGAGCTCAAGGAGGACGGGCTCGAGGGCACCATCGCCCCCGACGACCTGTTCGACGAGGAGTACAGCGAGCACGCGAGCACGATCTGGCATCTGTCCGACGGCGAGGACTCCGACAAGGGCGGCTGGGCGAGCGGCCCGACGCCCGACGGCCGGCACGAGTTCACGTTCCTGGCCGACCCGCAGCCGCTGGGTGAGCGCCAATCGGGTCCGCCGCCGGATCCGAAGCTCTATGCGACGTACGACGGCGCCATGGGGACGCCCCAGAAGCCGAAGTTCGGCACGGAGAAGGGCGTCATCGGCAAGATCAAGGACGCCGTCGATCCCGATCCGACCGGCTAGATCCGCCCGACGCGCGGCGTCCGCGGCCCCGGACCCGGGGTCGCGGCGTCGCGCGTTCACGGGCGACCCGAACCGGGCCATAACCGTCCCGCGACGGACCATCCGACACGGAGGTGTCACATGACCGCTCTACCCGACCTGCTGACCACGCCGTTCCGGTGGCTGGCGGCGCTGCGGCACGCCCGGGTGTTCCACCCCGACGGACTGCTGTGCGGCGGTGTCGCATCGGTGGCCGGCGATCACCCGTTGCCGTTCCGTTCCGGGCCGGTAACCGTGCGTCTGTCCAAGGGGATCGGCACGCCCGGCGGGCTGCCCGACATCGTGGGGGTCGCCATCCGGTTCCCCGGTGCGACCGACCCCGTCTCGCCCGTGCCCACCGCCGCCGGCACCTGGGATCTCCTGCTCGCCGGACCTGCGCCGCTGTCGGGACGCCTGCCGATCCCGCTGCCGTCGACGCACTGGGCGCCGACGGCGGTCTCGAGCCTCACGCCCTACCGTCACGACGGCGAGCTCTACTGGATTCGCGCCCGCATCGTCGAGCCCACCGGGCCGACGGGACTGTCGATCGAGGACCTCGCCGCGTGCCTGAGGACGAACCGGAAGATCGTGCTCATCCTCGAGGCCGGGTTCGGTCGCTTCGTGCCCATCGCCCGGATCGAACTCGACCACGCGCTGACCGGCCTCGATGTGGACTTCGACCCCATCCTCAACCGCCCCGAAGGCGTCGAGTTCGCGCCGTCGTGGCTGGGCGACCTACGCCGACGCGCCTACCGCGACAGCCGGCAGGGGCGTCACTCGGCGGTGTCCTGACCCTTCTCGGGTTCGGACCCCTTGCCGGAATCGGGGTTCTTCCCGGACTCGGTTCGGCGCGACGGCCCCAGCCCCATCCGGACGGCAGTGTGGGCCTGGGTGAGTTCGCTGCGGAATCGCGCGACGTCGCGCGCCCACGCCTGGGCCAGCTTCCCCGACTTCAGCCGGACGCCGACGCCCTTGCGCCGGCGCGGCACCCCGTGGAGCTCGCCGAGTGCCGGGGCGCTCTCCCAGTCCTCCGGGGTCGGCGAGTTGTTCGGCGGGAAGATCTTCTCGATGTCGGCCAGGTCGGTGGTCACCGCGCCCTGGCGCAGGGTCGTCTCGGTCAGTTCGACGCTGACGTGCCTGCGGGCCGCCGACACCTGCACCAGCGAGAAGCCGACGAGCAGGACCAGGAACACGATGAGGACCGGCCAGTGCACCGGACCGGGCGAGAAGATCTCGAGTGCGAGCACCGCGCCGACGAGCACCGGGCCGATGAGGATCACCCACCAACTCCCGCCCGGCTCGTAGAACAGGACCTCGCCCGACTCCCGGTCGGGCCCGCCTGCCTTGCGGGTGTCGTCGGTCACGGCTTGGTGCTGCGCCCGAGGTTCCGCTTCTTGCGCGGTTCGGGTTCCTTGCCGGTGAACCAGAACTCCGACTCGGGCCGGTACGCCAGCAGCGAGCCGAACAGGCCGATGACGCCGGCGAGCAGCGTGAGGGCGAAGAGCGGCGATCCCAGGCCCACGCTCAAGAACAGCAGCATGGCGACCACGACGAGCGTCAGCGCCGACAACGACGAACGCCAGCGGACGTCACCGGTGAAGGCCTTGCTGCCCAGCAGGATGTAGGCGAGACCCACGATAAGGACCAGGACGCCCAGCGCGCCGAAGGCCACCGTGCCGGAGTCGTCGAACACCGACACGACCACCACCAGTGCGCCGAGCAACGCCATCAGCACACCCGAGGCGAGCCAGCATCGATAGGCCCAGACGACGAGTTTCGGACGCTGCGCCGGGTCGGGACTTGTCACTGCTTGTTCGGTCCTTCGGTGTCGGTGTTCTCGGTTCCGGTGGGCTGGGACCCGGGCCCCTGTGCCGGGCTCTGCGTCGGGTCCGCACTGGTCGCGTCACCGGATCGACTGCCACCATACGGTGTACCACCATGCTCCGGCGGGGTCTGTGACGCAGATCCGTGGGGGCGTCCCGGATCGTTCCCGGCCGGGTTCGGGGTATGGGGATTCTGGCCGTAGGGGTTCTCGTGGTACGGGTTCTGCTCGTACGCGCCCCGCCCGTACGGACTCTGCCCGTACGGATTCTGGGCGTACGGATTCTGGGCGTACGGGTTCGGGCCGTGGACCGCCGGTGCGGGCTGCGGCGTCTTGGCGGCCTTGCGGACCTGCGCCATGCGCCGGCAGTACTTCTCCGAATCGCCCTTCATGAGCAGCACCGTCGCACCGAGCGCGGCGACGCCGCCGATGACCAGCGGCACCATGGCCCACGCCGGGGAGATGTCGGCGAAGAACGAGAAGACCATGTCCACGACGATGTAGACGCCCATCGCGCCGAGCACGATGCGCGCCCAGTTGTAGCCCTTGCGGGTGAGCCAGACGATCAGGGCGGTGACCGCCGTGAGCGCCACGGTCATCGCGACGAGGATACCGATGATGACGCCCGCCGAGGTCGCGGTCTCCAGCTGCTCGGGTGTCAGGCCCTCCGGCGGGTTCTTGCGGACCTGCTCGCGCAGGGAATCGATCATGCTGCCGGTCTGCGCGAACCGCCCGATGATCTGGCCGAGGACGGCCACGACCCACAACTCGACGGCGATCGCGATCGAGTCCGGGATCGACGGGCGCAGTTGCGGTTCGTCGGGCGCGGTCCCAGGGGACGACGCCCCGGAGGACTGCGGCCCGGAGGACGGGTCGAACGGTGCGGACATGGATTCCAGCCTAGTGAATCCGCCACTGCGACCGTCGGGCCGATGAGCGGCCTCGCGCCGCGGCGGCGGTGCGGTCAGGACAGCAGTTCGGCGACCTCGGCGGCCCAGTAGGTCAGGATGATCGACGCTCCGGCACGCCGGATCGAGGTCAGCGACTCGAGGATCGCCGCGTCCCGGTCGATCCAGCCGCGCTCGGCGGCCGCGGTGATCATCGAGTACTCGCCGCTGATCTGGTAGGCGGCCACCGGCACGTCGCTCATCTCGGCGACGTCGCGGACGATGTCGAGATAGCTCATCGCCGGCTTGACCATCACGATGTCGGCGCCCTCCTCGAGGTCCAGCCGGACCTCGCGCAAGGCCTCGATGCGATTGGCCGCATCCTGCTGGTAGGTGCGGCGGTCGCCCTGCAGCGACGAGCCGACGGCCTCGCGGAACGGGCCGTAGAACGCCGAGGCGTACTTGGCGGCGTAGGCCAGGATGCCGGTGTCGGCGAAGCCCTCGGCGTCGAGTGCGGCGCGGATGGCGGCGACCTGGCCGTCCATCATCCCGCTCGGTCCCAACAGGTGGGCGCCGGCGCGCGCCTGTGCGAGCGCCATCGACACGTAGCGGTCGAGGGTCACGTCGTTGTCGACGCGGCCCCGGCCGTCGAGGACGCCGCAGTGGCCGTGGTCGGTGAACTCGTCGAGGCAGGTGTCGGCCATCAGAACCGTCGAGTCGCCGAGATCATCGGTCAGCGCGCGCAGGGCGCGGTTGAGGACGCCGTCGTCGGCATCCGCGGCCGATCCGGCCGCGTCCTTGTCCTCGGCCCGGGGAACGCCGAACAGCATCAGCCCGCCGACCCCGGCCTCCACGGCCGATGCCGCGGCGGCGCGCAGCGAGTCCATCGTGTGCTGCACGACGCCGGGCATCGAGGAGATGGGCTTGGGCTCGTCGATGCCGTCGGCGACGAACATCGGCAGCACGAGTTGCCGTGGCGCGAGCGTGGTCTCGGCGACCAGACGCCGCATCGCGGCGGTGGTGCGCAGCCGGCGGGGCCGGATGAGGGGTGCCATGTCCGACGCCCCGCTCACGAACGCGACCGGCGGGACTTCTTGCGCGGCGGGGGCAGTGCGCCCTCGGCACGAAGCCGTGCGGCGTGTTCGGCGAGCGCGTCGACCAGTTCGATGACCGAGGCGTTCTCCGGCTGCACGTCCACGCGCAGGCCGAACTCCGTTGCGGTCTCGGCGGTCTTGGGGCCGATGCACGCGACGATGGTGCGCGCGTGCGGCTTCCCGGCGATGCCGACGAGGTTGCGGACCGTCGAGCTGGAGGTGAAGCAGACCGCGTCGAAGCCGCCGGTCTTGATCATCTCGCGGGTCTCGGCGGGCGGCGGAGCGGCGCGCACGGTGCGGTACGCGGTGACGTCGTCGATCTCCCAGCCGCGGTCGCGCAGGCCCTCCGACAGGGTCTCGGTGGCGATGTCGGCGCGCGGCAACAGGACCCGGTTCACCGGGTCGAAGACGTCGTCGTAGGGCGGGAAGTCCTCGAGGAGACCCAGCGAGCTCTGCTCACCCGACGGCACGAGTTCGGGGTTGATGCCGAAGGAACGCACCTTGTCCGCGGTGGCCTCGCCGACACAGGCGATCTTGACGCCCGAGAACGCGCGGGCGTCGAGGCCGAACTCGGCGAACTTCTCCCACACGGCGCGCACCGAGTTGGTCGAGGTGAACACGACCCACTGGTAGCGGCCGTCGACGAGTCCCTTGACCGCCCGCTCCATCTGCGCGGGGCTGCGCGGCGGCTCGACGGCGATCGTCGGCACCTCCTTGGGGATGGCGCCGTGGCTGATGAGTCGCTCGCTCATGTCGGCGGCCTGGTCCTTGGTGCGCGGCACCAGCACCGTCCAGCCGTAGAGGGAACGCGACTCCCACCAGGAGAGCTTGTTGCGGGCGCCGACGACCTTGCCGACGGTGACGACCAGCGGGCCGGTGAGCGCGTTGCCCTGCTCGTTGAGCGTGGCGAGCGTCGCCTCGATGGTGCGCTGGGCGCAGGTGGTGCCGTTGATGGTGATCGCAGCGGGGGTCTGCGGGGCCATGCCGTGCTCGGTCAGGGCGCTGGCGGTCTCGGCCAGGTGGCCGGAGGTCGCGTGCAGGACCAGCGGGCCCGGGGCCGCGGCCAGGGCGGCCCAGTCGACCTCGCCGCGGACGTCGGCCTCGGTGTGGGTGGAGCCCAGCGGCATGCCCGCGTAGCTCGGCACCACCGACGCGGCGGGCAGGCCCGGCAGCACCTCGAAGGTGACCGACGTGCGGGCCACGGCGTTGACCTCCGCGAGCACCGAGTCGGTGGTCAGCGGGTCGCCGGCCACGATGCGGACCACGTCCTCACCGTTCTTGGCGGCGGCGACCAGGGTCTTGGCGACCTCGGACGGATCGCCGAGCGCGGGCCGGACCACCGACTCCTCCTCGGCCTTGCCGGCCTCGGCGGTCGCGGTCTCGTCCTTGGCGGCGTCGGCTTCGGCGGCCTTGTCGGCCTTCTTGGTCGAACGGCGAGTGTTCGGTGCGGGGTCTTCGCGATGCGCACTGCCGATCAGCGAGACCACGGTCGACGGCACATCGGGGTCGATGTAGGCCGTGGTCGCATTGACGATCACGGTGCGTGCCCGCACGGTGAGCAGGTCAGGATCACCTGGACCCGACCCCACGAACAGGATCCGTCCGGGATTTGCCTTCTTCGTACGGCTCATGGGTTCGCACTCTCCTGCCCTCTGCGCCGAGGGCTGCAGTTCGTTCTCTGCTAGGGAGAGTTGACGAGTTCGCCCGCTCCCAGCTCCAGCAGTTCGGCGGCGAGGTCCTTGCCCAGCTCGACGGCCCGATCGACCGGGCCCACCACCGATGCACGGATCACGTCGGAACCGTCCTCGGCCGCCACCGCCGCGCGAAGCGACAGTTCGGCGAAGATGCGCCCGTCCTCGTCGATCGACTCGACCACCTCGGCGATCGCACCGACCGGCGCGGTGCACCCGGCCTCGAGGGCCGCGAGCACCGACCGTTCGGCCTCGATGGCCGCACGGGTGGACGGATCGTCCAACTCGGCGAGTATTCTCACCAGTTCGGCATCGTCTGAGCGGCACTCGACTGCCAGAGCGCCCTGCGCCGGAGCCGGCAGCATGACCACCGGATCGAGCGCCTCGGTGACCACTTCGGTCCGTCCGATCCGCACGAGCCCGGCCCGGGCGACCACGACCGCGTCGAGTTCGCCGCTGGCGACTTTGCCCAACCGAGAATCTAGGTTGCCTCTTAGGGGGCGGATTTCCAAACCGAGACCCAATGCTCTAAGCTGTGCGGCCCTGCGCGGCGCGGAGGTCCCCACCACCGAACCCGGCGGCAGTTCTCCCAGCACCAGACCGTCCCGGCTGACCAGCGCATCCCGGGGGTCGACGCGGGTGGGGACCGCCGCGATGGTGAGGTCGTCCTCGGGGGCTGTCGGCAGGTCCTTGTAGGAGTGGACGGCGACGTCGACCTCGTTGTTGCGCAGCGCCACGCGGATCGCCGTGGTGAAGACGCCGACGCCGATCTCGGCGACCGGCCGGGCCGAGGCGTCGCCCTCGGTCTTGATGATGACCAGTTCGGCGGGGTGACCGGCGGCGGTCAGCGCGTCGGCGATGGTCTGGGCCTGGGTGGTGGCCAGCAGCGAACCCCTGGTGCCGACGCGGATCGGCGCGGATGCGGATGAGCTCATCGGTCGCCCTGCTGTTCCGCGGCGTCGGTGGTGAACCGATCCGGTGCCGACACCGATTCGGCCGCACCGGGTTTGAGTTCGAAGAGCTCGCGCAGGGCCTCGGCATAGTGATCGCCGTTCGGGGTCGAGGCGAGCTGCTTGACGCGCACGGTCGGGGCGTGCAGCAGCTTGTCGACGACGCGGCGGACCGTCTTGGCGATCTCGTCGCGCTGCGAGCTCTCGAGGTCCGGCAGGCGGGTCTCGAGGCGCAGGATCTCGGCCTCGACGACGTCGGCGGCGCGCTGGCGCAGCGCGGCGACGGTCGGCGTGACCTCGGCCTGGCGCTGGTGGGTCAGGTAGTCGGCGAGCTCGGCCGCGACGATCGAGCGGGCCGCGAGGGTGTCGTTCTCGGCGGCCTGGGTCGCGGAGTCGCCGCGCAATCCCTCGATGTCGACGACGTGCACGCCGGGCAGCCGCGCGGCGGCCGGGTCGACGTTGCGCGGGAGACCGAGATCACAGATGACCAGGGGCGAGGAGTCGTTCTTGCGGGTGCGCTCGGCGAGGGCCGAGTGGACCGCGCCCACGGTCACCACGTTCCCCACCGCGCCGGTGCAGCTGACGACCACGTCGGCGTCGGCCATCGCCGACGGCAGGTCGTCGAGGCCGACCCCGTGCACGGCGATGCCGTGGTTGGCGGCGATGTTGTCGGCCAGGTGGCGGGCGTTGTCGACGGTGCGGTTGACGACGTACATCTCGGTGACGCCGTCGCGCGCGAGGTGGGCCGTGGCCAGACCGCCCATCGCCCCGGCGCCGACCACGACGGCCCGCCGCAGCCGGTGCGCGCCGGTGGCGGGATCGGTGAGCAATGCCTTGGCGCGGCGCAGCGCGACGGAGACGACGGATGCGCCGGCGCGGTCGATGCCGGTCTCGGTGTGGACGCGCTTGCCGACCCGCAGCGCCTGCTGCGCGAGTTCGTGCAGGACGCGGCCGGCGGAGTCGTTGGCGTCCGCGCTCAGGTAGGCGTTGCGGATCTGCCCGAGGATCTGCTGCTCGCCGACGACCAGCGAGTCCAGCCCCGCGGCAACGGTGAACAGGTGCTCGACGGCGGCTTCGGAGTAGCGCACGTAGGCGTATCGGGTCATGTCGTTGACGGTCATGCCCGAGTGGTCGCCGAGGACCTCCCCGACCGCCTCGAGGGCCGGGTGGAAGGCGTCGACGACCGCGTAGATCTCCACGCGGTTGCAGGTCGAGACGACCATGGCCTCGGAGATCGAGCGCGATGACAGGAGCTGGTCGACCAGCTTCGGACGGTCGTGGTCGGAGACCGCCAACCGCTCCAGCACCTCCACCGGAGCACTGCGGTGCGATACCCCGAACAACAGAACACTCACGCTGTCACCGTTTCTTCACCCATTGCGTTTTCCTGGCGCCCGTCGGCCGCCTTCACCTCGCGAGGCGGCGCGCTGACGTCGTCGCGTGAGGAGATCTCGAGGTGGTCGCGTGCGGCCTGCGCTGCGGCCTGAGTGGCGCCGCGCGAGGCCTGGAACGACAACACCTGCAACTCCAAGGCTAGATCAACCTGTCTGACGACGACATCCGCCTCCGTCGTCAGCGACACGGGAGTGACGTTGAGCACCTGGCGGACGCCGGCGGCGACGAAGGCGTCGAACGCCTCCTGCGCGTGCTCGTCGGAGGTCGCCACCACCCCGATCTCCACCGCCGGGCGCATGCGCCGGCAGGCCTCGGTGATGTCGGACAGCGGCGCGATGGCCGGGCCGCCGGCCTCGAGAGACGTCCCGGTCAGCGACGGATCGGCGTCGAACATGGCGGCCACCCGGAAACCGCGGCCGAAGCCGGTGTGGGCGAGCAGCGCGCGCCCGAGCTGCCCGGCGCCGGCGAGCGCGACCGTGTGGACGCTGTCGGTGTGCAACGCCATCGAGATGCGCGCGGTGAGGCGTCCGACGTCATAGCCGACGCCGCGCACGCCGTTGGCGCCGATGTAGGACAGGTCCTTGCGCAGGATCGCGGGGTTCACCCCGGCCGCGGTGGCGAGCTCGCCGCTCGAGGCGATCAGGGTGCCGCGCCGGCTGAACGACCGCAGCACGTGGAGATAGGTGGCCAGTCGCGCGACGGTGGGCGCGGGGATGTCCTGCCGGGACGGCGACGGCGTCTCGGACGCGGGAGGGTCGGCGTCGCCCGACTTCCGACGATCGGCGCCCACGTTCACCCCCAGACATCCGGCTCACAGGTCGTGTCGAGGATATAACCCCCGTGTGAATCTCTTCACACGGGGTCTCACGATCGGCGCACCTGTGTTAAACGCAATCCCCGCTACGCGATGCCGTAGACCGGACGGCCGCGGCCGGGCCCGGGGTCAGGCGCGGCCGGCGAGATCCGCACGAAGACGGGGCTCGTCGACCTCCCAGTAGCTGTGCTCGATACCGTCGAGCAGGACCACCGGCAACCGGTCGCCGTACTCGGCGCGGACCTCCGGGTTCCCGTCGGCGGCGGCGCGATCGACGTCGACCTCGGTGAACCCGATCCCGAAGTCGCCACAGATCCGGGCGAGCTCGGTGCGAGCCGTGGCGCACATGTGGCATCCCTCGCGAGTGAGAAGTTCCACCTTCATGGCGTCCATCCTCGCAGCGTGGCGGACGGCCGCCGCCACGGGGCTCGCGGCACGCGTCGGCGGCGCGAGCGGCGTCGTGTGCGGCGGCTAGTCTGGACGAGCAGGCAGTGCAGACGCGACGCGTGGAGGTGGGTAGTGGGCAAGACCCCGGGCCCGGGAGACGAACGACCCGACACCGGCACCACCCCCCTGGACTCCGGCGACGACTGGGAGACCCAGGCGGCCAGGATCGAGTTCGACGACGACCTCGACGAAAGCGACGAACCTGTCGGCCACTCCGACGAGGACGAGGAGACCCGGCGGGTCACGACGTGGATCTCCCAGCGCGCGAGTGCCGCCACCGGCCGGTTCCGCCAGACCGCCCACGAGCTGCGCCAGACCCTCGCCGGCGAGGCCAGCGCGAAGGCCGCCGTCGACTCCCTGCGCCTGCGCGAGCCGTCGGAGACCCCGCCCGAGCAGGCACCGCGCGACCTGACCGCCGCCGCGTTCTTCGACGTCGACAACACCCTGGTCCAGGGCGCCTCGATCGTGCACTTCGCGCGCGGGCTCGCCTCGCGCAAGTACTTCACCTACGGCGACATCCTCGATTTCGCCTGGACGCAGGCGAAGTTCCGGATCACCGGCAAGGAGAACGCCCGCGACGTCGCCGAGGGCCGCGACAAGGCCCTGTCGTTCATCGCCGGGCGCCGCACCTCCGAGCTCGTCGAGCTCGGCGAGGAGATCTTCGACGACTACATCGCGGACAAGATCTGGCCCGGCACGCGAGCGCTCGCCCAGCGCCATCTCGACGCCGGACAGCAGGTGTGGCTGGTCACCGCGACCCCGGTGGAACTCGCCCAGACCATTGCCAACCGGCTCGGGCTGACCGGGGCGCTCGGCACGGTCGCCGAGAGCGTCGACGGCGTGTTCACCGGTCGCCTCGTCGGCGACATCCTGCACGGCCAGGGCAAGGCCCACGCGGTGCGGGCGCTGGCCATCCGCGAGGGCCTCAACCTCAAGCGCTGCACCGCGTATTCCGACTCGCACAACGACGTGCCGATGCTCTCGCTCGTCGGCAAGGCGGTCGCGATCAACCCCGACCCCGACCTGCGTGACGTCGCGAAGGTCCGCGGGTGGGAGATGTACGACTTCCGCACCGCCCGCAAGGCGGCCAAGTACGGCGCCGGCACCGCCCTCGTGCTCGGCGCGGCGGGCGGTGGCGCGGCAGCCGCGGCACGCCTGTTGCGGCGCCACTGAGCGCGAAACCGTTTCAGAGCGAATCGATCTCGCTCATCGGATCGACGAGCACCTTGGCGTGATGCTCGGCCGAGCCGAGGGCGTCGAAGGCCGTCGCCACCCCGTCGAGGCCGATCGTCGCGGTGATCATCGGCGCGACGTCGACGTCCCCGTCGGCGATCATGTGCAGGGTCTCCTCGTATTCGGCGGGGTCGTAACAGAAGACGAACCGCAGTTCGTGTTCCTTGTTGATGGCCATCGCCGGGCGGAAGGTGTCCGGCTCCATGCACACGCCCACCACCACGATGCGCGAACGGAACGGCGCATCGGACACGACGTACTCGATCATCCCCGGGGTTCCCACGCACTCGAAGACCACCGGCCCCTTGGGTGTGGCGCCCAGCCTGTCGGCGACCCGGAACAGAGATGACCACGGCACCAACGGGATCCGACGCAACGTGCGCATGGCGTCGAACGCGGCGCCGAGGAGGTCCTGCGCCTCGGTGACGTACTTGCCCTCTGCAGCACACCGCGCGAAGGGGGACTCGACGGCGGGGTCGACGACGATGTCGGCGCCGACGCGTTCGGCAAACGCGCGACGCCCCGCGGACAGGTCACTGGCGATCACGGTGCGCACCCCGGACGCCTTCAGCATGGCGATCACGGCGAGACCGATGGGTCCGCAGCCGATCACCACCGCGACGTCGCGGCGCCCGACCTCGCCGCGGCGGACCGCGTGGTGTGCGACCGCGAGCGGCTCGGTGAGTGCGGCGTGCTCGATCGGCAGACCGTCGGGGATCTCGAAGGTCATGTCCTCGGACACAAGCGTGAACTGGGCGTAGGCACCGCCCGCCGAGGCGCTGAGGCCGGTCAGGTGCGCCTTCTCGCCGTGCCGGATCATCGGCACCGCGACGACCCGGGTGCCCGGCGCCCACTTCTTCCGGCAGCGCGGGCCGTAGGAGACGACCTCGCCGGCGAACTCGTGGCCCATGATCACCGACTGATCCGAGCGCATGAACGCGTCGTAGCCGACCTCGTCGGACACCTCGGCGGTGGCGTCGCAGTGAACCCGCGCGTGGAGATCGGAACCGCAGATGCCCGCCCGCAGGACGCGGATCAGGACCTGGCCCGGGCCGGGCTCGGGGGTGGGGACGTCTTCGACCGTGAGCTCACCGGCTCGGCACACGACTGCACGCATGCCTCAATGGGTAGCAGCCGCCGCGGTCCGTGTCAGGAAAAGCGACGTGTCAGCCGAAGTAGACGCTGCCGCGCCGGCTGAGCATGCGGAAGAGCGTCTGCTGGATCTCCTCGCGCACGTGGTCGGTGGGGTCGAAGACCACCATCGGGTCGTCGGCCGACGACTCGTCGTATCCCCCGGTCTCGATGGGCCGGCCGAAGTGGATGTGCCACTTCGACGGCAGCGGGACCATGCCGAGCGGTCCCAGCCACGGGAACAACGGCGTGATCGGGAAGTACGGCAGCCCGAGGATCTTGGCGAGCGGCTTGAGATCGGCGAGCATCGGGTAGATCTCCTCCGAGCCCACGATCGAGACCGGCACGATCGGCGCCGCGTTGCGCAGGGCCGTCGTCACGAAGCCGCCGCGGCCGAACCGCTGCAGCTTGTAGCGGTCCTTGTAGAGCTTGCCGATGCCCTTGAAGCCTTCCGGCCACACCGCGGTGAGCTCACCCTGGCGGAGCAACCGGTCGGCGTCGTTGGTGCACGCCAGGGTCGCGCCGATGCGCCGGGCGACCTCGCTGATCCCCGGCGTGTCGAACGCCATGTCGGCGGCGAGGAGCCGCAGGTGACGGTGGTCGGGGTGGTTGTCGTGGACCGCGAGCGAGGTGATGATCGCGTCGACCGGGATGGTGCCCGCGTGGTTCGCCACGAGCAGGGCGCCTCCCTCGCGCGGCAGGTTCTCGATGCCGGTGACCTCGACGCGGAACCACTTCTCGTAGACCTGGCGGACCGCCGGGAACCAGACGGCCTCGGTGAAGTGCGGGTCGAAGCCGAACTCGTCGACCTCGTACTCGCCGGCCATGCGTTCCCGGATGAAGCCGGCGGTCGCGGTCAGCGTGTCGGCGACCGCGCTGCGGATGCCGCCGAGGCTGAACAGCGGCGACGACGTCGACGGGCCGCGATGCTCGACGCCGAGCGCCTCGTCGGACAGCGCGATGTCGCTGCTGATCGGGGTGACCTGAGCGGGCGGCTGACCGAAACCGTCGGTGTTCGGGTGCCCGAGATTCTCCGAATCCCGTTGCTTCACAGATGTTTTCGGCCCGCGGCCGACGCCCTGCTGACTCGGGTGCCGACGGCGACCGGAGTCGCGTGCGGCGTCGGGCCCCGACGGTGAGGCATAGAGCTGGATGACCTTCGCGGTACGTGCATCTGTCGCTCCGCCACCTGTCAAGGCGCTCACCCCTCGTCTACCTCTGGGTTTCGTCCGTCGGCCCCGTCCCCGGCTCGATGTGTGAACCGAAGGGGCCCCGGGTACTGCCGGCATATCGTTCCGTCACAGGCCATGCCCCCCGGATCCACTGGCGCAACGGCGCGCGGTCGATGACTTGAACGGTGCACCACGGAGCGTCGATCGTCGGAGACCACCGCCACCCGGGACCTTACCCGTCGTCCACGGCCGCGGCCCTGCGGTCGTGCCACTCTGGGTCTGGCGTCCAAGTCTACGGGTTGCAGTGACGTTGCGCACCTCGACCCGGAACCTCGGTGCCAGATCTCATGCACTCACTGCAACTGATGTGCTGCGGCCACGACCCGCTGCTCGAGTCCCCGCCACGCGTCCGCCCCGAGCACCGGGGTGACGCCGCTGCGTTCGATGAAGTCGTCGAGCGTCTCGAGTGTCGTGTACTTGGGCACGAAGCCGAGCTCGGTGCGCATGCGCGTGGTGTCCAGCACGCGGCCGTAGGTCAGGAACTCCGTCTGCGAACTGCGCAGCTTCGCCGACCGCAGGTCCTGGAAGACGCCCGAGATGGGCGCGAGCAGGCCGGCCGGGACCGGCAGCTCGATGTGCCCGATCCGCCGGATCGCCTGGGTCAGCGTCACCACTCCCTCGCCGGCGATGTTGAAGGTGCCCGCCTTCCCGGCCAGGGTCGCATGCTCCATCGCGGCGAGCGCGTCCTCCTCGTGCAGGAACTGCAGCCGCGGCTGGTAGCCGATCACCGTCGGCACCACCGGCAGAGACAGATAGGAGCTCATCCGCGTGTTGATCCGGGGACCGAGCATCGCCTGCGGACGCACGATCGTGATCTCGATGTCCGGCCGGCGGCGCCCGAGGCCTCGGACATATCCCTCCACGTCCAGCAGGTCGCGCCCGTAGCCGTGCTTCGGCTCGCGTCGCGCGCGGGTCTCCTCGGAGAAATGCGACGGGTCGTGCGCGCTCGCACCGTAGACCATCGCCGTCGAGCGCAGCACGAGCCGCTTCACCGAGGGCGTGCGCTGACAGGCCGCGCAGACCTGCATGGCGCTGACGACGTTGAACTCCTTGATCGCCGACGAGTGCGGGGCGGTGTCGACGATGGACGTCGCCGCATGCACCACGGTGTCGACGTCGTAGGTCGCGAGGGCCTTGGCGATCGTGGGGCGACGGATGTCCAGCCGCAGGAACTCCGCGCGGCCCATACGACGCAGCAGGTCCTTGCGCGGGACGCGCGAGTCCACTGCCAGCACCCGCTCGATGTCCGGGTTGGCCGCCAGTCGGGCCACGAGGTAACCGCCGATGAAGGTCGAGGCTCCCGTGACCAGGACGACGCGAGGCGACTCTGCGGAGGATTCGGCCATGTCGTCGAGGCTAACCGCATCTCCGCGATCCGTCCCGACGAGGCGGGGCCGAGACGGCACCGGGCCGCTGCGGGGCGGCGACGAGAAAAGCAAAAGGCCCCGCCGCGGGCGGGGCCTGTGCCAAAGGAGTGCTTATTTGCCGAGCTTACGGCGCTGCACCCGGGTCCGACGCAGCAGCTTGCGGTGCTTCTTCTTCGACATGCGCTTGCGGCGCTTCTTGATCACTGAACCCATCGGGGCGCTTCCTCACGATTGACACTGATGTACTTGACCGACCCTGGCCTGCACACGATCGGCTTCGTCGGTCGTCGACTGGTGTGTCGACACCGGAGGGAGCTACCGGTACATCCAGGTACGCGACCTCTGAGACTACCGGTCGGTCCTCCGGTTACGGAAATCGGGTACCCCGTCGGAATACCCGGGGCCCGGAACCACAAACGCCCCCGCGGGTGGCCGGGGCCATCCACGGGAGCGTTCGGTTCCAGATCGCAGCTGTGCGCGAAGAAGACCTAGCCGGCGTCGAAGTACGACGTCTCCAGGTAGTCGTGCACCGCCTTGGCGTGCACGCGGAACGAGCGTCCGACCCGAACCGCAGGCAGTTCGCCGTTGTGGACGAGACGGTAGACGGTCATCTTCGAAACGCGCATCAGCGACGCAACCTCGGCGACGGTGAGGAACTGCGACGCAGAGGTCGCGTTGCTCACCGAACCGGTCCTGTCACCAGGAGTGTCTGCAGGTGCCATGGATCACTCATACCTCCGGTGCACGCGTCGCGGCCGCAGGCTTCCCCTCCTGCGGACATCAGACACGCACGTGCTTGAAGCAGCTTAGCGTGGCTGATGTGAAAAAAGCGACGAGAGGGACCAGAATCTCCGGCTTTTTCACCGTGAAACCCCAACATGCTGGGGTTTCACGGCTCATCGACCACAAGTCATGGGGTGCCGGACCCGGCGTGGCCCTGCCCCAAACCCTCGACTTCCACTCGACGTCCGCCCCGCGCGCTGGCGGCCGCGCAGGCGCGTGTGGCCTGGTAGACGGCGTGCCGGAGGCCGTTGGCCTCGAACTCCCGGATCGCCTCGGCGGTGGTGCCGCCGGGAGAGGTCACCGCTGCCCTCAGATCGACCGGCGACAGGCCCGAGTCGCTGAGCAGGATGCCGGCACCGCGGATGGTCTGCACCGCCATCTCCGACGCCTGGGCGCGCGTGAGGCCCAGGCCGACGCCGGCGTCGATCATGGCCTCGGCAAGCAGGAAGACGTAGGCGGGACCGGAGCCGGACACCGCGGTCACCGCGTCCATCTGCTTTTCCGGGACGACTGCCACCCGACCCACGGTCTTGAGGATCCGCACGACGGCGTCGAGCTGCTCCTCGCCGACGTATCGTCCGGCGGCGACCGCGGACATGGCCTCGTTGACCAGCATCGGGGTGTTGGGCATGACGCGGATGACCGGGGACCCGGCCTGCAGGGCGCTCTCGTAGCGGGCCAGCGGGATGCCGGCGACCAGGGTGACCGTCACCCGCTCGGTCTCGGCGTTGTCCTCGGCCGCCGCCAGCTCCCGCAGGACCGAGTCGACGTCGTCGGGCTTGATCGCGAGGAACACGTACTGGGCGGACTCCGCGGCCGACTTCACGTCGGTGACGAGCACCCCGTACTCATCGGCGATCTCGGCCGCTCGTGCCTCGACCTTCTCCGCGACGACGAGATCCCTCGTCGGGGTGCCGGCGCCGATCAGACCGGCGAGCAGGGCCTCGCCGATCTTGCCTCCGCCGATGATGGCGATGCGTTCGCTCACGGATGTCTACCTTCCTGCGGGGATGAGTGCCAATTGCCGGGACTGCGCGACCACCGTCCCGGTCGAGTCCACCACCAGATGATCCTCCTCGAACATTCCGGGTCCGACCTCGGTACTGGTCGCGGCGAATCGCAGCCACCCCGGGGCCGGGTGACGGCGGACGTAGGTGGTCAGCTGGACCGTCGGCGCCCAGCCGAAGAGGGCCAGGTTCATCACGACGGGCGGCGAGATGTCGCAGACGAGCACCGAGAAGTACTCGTCGGGGTCGAGACCCTTGGGCCGGATCCAGCCGCGGACGAGCGGTTCGCCGGTCTCGCCGCGCACCACCGGGAAGGTCTCGGAGTCGAGGACCAGGTCGACGGCCGAGCCCAGGTGGTTCACCTCGGCGACCGGTGAACCGTCCAGCGTGATGCCGGTCGCCGGCGGCTCGACGGGAGTCCCGTCGAGCACGGTGGGGCCGGAGTGGTGGGACGGGTCGGTGTCGGGACGGGCCATGGTCACCGACGACGTCACCATGGTGCGACCGCCCTGCACCGCGTCGACCCGCAGGACCGTGACCGTGCGCCCGCGCTTGAGCACCTTCACGACGAGGTCGATGTCGTCGGCGTCCGGAGCGGTGAGGTAGTCGCTGGAGATCGCCACCGGGATCATCGCCGCCGTGGCGTCGGCGAACTTCTGCGCGGCCGGGTCTGCGGCCAAGTCGGCGGGGGACGGGGTGAGCGCGGTCAGCGCCTCACGCGCCGCCTTGGCCACCACCATCTGCAGGCTGCCGCCGTGCACCTTGGGCCCGATCGTGAAGGTCGGGTCGATATGGGCGGAGTAGGTGACGGCGTCCGGTCCGCCGCGATCGACCTCGGTCAGGGTCAGCAGCTCGGTGAGCTTTGCAGTCATGTGCGCGCTTTCGTCGTGCGAACCCCGACAGCGGGCGGCGACGACCGAGATGGGTGGGAGACGGACCGACGACTACCGGTCCGCGGCCCCTGGTCGACCAGTGTGTTCGGGGTGCAGCTCCCGTTTCAGGTGCTGCCGCGCAAAATCTAGCGAACGCGCCAGCAGGGCACTGCGTTCGGGCTTGGTCCGGGCGCTGCCCGTGCTGATCTCGAGGACCACCGCCCCGTTGAAGTCGCTCTCCGCGATCCGCCGGCACACCTCGGCGCAGGGCTGCCCGCCGTCGCCGGGGATGAGATGCTCGTCGGTCGCCGCCCCATGGCCGTCGGCGAGGTGCAGATGGTTCAGGTTGGACCCCATGCGGTCGAGGAGGTCGAGCGCGTCGACCCCGGCGGTCGCGGTGTGCGAGAGATCGAGCGTGTAGTTCGAGTAGCCGTCGTCGGTGGGATCGATGGACTTGCCGAAGGCCGAGGCGGCCAGGCCCGGGCCGCCCCCGCGCTTCTGGAGGCGTCGCACCGACGGCTCCCCCGCGCCGAACAGCCGGTCGGCACGCATCGGGAACATGTTCTCCACGGCCACCGCGACCCCGCT
Source organism: Gordonia paraffinivorans (assembly GCF_900683595.1). NCBI lineage: Bacteria > Bacillati > Actinomycetota > Actinomycetes > Mycobacteriales > Gordoniaceae > Gordonia > Gordonia paraffinivorans. Next base: position 752,638 of record NZ_CAACYD010000007.1, on the reverse strand, counting down.
GTCGTCCTCGAGTTCGGCGACGAGGTCGTCGAACGCCGAGACGTAGCGCCGCTGCCAGCGGAACGGCGGATGGACGACCACCGTCGGGGCGCCGAGATCCTCGGCGGCCTCGACCGAACGCGCCAGCTTCACGATCGGGTCGCGGCCCCACACGCGCTGCGAGATCAGCAGGCACGGCGCATGCACCGACAGCACCGGCACCTGGTAGTGGTCCGACAGGTAGCTCACGCGCCCGATGTCCTGACTGACCGGGTCGCCCCACACCATCAACTCGACACCGTCGAAACCGAGTTCGGCGGCGTAGGCGAACGCCGCCTCGGTGTTCTGCGGGTAGACCGACGCGGTCGACAACCCGATCGGGATCTCGGTGCGGGCGATGGGCGGCAATCCGGACGACGGCACCTGCGGATTCGACATGTCGGGCGTCACGTGGCCAGCAAGACCAGAGGGCCGATGGTGACGAGCAGGCCGACGCCGAGCGAGAGCAGCGTCGTCGGCAGGTCCTTGGTGCGGCGCACGACATGGGACAGCGTGACGATGCCGAAGATCACCACCACCGCGAGCACCAGTGCGAAGTACGGGTTCCAGCGCCACAGTTCGGTGAAGCCCCAGAACAGGCCGACACCGACGGCGAGACCGAGGACCGCCTGACCGATCACCGACAGCCAGGCCATCGCGGGCGACGGCTCGTGCTCGTCGTTGGTCTCGGCGGCGTCGGGTGCCGCGGTGTCCTCGTCACCGGTCTCCGCCTCGGCCGAGACCGTGCGCTCGGGCTCGAGGTCCTTCTCGAGCCGGACGGCCGGCGCCCCGGCCTCCGCCGGGGACTCGTGGACGTCGGCGGCAGCGGCCGGCGCGGCGGTGTCCGACGAGTCCGCACCGACCTCGGCCGGCGTCTCGTCGGCCGGTTGCACTCCGTCGGCGTCGTCGGCCGGCTGCGGCTCGTCCTCGTCGACGACCGGGGCCGCCCACGCCTCGGTGTCGTACCACTGGGCCGAGGCCTGCCAGGCCTGTGTCTCGTCGGTCTCGGACGGTTCCGGGGCACCGACCTCGTCGGTGGCGACCGGCTCGATGATCTCGGTCGGGTTGTCGCCGCGCTCCGCGGTCTCGCCGGCCGCCTGCGCGGTGCTCGTCGACGACGGGACCTCCGCGCCGGGGGCGGACGCCGCTGCCTTCGCCGAGGCGGCACGGCTCACCGTCGAGCCGGCCTCGTCGGCCTTCGGTCCGGTTTTCTTGCGGCCGAACAGCTTCCGCGCCAGTCCCCCGAGCCCGCGCGAGCTCTTGCCGGCGGCTTCGGCCGCCGGGTCCCCCTCGGCCTCGACATCGGCGAAGTTGCGGTAGTCGTCGAAGTCCATGACCTCGGAGAAGCCGGTGTCCGAGCGCTCGCGGACATCCGTCTCGGTCCCCTCGACCTCGGCGAGGGCGTAGGTGTCGACGTCGTCGGACTCGACGACGGTGAGGTCGGTGTCCGCCTCGGGGCCGTCGACGACCGGGATGATGCCGGTGACCGCGTTGGCCGATTCCTCGTCGACGGTCTCGGCCCGGGCCGAACCCGCGTCACGCGACTGCCCCGCGAGTCGACGGGCCACGGCGTCGGCGCTGAAGTCGCGCGTCGCGAGCGGTACGTCGCCGAAGCCGGGCATGCCGCTCGCGGTGTGGCCGCCCGTGGACCGGCGGCCGGCCCCCGAACCCCAGAAGTCGGGAATCGGACGATCGTCGGCGGCACGCCGCGGGGTCGGGTCCGACGACCTGGGGAACGGGACTCCGGACGCATCCGCGCGCGACCGCTCGTCCGCGGTCGGCTCGGCAGGTGCCTCGGTCTCGGGCGCCGTCGAGGGCGCAGCGTCGGTGGGCGTCTCCGGTTCTGCAGCCGCCTGCGCCTCGGCCTCCGTCGGCTCCGTGACACCGGTCGCCTCCGGGGCGGTGACACCGGGCTCCGGGGCCTCGGACGCCTTCGCCTCCGGCGCACCAGACGCCTTCGGTGCGCGAGCACCAGACGCCTTCGGTGCGGGAGCACCAGACGCCTTCGGTGCGGGAGCACCAGACGTCTTCGGCGCGGGAGCAGGCGTGGTCGTCGGGGCCTCGGGAACCGGCCCGGACTCTGCCGGGGACGGACGCGTGCGGCTCGACCGCGAGGCCGGGGCGTCGGTGATCTTCGGGATCTCGCCGGTCAGCTCGGACACCGAGAGCGAGCCGTCGCGGCCCGCACGCCGGCGTCCGCGGCCGTCACGCCGGGTCGTCGGGGTGGCGCCGTCCGCCTGCGATCGGGCCAGCAGCTCCGAAACCGAGATGGGTCGAGATTCGGGTTCCGAATCCTTCGACATGAAGTGGCTCTCCGTCCTCGAACGTCACCGGATGCCGGTCGAGCACATCCGCTTGGGTACCTCTCGGCGCCGAGGACCGCTCGGCCGGACCGTGTGGTCCACCGATCGTCTCGACGCCGGCACTCCCCCACCCGCGCGACGGATCGAGCAGCGTCGCAGGTCGGATCAGCCGACGCCGCCCCGGGCGCCAGTCGTCTGTGAGGGCTCGAAGGAGTCGGCCGGTTCCGCGTCGAGTCGACGCAAAATGACCCCCTCCCGCAGCGCCCACGGACAGATCTCCAGTGTATCGACTCTCAGGGCTCGCATCGCCGCCTCCGCGACCAGCGCGCCCGCGACCAACTGCCCGGCCCGGTCGGAGCTGACGCCCTCCAGTTCTGCCCGGTCGGCGTTGGTCATCCTGGAGATGAACGAGATCAGCTGCCGCAGGCCGCTCGCGGTGAGCACCCGCCGCACCCGCGGGCCGGCACTCGACGGGGCCGCCCCGGTCAGCCGCGCCAGGCTACGGAACGTCTTCGACGTGCCGACGCACAGGTCGGGCTCGCCAGGTGCCAGGAGTTCCTTGGCCGGTCCGCGCAGCTCGGCGTCGAGCCAGTCACGCAGCACCGCCACGCGACGGCGGTCGGGCGGGTCTCCGGGCAGCCACTCCCGGGTCAGCCGACCGGCTCCGAGCGGCAGCGAGAGCGCGACGTCGGGCTCCTCGTCGACGCCGTTGGACATCTCCAGCGACCCGCCGCCGATGTCGAGGGCGAGGATGCGACCGGCGCTCCAGCCCCGCCACCGCCGCACCGCGAGCGAGGTCAGCCGGGCCTCGTCCCGTCCGGCCAGCACTGCGATACGGACGCCGGTCCGCCGCTCGACCTCGTCGAGGAGTTCGTCGGAGTTGGTCGCGTCGCGCACGGCAGAGGTGGCGAAGGCCATCATCTGCTCGCACCCGGAGGTCTCCGCGATGTGGGTGAACTCGTCGACCGACTCGACGAGTCGCTCGATCGCCTTCTCGCTCATCCGCCCGTCGGCGTCGATGTGTTCGGCGAGACGCAGGACCGCCTTCGTCGACGACATGGGCGTCGGGTGACCGCCACGGTGGGCGTCCACCACCAGGAGGTGGACAGTGTTGCTGCCCACGTCCAGAACTCCTAAGCGCACGGGTCAACGTTAGTGCACGAGGCCGGCGCCCCACGTGCGGACCGCGCTCTTCGTCGAGGCGGCACCTGCTCGGCGTCCCGCCCCGGCGCACTGGGGTTACCGTTGTATCCGTGACCGCCGTTTCGCCGTCCGCGCCCCGAATCACCCCCGCTCCCGAGGTCGAACTCGACTTCCCGCGCGAGTGGTACGAATTCGTCGACCCGATGGACCCCGAACACCTCATCCGCGCCGACCTCACCTGGTTGCTGTCGCATTGGACGTGTGTGTTCGGCACCCCGGCCTGCCAGGGCATCCTGCCCGGACGCGAGACCGACGGCTGTTGCAGCCACGGCGCCTACCTGTCCGACAAGGACGACCGCAAGCGTCTCGCCAAGGCCGTGAAGATGCTGACCCCCGAGGACTGGCAGTTCTACGAGAAGGGGTCCGGCAAGAACCCCCTCGGCCCGAAGGGCTACCTGGAAGAGGGCGACCTCGACGACGAGCCGGCGCTCAAGACCCGGATCCACAAGGGCGCCTGCATCTTCCTCAATCGCCCCGGTTTCGCCGGCGGTGTCGGCTGCGCCCTGCACTCGATGGCGCTGCGGAAGGGACTCGAGCCGCTGACGGTCAAGCCCGACGTCTGCTGGCAGCTCCCGGTCCGCCGCGAGCAGGAGTGGGTGGAACGACCGGACGGAACCGAGGTGCTCGTCACCACGATCACCGAGTTCGACCGGCGCGGCTGGGGCGAGGGCGGGCACGACCTCAAGTGGTACTGCTCGGGCTCGCCCGACGCCCACATCGGCGCCAAGCAGGTGTGGGAGTCGTACGCGCCGGAGCTCACCGAGCTGATCGGCGCGGAGGCCTACGAGGAACTCGCGGCCGTCTGCCGACGCCGGAAGGGCTTGGGACTCATCGCCGTCCACCCGGCGACGCAGGCCGCGACCGAACGTCGCGAGACCGACGTCAAGTACGAGCTGCAGCCGCCGGAGTAGCGGCGCCCGCACTCACTCCTCGAACTTGTACCCGAGCCCGCGCACCGTGACGAGGAACCGCGGGCTGCCCGGGTCGGGTTCGATCTTCGATCGCAGGCGCTTGACGTGGACGTCGAGCGTCTTGGTGTCGCCGACGTAGTCCGCACCCCACACCCGGTCGATGAGCTGCCCACGGGTGAGCACGCGCCCGGCGTTGCGCAGCAGGTACTCGAGGAGATCGAACTCCTTGAGCGGCAACGTGATCGACTCGCCGTCGACCGTCACCGTGTGCCGGTCGACGTCCATCCGGACCGGTCCCGCCTCCAGCACGTGGCCGTCGCGATCGTCGTCGGCCGGGTCGCCACCGCGGCGCAGCACCGCACGGATACGGGCGATCAGCTCACGCGCCGAATACGGCTTGGTCACGTAGTCGTCGGCGCCGAGCTCGAGGCCGACGACCTTGTCGATCTCGGTGTCGCGGGCGGTCACCATGATCACCGGGACGTTCGACCTCGCGCGCAGCGACTTGCAGATCTCCGTCCCCGACATGCCCGGGAGCATCAGGTCGAGCAGGACGATGTCGGGGCCGATCCGCTCGAACGCCGACAACGCCTGTGCGCCGTCGGCGATGATGCTCGCCTCGAATCCCTCCTTGCGCAGGAGGAAGGCCAACGGGTCGGCCAGCGATTCCTCGTCCTCGACGATCAGCACGTGCGTCAACTGTTCATGTCCTCCGGTGTGCGTGTCCGGCGCGGTGTCCGGTCTTTCGATCTGATGATGGTCTTCGGGTCACAGGGCATCCGGTGCCGCCGTTGCTCGGGCCGCAGCCGTTCGGGACGGGCTGACGTGGGCGGGGTCCTCCGGGATGTAGAGCGTGAAGGTCGACCCCGTGCCGGGTTCGCTCCACAGCTTGACGGTGCCGTCGTGGTTGGCGACCACGTGTTTGACGATCGCGAGACCCAGACCGGTGCCGCCGGTCATCCGCGACCGCGCCTTGTCGATGCGGAAGAACCGCTCGAAGACCCGCTCCTGATCGGCCTTCGCGATCCCGACACCGCGGTCGGTGACCGCGATCGCCACCATCGGGCGGCCGTTCTCGATCGCCAGGCGCCGGGTGACCGAGACGACGGTGTGGGCGGGCGAGTAGGCGATGGCGTTGGAGACCAGGTTGTTCAGGGCGGTGAGCAGCAGCGCCCGGTCGCCGCGGACGGCCTTGCGGATCGGTTTGTCGGATTTCAACTCGATCGCGGCGGCCTCGGCTGCCAGGCCGGCGGCGTCGAGCGCGTCGTCGATGAGCGCGTCGACGTCGACGCGGGTGAACTCGGGGGTGTCCCCGCCCTGCAGTCGCGAGAGTTCGAGCAATTCGGTGACCAGTTTGCCCATGCGCTGGGTCTCGGTCACCACCCGCGAGCCGAAGTGCCGGACCGATTCGACGTCGTCGGCGGACTCGAGGAGCGCCTCGGCGAGCAGGCCGATCGCCCCGACCGGGGTCTTGAGTTCGTGGGACACGTTCGCCACGAAGTCGCGCCTGGTCTCCTCGAGCCGCTTGTGCTGGGTGTCGTCGAGCCCGTAGACCACCGCGTAGCGCTCGCCGTCCTGCGCGACGATCTTCGCCTGGCATCGCACGTGCTCGACGGTGGGCCGCGGCGTGCGGCCGGTCGAGACGAAGCCGAGGGTCGAGGTCGGCGGGGTGAACTCGAAGTCGAGGTCGGCATCGGTGTCGAGGACGTCCTTGACCGCCTCCCACACGGTGTCGGCGAGCAGCATCTCGCGGACCAGTCCGAGTTCGACGGCACGGTGGTTGAACAGGACGACGTCGCGGAACTCGTCGACGACGGCGACCGCGGTGGCCGAGTTGCGGACGATCAGGCTCAGTAGGCCCGCCTTGGTCATGCGACCGTCCGGTGTCGTGGCGACGACGTCGGAATCGCGGAGTTCGGCTCCCTCGAGGACGGCGCGCGGCGCCGGGGCCGGATCGGCCGCGCGGGGTGGGAGTCCGGCGTCGCCGGAACCGGAGGAACCGTCCGCACGACGGCCCCGGGACAGGATCGAATCCAGCCGGCGGGGCCACCGATGGCCGTCGAGGCGCCGTCCGATCATCACACCCAGCAGGAGGGCGGTGACGAAGGCGATCGTCGCGGCCGAGATTGCGGCGGTCACGAACCCCAGCTTACGGCGCGGTGAGAACTGCGAACACTTTCCGCACAGCTGTTCGCCGGCTGTTCACGAACCGTTCGCCGACGGTCACCCGCGGTTCACCGCGGTGCCGACGCGTAGGTGTGGACCCGGCTCACTGCGGCACCGGAACCGCCATGTCGGCGTACTCCGGATGCTTGTCGATGAACCTCTGGACATACGAGCACACCGGGACGACCTGCTTGCCGCTGGCGCGGATGTCGTCGAGAACCGCCTTCACCAGTTGCGCCGCGTAGCCGTGCCCGCTGAAGCGCTCGTGGACGACGGTGTGCGTCAGGACCACCTGATAGGGCTCGGAGACATAGTCGACGTAGCCGACCACCTCCTCGTCGCCCGACGGATCGGTGATGAGGACCGCCTCATACCTCTCCTGAGCAGGTGAATGATCGATCCGAAGAGTGCCCACATCCGCCATGCGTCCAATGTAGCGCGCATCACACCTGGTACGCCATGGTCGGGACAGGACTCGTACCCGCAGCCGACGATCGACTGCGGGTACGGGTGCGAGGTGTCTACTTCTTGAGGCCCTGCGCGGCGACGGCGGCGGCACCGGCCGCGGCGGCCTCGGGATCGAGGTAGGTGCCGCCCGGGTTGAGCGGCTTGAGGTTCTCGTCGAGGTCGTAGCGCAGCGGGTTCCCGGTCGGGATGTTCAGGCCGGCGATGTCCTCGTCGGAGATTCCGTCGAGGTGCTTGACCAGAGCGCGCAGCGAGTTGCCATGCGCGGCGACCAGCACGGTCTTGCCGGCCTCGAGGTCGGCGGCGATGACCTCGGTGAAGTACGGGACCAGGCGCGCGACGACGTCCTTGAGGCACTCGGTCAGCGGCACCTGGTCGAGGTCTGCGTAACGAGGGTCGCCGACCTGACTGTACTCGGCGTCGGCCTCGATGGGCGGCGGCGGGGTGTCGTAGCTACGACGCCACAGCATGAACTGCTCCTGGCCGTACTTCTCGAGGGTGTCGGCCTTGTTGAGACCCTGCAGGGCGCCGTAGTGGCGCTCGTTGAGGCGCCAGTCCCGCTTCACCGGAATCCAGTGCCGGTCCGCGGTGTCGAGCGCGATCTGCGCGGTCGAGATCGCGCGACGCAGCAGCGAGGTGTAGAGGATGTCGGGCAGCAGGTCGTGCTCGACGAGCAGCTCGCCGGCCCGGACCGCCTCGGCCTTGCCCTTGTCGGTGAGCGCCACGTCCACCCAACCGGTGAACTGGTTGGACGCATTCCATTCGCTCTCGCCGTGACGCATCAGGATGAGGGTGCCGTTGCTCATGGGCGATAGTTTCGCACAAACCCGAAATGCACCACCGCCCGTGGTCCCACCGGCGCCGCCGCCCGCCCTTGCCGACCGGCCCGGGGACACCGTGTGCGGGGCCGGGCTAGCTTTGTCGCATGGCCAGCACGAACGCCGGGGAGACCGGCGCGGACACCGAGCGGCAACCGGAACTCAAGCGGGTACTCGGCTGGAAGCTCCTGCTGCTCTTCATCGTCGGCGACATCCTGGGCACGGGCATCTACGCGCTGACCGGCCAGGTGGCCGGAGAGGTCGGGGGCGCCGCCTGGGTCCCGTTCCTGGTGGCCTTCGCCGTCGCCACGCTGACCGCCTTCTCCTACCTCGAGCTGGTGACCAAGTATCCGCAGGCCGCCGGGGCAGCGCTGTACGTGCACAAGGCCTTCGGCGTCCACTTCGTCACGTTCATGGTGCTGTTCACGGTGATGAGTTCGGGCATCACGTCCTCGACCACCGCGTCGCGCGCCTTCGCGGTGAACATGCTCACCGCGTTCGGCGGCGGGGACTCCCCCGATCCGACGAGCCCGGTCCTGTTCGCGGTGGCCGCCGCGTTCCTGCTCGTGGTCATGCTCATCAACTTCCGCGGCGTCGCCGAGGGCGTCGGCACCAACGTGGTGCTGACCCTCGTCGAGCTGTCCGGACTGTTGCTGGTGCTGTTCATCGGCTACTGGTTCATCATCGGCGGCAACGCCGCCCACTGGGACGCGGTCGTCATCTTCGAGAGCCCGGACGACAAGAACGCCTTCATCGCCGTCACCGCGGCGACGTCGCTGGCGTTCTTCGCGCTCGTGGGATTCGAGGACTCGGTCAACATGGCCGAGGAGTGCAAGGACCCCGTGCGCATCTTCCCCAAGGTGATGCTGAGCGGCCTCGCGATCACCGCCGCCATCTACGTGCTCATCGCGATCTGCGCGGTCGCGATCGTGCCGGTCGGCATGCTCGCCGAGAGCGAGACCCCGCTCGTCGACGTCGTGCAGACCGCGGCCCCGGATTTCCCGATGTCGGATCTGCTGCCGTGGATCTCGATGTTCGCGGTCGCCAACACCGCGCTGATCAACATGATGATGGCCAGCCGGCTGATCTACGGGATGGCCAAACGCGGTGTGCTGCCGCGATTCCTCGCCTATGTGCACCCGAAGCGGCGCACCCCGGTGGTGGCGATCGTCTTCACCACCGCCGTCGCCCTGCTGCTCCTGACCTATGTCAGCCACGACCCGGACAGCTCGATCGTCGGACTGCTCGGCGGCACCACCGCGCTCTTGCTCCTCGTGGTGTTCACCGTCGTCAACGTGGCGGTGCTCGTCCTCCGCAAGGACCGGGTCGAGCACGATCACTTCCGGACCTCGACCCCGGTGGCCGTGCTCGGAGCGATCACCTGCGGTTACCTGACGCTGCCGTTCACCGGCCGGGACCCCGACCAGTACGAGGTCGCCGGCGGGCTCCTGCTCGTCGGCGTCGTCCTGTGGGCCCTCACCCACTGGTGGCGCAGGCGATCCGGCGAGCACGCGATCAGCTACGACGAGGTCCCGCCGCACCAGATCTGACCGCACCGGGTCCGGCCCGAACACCACAGCGCCCCCCAACACAGCAGCGGCCCCCAACACCACAGCGGCGCCGGAGATCTCCGGCGCCGCTGTCGTTTCCGCTTCGCTTGCGTCAGGCCCTACTTGCGGAGGTCCTTGCGGAGGATCTTTCCCGATGCCGACTTCGGGATGGCGTCGATGAACTCGACCGCGCGGACCTTCTTGTACGGGGCGACCTTCGACGCCACGAACTCGATCACCTCATCAGCGGTCAGCTCCGCATCGGGCTGGCGCACCACGAACGCCTTCGGGATCTCCTCCCCCTCCTCGTCGACAGCTCCCACCACCGCCGCGTCGGCGATCTTGTCGTGCGTGAGCAGCAACGCCTCGAGCTCGGCCGGCGGCACCTGATAGCCCTTGTACTTGATCAGCTCCTTGAGCCGATCCACGATGTACACGCACCCGGTCGGATCGACCTGCGCCAGGTCACCGGTGTGCAGGAACCCGTCGGCGTCGATGGTGTCGGCGGTGGCCTGCTCGTTGTTCAGATACCCCAACATCACGTTCGGGCCCTTCACCCACAGCTCACCCGGCTCCGACAACCCCTCCTGCGGCAACGGCATGTCCTCACCCGTGGCCGGGTCGACGATCTTGTTCACCGTGTTCGGCACCGGCCACCCGGTCGACGACAACGGCGGGTCCTCGCGCCCCAGCATCGCCTGGGTGTCGAACGGGATGATGTGGGACACCGGCGACAACTCGCTCATGCCGTAGCCCTGCAGCATGTGCAGATTCAGTCGCTTGGCCACCGCCTGACCCAACTCGTCATCCAACGGGGCCGCGCCCGACATCATCGTGTGCAGCGACGAGAGGTCGTAGTTGTCGACGATCGGATGCTTGGCCAACGCCACCGCCACCGGTGGGGCGATGTAGGCCATCGTGACCTTGTAATTCTGGATGTTCTCCAGGAACTCCACCAGATCGAACCGCGGCATCACCACCAGCGACCCGCGATTGAGCAGGGCCGCGTTCAGCAGCACCGTCATGCCGTAGATGTGGAAGAACGGCAACACCGCGATCACCACGTCGTCGGGTGTCATGCCCTGCAGCGGGCGGATCTGGGCGACATTGGCGACCAGGTTGCGGTGCGAGAGCGCCACACCCTTCGGGTTGCCGGTGGTGCCCGAGCTGTAGGGCAGCACCGCCACATGCGTGGCCGGGTCGAACGACACCTCCGGCGCCGGAAGATTCGGCGCCAGCAAGTCGATCGCGTTGGGGTGCCCGGACTTCTCGAGGCCCTCGCCGTCGAGGATCACCAACGCGTCGGCGGCCAGGCCGACCTCGTCGGCGGCGGCCTTGGCCTGCTCGGCCAGCGGCGAGACCGTCACCAGCATCTTCGCGCCCGAATCCCGCAACTGCTTGGCGATCTCGTTCGCGGTGAACAACGCGTTGATCGTCGTCGCCGTCGCCCCGGCCCGCAAGATGCCGTGGAACACCGTCGCGAACGCCGGAACGTTCGGCGACAGGATGCCCACCACGTCACCGACCCCGATCCCGCGTGCCGCCAACGCACCCGCCGCCGCGTCGATCTGCCCCACCAACTGCCCATACGTCGTGATCGCACCCGACTTCGGATCGACCAGCGCCGTCCGCTCGCGATCGGCATCGGTCAGCGACGAGAACAGGAACTCGTAGACGCTCACGTCAGGGATCTCGACGTCGGGGAACGGACTCGTGAAGCTCATTGCACCTCCAGTGGTGTGATTACGCCGCACATCGTATCAACAGACATTGACACAATGTGACCTGGACCTCTTGTGCGTCCCATCCTTCACGAATCCGGCGTCCGGCGGTGGCCATTTGGCAGCCCGGCCGTCCCGAACGACGGCACGCGGCATCGGAGGCCGTCGATGCCGAACAGGCCCGACGGCGATCGGCTCGGCCGACGCCGGACCGGCCGGCGGCGTCTCGGTCGCGACCCCCTCAGAACTCCGAGCCGCCCTCATCACTCGCGGCCTGCGCCCCGTCCACCACGGATTCGCCTGGGACATAACGCCCTTCGAGCGGCTCGCCGGGTTCCGGGAGCGACTCCTTGTCGATGAGGTGCTCGAAGGCCAGCAGGTTGCGCAACGACTCGCCACGCGCGACGCGCCAGGCCCACTCGCGCTGGATCGAGGTGAGGAAGCCGAGTTCGAGCAGGGTGTTGAAATCGCCGTCGGCCGCCTCGAGCACCTGGCCGAGGATGCGGTCGATCTCGGCGCGCGTCAGGGCGTCGGGCGAGATCCGCCCGACCAGATAGATGTCTCCGGTGTTGTCGATCGTGTACGCCACCCCGTACAGACGGCGGTTGCGCTTGAGCAGGTACTTGTAGACCGCCTCGAAGTTCTCGTCGGGACGGCGGCACACGAAGGCCTCGATCCGGACGCCCTGGTCACTGGCCGTCAGGAGCACGGTCGTCTTGAGCTTGTACTCGCCGGGGAGCTCGAGGACGATGTGGTCGACCTCGGCACCGCCTCCGCTCTTGCGGGAGAACTCGATCCCACTGTCGGTCAGTGCCTTCTCGAGCAGTTCGACGACCTCGTTGCGACTCACGGCATCCTCTCTCGATGTTCGATCCCCGGGTCGGCACCGATGTGCCGGCCCGATCAGACGGTCACCCGGTTACGACGCCGACGCCAGCGTCGGCGCACGCGCGCCCCGCCCTGCGTCGGCTCCCGACCGGCGGACTCGTTCTGCGCGGCGAAGGACCGCATGGCGTGGCGGTAGCTCTCGATCAACCCGTCGACGGTGTGCTCCCAGGAGAACCTCTCGGCGTGGGCGCGGGCGTTGCGGCCGAGTTCGGCCAGCCGATCCGGTTGCCCGAGAAGCTTTTCCAGGGCATTCGTCCAGTCCCCGACATCGTGGCCGTCGACCAGCACACCGGTGCGCCCGTCGTCGACCGCGACGGCGAGCCCTCCGACGTTTGCGGCGATGACCGGCGTCCCGCACGCCTGCGCCTCGATCGCCACCAGCCCGAAGCTCTCCGAATGGCTCGGCACCGCGACGACATCCGACGCCCGGTAGACCTGCGCCAGCCGATCCGAGGGCTGCGGCGGAAGGAAGGTGACCGAGTCGGCGATCCCGAGTTCGGCCACCTGGTCCATCAGGGCGGTCGGCCGCTCCAGCCCCGACCCCGACGGGCCTCCGACGATGAGCAGGCGCAGGCGGTGACCATCCCGGATGAGCGGGGCGGCGGCGGCGACCAGCAGGTCCGGCGCCTTCAGCGGCTGGATGCGTCCGACGAAGGTCACGATCGTCTCGTCGGGGTCGATACCCAGTGCGGCGCGCGCCTGTTCCACCGATCCCGGGGTGTAGCAGTCGAGATCGGCCCCGGGCGTCACGACGTCGATGCGGGCGGGGTCGGCGTCGTACATCGAGATCAGTTCCGCCGCCTCGGTCTCGGTGTTGGCGACCAGGCGGTCGGCCTCCCCGACGACCTGCTGCTCGCCGATCACTCGGAGCTGGGGTTCGGCGGTGTCACCGGCGGCGAGCGCGGCGTTCTTGACCGCGGCGAGGGTGTGGGCGGTGTGCACCAGCGGCACGCCCCACCGGTCGCGGGCAAGCCAGCCGACCTGGCCCGACAGCCAGTAGTGCGAGTGGATGATGTCGTAGTACCCCGGGGCCTGCGCGGCCTCGGCGCGGAGCACCCCGGCGGTGAAGGCGCACAACTGCGCGGGCAGGTCGCGCTTGTCGAGCCCCTCGAACGGCCCGGCGACCACGTGACGGACGGTCACCCCCGGCGCCGCCGCAACAGCCGGGGCATCGGCCGAGGATGTCGCCCGGGTGAAGATCTCGACCTCGATCCCGCGACGCGCGAGCCGCACCGCGGTCTGCCACACGTAGACGTTCAATCCGCCCGCGTCGCCGGTGCCCGGCTGCGCCAACGGCGAGGTGTGCACGGAGATCAACGCGACACGCCGCGGCATCGGGCTGGAGGTCATGCCCTCCACCTTAGAGAAGCTGCGACACCTGCGGCGCACAGCACCGGCGCGGACCGCCCGCGCACCGCTCATCGCGAAGACGAGACAGAGATCACCGATGCGCTTCGCACCGGCCCGGACGATCCCCTACACTGTTTTCGGTAACGATTGTCATTTGCGTAAAGGGTGTCCATGAGGAGAACGCTGCTGGCGGCCGCCGGTGCACTGTCCACAGCCGCACTGGCCCTGGCCGGATGCTCCGGAGAGTCGGGAACCGGTGACGGCACGCCGACCGTGGTCACCTCCACCAACGTGTGGGGCGCGGTGGCATCCGCGGTCGCCGGGGACAAGGCCCGGGTCACCGCGATCTACACCAGCACCGAGGGCGACCCCCACGAGTTCGAGCCGTCGGCCGCCGACACCGCGCAGATCGCCGACGCCGACGTGCTGGTCGTCAACGGCGGGCACTACGACGCCTACATGGAGCAGGCCGCGCGCAACTCCGACGCCACCGTCATCGACGCCTACGCGCTGCTCACCGGCGACGAGCACGGCACGCACGAGGACGGATCGCACGACCACGACCACGACCACTCGGCCCACGAGCACCCGGCCGACGGACAGAACGAGCACGTCTTCTACGACCTCCCCGTCGTCGCGGAGGTCGCCGACGAGATCGCCGACGCACTCGCCGAGCAGGACCCGGCCAACGCCGAGACCTACCGGGAGAACGCGAAGACATTCACCACCGGCATCGACGGCCTGCGCGCCGAACTGGCCGCCATCCGCAAGGCGCACGACGGCACGAAGGTCGCCCAGACCGAGCCGCTCGCGGGGTACCTGCTGACCGAGGCCGGGCTCGTCGACGCCGCGCCGGCCGGGTTCACCCAGGCCGTGGAGGAGGGCCAGTCGCCGTCGGCGGCCGACCGCGCCGCGATGCAGGACCTGCTCGCCGACCGCGGGGTGAAGGCGCTGATCTACAACGTCCAGGCCATCGACCCGGTGACCGAGGCGATGCTCGGCGTCGCGAAGAAGGCCGGCGTGCCCGTCGTCGACTTCACCGAGACCCTGCCCGACGGCGTCACCGATTACCTCACCTGGCAACGCGACCAGATCGGCGAACTGTCGGCCGCACTCGCCTCCGGCGGAGCCCGGTGACCCCCGGTCCCGTGTCGGCGCAACGCGGCGGCCGGCCGGTCGTCACGTTCTCCGGGGCCCGCCTGGCGTTCGGGGATCGCGTGCTCTGGGACGGCCTCGACCTCGCCATCGAACCCGGCGAGTTCGTCGCGGTGCTCGGCCCCAACGGATCGGGCAAGACGTCGTTCCTGCGCGTCCTGCTCGGCCAGTACGCGCTGCGCAGCGGCACGGTCGAGACCACCGAGGCCGTCGGCTACATCCCTCAGCAGCACGCCGACGACGCCGATCCGATGGCCATCCGCGGGCGCGACCTCGTCGGCTTCGGCGTGGACGGCAACCGCTGGGGTCTGGGTCTGCGTGGCCGCGCCCGGCGCCGGGAGCTGGTCGATCGCGCGCTCGACGCGGTGGACGCGCGGCACTACGCCGACGCACCTCTGGGCGTGCTCTCCGGCGGAGAACAGCAACGGCTGCGGGTGGCGCAGGCCGTGGTGAGCGAGCCCGACCTCCTGCTGTGCGACGAGCCGCTCGCGAGCCTCGACCCCACCAATCAGCACGTCGTCGTCGACCTCATCGACCGCCGGCGGCGCGAGGCCGGCACCGCCGTCGTGTTCGTCACCCACGAGATCAACCCGATCCTCCCCTACGTGGACCGGGTGCTCTACCTCGTGGGGGGCCGGTTCCGCATCGGCACCCCCGAGCAGGTCATGACCACCGAGACCCTCAGCGAGCTCTACGGCAGCGACGTCGAGGTGCTGCGGGTGAACGGCCGGCTGGTGGTGATCGGCGGCGAGGACGCCCACCACTGCGTCGCGCCCGAGACGCCGGGGAGCCGCCCCGCATGAGCGCCACGACGACCCTGGCCGCCGAACGCAGCTTCAGCGACCTGTGGGACTTCTCCACGACCGCCGACCTGCTCGGCTACGACTTCGTGCAGCACGCCCTGCTGGCGATGGCCCTCCTCGGCCTGGTGGGCGGGCTGCTCGGCCCGCTCATCGTCGCCCGGCAGATGTCGTTCGCCGTGCACGGCGCGAGCGAGCTCTCGGTGACCGGTGCGGCCGCGGCGCTGCTCGCCGGGTTCAGCGTGAACCTCGGCGGCGTCATCGGCGCGGTCGTCGCGGCGGCCGTCTTCGGCTGGATGGGCAACAAGGCGCGCGAACGCGATTCGGTCATCGGCGTGGTGATGGCCTTCGGGCTCGGCATCGGTGTGCTGTTCCTCGCGCTCTACGGGCGGATCGGCACGGGCTTCGCCCTGCTCACCGGCCAAGTCGTCAGCGTGGGCGTGCAGGGACTGGTGGCTATCGCGATCACCGCGGCGATCGTCGTGGCGGTCCTCGCCGTCATCTACCGGCCGCTGCTGTTCGCCTCCACCGACCCGCGGGTCGCACAGGCGCGCGGCGTGCCCGTGCGCACCCTGTCGGTGGTCTTCGCGATCGTCATGGGCCTCGCCTGCGCCCAGGGGGTGCAGATCATCGGCGCCCTGCTGGTGATGTCGCTGTTGATCACCCCCGGCGCGGCCGCGGCGCGGATCACCGCCAACCCGGTGCGTGCGCTGGTGCTGTCGGTGGTGTTCGCCGAGGTCGCCGCGATCGGCGGGCTGCTCCTGTCGCTGGCCCCCAAGCTGCCGGTATCGGTGTTCGTCACGATCATCTCGTTCGTGATCTACGTGGCGTGCCGGATCGTCGGCTCGCGCCGCGTGTACCGCACCCGCTGAGCCGGTCTCCCGACGCGCTCGGCGACGCTCAGTACTCCTCGGCGAAGCCGGGGTTGCACCGCGCGGAGATCATCTCCTGCTCGGTGACCACCGGACGCCCGGGCTCGAGGTTCCAGCTCGCCTTCTCTGGATCGACGATCCGCGCGAACCGCCAGTGGCAGTCGAACTGCGCCTGCATCCCCGGCGTGTCCGCGCCCGGCTCGAGAGCCAGTACCTCCTGCCAGGCCGTGGCCATCCCGGCCGGGTCGTCGGTGTGGCGCCCGGACGTGGTCGGGAACACCGACAGGCTCGGGCCCACCGCGGTGTCGGTCCACTCCACGTGATCGATATAGGGCGGGCGATAGACGACCGTCGGACTCGGTGACCCGTCGCGCGTTGCCCGTCGGGTCGTCGACGCGTCGACCGACCCCGCCCGGGACGACGTCGCGGGGGCGGTGGTCTCGACGGCTGTCGACGAGTGGGCCCCCGTCGCCTCCGGTCCCCCGCCGGGCGTCGAACCGCACCCACCGGCCACGACGACCGTCAGGCCGATGCCGACGAGCACGGCACCGGTTCTCGCCATCGGACTCCGCCTGGGTCTTCCCGCCATGCCCGCCACCCTAGGCAATCCGGGTCGAAGGTCCAGACATGGCCACGAATCCGCGCCGAGTCCGTGGACGGAGGGGCTTTCGTCGAGCCCCGTGTCTGACCCGCGAGTGATCTCCCATCCCGTGATCCACCGCAACCCGGGGCCGACGACGGACCCGGCAGCCGACCGGGCGAGGTCCCGAGCGGTTGCCGTCCTCGTGACCACCGTCGCCCTGGCCGTCGTCGTGCTGCTCGGAATGACGAGTTGCTCGCCGGAGATACCGGCCGCCGAATCCGAGACGCCCGGTCCCCGGGTCCAGGCGACCCCGACCGGTCTCATGCTCGACGACAGCCCGTGGTGGCCGATCGGGCTCAACGCGTACCAACCGGGAACCGACTGGTCGGTCAACGAGGGATGCGGCGCCGAGGTCGATCTCGACGCCTACTTCGCTGCGCTGCCGCCCCGTTCGCTCACCCGTTTCAACCTCTACTCGTCGTTCGTGGTCGACAAGAACACGGGGATGCTCGACTTCGGGCCGCTCGGCCGTGTCTTCCAGGCGGCGGCGCGCCACGAGCAACTGGTCCTCCCCGTGTTGACCGGCGTGTCGGGAGTCTGTGAGGACGACGAGTTCAAGGACTACGACTTCTACGCCGGAGAGTGGGAGACCCGCGCCCTGACGCACGGCCTGACCTTCGCCGACCGGGTCGAGACGGCGGTCACCCGCTGGCGCGAGGAGCGGACAGTCGCGGGTTGGGAGCTCGTCGGCGAGCCGGAGGCCAGCAAGTGCGGCGCCTCGTGCGAGTGGGTGGACCGCACGTGCCCGCACGACGCCACCCCCGTGCTCCGCAGGTTCTTCGATCGCGCCGGCGCGCACCTGCGACAGTTCGACCCCGAACGGCCGATCTTCGCCGGCCTGGTCGGCGGCGACCAGTGCGGCCTGGCGGGCGACGGATACGCACAGGTGAGCCGCTCCACCGGGATCGACGTCCTCGACTACCACGCCTACGAGAGCGTGGGCGATCCCGACGGCGGACCCCGGGGCAGCAACCTGCGCGCCCGCATCGAGCAGGCACGAGAACTCGGCAAACCCCTGGTGGTCAACGAGATCGGCATCGAGGCGGGCTCATGCCTGTCGGTGACGGAGCGGGCACGCCGGTTCGACGCCGCCATCACCCGGCAGCGCGAGGCCGGGACAGCGGGCGCCCTGCTGTGGTCGTATGTGCCCGACCCGCGGCACCAGGACTGCACCTACGACATCGGCCCGTCGGATCCGGCGTGGAAGATGCTGCACGAGAGCGCTTCCCGGTTCAGCGGGTGACCCCGACCGGTATCGCCGCCTACCGCACGATCTCGTACACCCGCCAGTCCGGCTGGTCGACGCCCTGGTTCCGGGCCTCGAGGACCAGCGCGCCTATCTGGGCGCCGTTGTCGTACATCGTCGGATAACGCTGGTTGATCGCGTCCGACGCGCCGCGCCCCTCGTTCGGGACGGTCAGGAAGTACTTCACCCCGCCGCCGGCCGGGTTCTCGAGCAGCGCGGTGAAGTCCCGGTCCGACGGGATGACGAACTGCTTCGGCCGCGCGGACTGGACCACCACGGCGAATCCGTAGACCGTGTCGGTCAGCACCGAACCGTCGGGAGGTCGAGCGAGTCCAGGTACTCGGCGAGCGCCCGCTCGGTGGAGAAGGTGCGCACGACGCGTTGCTCGTCCAGGTACTTCGGATCGACGGAGTCCGGCTGCGGGTCTACGACCGACGCGAGCGCGAACTCCTGCGGCGCGTACTTGGGCGATGTCATCCCCTCGGCGGTCACCGGCAGCGCCACGAGACTCGCGATCACCGCCAGGGTCGCGGCGAGCCGGTAGCGGAGGGCCGATGGGTGCGGGAGGGTCCCGGGGATGTCCGCGTGGGCGCCCAGGCGCCGCACCGGTATGGGCGCCCGCCGCGGCACCGACAACAGGGCGAGGATCGCGGCGAGGACGGTCACCGTCATGTAGAAGCGCAGGAAGCCGAACGCCGATCCGCGGGCGTAGGTGAGCACCTGGAACGCCAGCACGGCCACGATCATCAGGCACGGCGCCAGCGGGGCCAGCCGGTGCCTGCGTGCCCGGTACGCGATGACGACGAGCGCGAGCAGCGGCAACAGCGGAGCCAGGATCAGCATCTCCATCGCGGAGAACCCCAACGCCTCGGAGGTCGCCGACGAGCCCGACCCGCCCGACTGCGCGATGATGGCCGCGTTGCCGTACTCGGACGTGAACTGCGCGAACGCGTCTCCGGTGATCAGCCAGCCCGTCGCCGCCCAGACGACGAACGCGAGCGCGGCCGGCGCGACGACGATGGTGACGTCGACGAGGGCCCGCGGAATCCGCTTGCGGGGGTCACGCCGCCGGTACGTGATCCATCCGACGACGGCCCCGGCGGCCAACGCCGCCGCGCCGCCGTCGTAGCGGGTGAGGTATGACAGCGCCAGCGCGATGCCCGCGACGACGAGCTCGTGCACGTCGTCGGTGGACACCCACCGGATCAGACGACGCGCTGCCCAGGCGAGGAAGAACAGGTACCGCCGCGACCCGTGTCCGTCCGAACCACCGATTCCCCGTCACGTCGCCGCGCCACCCGTCCGTCACTCAGACGATTCAGAACCCTGACTTGCCATCGTCAAACCTAGACCATCCCGAGATGTCCCCTGACCGATGGACACGGTGCTGATGTTCCCGGTCACGAAATTGCGGGGCGTCCGTCCGACAGATTTCGATTCTCCAACGATCCCTCCGGCCGGCAGGCGACTCTGCGACCATTGCGGCGACACACATCTGCACATCTGCGTCGAGGGAGCGTCATGCGACCGGTACTCGTGGGCGAGGAGGTCGACGGCGGCGTCTACGTGAAGGTCGCCGGGTCGACGATCTGGCATTTCTGCGGCGGCGACCCACAGGGCGTCCCGACCGTGCTGCTGCACGGCCTGTTCGCCTCGGCCGCGACATGGGGCGCGCAGGTGACCGACTTCGTCGACGCGGGGTTGCGCGTCTACCTGCCCGAACGCCCCGGGCACGGGCACAGCCCGGACGTGCCCGGCGAGTACACGTTCGCGACGATCCTCGAGCGGACCGTCGACTACCTGGAGACCGTGGTCGGGACCCGCGCCAACCTGGTCGGCTGGGCCGACGGCGCTGTCGTCGCGCTGCTCGTCGCACGGGAGCGACCCGACCTGGTCAACCGCGTGGTGTACGTCAACGGCTACCTGAACAGCAGCGGCCGGCACACCGACGAGTTCGTCGAGCTCGTGCTGCGCCGAAACCCCGAGACCATCGACTACCTGCGCCAGCACCACGACGCGACCTCGCCCGACGGGCCCGAGCACTTCGGCGTCGTCTTCGACAAGACACTGCGCATGATCACCACCGAGCCCGAGTACCCGGTCCGCGATTTCGCCGGCGTCGAAGCGCCGACCCTGGTGGTCATGGCCGATCGCGGCATCGTGCGGGTGGAACACGCCCTGGAGATCGTCCGGGCCCTGCCGAAGGCGCGGTTCGCGGTGCTGCCCGGGACGCATATCATGCCGGTGGAGTCGCCGGAGCTGTTCAATCCGCTGGTGCTGAACTTCCTCGCGGCGGACCCGCCGACCGAGTGGCTGCCCGGCTGAGGCCCGCCTGCTGCGGGCCGGTCACGAGCCGGCGGGAGCGTGCACCCGGTACCAGGCCTGGCGTCGCAGGGTGTCCGGGTCGGCGACGACGTGGTCGGGATCGTCGATGACCAGCACCTTGCGGTCGGCGGTCGTGTAGACCGGCCATCCGAGACCCGGGTCGCCGTTGCGGGCGACGTTGCCCCAGCGGGCCTGGACGTTTTCGGTGACGCGCCGCGTCCCGGGCCAGTCCGCGACGGCCAGGCCGGCACCCAGCGGGGCCCGGTAGGCGCCGAACACGGTGAACAGCTCGGTGGCGTGCGTGGCCCCGAACCCGGTGGCCTCCAACACCTTCGTGCGGTAGTCGTAGCGGTACACGTACGTCGGCGCGACCCTGCTGTGGCCGTCGGCGAAGGCGGTCATCGGGGCCCAGAAGATGGAGTCGCCGGCCAGTCGGATGCGGTCGCGGTCGCCGTTGTCGTAGTGCGCCGCGATCTCCCTGCGGACCTCCTCGTCCTCGACGCGCATCAGGGTTCGCTCGGCGTCGGGCAGCACCTTCCAGAGCTTGGCGAAGAGGTTCGCCTCGTCCTTGTTGCTGCCGATGACGAGCGGCACCGGGATCGTCAGTCCCCCGGTCGCCGCGTCGAGGGGCGACCGCGGCAGCACCTCGCCGTCGACGACGGGTGCGAACGGGATCGCCCCGCCGGAGGCGTGCATGGCGAACCGCATCAGCTTGTTTCCGGCGTCGAGCAGCCGGGCGGGGTTCGGGTCGGTGAGCAGACGCTGCGCCTCGGCCGGGTCGACGGGTTCCTCGTCGCGCTCCATCCGGGTGTGCCGGCGCTGCGGGTCGCGCAGGATGCGCACGAACTCGTCGGCGTAGACGGTCGCGTCGGACTGCTCGACGATCAGTTCCGGCGCCGGGCTCTGGGCGATCGCCTGATGGAACAGGCCGGTGGCCGCGGGTGCGGACAGCAGGGCGAGGACCGACGTCCCGCCGGCGCTCTCCCCGAACACGGTCACGTTGTCGGGGTCGCCGCCGAACGCGGCGATGTTCTCCTTGACCCACTGCAGCGCGGCGATCTGGTCGAGCAGGCCGACGTTGGCGTCGAACGGCCGGTCCTCGGTGGCGAACTGCGAGAGGTCGAGGAAGCCGAACGGGCCGAACCGGTACTGGACGGTGACCACGACGACGTCCTGCGCGCGGGCGAGGAACGCGCCGTCGTAGAGCGGGGTCGCGGCGGTGCCGAGGATGAAGGCGCCGCCGTGGATGAACACCATCACCGGGCGAGGCCGGCTCGAGGCCACCTCCGGGGAGAACACGTTGAGGGTCAGGCAGTCCTCGCTCATGGGCGCGAACTTGCCCGGGGCCACCGCGGTGAAGCGCTTCTCCTGGATCGCGGCCTTCGCGATCCTCGTGCAGTCGCGGACGCCCGGCCAGTCGTGGGCGGGTTGCGGGGCCCGGAAGCGACGGTGTGCGACCGGCGGTGCGGCGAACGGTATCCCCCGCCAGCTGATCGTCCCGCGACGCAGCCGCTTCCCCCGGGCGCCACCGACGACGCCGTTGACCGTGGTGACCTTGGTGTCGAGCAGTGCCATACCCACACCGTAGACGAATCGGGCGAATCGTCCGGCCGCTCGCGACATCCACGGATCGCGCGTACCGCCGCCACTGCAGGGGCCGTCGCGGCCGGACCTAGAATGTGAGCCATGACCGCCGACCGGGCGCACGCCGTCATCGACCTCAACGCCGACCTCGGCGAGGGCGTCGGCGACGACGAGTCGATGCTGACGATCGTGACCTCCGCCAACGTGGCCTGCGGCTTCCACGCCGGGACGCCGGCCGAGTTGCTGGCGACCTGCCGGGCCGCGGTCGAGAAGGGCGTGCGCATCGGGGCGCAGGTGTCCTATCCGGACCGCGCGGGCTTCGGCCGCCGGTTCATGGAGATGACCTCGCACGACCTGATCGCCGACCTCGTCTACCAGATCGGCGCGCTCGAGGCGATCGCGAAGTCGGTCGGCGGCACCGTGTCCTACGTGAAACCGCATGGGGCACTGTACAACACGGTGGTCCACCACGAGCAGCAGGCGACCGCGGTGATCACCGCGATCCGCGACGTGGACCCCGGGCTGGCGGTGATGGGGCTGCCGAACTCGGAGGTCCTCGCCCGGGCCGAACGCGCCGGCCTGCCGATCATCGTCGAGGCCTTCGCCGACCGCGCCTACACCCCGGAGGGCATTCTCGTCCCGCGCACCCAACCCGGTGCGGTCCTGTCCGACAGCGACGAGATCGCCCGTCGCGTGGTCGATCTCGCGACGTCGGGCAGGCTGCGCGCGATCGACGGCTCGGTCATCGACGTCTCCGCCGACTCCATCTGCCTGCACGGCGACACCCCGGGCGCCGTCGAACACGCCCGGGCCGTCCGCGAGGCGCTCGCCGCGGCCGGTGTCGTGCTGGAGCCCTCGGCGCCCGGAAAGCGCTGAGCCGCAGCGCCTCCGCGTGACCTACCGCTGCCGACGCTGGCGGGCGAACTCGGCGAGCACCACACCCGCGGCCACCGATGCGTTGAGGCTCTCGACCTCGCCGGCCATCGGGATCGACAGGATCGAGTCGCAGTTCTCGCGGACCAGGCGGGAGAGGCCCTTGCCCTCCGAGCCGACGACGATCACGGTCGGGCCGGTGCCGTCGTAGTCGTCGAGGGACACGTCCCCGTCGGCGTCGAGGCCGACGAGCTGGGCGCCCGTCTCGGCCCACTCCTTGAGCGTGCGGTTGAGGTTGGTGGCCCGCGCGACCGGAAGACGTGCCGCCGCCCCGGCGCTCGTGCGCCACGCGACCGCGGTCACGCTCGCGCTGCGCCGCGCGGGGATCACCACGCCGTGCCCGCCGAAGGCCGCCACCGAGCGGATCACCGCGCCGAGATTGCGCGGGTCGGTGATGTTGTCGAGCGCCACCAGGAGCGGCGGCGTGCCGCTGGCCTGGGCGTCGGCCATCAGGTCGTCGGGGTGGGCGTACTCGTACTCCGGGACCTGCAGTGCGATGCCCTGGTGCATGCCGTTGGTCGAGATGCGGTCGAGTTCGGGCTTGGCGACCTCGAGGATCGAGATCCCCTGGTCGGCGGCGAGCTTGACGGCCTCGGCGATCCGCTCGTCGGGCTCGGTGCTGGCCACCAGATAGAGCGCCGTCGCGGGCACCTCGGCGCGCAGGCATTCGACGACGGGATTGCGTCCGAGGACGTACTCGGGGCCGTCCTCTTTGGCCCGCGGACGGGTGGTCTTCGCCTTGGATGCGGCCTTGGCCCGCTTGTGCGCGGGATGGTACGGACGGTCGACCGCCTTGGGGGTCGCCCCGCGCCCCTCGAGGCCGCGCCGGCGCTGGCCGCCGGAGCCGACGACCTGACCCTTCTTGGTCCCGGACTTGCGTACCGCGCCGCGGCGCTTGGAATTACCTGCCATCAGGCCTCACCCTTCAATGCCCACTGTGCACCGTCCGGGGTGTCGGTCACCTCGATACCGGCCTCGGCCAGGCGGTCGCGCACCGCGTCGGCGGTGGCCCAGTCCTTGGCCGCGCGCGCCTCGGCGCGCCGTTGCAGTTCCGCGCGCACCAGCACGTCGAGCGCCGCGGTCGCGGCCGACTCGTCGCCGGCGGTCGCCCACTGCGCGTCGAGCGGGTCGACGCCGAGGATGCCCATCATCGCGCGCACGCTCGACGCCGCGGCCAGCGCGGCCGCGCCGTCACCGCCCTCGAGCGCGGTGTTGCCCTCGCGGACGACGTTGTGCACGACGGCCAGCGCGGCCGGCACACCGAGGTCGTCGTCGAGCGCCTCGCCGAAGGCCGGGTCGATCTCGCCGACAGCCACCTCGCCCACCCGCGAGGAGACGCGCTGCAGGAACGACTCGACGCGCCGGTAGCCGGCGGCGGCCTCGGTGAGCGCGCCCGGGGAGTACTCGAGCATCGAACGGTAGTGGGCGCTGCCGAGGTAGTAGCGCAGTTCCACGGCACGGACGCGTTCGAGCATCGCGGGGATCGACACCACGTTGCCGAGCGACTTGCTCATCTTCTCGCCACCCATGGTGACCCAGCCGTTGTGCAGCCAGTAGCGCGCGAACGCGTCGCCCGCGCCGTGCGCCTGCGCGATCTCGTTCTCGTGGTGCGGGAAGACCAGATCCATGCCGCCGCAATGGATGTCGAACTCGGCGCCGAGGAGGCTGGTCGCCATCGCCGAGCACTCGAGGTGCCAGCCGGGCCGTCCGCGGCCCCACGGGGTGGGCCAGGATGGCTCGCCGGGCTTGGCGGCCTTCCACAGCGTGAAGTCGCGGTGGTCGCGCTTGCCGGTGCCGGCGCTCTCGCCCTGGTGCACGTCCTCGAGCTTGTGCCCGGAGAGCGCGCCGTAGTCGGGCAGGCTGCGCACGTCGAAGTAGACGTTCCCGTCGGCGGTGTAGGCGTGGCCCCGCTCGATCAGGCGCTCCATGTACTCGACCATCTGCGTGACGAAGCCGGTGGCCCGCGGCTCGCCGGACGGCGGCAGCACGCCGAGCGCGCGATAGGCGTCGTCGAAGGCCCGCTCGTGGGTCGCGGCCCACTCCCACCAGGGACGGCCGGCCTCGGCGGCCTTGCGGAGGATCTTGTCGTCGATGTCGGTCACGTTGCGGACGAACAAGACGTCGAGGCCCTTGTGGGCCAGCCAGCGACGGAGGATGTCGAAGGCGATGCCGCTGCGGACGTGTCCGATGTGGGGAACCCCCTGCACCGTGGCGCCACAGAGGTACACCGTCGCCTGGCCTGGGCGCAGCGGCACGAAGTCGCGCACCTCTCGGGAGCTGGTGTCATACAGGCGCAGGGTCACGACCGGCCATCCTACCGGACCGGGATCCGACGACCGCCCACACGAGGCACGCCCTCGGCGGCTCCGTCCGGCCCAGGCGACCTCACGGGCCGCCGGCGGAACCGCCCGCGCGCAGAACCGACCCGACCAGGGCGGTCATCTCGTCGAGGGTCCCGGCGAGCACCTGCACGGCACGCTCGGTGTCCGGGTAGCGGACGCGGACGTGGATGCCGTCCTCGTCGCGCCAGAACCACCACTGCGCGGTGTCGGTCGGCTTCTGGCACGACACCTGCCGGACCGTCACCTCGCCCGCGGGCGCCGGCACCCGCGTGTAGTCGACGTAGGACATCATGAAGACGTCGTTGCGGCTCGGCCGCAGGCGGTCTCCGTAGGCCGCGAAGACCGGCGTCAGCCCGATCCCGGCCAGCGGCAGGGCGTTCGCGAGGCGGTCGGTGTTGCGGGTCATGGCGGGCGCGAGGTCGCCGTCCGACCAGATCAGCAGCGGAGCATTGCCCACCGACCAGCAGACACACCCCGGTCCCGCCCCGGTGCCGGCCGGGACCACCGTCGCCACCTCCCGCGGGCCGCCGACGGCCCGGATCGCCTTGCCCGCGCAGCTGAGCAGCGCCGGGTAGGTGCGGGCGCCGACCCCGCGGACCGTCGCGGAGAACCGCGTCGCGTCCTCCGCCGACAGCAGGGTCCGGACCATCGTGCCCACCGGGAGCGCGGCACCGGTGGCCACGCCGAGGTCGAGCGGGAACTCCGGCACACGCCAGCCGGCGGCCGCCAGGAACCTCCCCCAGTCGGCGACGCGGGGATCGTCGGGCGGTACCGAAGCCTCCACCTCCGCCATCCGGCGTAGGGCATCGAGTCCCGACTCGGCGGGCGGCAGTCCGCGTCCGGCCGTCAGCTCGCAGATCTCCCACGTCAGCAGAGACAACGAGCGTGCGTCGACGTAGCAGTGGTCGAAGGCGCAGATCAGGGTCGTGCTGTCGGGCCGGATGACAGCGGCCAGGAAGTGCGGCAGCGGCCCGAACGGGTCGCAAGTCTCGCTGATCTCGCGCGCGAGCCGGGCCCCGAGGTCCCGTGCGTCGCGGTCTGGGCACGCCTCGTGCACGCCGGCCTCGACGGCGGCCGCGGGGTGGAGCAGGCGGGCGAAACCGGAGTCGGGCGTGCGCACGTAGTGGCCGCGCAGCACGTCATGACGGCCGACGACCTCGCCGACGACCGCTCCGAGCCGGTCCGGGTCGAGCGACTCCGGAAAGTCCAGCGTCAGCGCCATCCAGCCGGGCTGGCCGGCGGCCACCGCGGCGAGGTGGAATCGTTCGCTCTCCGAGATCGGGGTGCTCGTCCCCTCCGCCTCACCGACCGGAACCGGACGCCACCGAACGAGGTCGCCGGGCTCGACCTCCCACGATTCCGAACTCGAGAGCTTCATCGCCGCGCGTCGGGTCCCGCCGCCGACGCGCGGGCAACGTCGGTGGTGAGCACAGCGGCGGGTGAAATCCTCACGCGACGCTCACAGGTCGTCAAGGAGTGCGGTGGCGACGGCGGCGATGCCCTCGCCGCGGCCGGTCATGCCGAGGCCGTCGGTCGTGGTCGCCGACACCGAGACGGGACCGCCGAGCGCCGCCGACAGGACGTCCTGGGCCTCGGCGCGACGCGGACCGATCTTGGGACGGTTGCCGATGACCTGGACCGCGGCGTTCACCACACGGAGGTTCTCGGCAGCGATCAGCTCGGCGACGTGCCGGAGCATGGCGACGCCGGAGACGCCCTCCCATTCCGGCCGGCCGGTCCCGAAGACCGAGCCGACGTCGCCGAGACCGGCGGCCGAGAGGACGGCGTCACACAGGGCGTGGGCGCCGACGTCACCGTCGGAATGGCCTTCGCATCCGGCCTCGCCCGGGAAGTGCAGACCGACCATCCAGCACTCCGCGGACTCGTCGACCCGGTGGGCGTCGGTTCCGATGCCGACCCTCATCGCCGCTCCCCTGCCTCGGCGCTCTCCGACACGACGTCGCGGATGATCTTCAGGTCCCACGGGGTGGTGATCTTCATGGCGAGGGGGTCTCCAGGGACGACATGGACGTCGATGCCGCAGCGCTCGGCCAGGCCGGCGTCGTCGGTGGCGAGACCGGAGTCGTCGGCGTGGGCGCGCAGCAGCGCCTCCCGGGTGAATCCCTGAGGCGTCTGGACGGCGCGCAGCGGTTCTCGATCGACGGTGCGCTCGACGCGTTCGAGGCCCTCGTCGGAGGCGACGACCTGCTTGAGCGTGTCGGCCACGGGGAGGCCGGGGACGACCGCGGGGTGTCCGGAGGCGACCGCCTCGACGACCCGGGTGAAGACGTGCGCAGGCGTGAGTGGCCGCGCCGCGTCGTGGACGAGGAGGATGTCGGCGGCGTCGGCCGCGGCGATCCCGGCACGCACCGATTCCGACCGATGAGCGCCACCGGGCACGATCGTGACGTCCGGCAACAGCTCACGCGCACGGTCGACGAGGTCGGCCGGCACCACGACGACGATCGACGCATCCAGGGATTCCGGGATGTTGTCGACGCATCGTTCGATGATCGTCCGGCCGCACACGTCGACGAACGCCTTCGGCACCGGCTCGCCGAGTCGGGTGCCCGACCCGGCGGCCGGGATGATGACGCAGACTCCTGCGCCGGAACTCTCCGGCGTGGTGGTCACTGTGTGTTCTTTCCTGATCCAGGCGGACCCGATCAGGAGGCGGCGGCGAGAACCTCGTCGAGAATGCTGGCAGCCTTCTCGTCGTCGGTGTTCTGCGCGAGCGACAGCTCGTCGACGAGGACGCGACGGGCGCGGGTCAGCATGCGCTTCTCACCGGCCGAGAGTCCGCGGTCCTGCTCACGGCGCCAGAGATCGCGGACGATCTCCGCAACCTTGATGATGTCGCCGGAGATCAGCTTCTCCTGGTTCGCCTTGAACCGCCGCGCCCAGTTGGTCGGCTCTTCGGTGTGCGGGGCCCGCAGCACCTGGAACACCTGATCGAGACCCTCTTGCCCGACCACGTCGCGGACGCCCACATATTCCAACTTCGAGGAGGGAATCTGAACGGTCATGTCACCGTCGGCAACCTTGAGAACAAGGTATTCGATCTGCTCACCCTTGATGGTCCGGGTCACGATGTCCTCGACCCGAGCAGCACCGTGATGGGGGTAAACGACGGTGTCGCCAACTTTGAAATTCAATGTTCCTTGCCCCTTTCGAGTGATCCCAGTCTAGCACGGGCGTTCCGAGTGCCCCACCCAACGGTGCAGGTCACGGCGGTGAACCGGTTGCAGCACACGCTCTTCCGAGGTGGGCGGGGGTTCCGTAGCAGCGTGTCGCGGGTCACGCAAACCGGGCCGCGGGACAGGGCCCGCGGCGGACTCCCGCGGCACCCCGCCGAGGCGCCACGCGGTGCCGAATCGGGACCCCGGCGGACTTTTCCGCTCCGCGCCCACTACGCTGCGTAGTGCAGGGTTTCGCGCGCTGCAATTCGACTTCGTATGACCTGGGAGGATCGGGTGTCAGTGCTTCCATCATCCGCACGGCGGTCGGCGGTCCGGCCATCGCGTCTGGCCACCGCCGTTGCCACGATCGGCATCGCCGTCGCCCTGGGCACCACCGGTTGCGGTGCGGGGCAAGTCTCGCAGACCGCAAACCAGCTGCCCGCGGTGAACGGCGCGAACGTGAACATCGACGCACTGCAGCTGCGTGACGTGCAGATCCTCTACCCCGAGAAGGACGCCCCGACCGTGTTCGGCAACGGCGGGCCCTTCGAGGTCGCGTTCGTCATCGCCAACAGCGACCAGGTCGACTCCTACCGCCTCAAGTCGATCAAGCCGGAGAAGGGCACGATCGAGTTCACCGAGGGCGCCGACGCCGAAGCCCGCGTGATCGCGCCGGGCCAGGCCCTGCGCGGCGGCACCCCGGTCGGCGCGGCCCCGGCCGAGCAGAAGATCACCGCCGAGCTCACCGACGCTGGCAAGACCGTCGCCGCGGGCCTCACCACCAAGCTGACCTTCGCCTTCGAGAAGAAGGAGAACGGCAAGTGGGTCGACGCCGGTGAGGTCACCGTCGTCACCCCGGTCGACGCCGGCGCCAAGCTCGCGCGTCAGGACGTCCCGCGCAACGCGGAGCCGACGTTCTACAACCAGGAGCACGGCGAGGGCGGCCACGGCTCGGAGGGCCACAGCCCCGACGACGGCCACGACCACAGCGGGGACGAGCACGGCGAGGGCGGCGGCCACTGACCGACACCCCACGAAGACCGAGGACGAGGTCCGGCATCTGCCGGGCCTCGTCCTCTTTTCGCCGGACGGTCCGCGCCGTACCCGCCCGTGTCGGCCCGGTTCGATCCTGTCGGTGCCGACGCCTACTCTGACCGGGTGGCCAGAGCCAGATCGACATACCGCTGCACGGGCTGCGGCCATCAGGTCGCCAAATGGGTCGGACGCTGCCCCGAATGCAGCGAGTGGGGCACGATCGACGAGGTCGCGGCCATCCCGGCGTCGGCATCGTCACGCGCGACGGCCGCCGTCGCCCCGTCGAGCCCCGCGCTGCGCATCACCGAGGTCGACGCCGAGTCCACCGCCGCCGTCCCGACGGGGATCGGCGAGCTCGACCGCGTGCTCGGCCGGGGCGTCGTCCCCGGATCGGTCATCCTCCTCGCGGGCGAACCCGGCGTCGGCAAGTCGACGCTGCTGCTCGAGACCGTCAAGCACTGGGCCGCGAAGGACCGCGTCGCGCTGTACATCACCGGCGAGGAGTCGGCCGGGCAGGTCCGCATGCGCGCCGAACGCACCGGCGCGGTGCACCCGAACGTCTATCTGGCCGCCGAGACCGACCTCGCGACGATCCTCGGCCATGTGGACTCGGTACGGCCGTCGCTGATGATCGTCGACTCGGTGCAGACCGTGGTCGCCACCGGAACCGACGGCGTGACCGGCGGCGTCACCCAGATCCGCGCGGTGACCACCGCGCTGGTGTCGCTGGCGAAGAACCGGGGCATCGCGGTCATCCTGGTCGGCCACGTCACCAAGGAGGGCTCGGTCGCCGGGCCCCGTTCCCTCGAGCACCTCGTGGACGTGGTGCTGGCGTTCGAGGGCGACAAGCACTCCACGCTGCGCATGGTGCGCGGGGTGAAGAACCGCTTCGGCGCCGCCGACGAGGTCGGCTGCTTCGAGCAACGCGACGACGGCATCCACCAGGTGCCCGATCCGTCGGGAATCTTTCTGCACCAGCGTGATTCGGATGTCAGCGGCAGCGTCACGCTGGTGACCATGGACGGCAAGCGCGCACTCGTCGGCGAGATCCAGGCACTGGCCAACTCCACCGAGATGAACATCCCGCGCCGCGCGGTGTCCGGTCTCGACATGAACCGGGTCTCGATGGTCCTCGCGGTGCTGCAGGCGCGCGCCGGACGCAGAGAGATCGCCAAGTCGGAGGTGTACCTGTCCACCGTGGGCGGCATGAAGGTCACCGAGCCGGCCGCCGACCTCGCGATCGCGCTCGCCGTCTACTCCACGCTCACCAACAAGCCCATCCCGCAGTCCACGGTGGTCGTCGGCGAGGTCGGCCTCGGCGGTGAGATCCGGCGGGTGTCGGGGGTCGCGCGGCGCCTGGCGGAGGCGAAGCGGCTCGGCTTCCGGGAGGCGATCATCCCGGCCGCGACCGACGAGGTCCTGCCGAAGGGCATCCGGGTCCTCCGGGTCGCCACCCTCGGCGACGCAGTGCATCTACGGGACTCGACGCCGATCGACGCCCCCTTCTGAGGGGCGCCGCGACCGGGGTCGGCCGAGCGGAGGGCACCCGGCCGCGAGTCGAGGATCGCTCAGAGCTGGGGCTTGCCCGCCTTGAACTCGTCGGCCCTGGCGCTGCGCTCGACGTGCTCGGCGAAATGCTTGCGCGCGTCGATGGTCACGAAGATGCCGTGGGCGCGGGCCACCGGCGTGGTCGGATCACCAAGGTGCGCAACGCCTTCGGTGTAGATCTTGCGCCCCTGCTTGCCGAGGATCTCCGCGCGCAGGTGTAGCGTCTCGCCGACCGGGATGGGTCGCATGAAGTCGACCTGGAGATGCACCGTGACCGCCGCCGGGCCGATCAGGCGCGGCGTCATCCCCATGACGTCGTCGAAGGCGCTGCAGAGGATGCCGCCGTGGATCACGCCGGGCCCGCCCTCCATCCAATGCTCGACGGGCATCTCTGCGACGACGCTGAAACCCTCACCCGCGAACATCTCGAGGTGCAGGCCCCGCGGCGACTGCTCGCCGCATCCGAAGCACACCATGTTGTGCGGGCGCATCGGCTCCCCGGGGCGGGACGTCTTCGGGTGGCGCACGAGCTCGTCGAGCTCCTCGGGCACCACGAAACTGCTGCTCTTCACACCCCGGTACCCTAGTCACCGTTGTGCCGACCGGCGCCGCGGGGCGTCGTCCTCCGGACACGCTCCGGTTGCCAGAAGGGAAGACATGGTCACCGAGGCGATGAAGTCCGACCTCATGCGCGAGACGCTGGCGCGCGTCGCGCCGGGCACGCCGCTGCGCGACGGGCTCGAGCGCATCCTGCGCGGCGGCACCGGCGCGCTCATCGTGCTCGGCCATGACTCCGACGTGGAGAAGATCTGCGACGGCGGCTTCCATCTCGACGTCGAGTTCGCCCCCACCCGACTGCGGGAGCTGGCGAAGATGGACGGAGCAGTCGTGCTGTCCACCGACGGCAAGCGGATCGTGCGCGCGAACGTCCAACTGGTCCCCGATCCGTCGATCCCGACCGAGGAGTCCGGCACCCGCCACCGCAACGCCGAGCGCACCGCCATCCAGACCGGGCACCCGGTCATCTCGGTGAGCGCGTCGATGTCCATCGTCAGCGTCTACGTGGACGGCGTCCGGCGCGTCGTCGAGAGCCCCGACCCGATCCTGTCACGCGCGAACGTCGCCCTGGCGACGCTCGAGCGCTACAAGGTCCGCCTCGACGAGGTGATCGCGGCGCTCTCGCGGGCCGAGATCGAGGACTACGTGCTGCTGCGCGATGCGATGACCGCCGCCCAGCGCATGGAGATGGTCCGTCGCGTGTCGGTCGAGATCGAGGAGTATGTCCTGGAGCTCGGCACCAACGGCCGCCAGGTCAGCCTCCAGCTCGAGGAGCTCATCAGCGACAACGACACGATGCGCGAGCTCCTCGTCCGCGATTACTACGCCAGCCCCGAGCCGGCGACCACCGAGGACGTGCGCCAGGCACTCGAGGCGATCGAGGAGCTCAGCGACGCCGACCTCCTCGACCTCACCCAGCTGGCCGGAGCCTTCGGATACCCGACGACGATCGAGGCGCAGGACACCGCGATGAGCCCGCGCGGCTACCGGCTGCTCGCCCGCATCTCGCGGCTGCAGTTCGCCCACGTGGACCGGCTCGTCCGCAGCTTCGGAACGCTCCAGGCGCTGCTGGCCAGCACGTCGGCGGACCTGCAGGCCGTCGAGGGCATCGGCAGCATCTGGGCGCGCCACATCCGCGAGGGGCTGTCACGGCTCGCCGAGACCAGCATCGAGCGGTACGACTAGAACCGTCCGTCCCGGACACCGCACCGCTTTTCTGCACCCGCAGGGCACGGCAGCACCGTCGGCAGGACGTCCCCGGGCCGAGGTGACCGACCCGGGAACACCGGGGATCAGGGCTGCTCGGCGGGCGCCACGAAGTTGAACGTGATCGGGAACGACTCGCGCTCGCCCATCTTGCCGATGGCCGAGTAGGAGCCGGGCGGCACCTGGGTGCGCGGACGCTCACAACCCGGGCTGCTGGTGGTGCCCGACCAGGTGATCGTGTCCTTCACCTGCTGAGCAGGCTTGAGGACCACGTTGTCGACCGTGTTGATCGGGGAACAGTCGCGCGCCGACCACAGGGTGCGCGCACCGTCGAGGGTCCGCACGATCACGTTCTGGGCGGCCTTGCCCACGTCGCGCGTGCACTCCGAGAGACCGGCGTTGGTGGTGACGATGGTGAAGACCGGCTGCTGGCCGACCGTGTAGGTCGGCTTGTCGGTGTAGAGCACCACCGAGATCGCCTGGTCCGGGCACAGGTTGGGCCCGGGCGGGCCGCCTGCGGCGCCGGCCGGGTCCGCCGACTGCGGCGGGACCGGGGTGGAGGCTGGTGCTCCGCCGGGCGCTCCCCCACCTGCGGGCGCACCTCCGCCGGACCCTCCTGCACCGGCGCCGCCGGCGGGCGGTTCGGACTCGGGCGCGGGTTCCGACGACGGGGCGGCGCTGGTCGACGCCGACGCGGTGGACGCGGTGTTCTGCGGTTCCTCACCGCCGTTGCCGGTGAGCCAGACGATCAGCGCGACGACCAGCCCCACGATGACCACGGCGCCACCCGCGGCGACGATGCGGCGTCGCCAGTAGATCTCGGGTGGCAGTGGGCCCTGGGGTTCGATCACGAACACAACGCTAACGGCCGGATCTTGACTTCCGGTTGATCACGACACGGCGTGTCGCGCCGGAAAACCACCTCCGAGCAGGCAAAGTCTAGAGTTCGCCTTCAGGTTTGGCCGCCCGGCCCAGGCTCAGGCGCTCTGCACCCGGACGCTCGCCGACGGCTTCTCGCCGATGTCGCCGTAGACCGACTCGAGATTGACCCGGCCGTCGCTGAGCTTGTAGGTCAGCCCCACGATGGCGAGCTTGCCGGTGGCGATGCGGTCGGCGACGATCCGGCTGCGCTGCATGAGCAGGCGGCCGGTCTCGACCACGTGGCGCGCCTCGAACTCGTCCACCCGCGACAGGCCCTCGCTGCGGCCGGCGAGGATCGACGGCGCCACGCGCTCGACGACGTCGCGGATGTACCCGCCCGGGATCTGCAGCTCGTCGAGGGCGTCGAGGGTGGCCTTCACCGCGCCGCAGCTGTCGTGGCCGAGCAGCACGATGAGCGGGACCTCGAGCACCTCGACGGCGTACTCGAGCGAACCGAGCACGGCGGAGTCGATCACGTGTCCCGCGGTCCGGACGACGAACATGTCGCCGAGACCCTGGTCGAAGATGATCTCGGCGGCCAGGCGGGAGTCCGCGCAGCCGAACAACACCACATGGGGGTGCTGCCCCCGACGAGGCGCTCGCGGTCCTCGATACCCTGGCTGGGATGTTGGGACTCGCCCGTGACGAATCGCTCGTTGCCGTCACGCAGAACGCGCCAGGCCTGGCGGGGTGTCATACCGATCATGCTCAATAGTGTGCCACCAGCCACTTTGCTCGGTTGGTTCGATACCCATGAACGCGATCTGCCGTGGCGTGATCCGTCGTGCACCGCGTGGCACATCCTCATCAGCGAGATCATGCTGCAGCAGACCCCGGTGTCCCGGGTCCTGGAGCCGTGGCGCGCCTGGGTGGAGCGCTGGCCGGTCCCCTCGGCGATGGCCGCCTCGACTCCGGGCGAGGTCGTGCGCGCCTGGGGCAAGCTCGGATACCCGCGCCGCGCGCTGCGCCTGCACGAATGTGCCAAGGTCCTCGCGAGCGAACACGCCGACCGGGTGCCCGACGACGTCGAGACGATGCTGACGCTGCCCGGGATCGGGGACTACACCGCCCGCGCGGTGGCGTGCTTCGCCTACGGCCGAGCGGTTCCCGTCGTCGACACCAATGTCCGACGAGTGATCGCGCGGGCCGTGCACGGCCGCGAGCATCCGGGCAATCCCTCCCGGCGCGATCTCGCCGACGCCGAGGCTCTGCTGCCGAGACGCCCCGACGGCGGGTACGCCGAGACCGCGCCCCGGTTCTCCGCGGCCCTGATGGAGCTGGGCGCACTGGTCTGCACGGCACGAAACCCCAAGTGCGACAACTGCCCGCTGACCGAGTGCACGTGGGTCCGCCTGGGCCGGCCCGCTCATCTGGGGCCGCCGCGACGCACCCAGAAGTTCGCCGGCACCGACCGCCAGGTCCGCGGGTTGCTGCTCGACGTCCTGCGCGGCTCGACCGGCGCGGTCGAGCGAGAGAAGCTCGACGTCGTGTGGACGAAGGACACCGCGCAGCGCGATCGCGCCCTCGATTCGCTGCTCGTCGACGGCCTCGTCGAGCTCACCTCCGACGGCCGATACTGTCTCGCCGGCGAGGCCTGAGACCTCGCGTCCCGGCGCACCGGCGACGCCGGTGAGTCATTCGATCATTCGGGTATGGGCTCCCGCCGGTCGACGATCGTTGCTAATGTCCCCGTCCATGAGCCAGCCGCCGTATCCTCCTGTCCCTCCGTCGGACCCGGACCAGCCGGGCGACCAATCCGGCCAGCAGCCGCCCCAGTACGGGCAGCAGCCAGATCTCAACAAGCCGTCGACCCCGCCGCCCTACGGCCAGCAGCCTCCCCAGTACGGTCAGCAGCCGCCGCAGTACGGTCAGCAGCCCGGATATGGTCAGCCGCAATACGGTCAGGCACCGCCCCCGCCGCCTCCCGGCAACCCGCAGTACGGCGCCCCGCAGTACGGTGGATACCCCGGCGGAGCCGTTCCGCCCGGCGCCGCCGGCACCAAGGTCGACGTGGGCGAGGCGTTCTCCTGGGCGTTCAACAAGTTCAAGAACAACGTCGGCGCGATGATCCTGCCCGGCCTGGTGGTCTTCGTCCTCGCGCTCGTCGTGGGCGCGCTGGCCATCTGGGGCGTCGCGCTCTTCGGCAGCACCGAAACCGTGTATCTCAGCAATGGCGTCACTGTGGAGGAGACCACCCTCGGCGCCGGCGGGCTGTTCCTGATGATCGTGCTGTACATCGTGCTGATCCTCGGCCTCCTGTACGTGCAGGCGTCGATCACCTCCGGCGCGGTCCGCGTCGCCAACGGCGAACCCGTCACCGCGGCGTCGTTTCTGACCCCGATCCGCTTCGGTGCCGTCGTGGGCACCGCGATCCTCGTCGCCCTGGCCACCGGCATCGGCTACGTGCTCTGCATCATCCCGGGCCTCCTCGCCCTGTTCTTCCTGATGTTCTCGGTGGTCGCGACCATCGACAAGGGACTCTCGCCAATCGACGCGATGAAGGCGTCCTTCGAGCTCACCAAGTCGAAGGTCGGCGATTCGATCATCACGCTGCTGGTGACCTACGTGATCAATCTCGTCGGCGCTCTCGTCTGCTACGTCGGACTGATCGTGTCGGCCCCGGTCGCCCAGCTGTTCCTGGTGCACTGCTGGCGCCGCCTCAACGGAGCACCCATCGCTCCGGCCGACCCGAACTGACACCACCGGCAAATCCACTCGGGGCGCACACGATCCGTCGTGTGCGCCCCGAATCATGTTGGCCGGTGGCCCGGTCCGTTCAGATCTCCAGACCAGAGAGGAACGCCTCCACCGCGCCGCGGTAGACGTGCGGCGCATCGTCGTGGACGAGGTGCCCGGCACCGGCGACGTGCAGGTACTGGGCATTCTCGTTGAGCGCGCACATCTTTCGCATCTGCCCGGGCGGGGCGACGGTGTACTCGGCCTCGATGACCAGCGTCGGCACCGAGACCGCCTCCCACTGCTCCCAGAAATGGCGGGTGCCCCACTCCTCGGCGATCGCCGACCACACCGGGATTCGCCCGTGGAGCCGCCCGTCGTCGAAGGCCTCGTAGAAGTACCGGCCGGCGACCGGACCGAACATCTCGACCGCCTCATCCACGGAATCGAATCGCTCAGGCCAGGATTCGAACCACGGCGTCCAGTTCGCGGTTGTGCGCCCGCGGAAATCGGGGGCCATGTCCTCGACCACGAGCGCCGCGACGAGTTCGGGATATGCGGCGGCCGTGCACCATCCGTGCAGCGCCCCCATCGAGTGCCCGATGAGGATCGCCGGCCCCTGGTCGATCCAGGTGAGGATCTCGGCGAGATCGGCGACGAACCGCTCGGTGCACAGCTCGGCCGGATCGTCGGGCTCCGGGAAGTCCGCGCCCATGTGGAACGCCGCGTCGTAGGTGAAGACCCGCCCGTAGCGTCGCAGCCACGGGACCTGGCGTCGCCAGGTGCGCCCGCGGCCCATCAGACCGTGCAGCAGCACGATCGGTCGGACAGGCAGCCCGCTCGGCGGCGCTCCTCGGTTGTCGTCGGTGATCACCGGGCCGCCGTGGTCACGCAGCCCGATCTCGCCGATCGCCTGGGTCTCGACCATGGGGTGTCACTGTAGCGGCCGGCAACGACCGGGCCCCGCAATGCCGTGCCGACTCCCGGCCCGACCGCCCTCCCAGCGCATAAGGTGGACTCATGGCTGTCGTGAAGATCAACGCAATCACCGTCCCCGAGGGCGCCGGCCCCGAGCTGGAGAAGCGGTTCGCCAACCGCGCCGGCTCGGTCGACGGCTCCAAGGGATTCCTCGGCTTCCAGCTGCTGCGCCCGGTCAAGGGCGACGACCGGTACTTCGTCGTGACCCAGTGGGAGACCGAAGAGGACTTCCAGGCATGGGCGGGCGGGCCGGCCCGGGAGGCACACGCCGGCGAGCGCGCGAAGCCGGTTGCGACGGGCGCCGATCTGCTGGAGTTCGAGGTCGTGCTCGACGCACGCCCCAAGGCCTGACGGACAAGCCCTGAACCCGTCCGTCCCGGCCGGCGAGCAGTTCGTCTCGCCGATGTTCCCGCTCGGCACCGCCGTGCTACCGGGTGGCGAGGTGCCGCTGCGCGTCTTCGAGCCCCGGTACCGGCAGATGGTGGGCGACCTCATGGCGGAGTCCGACGGGCGACCGGTGGTGCGGTTCGGGGTGGTGCTGATCGCCCGCGGTCCCGAGGTCGGCGGCGGAGAGGTGCGATGCGACGCGGGCACCCTGGTGCTCGCCGACGTCACCGATCGGCTGCCCGACGGCAGGGCGCTGCTGGCCGGCACCGGCACCTCCCGTTTCCGGGTCGTCGAATGGCTTCCGGACGACCCCTATCCCCGGGCCCGGATCGAGGTGCTCGCGGAGCCTGCACTGTCCGACGCCCACCTCGAGCGGCTGCACGAGATCGACCGGCGCCTGCGCGTCGTCCTGCGCGGGATCCTCGAGGCGGCGGGCAAGGACGCCGACGCCGTCTTCGCCGCGCTCGACATCGTCGACGCCGATCCCCTGGTGGCCGACGTCTCGCCGATCTACCGCTGGGCCAATCGACTCCGGATCGAGCCCCACGATCAGCAACGCCTTCTCGAGGCCGCCGACCCAGCCGCACAACTGGACGTCCTCGACGACGTCGTGGAGGGCCTGGAAGCACGGGCGGCCTTCGGCGGGAGCTGATCGGCGGCACCCACCCCTGGCGGTGGAGTTAGAACGTGTTCTAGTATTGCGTGTGCCGTAGTTCACACTTGCCTGCCGGCGGCCGAGAATCCGCTGCGTGACCGGGCAAGATCCCGTCCTCCTGAGGAGCACACGCGCAATGACCGAGACCGTGGAGTCCAGCACCGCCACCATCGTCGGCGGTGGCGACCGATCCCAGTTGCTCATCGGCGGCCAGTGGGTCGACCCGCATTCCACCGAGACCCTCGAGGTGTTCTCCCCCGCCACCGGCGAGCGCGTGGGTTCCGTCCCGCATGCCGACGCCGCCGACGTCGACGCCGCGGTCCGCGCCGCCCGTGCCGCCTTCGACTCCGGGGTGTGGAGTTCGACGCCCCCGGCGCAGCGCGCGGACATCATCGCGAAGGTCGCCGACCTGATCGACGAGCGCGGCGACGAGATCACCGCCCTCGTCTCGGCCGAGATGGGCGCACCGCCGAGCGCCATCAGCACCCTGCAGCAGTTGCCCGGAACCGGCGTGCTGCGGGCCTACGCCAACGCCGCCCGCGACTACCAGTGGGAGGAGTACCGGACCGGCCTGTTCGGCACCACCCGCATCACCCGTGAGCCGGTGGGCGTCGTCGGCGCCATCTGCGCCTGGAACGTCCCGCTGTTCATCACCTGCAACAAGATGGGCGCCGCCCTCGCGGCGGGCTGTTCGGTGGTGCTCAAGCCCGCGCCCGAGACCCCGCTGACCGGCAACTACGTCGCCCAGCTGTTCATCGAGGCCGGCGTGCCGCCGGAGGCGATCTCGGTGGTGACCGGCGGCACCGAGACCGGCCAGGCCCTCGTCGCCCACCCGGACGTCGACAAGATCACCTTCACCGGGTCCACCGCCGCGGGCAAGGCGATCGGCGCCGCCTGCGCCGAATCGCTCAAGCGGTGTTCGCTGGAACTCGGCGGCAAGTCCGCGGCGATCGTGCTCGACGACGTCGACATCGCGTCGAACGCCTTCATGCTGACCTTCCTCGGCCTGTTCAACACCGGCCAGGCGTGTGTGGCCCAGACGCGAATCCTGGTGCCGCGCAGCCGTCACGACGAGATCGTCGCGGCCATGGTCGAGGCGGCCAAGACGATGAAGGTCGGACTCCCGTCCGATCCCGAGGCGCAACTCGGCCCGCTGATCTCCGAGAAGCAGCGCCAGCGCGTGGAGGGCTACATCGAGCAGGGTAAGAAGGCCGGTGCCACACCGGTTCTCGAGAGCGAGCGCCCGGCCGACCTCGAGCCCGGCTACTTCCTCACCCCGACGATCTTCACCGGCGTCACCAACGACATGACCATCGCGCAGGAGGAGATCTTCGGCCCGGTCCTGTCGGTGATCGCCTACGACGACGTCGACGAGGCGATCGCCATCGCCAACGACTCCAGCTACGGCCTGGCCGGCAGCGTCTGGACCAGCAACGTCGAGCGCGGTATCGAGATCTCCACCAAGATCCGCACGGGTACCTTCGGGATCAACTGGTACGCAATCGATCCCGAGTCACCGTTCGGCGGCTACAAGAACTCCGGCATCGGCCGCGAGAACGGTCGCGAGGGCCTCGAGTCCTTCCTCGAGCACAAGTCCACCATGCTGCCGATGGGCTACGAGGTGAAGACCGACTGATCTCCCATCTCTCACAGGGGGTACCGGGGCCGGACGCGCTGCGTCCGGCCCCGGTTCTTGTCTGCGTCCCCGGATGGTGTGGCGAGATGGCCTCCGCGGCGGACGGTCTGCGGCGACGCCTCAGCGCGCGGCGGCACCCGCCGGCTCGACGACCTTCGCGTGACCGATCTCGGCCGGCAACTGGTGCGTCACGACGACGACGATCCGGTCCGGGCCGAACAGGTCGTCCTCGGCTCCGAGCAGGCGGCGCAGCAGATGATCGGCGTCGTCGGCCGAGAGGTGCTCGGTCGGCTCGTCGAGCAGGACCACCGGCGCCCGGTGCAGAAGCGCGCGTGCCAGCAGCAGGCGCCTGCGCTCACCGCCGCTGACCGCCTCGGCGCCGCCGGACAGCGTGGTGTCCAGGCCCTCGGGCAGGCGAGCGAGCCAGCCGTCGAGGCCGACGGTCCGCAACGCCTCGCCGATCTCCTCGTCGGTCACGTCCCCGCGCGCGACGCGCAGGTTCTCGCGCACCGACGTGGAGAATATGTGCGCCTCCTCCGCGAAGTAGCAGGCGGCCGCGCGCAACCCGACCTCGGCGCGGGTCGAGACGTCGACGCACCTCACCTCGCCCGCAACCGGTGGGAGCAGTCCCGCCAGGGTCAGCAGCAGGGTCGACTTGCCGACGCCGCTGGGCCCGACGACCGCGAGCCGAGAGCCCGGTCGCAGATCCAGGTCGAGCCCGTCGGCGGGGCCGGCGAGCGCGCGATCCGCACGCCCCCAGCGCAATCCGCTCGTCGTGACCTCGACCGCACCGGGATGCACCGGCACGTCGGCGGTGTCGGCGTCGTCCGCACCCTCCCGGGCGCCGTCGACCAGGGCCATGACCCGCGCCGCGCTCTGCCTGCTCTTCTCCAGCTGCAGGCCCGCCTCGGTGAGCGGCGCGGTCGACTCGAACGCCGACAACGGCAGCAGGATCAGCACGCCCAGGATCATCGGGGTGAGACCTTCACCCGACGCGATGCCGGCCAGCGATCCGGAGACCTGCGACGCGAGGATGATCGCGATGACGCACGCCGCGAGCAGCGACACACCCATCGACAGCGGGGTCGCCGCCGCGGCCGCCGCCTCCATGCGGCGCCCGCGATCGGTGGCCTCCAGATGGCGACGGTCCGCATCGGCCGCCGCCGCCAGGATCTGCGCGCGGCGCCGGGCGACGGTCAGTTCGGCGGCGTGCCACAGGGCGGCGGTCGTGGCCTCCGCGGACTCCGCGCCGGCCTGCGCCCCGTCGTGGATCGTGCGTGCGGCACCGCGCGCGGCCAGCCACGGTGCGACACCGCCGCTGACGATCAGCGCGACCGCCAGCACCGACGCCGCCGGGATCGACACCACCGCCATCACGACGACCGCGGCGAGCGCCGTGGTGGCGCCCACGCCGATCGGGATGAGCCCGCGGATCAGCGCGTTGCCGATCTCGTCGATGTCATCCCCGGTGCGCGTCAACAGCTCTCCGCGACGCAGCGTCACCGAGTAGGCGGGGTTGCCGGTGGCGAGCGCCCGGTAGAGCCGCTCCCGTGCGGTCGACATCGCGCGCAGCGCCAGGTCGTGGGTGGCGAGCCGTTCGAGGTAGCGCAGCAGACCGCGCGAGATGCCCAGGGCGCGGACGGCGGTGATCGCCACCGACAGGTACAGCACCGGGGGCTGCTGCCAGGCGCGGGTGATCAGCCAGGCCGACAGCGCGGCGAGGCCGAGCGCCGACAGGGCACCGCCCACGCCGAGCAGCAGGGCCTTGGCGACGGCGCCCCTGCGGAGCCCCAGCAGGCCCAACGCGCGGATCAACGGGTCGTCACGCACGGCACACCTCCCCCGAAGTCGACGATCTGGTCGGCGAACTCACGCGCGACGTCGCGGTGGGCGACGAGGATGACGGTGTCGCCCGCGCGCGCCCGTTCGCGCAGGACCTCGAGCACCGCCCGCTCCGAGGCCGCGTCGAGGTGGGCGGTCGGCTCGTCGAGCAGCAACAGCGGCGCAGGCGAGGCGAGCACCCGGGTCAGGGCGAGACGCTGACGCTGTCCTGCCGACAGACCCACGCCGCCGGCGCCGAGCCGGGTGTCGAGTCGCGCGGGCAACTCCAGCACCACGCTGTTGAAGCCGCTCGCCACGGCCGCACGCTCGGCGGCCTCGGTGTCGAGCGCACCGAAGAGTTCGAGGTTCTCGCCGACGGTCCCCGGCACGATCACCGGCTGCTGCGGCAGCCAGGCGATCTGCTCGTGGAGGGACTCCGAGTCGGCGTGCAGCACCGGCGTCGAGCCGATCAGGACCGACCCGTCGTCGGGGGTGAGCAGCCCCATGATCGCGGCGAGGGTCGTCGACTTCCCGGAGCCGTTGGGTCCGGTGAACAGCGTGACCGTGCCCGGCTCGATCGTCGCCTGCAAGCACTCCGGAGCCCAGCCGTCGCGGCCGTGCACCCCGAGATCGAGGATGGTGACCGGCGCGCCCGCGACGGTCACGCCTCGTCCGCCTCCGGCGGGCGCCTCCTCCTCGCCTGCGGTGTCGATCAAATCGAACACCTGTTCCGCGGCGGTCAGCCCGTCGGTCGAGTTGTGGAACTGCGCACCCACCCGGCGCAGCGGCAGGTACGCCTCGGGAGCCAGGATGAGCGCGAACACACCCGCATACAGCGACATCTCGCCGAAGACCAGGCGCAGGCCGATGCCGACGGCGACGAGGGCGACGCACAGGGTCGCGAGCAGCTCGAGCACCGCCCCGGACAAGAACGCCACCCGCAACGACGACATGGTGCTGCGCCGGTGCGCCTCGCCGAGTTCGGCGACCTGCGCGGCGGGCGCCTGCGCCCGGTTCAGCGCGCGCAGGGTGGGCAGCCCCGCGATCAGGTCGAGCAGTTGGGCGGTGAGCCGGCTCATCGTCGCCAGCTTGCGAGTGGTCCGGTCCTTGGTCATCAGGCCGACCAGGATCATGAACAGCGGGATGAGCGGCAGCGTGATCAGGATGATCATCGCCGACGGCCAGTCCGCCAGGGCGATCACCACGACCACGGTGGGGGTGATCGCGACCGCCGCCACCATGGCGGGCAGGAATCCCGACA
Source organism: Gordonia paraffinivorans (assembly GCF_900683595.1). Classification (NCBI taxonomy): domain Bacteria; kingdom Bacillati; phylum Actinomycetota; class Actinomycetes; order Mycobacteriales; family Gordoniaceae; genus Gordonia; species Gordonia paraffinivorans. The sequence goes on along the minus strand of NZ_CAACYD010000007.1, from coordinate 709,484 downwards.
GGTACGGCCCCAGTGCGTCCAACCCGCGGAGCAGCACCGTCGCCGCGTGCTCACGGACCCCGAGGAGCGTCCGTCCGGACGTCCGGCGCGGGTCCGTGAGCACGTCGAGGGCCTCGGCGCGCAGTTCGGCGATCGCCCGCTCCGCCGCGCGGTGGGAGTAGCGGTCGTGGCCGTAGGCCATCACCGCCCGTGCCCCCATCGCGACGGCCAGCTCCACCAGATGCACCCACTGCGAGCCGAACGAGCGCAGCTCCGGTGCGACGATCAGCTCCGAGAGGATGGATGCGGCCATCCACGCGGCGACGATGATCGCGATGACCTCCGCCACCGCGAACACCGCCGTGACCGCCACGTACCGACGCGTGGTCGGCGAGTACCGGAGCAGCCTCGGATCGACCGGGGGCCGGGATCTCACTTGCTCGTCACACGCAGCGACGACAGCCCGTGGGAATCCGGGATCTGCGTGACCGACAGGCGCTTGCGGAACACCCAGTAGCTCCACGCCTGGTAGGCGATCACCACCGGCGTGATGAACACCGCCGCCCACGTCATCACCGTGAGCGTGTAGCTGCTCGACGACGTGTTGTCGATGGTCAGGTTCCACGCCTCGTTCAGCGTCGAGGGCAGCGCGTTCGGGTACAGGACCGCGAACAACGTGGCCACCGTGCCGGCGATGGCGATCGAGGTGAACAAGAAGGCCCAGCCCTCCCGACCGACCTGCGTCGTGGCGACCATGCCGAGGGCGGCGACCGCCGCGATCAGCACCGGGATCCAGGTCCAGCCGTTGCCGTAGGCGAACTGGGTCCACAGCAGGAAGGCCGCCGCGACGACGAGCGTCGGCCACGCCAGGCGCGAGGCGTACCGGGCGGCGTCCTCCTGGAGCACGCCGCTGGTCTTCAGCGCGATGAAGACGGCGCCGTGGGTGAGGAAGGCCAGCAGCGTGGTCGCGCCGCCGAGCAGGGCGTACGGGTTGAGCAGGTTGAAGAACCCGCCGGTGTACTGGGCGTCGGCGTCGATCGGCAGGCCGCGCACGACGTTGGCGAAGGCGACGCCCCACAGGATCGCGGGAATCCACGAGCCGAGGCCGATGCCGACGTCACACCACATCCGCCAGCGCGGGTTGTCGATCTTGCCGCGCCACTCGATCGCGCACACGCGGGTGATCAGGCCGATCAGGATGAGGAACAGCGGCAGGTAGAACGCGGTGAACATCGTGGCGTACCAGCCGCCGAACGCCGCGAACAGCGCACCGCCGGCGGTGAGCAGCCACACCTCGTTGCCGTCCCACACCGGGCCGATGGTGTTGAGCAGCACCCGGCGGCGCTTGTCCGGGTCGGCCTCGGGGTCGTCCGGCGACACCTTGTCGTCGCCGCCGGTGTGGCTGGAGCCGAGGAACGGCATCAGCATGCCGACGCCGAAGTCGAATCCCTCGAGGACGAAGTACCCGACGAACAGAACCGCGATGACCAAGAACCAGAATTCTGGGAGTCCCATGTCAGTCTCCTCCTAGTACGCGAACGAGAGCTGCTTGGGCTCGTCGGATTCGGAATCGGAATCGCCGTCGTCATCGCCCGGCGGCCGCGAGTCGTAGCTCGCCGGCCCCTCGATGACGTACCGCCGCTGCAGCATGAACCAGATGACGCCCAGCGCTCCGTAGATCAGGGTGAAGCCGATGAGTGTGGCCCACAGGACCGGCGGCGTGTGGTTGGACACGCCGTTCTGCACCAGCATGCTGATGCGCAGCGGGTCCAGGTCGTCCTCCCAGTTCGGTGCGACGACCCACGGCTGACGGCCCATCTCGGTGAAGATCCAGCCGGAGCTGTTGGCCAGGAACGGCGTCGGGATCATCAGCAGGGCGATGAAGCCGAACCTGCGGGACTCGACCACCCGCTTGCGCCGGGTCAGCCACAGGCCGCCGAGCGCGACCACGACCGAGCCGAGCGCCCAGGTGATCATGGCGCGGAAGCCCCAGTAGGTGACGAAGAGGTTCGGCGCGAAGTTCTGGTTCGCCGGCACGTTCGGGTTGTCGGCGAAGGCCTCCCGGTACTGCTCCTGCAGGTTCTCCACGCCCTGCAGGGTCGCGTCGAACCGGTGCGTCGCGAGGAACGACAGCATCTTGGGGATCTCGATGACGTGGTCGATGTCGTCGCAGTTGTTCTGCCGGCTGGTCGACAGCACCGAGAAGCCGGGGCCGGTCTGGGTCTCGCAGAGGGACTCCGCCGACGCCATCTTCATCGGCTGCTGCTTGAACATGATCTGGCCCTGGATGTCGCCGGTGACGAACAGCGCGAGGCCCGACACCAGGGTCACCCACAGCGCGAACCGGGTGACCGGGCGCCACAGGTCGCGTGCGTCCTTCTCGAGTGTCTCGGGAGTGGCGTCGATGTGGCTGGGCGAGGTGCTCTCCGGGACGACGCTCGCATCGCCGGTCTCGGTCGCCTCGCGCAGCTTCTTGGCGCGCCACATGTTCCGCGCCATCCACCAGATGCCGATGGCGGCGACGAAGGTGCCCGCGGTCAGGAACGCGCCCGCGATCACGTGCGGGAAGGCCGCCAGCGTCGTGTTGTTGGTGATGACCGCCCAGAAGTCGTCCATCGCCGGCCGGTTACGGGCCTCGTCCCACTTGACGCCGACGGGATGCTGCATCCACGAGTTCGCGGCGATGATGAAGTACGCCGAGGCGTTCACGCCGATGGCCGCCAGCCAGATGGTGGCGAGGTGGACCTTCTTGGGCAGGCGGTCCCAGCCGAAGATCCAGAGCCCCAGGAAGGTCGACTCCAGGAAGAACGCGACGAGCCCCTCCAGCGCCAGCGGCGCGCCGAAGACGTCGGCGACGAACCGGCTGTACTCGCTCCAGTTCATGCCGAACTGGAACTCCTGCACGATGCCGGTCGCGACACCGAGCGCGAAGTTGATGAGGAAGAGTTTGCCGAAGAATCGGGTCGCGCGGAGCCACTGCTCGTTGCCGGTGACGTGCCACACCGTCTGCATCACCGCGACCATCGGCGCGAGGCCGATCGTCAGCGGGACGAAGATGAAGTGATAGACCGTCGTGATCCCGAATTGCCACCTGGAGATGTCCAGAGCATTCATATCTTTTTGCCTCGAATCAGGTCACCGGTTGTCACCGGCAGGTTCCCAATGCACGCGACCTACTACGTCCGGTAGTAAGTCCCAGCGCGACGCTACGCCTGGTCACCTGACCTACTCAAGCGGCAAAGGTCCCGACAATCCCCTGTTCAGGGTGTATTCCCTCTCACCTCGAGCAGTGTGTGACCCAGCCCCGGGAGCAGGCCCGTGTGACCGGGATCAATTCTGTTCGTCGGAGATGGCGCGATTGACCAGTTCGGGAATCATGTCCAGATCTTGCGGTACCGGCATCACATATCTGTTCAGGTGCGTGACCCGGGCGGCGAGGGTGACGCTCGACATCAGCCAGACCGAGTCGGCGGCGACGAGGTCTGCCGGCCGCAACAGGTCGGCCTTGGTCTTCCAGCCCTCGGAGGAGGCGAGATCGAAGACCGCGCGCACGGTGGTCGACTCGAGGATCCCGATCTCCGGCGGCGGGGTCACCAGGGTGTCGCCGTAGACCGCGACCACCGACGAGCGCGGCCCCTCGAGGACCACGCCCTCGCTGCTGACGAAGATGACGTCGTCGTAGCCCTCCGACGCGGCATGCCGCAGCGCGGCCATGTTGGTCGCGTAGCTGAGGGTCTTGGCGCCCAGGAGCTGCCAGGGCGCCCGCGCGGCGAGATCGATCGAGAAGCCGCGGTCGAGTGTGACCACCGAGACCCCGTCGGCCCGTGCGGACGCCACACGCTCGGGGACCGCCTCGACGGTGAGGTATGACGTCGGCGCATAGCCGTCCTCGCGCCCGCGGGTATAGACCAGGCGCAACAGCGCCTCCCCGGCCGTGCCGTGCTCCTGCGTCCACATCGACACCGCGGCGTCGACGGCACGGCGCCACTCGCCCTCGTCGGGTGCCGGGAGTCCCATCGCCGTGGCGCTGCGTCCGAGCCGCTCGAGATGCAGGCGCACGCAGCGGGCGCGTCCGCCGCGCACGAGAAGGGTCTCGAAGATGCCGTCCCCGCGTACCGCCGCGAGGTCGTCGGCGTGGAGGAAGGGGGCATCGGCGTCGTGGCGGGCGCCGTCGAGCGTGACGAGGATCGAATCCGACATGGATACGAGGCTGCCATGGTCGCCGCACCCGCGCTGCGCGCCCCCGCGGACACCCGGACCCGTAGAATCGACCCGTGAGCCGTTCACCCATCCTGACCAGGTATTCCGAGTCCGGGGCGGTGCCCGGCCCCGGAGGTTTCTCCTCCGCCGAGACCCCGTGGCACTTCGGTGATCCCCTCGGCGAGCAGCGTGCGGCGGCGCGCGGGGTGATCGTCGTGGACCGCTCCGACCGCGCGGTCATCGAACTCTCCGGGGACGAGCGGCTGAGCTGGCTGCACACGATCTCCAGCCAGCATGTCGCCGATCTGCCCGACCGCCGCAGCGCGGAGAACCTGTCGCTCGACGCGAACGGACGCGTCGAGGAGCACTTCGTCCTCACCGACGTCGACGGCGTCACCTGGATCGACACGGAGGGCTCCCGCGGCGAGCCGCTGGCCGGCTTCCTGAAGAAGATGGTGTTCTGGGCCAAGGCCGACCCGGTCCTGCGCCCCGACATGCGAGTCCTGACGCTCGTCGGCCCCGCCGCGGTCACCGGGCCGGTCGCCGACCTGCTCGAGATACCGGCCGACGCCGACGTGTACCGCGCCGGCGACCTCCCCGAGACCCATCACGAGGACGAGCCGCTGGGCTTCTGGCGGCGGATGCCGCCGCTGGGCGAGGACCGCGACCTGCCGGTCGTCGACGTCGTCGTGCCCGAGTTCGTCCTGCTCCGGTGGTGGGAGGCGCTGGCCGAGGCGGGTGCGCGCATGGCCGGCAGCTGGGCTCACGAGGCCCTGCGCGTCGCCGCCCGGCGCCCCCGGCTCGGCGTCGACACCGACGAGCGGACCATCCCCCACGAGGTCGACTGGATCGGCGGCCCCGGCGAGGAGGGCGCGGTCCACCTCGACAAGGGCTGCTACCGCGGTCAGGAGACCGTCGCCCGCGTCCACAATCTCGGCAAGGCACCCCGACGCCTGGTGCTGCTCCACCTCGACGGCAGCACCGACCGGCGGCCCGCCACCGGCGACCCGGTCACCGCCGGCGGACGCGCCGTCGGCCGGTTGGGCACGGTCGTCGACCACTACGAGTGGGGTCCCGTGGCGCTCGCACTCGTCAAGCGCAACGTCGGTGCCGACGTCGACCTCGCGGCGGGAGCGGAGGAACCGGTCAGCGCCCGCATCGATCCCGACTCGGTTCGCGAGGACGAACACGTCCAGGCCGGGCGCGCGGCCATCGAGCGCCTGCGGTCCGGCGCCGCGCCCCGGGACGCGTGACCCGGTGGGCACCGGAACCGTGCTGGCCGTCTGCGCGGCCGGCCGGGATGTCGTCCTGAAGGGCATCGGCCCCTCCGCCATCGACAAGCGCGCGCTCTCCGGGCGCGCGGAGGTCGGCGAGCTGGGTCTCGTGGCCGACCATCAGCGCAACCGCAGGCATCACGGCGGTGTCGATCAGGCGGTGTACGCCTACTCCGAGCCGGAGGCGCGCCGCTGGTCGGAAGAGCTCGGGCGTGAGCTTCCTTACGGATGGTTCGGGGAGAACCTCCGGATCGACGGGATCGGCGTCTCCGACGCGCACGTCGGGGAACAGTGGCGGGTCGGCGACGACGGGCTCGTGCTCGAGGTCACGATCCCGCGCGTGCCCTGCCGCACGTTCGCCGAGTGGGCCGGCGAGCCCCGATGGGTCAAACGGTTCATGAACCGCGCCGATTTCGGCGCCTACCTGCGGGTTCTCCGGTCGGGCACGGTCGCCGCCGGCGACACGGTCGAGGTGATCCATCGCCCCGGACACGGCGTGACGGCCCGCCATCTGCTCATCGGGACCGATCCCGACGCCCTTCGCACGCTGCTGGCGGCCGACGATCTCCCGGCCAAGGTGCGGCGCGAGGCCACCCGCATTCTCGCCAGGTCCGCCCCGCTCGACGACGCGGCAGGGCAGGGCGCGGCACACAATCTGTAGAGGCGCGCTAGACTGGCAGCACGACAGAATTACTTCAAGAGAACGGGGCCGCCAAAATGTTTGGCCGCCCCGTCATTGTGCGAGGGGGTCCCGTATGGGCCGCGGCCGGGCAAAGGCAAAGCAGACGAAGGTTGCACGTCAGCTGAAGTACTCCACACCGAACACCGATCTGGAACGTCTGCAGCGAGAGCTGTCCGGGCAGAGCAGCCCGGTTGATCGTCCGGATCCGGTGGACGAGTGGGCAGACGAGGACGAGTGGCGCCGCGCCTGACGCGCACCACTCCGGGCGCCCGTCTCACCACAGGCGCCCGACCTCTTCCCACGACCTCTCCGCTCAAGCGGACCTGCGGCGACGCGGGTTGATCTTCCCGTACGCTCCGGGCGCTCGCGACACCGCGAACGCCCGGAGCGCGTCGGATCACAGCCTGTTCCGACGACGACCGTGACGGCCGTGGGTGGAGGAGTCCTCGGCGGACCTGCCGAGTCGTCTGCACAGAACGAATCCGATCGACGCACTTCGCGATCGACAACACGAAGAGCGGCGGAACCGAACCGGTTCCGCCGCTCTTCGTGTTGTCCTGTGTCGCTGTCCGCTCTGGTCTCTTCGGCGCGTCTGCGGATCAGAACCGCGGGTGCTCGCCGACGAGGGACACGCGGTGTCGGGCCTCGGTACTCTTGGGGTCCGCGGCGCGCTTGATCGTGCCCAGCACCCAGTTGTCGACGTGGCGGGCGGTGAGCACGGCCTGCGCACGATCGGTGTCCTCGGGCGCGACGACCGCGACCATGCCGACACCCATGTTGAAGGTGCGCTCCATCTCGAGCTGCTCGACGCGGCCGCGCTGGGCGATCAGCGCGAAGATCGGCGCCGGGGTCCAGGTGTTGCGCTCCAGCTCGGCAACGAGCCCCTGCGGGATCACGCGCGCCAGGTTCTCCGCCAGACCGCCGCCGGTGATGTGGGCGAAGGTCCGGACGTCGGCCTCGGCGATGAGCGCCAGGCAGTCGCGGGCGTAGATGCGGGTCGGCTCGAGGAGCTCCTCGCCCAGGGTGCGGCCGAACTCCTCCACGTGTCCGCGCAGGTCCATGTGGCCCCACTCGAGCAGGACCTTACGGGCGAGCGAGTAGCCGTTGGAGTGCAGGCCGGACGAGCCCATGGCGATGACGACGTCGCCGGCCCGGACGCGGTCCGGGGTGAGCACGTCGTCGGCCTCGACGACGCCGACAGCGGTCGCCGACAGGTCGTAGTGGTTGTCCTGCATCAGGCCGGGATGCTCGGCGGTCTCACCGCCCAGCAGCGCACATCCGGCGTCGACGCAGCCGTCGGCGATGCCGGCCACGATCTCGGCGACGGTCTCGGGGACCACCTTGCCGACCGCGATGTAGTCCTGCAGGAACAGCGGCTCGGCACCGCAGACGACGAGGTCGTCGACGCACATGGCGACGAGGTCTCGGCCGACGGTGTCGTGCTTGTCGATGGCCTGCGCGATCGCGAGCTTGGTGCCGACGCCGTCGCTCGCCGCGGCGAGCACCGGCTCCCGGTAGTTGCCCTTCAGCGCGAACAGGCCGGAGAAACCACCGAGCCCGCCGAGCACCTCGGGGCGTGACGCCCGCTTGGCGTGCGGGGAGATGAGTTCCACCGCACGCTCACCGGCGTCGATGTCGACCCCGGCCGCCGCATAGGACGCCGGCGGCGTGGAGCCAGTCGTCTCGTCGGCAGCCGCATCCCGCTCGGTCATCTCCGCAAGCACCCCTTGTCGAAAAGTCGTTCTCGGCGTGTTCGCCGACGGATCACACGGTACCGGAGTGCACTTCCCCCGGATTCAGGGACGCATGACTGCGCTGACGTTGTCGTTGGGCTTCGTCAGCGGGTCGACCCCGTCCCCGGCGGCGGCGAGCATCTGCTCGAGCACCGCCTTGCCCAGGGAGCTCTCCTTGGGCAGTTCGATCGGATAGTTGCCGTCGAAGCACGCGGCGCACAGCGACGAGGCGGGCTGCTCGGTCGCCGCGATCATCTCGTCGATGCTGATGTAGCCGAGCGAGTCGGCGCCGATCGCCTGGCGCACCCCTTCGACCATGCCCTCCTCGGACTCCATGCCGTTGGCGATGAGCTCGGCCGGGGAGGCGAAGTCGATGCCGTAGAAGCAGGGCCAGCGCACGGGGCTCGACGCGATGCGGACGTGCACCTCGGCGGCGCCGGCCTCGCGCAGCATCCGGATGAGCGCGCGTTGGGTGTTGCCGCGGACGATCGAGTCGTCGACGACGACGAGGCTCTTGCCGCGGATGACCTCCCGCAACGGGTTGAGCTTGAGCCGGATGCCGAGCTGACGGATGGTCTGCGACGGCTGGATGAAGGTGCGCCCCACGTAGGCGTTCTTCATCAGGCCCTGGCCGTAGGGGATGCCGGATTCCTGGGCGAAGCCCACCGCCGCCGGGACGCCGGACTCGGGCACCGGGATGACCAGGTCGCCCTCGGCGGGATGCTCGCGGGCGAGGCGGCGTCCGATGTCGACGCGGGCCGAATGCACCGACCGTCCGTGGATCACCGAGTCGGGCCGGGCGAGGTAGACGTACTCGAAGACGCAGCCCGCCGGGGTCGGCTCGGCGAAACGCTGCGACCGCACGCCGTCGGCGTCGATGGCGAGCAGCTCGCCGGGCTCGATGTCGCGGACGAAGGACGCGCCGACGATGTCGAGGGCCGCGGTCTCGGAGGCGACGACCCAGCCGCGGTCGAGGCGGCCGAGCGACAGCGGGCGCACCCCGTGCGGGTCGCGCGCCGCATAGAGCGTGTGCTCGTCCATGAAGGTCAGGCAGAAGGCGCCCTTGAGGGTCGGCAGCAGCTCGAGAGCGGCCTGCTCGATCGAACTGTCGGCGGCGCCGTGGGCGAGGAGTGCTCCGACGACGTCGGAGTCCGAGGTGGCCGCGGAGCTCTTGATGCCGATCTCCCGGGCGCGGGCGGCCAGTTCGGCGGTGTTGACGAGGTTTCCGTTGTGTCCGAGGGCCACACCCGTGCCGGCGTCGGTGGTGCGGAAGATCGGCTGGGAGTTCTCCCAGGTGGTCGAGCCGGTGGTGGAGTACCGGCAGTGGCCGACGGCCACGTGTCCGCTCATGGCGCCCAGGGTCTGCTCGTCGAACACCTGGCTGACGAGGCCCAGATCCTTGAACACCACGACCTGGCTGCCGTCGCCGACCGCGATGCCCGCGGCTTCCTGGCCGCGGTGCTGCAGCGCGTAGAGGCCGTAGTAGGTGAGCTTCGCGACGTCCTCGCCCGGCGCCCACACGCCGAATACGCCGCACTCCTCGCGGGGTTCGTTCTCGGATTCGTCCAGCGGGGCCGGCTTCGGCGCACACCCACCGGCGGCGCATCCGCGCGCCTGTGCCGTGGGAGCGAGCAGGTTCACGTTGGTGATCGGACGATCAGTCATCGACTAGCTCCCCTGGGCTGCGAATCGGGTAACACGTAGAAGTGCCGGGAGACAAACGGGAGTTTACGTGGCCGTCGCCTCGCATTGCGAATCTTGCAGCGGCTCGCGGAGGCGAGTAATTCCACGTCACCCCCCATCAGTGACCGATCACACTCATCTCAGGGGCACGAGCGGCAGCAACTCGGCCACCAGCGCGGCCCGATGCCCCGACGCGTCGACCGTGCCGTCGGCGACCGCGTCGTCGAACGACAACCGGCCGGTCACCAGCTCCAGCCAGGCGCGCGGGGTGGTCTCGACGACGTTCGGCGGGGTGCCGCGCGTGTGGCGCGGCCCCTCGATGCACTGCACCGCCACGAACGGCGGGATGCGCACCTCCACCGAGTTGCCGGGGGCGAGTTGTTCGAGTGTCCGCGCGGTCCCGCGGACGGCCGCAGCGAGCTCGGCACGCGACGGCGTGGGCGCCGACGGATCGACGAGCCAGTCGGCGACGGCGAGGACCGCCGCCCGGACCTCCGCGGGATCGACTTTCTTGCGCACAACCACGTCAGACATCTTCGCAACGGGGTTCACGACGCCTGATCTGGGGCAGTATGTGTCCATGGGTGCGGAGGTGGACAAGCAGGAGTTCACGGGCGAGGACCGCGTGCGATTCCGACGACAGGTCAAGCGCGGCACGGACGCCATCGCCCGGATGCTCGCCGACGGCCTCTTCACCGACCACGGCCGGCCGCCGAAGCCGCTGCTCGGCATGGAGGTCGAGCTGAACCTGGTCGACGACATGTTGCGCCCGGCGATGGCCAACGCCACCGTGCTCGACGCGATCGCCGACCCCGACTACCAGACCGAGCTCGGCCAGTTCAACATCGAGATCAACGTCTCGCCGAGGCCGTTCACCACCGACGACACGATCTCCCTCGAGCAGGCCCTGCGTACGTCGCTGAACCGGGCCGAGGAGCGCGCCGCGCGGACCGACAACCATCTCGTGATGATCGGGATGCTCCCCACCCTGAAGTCCGAACACTTCGCCCATCAATGGATCTCGGCCAACCCCCGTTACGACCTGCTGAACCAGCAGATCTTCGCCGCGCGTGGCGAGGACCTCGAGATCGACATCAGCGGCGTCCCGCTCGACGACGACCATCAGAGCGAGCGCCTGCACACCTCGACGGACTCGATCCTGCCCGAGGCGGCCTGCACCTCGCTGCAGCTGCATCTGCGGGTGGCCCCGGAAGACTTTGCGGCCCACTGGAATGCCGCGCAGGCCATCGCGGGCATCCAGGTCGCGCTGGCCGGCAACTCGCCCTTCCTCGCCGAGACCGCGCTCTGGCACGAGAGCCGCATCCCGGTCTTCGAGCAGGCCACCGACACCCGGCCCCTGGAGCTGAAGAACCAGGGGGTGCGTCCCCGGGTGTGGTTCGGCGAGCGCTGGATCAACACCATCTTCGACCTGTTCGAGGAGAACACCCGCTACTTCCCCGCCCTGCTGCCCGTCTCCACCGACGTCGACCCGCTCGCCGAGCTCGACGCCGGCCGCATCCCGACGCTCGACGAGTTGCGGCTGCACAACGGCACCGTCTACCGCTGGAACCGGCCCGTCTACGACATCCACGAGGGGCAGGCGCACCTCCGCGTCGAGAACCGGGTGCTGCCCGCCGGGCCGACGGTGGTCGACACGATGGCCAACGCGGCGTTCTACTACGGCGTGGTCCGCGGCCTCGTCGAAGAGGACCGACCGCTGTGGTCGCAGATGTCGTTCAACGCCGCCGCCGAGAACCTGCAGTCCGGCGCGCATTTCGGCATGGAGTCGCAGCTGTACTGGCCCGACGTCGGCTGGGTGCGTCCGGACGAGCTCGTGCTGCGCCGGTTGTTGACGCTCGCCGAGAAGGGCCTGCAGGGGTACGGCGTCTCCGCCAAGGCCCGCAAGCGGTACCTGTCGGTCATCGAGGGGCGATGCATCACACGGCGCACCGGCTCGGTGTGGCAACGCGAAGCGGTGGCGGCCCGGGAGCGGGCCGGCGAGACGCGGTCGGAGGCGTTGCGCGGCATGCTCGGCGACTACATCACCCTCATGCACGAGGGCGAGCCGGTGCACACGTGGGACGTCTAGGCCGCCGCCACGTCCCCGCCTGACGTGTAGGCCGGGCAGCCGATCCCCGGAGGCCCGGAGACCCGGAGACCCGGAGACCCGGAGACCCGGAGACCCGGAGACCCGGAGGCCAGGAGGCCAGGAGGCCAGGAGGCACCAAACCCATTCCCGGACAACGGCATTCATCGTCCGCCGCCTCGTTCCAGAACCGCGACACCGGCCGGAGTCGCCGATCCGGCGATCCGCCGTCGCGACGCCGGCGACCTCGGTAGACGTCGCGCTCTCGCCGGAGGAGGTGGAACGCCTCGGCTCGATCGCCGGCCGGGTCGCCGGTGTACGGTCTATCCGCCCGGAGCACCTCGGCATCGAGGCGCCCGAACCCGCCTCGGCGAACTGACGTCCACCCGGATCAGGAGCAGCACATGACCGTCCACGAACGCTACGCGGATCCCGCGGCCCGACTCGGCGTCGCCAACGACACCATCGCGCTGCAACTCGCCCATCGCTCGGTGCGGCGGTTCACCGACCGCCCGGTGAGCGATGACGAGCTGTACGCGATCGTGGCCGCCGCGCAGTCCGCGGCCACGTCGTCGAATCTGCAGGCGTGGAGCGTCGTCGCGGTGCGCGACCGCGCCCGCAAGGCGCGGCTCGCCGAACTCGCCGGCGGTCAGGCGTTCATCGACCAGGCGCCGCTGTTCCTGGTCTGGGTGGCCGACCTGTCGCGGGCCCGGCGCCTCGCCGCCCGGGCCGGGGCACGGCTCGACGGAGCCGACTACCTCGAGTCCACGATCCTCGGTTTCGTCGATACCGCGCTGGCCGCACAGAACGCGGTCGTCGCGGCCGAATCACTCGGTCTGGGAACGGTGTTCGTCGGCGCGATCCGCAACCGCCCGCGCGAGGTCGCGGCCGAGCTCGGACTCCCCGATCACGCCGTCGCCACGTTCGGCCTCGCGGTCGGGACGCCCGACCCCACCGAGGACGCCGGCATCAAGCCGCGCCTGCCGCAGGATGTGGTGCTGCACCACGAGCAGTACTCCGACCCCGCCGAGACGGACCGCCTCATCGAGGGTTACGACGCCGCACTGGAGCCTACAACACGCGTCATGGGCTGACGGGCGGCTGGAGCGACCGTGTCGTCGGGCGACTGGCCGGACCGGAATCGCTCAGCGGCCGGGACAAGCTGCGCGACGAGCTCGCCCATCTGGGCTGGCCCTCACGCTGAGCCGGGCGCGAAGCTCAGCCCCGCGCCACGAGCCCCCGCCCGGTGATGAGCGGGAGGTCGAGCGCGGTCACCAGACCCGCATGGGCCTCGACCACGGCCGGAACGGAGTTCACCAGGCGCATCGCGGTCACGATCATGCCCGAGACGTTGTGGTCGCCGTTCTCGCCGTGATGCCCGAACTCGACGGCCATCTCCGGCTCTCCGGAGATCAGGATGCGGTAGCAGCCGTCGCCTGAGTTCGGGCGCGGCCACTGAGGGCACTGGTCGGGATGCGTGCGTGTGTAGTGTTCCAGCACAACCCGATCCACGCCGTTCACCTGGCCGACCACCTCGAAACGCAACGCGGCCATGGTGCCCTCGGGGATCTCCACCGACACGGTCGAGTAATCCCGGTCGGCCGCGACGCGTTCGACCCGCTCGACGAGCGGCTCGTCGAGCGTGACGCCGAGTCCGGCGGCGATCTGCCGCACCACCGATCCCCATCCCATCGACAGGATCCCCGGCGACAGCAACAGCGGAGTGGTGTCCATGGGCTGCCCGAAGCCGAACAGGTCGCGCATCACGACCGGTTGGTAATACGTCGAGTAGTCCGCGATCTCCTGGCAGCGCACCTCGTCGATCCGCTGCGACAGGCTTGTCATCGACAGCGGCAGAACGTCATTGGCGAACCCGGGATCGATGCCGTTGACGTGCAGGCTGGCCCCGCTCGCCGCTCCCGCCTTCTCGATCCGCTCGAGCAGGGAGTCGGGCAGGATGCCGAACGGGAACTGCAGCACCACCGGCCCGCTGGAGACGACGTTGACCCCGTTCTCCACGAACCAGATCAGGTCCTCGATCGACTCCATGACGCGGTCGTCGGTCATCGCGGTGTGCACGATGCAGTCGGGTTTCAGGGCGATCAGCGCATCCCGGTCCGACGTCGCGCGGACACCCAGTTCGCGACCGAGACCGGCGAGCTCTCCGGCGTCTTTTCCGACCTTGTCCGGGTTGGACACCCAGACCCCCACGAGTTCGAGGTCGGGATGGGCGTCGATGCCCGCGATTGCATGCCTGCCGACCGTTCCGGTCGACCACTCGACCACACGTAGCGCCATGCCCCCAAACTAGAACACGTTTCAGGAGCGGACGGCGGGTTCCGCCAGATCGACAGCCGGCGTTCGTGGCAGACTCCGGTGGGTGACCACTGACAAGACCGGTGCACCGACGGCGGTCGCAGACGTCCCGGCCGCACGTCGCTACGAGATCACCGTGTCCGAGCCCGGCACGACGGCCGACGGCGCCGCCACCCTTGCGGGCTTCGCCGAATACCGCGACCGGGACCGGGACGGGGCGCCGACCGAGCGGGTCTTCTTCCACACCGAGGTCGACGAGGCCTTCGGCGGGCGCGGTCTCGCCACGATCCTCGTCCGCGAGGCCCTCGACGACGCCCGCGCCCGCGGCTTGGCGATCATCGGGGTGTGCCCGCTGGTCAAGGCCTTCCTCGGCAAGCATCCCGAATACGCCGACAGCTCCCGGCCCGTCACGCCCGACGTGCTGGCCTGGCTCCGCACGCAGCGAGACTGAATCCCCACCGCCATGTCCGACCCCGCGCCGCCTCCCGCCGACCGCGCCTCCGGCCGACCCTCGAAAGATTCCTCGGCACCGCTTTCCATCGACTTCCGCGGACACCGGACGATGCTCAAGTGGCACCGTGGCCGCCGACGTGCCGACGATCCGCCGTTCACCGCGTCTCGCATCGTCGAGGGCATGCGACTCGGCGCGTCCGTCGAGGTCGACCTGGTCATCCACGCCGACCGCGGGTTCGCGGTGCTGCACGACCGCCGCATCGACCGGGCCACCACCGGCAGCGGCGCCATCGCAGCCCTACCCGCCTCCTACCTCCGCGGGCAGACGCTGCTCGACAACCGGGGACGGCCGACCGGCGAGCGCGTGCTGCTCCTCGAGGACCTCACCGATCTCCTCACCGGCATCGAGATCGCACCCGACGCCCTGCTCCAACTGGATTTCAAGGAGGACGCCGCGGCGCTCGACGACCGCGCCGTCGAGATCTTCGCCGCCGGCGTCGCCCCCTTCGCCTCGCATTACATCCTGTCGTGCGGAGACGCGGCGGCGGTGGAGCGACTGACGTCCGCGACACCGGGAATCCGCGTCGGTTACGACCCATGCCATCGCGGTGCGGCCGATGCGGCCATCCGCTCCGGCGACTACGCGGGATTCGTCGACCGGGCGGTGTCCGCGTCGCCCGATGCGGAGATGATCTATCTGGAGAACCGCCTGATCCTGGCGGCCGACCGCAACGGGGTCGATCTGGTCGGCGCATTCCATGCCCGCGACCGGCGCGTCGACGGCTACACGGTGACCAGGGTGGTGCCCGACACCGTCCGGGAGGTCCGGCGGCTTCTCGAACTCCGCGTCGACCAGATCACGACCGACGACCCGGAGTCCCTCGCCGCACTCGACTTCGAACGGCTCGACGCCGATATCCTGACGGGGAGAACCGATTCGGGATCACGGCTCGTCCGCTGGGTGCGGCGCACGACCGGCCTCGGACCCGGACCGACGACGACCCGTGCCTGAGACGATCCCGACCTGAGACGACCCGGGTCTGAGAAGAGACAGACCGGTGTCGTCTCAGACGTGTAGGGACCAGAACGGCTGCACCGGGATGTTCCGGACGACGAACCACGCGATCACCACGAGGAGCACGGCGACCGCCGACCACCGCAGGTTGTGCCAGCCGCAGATCCGCCGACCGGTCCACAGGCGCAGGCAATAGGTCCCGAAACTCACGAGCAACAGGGCGAGTGCGATGACGCCGACCGCGTTGTAGTGCAACGCAGCCGCCAGATCACCGTGCAGGAGCGAGTAGATCGCCCGCTGCATACCGCACCCCGGGCAGGTGATCCCGAGGAAGAACTTGGTGGGGCACACCGGCAACACCCCGCCCGGCGTGGTCGGGTCGCCGAACCAGATTGCGGCGCAACACATCCCGACACCGGAAAGGACGGCCGCCGGGCCGAGTACCGGATGTGCCGGGAGCGTCGACAGTCGACGGCCGACAGAGGCGATCCGCCCCGGGGGCCCGACACCGGTGCTCACCGCACCCGCGTCGTCTGCTCCGGCTCTCACCGTCCCGACCTCGGCCTCGGTTCGCCCGCCAACCTCAGTACGCCGAGGACGACGCCGCGGCGCCGAACAGGATGACGAAGAAGAGGACATAGACGATGACGAACAGAACCCAGCAGACGACCGAGGCGATCGCACCCCACAGTGCCCACTTCTTGGCATCGTCGGCCGCCTTCTGGGCGCCCGCGAAATCGCCCATCGCCCAGAGCTTGCTGACCGAGGTCGACTTCACGATCGCGACGATGCCCGTCGGCAGGCAGCACAGCACCGTGGACAGGATCGCCCAGACGAGGTTGTTGTTGTTGAGAATCCTGTGTCCTAGACGACGTCGCCGAACAGGCGCGGGAGCGTCGACTCGTGGACCTCGCGCAGTTCGGTCAGCGGCACGGAGAAGTAGTCCTGCACCTCGACCGAATCGCTGCCCTGGTCCACCACGCCGATCCGGGTCCACGGCATGCCGCGGGCGTCGAGCATCGCGACGAAGCGGGATTCCTCGGTGCGCGGCACCGCGACCAGGACGCGGCCGGCCGACTCGGAGAACAGCCAGACGAACGGGTCGGCATCCTCCGGCAGCAGGACCCGGCACCCGGTCTCACCGGCGAGCGCCGACTCGACGACGGCCTGGATGAGACCGCCCTCGCTGAGATCGTGTGCGGCCGAGACCAATCCGTCGCGCGAGGCGGCGGTCAGGATCTCCGCGAGCAGGCGCTCGCGCTCGAGGTCGACCTCCGGCGGGACGCCGCCGAGATGGTCATGGGCCACCTGCGCCCAGATCGAGCCGTCGAACTCGTCGCGGGTCTCGCCGAGCAGGATCAGGGTCTCACCGGGCTCGGTGCCGAAGCCGGTGGGGATCCGTCGGTGCACGTCGTCGATGACGCCGAGCACGCCGACCACCGGCGTCGGCAGGATCGGGGTCGAACCGGTCTGGTTGTAGAAGCTGACGTTGCCGCCGGTGACCGGGATGCCGAGCTGTGCGCAGCCGTCGGCGAGGCCGCGGACCGCCTGCTGGAACTGCCACATGACGGCCGGATCCTCGGGCGAGCCGAAGTTGAGACAGTTGGTGACCGCGCGCGGGGTGGCACCCGACACCGCGACGTTCCGGTAGGCCTCGGCCAGCGCGAGCTGCGCGCCCCGGTACGGGTCGAGGAACGTGTAGCGGCCCGAGGCGTCGGTCGCCAGGGCGATGCCGCGGCCGGTCCGCTCGTCGATGCGGATCATGCCGGAGTCGGCATGCTCGGCGAGGACGGTGTTGCCGCGGACGTAGCGGTCGTACTGCTCGGTGATGAACTTGCGGCTGCACAGGGCCGGGCTGGCGAGCATCTGCAGCAGCGTCTCGCGCAGTTTCTCGGGCGTGCTCGGACGCTGCAGCGGCTCGGTCGTCGACGCGATGACGGTGTCCTGCCACTCGGGCCGCGCCACCGGACGCTCGTACACCGGGCCGTCGTGGGCGACGGTGCGCGGCGGCACGTCGACGACGGTCTCGCCGTGCCAGTCGATGACCAGGCGGTCGCCGTCGGTGACCTCGCCGATGACGGTGGCCAGGACCTCCCATTTACGGCAGACCTCGAGGAAGGCGTCGACGTTCTCGGGTTTGACGACCGCGCACATGCGCTCCTGCGACTCGCTGGAGAGCACCTCGGCCGGAGTCATTCCCTCGGCGCGGGTCGGCACCTTCTCCAGGTCGATGTGCATGCCGCCGTCGCCGGCCGCGGCGAGCTCGCTGGTGGCGCAGGACAGACCCGCGCCGCCGAGGTCCTGGATGCCGACGACGAGGCCCGCCTTGTACAGCTCGAGGCAGCACTCGATGAGCACCTTCTCGGTGAACGGATCGCCGACCTGCACGCTCGGCAGCTTCTTGCGGTTCGGCCCGGAATTGTCGCCGTCGTCGTCGAAGGTCTCCGAGGCGAGCACCGACACGCCGCCGATGCCGTCGAGGCCGGTGCGCGCGCCGAACAGGATGATCTTGTTGCCGGCGCCGGAGGCGAAGGCCAGGTGCAGGTCCTCGACTCGCAGGACGCCCGCACACAACGCGTTGACGAGCGGGTTGCCGGCGTAGCTGGCGTCGAAGACGGTCTCGCCGCCGATGTTGGGCAGGCCCAGGGAGTTGCCGTAGCCGCCGATGCCGCGGACCACGCCGTCGACGACGCGGCGGGTGTCGGGGGCGTCGGCGGCGCCGAAGCGCAGCTGGTCCATGACCGCGACCGGACGCGCGCCCATCGCCATGATGTCGCGGACGATGCCGCCCACGCCCGTCGCCGCGCCCTGGTAGGGCTCGACGTAGCTCGGGTGGTTGTGCGACTCGACCTTGAAGGTGACCGCCCAGCCGTCGCCGATGTCGACGACGCCGGCGTTCTCGCCGATGCCGGCCAGCATCCCGGCGCGCATCTCCTCGGTGGTGGTCTCACCGAAGTAGCGCAGGTGGACCTTGGAGGACTTGTAACTGCAGTGCTCGGACCACATCACCGAGTACATGGCGAGTTCGGCGTCGGTGGGCCGACGGCCGAGGATCTCGCGGATGCGCGTGTACTCGTCGTCCTTGAGACCGAGTTCGCGGAACGGTTGCGGATGGTCCGGGGTCTGGGCAGCGGCTGAGACGGTATCCACCTGGGCACTCACCTTGACCAGTCTAGGCGTGGCCGGGGCGTCGCGACCGACGGGGCGCGGCAGACGGTCTCGGCTGGGGAGATCTGCACCGGGAGACACCGCGGTCTGGCGATAGTCTGTCACCCGAGCTGCACGGGTGCGTCCGGGCGGGCGCTGGGGCCGGGGTGCCGCCCGCGACGAGGCACCGGTGCCGACTTCACACGATCGACGGGGGGACGCGATGGCCGATGTGCGCAAGGCGAGGGCGCTTTTCGAACTGGGCGTGCTGAGCCTCGACATCCCCATCGACGGCCAGGAACCGATCAACAATCCCGCCCAGGCGGCCAAGGCCTTCACCCGGGCCACCGAATGGGATTCCTCCCTGGGCGACGCCTGGATCGGGCGGATGGCATGCGGCGACCGCTCCGACGAGGTGATCCTCGGCCTGTACCGCGCCCGGGGGTCGATCGGAGCCGAGCAGCGCCGTCTGGGCCTGCCGCCGGGCACGCTCGCCGGCCGGTGGGACACCGGCTACTACATCGAATACCCGGCGATGACCGCCGTGGACGCGACCGCCGCCTACGCCGCGAGCCTGATCCGCGGCGCGGACTTCGCCGGCGCCGAGGAGGTGCTCGACGAGATCCCGCCCGCACATCGCCTGCCGATCACCGACTACGTCCGCGCCCTGCTGCATCTCCGCACGCAGCGGTGGCCCGACGTGCTGACGGCCCTCACCCGCTCGGACCGGTGGGGCGACCCCGTCATGCAGGCGGTGGGCGACCTGATGGCCGGCATCGCCTGCGTCCATCTCGGGATGCTCGGAGAGGGGATACGCCGACTGCAGAACGCCGTCGACGGTCCGCTGCCGACCTGCTCGACCGAGGCCATGTACGTCTACGGCATGGCGCTGCGCGCGCAGGGGCACGAGGAGAAGGCCAAGGCGATGTTCGAGCAGGCCTACGCCCGCAACCCCGCGATGACCGCGGCCGTGCAGGCGCTGCAGTCGCCGGGCCTGCAACTCGTCCCGACGACGGCCGAGGAGATCGCCGCCCGCACCGACAGGTGGGACCCGAGGTCGGTGCCCGAACGCGGGACGACCCTCGTGTCCTCCGGCGAGGACACCGGCGACGGCGCCGACGAACTGGTGGGCGAGGCGCAGCGCGAGCTCGCCGAACAGATCGGGCTCGAGTCGGTGAAGCAGCAGGTCGCCAAGCTGCAGTCCGCGGCGATGCTGGCGCGGGTGCGCGCGGATCGGGGCCTGTCCACCACGGCCCGCAGCCTCCATCTGGCGTTCACCGGGCCGCCCGGCACCGGCAAGACGACGGTGGCCCGGATCGTCGCCAAGATCTACTGCGGCCTGGGGTTCATCAAGACCGACAAGGTCGTCGAGGCCTCGCGCCGCGACATGGTCGGCGAACACCTGGGCAGCACGGCGATCAAGACCTCCGCGCTCATCGACTCCGCGATGGACGGCGTGCTGTTCATCGACGAGGCCTACACCCTGATCCAGCAGGGACTCTCCGGCGGCGACGCGTTCGGCCGAGAGGCCGTCGACACGCTGCTGGCGCGCATGGAGGACGACCGCGACCGCCTGGTGGTGATCATCGCCGGGTACGACGGCGAGATCGACCGGTTCCTGGCCTCCAACGACGGCCTGGCGTCGCGGTTCGCCCGCCGGGTGCGGTTCGAGTCCTATACACCCCGGGAGTTGGCGCAGATCGGCGAGTTCATCGCGCGCAGGCGCGATTCCGTGCTCACCCCGGAGGCGGTGGCCGAACTCGAACAGGCCTGCGCCCCGCTCTACCACGACGTTCGCGGCGAGGGCCCGGGCGCCCGGCGCGCCACCGACCTCGCCGGCAACGGCCGCTTCATCCGCAACATCATCGAATCGGCGGAGGAGGAGCGCGAGTACCGGCTGAGCACGACCGGCGATCTCGAATCGCTGACGGCCGACGACCTCATGCGCATCGAGGTCGACGACATCCGCTCGGCGATCTCCGGCGTGCTGTCAGGATTACGACGGTAGACCCGCGTCCCGATCCGCTTCCGTCAGCACAGAACAGAGAGGTTCCGCGCATGCCCACGTCTTCGGCCCGCACCCGTGTCCGTCCCGGCCTGCTCACCTGCTCCGTCGCCGCCGCGCTGTCGGTGACGCTCGCCGGATGCTCGTCCGACGAGACCACCCCCGAGCCGACGACCTCCGCTCCCGCATCGTCGATCTCCTCGCCCGCCCCGGCGTCCTCGGCAGCGTCGACGTCTCGGGCCACGTCCACGAGCGCGGAGCGGTCCGCCGCGACCCCGGAGCCCTCGGCTCCGGGTGCCGGACCCGCCACGAAGACCTCCGCGCCCCGGTCGGCGACGACATCTGCCGGCGCACCGGCGGCCGGCCAGGCCGCGAAGATGAGTTGCCGCGCCTTCCGCGAACTCGACGACGCCGCGCGTGCCGCGGCGGTCACCTCGCTCGGGGTGAAGGACAACGCCGAGCAGGTCGCGATGGTGGTGGCCGTGACCTGCCTGAGCCGACCCGACGACAAGGTCTCCGACGTCGTCGATGAACTGGTGGCCGGACGCTGATACGTTCTCCAGCATGATGAATCGCCCGTGGACGGTGCTGCACGGCCCACTGTTCTCGCGGAGCCGCCCCCTGGACCGCGAACACGCCGCGCCCCGGATCAGCGCCTACATCTACGGCAACATCCTGATCCTGGCCGCGCTCATCCCGCTGCACCTCACCGATGACTTCGTCGGCATCCTCATCGTGCTCGGCACCGCGGCCTCGACCTTCGTCGCCCACGTCTTCGCCGAGGCGGTCGGCCGCCGGGTGCACCAGGGCGCGATCCACCCGACGAAGTCGGAGATCCTGCACCACCTGCGGGATTCGGTGCCGATCCTGTCCTCGGCGTCGGTCCCGTGCCTCATCCTGGCCATGGCCTGGCTCGGCTGGATCGAGCCGCGCACCGCGCAACTGGCCGCGGAGATCGTGATCCTGCTGCGCATCGGCGGAACGGTCTTCGTCATCGACCGCCTCAACAACGAGAGGTCCAGCCGCGCAACGGTGATCGCCTCGGCAGTCGTGACGCTGGTCGCCACCGCGATCGTCGTGATCAAGGTCGTGATGACGCACTGAGTCGTCCTGCCGGCCGTCTTCCTGTGAACCGTCCACGTGGACGGTCCTCGTCCTCGTGGGCGATCCGGACGGCGGATACCGGTGCTCGCGACCGTCGTCGAGCAGCACCACGACGCTCTACGACCTGCTCCGCACCGCGCCCCGGTGACAGCCCGGCCGGGTGACCGACCCCCCCCAGGGCTCGCCGAACCGGTGGACGGGCGGGTCAGCCGCCGGCGCCCCCGCTGGTGACCGTGAGGATCGCCTCGGTCAGCTCCGGACGGCAGATGACCAGGTCGGGCAGGTAGGTGTCGTCGTTGTTGTAGACCAGTTCGGAGCCGTCGATGCGCCCGCACCACAGCCCCTTGGCCCGCGCGACGGCGACCGGCGCGGCCGAGTCCCATTCGTACTGGCCGCCGGCATGCACATAGGCGTCGGCCTCGCCGCGGACCACCGCCATGGCCTTGGCGCCCGCCGAACCCATCGGCAGCACCTCCCCGCCGATGGCGGCGGCGACCTCGTCGGCGAACGCCGGCGGCCGCGAGCCGCTGACCACCACGCGCGGAAGGCCGGTCCGCGGCCGCGATGCGAGCCCCTCGGTGGGCTCGACGGCGGTGTCGTCGTCGACGTAGGTCACCCCGAGCGCGGGCAGCGCGACGGCACCGGCGACGAGCCCGCCCGACGCGGACCAGAGCGCGACGTGCACGGCCCAGTCGGCTCGGCCCCCGCCGTTCTCGTAGGTCCCGTACTCGCGGGTGCCGTCGACCGGATCGACGATCCAGACGCGTTCGGCGGACAGCCGTGTCTTGTCGTCGGCCGACTCCTCCGACAGCACGGCGTCGCCGGGACGCTCCTCTGCCAGTCGCCGCAGCAGGAACTCGTTGGACCGGAGGTCGCCGGCCTTGCCCAGTTCCTTGCCGACCAGACCGCTGGTCTTGCGGATGTCCAGCAGGAGTTCGCCTGCCGCGGTGGCGAGTTCGCCCGCCAGTGCTCGATCGTCGGTCACGCCTGATCCTCTCTGGCCCGGCAGGTGCCGGGGTCGGCCGGGTCCGTGCTCCTACAGCCCCAGGTTACGGATCACCATGTCAGCGACCTCTGCCGGCGCGCCGTCGGCGGGGGTTATGACCAGCTCGGGGTCCTCCGGCCGCTCGTAGGGCGAGTCGATGCCGGTGAACTGGCCGATCTCCCCGCGCCGCGCCCGGCGGTACAGGCCCTTGGGGTCGCGGCGTTCGCATTCCTCGAGCGGGGTGTCGATGAAGATCTCGTAGAACGGCAGGCCGCGCTCGGCGTGGATCTCGCGGGCGCGTCGCCGTTCCTCGGCGAACGGGCTGATCAGCGAGACGATCGCGACCGCGCCCGAGTCGGCGAACAGCGCGGCGACCTCGCTGGTGCGACGGATGTTCTCGCGCCGGTCGTCGTCGGAGAAGCCGAGGTCGGAGTTGAGGCCGTGCCGCAGGTTGTCGCCGTCCATCAGGTAGGCCGGCCGCCCCTCGGCGACGAATCGCCGCTCCAGTTCCACGGCCAGCGACGACTTGCCCGACCCGGACAGGCCGGTCAGCCAGATTGTGGCGCCGCGGTGCGGGCGGTGTTCCCGCGAGACCTTGGAGGCCTGCCAGACGACGTGGCTGTCGTGACTCACCGGGGCCGTGATCATGCCGGCCGCGACCGTCCGGTTGGTCGCCTCGTCGATGAGGATGAAGCTGCCGGTGTCCCGGTTGCGCCGGTAGGAGTCGAACATCACCGGCTCCTGCGTGTGCAGGGTGATCCGACCGATCTCGTTGAGGGACAATCCGTCCGCCTGCTCGTCGCGATGCAGGGTGTTGACGTCGAGTCGGTAGTTCAGCCCGCTGATCTGCGCACGCGTCAACCGGGTGCCGCACAGCATCTGATAGCGGTTGTGCGGACGCAGTTCGGCGTCCTCGGCGAACCAGCACACCATCGCGTCGATGTCGCGGCCGACGTAGGGACGGTTGTTGGGCCGGGCGAGCATGTCTCCGCGCACGATGTCGATCTCGTCGGCGAGCTCGACCGAGACGGCCATCGAGGCGAACGCCTCATCGACCGTTTGGCCCCCGGGGCCCCAGATCGCCGTGATCGTGGTGCTGAATCCGCTTGGCAGGACCACGATCTCATCACCCTTGGTGAACACGCCGCCGGCGACGGTGCCCGCGTACGCGCGATGGTCGAGGCCGTCGCTGCGCTGCGGGCGGATCACGTACTGCACGGGCAGACGCGCGTCGATCAGGTTGCGGTCGGAGGCGATGTAGACGTTCTCCAGATGGCTGAGCAGCGGTCGGCCCTCGTACCACGGCATGGCAGAGGAGGATTCGACGACGTTGTCGCCGCGCAGGGCCGAGATCGGGATGAACGTCACGTCGGCGACGTTGAGTTTCGCCGCGAATTCGACGAATTCGGCACAGATCTCGTCGAAGCGCTCCTGCGACCAGTCCACCAGGTCCATCTTGTTGACGCACACCGTCAGGTGCGGGATGCCGAGCAACGACGACAGGAAGGCGTGCCGACGGGTCTGTTCGAGGACCCCCTTGCGGGCGTCGATGAGGATGATCGCGAGATCCGCGGTCGACGCCCCGGTCACCATGTTGCGGGTGTACTGGGTGTGGCCCGGGGTGTCGGCGATGATGAACTTCCGCTTGGGCGTGGCGAAGTAGCGGTACGCGACGTCGATGGTGATGCCCTGCTCGCGCTCGGCGCGCAGGCCGTCGGTCAACAGGGCGAGGTCAGCGTACTCGTCGCCGCGGGCCGCGCTGGTGCGTTCGATCGCCTCGAGTTGATCGGCGAAGATTGCCTTCGAGTCGTAGAGCAGCCGCCCGATCAGCGTCGACTTGCCGTCGTCGACCGATCCCGCCGTGGCGAGCCGCAACAGTTCGGTGGCACCCCGGTGATCTCCGCCCATCAGAAGTACCCCTCCTTCTTGCGATCCTCCATGCCGGACTCCGAGATCCGGTCGTCGGCGCGCGTCGCGCCGCGCTCGGTCAGCCGGGTGACCTCGATCTCGGCGATCACCTTCGCCACGTCATCGGCGTCCGACACCACGCACCCGGTGCAGGTCGCGTCGCCGACGGTGCGGAACCGCACGGTCTCCACGCGCACCTCCTCCCCCGGAAGCGGCTGCAGGAAACGCGTTTTCGCCAGCAGCATGCCGTCGCGTGGGATGACCTCGCGTTCATGCGCGTAGTAGATCGAGGGCAGCTCGATGTCCTCCTGCGCGATGTACTGCCAGATGTCGAGTTCGGTCCAGTTCGACAGCGGGAAGACGCGGATGTGCTCGCCCTTGTGGTGGCGCCCGTTGTAGAGCCGCCACAGCTCGGGACGCTGGTCACGCGGGTTCCACGCGCCGAATTCGTCGCGGAAGCTGAACACGCGCTCCTTGGCGCGCGCCTTCTCCTCGTCTCGGCGGGCGCCGCCGAACACCGCGTCGAACCGGTTCTCGGCGATCCCGCGCAGAAGCGCGGTGGTCTGCAGGCGGTTGCGGCTCGCCCCGGGACCGGTGGGCTCGACGACCCGCCCGGCGTCGATGTCGTCCTGGACCGAGCTCACGATCAGCCGGACGCCCGTCTTCTCGACGATCCGGTCGCGATAGTCGATGACCTCGTCGAAGTTGTGGCCGGTGTCGACGTGCATCAGCGGGAACGGGATCGGCGCCGGCCAGAACGCCTTGCGCGCGATGTGGAACATCACCACCGAGTCCTTGCCCCCGGAGAAGAGCAGGACCGGACGTTCGAATGTCGCCGCGACCTCGCGGAAGATGTGCACCGACTCGGCCTCGAGCTCCGCGAGGTGCGACAGCTCGTAGCCGTGATGTGTCGGCGGGCGCGCAGGACTTCCGCCCTGGTTCCCGGTGTCGGTCGTGCTGGTCACCGCGCGCAACCCCCTTGACATGTCGAATATTCGACACTAAGTGTTGACAATGTGACACCGACGGTAGGTGACCCCTCGCAGACGCGTCAACCGGCGCGCCCCGCGTCGCCCCCGACCGCCCGCGTGGTCCACATCGTCGAACTCCTGGCCGAGTCGGACCGGCAATCGCTCACCCTTGCCGAGATCGTCCGCCACACCTCGCTCTCGCGCGCCACGGCGCACGCGATCGTCTCGGAACTGACCGCACGCGGATGGCTCAGCCGCGATCCGGGGAGCGGGCGCTACGGCATCGGGCCGGACTTCCTCGCACTGGCCCGCAAGGCGGGTGGCGCCGACCACCTGCAGCGATGGGCCGCAACCGAGACCCGGGCGCTCTGCGATCGCTTCGGCATCCCGTTCTTCGTGGCACGACGCTCCTCGTCGGATGTCCTGACCCTCGCCGCGCACGCCTTCCCGCCGCACCTCACCCCCGGGTCCGAACCCCACCCGTGGCTCCGGGACGGGAGCCGCATCCGGATCCGTCCGCCGATCTGCCGCGAGTTCGTCGCGTTCGATCCCCCCGCCGACCGTGAGGCCTGGGTCGCCCGGGCCTCGGAGTCCTCCCGCACCCGGCTCCGCGTCGTGCTCGACGTGGTCGCCGAGCGCGGCTACTCGATCGAGCGCATGACCGACGACCACGTGGCCGTCATCGAGGCCCTCGGATCGCTCGACACCATGCCCGAGACCCTGCGGAACCGCGTGGGCGACCTGCTCACCGAGCTCTCCGTCGTCGACTACCTTCCCGAGGAGCTCGAATCGGCTGCGGCAGATGGAATCCCGGTTGTCACGATCGGTGCGCCGGTCTTCGGCGAGAACCGGCGGGTGGTCGCGGCCATGGTCGCCTGCCCGAACACGACACTACCCCTGCCCGAGCTGCGCACCCTCGCCGAGGCCACCCGGGCCAGCGCCGCCGCGATCTCGACGCATCTGCCCTGAACCCCTCCTGCGCGTCGGCCGATCGTCCGGGTGCCCGTGTCGGATCCGCCCAACCCGCCACATCGCGGCAGCACAAGCACGACAATGCCGGAGAGTGCCCGATCCGATGTGAGGAGCTCTGCATGACCCGAAACACGACGTTCGCCAGGCTCGCCGCGGTCGCGCTCTCGGTCGCCGCCGCCGCAGGCCTCGGTCTCGCGGGAGCCGGGCACGCCGGCGCCGCCCCCTCCCGGGAATACCCCTTGTCGACGTGCGTCGGGCTGTCCCCCAACGTCGCCGACATCCCGTTCCTGGCCCGACGCGCCATCGTCAGCACCTATGGCGGCAACGCCTACATCGCCACCGACTTCCCGAGCCTCTTTCCCGGCGGCTACCAGTCGACGGCCCGGCTCGACTGGCACAACACCGCCACCAAGAAGCGCGGCAGCAAGGTCAGCAGCACCCGGGTGAACCCGCCCTATCAGGGCGTCCACTACTTCGTGATCCCGCTGAACCAGATCGGCCGGGGCACGGTGAACGTCACCTTCAGCGCGGTCAACCGCAACGCGCTGTGGGCGATCCCGTCCACGAGCTGCACCGGGACCATCCACATCCCCTGAGGCTACCAACCAAGCACTTGCTAGGTTAGGCTCGTGGCATGAGTGATGCCGTGATCCCGCCCGCACTCGGGCCCGACGACCTCGGCCCGGACACCACGCCGGTCGCCTATGAGGTCGGCGGACCCGACTCCGCGGTCGCGTACGTGACGCTGAACCGACCCGAGTACCGCAACGCCCAGAACTCGGTGATGACCTATTCGCTCGACGCCGCCTTCCGCAAGGCCGTCGACGATCCGTCGGTCAAGGTGATCGTGCTGCGCGCCAACGGCAAGCACTTCTCGGCCGGCCACGACATCGGCACCCCCGAACGCGACTTCGACACCTACTACGACAACGTCGCCGTCCTGCACTGGGACCACACCGACAAGACCGGCGCCGACCAGCGTCTCGCCCGCGAGATGGAGGTCTACATGGGGATGTGCCGCCGCTGGCGCGACATCCCCAAGCCGCTGATCGCCCAGGTCCACGGCGCCTGCATCGCCGGCGGCCTGATGCTCGCCTGGATCTGCGACTTCATCGTCGCCTCCGACGACGCTTTCTTCTCCGACCCGGTCGCCCGCATGGGCATCCCCGGTGTCGAGTACTTCGCGCACGCCTACGTGCTCGGCCCGCGCCGAGCCAAGGAGATCCTGTTCACCGGCGAGCGTTTCACCGCCACCCAGGCCGCCGACTGGGGCATGGTCAACCACGTCGTCCCGCGCGACCAGCTGGAGACGAAGGTGAACGAGATCGCCGAGAAGGCCGTGGCGATGCCGATGCAGGGCCTGTTCCTCAGCAAGAAGGCCGTGAACATCTGCGAGGACCAGATGGGCATGCGCAATGCCATGGACTCGGTGTTCGGGTGGCACCACTTCGCGCACTCGGCCAACGCCGAGGCCGGCGGCGACTCGCTCGGCGGCATGGACGCCAAGTCGATGAAGGCCGCCGGTTCGTCCGCCTCGTCGAGCCCCCGGGCAGGTGGCTGACATGGACCTTCTCTTCGACTCCGCAGCAGAGGAGTTCCGCGCCGAGGTCCGCGCCTGGCTCGCCGAACACGTGCCGCGCGAACCGCTCCCGTCCATGGACACCGCGGAGGGCTTCGAGGCCCACCGCGAGTGGGAACGCGAGATGGCCGCAGACCGCATGTCCGTCGTCAGCTGGCCGGAGGAGTTCGGCGGGCGCGACGCGCCCCTGCTCCACTGGGTCATCTTCGAGGAGGAGTACTACCGGTCCGGCGCGCCGGGCCGGGTCAGCCAGAACGGCATCTTCCTGCTCGCGCCCACGCTGTTCGAACACGCCCATCCGGCACAACTCGAGCGCATCATGCCGAGAATGGCGCGCGCCGACGACATCTGGGGACAGGCGTGGAGTGAGCCGGAGGCCGGCAGCGACCTGGCCTCGCTGCGCTCGACCGCCACGCGCACCGACGGCGGCTGGCTGCTCAACGGTCAGAAGACCTGGAGCTCCCGGTCGAGTTTCGCCGACCGCGCCTTCGGCCTGTTCCGCACCGACAAGGAGGCCCAGCGCCACAAGGGGCTGACCTACTTCATGTTCGACCTGCGCGCCGAGGGCGTCACGGTCCGACCGATCGCCCAGCTCGACGGCGAACCCGGCTTCGCGGAGCTGTTCCTGGAGAACGTCTTCGTGCCCGACGACCCGGACAATCCCGGTGAGTCCGGGGTGATCGGCAAGGTCAACGACGGCTGGCGGGTGGCGATGAGCACCGCCGCCAACGAACGCGGCCTCTCGCTGCGTGCCCCCGGCCGCTTCCTGGCCACCACCGACCGGCTGGTCGAACTGTGGCGCGCGCGTCGCGACGAGGTGCCGCCGACCGCCAACGTCGACGCACGCGTGGCCGATGCGTGGATCGGTTCACGCGCCTACGAGCTGTCGACCTGGCAGACCGTGAGCCGCCTGGCCTCCGGCGGACAGCTGGGCATGGAGTCG
Organism: Gordonia paraffinivorans; assembly: GCF_900683595.1. Lineage (NCBI taxonomy): Bacteria > Bacillati > Actinomycetota > Actinomycetes > Mycobacteriales > Gordoniaceae > Gordonia > Gordonia paraffinivorans. The sequence continues at coordinate 680,449 of NZ_CAACYD010000007.1, read as the reverse complement.
TCGATCAACAAGGTGTTCTGGTCCCAGTGGGACATCGCGGCCCACGAGACCGCGCTCGACCTGCAAGGACCCGACGCCGAGCTCGACGATTCGTGGATGGACGGCTACCTGTTCTCCCTCTCGGGCCCGATCTATGCGGGCACCAACGAGATCCAACGCAATGTCATCGCCGAGCGCCTGCTCGGCCTTCCCCGCGGAGACCGCTGACCTCATGGACTTCCAACTCTCCGACATCCACACCGACCTGGCCGCGACCGTCGACGCCATGCTCGGCAAGGCCGACATGCCGACCGCGGCGCGCGCCTGGGCGGCCGGTGACCGCACGGCCGTCGCCAAGGTGTACTCGCAGCTCGCCGACGCGGGGATCTGCGGCCTGCTCATCGACGAGTCCCACGGCGGCAGCAGCGCCGGCGCCGTGGAGATGGTGGTCGCCGTCGAACAACTCGGTCGCCACTGCGCACCCGGGCCGATCGTCGAAAGCGTTGCGGTGCTGCCGGTCCTCCTCCGCGACGCGGACGTCAACGGACCGCTCAACGACCTCGCCGAGGGGCGGCTGGCGACGGTGGCGATCGGGCCGCTGCAGCCGCTGGCCGCCGATGTCGAGTCCGCCGACGTCTACGTCGTCGTCGACGGGGTCCTCTCCACCGGCCGGGTCATCAGCACCGAGAAGACCGTCGACCCCACCCGCACGCTGTCGCGGGTCGAGCCGGACCGGGAGCTCGCCACCGGGATCGACACATCCGATGCCGCCGACGCCGGCGCGCTCGCCACTGCCGCGGAACTCCTCGGACTGGGTCAGACGATGATGGACATCGCGAGCGAGTACGCCCGGTCCCGCAAGCAGTTCGGTCGCCCGATCGGGTCCTTCCAGGCGGTCAAGCACCACCTGGCCGATGTCGCCATCGCCCTCGAGATGGCGCGTCCGCTCGTCCATGCGGCCGCCCTCGGGATCGACGGGCAGGTGCCCGAGGGGACCAACGTCTCCCGGGATGTCTCCGCCGCGAAGGTCGCCGCCGCCGACGCCGCGCACCTCTCGGCCCGTCGCGCGCTGCAGGTGCTCGGTGCCATCGGATACACCGCCGAGCACGACCTCTCCCTGTACATCACCAAGACGCGCGCGCTCCTGACCGCCTGGGGTTCGCCCGCCGTCCACCGTCAACGCATCCTGGAGACGCTGTGACCACCGATACCCTCCCGATCTCCGCCGAGGAACGCGAGGCGCTCGCCGAGGCCGTGCGAGACCTGCTGCGCCGTCGTGGCGACACCGCAGCGGTCCGCAAGGAGATGGCCTCCGACGGACGCATCGACCGGGGCCTGTGGCAGACGTTGTGCACCGAGATCGGCGTCGCCGCACTGCCCATTCCCGAGGACGCCGGTGGCGCCGGCGCGTCGTGGGCCGAGTCGGCCGCGGTGCTGGAGGAGCTCGGCGCCGCGCTGAGCCCGGTCCCGTCATTCGGGTCCGCGGTGCTGGCGACCGGCGCCCTGCTGCTCGCCCCCGACTCGGAGCCGTCCGCACGACTGCTCCCCGAACTCGCCACCGGCGAGCGCACGGCCGCGCTCTGCTGGGCCGGGGAACGGGGCTGGGACACACCGGGTGTGCAGGCCGACGCCGGACTGCTCTCGGGGACCGCAGGATTCGTGGTCGACGCGGAGACCGCCGACACCCTGGTGGTGCTGGCGTCGGGCCCCGGCGAGCACATCACGGTGCACGAGGTCGCCGCCGATGCCGACGGGGTGACGATCTCGCCGTTGCCGCTGTTGGACCCGACGCGCAGCCTGTCAACGGTGCGGTTCGACGAGGTGGCCTCGAACGTCATCCCGACGCCGGCGGACCTGGTGTCGCGACTGCGCACGCTGGGCTGGGCCCTGTTGTCGGCCGAGCAGGTCGGCGGCGCACAGCGCGCGCTCGACCTCACCGTCGAGTACACGAAGTCGCGCAAGCAGTTCGGCCGCACGATCGGATCGTTCCAGGCGCTCAAGCACCGGATGGCGGACATGTACGTGCTCGTCGAGACGGCCCGGTCGATCTCGCGTGCCGCGGTGGCCGCGGTCGCCGTGGATGCGCCGGACGCCGCGGACCTGGCGCTCGCGGCACACGTATACTGCTCGGACGCCTACCGGACGATCACCGGTGAGGCCATCCAGCTGCACGGCGGCATCGGCATCACCTGGGAACACGACATCCAGCTCTACTTCAAACGCGCCCAGGCGTCGTCGCAGATGTTCGGCGCGCCCCACCGCGCGGTCGCCGAGGTCGCAGCGCGTCTCCGGTAGCCGGCTCAGGCGTCCGTCCCGCGCGCGCGGGCGATCAGCCGTTCGATGGGATCGGTGAGGAAGAGCAGCAACAGCGGCCAGTTGCCGCTTCTCGGGTCGACCAGCGCGACGATCAACGCGACCGCCAGCGCGATGACGGTCCCCCATCCCCCGGACGTCTTGACCCAGACATCGGTCATCTCGTCGTCGACGAGCAGATCACGATGGTGTTTGCCCCACTGCCCGATACCCACCAGTGCGGCCACCGCGGCCGCGAGGACGCCGATGTAGAGCACGCTGCCCCACTCGACCCGGCTGTCGTCGACGATCGCCGTGGCGAACGGCAGCACCACGATGGTGAGCAGCCAGACGAAGTGGAGGTTGATCAGGACCGAGTCGTAGCTGCGGAAGTACTCCATCGTCCGGTGGTGCTGCCGCCACAGGACCCAGATCACCACGAAGCTCACGAAGAAGCTGGTGATCTCCAGCGAGTGGTCGCTCACCACCTCGGCGACCGAGGTCTCGTCGTCCTCGCGTAGGTCGTTGGCGATGTCCACCAACGGGAGGACCAGGAGGGTGAGCGCGATCGCCACGACGGCGTCCGCGAAGGCGATCAGTCGGCCCAGGCCCTCGGACGAGCGCAGGTTCTCCGGTTCTGCCATGGAGAGAATGTAGATCCGCCACAGGCGGTCCGCGCGGCGATCGAGCCTCCGGGCACCGGATTCTCGAGATCGGGGTCTCCTCGCGCAGTCTCCATTCCCGCAATGTCGCCTACTCCCCGCTCATCGGATCCGATCGGCGGGAAGGAAACCGATCCAGCGTGAAGGGAATCGCCGGACGAGGGAGCTCAGTCTCCGAACGCCTCGGCGACCGTCTTCTCGTCGAGCCCGTAGTCGGACAGCTGGTAGCGGTGCTGCGGCTTGCGGGGTCCGGACCTGCTCTCCTCATCGAGCGCGACCACCGCGGCGCGGGCGGCGTCGGTCATCGGCGTGCCGAGGGCGTCGTAAACGCGCTCGACGGTGCCGAGTGGGTCCGTGCGCAGGTCGTCGAACTCGATGTCGAGGAACTGTGCGGGGTCGTACTTCTGCCGGGCCTGCGAGAACTCGCGCAACCCGCGCGACCACAGCTCGAGCTGGTCGCGTCCGATCTGCTCGCCCACGAACGTCGTCGAGTGGCCGCGGGTCGCGTGGTCGGCGAGGCTGCACATCGACGCGATGATCGTCGACGGGGCGCGGTGGGTCTGGATCACCAGCGCGTCCGGGTAGGCCTCCATCAGCGCGTCGAGCGCGAACAGGTGACTCGGGTTCTTCAGCACCCAGCGCTTGCCGGGGTCGTTGAGCCCGATCAGCTGCAGGTTCTTGCGGTGCCGACGGTATGCCGGCGTCCAGTCCTGCTCCGACAGCCACCGCGAGTAGGTCGGGATGTGTGCCAGCGACTCGTAGGAGATCGACATGACCGACTGCCGCAGCAGCTGCCAGCACTCCTCGACCTCGGCGGCGTCCATGTAGTGCAACCCCATGAACTCGGGGTTCTCGACGTGGTGCTGGGCGAAACCGGCCTGGATCTGCGCGAAGACCGGGTTGTCCTCCCAGGTGTCGCGCGGCGGGCGCGGCTGCGGGAACTCCGCGAGCCACATCTCGACGCCCTGATGGTCCGGGTCGGCCGCCAGGAGACGATGCAGGGCGGTGGTGCCGGTGCGCGGCAGGCCGGTCACGAAGATCGGCCGGGTGATCTCCACGTCGGCGTGCTCCGGGTGCGCCTTCCACGATGCCTCGCTCAGCAGCCGCGCGACGAGCGCACCCTTGAGGAAGTACCGGAACATCTTGCTGCCCAGCTCGGTCAGCCCGGCCTCGTTGCGATACGAGTCGAGCAGGATGCCCAGGGGCTCGAGGTAGTCGGTGTCGCCGAAGTCCTCGAGGCCGGTGGCACGGGTGGCCGAGGCGTGCAGGTCCTCGATGGTCCCGACGTCGGTGCGAGCAGCATTAGTCATGGTATTCACCGCAATTCACGTCCAGGGTGTGGCCGGTGATCGCCCGCGCCATCGGCGAGGCGAGGAACACGACCGCATCGGCGATCTCGTCCGGTTCGGGGAGTCGTTTCAGATCGGACTTCGACGCGGTCTGCTCGTAGACCTGTTCCGACGTGATGCCGTACTTCTTGGCGATCTCGCCGAAGTACCACTTGAGCTGGTCGTCCCAGATGTAGCCGGGTGCAACGGAGTTGACGCGGATGCCCTTGTCTCCCAGTTCGGTGGCGAGGGTCTGCGACATCGCGAGCAGCGCCGACTTGGCGATCTTGTAGCTGCCGTAGCGGGGCTCGGAGTGGCGGATCACCATCGAGTTGATGTTGACGATCGAGCCCTTCGACGCGGCCAGCGCGTCGGTGAACGCCTTGATGACCCTCAGCGTCCCGACGACGGTGACCTCCAGGCTCTGGGTGATCTGATCGAAGTCGGTGCGCCCCAACGGCTTCATGGACGGCAGCGCGAAGGCGTTGTTGACCAGGACGTCGACCCGGCCGAACTCCGCGATCGTGGCCGAGACCAGATTCTCCACCGCGGCCTCGTCGGTGATGTCGGTCGGCACGACGAGACTCGTCCCGCCGGCCGCGCCGACCTCGGCGGCGACCTCCTTCAGCCGCGATTCGGTCCGTGCCGCCAGCACGACCCGCGCGCCCTCGGCGGCCGACCGCAGGCAGATCGACCTGCCCAGACCGGGCCCCACCCCGGACACGACCACGACCTGATCCTCGAGCAGGCCGCTGCCGGGCATCGCGCTCATCCGAGCATCCTCTCCGCGAACGCCCGCTGCCGCGCGGCGATCCGCTGCCGCCAACCGGCCTCGTCGATCTTGTTCTGTTCGTAATAGGGCAGGTGTGCGGCCACCTCGTCGACGGGCACGACGACCGCGGTCGGGCCGAGCTCCGGCCCGATCGGCGAATCCACCCGCTGCCAGCGGAACTGCAGGATGCCCTTGCGCCTGCCGGTCGTCTCGATCCAGTTGGCGACGCCCGGGTCGCGGTGGGAGACCACCATCCGGATGACGCCGTCCGGGTCGACCTGCGCCTGTGCCGAATTGAGGCTCGTCTGGTGATTGACGTAGTCGAGCGAGATGTACCACATGCTCCCGAGCTGGAAACCCTGGTACGGCGCATCCGATTTCGGGATGGAGATGACCATCGCGTCATCGGGACCGAGGTCGTAATGACCGACCGAGGAGAACTGGGTGCTCAGACCGCCCGGGGTCTGCCGCGGCGGGGTGAAGGTGTTCACCGGTTCGTCGAGGTAGAACCACCTGGGGAAGTTGAACCACGTGTTGATGCGGGCGAGCAGCATCTTGCCGGCGGTCGAGTACCGGCGGGCCACCCGCGCGAGGTCGGGCTCGTCCGGCGCGGTGCCGACGGTGTCGACACGCTCGATGGTGATCGACCCCTTGCGTTCGGTCCAGTCCGAGTAGACCTCCCGGACCGCGAGCATCGACGCACCCTCGCCGAGGACGAAGTAGTCGTCCCCGGCGTCGGGGATTGCCGGACCGAAGGTCAGCTCGAACGATCCGTCCTCGGCGATCTGCAACCGCCGGTCGTCGAAGGCGTCCTCGCCGCCGGGAACGGTCGACGGAGTGTAGTCACCGCGCAACACCTGGAAGCTGAGATCGGTTGTGGTGCCACGACGCCCGCGGACGACATAGGTACCGGTCGGCTCGACGTCGGCGTGGTAGTAGAGCGTGTCCGGGTTGTCGAGCCCCATCTTCGTCATCGGCCCGGTCGAGGTGACGAAGTTCGGGTGCGACAAGGACCGCGCCCGCACCAACTGGACGATCGCCGCGATGCTGCCCGCGAGGTAGTCGTACCCCTCCGCGAGATCCTGGTCGGTCTCCGCGAATTCCGCCGAGGCCACGAGCTTCTCGGCCTCCGCGATCGCGTCGGTGAGCGGCGCCGTGATGTCATGCGGTACAGCGGATTCGCGCGGACTCATAGCCAGGTGTCTCCTCCGGTCCAGGTCAGGAAGTGTTCGAGCTCGGCTTGTGCCGGCGTCACCCGCGGATGTTCGGTGGACAGATAGCCACCACGGTAGAACAACAGGGGCCGGTCCTGGAGCACCTCGCCGAGAACCTGCACCCGCCCGATGACGATGTGGTGGTCGCCGCCGTCGGTGACGCGCTCGATGTCGCACTCGACCCAGGTGAGCCCGTGCCGGATCACCGGCAACCCGGCCGGCGACGGGTCCCAGGTGATGTTGCGGAACTTGTCGTCGCCTGGTGCGCCGAACGCGGCGCTGACGTCCTGCTGCCGGTTGGACAGCACGTTGACGACGAATTTCCCCTTGCGCTCGATGGCCTTCCAGCTGCGGGAGGTCTTCATCGGGCAGAAGAGCACCAGTGGCGGGTCGAGCGAGAGCGCGACGAACGACTGGCAGGCGAACCCGACCGGCCGGTCATCGTCGTCGACGGTGGTGATCACCGTGACGCCGGTGCAGAACTGCCCCATCGCGGTACGGAACTGACGAGAATCGAAGTCCTCGGTTCCGTAGGGTGTCTGCGCCATCTCAGTTCTTGAATCCGACGCTGAAGTCGTGCCCCCAGAGACTGACGGCCGTGCTCTCGCGGGCGACCCACTCGTCGTCGTTGACGGTCCGTCCCTCGCAACCGAATTCGACGTCGAACCCACCGGGTGTCTTCATGTAGAACGACAGCATCAGGTCGTTGACGTGCCGGCCGAGCGTGGCCGACATCGGCACCTTCCGGCGCAGGGCGCGGTCGAGACACAGCCCGACGTCGTCGGAGTTCTCCACCTCGACCATGAGGTGGACGATCCCGGTGCTGTTGGGGATCGGCAGGAACGCCAACGAGTGGTGACGCGGGTTGCAGCCGAGGAAGCGCAGCCACGGGACCTCGTCGCCCTCCTCGCGGCCGACGACCTGCGGGGGCAGCCGCATCGAGTCACGCAGCTTGAAGCCGAGGACGTCGCGGTAGAACTCGAGTGCGGCCTTGTCGTCGGTGCAGGTCAGCACCACGTGGCCGAGACCCTGTTCCTCGGTGACGAACCGGTGACCGTACGGGCTGACCACCCGGCGGTGCTCGAGCGCGGCACCGTGGAAGACCTCGAGGGTGTTGCCGGCCGGGTCGGTGAAGGAGATGAGTTCGGCGACGCGGCGGTCGGCGATCTCCTCGTCCTTGCCCTCCCGGTAGACCACGCCCGCACGGGACAGCCGGTCCCGGACCTCCTGCAGGCCCGCGGCGTTCGCGACCTCCCAGCCGGAGCAGGCCAGCCGGTCGTGCTCGGACGGCACGATCACCAGCCGCGCCGGGAAGTCGTCCATCCGGAGGTACAGCGCTCCCTCGGTGAGCCCCTTGCCCTCGACCATGCCGAGGACCTTCAGTCCGAACTCACGCCATGCGGGGACGTCCGTCGCCTCGATCCTCATGTATCCCAATGATCGGATCGGACAGTCACTCATCTCCACGACTCTCCTCGTGTGGTTGTGGTCAGGGGTCTGCGCATCACACCATCGTGTCGCCGATGGGAATCCCGAACTCGCCGTTGCCGAATGCGACGTAGGCGCGCTCGGGGTCATTGGCGGCGTGGACCCGGCCCGCGTGGGCGTCGCGCCAGAAGCGCTGGATCGGGGTGCCGTTCTCGAGCGCGTGGGCGCCCGAGTTCTCGAAGAGCCGGTCGATGGCCGAGATCGCCCGCCCGGTGGCGCGCACCTGGTCGCGTCGTGCGGCGAGGCGCAGCTCCATCGGGATCTCCTCGCCGGCGAGGATCAGGTCGTACTCGGCCTGCAGGTTGCCCGACAGCTGGCGCCATGCGGCGTCGATGTCGCTGGCGGCCTCGGCGATGCGGACCTTGGCGAACGGGTCGTCCTTGGCCTTCTCGCCGGCGTAGGCGGCGCGGACGCGCTTGCCCTGGTGTTCAACGTGGGCCCGGTAGGCGCCGTAGGCCATGCCGACGATCGGGGTCGAGATGGTGCTGGGATGGATGGTGCCCCAGGGCATCTTGTAGACCGGCGCGGTGTTGACCTCCAGGCCGGGGCTCTGGCCCATCGACATCGTGCGCATGCTCAGCGTGCGGTGACGCGGGACGAAGACGTCCTTGACCTCGAGGGTGTTGGACCCGGTGCCGCGCAGGCCGACCACGTTCCACACGTCCTTGATGGTGTAGTCCTCGCGCGGGATCAGGTAGCTCACGAAGTCGACCGGCCGGCCGTCCTTGATGACCGGACCGCCGACGAACGTCCAGTCCGCGATCTCGCAGCCGGACGACCACGCCCAGGACCCGTTGACCTTGTAGCCGCCGTCGACGACCTCGCCCATGCCCATCGGCGCGTAGGACGACGAGATCCGGACGTTGGGGTCCTTGCCCCACACGTCCACCTGCGCCTGCTGGTCGAAGAGGGCGAGGTGCCAGTTGTGGATACCGATGATGCCCGCAACCCAGCCGGTCGAGCCGCATGCGGACGCGATCCTGCGGACCGCCTCGTAGAAGGTCACCGGATCGACCTGGTGGCCGCCCCACTGTTCGGGCTGCATCAGCTTGAAGAAGCCCGCCGTCTCGAGGCTGGACACGGTCTCGTCGGGGATCCGACGCAGATCCTCGGTGGCCTGGGCACGCTGCTCGATCTCCGGGAGCAGCGCGTTGATCTTCTCCAGGACCTGCTCGGCGGCTTCGCTCCGTTGTGCTGGCATCTCGCCTGCTCCTACCTGTCTCTCCTCGGTCGGACCGGCCGACCGCTTACCCATCGGGTTCGAGATTAGAACACGTTCTCATTTCTGTCGAGCACTGGGACTTTGTGCCCATGTACAGGCCCGATCGTCGATCCGGCACACGATCGCCCCGGAAAATTTGAAACGTGTTCTAGTATCGAGGCAGTGGTTCTTTCGCGACACCAGTCACAGACAGGAGAGGGCATATGTCATCTGCACCCGACACGATGAGCCCGAGCACCCCCGGTTCGCGCGGCGACGAGGCGGGCATCCGGGAGATCGACACCGGCGCGCCGCCCACCCGGTTCGCCCGCGGGTGGCACTGCCTCGGCCTGCTGCGGGAGTTCGACGACGGCAAGCCGCACTCGGTGCAGGTCTTCGGCACCAAGTTGGTCGTCTGGATCGACACCAAGGGCGAGCTCAACATCCTCGACGCCTACTGCCGCCACATGGGCGCGGACCTGTCGCAGGGCAAGCTCGACGGCGACAACGTCGCCTGCCCGTTCCACGGTTGGAAGTGGAAGGGCAACGGCCGCTGCGCCGACGTCCCCTATGCCAAGCGCAACCCGAAGCTGGCCAAGACCCGCTCGTGGCCGTCGATGGTCCGCAACGGCCAGGTCTTCGTCTACAACGACCCGGAGGGCGACCCGCCGCCGGAGGAGATCATCATCCCGGCGCTCGACGAGTACGGCTCCGACGAGTGGACCGACTGGACGTGGAACCGCATCGTCATCGAGGGCTCCAACTGCCGCGAGATCATCGACAACGTCGTCGACATGGCGCATTTCTTCTATGTGCACTTCGCGCTGCCGGACTACTTCAAGAACGTCTTCGAGGGCGAGATCGCCGCGCAGTACATGAATTCGCACGGCCGCCCCGACGTCAGTCTCGGCACCAATTACGGCGACAGCCGGCTGGAATCGATCGCGGCGTACTACGGCCCGTCCTACATGCTCAACCCGATGGTCCAGTACTATGGCGGCTACGCGGTCGAGACAATCCTCACCAATTGCCATTACCCGATCGACGAGAACAGCTTCGTCCTCATGTACGGCGTGATGGCGAAGGTGCCCGAGGGACTCACCGCCGAACAGGCATCGAAGATGGCGTACAAGATCAGCAAGGGCGTCGAGGTCGGCTTCCTGCAGGACGTCGAGATCTGGAAGCACAAGACCCGTATCGAGAACCCGCTCCTCGTCGAGGAGGACGGACCGGTCTACCAGCTCCGTCGTTGGTACCAGCAGTTCTACGTCGACAAGGCCGATGTCACCGAGGAGATGACCGGCCGGTTCGAGTACGAGATCGACACCTCCAAGGCCCTCGAGAGCTGGAACGTCGAGATCCAGGAGAACCTGCGCCGCCAGCAGGAGGAGAAGGAGGCCGCCGAGAAGGCCGGCGTCGATTCGACGGAAACAGCGGAGGTCTGACGATGACCCGGGCCGCACCACGGACACGCGGATGGGCCAAGGCGCCGGATTTCAGCAACGATCCGGAGCGTGCGGCCCGGGTACACGCCGCGACGGAACGCGACCGCGAGCACTATCTCCGCGGCGGGATGCGCGAGATCGAGTGCCGCGCCTGTCACGCGTGCGTCCTGGTGAAGAAGACCAGCCCGTCCCACACGACGGTGCAGTGGAACGCCGATGCGCGCCGACGCTGCCACGGCCTCGACCAGATGCGCGCCGCCGGCGACGACGGCAACGGCCCGCTCCTGCCGGGCGCGATGATGCCGACGTGCGTTCGCCTGTCGGCGAGCATCGATCACGCGGTGGCAGAGGGGATCATTCCGGCGGAATCCCCCGAACACGACCCAGACGGCTATTGGTGAACGAGACGAATCGGCGATGATCGTCTGTAGCGATCGTTAATCGCATTAAGAGACATTTGTCCCAAACATCACATCGGTCACGCCTTCATCACACGTCGAAAACCACCGGCGACAGCCGGATGTGAATCCGCCAGTGTTTTCGGCATGTCCGTTTTGCGAACCCGCACAAGGCGGGTCACCTGCGCTGTCGCCCTGTCCGCCGCCTTGTCCGTGGGAGTTCCGTTCATCGGCACGCCGTTCACCGATACCGGGCAGGCCGCTGCTGCCGGCTCGAGCTCCGGTTCGAGCTCGGGCTCCAGTGACACGACCGGATCGGTGCCGATCCACCTCCCCATTCCGACTCCCGAAGGGATCACCGCACTCGGTGCGGCGATGACCCAGATCGGCAAGCCGTACCGCTGGGGCGGAACCGGCCCGCATTCGTGGGACTGCTCCGGTCTGGTCCAATGGGCGTTCTCGGTGGCCGGGGTGAAGCTCCCCCGTACCAGCCAGCAGCAGGCGAAGGTCGGTCACGCGATCCCGTTCTACGCGCTGGCGCCGGGCGACATCATCATCTTCCGGCGCGACGCCGGACACGTCGGGATCTACGCCGGGGCCGGGCGGGTGTTCAACGCCTACGGCACCGGCGTCCCGGTCGGCTTCACCAAGCTCAAGGACTTCGGCTACATCAAGACGATCCGTCGCCTGGGGTGAGTCGCCGCTCCGGCGCTCGCGGCCTGATCATCGACGCGATCGCCGACACGGCGACGACGATCAACCCGGCCGCGACGGCCACGGTCCCGATCAGCCCGTACCCCGGGTCCATCCGCGGCAGCTCGGAATCGAGCGCTCGGGCCACGCGATCGGTGAAGAGGTGGGCCGCCGGATCGGCCAGCACCATGGCCCCGGCCACCAGCGCCACCGCCGACGCCACCCCGATCACACCGATCGCCGCGGGACGGAGGCGCTCCCGCCACCATCCCAGCGCGGCGGCCACCGCGACGACGATGCCGGCGACCAGCACGGTGAGACCGGGACGATCGGTGTTGTCGGCGAAGAAGTAGGCCACGTCCTCGTCGCTCGCCCCCGGCACGGTGACGCGCCCGAGGCCGGTGATGGACGGCTGCACGCCCTCGTCGGTGCTTCCCCACTCCACCTGTGCGAACAGCACCAGGAGGAGTCCACCGGCGAGGGCGGCAGGCCACACCCACCTCCGCAGTCCCTCCGCGAACTCCCGTTGCGTCGTCATGGCATCAAGGTTGCCATCCCGGCCCCTCGGCGATGAGTTTGCGAGACGCTCGATGTCTGCACTGTGACAGCACGTCGACATGACCACCGCACATCGAGAGGGACATGACATGGCCGACTACGCAGCACCATCCGGGGCCCCGATCTGGTTCGACCTGATGAGCAGCGACACCGCGAGGGCAGAACGGTTCTACGGCGAGATCTTCGGCTGGGAGGCCGAGGCGCCCGACGAGGAGATGGGCGGATATCGGAACTTCACCAGGAACGGCCGCCGCGTCGCGGGCCTGAGCCCGGTGATGGAGGGCGCGGGCGCACCGTCGGATGTCTGGTCGGTCTACCTGCACACCGAGGACGCCGAGGCCACCGCGCGGGCCGTCGAGGCGGCCGGTGGCAATGTCGTGTTCCCGCCGATGAAGATCGGCGAGGAGGGCACCATGCTGCTCGTCGCCGACGCCGCAGGAGCGGTCGTCGGCTTCTGGCAACCGGATCGGCACACCGGCTACTCCGAGTACGGCGTCCACGGCACGCCCTACTGGTTCGAGACCCATTCCAAGGACTACGCGAAATCGGTCGACTTCTACCGCGCGGTGCTCGGCGCGCGCATCGAGGAGGTGGGCACCGGCGGCGACCCGGACGCGGTGGGTCCCGACCGTTACGGTCAGATCTTCTTCGGCGAGATGTCCTACGCCGGGATCATGGACGCGGCCTCGATGTACCCGGCCGAGGTGCCGTCCTTCTGGCACGTGTACATCACCGTCGACGACGTCGCGGCGACGGTGCGCCAGGTGGAATCACTGGGCGGGGAGGTCGTCATGCCCGGCGAGCAGACGCCCTACGGCACCCTCGCCACCGTCAAGGACCCGATGGGCGCGCTGATCTGTCTGGGGCATCCGCCGGCCGGTATGTGACAAGCGGCGATCGGTAGAAATCGTTGGCGCACAGCGCCATCGATTTCTACCGAATGCCGCGAATGGGCTACTCGTCTACCGGCGGATAGTCGTCCGAGTCGTCGGAGCCGACCGGGATGGACTGTTCGACGAGGTCGGCGGGGTTCACCTCGAGGCCGGGTGTGGGGACCTCCTCGACGACGGGCGCCTCGGGGTCCAGATCGGACGGTTCGACCGGGATCGTCTGCTCGGCGATGTCCGCATCGTTGGCGGCATCGATGGTCCAGGGTTCCTCGGCTGCCATCACGACTCCTTCGGTGTGACTCCCTCGGTGCCGGGGGTCGGCACCATCGACGGCGAACCCGCCGTCCGGTGTGCCATCGATGGTAGGAGGCACACGGCGGGCGTCAACCGCCTTCCTCTCACCTGCGGGGATCGTCCTCCAGATCGACGCCGTGGGCGCCGGCGGCGAGGAGCCGGTGCGCCTCGGGGTTCCCGTCCAGCGCTCGGCTCGTGCGTCGCGCGACCTTCCAGCCGTCGTCCGTCCGGACGAACCGCCAGTGGTGTGCGGTGGCGCGCAGGACTCGGAAGCCCTTGCCCTCGGCGGCGAGCACGAGCAGCGAGTGGCTGGCGGCGAGGGCCTCGTCACCGTGCAGGTTGACGTGGACCGCGCCCTGCAGGTGGGTGCACCCGCGTCGGATCAACCCCTGATGGGCCTCCGAGCGGACCATCGCGACGATGTCGTCGCGGCCCTGCATGCACAGGCCGTCGACGTCGTAGACGCCGTCGGGCGTCCAGAGGCCGGCGACCGCGTCGGCGTCACCGCTGTCGACGAGGGGGCCGTAGGCGGTGACGAGCCGGGTGATCTCCCGCTCGTCGGCGAGTGTCCGCACGGTCGCCTCGAGCGCGGCGAGTCTCTGCTCGACGGTGTCCACCTCTCACCTCTCCCCGGTCGGTTTCAACCCGGCCAGGTCGGCGAGCCGTCGCAGCTTGTCGACGTGGTCACCGGCCGAGTCCGCGCGGATCGTCACGCCGATGATCGTGGCACCCGCCCGTCGCGTCTTCTCGAGCACGGCGGCGGTGGCCTGTTCGTCGGTGGGATCAAGCGGCCCGGCCGGCAACACCACCTCGAAATCGTCGGGCGGCGACACCGAGTCGAGCATCTCGGCCAACTGCCCGCGCCCCAGGCCGAACGGCACCCATCCGTCGCCGAGTTCGACGGCACGTCTCAGCGACCGCCTGGTTCGCCCGCCCACCCAGATCGGCACGTGCGGCTGCACCGCGTGCGGTTCGACGAGCATCCCGCCGTACCGGTACGCGGAACCCTCATATACGGGCTCGGGCACCGACAACGACGCGCGCAACGCCCGGAGGGCGTCGTCGGCCAGGGCACCGCGACCGGCGAACTCGGCGCCGAGCAACTCGAATTCCTCACGGAGGGAACCGACCCCGACGCCCAGCGTGAGCCGTCCGCCGCTGATGGTGTCGAGGGTGCCGTAGCGCTTGGCGATCTCCAGCGGATGGTGGTAGCCGAGCACCAGAACCTGCGTGACGAACCGGATTCGCCGGGTGCGCGCGGCCAGGAAACCGAAGGTCGACAGCGGGTCCCAGTAGGTGCCGCCGCGTTGTGCGGCGACCCCGGTGGGCACGGCGACGTGTTCGCTGCAGGTCAGGTACTCGAAGCCGAGTTCCTCTGCGGCAACCGCGATGTCGGCCAGTTCGGCGATTCCCGCGCTCGCCTCCCAACCGCCGGCGACGCCGGGCAGCCGGGTGACGATCGGGCTGGTGAGGCCGAGGCGCAGAGAACTCAACGAGCAGCGTCCTCCTTCTGCGGGAACAGCTTCGCCATCGCCTCGTGCTGGGCGAGGATCAGGCCCCGGCGGTCGGGGCCGTTGATCTTCTCGGCGCGCCGCGCGTTGCCGCCGGCGATCCAGACCGGACCGTCGGCGAGGTGCGCGAGCCCCTCCCGTGCGACGTCGTCGGGTTCGTCGGCCTTGAACGCTCCGCCGAAGTTCAGCCCGGCACGTTCCATCGCCGGGGTGCGCGTGACGCCGAGGACGAGTTCGAGGACGTCGACCCCGTGCTCCCTCAGTTCCAGCCACAGCGACTCGGCGAAGACCCGCCCGAAGGCCTTGACCCCGCCGTAGACCGACAGGTGACGACCACCGAGGTAGCCGCTCATCGAGCCGACCAGCAGCAGCCCGCCCCGTCCCCGATCCTTCAACCGGCGGCCGAAGTGCTGGACGAGCGCGAGTTGCGCGGTGATGTTGAGGTCGATGACCTTCTGGAATCCCGCGAGGTCGCCGTCGACGAAGTCGGCGCCGTAGGTGTTGGCCCCGGCGTTGTAGATCAGGAGGCCGACGTCGAGATCCTCGGTCGCCGAGACGATCTCGTCGATCGCCGCCGGCTCGGTCAGGTCGAGCGAGAGGGTCATCGCCTGCACTCCCCTGGCCCGTACCGCCTCCGCGGTCTCCTGCAGGGGTCCCGGCTTGCGGGCGATGAGCACGACGTTGATGCCGGCGTCGGCGAGCTGGTGGGCGAACGACGCACCCACCCCTTCCGAACCGCCGGCGATCACCGCCCACGGGCCGTACCTGCCCGGATCGAACCCCGCCGACTCCCCCGACGTGAGCTCAGACCCCGGCATTCGCGTCTTGCTTCTTCTTCAGCTCGAGCGCGATGTCGATGAGCTGGTCCTCCTGGCCGCCGACCAGCTTGCGGTTGCCGGCCTCGATGAGGATGTCCGCCGCGGAGACGCCGTACCGCTCCGCGTGGCTCTCGGCGTGCTTGAGGAACGAGCTGTAGCAGCCCGCGTAGCCCATCATCATCGACGGACGGTCGACCAGGCACTCGGTCGGCATCGCCGGACGGACGACGTCCTGCGCCGCGTCGGCGATCTTCATGAAGTCGATGCCGGTCTTGATGCCGAGCTTGTCGCACACGCCGACGAGGGCCTCGGTCGGGGTGTTGCCCGCACCGGCGCCGAAGCGGCGGACCGAACCGTCGATCTGCTGGGCGCCCGCGCGGATCGCGTGGATGGAGTTGGCGATCGCGATGTCGAGGTTCTCGTGGCCGTGGAAGCCGATCTGCGCGTCGTCGCCGAGCTCGGCACGCAGCGCCTCCACCCGCAGTGTCACGTCCTCGAGGACGAGGGCGCCCGCGGAGTCGACCACGTAGACGCACTGGCAGCCGGCGTCGGCCATGATGCGGCCCTGCTTGGCGATGACCTCCGGCGGCTGGCTGTGGCTCATCATCAGGAAGCCGACGGTCTCGAGGCCGAGGTCGCGGGCGAGGCCGAAGTGCTGGATCGACACGTCCGCCTCGGTGCAGTGGGTGGCGATGCGGCAGATCTGGCCGCCGTTGTCCTGCGCGGCGCGGATGTCGTCCTTGGTGCCGAGGCCCGGGAGCATGAGGAAGGCGATCTTGGCGCGCTTGGCGGTGTCCGCCGCGGCCGCGATGAGCTGCTGCTCCGGGGTCTTGGAGAAGCCGTAGTTGAACGACGAGCCGCCGAGTCCGTCACCGTGGGTCACCTCGATGACCGGCACGCCGGCCTCGTCGAGGGCGCCGACGATCGCGCGCACCTCTTCCTCGGTGAACTGGTGCCGCTTGTGGTGGCTGCCGTCGCGCAGCGACGAGTCGGTGACGCGGATGTCGAGTTCGTCGGAGAACTTGCGCGCGTTCGCCATCAGCTTCGGGTCGTGCTGCCTGGGGGCGACGTTGGTGCTCATGCGGGGACTCCCAACTTCTTCTTGGCGAGTTCTTCGCCGACCTTGGTGGCGGCGGCGGTCATGATGTCGAGGTTTCCGGCGTAGGGCGGCAGGAAGTCTCCCGCGCCCTCGACCTCCACGAAGATGGACACGCGGGCGAAACCGCCGTTGATGACGCTCGGCGGGTCGAACTGCGGCTCCTGCAGCAGCCGGTAACCCGGCACGTACTCCTGGATCTCCTTCTCCCGCTTGTGGATCGACTCGGCGATCGCGTCGGTGTCGGCATCCTCGGGGATCGCGCAGAAGATGGTGTCGCGCATGATCATCGGCGGGTCGGCCGGGTTCAGGATGATGATGGCCTTGCCGCGGTCGGCACCGCCGATCGTCTCGATGCCCTTCGACGTGGTGCGGGTGAACTCGTCGATGTTCGCGCGGGTGCCCGGACCCGCCGACACGGATGCGACCGATGCGACGATCTCCGCGTACGGAACCGGGACGACCGAACTGACCGCGTGCACCATCGGGATGGTGGCCTGGCCGCCGCACGTGATCATGTTGGTGTTGGGTGCGTCGAGGTGCTCGCGCAGGTTCGCCGGCGGGACCACTGCGGGTCCGACCGCGGCCGGGGTGAGGTCGATGGCGGTGATCCCCGCCGCCTCGTACTTGGGCGCGTACTCGCGGTGTACGTAAGCCGAGGTCGCCTCGAAGATGAGGTCGGGCTTCTCCTGCGAGGCGAGGAGTTCGTCCGCGCCGCCGCTCATGGTGATGAGGCCGTGGTCGGCGGCGCGCTTCATCCCCTCGGAGTCGGGATCGATGCCGACCATCCATCGCGGATCGATGACCTCCGAACGCTCCAGCTTGTACATCAGATCGGTGCCGATGTTGCCCGACCCGATGATCGCCGCGGTCAGCTTTGCCGCCACGTGAACCCTCCTTGTGCTCGTGAAAAGTCTGGTGAATCAGGTGAAATCCAGAGTGACCGAGCCGAGTCCGGCGAACTCGGCCACGAAGTGGTCCCCGGAGGCGATGTCGATGGCCCGCGTCGCGGTGCCCGGGAGGATGACGTCGCCCTTGCGCAGCCGCACCCCGAAGCCGTCGACCTTCCGCGCCAGCCACGACACCGCGTTGAGCGGATGACCCAGCACCGCCGAGGAGTTGCCCTTCGCGACGATCTCGCCGTTGCGGTGCAGCACCGCGTCGATGTCGCCGGTGTCGATCTCGCTGATCGGCACACGCTCCTTGCCGAGGATCCAGCCGCACGACGACGCGTTGTCGGCGATCGTGTCGCACAGCGTGATCTTCCAGTCCTTGATGCGCGAGTCGATGAGCTCGATCGCCGGGACCACCCACTCGACCGCCGCGATGACGTCCTCGTTGGTGCACCCCTCGCCCGGCAGGTCCTCGCCGAGGATGAACCCGACCTCGACCTCGACGCGCGGGAAGCACAGCTTCTTCGCGTCGATCGGGGTGTCCTCGAAGTACTGCATCTCGTCGAGGAGGTGCCCGTAGTCGGGCTCGTCGACCCCCATCATCTTCTGCATCGCCTCGGAGGCGAGGCCGACCTTGTGCCCGGCCACCTTCGCGCCGGCGTCGAGCCGCTTGCGGATGTTGATCAGCTGGATCTCGTAGGCGTCGACCACGTCGAGGTCGGGATGGGAGTCGGTGGGACGGTCGATCGCCGTCGCCGTCTGCTCCGCGTTCCACAGATCTGCGGCGATCTGCTCTCGAACCTGCTGGTCAACCGCCATGGATTCCTCGCCTTCCGAAAGTGAACGTGTTCTAGTTTAGAACAGGTTCCAGTATTGCGACACCGGCTGTCCGCCGACCGGGTCGTCGATCCCCCGTGATTGCACTACGAAGACCCCGCACGCCGGGACGCGCCGTCCGTTCAGCGGGAGCGTCGGTCACACCGCGGCGTCGACGTCGGCCCCCAGGTAGGCGGCCTCGATTCGCGACGGGTCGGCCCGCAGCGCCTCGGCGGAGTCGTCGATGACGACCGAGCCGTGCACCAGCACGCTCGCCCGGTCGGCCACACCGAGCGCGAGATGGACGTGCTGTTCCACCAGCACGACGCTCATCTCGGTCTCACGGCTCAGCCGACGCAGCACCGCGAGGATCTCGTCGACGATCACGGGGGCGAGCCCCATGCTCAGCTCGTCGATGAGGAGGACCTTCGGGCGCTGGACGATCGCGCGCCCGATCGCGAGCATCTGCTGCTCGCCGCCGGAGAGCCGGCCCGCGTCGACGTGCAGGCGCTTCTCCAGTGACGGGAAGTACTCGATCACCTCGTCGACCGCGGCGGCCCGCCGCGACCGCTGCCGGACCGCCAGGCGGAGGTTCTGCACGGTCGGCAACTGGCGGAACAGCGCACGGTCGTCGGGGACCAGCACCATTCCCGCGGTGATGGCCGCGCGCGGGTTGCCGCCGGGAACGGCCACCCAGCCGACCTCGACCTCACCGGCGAACCGGGGCAGCATGCCCGCGAGTGCGAGCAGGAGCGTCGTCTTGCCCGCGCCGTTCGGGCCGAGCAGACACCGGATCTCGCCCGGTTCGACCGACAGGTCGACGTCCCGGACACACGGGCGCTGCTTGACGTAGCCGGTCGTCAGCCCGTCGACCTTCAGCACGCTCACGACATGACCTCCTGTGCTCTCGCGGTGTCGGCATCGGATTCGGCTGCGGCCTCGACCGGCATGCCCAGGTACGCGCGGATCACCGCGTCGTCGTTGCGGATCTCGTCCGGGGTTCCGGTCGCGATGACCTTGCCGAGGTCGAGGACCACGACCCGGTCGCAGATGGTGAGGACCAGATCCATGTCGTGGTCGACCATCAGGATCGAGATGCCCGAGTCGCGCGCCTGCCGCAGGCGTTCGCCGAGCCACTGGCTCTCGCCCGAGTCGAGGCCCGCCGCGGGCTCGTCGAGGAGCGCGATCGCCGGCGAGGCCGCCATCACGCGTGCCACCGACACGAGCTGCCGCCGGCCCTGCGACAGGGTCGCGACCTCGGCGTCGGCCATGTCGTCGAGTCCCACCATGTGCAGGACCTGTTCCACGCGACGGCTCACCGGCACGTCAGACCGCGACCGGCTGGCGCCGACGGTGACGTTCTCCGCCACCGAGAGATCGTCGTAGAGTTCGACGTCCTGGAAGCTTCGGCCCAGGCCGGCCCGGCTGCGCAGGTGGGGTCCGAGCGTGCTGATCGCCTTGCCCTCCAGGGACACCGTGCCCGTCGACGGTGCGAAGCCCGTGATCGCGTCGATCACCGTGGTCTTCCCGGCGCCGTTCGGGCCGATCAGGCCGACGATCTCGCCGGGATACACCTCGAAGGTGACACCCTCGGCCGCGACGACGGCGCCGTAACGGACGCCCACGTTCTCGACGGCCAGCACGGGTGTGCTGCGGTCCCCGGCAGCAACCGGAGCGACCGCCTGCGGGGTCTCCTCCGTCCCGGCGGCCGCCGAACGACGACCGAAGGGCAGTGCAGGCCAAGGGATGTGGGGCAACCGGCTCGCGATGCCGTCCGGGTTGACCATCACCGAGACGATCAACAGCACCCCGCTGAGCAGCGTGTAGTACTCGCCGATGTTCGCGAACCGGTCGAGGACGATGTAGAGCAGGCCGCCGGGTGCCATGATGCCGGCCAGGATGCCGCCGGTGATCGAGGTGATGCCCGCGATGTACATGATCGCGAACAGGCTGATCCCGAGGAAGACGGTGAACGACTCGGCCGTGGCCAGCGATTGCTGGTACCCGAGGAGCGAGCCGCTCAGTCCGGCGATGAAGGCACCGATGGCGAACGCGGCCAGCTTGGTCCGCGAGACGTCGATACCGGTTGCGGCTGCGGAGCGTTCGTTGGCGCGCACGGCGAGCATGTCGGTGCCCAGGGTGCTCCGGCGCAGCCAGGCGACGCCGAGTCCGACCACGACGAGCACGATCAGGCTGAGTATGCCGAAGGCGATGCGGGGATAGTCCTCGCCCGCGCCGATGCCGAGTTCGATCCCGAAGATGCGCGGGGAGTCGATCGGGGAGCCGGAGAAGCCGCCGTTGAAGGACGGGTTGCGGAACCAGAAGGCCTCGCAGAAGACGGCCAGCGCCAGGGTCACGACGGTGAGCGGCAGACCGCGCACGCGCAGCGCCGGCAGGCCCACGACGATGCCCAGCACGGTGGCGCACACCGCCGCGAGGATCGGCGCGAACGGGAACGGTATGCCGAGATGGGTGTTGAGCGACGACAGCGAGTAGGCGCCCACGCCGGCGAGGGTCAGCTGCGCCAGCGACACCTGTCCCGCATAGCCGGTGACGACGACCTGCGACAGCGCCACGACGCCGAAGATGATGCTGGTGATGACCGCGGCCCGGTAGCTGCCGCTGGTGGTCAGGAGGGCGATCACCGCGACCGCCACCGACAGCAGTACCGGCACGGCGATCCGTTCGGGGCGTGGCGCGCGGCCGAGGGCCTGTCGCGTCACGGCCCCGCGGTCGGGCAGCGGCCGCCCCTTGAGGACGAGGAAGCCGAGGATCAGGATCAGCGGAACCGCCTCCGAGAGACCGGTCTGCGGCAGCCAGTCGATGGTGTTCTGCAGATTCGTGGCCTCCGATTGCAGCGCGCCGATGGCGATGCCCGCGATCACGGTCAGCCAGATGGACGAGAAGTTGCCGACCAGGGTGGCGGCGAGCGCCGGGACGATGAACATGGTGTAGGCCACCGGGTTCAGCGAGACCATCGGCGAGATCAGGATGCCGCCCAGGCCGGCCAGCACCGACGACAGCGCCCAGTTGGCGAGCGCGATCCGGTCCGGGGACAGGCCGGTCAGGTAGGCGCCCTTCTCGGACTCCGCGGCGGCCTCGGTGGCGACGCCGAAGCGGGTGTGGCGGAAGGCGATCGTGGTCACGACCGCGAGTCCGATGATGCAGCCCGCCAGCCACAGGCGGTCGGTGGGCGCGACGGTGTCGCCGATCGAGATCGACTTCACCGGGAAGATGGGCTCCACCAAGGGGATCTGCGTGCCGACCCGCTGCGCGATCAGGGCCTGCAGCACGATCATCAGGCCGATCGACGCGACCGCCTTCGCGACCACCGAGGCGTTGCGCATCGGGCGGAAGATCAGCACGTAGCAGAGCATGCCGAGCACCGCCGCCATCGCGAGCGCGATGCCCATGGCCGGGAACACCCCAAGAGGCCCACCGAGGTCGACCGTCTTGGGGAGTCCCGGAATCGGGACCATCAACTCCCCCGTCCTGAGCAGGACATAGGTGTACGCGGTGTAGAGCGCGATGGCGCCGGTCGCGAAGTTCACGACGCCCGAACTCTTGAACGTCATCACGAGCGCGAGCCCGATCGCCGCGTACACCGCCCCGTTGCCGAGTCCGAGTACGAGATAGGAGAGATGATCTGTCATGTCAAATCCTCTGTGCCGCCGGCTTTCTTATGCGGACGGCTTCTGGCCGGCGAGCTTCAGGTCGACCGGGACGCCGTCATCGTTGAGCGGGCCGTAGAGCATCTGCGACGAGCACAGCGACGGCATCTGCGGGAACGCGGTGCCGTTGCAGGTGAACGTGATCCCGCCGCCGGCCGGCATCTCGACGTCCTTGGACGTCTTGAGCGCCTCGGCGATCGAGGCCGCGTTGACCTCGCCCTGGATGTTGTCGGCAGCGCGGACCAGACCCAGCAGGACCTGGTAACCCGACGATCCGGCGCCGGTCACCGACAGCTCGGGAGCGTATTCGGTGATGACGGTGCGGTAGAGAACCGAATCAGGCTGATCCGACAGGTAATCGGTCGCGGTGATGCCGATGTTGCCCTTGATCGCGTCCATGCCGACGACCTTGGTGACGTTCGGGTCCAGGCAGGTCGGGATGAGCAGCTTCTTGACGTCGGGAGCCTGGGTCTGGACCGACTTGAGCACGGAGGCACAGGTCGCCGCGTCGGCGATGACGCTGATGCCGTCCGGCTTCTTCGACAGACCGGCGGTCACCATCGGGCTCGGGTCCGGCACGCCGAGCGGGATCGGCGTGACCTCGAGCTCGACGCCGAGCGCCTGGAAGATCGGCGCGCCCATCTGCGTGACGATCGAGCCCATGCCGCCGCCGTCACTGGCGAAGATGGTGACCTTGCCGAGTCCGGCGTCCTTCGCCGCGGTGGCGGTGGTGGTCAGCGAGCCCGGCAGGCCGGCCGAGAGAGCGGCCACCGCAGGATTGGTGAGCTCGGCCGCCGACACCGCGTTCAGGGTGACGTAGGGGATCTTGGCCCCGGTGACAACCGGTGCGACGACCTCGCCCATCGAGGTGCCGGGCGTGACGACCGCCGCGACCTTCTTCTCGACGAGTTCGTTCGCGCACTTGGTCGCCGAGGTCGGCTCCTCCTGTTGCTTGCACACCACCAGCTCGACCGGACGGCCGGCCAGGCCGCCGGCGTTCTCGTTCACATACTTGACCGCGGCCTCAGCACCCTCGCGGTACTCCGGGATCGACACCGCCGCACCGCCTTCGGGCGAGAGGAAGCCGATCTTGACGGGTTCGCCCTGCGCAGCGTCGCCGGGCAGAGACGTCGTCGACGCCGTCGACCCGCTGCTGTCCGAGGAATCGTCACTGCCACACGCAGTGAGGCCCAGCGTGCCGAACATGGCCACGGCGCTCAGGCCGGCAATGGCTCGTCGATGACGAGTCAGACCACCGAGTTTCATTTCAGGTACTCCTTCACAAGAACCGCGAGGCCAGGTGCCCGGACATCCATCCGACGCATCGAGCCGCCCGCGTGATTCGCATCACCCTTTGGTGCGAGCAGTGAATTATGAGCGGACGCCGAGCGGCCTTGGAGACGACAGTTCCCGGTGACCGGGACATCGGCGCGGGAAGCCGGGTCCGGTGTCCCACGATCCGCGAGTGGAACCCGCCGGCCGACCGGCGGCGGTCCATGCCGCCCCCCTCACCCAGCCCTCGAGGAGATCCCGATGAGCGATGCCACCCCGACCCCGGCCACCCCTACCGCCGCGACCCCACCCGTGACCCCCGTTCCCGATCCGCTCGCGCCGGCACGCCTCGGTCCGATCGAGATGCGGAACCGCATCATCAAGTCCGCGACGTTCGAGGGGGCCACCCCGAACGCCCTCGTCAGCGACCGGCTCGTCGACTTCCACGTCGCGGTCGGCCGCGGCGGCGTCGGCATGACCACGGTCGCCTATCTGGCCGTCGCCCCGGAGGGCCGCACGGAGCGCGACCAGATCTACTGGCGCCCTGAGGCTCTCGCCGGTCTGCAGCATCTGACCGACGCCGTCCACGCCACCGGCGCCAAGGTCTCGGCGCAGATCGGACACGCGGGGCCGGTGGCCAACTCGCGCTCGACCGGGCTGCCGTCGATCGCGCCGTCCGCCCGCCCCAACCCCCTCGCGATGGGCCTCGACCGGGCCGCCACCGACGACGACATCGCCCGGGTGATCGCGGCACACGCCGACGCCGCGCGGTATGCGATCGAGGTCGGCTTCGACGCGGTGGAGATCCACCTGGGCCACAACTACCTGGCCAGCTCGTTCCTCAGTCCGAACATCAACCGGCGCAAGGATTCCTGGGGCGGCTCGCTGGCCAACCGCGCCGAGTTCGCCCGACGGGTCGTCGCCGCCGTCGGCGAGGCGGTCGACGGCCGCATCGCGGTGATCGCGAAGATGAACATGGCCGACGGCGTGCCCGGCGGGCTCTGGCTCGACGAGTCCCTGCAGTTCGCGCAGATGCTCGAGGCAGACGGACATCTCGATGCGCTCGAGCTCACCGGCGGATCGTCGTTGCTGAACCCCATGTACCTGTTCCGCGGCGACGTCCCGGTCCGCGCGATGGCCGAGACCCAGACCGGCATCGTCAAGGTCGGCATGAAGATGTTCGGAAACCTCGTGTTCAAGCACTACCCCTACGAGCGGCTCTACTTCCGCGATCACGCCCGGCAGTTCCGCGACGCCCTCGACATGCCGCTGATACTCCTCGGCGGCATCACCGACCACGACGCGATGACGACCGCCATGCGCGACGGCTTCGAGTACGTCGCGATGGCACGGGCGCTTCTCCGCGAGCCGGACCTGATCAACCGCATCCGGCAGGACCTGGAGACGACCTCGCTGTGCATCCACTGCAATCTCTGCGCAGCGAGCATCTTCACCGGCACCCGCTGCCCACTGGTGGTCGAGCCGCCGAACGCCAAGACCGGGACACGCTGATCACGATTTGGTGATCCGGTTCACATCTCGGCCGGAGTGTGGCATATTCCTAATCGAAATAGCCACGTTCCTAATCGAAATAGGCACGTCAGGCCGTTGCATGAGAACAGGAGTCATCGGCATGTCGATCACCCAGGAGTACGCGGACACCGGCACCTCCAGCACCCCGAGCGCAATCCTCGACCGGTTGACGCTGATCCTGGACGCCTTCGAGGGGCGGGACCGGCTCAGCCTCTCCGAGATCGTCTTGCGGACCGGGCTCCCGCGCTCCTCGGCGCACCGCATGCTGGAGCGGCTCGTCTCCCTGAGGTGGCTCAGCCGCGAGGGGCGCAGCTACAGCCTCGGCATCCGGCTGGTCGAGCTCGGCTCCCTCGCCGTCCATCAGGACCGCGTCCACGCGGCGGCGAGGGACCACCTGCATCACCTGTACCGGACCACGGGCATGGTGGTGCACCTCGCCGTCCTCGACGGCGACGACGTGGTGTACCTGGAGAAGATCGGCGGGCGCCTGTCCGCCCTCGTGCCGACGCGGATCGGAGGACGGCGGGACGCCCGGACCTCGGCGCTCGGCCGCGCGCTGCTCGCCTACAACGGCGTCCGGATCCCCGGCCACGAATCGATCCTGGAGCGCGGGGTCGCCTTCGAGCGCAACGAGTCCGTGAACGGATTCGGTTGTGTCGCCGCGCCGATCGGCCCGGTGGGCGAGTCGACGACCGCGGTCTCGGTGTGCGGCCCGCTGCGCGAGATGCGGTTCGACTCGACCATGATCACCCCGGTCCGCCTCACCGCCGGCGCGATCTGGCGGAGCATGTGCGACGGCACCCGGGTCACGCCCACCCTCCAGCGCCGCAATCTGATGAGGTCGCTGCCCACCGCGACACGCGTGCTCGCCGAAGGATGACGACGGCGGGCCGAGGGTCCGCCGAGGTTCCGTACCGACAGGGGTCCGCCCGACATCCGGGCGGACTCCTGTCCGTTCACACGATTCCGGTCAGCCCTGCTCGGAGTCCTCGGGGACCGAACGCCAGGCCCCCGGGTCACGCGGCACGGGGAGGCCGAGCGGGTCGCGCTCGGCTGACTCCGCGAATCGCGCTGCGGCCGCATCGATCTCGTCAAGCAATTCCTCGGCCAGCCTGATCTCGGCCTCGTAGTAGCGCTTCGCCCACCGCAGGCTCATCTGTGAGAAGGCCCACCCCGGTTCCCCTTCGGAGTGTTCGGCGTGCTGGGCGGCGCGTTCGGCGGCATCCCGGAGGTTGTCGACATGCGCCCGGACGATCCGCTTCAGCTCCTCCGGATCGTGCAGGTGCCCCATGTACAGGCGGAGCATCACACCGTGTTTCAGAACGGGCATGTCGACCTCGTCACGACTCGACCACGACCGCAGCGCCTCGACACCTCGCTCGGTGATCGCGTAGACGCGACGCCCCCGGACCCCGCCGTCGGCAACCTTTCGCGAGGTCACCAGCGAATGTTCCTCGAGCTTCTTCAGCTCGGCGTAGACCTGGCTGACCGAGGGGCTCCAGTAGAAGAACCCGATGCTCCAGTCCGCCCACTTCTTGAGGTCGTTGCCGGTGAGTTCCTCACCGAACGACAGCATGCCGAGTACCGCCCAGCTCGTGGCCGGCAGATTCGGGATCGATTCGGCGCTCACGCGGCGAGACTATCAACGCCCGCGGGTCACCGGCCGGGGGTGGCGATCTCCCGACCACCGGGAATGTCGGAGACCGTTTCCGCCGGTCGGGCGATAGCGTCGTCGACATGACCGACCGAACCATCTTCGTCGTCGATCAGGTCGTCCTCAAGCCCGGTGCCGCACGTGAATTCGTCGCCGCGTACCTGAGCGAATACGCACCTGCGGCCACCCAACGGGGCCTCACCCTCGATCGCATACTCGTGACGCCACCCGTCTGGCTCGACGACGACACCAACACCGTGACCGCGACCTGGTCGGTACCGGGCACCCGGGCCTGGTGGCAGGCCGCGGTCGCCGCCCGCCACGACCCGGCGCCGTCGAAATGGTGGGCGCAGATGGCACCGATGATCGCCGAGCGGACCAGGACGATGGCCGCCGACGCCGCCGACGTGGAAGGGCTGTGCGATGTATGAGGTGACCAGGCTGATCGACGTGTCACCGCTCGACGAGCCGACACTGGACGCCGTCGCCGCGCGCATCGCCGCCGCGGCCGACGCCACGGGCGCGGAGATCGCCCTGGTGTCGCCCACGCTTCCCGGCGTCCGCAACGGGGGTCACCTCGTGGCCCACCTGCAGTTCGACTCGGAGGATCGGTGGATCGGGTCGCGGGCCGCGTTCGACCGCGCGACATCGCAGGAGCCGGTCGTCCGGGTCAACTCCGTCGAGTACCACGGCAGCCCCCACCGGCCCGGTGCCGTGGGCCGGCGCGCGACGGGCAACCCCGGCGCGGTGTACCGCACCCTCCTCCTGCGCGTGGACGATTCGGCCACGACCGACGAGGTGGACCGGTTCGAGCGGGCCCTGCTGCGGATGCCGCGATATGTCGACGCGATCCAGGCATGGCGCCTGAGCCGGGTGGCCGTCGCCGGCGGGGATTCGCGGTGGACGCACGTGTGGGAGCAGGAGTACGCCGACCTCGACGGCCTCCTCGGGCCGTACATGAATCACCCGGTCCACTGGGCGTCGGTCGACCCGTTCTTCGATCCCGAGAACCCGGTGTGCCTGGTGACCGAGCGCGTCTGCCACAGCTTCTGCACCACCGACCGGCCCCTCATCGAGCCGGCCTCCCTCCCGACGGAGTCGGCCCAGGTATGACCCCACCGACGGGGTCGGCCCGGGGTGACCGGTGGGCCGGGCGCGGCCCGGCCCACCGGGGGGGTGCGGGTCAGCGCTGCAGGAACGCGAGAACCACCGATTCCCAGGCCTTCTGCTGCTCGATCATCACCCAGTGCCCGCAGTTGGGGAAGATGTGGATCTCCCCGGAGACCAGCGTCCGCATCGGGATGATCGACATGTCCACGGGACTGACCCGGTCGTCGCGTCCCCAGGTGATGAGTGTCGGGACCGTGAGCTTGCGCAGGTTCGCCCACCCCGGCGCGACGTCCGGGTTGCGCATCGCCGCGCTCATCCGCTCGAGCGCCGCCGAGCCGTACATGGCGCGCGAACTCGCCAGGGTCTCGGGATCGGTGGCCTGTGTCCACCGCTCCTCGATCAGCTCCTCGGTGATCAGCGAGCGGTCGTAGACCATCGAGTGCAGCCACGCGACCAAGGACTCCCGGGTCGGGTTCTCGACGAACTCGGACAGGCGCACGATCCCCTCCGAGGGCGCCGGACCGAACAGGTTGGTCCCGGCACCGCCCACCGTGACGAGCCGGTCGACCCGTTCCGGTTGTGCGAGGGCGAAATCGGTCGCGATGAATCCGCCCATCGAGTTGCCGATGATCCGGACCCGGTCGATGCCGAGACCGTCCAGGAACGCCCGCACGGCGGTCTGCGCCGACATCATCGGGTGAGCGGCCCCGAAGCCGTCGCTCACACCGAACCCGGGCAGTTCCAGGACGAGGGTCCGGAAGTGTTCCGCCAGGGCGGGAACGTTCCCGCGGAAGTTGCGCCAGCCGGTGACCCCCGGCCCGGAACCGTGGAGCAGCAGCAGCGGTTCTCCCTCACCGGCCTCGCGGTAGCGGAGAACTCCGTTCTCCGTGGGCAATTCGAGGAGTGGCGGGATGTTCTGGGTGTTCGTCTCGGTCGTCATCCCTCGAGCGTGCCACCGTCGGCGTGCGACGGCTCCCGGCGTTCCCGTTCACCGGACGCGCGGGTCCCCGCGGCCGCCGACCGGCAGTCAGTGCAGGCGCGGAAGCTGTTCTCCCCGGGGGAGTTCCAGCTTGGTGACGACGAGCTCTCCGTCGCGGACCGCATCGTCGATGGTGGCGCGCAACTGCGCGCATCCGCCCGAGTACGAGCCGAAGCCCTGCTCGTCGCGGGCGGCGGCGATGAAGGGGCATTCGCGGGCGTCGAAGGTCCATTCGATCGAGGTGTGGGCCTCGCTGAACTTCTCCACGCGGACCCCGCGGCCGCATCCCTTGCAGGTGAGCGACGTCATCGTCATCGGCGCACCTCCGCCCGATCGGTGGCGATCCTGCCGTACCCGCCGCGGAAGAACAGGAGCGGATCGCGGTCGAAGGCCTCGAGGTGCCGGACCCGCGCCACGACGATCGTGTGGTCGCCCGCTTCGTGCTCGTCGGCGAGCTCGGCCTCGATCCAGGCGAGGCCGCCGGCCAGGATGGGCGCACCCCCGGGAGAGTGGTCCCAGCTCAGTCCGCGGAACTTGTCCGCCCCCTTGGTCGCGAGCCGGCGACACACGTCTTCCTGGTCCTCGGCGAGGATGTTGATGGAGAAGCGGGGGATCTGCCGGACGAGCGGCCAGGACGTGCTGGCCTTCCCCACGCAGAAGGCGACGAGCGGCGGGTCCAGCGACACCGAGGTGAACGAGTTGGCGGCGAGGCCGACCGGTGCACCGGTGTCGGCATGGATGCCCGTCACGGCGACGACGCCCGTCGCGAAATGTCCGAGCACCCGCCGCATGTGCTGTCCGTCGATGGCGTCGGCCGCCGTCACGCCGATCTCCTCTCCGTCCGGTCGAGCCTGCCCGCGGCGTCGAGTGCCGCGATGTAGCCGTAGACCAGCCCCTGGCCGATGGTCGCCCCGGCGCCGGGATAGGTGGACCCGAACGCGTTGGCGGCGGTGTTGCCGATCGCGTACAGCCCGTCGATGGTGGACCCGTCTTCGCGGAGGACCCGCCCGCGCTCGTCGGCGTTCAGGCCGCCGCACGTCCCGAGGTCACTGAGGACCATGCGAACCGCGTAGAGCGAATCACCCCGCAGGGCGCGAAGGTTGGGATTGGGAGCCACGGTCGGGTCGCCGTAGTAGCGGTCGTAGGCGCTCGCCCCGCGGCCGAAGTCGTGGTCGATGCCCAGGACCGCACCGGCGTTGAAGGACTCGAACGTGGCGGCGAAGGCCTGCTCGTCGACGCCCATCCGACGCGCGAGCTCGCGCGGGTCGCTCGCCTTGACCGCGATGCCGTTGTCGTACCACTCCTGCGGCAGCGGCTGCCGCGGGAACAGGGAGCCGGCGAGCACATAGCTGTTGCGGTACTTCTGGTCGAAGACCAGCCACATGTCGCCGACGGGATCGCCGTTGCGCTCGCGCTCGAGAACCCGCTGGCCGAAGCTCATGTAGTCCATCGCCTCGTTGACGAACCGGCGGCCGGACGAGTCGACGATGAACGACCCCGGCAGCGACCGGTCGGCGAGGAGCACCGCCGGGGCGCCCCCGGGCACCGCGGCCACCGCGGGGAACCACCAGGCCTGGTCCATGGAGGAGACCCCGGCACCCACCTCCTGGCCGATCCGGATGGCATCGCCGGTGTTCGCCGCGCAGCCCAGGCTCGCGTCGTCGAGCAGGGACTCGGACTGGAACTTCCGGCGCATCGCCATGTCGTGGTCGAAGCCGCCGGCCGCGAGCACCACGCCCCGTCGCGCGTTGACCCGGGTCGACACCCCGTCACGCTCCACGACCGCGCCCGTCACCCGACCGCCGTCGGTGACGAGGCCGACGAGCGGCGCGCTCGTCCACACCGGGATGCCGGCGCGGAGCACGCCTGCGAACAACCCGGCGGCCAGCGCCTGCCCGCCGGCGGCGTACTCGCGCTTGACGGCCATCCCGCCGAGACCGATCCCCAGGGCCTTCATCACCCGCCATCCGGACTTGCGGGGAGCCCGTGTCAGCAGGTTGAGCCACTTGTAGTCCGCGCCGGTGATGGGCACCGGCAACGGCGCCTCCATCAGTCCGGGACGCAGGCGGGCACGTTCGGCACCGAGCTGCGCGACGTCGAACGGGACGCACTCGCAGGTCCGGCCCATCGCCGAACCGCCCGGCTTCTCCGGGTGGTAATCGGAGTAGCCGCGCGCCCACATGAACTTCATCGGCGTCGTCCGGGACAGCATCGCGATGGCCGCCGGACCGTGCTCGAGGAACGATGTCCCCCGCTCCTGCGGCGCGCTGCCGTCGACGACCGAACGGATGTACGTCGCGGCGTCGGCCACGGTGTCCCCCGGCTGCAACCGGGCGAGCACCGGGTTGCCCGGCACCCAGAAGGCGCCGCCGGACCGTGCCAGGGAGCCTCCGACGTACTCCGACTTCTCCACGACAAGGGTCGACAGCCCCGCCTCGTGCGCGGCCAGCGCCGCCGCCAGCCCGGTTCCCGACCCGACGACGAGCAGGTCGACGTCGACGTCGGCGCTCGTCGCTGCGCCGGTGAGGTCGTCGTTGCCGGATGCCGTCACGCCTTCTCCCCTGACTTGTTCGCCGGCACGAAGACCATGTCGGCGGGGTCCGGCTCGCGCATCATGGTCCAGTAGTCGACCAGCCGCCACGGGCACGGCACGATGGGCCGGCCCTGGCTGTTGCGGTAGTAGCTGTTCACCTGGCCGCCCGGGTGTGCCCAGACCGTCTCGTCCAGCGCCTCGTCGACCTTCGCGTTGTACTCGTCGAGCGCGTCCTGGCGCACATCCATGGAGGCGTGGTCGTTCTCCAGCAGGTACTGCAGGCACTCGACGATGTAGTGGACCTGCTCCTCGCTGGTGATGTTGTGTCCGGCACCGTGATTCGGCGCCGAGTTCGGGCCGGAGGTCACGAAGAGGTTCGGGAACCCGGACACCTGGACGCCCTTGTACGCACGCGGGTCCTCGCCACCGGACCACACGTCGGCGAGCTTGCGGCCGTCGCGTCCGACGATGTCGATGCGGGTGGTGAACTCGAGCTTGAACCCGGTCGCGAGGATGATGACGTCCGCGGGGACGAACTCACCCGTGGTCAGGTACACGCCCTCCGGCGTGACCCGCTCGAAGGACGCGCGGTGCAGGGCCACGTGTTCGCGCTTGAGCGCCGCGTAGAAGCCCGGGTCCTTGACGATCCGCTTGGCGTAGGGGCGGAAGTCCGGGGTCAGCTTCTCGATGAGATCGGGGCGGTCGCCGAAGCTGTCGTGCAGGTACTTCTGCGCGTTCTTCAGGACCATGTCGTTCTCGCGCGACGCGGAGAAGTGCTCCGCGGCCCACTCCGGGTCGACCCTGGGGAGCCGGTAGAGGTTGTCCGAGGCGAACCAGTACGAACGCAGCCGGAACCACTCGTTGTAGAACGGGAGGTGCTCGAGCGCCCAGCGCTGCCCCTCGGGGACGTCGTGGACCACGGTCCGCTCCGGCACGATCCAGTGCGGGGTCCGCACGACCACGTCGAGGGCCTTCACCTTGTCGACGATGCTGGCGACCACCTGCACCGAGGTGCACCCGGTGCCCAGCACGATGACCCGCTTGCCGGTGAGGTCCAGGTCGGTGTCCCACTCGGCGGTGTGGATCACCCGTCCCGCGAATTCGTCGAGGCCGGGGACGTCGGGGATGTTGGCGGAGTTCAGCATCCCCAGCGCCGAGACGACCGCCTTGGCACGGTGGTGCTCGACCACGCCGGCGGCGTCGCGGGTGACCACGTCCCAGACCTGGTCCTCCTCGGACCAGGACATCTCCAGCACCGAGGTCTGCAGCCGGATGTGCTCACGCAGCCCGTACTTCTCCACGACGTCGAGGAGGTACTGCTGGTACTCCTCGCCCGTCGGGTAGTACCGCGACCAGTGCGGGTTCAGCTCGAACGAGTAAGAGTAATAGTGGCTCGGGGTGTCGACCGCAGCGCCCGGGTAGGTGTTGCGGGTCCAGGTCCCGCCGATCTCGTCGCGGGCCTCGAAGACGGTGTAGTTGAAGCCCGCCTCGCCGAGCTTGATGGCTGCGTTGATGCCGGTCATGCCGGCGCCGATGACGATGACCTCGAAGTCCGTGGGCGGCGTGACGGTGACCGGGACGTGCCGCTCGTCGGTGACGAACCCGGCCTGCTCGAGCAGCAGCGGGATGAACTCCTCGTCCACCTCCTGGGAGGTGGCGACCCGCGCCATCCGCGCGAACAGCTCGGGTGCGGGCACACCGAGCCCCGGCTGCGCGTCGGGGTCCGCGTCGGCGAGCAGTTCGGCCGCGCAGGCGCGGATGTCGGCGATCACGTCCTCCGGGTACTGCCCGGGCGGCAGCGCGCCCGGCACCGGGGCCGCGTAATGCGTGCCGGGACGGGAGTATTCGAGACGGTCCGCGAACTCGTCGAGCAATGTGGTGTCGCCGGTCAGGTGGACCAGCGACATCAGCAGCGGCGCCGGGTCGCACTCGGCGAGGATCTGTCGCAGGCCTTCTGCGGTGAGGACGTCGCCGGCCCCGGCGCTCACGCCCGGTCCACCGGTCATCGTGTCGGTCATCGTCTGCCTTCCGGAAGTGGCACACCCATCCGGGTGAGCATCTCTCGTGGGTCTGAGGGGGGACGCAACTCGGCCAACTGCGCTCCGCGGCGCCGCGCCGCGGCCGAGCAGATCTCGTCGTCGGACTGAATCCAGAAGTGTCCCTGGGCGATCTGTTCGATCATGTGCTCTGCGGCGACGAGCGGGTCCATCCCCTTGGTGACGTTGTCCCGCTGCATCGCGTCGAAGACCGCGTTCGCGGTGGGGTTGGTCGAGGGGGCCTCGCGCTGCGCCGCGAGGAAGATCTCGCTGCGCACCGAGTGCGGGATCACCGCGCTCACCTGGATCGGGGCGTCTGTCAGCGAGAGGTCCTGGTACAGGCATTCGGTCATGGCGAGCACCGCGTGCTTGCTGACGATGTACGGGCTCTGCACGGCGACGCAGTTGAGGCCGCCCACCGAGGAGAGGTTTGCGATGCACGCCGGGGTGCCGGCGTCGATCATCCGCGGCACGAAGGCCTTGAGGCAGTAGAACACCCCGTCGACGTTCACCTGCATCACGCGGTGCCAGCGCGCCTCGTCGATCTCCCACAGCAACCCGGCGGACTCGATGCCGGCGTTGTTGACGAGCAGCTCGACGCTGCCGTGCCGGTCGAACACGGCCGCGGCCAGTGCCTCGACGTCCTCCGACCGACTCACGTCCAGGCCGAACGCCTCGGCGCGGCCGCCGGCCGCCTCGATGTCGCCGGCTACCGACTCGGCCCGCCCGGCGTCGATGTCGGCCACCACGACCGTCATCCCGAGTGACCCCAGATGACGGACCAGGCCCTCGCCGATCCCCGCGGCCGCCCCGGTGACGACCGCGGTGCCCTCCGAAAAGCGCTCTTGCGCAGCACTACCCATGAGATCCGACCTCGCCTTTCGTCTAGAGCCCGGTGGGCCGGATGTTCGGATTGGCCCACGCCGGCGGCTCGAGCGGCGGCAACTCGTCCCGGCCGTCGAGCGTGCGCACGGCCGTCTTCGTCGCCCACGGGTAGTGGAGGCTGAACGCCACCAACCCCGTGCGCTCGGCGGCGGGCTCGGTGCACATCTCCAGGACGGTCTGCGCGAGGTACTCGACCGGCTCGGTCTCGTAGCCCTCCGGCAACAGGGACGCCGCCCCCGGGGTCATGATCGCCGTCGACGGGCCGACCGCGTTCACCGCGATGTTGTCGTCGAGCACCTCGGCGGCGAGCCCCTGCGTGAACCGGTGCTGGGCCGCCTTCGCGGACGCGTAGATCACGTCGCCGGAGGTCTTGTTGTACTCGCGGAACGGCCGGATGGGACTCAGCCCGGTGGACGACCCGATGTTGACGATCCAGCCCGCGCCATTGCGGCGCATGTGCGGTATGGCCTTCTGCGACAGAAAGACCGGAACCTTCAGGTAGTGCTCCAACGTCCGGTCGAAGGTCTCCTCGCTCATCTTCTCGATGCTGCTGTAGTCGGCGAACCCTGCGTTGTTCACGAGGATGTCGATGGTGCCCGCGGCCTCCACGACGGCGTCGACGAGCCCGTCCCGTTCCGCCGGGTTCTCGAGGTCCGCGGGGATGGCGATGGCGCGGCCCCCGGCCTCCTCGATGAGTGCGACGGTCTCGGCGAGCGTTCCGGACAGCTGGTGTGTCTCACCGTCGCGGACGGAGACCGCCGGCGCGCTCGCCGACCGCGCGCTGACCGCGACCGTCGCGCCCTCTGCGGCCAGCCTGCGGGCGATCGCCCGGCCGATGCCCCGGCTGCTGCCGGTGACCAGGGCGACCTTGCCCTCGAGTCGTTGTGTCATGACCACCTCGGTGTCGTCGTTCGGGTTGTCGTCGCTTCGGATGTCGCTCTCACGCGAGGATCTCGGAGGCCATCTGCCAGACCTTCTGCCGGGCAGGAGGCGTCAGCGACAACTGGGGAAAGGTCAAGAAGCCGTGGAACAGACCGTCGAACCGGTGCGCGATGACCCGCACGCCGGCGTCGGACAGTGCGCGCGCGTAGTCCTCGCCGGACGAACACGGCGGATCGAGCTCGGCGGTGGCCACCACGGCCGGGGGAAGGCCGGCCAGCGAGTCCGCGCGCGTCGGGACGACGAGCGGATCGTCCCGGCCGCTCGGCGCGTACTGATCCCAGTACCACCTCATCGCCTTGGCCGAGTTGTAGTAGCCGACGCCGTAGCGGCGATACGACTCGGTGTCGAAATCGTCGTCGATCACCGGGTAGAGCAGGATCTGGGCGCAGAGCGCGGGCCCTCCGCGGTCCCGCGCGGCGATGCTGACCGTCGCGGCGAGGTTGCCCCCGGCGCTGTCGCCGGCGACCGCGATCCGCGCCGGGTCCCCGCCGAGGTCGGCGATGTTGTCCGCCGCCCAGCAGACCGCCCGGTACACGTCCTCCATCGCCGCCGGCGCGGGGTGCTCCGGCGCCAGCCGATAGTCGACCGCGACCACGATCGCGTCGACGGCGTCGGCCATGCTGCGACAGAACTCGTCGTGACTGTCGAGATCGCAGAAGACGAATCCGCCGCCGTGGGCGAACACGATCACCGGCCGGGGTCCGGCGTCGCCCGTGCCGTGCGGCACGTAGACCCGCAGGCCCAGGTCCCCGCCCGGACCGTCGATGGTCAGGTCACGAGCGGTCTTCATGTCCGGCAGGCGTGTCAGGGGCGCCCGCCGGGACACGATGATCTCGCGCAGTTCGGCGGGGTCGTGCGCGGTCACATCCGGGAATCCGGATTCGAGGACCGACAGCATCGCCTCGACATCGGGGTGCAGATCCGTCCGCCGGACGCTCTGCCCGGTTGCATTCTGCTCGGCTGTATTCTGCCCGGCTGCATTCTCTTGGGACAAAACAGAATCCGGTTCACTCATCGCACCAGTCACCCCTCACGAGACCGTGAAGCCCTTGTAGCCGGAGTCGGCGACCTCGTCGATGATCCTGCCGTAGTTGGCGAAACCGCCGATGTAGGGCATGAACACGCGCGGCTTGCCCTCGATGTTGGCGCCCATGTACCACGAGTTGGCCTGCGGGAAGAGCGTCGCAGAGGCCTTCGCGTTGCACTCGGCGACCCACTCGTCGACCGCCTCGGCGTCGGCCTCGATCGACTTCGCGTCGTGCTCACCGAGATAGGAGATGCAGTCGGAGATCCAGTCGACATGCTGCTCGGCGCCGAGGACCATGTTGGCGAGCACGCTCGGACTGCCCGCCCCGGTCACGATGAACATGTTGGGGAAGCCGTGCACCGCGAGGCCGATGTAGGTCCGGGGACCCGCCGACCACTCGTCGACGAGCTTGCGGCCGCCGCGGCCGCGGATGTCGATACGCGACAGCGAACCGGTCATCGCATCGAAACCCGTTGCGTAGACGATCATGTCGAGCTCGTACAGGTGATCGCTGGTGCGCACGCCGGTGTCGGTGATCTCCTCGATCGGCGTCTTACGCAGGTTGACGAGCTTCACGTTGTCGCGGTTGAACGTCTCGAAGTAGCCGCTGTCGGTGACGATCCGCTTGGTCCCGATCGGGTGGTCGGTCGGGATCAGGTCGTCGGCGACCGCCGGGTCCTTGACGATCTCGCGGATCTTGGCCTCGACGTACTCGCGTGCGGTGTCGTTCGCCTCGAGGCTGGTGGTCTGGTCGGGGAACGCCTTGGCGAAGAGGTAGCCGCCGCGCTGCCACCACTCGTCGTAGATGCGCTTGCGCTCGGCCTCGTCGACCTCCAGAGCGCCCTTCGGGTACGGGAAGTTCGGGGTGCCGCCGCCGCTCTCGCGCGAGAGGCGCCGGCGTTCGGCGTAATTGGCCTTGACCTCGGCGATGTATTCCTCGGTCAGCGGCCGGTTCCCGGCGGGGATGGAGTAGTTCGGGGAGCGCTGGAACACCACGAGTTGCTCCGCGGTCTCGGCGATCACCGGGATCGACTGGATGCCCGACGATCCGGTGCCGATCACGCCGACCCGCTTGCCGGCGAAGCTCACCTCGTGGTGCGGCCACTCGCCGGTGTGGTAGCTCTCCCCCTCGAACCGGTCGCGGCCGGGGATGTCGGGCCGGTTGGTCGCCGACAGGACGCCGGTCGCCATGATGAGGAAGCGGGCCGTGGTGGTCACCCCCGTGTCGGTGGTGATCGTCCACGCCGCCGCGTCCTCGTCGTAGACCGTCGAGGTGACCCGGATCAGGAAGTCGAAGTGCTTGCGCAGGTCGAAGCGGTCGGCGACGTGTTCGAGATAGGCCAGGATCTCGCTCTGGGTGGCGAAGCGCTCCGACCAGGTCCACTCCTGCTGCAGGTCGTCGTCGAACGAGTACGAGTAGTCGATGCTCTCCACGTCGCACCGCGCCCCCGGGTACCGGTTGTGGTACCAGGTGCCGCCCACGCCCTCCGCGGACTCGAAGCCTCGGACGTCGAGGCCGTCGGCGCGCAGCCGGTACACCGCGTAGAGCCCGGACAGGCCGGCGCCTATGACGACGGCGTCGTGATCGATATCCCTGGTCGTCACAATGTCACTTCCTCGTTGTCTGCTGCCGCCGAGGCGGCCTCGTTCGTCTGGGCCGCCTCGGCGGCCTCCTTGGCCTGGCGCGCCCACATCCACTCGTGTCCCCAGTAGCTGTCGGCGCTGATCTCCTCGGCGGTGTAGTAGGTCTCGTCGACGGGTTGACCGCCGGTGCCGTACTCGATGTCCCAGCCGCCGGGCACCCGGACGTAGAAGGAGATCATCTTGTCGTTGGTGTGGCGGCCCAGCGTCGACGACACCGGGAAGTCACGCGCCATCACCTGGTCGTATGCCCGGCCGACCGCGTCGAGCTCGTCGACCTCCACCATCACGTGGATCAGGCCGGGATCGCGGCCTTCGAGGCTGGGCATGATCGCCAGGCTGTGATGGCGCCGGTTCACCCCGAGGAAGCGGATTCGCACCGGCGGCGACCCCGGAGGGGAGGGCATCCGG
The DNA here is from genome assembly GCF_900683595.1 of Gordonia paraffinivorans. Lineage (NCBI taxonomy): Bacteria > Bacillati > Actinomycetota > Actinomycetes > Mycobacteriales > Gordoniaceae > Gordonia > Gordonia paraffinivorans. The sequence goes on along the minus strand of NZ_CAACYD010000007.1, from coordinate 642,407 downwards.
AACGCGCCGCGCGGAATGAATCCCAGTGTCTCGGTGTAGAACCGGTAGGACTCGTCGAAGTTGGTGGTCGGCATCACGACGTGTCCGAGCCCCTGCTGCCCGGTGACGAACCGCTGTCCGTACTTGGTCAGGACCGGACTGTGGTCGAGCACGGGCCCGAAGAAGATCTCCAGCGGCGTGCCGCCCGGGTCCTTCAGCGTGATGCCTCCCTCGACGCGGCGTGCCTCGCACAGCTCGAGCGGCATCGGGGCGTACTCGACGCCGGCGGAGTCGAGTACCGCCGTCAGCCGACGGAGGGCGAGGTGGTCGCGGACCTCCCACCCGACTGCGCTCACCCGGTTGCGGTCGGCGTGCTCGACGGTGATCCGCGACGGCCGCTCGTCCATGCGGAAGTGCAGCGCGTCGGGCTCGGGTCCGGTCCCCGGGGCGAAGCCGAGCACCTCGTATCCGAGCTCGCGCCAGCGATCCATGTCGGTGGCCAGGACGCGTACGTAGCCAAGGCCTTTGATCTCGGTCATGTGGTTGGTGATCCTCTGTTGGTCTCGGGGCCTCGTGGTCGATCGGGCTCAGATCATCACGCGCAGCGGGCCGGCCGGGACCTCGACGCCCAGCGACGCGAGTGCTGCCGCGTGGTAGGTGGTGCTGGTGACGTGGATGGCGTGGTGGATGCCGGCATGGGCGTCACGCCAGAAGCGCTGCAGCGGGTTGTCCATCCGCAGGGCGTTGCCGCCCGAATGGTCGAAGATCTCGTCGGCGGCGCGCACGGCCCGCCACGCCGAGCGGATCTGGTTGCGTCGTGCCGTGGCCCGCGTCTCGAAGTCGATCTCCTTGCCGGCGTCGACGAGGTCGAAGATGCGATCGACGTTGCTCAGCAGCTGTTGGCGGGCCGCGTCGATCTCCGCGGCAGCCTCACCCAGGGAGTGGAGGACATAGGGGTCGTCCTTGATCTTCGTCCCGGCGGCCCCCACCCGCTCCCGCTGGTAGTCGACGCCGGCGGCCAGGACGCCTTCGCAGATGCCGATCGTCGCCGCGGTGATGCCGAGCGGGAACATCGTCGACCAGGGCATCTTGTACAAGGTCTCGGTGACGCCGTATTCCTTGGCGGCGGTGCCGTCGATGACCTCCGCCGACCGCATCACGCGGTACTCCGGGATGAACGAGTCGGTGACCACGATGTCCTTGCTACCGGTGCCCCGGAGGCCGACCACGTCCCAGGAGTCCTCGACGATCTCGTAATCCGCCCGCGGCAGGATCACGTGGAGGCCGGTCGGCGGCATGAGCGGCTTGCCCTCGCTGTCACCGACCATCGCGCCGAGGAAGATCCAGTCGCAGTGGTCGGTGCCCGAGGAGAACTGCCACCGACCGGTCAGGCGGAAGCCGCCCTCGACCGGGATCGCCACGCCGCCCGGCATGTACGGCGAGGCCTGCCAGGTGTCGGTGTCGCCGCCGAGCACCTCGTCCTGGACCTTGGGGTCGGCGAAGGCCAGCTGCCAGGGATGCACGCCGACGATGCCGCCGATCCAGCCCGCCGAGCCGTAGATGCTCGCGGCCTTCATCACCGTCTCGGCGAACTCGCGCGGATGCGCTTCGTAACCGTCGTACTTCTTGCGCTGCAGCAGCCGGATGATCCCGGACCGCCGGAGCTGTTTCGCCACACCGTCGCTCAGGCGCCCGAGCCGCTCGGATTCGTCGGCGCCGGCACGCAATTCGTCCGCACTGTCGATGATGCGGTCGAGGACTTCGTAGGCCATTGGTCTTCTCCTGGGGATAGGTCGTGTTCGATGCCGACGCGTGCGTCGTCGGGCCGGGGCCGAGGTGTCAGGAAGCGGGCTGGTGGGTGTCGAAGGCGGTGCGGCCGGCGGCGAGGTTCGCATCGACCTCGGCCTGCCACGACTTGAGCGCGCGTTCGGTGTCGATCTCGTACTCGAAGCGGTTCACCATGTCCGGGGTCACGTCCTCGACGTCGACGTAGAACTGCTCGTACCAGCGACGGAGCTGGTAGACCGGCCCGTCCTCCTCGCACAGCAGCGGATTGTCGATGCGGGTCTTGTTCTTCCAGATCGCCACATCCTGCTCGAATCCGATCGCGACGCCCTTGGCCACCGTCTGCGCGATCTGCTCGGCCTGTTCGTCCGGCACCCCGGAGGGCTTCTCCACCATGACGCCGTACTGCAGGCGGAACGAGGTGGCCGTGATCGGGTAGTGGCAGTTGATGAGGTAGATGTTCGGGTCGGCGCTGTGGTCGCGACCGCCGCTCCACAGCTTGTCGATCATGTAGGACGGCCCGTAATAGGTGGCGTCCGACTGACTTTCGTAGCTGTAGTTGGTGCTCTGGCTCACGCCGACGGCGTCGGCGCGGGGGCGGGTCCGCATCGCCTGCGAGGCGGTGTGCCCTTCGAAGACGTTCCGGAAGTAGGTGGGCATCCCGTAGTGCACGTAGAAGAAGTGCGCCATGTCGACGACGTTGTCCACGAGCTCGCGGCAGTGCGCGCCGTTGACCTCGATGGAGTTCCACACCCAGTCCGTCCATCCCGGGTCCCCATAGACGGGGATCTCGGGGATGGCCAGCTCGGCCGGGGGCTTGCGGTTCTGCGGATCGTGCCAGACGAAGAGCTGGCCGCTGACGACGGCGGTGTGCCATGCCCGCGTGCGAGCGATCGGCGGGACGCGCTTGGCGTACGGGATGCCGGTGCACTTGCCGTCGCCGCGCCACCGCCAGTCGTGGAAGGGGCACGCGATCGAGTCGCCCTTGATCGTCCCCTGCGCGAGGTTGCCGCCCATGTGGCGGCAATACGCGTCGAGGACGTTCAGCTTGCCGTCCTCGCCTGCGAAGACGACGAGATCGGTGCCGAAGGCGGACACCTGATGCGGCCGGCCGTCGGCAAGGTCTCGGACCAGCCCGAGGCAGTGCCAGCCGCGGGCGAAACGCTCCGGCGGCGTCCCCGCGTCGATGACCCGGACCTCGGCGTTGCTGTCGGTTGTGGAACTCACTGGGCCTCCTGATCGGACATCGGCGACCCGGAGGGGCCGCACCATCGCATGTGATCAGCTTGACAACCATCCGGCCCGGTGTGACGTGCGTCTCCCACCGAATGGGAGGGTCAGTACTCGATCTCCACCCGATCGCTGACCGGCTCGGCCTGACAGGCCAGGATGTAGCCCTCCGCGACGTCCTCGTCGGCAAGGATCTCGTTGTGCGCCATGGTGATCTCGCCCGATCTCAGGACGCAGACGCATGCGCTGCAGGCCCCCTCGCGGCATGAATACGGCGCGTCGAGGCCGGCGCCGAGGAGGGCATCGAGCAGCTTCTGCCCCGACCTCCACCCGACGGTGTGCTGCTCGCCGTCGAGTTCGACGGTGACCTCGCACGCCGCGGTCGCGGCCGCCGAGTCCGGCTCCGGCTGCGACGCCACCGGCTCGAACGGGTTACCGTGCAACGACAGGAACCTCTCCGTGTGCACGCGCTCCGGGCTGAACCCCAGTTCTGCGCACACCCCGACGACCAGGTCCATCAGGGGCGTCGGTCCGCAGACGTAGACCTCCCGGTCGGCCATCGGGCGGAGGATCGCCGCCAACCCCGACCCCGTCGGCAACCCCTGGACCGCTTCCAAAATGTGGACGACCACCAGACGCTCCGCGAATCGTTCTGTGAGAGCGCGAAGTTCGGAGGCGAAGATGACCGATTCCGGGTCCCGGTTCGCGTAGACGAGGAACACCGTCCCGGTTCCCCCGAACAGGATCGACTTCGCGATCGACATCACCGGGGTGATGCCGCTCCCGCCGGCGACCAGGACCACGTCCCCGTCCAGCGATCGAGGCCCGAAGGTTCCACCCGGCGGCAACACCTCGATCAGGTCCCCGGCTGCGACGTTGTCACAGATCCAGTTCGAGCCGTGACCGCCGGACACCCGCTTCACGGTGAACTTCAGGTCGTCGTCCACGTGCGGCGAGCTCGCCAGCGAATAGCACCGGGCACAACCGGTTCCGACGTCCGGGACGCGCACGGTGAGGAACTGCCCGGGAAGGTAGGCGAACTCGGCCACGTCCTGCGGATCGGGCCGCACGACGATCGATCGGGCATCGGCGGTCTCGTCGATGACCTCGACCACCCGGACCCGCCGTGCCCGGGTTCGCTCCCTCGCCGCGGCCGGCGTCGTGACGACGTCGTCCCCGATGATCGTCTCGCTGGTCATGCACGCTCCTCGTCGCCTCGTCGGATGCCGGCGGCCATCCCCCCGCACACGCGCGGGCCCGGCCGACATGTGCGCGAAGGTTAGGGCAGTGAGGCGCCCGCCGAACGACGTCGTTCCGTTGGCCGGGACGAACACCGGGACCCCGGATACGTGGATGCCATCATTCGGGACGAGTCGCGTCGGCGGCTTTGGACGTGACCCCCGGTCACGGGTACGGTGACCCCTGTCACATCGAGGAGGACAGGTGCGGACAACTCACAAGGGCGACACCCCCATTTCCGTGGTGGATCGGGTGTCCACGGTGCTGGAGGCATTCAACGGCTCGGGGCCGATGACGCTGGCCCAGGTGACCGCGCGGACCAGTCTGCCTCGATCATCGGTTCACCGGCTGCTGGAGCAGCTCACCGCGGCGGGGTGGCTCGCGCGCTCACCCGAACAGACCTATGAGCTCGGGGTCAAGGCCTACGAACTCGGCCAGGCCGCGCTCAACCAGAATCGCCTGCTGCGCGGCGCCCGGCCCGTGATGCACGCGTTCGCCCACCGGACCGGGTACACGGTGCAGCTCGGCGTCGTCGATCGGGGTGACTGCGTCTACCTCGCCAAGGTGAACGGTCGCCTGTCGGGCCCCACCCCGACCGCCGTGGGACAGCGCGTGCCCGCCCACCTCACCGCCCTGGGCAAGGCGACGCTCGCCCACGCCGAACCGGGCTCCACGAACGCCGCGCTGCACGTGGCCGACGACGGCTCGCTGGTGCGCCGGACCGCCATGAGCCTCACCGACCCGCAGCTGTTCGCCGACGAGCTCGCGATGATCCGCGATCGCGGCGGCGCGTTCGACCGCGGGGAGGCGTTCGCCGGGATCGGATGCGTCGGGGTGTCGATCGGCCCGCCGGATCACATCTACGGCAACCTGGCGGCGCTGTCCATCTGCGCACCGCTGGGCACCCTCGACCATCGCAAGCTCCTCGGCCCGGTCCGGATCGCCGCGCGCGAGATCTGGGACCGGTGTGTCCAGGCGGATCTCGCGGCGAACTGATCACCCGCACCTTTTCACGGCCGGCGACCCACCGAGTGGGACAAACCGATGCGCACGCTGCTCTCCGCGGAGAAACATCACCTCTGATCCGACCTGTGCGTACGCGGTCGGTGAACGACATCGGCCAATGGAGGAGAGACGGATGAATCGATTCAGCGACCGGCGGGTCGTGGTCACCGGTGCGGCCTCGGGGATCGGCCGGGCGACCGCGCTCCGACTGCTCGCGGAGGGCGCCGACGTGGTCGCGGCCGACATCTCGGCGGAGCAGCTGGGCACCCTGGCGGCGACGGCGGCCGAGAGAGGCCACGGCGAGCAGATCGCCACCCGCGTCGTCGACATCGCGGACGAGGAGTCGGTGAGGTCGGGCGTGGCCTTCGCGACCGATCACCTCGGCGGGCTCGACGTCCTGGTGAACGCGGCGGGCATCCTCCGCAGCGCGCACACCGAGCAGCTCAGCCTGCAGGACTGGGAGCAGGTCATCCGCGTCAACCTGACCGGCACGTTCCTGATGATCCGCGAGAGCCTGCCGGCGCTCATCGCGTCGGGTCGCGGCGTGGTGGTGAACTTCAGTTCCACCTCGGCGAGCTTCGCCCACCCGTACATGGCCGCCTACGCGGCCAGCAAGGGAGGCGTGCAGGCGATGACCCACACCATCGCCCTGGAGTACGCCAAGCACGGCCTGCGCGCGGTGTCGGTCGCGCCGGGCAGCATCTCCTCGGGAATGACGGCTGCGCCCGGACTCCCAGAGGACGCCGACCCGTCCCTGTTCATGAAGATGCAGCCGGTCGTGCGCGTCGAGCACTCCGCGTCCGACGCCGTGCGCATCCCGGGCATGGCGAGTCCCGATCACGTCGCAGGCGTGGTCGCGATGCTGGCCTCGGACGACGGGGCGTTCATCAGCGGCACCGAGGTGCGCGTCGATGGCGGCAGCCACATGTGAACACCGACGGCGGCAGCCACATGTGAATGCCGATGGCGGCAGCCACATGTGAACACCGACGGCGGCAGCCACATGTGAATACCGTTGGCGGCAGCCACATGTGAACACCGACGGCGGCAGCCACGAGTGAATGCCGTTGGCACAGAACAAAAGGCGGCCGGTGGTGGGACGCCCACACCACCGGCCGCCTCGTCTGTTCACCTGTCAGGACGTGGCCGCGGCCCCGGCCTCGACAACCCGGCCGGCCATGTCGGCGACGGCGCGGTACGCCATGACCATTCCCGATCCGAGCGGCGTGCCCGGACCCGGGTAGACCTCGCCGGAAATGGACGCCGTCGAGTTCCCGGCGGCGTACAGGCCGGGAATGGGCTCGCCGTCGTCGGCGCGCACGACCGCCCCGTCGCGGTTGATGACGGCGCCACCCTTGGTCCCGAGGTCGCCGAGCACGAGGCGCACGGCGTGGAAGCGGGTTCCGTCGAGCGGCGCCAGGCACTGCGCGGCAAACTGTGCGCCGAGGAAGAACCGGCCGTACGGGTCCTCGCCGCGGTGGAAGTCCGCGTCGGCGCCCTGTTCGGCGAACCCGTTGAAGCGCTCGACCGTGGCGCCCAGCGCCTGCGGGTCCAGCCCGATGAGCCCGGCCAGTCCGGCCAGGGAGTCTGCGGTGAACCACAGCCCGGCCTCGGTCATCGCCTGACGGTCGGGGGCGGGGGCGCAGATCGCCGGGAGGTCGTCGCCGAAGCGGTTGTCGAAGATGTACCAGAAGCGCTCACCGGTGCCCGCGAGCATCCGCTCGCGCATCGCCCGGCCCATCTGGTCGTACGGGAGCATCTCGTTGGCGAACCGCTCCGCGGTGTCGTCGACGATGATGCCCGCGCGCAGCCCGAGCGTGAACACGGCGTGCCCGTTGGGGAAGAGGGTCGCCGGACACCACCACGACTGGTCGAGCAGGTCGAGCTTCGCCCCGACGCCGCTCAGCATCGTCAACGCGTCCCCCGAGCCGGTCGCCGGGTGCGAAGAGGTCCACTCCCCGGTGGGCATGTGCTGGTACTCGCGACGGAGGTCGTCGTTGCGTTCGAAACCGCCGGCCGCGAGGAGGACGCCGCCGCGGGCCTGCAGGCGCTGCTCGCCGTCCGGACCCGAGACCACCAGACCGGTGACCCGGCCCGACTCGTCGGTGACCAGCGACCGCGCGGCGGTGTTCAGCCGGAGGTCGGCGCGGCCGGACTCGTCGAGTGCCAACACCATTCGCGCGATCCATGCCTGCCCGCCGTCGAGGACCGAGCGGTCCATCTCGATGCCGAACTGGTCGGTCGGGACCATCGGCCGGACGTCGTCGACGCGCGCGCCCAGCTCCTCGGCGGTGATGGCCTTGGCGAAGATGGAGCGTCCGAAGTCCTTTCGCCCGGGTGCGGCGAAGTAGTCGGGGAACGGCCGGTGCTCGAGCGGGATCCCCGCCTCGTTCTCGAGGAACTCGACCACCTCGGGGCCGGTCTCGATGAAGGTCTGCTGCACGTCGGCATCCGTCCGGTCCCCGACCGTGGCCCGGAAGTAGGTCAGCCCCTCCTCCACCGAGTCGTCGACACCGTCGCGGCGCAGGACGTGGTTGCCCGGAAGCCACACGCTCCCTCCGGAATAGGCGGACGTGCCGCCGAAGCGGTCGGTCTTCTCCACCACGCAGACCGTCAGCCCGCGGTGGGTCGCCGCGAGAGCGCCGGCCAGCGCCGCACCACCCGAACCGACGACGACGACGTCGTAGCTGTCATCCCATGTCATAGCCCTGACACTCCGTATCCTTCTGTCGCGTCGCAACGCTGTCGACGCGTGTGTTCTCGCCCGTGTCGCACGGGCCGGTCGTTTCAGCGGGGGTCGGCCGGATCGTCGGTGCGGCCCACCAGTTCCAGCAGGTAGCCGTCGGGGTCGGCGAGCACCCCGATCGTCATCCCGTAGGCGGGATAGTCGGTGGCCGGGGAGACCTCCGATCCGCCGAACTCGCACGCACGACGCATGACCGCCGCCGGGTCCGGGGTGTTCAGCACGAACTTCTGCAGCATGTTCCCATGATCGGAGCGTTCCGTCGCAGATTCCCCGTGCGGCACGATGAGTTCGACGCCGGCGACGCCCGCCCGTACGATCGCCGCCTCGAACGCAGGCGTGGTGAACCTCTTCTCCAGGACGAAACCGCAGCCGCCGGTGTAGAAGTCCAGCGACCTGTCCAGGTCCCCCACCCGGATCGCGCCGAGCGAGAAGGTGACCTCGCCGGCCGTCATCGGGTCTGCGATCCGCCGTTGAAGTCGAGTGTCTGCCCGGTCATCCCGGCCGCCTCGTTCGACGCCAGGTAGGCGCAGAAGGCGCCCACCTCGATCGGGTCTCCCAACCGGCCGATCGGGATCGTCTCGAGGATGGCCTCGATCATCTCGGGAGACATCTTCTCCTCGAGGTTCTTCTGGTGACCGAGCGCCACGATGTTCGCGGTGACGCCGTACCGGCCCGTCTCGGCGGCGAGATGGCGGATGAAGCCCTCGATGCCGCTCTTGCCGGTCGCGTACATCGTCTGGTTGATGTTCTGCCCCGTGCGCGCCGAGCCCGAGGAGATCTGGATGACCCGGCCGAACCCCGTGTCGCACATCGCGTCGATGACCACCTTGATGCAGTTGAGCGCACCGAAGATGTTGAGGTCGATGGGGGCTCGCCAGTCCTCCGGCTCGAGCTCGCGGAACGGGCGGATGACCCGGCCTTCGGCCACGCCCGCGTTGTTCACCAGGATGTCGACGTGGCCGCCGAGTTCGGCCTCCGCCGCGCGGATGCCGTCGCGCGTGGCGTCGAAGTCGGTGACGTCGAAGGGCGCCGCGACCGCACGGTTGCCCTCCTCGACGATCCCGGCCGCCACCTTCTCTGCGCGCTCGGCGTGCAGGTCGTTGACGATGACCGATGCGCCTTGCCGGGCAAGCACTTTCGCGATCCCCTCGCCGACGCTCTGGCCGGCTCCGCTGACGAATGCGATCCGCCCTGTCAGTTCGAACAACTGGTCCTCCTTCTGCCGGCGCCCGCCGCACGGTCGCGTGCCGATCGCCGTCCGCCGCACAGTAGCGCCGAAGCGATCCCCGGCGAGCGGACCCTTCCCACTCAGCGGGTGACCGATCCCCTCCGCGCGGACGTCCCACCCAGCGGTCGAATCGGATACGGCCGCGCATCCGCTCTTGTACGTTCGGCGCATGACCACCGAAGGAACACCCACCCCCTCCGCCGAGGCCGGCGGTCCGGCCATTCTCACCTCGTTCACCGACGGCGTGGCGCGACTGACCCTGAACAACCCCCGGCGCAAGAACGCGATCAACCTCGAGATGGCCGCGGCCATCGAGGAGTTCTGCGATCGGGTCGCCGACGACACGAGCGTCGGCGTGGTCGTCGTCGACGCCGCGGGGCAGTACTTCTGCAGTGGGGCCGACACCCGCGACCTGGCCAGCTCGTCGGCCGACCCGGCCTCGCCGGAGGCGGTCGCGCGGACGTCGGCGGTGTACGGCGCATTCGTCCGTGTCGGAAGCCTGCCCGTACCGACCATCTCCGTCGTGATCGGCGGCGCGGTGGGTGCCGGACTGAACCTGGCCATGGCGACCGACATCATGGTGACCACCCCCGACGCCGTGCTCGACAGCGGCTTCCTGGCACGCAGCATCCACCCCGGCGGAGGCCATCTCTCCCTGCTCGGACGAGCGGTCGGCTGGTCCACCACGATCGCGCTGGCGGCGTGCGGGCAGAGCCTGACCGGCGAGCAGGCCGTGGCGCGCGGGCTCGCCTACGCCGCGGCACCGGCTGAGGAGCTGCCGGCACTCGTCGACGGGCTGACCGGACCGGCCGCCCGCGACCCCGAGCTGACCCGGCGGGTCATGAACAGCGCCCGCCTCGAGCTCGGCCCGCCGGCGGTCAGCTGGGCCTCGGCGCTCGAGATCGAGCGCGGCGTGCAGATGTGGTCGATGTCGCGGAAGGGCAAGCAGGCCTGGTCTTCCCGGGGGCCGGAGCGCAGATGACGGGCACCATCACCGAGACCCGGGCCGTCACCCGCGACGACCTGGAGGCATTGCGCGCCGACGTCCGAGCCTTCCTGCGCGACGAGATCGATCGCGGCGCCTTCGAGCCCGATGTCGACAGCTGGATGACCGGTTTCGACCCGGAGTTCAGCCGGAGGCTCGGCGAGCGCGGTTGGCTCGGGATGACCATCCCGCAGGCCTACGGCGGCCGGGGGCGCACCGCGACGGAGCGGTTCGTGATCACCGAGGAGCTGCTCGCCCACGGGGCCCCGGTGGCCGCGCACTGGATCGCCGACCGGCAGATGGCGCCGGGCATCCTCGCCAACGGCACCGAGGAGCAGAAGCAGCGCTACCTGCCCGGGATCGCGGCCGGGACGTCGTTCTTCGCGATCGGCATGAGCGAGCCGGACGCCGGCTCCGACCTCGCCGCGGTCCGGACCCGCGCCGTCGCGGGCGGCGACTCCTGGACGATCAGCGGCACCAAGGTGTGGACGACGGGTGCGCATCTCGCCCACGCGATGGTGCTGCTCGCGCGCACCGACGGTCGCCCGGAGGACCGGCACGAGGGTCTGTCCCAGCTCGTCATCGACCTCCCCCACCCCGACATCGAGATCCGTCCGCTGGAGAGCATCGACGGGCAGGCCCACTTCAACGAGGTCATCTTCCACGACGCGGTCGTCGACTCGTCGGCTCTGCTGGGCGAGCGCGGAAAGGGATGGTCGCAGGTGATGCGCGAGCTGGCCTTCGAGCGTTCCGGACCCGAGCGCTACCTCAGCACGATGCCGTTGCTGCGCGCCTGGGCCGACGAACTGCGCACGCACGGCGCGACGGAGGAACAGCGCGTGACGCTGGGCACGCTCACCGCGCGCGCCTGGGCGCTGCGGTCGATGTCGCTGCAGGTGGCCGACGAGCTGTCGGCCGGGCGGCGCCCCGATGTCCTGGCCGCCATGGTGAAGGACCTGGGCTCGACGTTCGAGGGCGACCTGGTCGACGCGATCCGCAGCTCCTCGGGAGTCGCGGCACGGCGCTCCGGCGGTTCGCGCATGGAGCGTCTGCTGGCCCAGAGCGTCCTGCACACACCGGCTTTCACGCTGCGCGGCGGCACCAACGAGATCTTGCGCGGGATCGTGGCGCGCGGATTGGGGATTCGATGAGCGAGATGTCGGCGGACCTGGTGTCCGCAGTGCGTTCGATGATCGAGCGGATCGAGATCGACACCCGGACACCGGCCGAGCACACCGACGACGCGCTGTGGGAGGCGCTGCGTGAGTCGGGTTTCACCTCGATCGACGTCCCGGAAGCGGCCGGAGGGCACGGCGGCGACACCGCGGACGCGACGTCCGTGCTCACGACGATCACCGAGAGCGGGGCGCTGGTCCCCTACGCCGAACACGCGATGCTGGCCGCGTGGCTGGCCGGCTCCGCCGGCCACGAACTCCCGGACGCGACCGCGACGATCGCGGTCGCCGACGCGGACCTCGCCCTCGATGCCGACGGCGAGCAGGCGTACGTCACCGGCGTCCTGCGCGACGTCGTCCACGTCTCGGCGGCGTCGGTGGTCGTGGCCCTGGTACCCGGCGACGGCGATCGCCCCGCACAGGTGGCGACGCTCCCGCTCGATCACCCCGGTGTGTCGGTGAGCGCCGGGGCCGACCTCCTCGGGGCGTCGATCGGCGACGTGACGCTCGACCGGGTCCCGGCGATCGGGGTCGCCGAGACCCCCGTCGACGCCGAGCGACTGCGCGAGCGGGGCGCCCTCGTCTACGCGGCGGCGCTCGCCGCCGCGGCGCGCGCAGTGTGCGACCGGACGGTGCAGTACGCATCGGAGCGTGTGCAGTTCGGCCGTCCGCTCACCAAGTTCCAGGCCGTGCAGCAGAGACTCGCGACGCTGGCCGCGCTGGCGACCATGATGGAGGTCGCCTCGTCGCGGGCCGTCGCCGCCGGCGACGGCGACCCGGTCCTCGCGGAGGTCTCGACCGCCGCCGCCAAGGTGGTGACCTCGCTCTACGGCCACGCCGTCGCCGCGGCCGGCCACCAGATCCACGGCGCGATCGGGTTCACCTCCGAGCATTCGCTGGGCCGGTTCACCACCGCGCTGTGGACGTGGCGCGACCGCCACGGCACCGAGCGCGAGTGGGCCTCCGGCCTTGCCGGACGCATCCTGGACGACGGACTCGACCCGTGGGACCTGATCACCGGCACCGTCGACGACGCGACACGACTCCCGGCATCAGCGGAAGGACAGGCACAGTGACCACGACACTCCCCGTGGACGACTCGGCATCGGACGGGCAGCGACGGGTGACGCCCCGGGCGGCGTGGCGCGCCGCCGACGCCGCGGAGGGCAAGGGCGTCCTCACCGGCGTGCGCGTACTCGATCTCAGCCGGGTCCTCGCCGGCCCCTACTGCGCGCAGAGCCTCGCCGACCACGGTGCCGAGGTGATCAAGGTCGAGGCCCCGGCCGGAGACGAAACCCGGGGCTGGGGACCGCCTTTCACCGACGACGGTGCGAGCAGCGCCTACTACCAGAGCCTGAACCACAGCAAGGAGAACATCTGTCTCGACCTGCGATCGGAGGCAGGCCTGGAGATCCTCGCCGATCTCGTCGCCGGCGCCGACGTGGTGATCGAGAACTTCAAGGCGGGCACGATGGCGCGTTGGGGCCTGGACTACGAGACGGTCCTGGCCGAGCGCCATCCGGAGCTCGTCTACTGCCGGATCACCGGTTTCGGCGTCGACGGCCCCATGGGCGGGCTCCCCGGCTACGACGCGGTGTTGCAGTCCTTCGGCGGCCTGATGAGCATCAACGGCTATCCGGACGGGAACCCGCTCCGCGTCGGCGTGCCCATCGTCGATCTCGTCGCCGCCAACCTGGCGGTCAGCGGCATCCTGCTCGCGCTCCTCGAGCGTGAGCGCAGCGGCCGCGGCCAGCTCGTCGACGTGACGCTCCTCGACTCGGTCATCTCGATCCTCCACCCGCACGCGGCCAACTGGATCGCCGACGGGCGGGTCCCCCGGCGGACCGGGGACTTCCACCCCACCGTGGCGCCCTATCAGGTCTTCTCGGCCCGCGACGGCGACTTCTTCGTCAGCGCGGCCAACGACCGCCAGTTCCGCTCACTGGTCGAGACCCTCGGCATGCCCGAACTCGCCGACGACCCGCGCTTCGCCGCCAACAGGGATCGCCACGCGCACCGGGAACTGCTCGCCGAACTCCTCGGCGAACGCATCGCCGAGTACGACCGCGCCGATCTCGCGGCCCGCCTCGAGGCCGTCGGCGTGCCCGCCAGCTCGGTGAACACCGTCGACGAGGCGCTGACCTCCCCGCAGGTCCGTCACCGCGGGCTGTTCATCGAGTCGGAGGACTACCGAGGGGTCGGCGTACCGATCTCGTTGAGCCGATCCGGGCACCGGGAGCCCCGTCCCGCGGTCGCCAAGGGCGCCCACACGCGGGAGGTGCTCGAGGCCATGGGTTACGAGCCGGCCCGGCTGGACGAACTCCGCGACGCCGGGGTCTTCGGCACGGGCTGAACGGAGGTCACCGCATGACACAGCAGGACATCACCACCCCCGACGCGTCACGTGACGGGTCGGCCTGGGATCCCGACGTCGAGGTGATGATCGACCGGATGAGGTCGCTCGACGTGAAGCCGTCGTGGCAGCGCGGCGTCGAGGCCGTGCGGGAGTCGCTCGAGTCGATCGTGCGCCCGCCGGGACCGGAGATGGCCGAGGTCGTCGACGCCGCGGCGGACGGTCCGCACGGACCGATCCCCGTTCGCATCTACCGTCCCGTGCAGGCTCCGGCCACCGGCGCACCGGCGCTGGTCTGGTACCACGGCGGCGGGATGATCATGGGGTCGCTGAACTCGTTCGACCGGCTCGCCCGAGACGTCGCGGCGGCCACCGGCGCCGTCATCGTCAACGTCGACTACCGGCTGGCGCCCGAACACCGCTATCCGGCGGGCAACGACGACGCCTTCGCGGCGCTGGAGTGGACCCACCGCAACGCCGACGACCTCGGGGTCGACCTTCACCGGATCGGGGTGGGGGGCGACAGCGCCGGCGGCGGACTCGCCGCCTCCACCGCGCTGCGCAGCCGGAACACCGACGGCCCTGCGATCGCCCAGCAGGTCATGTTCTATCCGGGCGTCGCCCGGCGTGCCGACACGCCCTCCATGCGCGAGTTCGGCGACAGCGTGTTCCTCACCGCCGAGGACATCGACTGGATGAAGAACATGTACCTCGGTGACGATCCCTCGCGCGACGACGAATACGGCACGCCCGCGATCGCCGAGTCGCTCGCCGGCCTTCCGCCGGCGATCATCGCGATCGGCGCCAACGACCCGCTCCGGGACTCCGTCGAGGCCTACGGGGATCGACTGAGGCAGAGCGGGGTCCAGGTCGCCCAGCTCAGGTATCCGGGTGTGGGGCACGGCTTCGCGATGCAGACCGCCTCGGTCGCGCGAGCACGCCTGGCGATGGCCGAGGTCGGCGCGCTGGTGGCGGCCCGGTTCGCCAACCCGGTCGGCTGACGGCCGCGCATCGGAAGACGATCCACCGAGCGGACCGGCTTCTCCATACGAAAAGACCGGCGCCACACCATGTGTGCGGCGCCGGTCTTGTCGTCGGAGGATCGGTTTCGGCGCCTCAGGCGCGGACCGGGGCGAGCAACTTCTTCAGGGGTACGGAGGTGTCCGCCAGTTCGCCGGGCGACGGGCGCAGACCACGGCCCAACGCCGACCGCAGGACCATGAAGTCGGCCGGCGAGTTGAGGCACTCCGCGGCGATCAGCTCGTCGTCGCGGAAATAGAGCGCGACCCTGCGCCGCGGCCGGTCGGGGTCCTGTCGCACCAGCACCGAGGTGTGGCCGCCCACCAGGCCGACGATCTGCAGCTTCTGATCACCCTGGTCCGACCAGAACCACGGCGGTTGACGCCGCGGTGCCTCGGTGCCGGCGATCACGCTCGCGGCGACCGCGGCCTGCTCGGTGGCGTTGTCCACCGATTCCAGGCGGTACCTGCGACCCGTGGAGGACACGTGCACGGCACAGTCGCCGATGGCGAGGGTCCGCCCGTCCGACGCCAGGCAGCGATCGTCCACCACCACGCCGCCGTCGCACTCGAGCCCGAGTTGCTCGGCCAGCTCGATCCGCGGGTTCGCCCCCACGCCGACGAGAACCGTTGTCGCCGGGATCATCCGGCCGTCGTCGAGGCGGACACCGACGATGCGGTCGTCCGAACCGACCACCGCCTCGGGCACCGCGCCGAGTTCGACCGCGGTGCCCATCGCCCGGTGGGCGGCGAGGAGGGTCTCGGCGGTCGCCGGGCCGACGGCCCGCCCCAACAGCCGGTCGGCGGCCTCGATCACCGTCACGTCGAGCCCGAGCGCGCGGGCGGTCGCCGCCACCTCGAGGCCGATGAACCCGCCGCCGATGACCGCCACGGGTCCCGCCCCGAGCCGGGACAGGAGACCGTGCGCGTCGTCGAGGTCGCGGAGGACCACGACGTCGGGGTGGTCGGCCCCCGACAGATCGAGGGTGCGAGCCCGTGCCCCGGTGGCCAGCACCAACCGGTCGAAGGTCCGCTCGCTCGTGCGGCCGTCGCTCGACAGTTCCAGGGTGTACCCGTCGCCGATGCGTCGCGCAGCGGTCACCTCGGTGTCGAGGACGAGCTCGATCCCGTTGTCCTCGTAGTGCTTGGCGTCCCGCAGCCGAAGCGAGTCCACCGTCGCCTCGCCCTTGAGCAGGGCCTTGGACAGCGGCGGCCGCTGATACGGCAGGTGGGATTCATGCGTGATCAGCGTGATCGCGCCGGTGTACCCCGCGCTGCGCAGGCCGTCGGCCAGCGCCACCGCGGCGTGCGACGCGCCCACCACCCCGACACCGTTGGATGCCGGAGCCTCCGGGATGGAGGCGCCGGGACATTCACCCGCCACGTCAGACCTGTTCGTCCGGGATGACGACGTGGACGTCGACACCCTCGGCGAGGATCAGCTGACAGGACAGTCGCGAGTTGGGTTCACGATCGGATGCCGTGCACTCGAGCATGTCCTCCTCGTCCTCCACCGGCTCCGGGAAATTGCCCATCTCGGCCGGGTCCAGATAGACGTGGCAGGTCGCGCACGACAGCGAACCGCCGCACTGTCCGACGATCCCGGTGACGCCGTTGCGGACGGCCGTCGCCATCACCGAGTCCCCGACCGCGCCGTCGATGATCTTCTCGACGCCGTCGGGCTGGGTGTAGAACACCTTCGGCACGGTTCCTCCTACCAGGTGACGGGGACTTCGACGATCGGCAGCGTCAGGTTGGTCGTGTCGACGACCGCCTCGCCCGCCAGCTTCAGGCCGGGGAGCCGCTTGAACAGCTCCGCCAGGCCGACCTGCATCTCCATGCGCGCCAACGGCGCACCCAGGCAGTGATGCAGGCCGTAGCTCAGCGTCAGGTGCGGGTTGTTCTCACGACGCACGTCGAAGACCTCGCCGTGCTCGAACGCCACGCCGTCGTGATTGACCGCCGCCGGGTCGACCAGGATGGCCTCGCCGGCCGCCACGACCTGTCCGTCGAGTTCGACGTCCTCGGTGGCGACGAACGGCACCAGGCCGCCACCGCCGGCGACGGTGTCGCCGAGGGCGAATCGCCCGTGCCGCAACACCTCTTCGACCGCGGTCGGGGCCACGCCGTCCGGGTCCTGTAGGAAGATCTCGAGCTGGTCGGGATTGCGCAGGAGCGAGAGGACGCCCGAGCAGATGAAGTTGGCGGTGTTGTCGAATCCGGCGATCACCAGGAGCATGGCGATCGGCAGGATCTCGGCGTCGGTGAGGCTGTCGTCCTTGTCACGGGCGTTGGCCAGGTCGCTGATGAGATCCTCGCGGGGCTCCTGGCGGCGGCGCTCGATGAGTTCGAAGATGTAGCCGAAGAGTTCGGTCATGTTGGTCATGACCTCTTCCTCGCTCATGTTCGACGTCGACAGCGTCGCCGAGCTCCACTTCTGGAACTTGTCGCGGTCCTCCGACGGCACGCCGAGGAGATTGCTGATCATCTGGATCGGCAGGGCGACAGCGTATTCGGGCACGAGGTTGATCGGCTCGTCGCCCTTGTCGGCGATCATCGTGTCGATCAACTCGTTGGCGTAGGCCACCGCCGAGTCCCGCATCGCCTTCACGCGCTTGGGAGAGATGGAGCGCTGCAGCAGCTTTCGCAGCTTGGTGTGGTGCGGCGGATCCTCGAACTGCAGGGTCGAGCGGAGGAAGTCCGGGAACTCGACGAAGTACGGCACCACACGCTCGCCCGTGCGGAAGGGCTCTCGGACGAAGCGCGGGTCACCGAGCATCTCCCGCGCGGTCGCGTTGCGATGGATCACCCAGACATCCCCGCCGAACGGCATCGTCATCTTCGACATCGGGCGATCTGCGGCGATCGCCGCGAACCGGGCGGCGGCTTCTCCCGGCGGCACCGCCTCGAACGGGTATTCGGTGCTGACCGTCGTCGGGTCGGCTTCGGTTGTGCTCATGTGTGTACTCCAGTGTCGGGGGCTGTGCAGCGCTACATCGGATGCCGGTCAGGACACCGGCATCTGCGCGGGGGCGACCACCTGCGGGATCGCGTCGCCGGTGATGGCCATGATCTGGTCCCACTTCTCGGCGACCGTCTCGACGGTGAGCGCCGGATCGTGGATCCCCACGGTGTTGACCAGCGCCAGGCGGTTCACGATGCCGCCGGCGACGTTGAACACCTCGCCGGTGGTCTCGCACGAGGGGTGCACGAGGTAGGCGGCGACGGGGGCCACGTGCTCCGGCAGCAGCTGCGTGCGCATGTACTCCATGATCTCCGGCGAGAGCGTGTCGGCGGCCGCCTCGGCCATCCGCGTACCCGCGCCCGGCGCAATGGCATTCACCTTGACGCCCGACTCGAGGCCCTCGAGCGCGAGGTTGCGGGTGAGTCCGAACAACGCGCCCTTGGAGCCGCCGTAGTGCGCCATGCCGGGGTTGCCCAGCATCGCCTGCGAGATGGTGTTGACGACGCGCGGGGCCGGCGACTCGACGAGGTGCGGCCAGGCGGCACGCAGGAGGCGCATCGGGCCGAGGTAGTGCACGTCGAGGTGACGCTGGTATTCCTCGTCGGGAACCTCGCGGAACGGCGCGGTACGCACGATGCCCGCGTTGTTGATCACCGCGTCGAGCTGTCCGAAATCGGAGATCGCGGCGTCCACAAGGGCATTCGCGCCCTCTTCGGTGGTGACGTCGGCGTTCACCGCGACGGCGCGGCCGCCGGCGGAGGTGATCTCCGCGACGACGTCGGCGGCCGGGTCGCCGGACTCGACGCCGGAACCGTCCGTCGTCGCGCCCAGGTCGCCCACCACCACCGATGCGCCGCGCGAGGCGAGCAGCAGTGCGTGCGCGCGGCCGATGCCGCGGCCGGCACCGGTCACGATCACCACGCGGCCGGTGAAGTCGAGTTCTGTGGTCATGTTGTCGTCCTCGGGTCTGGGGTCGGGGTCAGGAGATGTCGTCGGCCGGTGAGCCGCGTCAGGGACGGGTCGTTCCGCCGTGGTGCTTGACGTCGGCGGTCCAGATCGAGCCGAGCGCCTCCCGGGCGGACTTCTCGAAGTCGAAGACCTCGAAGCCCACGGTCATGTAGAGGGTGTTGCGGTCGGGTCCGCCGAGCAGGCAGGCCGAGGCGATGCCCTGCTCCAGCGGCATCGGGACCGCGTCGGTGAGACCGTCCTCGGTGAAGCGGGCGACGTAGCCGCCGCCGGGCAGCGCGGCCCACACGCCGCCCTCGTCGTCGAGTCCGATGCCGTCCGGCATGAACGGGCAGCTCGCGAAGTCGCGCGCGTTCGACAGCGTGCCGTCGGCGGCGCGGTCCATCACGGTGATCTTCTGCGCCATCACCTCGGCCACGAACAGCTTCGACCCGTCGGCGCTGATCGCGATCCCGTTGCCGCACATGAGTTCCGGGACGTCCGCCGGCTTGGTGACCGTCCCGTCCGGCTCCACCACGATCAACGGCGAGGTGATCGGGGTCTCGCCCTGGAAGAGGTCGAAGCCGAGCTGGGTGATGTAGGCGCGCCCGTCGGCGTCGACGACCATGTCGTTGACCGCCTTGATCGCGAATTCCGAGAGGTCGGCGTAGACGCTCAGGTCCTCGGGGCCTCCCCCGCCGTGGACGAGGAGCTTCTGCTCGTGCATCGAGTTCACGATCAGCCGGCCGTCCGGCAGCCAGCCGAAGCCGCCGAGCACGATGGGCACGTCGGTGTCGGCCGCACGGGCATTGGCGTCGACCACGACGGTCGCGTTGCCTTCCGCGTCCAGGGTCTTGAGGGTCCCCGTGTACATGTCGGAGAACCAGAAGACCCCGTCGTGCCAGCGCGGGCACTCCGGCCAGGAGTACCCGGTGGAGATGCTCCGGGCCTCGAAAGTGGGTGCGCCAGCTGCCGAGACGGCGGCCGCCACGGCGTCGACGGGACTGCTCATCGGTGAACCTCCGGAAGGTCGATTGGTGACATGTGTTGTGCGCCAATGCGTCAGCAGCAGGCGCGAGGCTTGAGTGAACTGGGTCACACGGCGTGCACGAGACGTACAGTAGGACGGCCTCCGACGGGGTGGTCGAACCCTTCCCATTCAGTGGACCGCCCTCGGATCAGGCGGGGACGGTCTCCGGGTAGACCTGGGCGAACCATGCGCGCTGGGCCTCGTCGAGGGTGCCGAGTTCCATCGCGCGCCGGCCCCAGGACTTGATCAGCTCGAGGAACGAGGTGACGTCGTAGACGTCCTCCTCGCGGGAGAACTTCCCGTTCCCGGCGTAGGTGAGGACGGTGATGTGGGGCGCCGCGAAGCGGGAGCCGTCACCCGGATCCTTCATGACGTCCTCGAGCGCGGTCACGATGACGCCGTTGACCTCGTCGATGACGTGCCAGCGCTCCGGGAAGGCCACGGTGTGGTCGCCGGGGAACTGCGCCAGCGACGGCTCGGCCCACGCCCAGACCGCGTCCTTGCCCTTGAGCTCGCCGGCCATCTGCTCGACGTAGACGACGTCGTCGGTGAAGAGATCGATGAAGTCCTTCCAGCTTCCCTCGCCGGAACCGGCACGGTTGATCGCGGTGAACCACGACTGGTAGGCGTTCTCGAGTTCTTCACGGGTCCATGTGTTCGTCATGGGCGCCGACGCTATGTGCCGGCACCACCGGTTCGCGGCCCCGAGTTCCGCTGACCGGGAAGAACGCCGCCCCCGCGTCATCGCGAGCGACGCGATCTCCCATTCAGCGGGCGGGGCGCACCCGCGGGACGCGGCCCCGGATGGAGCATGCACGTGCCGCACCGACCTCGCGCACACCAGACCCGCGCCGCTCTCGCTCACCGCACGGCGCGCACGAAGGAGACGACGAATGACGACGACCGCATCCGGAACCGACATCCAGGCCCTGGTGACCGGCTATCTGACGGCCATCTCGACCGGCCGGTCCGCCGACATCGCCGCCCGGTACGCGCCGGACGCCCGGCTCGAGGACCCGGTGGGGTCGGAGCCCAGGGTCGGTCGCGAGCAGATCGAGGAGTTCTACCGCGGACTCGACGGCGTGGACACCTCCGCCGAGCTCATCACCCTCCGCGCGGCGGGGAGCGAGGCGGCCTTCCACTTCCGGGTCACCACGTCACTGCCCGACCGCACGATCGTCATCGAACCGATCGACGTCATGACCTTCGACGAGGACGGGCTCATCACCTCGATGCGGGCGTTCTGGTCTCCGGCCGACGTCGCGGTGACCCAGGGCGACCGGTGAGGGGCCGCCGCTCGCCGGAACCCATGACCTCCCACCCTGGCGGTCCATTTCTGTAACGTGTTCTAATTCAGGGAGTAGAACACGTTACAGCTGCGTCGCACGAAGGGGACCCCATGGCCGGCTCGACCGATCCACAGCAGACCAGCCCAGAGCAGACCGGCACCGCACCGGAGACCTACGACGTCGTCGTCGTGGGCGCGGGCGGCGCCGGCATGAGCGCCGCGATCACCGCGGCCCGCAAGGGCCTGAAGACCGTCCTGATCGAGAAGTCGCCCTACTGGGGCGGCTCGACCTCGCGCTCGGGCGGCGGTGTGTGGATCCCGAACAACTCGGTGCTGCGCCGCGACGGCGTCGTCGACTCGCCGGAGAAGGCCCGCGAGTACGTGCACGCGATCATCGGCGAGCACGCGCCCGCCGACCGCATCGACGCCTACATCGACCGCGGACCCGAGGCGCTCGATTTCCTGATGAAGTACGCGCCCCTCGACCTCGAGTGGGTCAAGGGCTACTCCGACTACTACCCGGAGGCGCCCGGCGGCCGGCTCGAGGGCCGTTCGGTGGAGCCGCGTCCGTTCGACGCGCGCCGCCTCGGCGACGACCTGAAGACCCTGCACCCGCAGTACACCAAGGCGCCGCTGAACATGGTCGTGCTGCAGTCGGACTACCGCTGGCTCAACACCGGCCTGCGCCACTGGCGCGGCCCGCTGCGCATGGCCAAGGTCGGCGGCAGGTTCTTCTGGGCCCGCAGCCGGGGCAAGAAGCTCATCGCGATGGGCGCCGCGCTCGCCGCCGAACTCCTCATCGGGGTCCGCGAGGCCGGCGTGCCGCTGCGCCTGAACACCGGTCTGGTCGACCTGATCACCGAGGACGACCGGGTGGTCGGCGTGATCGCCGAGTCCGACGGCCGCCAGTTCGAGATCCGCGCCCGCCACGGCGTGATCCTGGCCTGCGGCGGCTTCGAGCACAACGCGGAGATGCGCAAGAAATACCAGCGCGAGCCCATCGGCTCCGAGTGGACCACCGGCGCGCCGAGCAACACCGGCGACGGCATCAACGCCGGCCTCAAGGTCGGCGCCGCGGTCTCGCTCATGGACGACGCCTGGTGGGGTCCGACGATCCCGCTGCCGCGCGGCCCCTGGTTCGCGTTGTCGGAGCGTTCGGTTCCGGGCACGTTCATCGTCAACCTGCGCGGCAAGCGCTACATGAACGAGTCGCTGCCCTACGTGGAGGCGGTGCACCACATGTACGGCGGCGAGTTCGGACACGGCGAGGGCCCCGGCGAGAACGTGCCGTCGTGGCTGATCTTCGACCAGCGGTGCCGCAACCGGTATCTGTTCGCCGGGATCAACGCCCGTCAGCCGTTGCCCAAGAAGTGGTTCGACTCGGGTGTGGTCGTCAAGGCCGGCAGCATCCGCGAGCTCGCGGAGAAGATCGGCGTGCCCGCCGACGAACTCGAGGCGACCACCGAGCGCTTCAACGGCTTCGCCCGCTCGGGCGTCGACGAGGACTTCCACCGCGGCGAGAGCGGCTACGACCACTACTACGGCGACATCACCAACAAGCCGAACCCCAGCCTGGGCGAGGTCTCCAAGCCGCCGTTCTACGCGGTGAAGATGGTGCCGGGCGACCTCGGCACCAAGGGCGGCATCAACGCCGACGCCGCCGGCCGCGCACTGCGCGCCGACGGCTCGGTCATCGAGGGCCTCTACGCCGCAGGCAACACCAGCGCCCCGGTGATGGGCCACACCTACGCCGGCCCGGGCGCGACCATCGGACCCGCGATGGTCTTCGGGTACCTCGCCGCCTCCGACATCGCCGAGAAGGCCACCGCCGGCGACGAGAACCGCACGCCGGCCACGACACCGCAGACAGGAGCCTGAGAATGCCGATCGATCCCGCCGTCGCCGTCGGAGCCGAGCTGCCCGAGGTCTCGTTCGAGTGGTCGGCGTCGGATGTCGCGCTCTACCACCTCGCGGTGGGCGCGGCCGCCGACCCGATGGACGCCAGTGGCCTTGCCTACGTGCACGATTCCGACCCCAAGGTGCTGCCGTCGTTCGCGACGGTGGCCGCGTCGTTCCACGCGACCGAGCCGCCCAAGGTCTCCTTCCCGGGCATCGACATCGACCTGGCGAAGGTCGTCCACGGCAGCCAGCGAATCACCGCTCACCGGCCGCTGCCGCCGAGCGGCAAGGCCACCACGCGGACCCGCATCGCCGAGGTCCAGGACAAGGGCTCGGCGGCGGTGATCATCCAGGAGTCGGTGACCACCGACGACTCCGGACAGACCCTGTGGACCGCGCGATCGTCGATCTTCGCCAAGGGCGAGGGCGGATTCGGCGGCGAGCGAGGGCAGTCGGAGAAGGTCGCCTACCCAGAGCGCGAACCCGACCACCGCCTGACGGTGCCGACCCTGCCGAACCAGGCGCTGCTGTACCGCCTCTGCGGCGACCGCAACCCCCTGCACTCGGATCCCGAGTTCGCGAAGCGGGCCGGGTTCCCGCGACCGATCCTGCACGGCCTGTGCACGTACGGATCGGTCTGCCGCGCGATCGTCGACGAGCTGCTCGACGGCGACGTCACCGCGGTGGCCGACTTCTCGGCGAGCTTCGCCGGGGTCGTCTTCCCGGGCGAGACCCTGCAGGTCGACGTGTGGGAGGACGGATCGCGCCTGCTGGCCACCGCGAGCGTCGTGGAACGGGAGGGCGCGAAGGCCCTCGCCAATGTGGTGTGCGCGCGTAGCTGACGCGCCCGCGGCGGCCGCGTTGCGCGGTCACCGGGGGCCAGTACTCTGTCCACGCGGTCCGGCAATCGGGCCGCGTGGACCACTACGTCGCATATCCCCAAGGAGACCGCATGAGCGATTCGCTGACGCCCCTTCTCGCCGACAACCGCAGCGCCCTGGTGACCGACCTGGTCGGTGTCATCGACGCGGAGGTTGCCGACCAGTCGGGACTGAGCGGCGCCGCTGTGAAGACCGCGTACGCCGCGGTCCAGAAGGTGAAGCCGAACGTGGTGCACAGCGCCACGGATGTGCTGGCCGAGGACTTCCTGACGGCCCTGGCGCCGTTCTGGGACTCGAAGCCGGCGGGGGTCTCCTTCGCCGATCACCTCTCGGCCAACGGCGACGCCGCGGCCGAGGCGCTGCTGGCGGTCACCGACGCCCAGGCCGACACCGCACGTCCGGCACTGGCGAAGGCCTACAACTCGCTGCGCGGCAAGGCCAAGAACTATGTGGTCGCCGCCCTGCCGCGAGTGGGCGCAACCATCGAGAAGCACGCCCTCTGACGTGCGCCGGTCGCGTCGTCGGCGATCAGACCGCCGACGACGCGATCACCACGAGTGCCACGACCACGCCGATGAGCGCCGCGAGCATCGACAGCACTCGCCAGACGTGCACGCGGGCCGGTGACATCTCGACACGGTCCGATGTGGTCGGGGTCGCGCCGGTGCCCGACGCAACCGGACTCGACACCGCAGTGGTGGACGCGACGGAATTCGACGCGATGTGGGGTGAGGCCATGACCTGTCACCACTTTCGATTGTCCGGGGCCGACTTCGACCGTTGCGGTCTGCAGTCCAAGGATCGGTTCGATCTGCGATCTCGCACTGGCAGGCGGGATCTGGGCTTCGCCCGGAATTGGTACTGCAGTGACAAATGTGTCACAAGTTACCCCGGATACGAAGTCTCCCGCCGGGCGTGTCGCGACAACGCAACCACGACGAGACGGCCGGCAGGACTGCCTCCCCACGTACTCCTCCCCGAGACCAGGAGCGGATCATGAAACTGCCGAACGGCGTCCGGATGGATTGGCGCTCCGCCTGGTTGGTCCTCATCGCCTGCCTGTCGGTGAGCATGGTGGTCGCCGCGATGGCGGCCCTCAACACGGCGCTGCCGGACATCGCGATCGACACCGGCGCCGACGCCGGCCAGATGACCTGGATCGTGGACGGTTACACCCTCGCGCTCGCCGCGCTGCTGCTCCCCGCGGGCGCGATCGGCGACCGTCTGGGGCGCCGCGAGGTCCTGATCGTCGGGCTCGTGCTGTTCGGCGTCGCGTCGCTGGCCGCGATCTGGGTGAACGGGCCCG
Source organism: Gordonia paraffinivorans (assembly GCF_900683595.1). NCBI lineage: Bacteria > Bacillati > Actinomycetota > Actinomycetes > Mycobacteriales > Gordoniaceae > Gordonia > Gordonia paraffinivorans. Next base: position 617,349 of record NZ_CAACYD010000007.1, on the reverse strand, counting down.
AACAACTGATCCTCACGCGCTGCCTGGCCGGTGCGGCCGCCGCGCTGATCATGCCGACGACGTTGTCGCTCATCACCTCCGGCATGCCCGACGGGCAGCGCGCACTCGGCATCAGCATCTGGTCGGCCATCGCCGGCGGCGGCGCGATCGCCGGCTTCCTCGTCACCGGCCTGCTCCTGGAGTTCTTCTCCTGGCACTCGATCTTCATCACCTTCGCCGCCTCGTCGGCGGTGTCGGCGGTTCTCTGCTTCACCATCGGCACGAGCAAGGACAGCGATCCCGGCCGCTTCGACATCCCGGGCAGCCTGTGCTCGGTCCTCGCCGTCACCGGCATCGTCTTCGGCCTGCTCGAGGCCCCCCACCGCGGATGGGACGACGCCCTCGTGCTGATCTGCCTGATCGGCGGAATCCTGCTGGGCGTGTTGTTCGTCGTGGTCGAGCTGCGTTCGGCCTCGCCGCTTTTCGACATCCGCCTGATGCGCAACCGCGCGTTCGGCTCGGGGTCGCTGTCGGTGGCGGTGCAGTTCCTCGCCTCGTTCGGCATGTTCTACCTCGTGCTCCAGCTGCTGCAGCTGGTCTTCGGGTACTCGCCGCTGCAGTCCGCCCTCGCGCTCATGCCGTTCGTCGTCGGGGTCGGCGTCTTCGCGATGCTGTCCAACTGGCTGGCCGTGCGGCTCGACTCGCTGAAGTTCGTGATCGCCGGCGGCGCGCTGTTGTGCGGCATCGGCCTGACCCTTCTCGGCCTCATCCAGGTGGACGGCTACTGGACGCTGGCGGGGATCCTGTCGGTCATCGCCATTGGCATCGGGTTCTCGTCCGCCCCGGCGACCACCGCGATCATGTCCAACACCCCGCTCGACAACCAGGGCGTCGGCTCGGCGGTCAACGACACCGCGCGCGAGATCGGCGCGGCCATCGGCATTGCGATCGCCGGCTCGATGGTGGCCGCCGGGTACAAGGCCCGGATCGGCCCGACCGCCGACCTCGCGCGCGAACAGCTCACCGCCTACGGCCAACAGCAGATCGCGGCCGGCGACGTCGCCGGCGGCGAGGCCACCATCGCGCAGGCACAGCAGGCCGCCACGCACATCGAACGCTCCCTCGCCGAGGCGCGTGTCGTGGTCGACAACCTCTCCGGCCGGTCGCAGGAACTCGCCGACCGGATCGCCGACGGCAGCCAGTCCGCCTTCGACGTCCCGTTCGAGCACGCCTCGCTGATCCTCGGCGGCATCATGCTCGCCAGTGCCGCCGTCCTGTTGTGGCTCACTCCCCGCCGCGTCGTCGAGGGGCCGGTGTACATCGAGCGGTCCTACGTCGAGTCCGACGAGCACGAGTCCGAGGAGTACGAGTCCGACGACGACGGGACCGGTGACGACGGGCACAGCGGCCGCGAGCACGATCTCGACGACACCTCGAGTCGAGGACTGTCCACCCGAGACTGACCTCCCCTGACCGGGCAACCCGCGCACTCGCGCGTAATCTGTCTGCGGTGCTCACCACGGACAGCGTCGCAGGATGCCTCGTCGGCGTCGTCGCGCTCCTCGTGGTCATCGCCGCAACTCTTGCCGCGCAGCGGGTCCCGGCCGTCGCGGTGGCCGCACCGGTCGCCGCGCTCCTCGTCGCCCTCGGCCTGACCGACCTCGATTCCGCGGTCGACGAGGTCCTCGCCATGGCACCGACGATCGGCTTCCTGGCCGCGATGCTGGTGATCGCCGAGGTGTGCGCCCGGGAGGGGGTCTTCCGCTGGGTCGGGTCGGTCCTGGCCGGTTGGAGCCGGTCCTCACCACGCCGCCTGCTCCGCATCGTGTTCGTCGTGGCCGCGGTGACCACCGCGATCCTAAGTCTCGACACGACGATCGTGCTGCTGACCCCGGTCGCGGTGGCCACGGCCCGTCACATCGGCGCCCGGGTCACGCCGATCGCGTTCTCGAGTGCGCACCTGGCCAACACCGCGTCGACGCTGATGCCGGTGTCGAACCTGACCAATCTGCTGGCGTTCTCGGCCACCGGCCTGAGTTTTCTCGGCTTCACCGGGCTGATGCTGGCGCCGTGGGTCGTCGGGATCGCCGTCGAATACCTGATCTTCCGGTGGTTCTTCGCCGACGCGCTGCGGGAGGCGGCACCGTCCGACGTCCCGGCGTCCGGGACGCCTGAAGCCGAACCCGCACCGGTCCATCGACCCGGTCTCCTGCTCGTTGCGCTGGGCCTGCTGCTCGTCGCCTTCGTGATCGCCGAGCCGTTCGGCGTGCCGCTCGCGGCGGTCGCCGGCGTCGGCGCGGTGGTGTTCGCGCTGCCCGGGCTGATCCGTTCGCCGCTGCCGGCGCTCCGCGACGCGGCGGTCGCGGTGAACATCCCGTTCCTCGGCTTCGTCGCGGCGTTGAGCGTCGTGATCCTGCCGGTGCGCAACGGCCCGCTCGGCGACTGGATCGGCCGACTGATCCCGTCGTCGTCCACGCTGCTCGGCATCCTCGTCGTCGCCCTGGTGGCCGCGGCGCTGGCCAACCTGGTCAACAATCTCCCGGCGACGCTGTTGCTGATCCCGCTCGTCGCCCACGACCCGGGCCTCGTCCTGGCGATGCTTCTCGGGGTGAACATCGGGCCGAACCTGGCCTACTTCGGCTCGCTGGCGAACCTGCTGTGGCGCGAGATCATGCACAAGAACACCGCCGCCCCCACGTCACGGGAGTACCTGCGCCTGGGGGCGCTGACGGTTCCCGTGACGCTGGGGGCGGCGGTGTTCGCGTTGTGGGCGGGGTTGTCGGTCGCTCGCTGAGGAGCGGGCCGGTCAGACCGCCGTGCTCTCCTTCGCCGCCTCGGCCTTCGCCCAGCGGTAGTCGGCCTTTCCGGCCGGGGTGCGCTTGACCTCGTCGACGAAGACCACGGTGCGCGGGACCTTGTAGCGGGCCAGGTCGGCCCGGCAGTGTTCCTGGATGTCCTCCAGCGACGGCTCCTCGGCGCCCTCGGCGAGCGCGATCACCGCGGCGACCCGCTGGCCGTACTTCTCGTCGGGCACCGGGACCACCAGGGCGTCGGCGATGGCCGGGTGGGCGTGCAGGACGGCCTCGACCTCCTCGGCGTAGACCTTCTCGCCGCCGGTGTTGATGCACTGGGAACCGCGGCCCAGGAAGACGATCGAGCCGTCGGCCTCGACGGTGCCCATGTCGCCCAGGATCGAGATGCGGGTCCCGTCGGGCAGGGTCGGGAAGGTCTTGGCGGTCTTCTCCGGGTCCTTGTAGTAGCCGAGCGGCACGTTGCCGATGCGGGCGATGTAGCCGACCTCGCCCGAGCCGGGCGCGATCTTGTTGAGCTTCTCGTCGACGACCATCATCTTGTCGGTCGGCGGCACCTTCAGGTGGCCGTTCTCGTCCATCATGATCTCGCCGTCGTTGCCCGACTCCGAGGCGCCGAAGTTGTCGCGCAGCACCAGATCCGGCTTCACCGCGAGCATGCGGTCGCGCACGTGCTGCGACCAGATCGCACCGCCGGAGGTGATGGAGAACATCGACGACAGATCAACCTCGTCCTTGCGCTTCTCCATCTCCTCGACGAGCGGCAGGCCCATGGCGTCGCCGACGATGAGGACGATGTTGACCTTCTCCTTCTCGACCTCGGTGACGATGGCGGCCGGGTCGAAGTCGCGCTGGATCACCAGGCGCCCGCCCAGGGTGAAGAAGGTGAACAGCGAGTATGACGCCGCGCCGTGCATGAGCGGGGCCGCGAGCAGGAAGGCGATCGACGGGAAGTCCTTGACCGCCGTGCCGATCTCCTCGAGGTCCTTGCGCGCCTCGCCGTACGGGTTGCCGCCGGACAGCGGCTTGCGGAAGAAGTCGTCGTGCTGCCACATGACGCCCTTGGGATAACCCGTGGTGCCGCCGGTGTAGAGCAGGTACAGCTCCTCGCCGTTGCGCGGCTCGAAGTCGCGGTGGTCCGGCTTGGCCTCGTAGTCGGAGAACGACACGACCTCGACGAGCCGGCCGCCGGGCAGGTCGGCGACCGCCTGATGCAGCTCGTCGACGATCTCGCCGATCACGAACACCGTCCGGACCGTCGGGACGTCCGCGAGTATCGCGGCGACGCTGCGCTGGTGCTCGGGGAGCTCGACGATGATCGCGCGCGAATCGGAGTTGTCGAAGATGTACTGCAGCTCGGCGTTGGTGTAGCGGTAGTTGACGTTGACCGGCACCGCGCGGATCTTGAGCAGGCCGAGAAGGCTGGTCACGTGCTCGACGCTGTTCTTCAGGAACAGCGCCACGTTGTCGAAGGCGCCGATCCCGTTGTCGGAGAGGAGGTGCGCGACCTGGTTCGAGAGCTTGTCGAGCTCGGCGTAGCTGATCTGGCGACCCTGGTAGCTGAGCGCGATCCGCTCGGGCACCGAATCGGCGACGGTTTCGAAGACGTCGGCGAGGTTGAACTTCATCGTGCGCGCTCCTCGTTTTCAAGAGTGTTCATGGACAGATGTGGCTGGATGGATTCGATGGGGACCGGACGGGCGGACGTGCTCATGCGGTGAGCACCAATCCGCTTGTCGGGACGCCGGTTCCGGCGGTGACGACGACCTTCTCGGCGTCGTCGACCTGGTTGACCGAGTCGCCGCGGATCTGGCGGACCGCCTCGGCGATGCCGTTCATCCCGTGGATGTAGGCCTCGCCGAGCTGTCCGCCGTGGGTGTTCAGCGGGAGCCGTCCGCCCACCTCCAGGGCTCCGGGCTCGCGCACGAAGTCCTTGGCCTCCCCGCGGGCGCAGAAGCCGAGCTCCTCGAGCTGGATGAGGGTGTACGGGGTGAAGTGGTCGTAGAGGATCGCCATGTCCATGTCGTCGGGCCCGAGGCCGGACTGCGACCACAGCTGACGACCGACGAGACCCATCTCGGGCAGCGCCGCCAGCTCCTCCCGGTAGTAGCTGGTCATGATGTACTGGTCGGCCGCCGAACCCGCTGCCGCCGCGGCGATCACCGCGGGCTTGTGCGGCAGGTCCTTGGCCCGCTCGGCCGACGCGATCACCAATGCGACACCGCCGTCGGATTCCTGGCAGCAGTCGAGGAGGTGGAGCGGCTCGGCGATGTAGCGCGAGTTCTGGTGATCCTCCAGCGTGATCGGCTTGCCGTAGAAGAAGGCATCGGGATTGTTGGCCGCATGCTTGCGGTCGACGACGGCGATACGGCCGAAGTCCTCGCTGGTGGCGCCGTAGTCGTGCATGTACCGCTGCGCGATCATCGCGACGAACGCCGCCGGCGTCGACAGTCCGTGCGGATAGCTGAAGGCGTTCTCCGTTCCCGAGGAGTTCTCCTGGTTGGCGACGGCCGAATTCACCTGCCCGAACCGGAGTCCCGACCGCTCGTTGAACGCACGGTAGGCGACCACCACGTCGGCGACCCCGGTCGCGACGGCCATCGCCGCCTGCTGGACGGTGGCGCACGCCGCGCCGCCGCCGTAGTGGATGCGCGAGAAATAGGTCAGCTCCGGGATGCCGACGGCACGCGCGACCGAGATCTCGCTGTTGGTGTCCATCGTGAAGGTGACCAGCCCGTCGACGTCGGCCGGCGTGAGGCCCGCGTCGGCGATGGCCGCCTGCACCGCCTCTGCGGCCAGTCGCAGTTCGCTGCGTCCGGAGTCCTTGGAGAACTCGGTGGCGCCGATGCCGACGATCGCCGCCTGCCCCGAGAGCGTGCCCATCAGCGGCCCTCCCCTTCTGCCGAATCCTGCTCCGTCGAATCGTGCGCGCCGTCGCCGACGGTGAGAGTGACGGTCGAGATCACGTGCTTGCCCAGCGAATTGGTGCCGGTGACCGCGACGGTGACGAGCCCGTCGTCGGCGACCTCGGTGACCTCGCCGGCGAACGTGACCGTGTCGTAGGCGTACCAGGGCACGCCGAGCTTGAGCGCGATCGAGCGGATTCGGGCGTTCGGTCCGGCCCAGTCGGTGACGAACCGTTCGACCAGCCCGGTGTCGGTCAGGATGTTGACGAAGATGTCCTTGGACCCCTTCGCCTGGGCGAGATCGCGATCGTGGTGGACGTCCTGGAAGTCGCGGGTGGCCAGCGCGGTGGCCACGACGAAGGTCGGCGTGGCCTCGATCGTCAACGGCGGCAACGTGGTCCCGACCGCGATCGGTGTTGCGGCGATACCGGTCATCGGTCCGTCCCCTCGCTCGATCCGGCCGGCTCCCACGCGTAGAGCGTCCATGCATCCGTGCCCGCGTCCTCGTCCGCGGGGAAATCGAGGAACGTGACCCGCACCGGCATGCCGATCGACACCTCCTCCGGTTCGACGCCGCGCAGCTCGCCGAGCATCCGCACGCCCTCGTCGAGTTCGACGAGGGCCACGACGAACGGCAGCTGCCGCCCGGGCACCTTGGGTGCCCGGTGGACGACGTAGCTGTAGACCGTCCCGGTTCCGGCCGCGACGACGTAATCGGTCTCGGGGACCGTGCCGTCGGGCTGCCGCGGCTTCCAGGTCGCCGGGACCGGCGGGTGGCGCAGGGCTCCCTCGCCGTCGCGCTGGATGCGCAGCTCGTGGGCCTTGACGCCCTCCCAGAAGAAGGCGGTGTCCCGCGAGACACTCGGCTTGAGCATCCGCGACGGGTCCAGGTCGTCGGGAACCTGCGCACCCTGTTGTGCGACGGCTGTATTCGACTCGCCGCTCTTGGCCGGGGGCCGGAACTTGAGGATGCGGAACCGCATCTCGGCGACCACCTCGTCTGCGCCGTCTTCTCCGACCACGGACCAGACGTTTCGGGTGGTGAAGAACCAACCCTCACCGAGTGCGGTGTTCTTGGGACCGACGACCTCGACGAGCTCGGCCGACAGCGAGACCTCCTCGCCCGGGCGGGTGTAGCGGTGGTAGACGGTGTCGCAGTTGGTCGCGACGACCGAGGTGAACCCGGCCTCGTCGAACAGCTGCGACGCGCGGCCGAGCGGGTCGTCGGCGGTGCGGACGCCGTGGAGCCCGCGCATGGTCCATACCTGCGCCATCGCCGGCGGTGCGACGATCCCGGGGTGCCCGGCCGCGCGTGCGGCCTCCTCGTCGACGTAGATGGGATTGGTGTCCCCCATCGCCTCGACCCAGTTGTTGATCATCGGCTGGTTGATCGGGTCGCGGCCGCGCACGGGCGCGCTGGGACCTGCGTCCATGATCGCCTGTGCCGCAGCGCGGATCGCGTCGTCGTCGGACAGGCCGGTCGTGTCGGGCGCGGTCACCTCGCCCCTCTCCTGCGTGGTGCTCATCGCTTGGCCCTCGGCAGTCCCAGGCCGGCGGTGGCGATCATGTCGCGCATGACCTCGTTGACGCCGCCGCCGAAGGTGATGACGACGTGGCGCTTCTGCTGGACGTCGAGCCAGTCGACGAGGGCAGCGGTCTCGGGATCGGTGAAATCGCCGTAGCGCCCGACGATCTCGTTGGCCATGCGGCACACCGCCTGGATCCGTTCGGTGGCGAACACCTTCGTCGCCGCGGCGTCGGCCATCGAGATCGCCTCCCCGGTGGACGCGACCTGCCAGTTGAGCAGCTCGTTGATGCGGCCGTAGGCGTCGATGGTGGCCAGCGCGCGACGCACGTCGGGCTGCTTGGCGATGACCGTGCCGTCGGGACCCGGGCGCTGTGCCCACGCACGCAGCCGCGCGGCGAGCCCCTCGATGCGGCCGGCCGGTCCGAGCATCACGCGCTCGTGGTTGAGCTGGGTGGTGATCAGCTTCCAGCCGTCGCCTTCCTCGCCCACGCGCATCGACACCGGGACCTTGACGTCGTTGTAGTAGGTGGCATTGACGTGGTGCGCACCGTCGGCGGTGATGATCGGGGTCCAGCTGAACCCGGGATCGGTGGTGTCGACGATGAGGATCGAGATGCCCTTGTGCTTGGGCGCGTCCTTGTCGGTCCGCACGGCCAGCCAGATGTAGTCGGCGTCGTGGCCGCCGGTGGTGAAGATCTTCTGTCCGTTGACGACGTAGTGGTCGCCCTCGCGGACGGCGGTCGTGGTCAGCGACGCGAGATCGGTGCCCGCCGACGGCTCGGTGTAGCCGATCGCGAAGTGGACGTCTCCGGCGAGGATCGCGGGCAGGAACTTCCGCTTCTGCTCCTCGGTGCCGTGAACCTGCAGGGTCGGGCCGACGGTCTGCAGCGTCACCGACGGCAGGGGCACGTCGGCGCGGACCGCCTCGTTGGTGAAGATCTGCTGTTCGATCTCACCGAATCCCTTGCCGCCGAACTCCTTCGGCCAGCCGACGCCGAGCCAGCCGTCGTCGCCCATGCGCTTGATGATCTTGCGGTAGGTGGGGCCATGCCGCTCGGTGAGCATGACCTTCGCCTCCTCGGGACTGACGAGGTCGGCGAAGTACTCGCGGAGTTCGGCGCGCAGCGCCCGCTGTTCTGGTGTCAGGTCGATGAACATCTCTCACCCCTGTCCGGCCGCCGAGGCAGCGGCCTCGGTGATGTCGGCGAGTTCGTCGAGTCGCACGGCCGATCCGCCCACCAGGCGGGCGAGGTCCTTGGCGACGGAGAAGTAGCGGTGCAGCGGGTAGGTGATGTCGACACCGATCCCGCCGTGCAGGTGGGTCATCGTGCGCAGGGTCGGCGGCACCTCCTCCGCCAACCAGTAGGCGGCGATGCCGAGATCCGTTGCGGCGTCGAGCCCCTCGGAAAGCCGCCAGGCCGCGGCGGTGGTGGACAGCTCGATCGAGCGGCCGACGACGTAGATGTCGGCGAGCTGCTGGCCGACCGCCTGGAACAGCGCGATGGGCTTGCCGAACTGCTCGCGGGTGGAGACATGGTCGGCGGTCAGGCGGGTCGCCCCGGCCACCAGGCCGTCGCCGTAGGCGCAGAGGGCCAGTCGGAAGCGGTCCCGCAGCGGTGCGAGGTCGCGGCCGACGACGTCGGCGTCGTCGATCGCGACGTCGTCGAACGTCACCGTGTACTCGCCCCATCCGCTCGAGGTGGGCGTCCGCGTGAGGGTGACGCCCTCGGCGGCCGGATCGACCGCGACGACGCCCGCGTCGGTCGTGACCAGCAGGACCGACGCCCCGTCGGCGTGCAGGACGCCGACCTTGGTGCCGTTGAGGCGTCCGTCGTGGATGCCGGCCTTCGGCGTCGCGGTCAGGGCGTCGCCGTGCTCGCCGATGGCCACCGCAGCCCAGCGGCCGCCGGTGATCTTCTCACCCCACCGCTGCCAGACCTCGGGCTCGGCCTTCGCCAGGACCAGCGCGGCGGCCAGGGTGCCGAGTGCCGGGGTGACGGCCGCGGACCGGCCCATCCGGCGCAACAGCGGCAGCAGTCCGGCCTCGTCGACCTCGTCGCCGTCGGCCGAGGGCGGAAGCGGGAGCACCAGCAGGCCCGATTCGACGAGCGCCTGCCAGGTCTCGGCGTCGAAGCCGCCCGCCTGATCACTCCCCGGCCGGTCGTCGGACCCTCGTTTGCCGAAGGTCGACTCCCAGTCGGGTTGCCGGCGTGCGAACACCTCGTCGGCGACGTCGCGAACCGCGATCGCCGTAGCGTCCAGGGCAAAGTCCACCCTGCGTCTCCTCCATGTGCGGGCAACAGAACTAGAACTTGTTCTAGTTGTATCAGAGTCCAACCGCCAGGGGGTAGAGATTGCGGTTCATCTGCGCTTTTCGCCCAGAACGGACGTTCATCGGCGCGGCAAACCGAGAATGCGTTCAGCCGCGGCGGTCTTGAGGATCTGGGTGGTGCCGCCGGCGATGGACAGGCACCTGTTCTGCAGCACGGCGTCCGAGGCGTCGTTGAGCGTGAGGCCCTGCGCGCCGAGGAGCCGGAACGCCAGATCCGGCACCGCCTGGCGGTGTCGGACACCGATGAGCTTGCGGACGCTCGACAGGGCGCCGGGATCGAGTCCGGCGAGCTGCTGCGTGGCGGTGCGGGCGTCGATGACCCGGCCCACGTGCGCATCCGCGAACTGGCGGCCGAGCGCGGCGCGCTCGTCGTCGGTCAGATCCCGAGTCATCGCCTCCACCTGACGCAGCAACCCCTCCATCTCCTTGCCGAGACCGGACCCGCCCATCGCCACGCGCTCGTTCGCGAGGGTCGTGCGGGCCAGGCGCCAGCCGTTGTCGACCTCGCCGACCACACAGTCGTCGGGAACGAAGACCCCGTCGAGGAACACCTCGTTGAAGTTGGCACGCCCGGTGAGTTCGCGCAGGGGCCGGATGTCGATGCCGGGCGAGGCCATGTCGACCAGGAAGTAGGTGATGCCCTTGTTCTTCGGCGCCTCGGGATTGGTGCGGGCCAGGCAGATCGCCCACTGCGCGTTGTGCGCCTGGGAGGTCCAGATCTTCTGGCCGGACAGCTTCCAGCCGCCGTCCACGCGTACGGCCTTGGTGCGCAGGGCGGCCAGGTCCGAACCCGCCTCGGGTTCGCTGAACAGCTGACACCAGACGATCTCGCCGGCCAGGGTCGGGGCGACGAACCGCTCACGCTGCGCATCGGTGCCGTGGGCCAGGATCGTCGGGATCGCCCACGCGCCGATGACCAGGTCGGGGCGGACGATTCCGGCGCGGTCGAGTTCGACGTCGATGAGCAGCTGCAGCGCGGGGTCGGCGCCGAGACCATAGGGCTTCGGCCAGTGCGGGGTCAGGTAGCCGGTCTCGGCGAGGAGACGGCGGCGGTCCGCCTCGTCGGCCTCGGCGATGCGGCCGACCGTGGCGCGGACCTCGTCGCGCCGGCCCTCCACCTGCGACAGGTCGAGGGAGAACCGGCGGCGGACGCCGCGGAGTCCGAGGGCGGCGAGCGCGGACGCCGCGCTCCGCCCGCCCTCGAGGACCGCCTGCGCGGCGAGCGCGGAGCGCAGGTAGAGGTGGGCGTCGTGCTCGAAGGTGAAGCCGATGCCGCCGAGCACCTGCACGCAGTCCTTGGCCGTGGCCGCCGGCGCCTCGGCGACGACCACGTCCGCGGCGAGCGCGCTGATCGCCAGTTGCTCACGCGCGGAGTCGAGTTCATCGGCAGACGCCTGCAGCACCTCGTCGACGGCGCGCGCCGCGTCCCATGCCACCGCAGTGACCTCCTCGCAGCGGCAGAGCATCTCGGCAGCGATGTGCTTGATCGCCTGGAAGGAACCGATCGGGACCCCGAACTGCGTGCGGACCTTGGCATACTCGACGGCGGTGTCGAGCGCCCAGCGCGTGACGCCGCTCTGATAGGCGGCCAGCGTCGCCGAGAGCAGTCCCTCGACGAGCACGGCGTCGGCAAGCGCGATCAGGTCGTCGGCCCTCACGCCCGAGACCCGCACCCGGGAGACCGACATGGTGCCGTCCAGCGGCGCCTGCGGCACCGCGTCGACCGCACCGGCCCCCGACGGGAGGAGCCACCAGCGCGTGTCGGAGCCGGGGACGTCGAGCGCCAGGAGGATGGCGGCACCGTCGACATGACCGGCGACGATGCCGAGGTCGAGGGTGTCCGACAACTCGGCCGCCGCGGCTCGCGCATGCCCCGCCGCCGGCGTGACCACCGGCACCGCCCCCGCGGCGACCTGCTCCAGGAGCTCTCCCGCCCGCGGGTCGTCGCTGCCGGCGAGCGCGATCGCGGCCGTGACGGTCGGGACGATCGGACCGGGCACCAACTCGGCGCCGCACTGCTCGACCATGGCCGCCACGTCCACGAAGCCCGCGCCGAGCCCACCCGCCGATTCCGGCAGGGCCGCCGCGAAGACCCCGAAGTCCGCCAACTGCCCGAACACCTGGGTCCACTGGTCGCGCGGCTTGTCGATGTCGGAACGGACGAGTTCGGTCACCTTCGCCGCGCGCGCCCAGGACTCGATACTGTGGCATACGGCGATTTGCTCGGAAGACGTGGCGATTGTCACGGGTGATCCTCTGTATGTCGGGTTGTGAGGAATAATTAGAACCTGTTCTAATATGCCATGGGTGGAGGTGATCGGGTAGCCACCCGTGATTCCCCGCCTACCCGGTCGCCGATCACGTGAGGATGTTCGTAAACACATGGCCCGCTCTGCACCAGGCAATGCCGCGGTTGACACGCCCGGTGGTTCCCCGACCCCCGCAGCGTCTCCCGAATCCGGTTCGTCCGCGCAGCGCGAGCGTCGTCGCCGCATCCTCGACGCGACCCTAGCCCTCGCCTCGAAAGGCGGTTACGACGCCGTCCAGATGCGCACCGTCGCCGACAAGGCCGACGTCGCGGTGGGCACGCTCTACCGTTACTTCCCGTCCAAGGTCCACCTGCTGGTGACCGCGCTCGCGCGCGAGTTCGAGCGCGTCGAGTCGAAGGTCGACCGCTCGCAGTTGCGCGGCGACAACGCGATCGACCGACTCCGCCACGTCCTCGACATGATCACGTTCGCGATGCAGCGCGACCCGTTGCTCACCGAGGCGATGACGCGCGCGTTCATGTTCGCCGACGCCTCGGCGACCGCTGAGGTCGACCAGGTCGCGAACATCATCGACCGACTGCTGGCCAACGCCATCGTCGACGAGGGCGAACCGACCGAGGAGGATCTCGCCATCGCGCGCGTGCTCTCGGACGTGTGGATGTCGAACCTCGTCCAGTGGCTCACCCGCCGGGCGTCGGCCACCGACGTCACCAACCGGCTCGAACTGACCGTGCGCCTGCTGCTGAAAGACCGGGTCAAGCAGGACTGAGACTCACGGGCCCGGGATCACCGGCCCGGGGGATCACGCCGACACGTCCCGGACGCGCATGTACGCCTCGACGACCGTCCGGAACACCGGCTTGCCGTCGTCGTTGACGAGCTCACCGGTCGAGGTGACCAGGGCCCGGCCGCGGTCGTCGAACTCGACCGCGTCGACGGTCATCGTCCCGGTGAGGGTGTCCCCGGGACGGACCGGACGCAGGAAGACGGTCTCGGCGAGGCGCTTCCCGGCGATCACCGGCAGCCGGCGCAGCACGCCGTCGACGCAGAGACGCTGATAGACGGCCATGGTGTGGATACCGCTGGCGATGAGCCCGCCATAGGCACGCGCCGCCGCGAGTTCCTTGTCGACGTGGAAGTCCTGGGGGTCCCACGCCCGCGCGAACTCCACGATCTCGGCTTCGGTCACCGTGTGTGAACCCAGCGCGATCACCTGCCCGGGTCGGAGGTCCTCGACCCGGATCCCGTCCTGCCCGGTCACTTCAGATCTGCGGCGATCATCGGCCAGGTGGTCTTGAGGTCGCGTTCCCAGTAACCCCACGAGTGGGTGCCGTCCGGACGGAACAGCACCTTGTGCGGGATCTTCAACGCACGCAGGCGCTGTGCCATCTGCTTGGTGCACTCGTTGACCGCGGCCTCGATGACGCCGCCGAGGACGACCTGGTTGGCCAGCGTCATCGGGTCACCCGCGATGAGCGGCGCCTCGAGCCGGTCGTACCAGCCGGGCAGGCCGGTGCCGCTGGTCATGTAGACCTTGGTGCCGCGCAGCTTCGCGGCGTTGAGGTACGGATCGTTCGCGCGCCAGCCCGCCGAGTTGACCGGGCCCCACATGTTGTCGAGGTCGGCACCACCTCTGTCGGCGACGACCATCCGGATGTACGTCTGCCCCAACGGATCACTCGTCCGGGCACACCCGCTGTAGGCGGCGACGGACTTGTACAGCCGGGGCGCGGCGATCGCGAGATTGAGCACCGACGTGCCGGCCATCGAGATGCCCGCGACGGAGTTCTTGCCGGTGGTGGCGAATTCCTTGTCCACCAGCGGCGGCAACTCCTTGGTGAGGAACGTCTGCCACTTGTTGCGACCGAGCACGGCGTCGTCGCGCTGCCAGTCGGTGTAGTAGGAGAACGCGCCGCCGATCGGGGTCACCACGTTGACGTGCTTGTCGGAGAAGAACTTCGCGTACTGCGTCTTCGCACCCCAGGTGGCGGTGTCCTCGCCGCCGCCCGCGCCGTTCAGCAGATACAGCGTCGGGGCCGGCTTCTTGGTGTTCCGCGGACGCAGGACGTTGACCGGGATCAGCTTGCGCATCGCCCCCGACCAGACGATCAGCGTCGTCTGCTGGGCGGAACCGTGGATGACGGTGTCGATCCGGGCACGATTCGGGTCAGGTGCCGGTGCCGCGAGCGCCGCCGGCGCCCATCCGGTTGTGGCCACGGCGACAGCACACGCGGCGACGATCAGTCGCTTCTTCCACGAACGCACCAACAGCCCCTTTTGTTAACTATTTCCTCAGAGGTAACAAAGGTTACCGAGGACCACGGGCCACCCCAAGCCGAGGCGGACCGTCGTTAGGCGTTCGTGACCAATCGTCTTGCCCGACTCAGCGCGGCTGGAACCGTTGCGCGCCGTCGAGCCGGACGATCTCGCCGTTGATGTAGGTGTTCTCCAAGAGGTGCTGAGCGAGCGCCGCGTACTCGTCGGGCGACCCGAGACGCTTGGGATACGGGACGCCCTGCGCGAACTTCGCGAGCGCATCCTCGCCCATCGACTCCATGATCGGGGTGCGCATGGTGCCGGGTGCGATGGTGTTGAGGCGGACCGCGATCGAACCGAGGTCGCGGGCGCCCGACAGGGTGAGGCCCATGACACCCGCCTTCGCGGCCGCGTATGCGGTCTGCCCGATCTGGCCCTCGTAACCGGCGATCGAGCTGGTCATGACGATCGCACCGCGCTCGCCGTTCTCCTTCGGCTCGCCCGTCGCGAGCTTCGCGGCGGTCAGGCGCAGGACGTTGTAGGTGCCCGTCAGGTACAGGGCGATGGTGTCGACGAAGCCCTTCATCGGATGCGGCGATCCGTCCCGGTTGACCAGTCGCGACGCCACGCCGAACCCGCCGTGGGCGATCACGGCATACCGCAGGGCGCCGAGCCGGCCCGCCTGCGCGAGCGCATCGTTCACCGATTCGTCGTCGAGGACGTCGGTTCGCACGTAGACGACCCGTTCGCCGAGTTCGTCGGCGAGCATCTCGGCCGGATCGTCGGCGACGTCGGCGATGACCACCGACGCACCCGCGGCGTGGAGGCGACGCACGGTCGCCGCACCGAGGCCACCGGCCCCGCCGGTGACGATGGCGACCTCACCCTCAAGCGACATGTGTTCTCCTCAGGTCGATCTCACGTGGACGAGCCGGGCTCAGGCCCCGGTCCACCGCGGCTTGCGCTTCTCCGCGAACGCCTTCGCGCCCTCGAGGGCGTCCTTCGAGGTGAAGACCGGGGCGAGCAGCTCGGCCTGCCGGTCCCACTTCTCGTCGTCGCCCCACGACTCCGACTCGGCGATGATCCGCTTGGTGATGGCGACGGCCAGCGGGCCGTTCCCGGTGATCTTCTCCGCGAGATGGATTGCTCCGCCCAGAGCTCCCCCGTCCTCGGTGAGGATGTTCACCAATCCCCAGCCGGCGGCCTGCTCGGCGGTGAAGTCGTCGCCGGTCAGCGCGAGTTCGAGCGCCTTCTGGTACGGGATCTTCCTCGGCAGCCGCAGCAGCCCGCCGGCACCGGCGACGAGTCCGCGCCTGACCTCGGGAATGCCGAATCTCGCCGACCGAGACGCCACGACGAGATCGGTCGCCAGCACGAGTTCGGTGCCGCCGGCCAGTGCGAATCCCTCGACGGCCGCGATGACGGGTTTACGCGGGGGCTTCTGGGTGAACCCGAGGCCCCGACCCTCGACGGCGACCCGCTCGCCGGCGGCGAAGGCCTTGAGATCCATTCCCGCGCAGAAGTTCCCGCCCGCGCCGGTCAGGATCGCCACCGACAGGTCCGGACTGTCGTCGAGTTCGTCCATCGCGTCGGCAAGCGCCTGACTGACCTCGAGGTTGATCGCGTTGCGCGCCTGCGGACGGTTGATCGTGATGACCAGGATGCGCCCGCGGCGCTCCACCAGAACTGCATCCGACATGTGTCGTCGACCCCTCACCGATGTCGTTCGATCGCGGCGAACAGGAGCACCGATGTATCGGGCGCCGGCCGCTGCTCACGGGTGATGGTAAGCAGAGAGCGCTTCCCGAATGGGGGAAATGAACCAACTGAGTTAAACAAGTGCCGGGCGCCGTTCCGCAGGACCGCCCTCGTGCGCAATCCCTTCCCCACATCGCCCGGAGGGTTCACGGAACACGGGTGGGTGTCCCGGTCAGGCGATCTCGTCGACCAGCCCCCACCGCAATGCCTGCCCCGCGTCGAGCTCGGCCCCGGTGACGAAGAGGTACAGCGCGCGCCAGCGGCCGATACGCCGCGGGACGCTCGCCGTGCCGCCGGCCCCGGGGATGAGACCCATCGAGACCTCGGGCAGGCGGATGCGGGTGTCGGGTGCGGCCACGACGCGCCGCGCGAAGGCGGGGATCTCGATGCCCGCGCCCACGCAGTGGCCGTGCAGCCGGACCTCGACCCGATCGGCGAGCTCGGCCACGAGTCGGCCGGCGCCGCCGCGCGTCCGGATCAGGTGGGCGGTCGTCGCGTCGGGCATGTGGCCGAACTCGTCGAGATCCCCTCCGGCACAGAACGAGCTGCCGGCACCGTCGATGACGACGTGCTCGACGGAGTCGTCGAGCACCGCGATGCGCAGCGCCTCGACGAGTGCGTCGCGCAGCGCCGTCCCGTAGGCGTTGCGACGCTCGGGCCGGTTCAGGGTGATCCGCAGGACCTCTCCCTCACGGGCGAGCAGCACCGGCTCGGTGGCCGGGGGCGGCGGCAGCGGACGCCCCAGGGCACGACGCTCTTCCAGCCAGCTCCCGTACTCGGCCCCGCCCTGCAGCGTCGAGTAGCCGAGGGACTCGACGTCGATGGCGGCCACCGGCCCGAGCGGCTCCGCCACCCGGACGACCTGTGCGGCGACCAGGGAGGCCTGCGGGCATCGGGCGAGAGCGTCGACGAACGCCGTGACGAGCGACTCGACGTCGCCGGCGAGGTCGTCGGCGCCGACGACCGAGCGGTGATCGGCCGTGGGCGCGACGGTCAGGTCGAGTGCCTCGGTCAGTGGACGCAACTCCGCCGCGACCGGCCCGGACGAGATCCCGACCAGGACGGTGTCCGCCGACTGCGCGCGGGCGACCGCGCGGTCGAGGACGTCGACCGGCACCCGCGCGTCGAGATCCACCAGCGTCACCGGGATCGACACCGCGGCCCCGGTCCCGAACAGGTCCCCGCCGCCCCCGATGACCGGGTCGGCGGCGAGGTCGGCGATGGAGATACGTCGAACGTGCATGGCGGTGAACCTCCTGAGCATTGTCGTGCGGACGGTAGCATTTCGACCGTGACCAGCAACGCGTCGTACGACCCGGTACGCGCCTGGGCCGAGAGCGGGGTCCCGCACCTCACCGGACGACCCGACGGCCCTCCTCTCGTCCCGCCCGGTCACGCCGCAGCCCGAGCCCGGGAACTCACCGACTGGATCCGCACGGCGACCTCCGGCTCGGTCGACGTCGACGGCGCGACGATCCTCGCCGAACGCGCGGCGTTCACCGGCCACCGTCGACGGGGGCCGCTGACCCCCGGGGGCGCCGGACGACTCCTACCGGCGGCCGACGGCTGGGTCGCCGTGAGCTGCGCACGTCCCGACGACCCGCTCCTGCTGGGCGCACTGATCGAGCGCGAGGTCGACCACACCACGGTCTGGCCTGCGCTGGCCGATTGGCTACACGAACACACCCGTGCCGAATTCGACGAGCGCGCAACACTGTTGGGCGTGGCCGGGGGCGGCATTCCGGAGAACCGCGCCACGGACGAGATCGAATCCGTCGACGCGCCCCACGCCGACCTGACTCCCCACGGGGACCCCCGGTCGGTGGACGGCCTGCTCGTCGTCGACTTCTCCGCCCTGTGGGCGGGACCGCTGTGCGCCCATCTGCTCGGGCTCGCCGGCGCGCGCGTGGTGAAGGTCGAGACGCCGGCGCGCCCCGACGGTGCCCGCCGAGGCGACGCCGATTTCTACCGCCTCCTGCACGGCGGGCACGAGTCGGTCGTCCTCGACCCCGCGGTGGACCCCGACCGGACCGCTCTGCATCGGCTCGTCGACGCCGCGGACGTCGTCATCGAGGCGTCGCGACCACGCGCGCTGCGTGGATTCGGGCTGAGCAGCGAGGATTTCGTCGCGTCAGGAGGCACCTGGATCTCGATCACCGCCGCCGGACGCGACTTCGACCGGATCGGTTTCGGCGACGACGTCGCCGCCTCGGCCGGACTCGTGGCCCGAGACGACCTCGGCCCGGTGTTCGTCGGGGACGCGATCGCCGACCCGCTCGCCGGACTGACCGCGGCGGCACTGGCCATGTCGAGGCCCGCACACGGTCCCGGCGCACTCTGGGACGTCTCGATGCGGGCGACCGTCGCGGCCACCCTCGACGGGACCGCGACCCGCACGCCGCGTCACGACGGCCGGCGGTGGCTGGTCGACACCGATTCCGCCGCTGTCGAACTCGCACCGCCGCGGCCCCGCGCCGTGACGGGGGATGCACCCGCCCCGGGCCGCGACACCGACGCCGTTCTCGCCGACCTCGGGATCACCCGATGACGGTCGTGTTCCGGCAGGTCGCACTACCCGAGGGCCACCGTGATGTCCTGATCGACGACGGTGTGATCGCCGGGATCGGCGCCGACCTGCCGATCCCGCGTGACGCCGAGGTCATCGATGCCCGGCACGGCGCGCTCATCCCCGGCCTCCACGACCACCACATCCACCTGCACGCGCTGGCCGCGGCCAGGGCCTCGGTGCACTGCGGCCCGCCCCGAGTCACCGATCCCGACGGACTCCGCGCCGCACTCGCGGCCGCCGACGCCGACAGTGCCGGCTGGGTCCGCGGCATCGGGTACGTGGAAACCGTTGCCGGACTCCTCGATTCGTCAGATCTCGACCGCCTCCACGCCCGGCGCCCCGTTCGCGTCCAGCATCGCAGCGGTGCGGTGTGGTTCCTCAACACGATGGCCTCCGAGGCCGCCGGACTTGCGACGGCCGAGCACCCGGGCGTGGAACGGGACCCCTCGGGAACACCCACCGGACGCGTGTGGCGTGCCGACGACTGGCTGCGCTCACGACTCCCCGACACCGGTCCGCCGGATCTGTCGGAGGTCGGCGCCGAACTCGCACGGTACGGCGTCACCGGCGTCACCGACGCCACCCCGGACCTGTCCCCGGCGACGGTCGACGCCCTCGTCGGGGCACACACGCACGACGCGGTGCCGCAGCGGCTCCATCTCCTGGGCGCGCCGACGGGGACGACCGGGCTCCCCGACACGGTGACCGTGGGTCCGCAGAAGATCGTCCTCGCCGACTCCGACCTCCCCGATCTCGCGTGGCTGTGCGATCGGATTCGCCTCGCGCACAACGTCGGTCGCGGCGTCGCCGTGCACAGCGTGACCCGGGAGTCACTGATCCTGTTGCTCGCGGCCCTCGACGAGGCCGGCCCGCATCCCGACGACCGGATCGAACACGGAGCGATCATCGCGCCCGATACCGTCGACGACCTCCGGCAGCGGAACCTGCCGGTCGTCACCCAACCGGGCTTCATCGCCGACCGCGGGAACGACTTCGTCGATCGACTCGACGCCACCGACGTCGGCGACCTCTACCGCTGCCGCTCGCTCGTCGACCACGGGGTGCCCGTCGGACTGTCCAGCGACGCGCCGTACGGCCCGGTGGACCCGTGGGAGGTCGTCGACGCGGCCGCGACGCGGCTCGCGCCGGACGGGCGGACCGTCGGGGCCGACGAGAGGATCGGCCGCACCACGGCTCTCGGGCGATTCCTGACGTCGGCGCAGCAGCCCGGCGGTCCACCGCGCTCGATCCGCGTCGGCGCACCCGCCGACGTCGTCCTCCTCGATCGCGTACTCGACGAAGCCCTCGCCGCGGGATCGGAAGCCGTGCGCTGCACGATGATCCGCGGGCGGGTCGTCTACCGCCGGGTCGGCTGACGGCCGCCGTCAGCCGACCCCGGGCACCGGCACCTGAGCCCCGGTGACCGCGGCGGAGGCGTCGGAGACCAGGAACGCGATCGTCTCGGCGATCGACTCGGGTGACACCCACCCCTTTCGGGACGAGTCCGGCTGGCTCTCGCGGTTGCCCGGGGTGTCGATCACCGAGGGCAGGATGGCGTTGGCCCGGATGCCGTCGTCCTTGTACTCGGCGGCGAGCGCCGAGATGAACGCCCAGACCGCGGCCTTCGACGTGATGTAGCCGGCCGCACCGGAGAACGGCGCGAACGCCGCCTTGGCCGAGACACCGACCACCGAACCGCCGCCCGCCTCGATCAGCTTCGGGATCGCCGCCGCGGACAGGAGATACAGCGGGCGCAGGTTGAGCTGCAGCAGGCGCTCGAACTCACCGATCGGCGTCGCGTGCACCCGCTCCCCCATCGCGAATCCGCCGACGAGGTTGACCGCGGCCCTCACCGGTGCCGACGTGTCGGCCGCGGCGACCGACACGACCTCGGCGACCGACGACTCGTCGAAGAGGTCGGCCTCGAGCGTCACGAGAGCATCCGATTCGGGCAGCCGTGACAGTTCGGACTCGACGACCCACGGCACCACCACGCGCCAGCCGTCGTCGAGCAGCCTCCTCGTCACCGCCGAGCCGAGTCCGCCCGTACCGCCGGACACGATCACCGTCTGCGCCATCGTCTCGACCTTCCCTCACCCGGTGTAGTGGTCGTCGAAATGTCTATATTGATCTCACCGTATGTACCTCAGCAGCCGATGATCCGCCAGGACCCGTCGGCAGCATGAAGGAGATGCCCATGGGCACGGACGTCGCCGAGGACGCTCCCGACTGGTTCCGGACCGCTGTCGCGATCACTCCCGAGCACTCGTCGACCACGGTCGACGGCGCGCGGATCACCTTTCGCAGCTGGGGCGAGCGTGATGCGCCGGGCCTGATCCTCGTCCACGGCGGCGCCGCGCACGCGGGCTGGTGGGATCACATCGCACCGAGATACGCGGGGAGCCGGCGCGTCGTCGCCCTCGACCTCTCCGGTCACGGTGACAGCGACTGGCGTGACACCTACCGGATCGCCACCTGGGCCGACGAGGTGGCCGCGGTCGCCGACGTCGCGGGGGCCGCCGACGACGCCGTCCTCGTCGGGCACAGCCTCGGCGGGCTGGTCGGGATCCGGGCATCGATCGCCCACCCCGACCTGGTCCGGGACCTCGTGCTCGTCGACTCCCGCATCCTCGACGCGGCGGCGCTCGCGGAGATCCAGCGCAACCAGCCGCACGAGGGCATCCCACGCGGAAACAAGACCTACCCGACCCTCGAGGCCGCCCTCGATCGGTTCCGCCTCGTCCCCGACCACGCGAGCCTCGACTACGCACGCGCGTACGTCGCGAGACAGTCGGCGGTCCGCGACGGCGACGGGTGGCGCTGGAAGTTCGACCGTGGCTTCGCCGACGAACTGCGCGATCTCCCGCCCCGGCCGCCGAAGAGCGTCCGGCTCAGCGTCGTCCACGGGGAGCACGGCGTGATGACCCCGGCGATGGTCGAGCAGGTGACGGGCCACCTCGACGAGCCAGCCCGCGTCGTCGAACTCCCCGGTGCCGGTCATCACGTCATGCTCGAGGAGCCGCTCGCCCTGATGGACGTCATCGACGAGGTCCTCGCGGAGCGATCGGCGAGATCGCAGAGCCCGGTCGGTTGAATCGGGCAACTAGTATGGACCGCGATGTCCGACGACCGCGCACCCGAGACGAGCGGGGTCGCCGCATCGCCACCCGCGCCTGACGCCCCTGTCCGGCAGGGCGTGTTCGCCTCCCTCCGCATCCGCAACTACCGCATCTTCTACGTCGGCATGGCCGTGTCGATGACCGGATCGTGGATGCAGGCCACCGCGCAGGCATGGCTGGTGCTGACGCTGAGCGGTTCGGCGTCGGTCCTCGGGCTCATCGTGGCCCTGCAGGCGCTACCCGTCCTGCTGATCGGCCCCTATGCGGGTGTCATCGCCGACCGGGTCGACCGGCGCCGGTTGCTGACGGTCCTGCAGGCGCTGATGGGCGCGCTCGCCGCGACGCTCGCGGTCCTCACGGTCACCGGCGTGGTCGAGGTGTGGCACGTCGCGATCCTTGCGTTGATGCTCGGACTCGGGCACGCCTTCGAACAACCTGCGCGACAGGCGTTCATCCATCAGATCGTCGGCATGTCGCTGATCCGCAACGCGGTGACGCTGAACTCGGTGATGGTCAACGCCGCTCGCGCCGTCGGTCCCGCGGTGGCCGGCGTCGTGCTCACAATCGTCGGGGCCGGTTGGTGTTTCGCCATCAACGCCGTGAGCTTCGTCGCCGTCGTGGTCTCCCTGATCGCACTGGACGGATCGAGGATCGCGCAGGAGACCCCGGTTCCGCGCGCGAAGGGGCAACTCCGGGAGGGCCTGCGCTACGTGCGCGGCAATCCGTCGCTGTGGATTCCGCTGGCCACCATGGCACTCGTGGGCACCCTCGCCTACAACTTTCCCGTCACCCTCACGGCTGCGGCCGACTTCGTCTTCGACGGCGGACCGCAGGCACTCGGGTTCATGACGTCGGCGATGGGCGTGGGCGCGGTCGTCGGCGGCCTCGTCGTCGCCGCCCGCGGAACCATCGGGCTGCGGCCCCTCACGCTCGCCGCCCTGGGCTTCGGCATCACGATCGGCGCCGCGGCCCTCGCCCCCGATCTCCTCACCGCCATCTGCGCGCTCTTCCTCGTCGGCTGGCTCAGCGTGACGTTCATGTCGACCGGGAACGCCACCTTGCAACTCAACTCCGAGCCGCACATGCGCGGTCGGGTGATGGCCCTCTGGTCGGTGGCGTTCATGGGGTCGACGCCCATCGGCGGGCCGCTCATCGGCGCGGTCATCGAGGCCACCAATCCGCGCGTCGGACTCGGCGTCGGGGCGATCGCATGCCTGGTCGCGGCACTGCTGGCGTTTCTCGCGCACCGGCGCAGTCGCGAACGCGCGGCCGCCGGCCTCTGACCGATCCCTCGGGCGACACCGGCGTGGCGACCGGGAGCGACCGCGCCACCGACGACGCTCGAAACGGCCCGGTGACCGGCGATTTTCGACGAATCGACCCCACCGTCTCAGCAGCCCCGCTAGCGTGATCGACGTCACGATCGGAGGGGCGATGACGCCAGAACGATTGGAATCGTCGGGGAAGACGCGGACTCCGCGCAAGACCCGCGCCACAGCACTACGACGCCGGATGCACGCGGCCACCTGTCTCCTCGCCGGCGCGACGCTCGCGTCGACGATGCTGGTCGCTGCCCCCGCGAATGCCGGAAACCACTGGTTCACCGACATCTCGGAGACCGCGGTGCCCAAGGCCGAGTGCGGTCCCGGATCGTTGCCCGAACCGGGACTGCAGGGTGACGTCAGCGCCGAGGACCGCCTGTCGGGTCGCAGCAAGCGCGGCTACCACTGCAACCTGACGAAGCTCGGCAACGTCACCGGCGGCGGCGGTGGCATCGTGTCGGCCTCCTTCGAACACTGCAGCTACACCGGCAGCCTCTTCCCCGGCAACAACTTCATGCCGCAACCCGGCGTCGGGATCGTCTCGGCCAAGGACCCGCGCAAGCCGCGGATCGTCGGCTCGCTCACCGACACCGCGATGCGCGCCGGCACCTGGGAGACGCTGAAGGTCAACAAGAAGCGCAAGCTGCTCGCCGCCACCGGTGTGCCCTTCGTCTGGGGCGCAGGCTTTTTCGCGGTGTACGACATCTCCGACTGCGAGCGCCCCAAGCTCCTCAACGCCCGCGGCGGCGGACTCGCCCACCCGATCCCGTTCACCTCGCACGAGGGCGGGTGGTCGCCCGACGGACGAACGTACTGGGCCTCGGGGATCGCGCCGGGCCATCTCAGCGCCATCGACGTCTCCGACCCCCGCAACCCGCGGGTGATCTGGCAGGGCCTGCACAGCTTCCTCGGCCACGGCTTCGGGATCTCCCCCGACGGCAACCGCATGTACCTGTCGAACATGATGGGGATCACGATCCTCGACATCAGCGCGGTGCAGCGCCGGGACCCCTATCCCCAGGTCCGCCACGTCGCCGCCTACCACTGGCCCGACGGGCAGCTCAATCAGCATTCGATCCCGATCACCCACGGCGGCAAGCCGTATGTGATCACCGCCGACGAGGGCGGCTCGGGCGGCGTGAAGATCTTCGACGTCACCCGCGTCGACAAACCGCGCTACGCAGCCCAACTCAAGCTCGAGATCAACCTGCCCGAGCACCTCGACACCCAGTTCCGCTCCTCCATGGGCGGTTCGCTGTTCGGCAGCAACCCGCACTACTGCGCGGTCGACCGGCCGACCGACCCGACGGCCCTGGCCTGTTCGTGGGAGTCCTCGGGGATCCGGGTCTTCGACATCCGCGATCTCGACCGCATCCGCGAGATCGCCTATTACAACCCTCCGGCGCAGAAGGGCGCCACGGTCCTCACCCGCCCGAACTCGCCCCACGTCGTCGCGTCGATCATCGGCGTGCCGGCCATCGAGTTCCTCAGCCTGGGAATGTCTCTCGCGAACGGGCGCGCGAAGCTGAACGAGATGGTCGGCCCCCGCGCGGGAATGGTGGTCGGCGGTGACGTCTCGACCGACTGGTGCTTCTCACCGCCGGAGTTCCGCGGCAACAAGATCTTCGTGACATGTGGCGACGGCGGCTTCTACGCACTCGAACTCAGCAGCCGCGTGTACACGCCGCCCCCGGATCAGGACTCCTACCTGGGATGACCGATTCGCACCGCCCCGCCTGGCTTCCGCTCGCCGGCCTGGCCTCGCTTGCGGTACTCCTGCTGGCGATCGGCATCGTCGTGGGCT
Source organism: Gordonia paraffinivorans (assembly GCF_900683595.1). Taxonomy (NCBI): domain Bacteria; kingdom Bacillati; phylum Actinomycetota; class Actinomycetes; order Mycobacteriales; family Gordoniaceae; genus Gordonia; species Gordonia paraffinivorans. The sequence continues at coordinate 592,696 of NZ_CAACYD010000007.1, read as the reverse complement.
CGGTGTGGCGACCGTTCGCGTCGGATGATGCGGGAGCGACATCGCCGAAGTCGCTGAGCGTCACCGACATCGGTTTCGCGCAGGACATGTCGATGCATCACGATCAGGCGATCCTGATGGCGCGCACCGTCCTCGCCGCACCCGACGTCGACCCGGCCATCCGCGGACTGGCCAACCAGATCCTCGTCGCCCAGTCCGCGGAGAACGGCACCATGCGGGGCTGGCTGCAGCTCTTCGGGATCCCGCAGACCTCCGAGACCCCCATGGCCTGGATGTCGCAGGGTGGGGCCCACGCGCATGACGGCGCGACGCCGGGTTCGCCCCGGGACGCGCCGATGCCGGGCCTCGCGAGCGCCGACGAGATGGGCCGGCTGTCGACCCTCCGGGGAGACGAGGCGGAGACACTGTTCCTGCGGCTGATGATCCGCCACCACCGGGCCGGCATCGAGATGGCCCGGGCCGCCTACAACGACCCGCGTTCGGGCCAGGCGACGAAGCAGTTGGCGCTGAGCATGATCGGCGACCAGGGCAACGAGCTCGGCCAGATGACCATGGCCCTCCGGGAACGCGGCACGGAACCGCTGCCGGAGTAATTCTGAGACCAACCTTTGTGATCCGCCTCATTCGATTTGCCAGCGTCAATATCTGTTGCGTTATCGTTACCCGCCAGTAAGGCCTGGGGGGTTTGAATGAGGAGTTTCTTGGGAAGTCGGCGCGCACTCGTGCGTCTGTCCAGCTGTGTGGCGGTCGCCTCGACCGTGCTGGCCGGCGGGATGTTCGCGGCCACCGCGTCGGCGGCGCCATACGAGGAAACGCCATCCGAGCGAAGGACATTGGCGAAGTTGGATCGGGTGGCGGCGCAGCCGACGCCCAGCGTCGCGAAGCTGAAGGCCGCCAACTCGGACCCGGATGCGCACCTGGTCACCACTCCGCGACCGGATTCGATCCTCAACGAGTCCGTGCTGGAGATGATCAAGACCAGCAGCGTCACCAGCCCGTGGGAGCAGTTCACCGGCCTCCTCGGGTACCGGGACTTCTACAAGGAACCCAAGCTGACCGGCAACGAAGCACCCGGCACGCTGCTCAAGGTCCAGAAGTTCCCGATGCAGTTCGCGACGACGTTCGTCGCCGGGACCAAGCCTGGCGCGATCGACGCGTACATGACCATGTACGTGACCGAGCGTCTCGACGGCTCCAAGAACGTCAGCACCGGCGTCATCATGATCCCGCGGGACGGGATCAAGAACAGCGAACGGAAGCTGATCGCGTATCAGGAGGCCAATGACAGCCTCGGCGCCCGGTGCCACCCATCCACCCAGTGGAGCGGCGGCGTCTTCTCCGAGGCGTCGGCCTGGTCGGCCCTCGGCCCCCTGGCCCAGATGTTCGGCAAGGGCTATGGCGTCGTCATCACCGACATCGGCAACAGCGGGAACCCCGGCCCGAACGGGGTGTCCGAGGTCTTCGCCGGCCGCGTCGCGGGGATGGCGCTGCTCAACGGCCTGCGCGCCGCTTACCAGGTCAAGTCGCTCGGCCTGAACCCGAAGCAACCGGTCGGCTTCTTCGGCATCGCCGGCGGCGGCAACGGCGCCGGCTACGCCGCCGAGTACCAGCCCTGGTACTACCCCGAGCTCAACGTCGGCGCCGTGGTCCTGCAGAACTTCAACGCCGACCAGAAGCAGTTCGTGAACTTCTCCAACGGCTCGATGGCGTCGGCGTTCGGATTCGCCACCATCGTGGGACTCAACGAGTCCTACTCGTCGATGAATCTCGACAAGCACCTCAACGAGCTCGGCCGAGCACAGGCCGCGGCGTGGAAGACGATGTGCCAGACCTACGGCTACTTCGTCTTCGGTTTCGAGCGGTTCGAGCCACTGTTCAAGGGCAACCAGAACCCCGCCGAGATCAAGGACTTCCAGTACGCGTACGCCGACAACATCATGGGCACCGACAAGTACGGTCCGCAGGCGCCGACCCTGATCACCTCCTGCGGCGAGGACGGTTCGTTCATGTCCGTGACACCGGCCGCCGACATGCGCAAGCTGGTCCAGCGCTACCGGGACCTGGGCACCAAGGTCACCTACGTCCCCGCGAAATGCGATGACACCGAACTGATCACGAACACCTACCGGTGGACGACCGACCTCTTCGGCATGCAGACCATCGACTGGATCGACGCGAAGCTGAAAAAAGCCTCGTCCTGACCCGACAGATCTGACGATTCGCGGCCTCCCGACCGGGCAGGCCTGGCCGAACACGCTCTTTTCCCGACGGTATTCACCCGAGAGAGAACCCAGATGATCAATCACACCAACGTTTCCCGACGTCGATTCCTCGCCGGTGCGGCCGCCGCCGGTGTCGCCGCCTCGCTCGCCGCGACCGGCAGCTCCCTGGCCACCGCCACCCCCCGCAACGCCGCCCCGGGGGCGGGCGCTCTCGAGGAATTCCTGGATCTCCCGCTGACCGGTGTCGCCGAGGGCGTCACCCGCGGCGGCGTTCACCCGCGACTCCCGTACGACCTCGGACGCCTCGAGGCACTGGTCTCCCAGGCCCGCGCACGGGGCCTCGCGCCCAAGCGCTACGCGGCGCTGCTCTACCAGTTGCGTCTCGTCCAGTGCACCAAGGAATCCGGGATCGACCTGGCCACCTGGGACCCCGGCACGACACTGGCGCGGTGCAAGCCCAACATGATCAAGTCGTACAACTACTACCGGAACTTCCAGCTGCGTCACGACGAGCTGCAGTGGGCCGGCATGGGCGGCCTGGTCGGCGCCGACTTCGGCTCGGGCATCGAGGATCTGGAGCTCGGCAAGTTCATCTACGAGCTTCCCGGCATCGCGCAGCTCTCCCGCACCATCATCTCCAACGTCGGACTGCGCTACGGAATCGCCGCGCAGAAGGCCCTGCCGTCCGGCCTGCGCGCAGTGGCGACCCACGCCGACAAGATCACCCCGAACGACCTCGGCTGGTTCGTGCGCAAGGTCCTCGTGATGCAGAAGGCCATCTACCAGGACATGATGACCCAGCACCTCACCTACGTGCGCACCGGACTGACGGGCATCCGCGAGATGCACGCCGCGGAGATCATCGACGACCGGACCATGACCGCGTGGGAGGACGTGGCCTCCGGCGACTCGTCTCGCATCGCGCGCGGCAACGCCGACCTGCTCCGCCGCGAACAGGAATACTGCGTCGGCACCCTGTGGGACCAGTGCCGCGGTTACAAGAACGGCGTCGGCGAGGCGCTGACCTACATGACGACGCTCGCGGGCTCCCCGTCCGTCGCCGGCGTCCCGGCTCTTCGTGAGTTCCGGCCGGTCAAGTTCACGACCGACGTCGCGGGCGCCGGCAAGACCGAGGTCCAGCTCGGCATCCCCTCGTGGGACTGGTCGATCTTCAGCGAGCGCTGGACCTTCGTCACCAGCGAGCTGCTGCCGCGGTACACCTACCAGGCCAAGCACGACCGCGCGGCCCTCAACCGCCAGCTCGCCACTCCGTACGAGCAGCTGTGGAACCAGAGCCGACCGCTCTACAACATCCCTCGCATCCTCGCCTCCACGGTGAACGCCACGAAGGTGAAGCCCGCAGGCTGAACAACTGACGCCGGGGCGGCGGATCAGGCGGTCTTGGGGTGCAGCATGAACATCTCCCAAACCTCTTTCTGGTCCGCCGCCCACGGGTCGTAGACGAACGGGGCATGCCGCAACGCCATGCCCGCCTGCCGCGGGGTCCGGTTCGCCTTGAACCCGTTGCAGGACTTGCATGCCGCCACCTGGTTGCCGAACGTGCTGGGCCCGCCCTGGGACACCGGGACGATGTGGTCGACGGTGTCCGCGGGGCCGTCGCAGTAGGCGCAGATCCACTGATCCCGGCGCAGGATCGTCGCATTGGACGCGTAGGAATCCATGGTCTTGCCGGAGAACGGGCGGTAGGCGTTGTGCTTGATCGCCACCACCTTGTGGATCGGCAGCGACACCGTGGGCGAGTGGACGACACGCACCAGGGGTGTGCCCTCGACGTTGCGCGCGACCTCGGTGGTCAGCAGCACCGCGGCGCGGCGCCAGGTGACGCGGGCGAGGATCTGTAAGCCCGCATTCGTGACGAAGATGGTCATGGATGCTCCTCGATGCGTGGGCGGGTGACTGCGCCGACCATCGAGGCTCATGACCTCAGGAACCGGTGGCGCTCGATGTGACCGGCTCGGGTCGGGTCGGATTCAGGAGCCCGCCCCGGCAACCGGGGTCGGCCATCGGCCACTCGCGGACGACCATCGCCATACCCGTCGACATCTGCGCCACCTCCCTTCGAAACTCGTTCTCCTGGCCTGCTGAGGCACACGATAACCGCGGTCGGGGGACCCTGCCACCGTTTATCGTCCGTGTTCGCCGATGTTCACGTGTTCCATACGCGCTGTTCGCGTCGGCTGTCACCGGCGGTCGATCGGACGCCATGAGACGACGACGCCCCCGTCCGCGACTCGCGGACGGGGGCGGGTGAGCACAAGCGGCATGCTCAGAAGATGTCGGGCAGATCCTTCGACACGGTGTTGGGGTAGGTGGCCGGCCGCTTCTCGAGGAACGACATGACGCCCTCGTAGACGTCGCCGGACTGTCCGCGGTAGAAGATGGCCTTCGAGTCGGCGTGGTGGGCATCGAGCGGGCTGGGGGCGCCGGCCATCCGCCACAGGAGCTGGCGGGTCAGTGCCGCCGAGACCGGCGCGCTGTTGGCGGTCATCTCGCGGGCCACCGCGATCGCGGTCTCGAGGACCTTGTCCTTGGGCACCACCTGCTGGACCAGGCCGCGTTCGAGGGCCTCGTCGACCTGGACCATCTTGGCGCCGATGGTCCACTGCAACGCTGTGGGCAGGCCGACGAGGCGCGGCAGGAACCAGCTCGACGCAGCCTCCGGGACGAGGCCGCGGGCGGCGAAGACGAAGCCGAACTTCGCATCCTCCGAAGCGATCCGAACGTCGGCGGGCAACGTCATCGTCACCCCGACCCCGGCCGACGGGCCGTTGATCGCGGCGACGATCGGCTTCAGCGAGGCGAACATGCGCAGGGTCAGCAGGCCCCCCTCGTCCGGTGGAACCTCGTCGCCGGCGACCTCTGACGACGCATCGAAGGTCGACCCGCCGGCCTCGAGGTCTGCGCCGGCGCAGAACGCGCGGCCCTCTCCGGTCAGCACCACGGCACGCACCGAGTCGTCGGCGTCGGTCTCGTCGAGGACCGCGCGGATCTCCGCACCCATCTGAAGGGTGAATGCGTTGAGGCGGTCGGGCCGGTTCAGACGGATGATGACGATCTCGCCGTCCCGCTCGACGGAGATGGTGGGCTGCTCCTGCGCGGCCTTGCGGCCTACCGCTGATGTATCGCTCGTCACAAGTAGCGATGCTATCGAGTCGGGTCATGCAGGTTTCGCGCAGGAGCCGGTTTTCCCGAGCGAGCGTTCCGTCGCTCTAGACGAACCGGAGCCTCCCGTGCGCCGACACGACAGCGGCGGCGCCACCCTCTCGGGTGACGCCGCCGCTCATGTGTCAGACGGACTCCGGTCAGCTCGCGTCCGCGCTGCCGTCGCCGGCCTTGGACAGCTCGACCGGGGCGTCGGGAACCTCACGCGGCTTCTCCGACCCGGTGAAGGTGAACTTGGCGTCCTCGCCGTCGCCTTCGCCGTCCCAGCCCTCGACGTCGACCAGAACGATCTGGCCCGGGGTCAGCTCGCCGAAGAGGATCTTCTCCGACAGCTGGTCCTCGATCTCGCGCTGGATCGTGCGACGCAGCGGACGGGCGCCGAGCACCGGATCGAACCCGCGCTTGGCGAGCAGGCTCTTCGCCTTGTCGGTGAGCTCGATGGCCATGTCCTTGTTCTTCAACTGGGTCTCGACCCGGCCGATCATCAGGTCGACCATCTGGATGATCTCGTCCTGCGTCAGCTGGTGGAAGACGATGACGTCGTCGATGCGGTTGAGGAACTCGGGGCGGAAGTGCTTCTTCAGCTCGTCGTTGACCTTCTGCTTCATCCGCTCGTAGCCGGACTTGGTGTCGTCCTTGGACGAGAAGCCCATGCCCACGGCCTTGGAGATGTCGCCCGTACCGAGGTTCGAGGTGAAGATCAGCACGGTGTTCTTGAAGTCGACCGTGCGACCCTGACCGTCGGTGAGACGGCCGTCCTCGAGGACCTGCAGCAGCGTGTTGTAGATCTCCGAGTGCGCCTTCTCGATCTCGTCGAACAGCACCACCGAGAACGGCTTGCGGCGCACCTTCTCGGTGAGCTGGCCGCCCTCTTCGTAGCCGACGTAGCCGGGAGGCGCACCGAACAGGCGCGACGCGGTGAACCGGTCGTGGAACTCGCCCATGTCGATCTGGATGAGCGCGTCGTCCTCGCCGAACAGGAAGTTCGCCAGCGCCTTGGACAGCTCGGTCTTACCGACGCCGGACGGGCCGGCGAAGATGAACGAGCCCGACGGACGCTTCGGGTCCTTCAGGCCGGCACGGGTGCGGCGGATCGCCTTCGAGACGGCCTTGACCGCGTCCTCCTGGCCGATGATCCGCTTGTGCAGCTCCTCCTCCATGCGGAGCAGACGGGTGGTCTCCTCCTCGGTGAGTTTGAACACCGGGATGCCGGTCCAGTTGCCCAGGACCTCGGCGATCTGCTCGTCGTCGACCTCGGCCACGACGTCCATGTCACCGTTGCGCCACTGCTTCTCGCGCTCGGCGCGCTCGGCAACCAGCTGCTTCTCCTTGTCGCGGAGCGCAGCGGCCTTCTCGAAGTCCTGCGCGTCGATCGCGGACTCCTTCTCCTTGCGCGCCTCGGCGATGCGCTCGTCGAACTCGCGCAGGTCCGGCGGAGCGGTCATCCGGCGGATGCGCATGCGCGCGCCCGCCTCGTCGATGAGGTCGATCGCCTTGTCCGGCAGGAACCGGTCGTTGATGTAGCGATCGGCCAGCGTCGCGGCGGCCACCAGCGCGCCGTCGGTAATCGAGACGCGGTGGTGCGACTCGTAGCGGTCTCGCAGACCCTTGAGGATCTCGATGGTGTGCTCGACCGACGGCTCGCCGACCTGGACCGGCTGGAAGCGGCGCTCGAGCGCGGCGTCCTTCTCGATGTACTTGCGGTACTCGTCGAGGGTCGTCGCACCGATGGTCTGCAGCTCGCCGCGCGCCAGCTTCGGCTTCAGGATGCTCGCGGCGTCGATCGCGCCCTCGGCGGCACCCGCACCGACCAGCGTGTGCAGCTCGTCGATGAACAGGATGATGTCGCCGCGGGTGTTGATCTCCTTGAGCACCTTCTTCAGGCGTTCCTCGAAGTCACCGCGGTAGCGGCTGCCCGCGACCAGCGAACCGAGGTCGAGGGTGTAGAGCTGCTTGTCCTTGAGGGTCTCGGGCACCTTGCCGTTGACGATGGCCTGTGCGAGGCCCTCGACGACGGCGGTCTTGCCGACGCCGGGCTCGCCGATCAGAACGGGGTTGTTCTTGGTGCGGCGGCTCAGCACCTGCATGACCCGCTCGATCTCCTTCTCGCGCCCGATGACCGGGTCGAGCTTGCCCTCGGCGGCGGCGGCGGTGAGGTTGCGACCGAACTGGTCGAGGACCAGCGAGGTCGACGGGGTGCCGGACTCGCTGCTGCGACCGCCGGTGCCCGCTTCCTGCGGCTCCTTGCCCTGGTAGCCGCTCAGCAGCTGGATGACCTGCTGGCGGACACGGTTGAGATCGGCGCCCAGCTTGACGAGAACCTGCGCGGCGACACCCTCACCCTCGCGGATGAGGCCGAGCAGGATGTGCTCGGTGCCGATGTAGTTGTGGCCGAGCTGCAGGGCCTCGCGCAGCGAGAGCTCCAGCACCTTCTTGGCGCGCGGGGTGAACGGGATGTGCCCCGAGGGCGCCTGCTGGCCCTGGCCGATGATCTCCTCGACCTGACTGCGGACACCTTCCAGGGAGATCCCGAGCGACTCGAGAGCCTTGGCGGCCACACCCTCGCCCTCGTGGATGAGGCCGAGGAGGATGTGCTCGGTTCCGATGTAATTGTGGTTGAGCATCCGCGCTTCTTCTTGGGCCAGAACCACAACCCGTCGCGCGCGGTCGGTGAACCGTTCGAACATTGTTCTCCCTCACATTGCTAGCGCCCCGGCCGCCGCGAGAACACCTGTCGTGTCCGGCTCGGACACCCGGTGCGGGTAGGCGACGACCAGCCTGTCTCCACTCTAGAGGTCGCCGTGCGTGCACCTGCAGGTAAACCCTGCTCCGGATGCACGAATCCGCCGCTGCGGCGGGGATGTGCACAGTACAACTGCGCAGGCCGGGGCGGTGTTCCCGGATCAATACGCCGAGAGCGAACGGGCCGGGCGGAAAGGCCGGACGCGGCGAACCGTTCGTCGAACGCCGGATGCGGCCACCGACGCGTTGTCTGCGTCACCATCCGTTTGACTCGGTGCGAAGTGGGGCAAAACGCCCGCGTGGCCCGAAATGCCCCGCTACCGTCGGAATCCATGAGTGACGACGCGAGTCCACTTGACCGCTCCACTCCACACCACCCCGACACCGGTCCCCCGCAGCGCCGGACCGGGTCGGTCAACGTCGCGGTGTTCACCGCGTCGGCCGTCATCGTGCTCGCGTTCGCGATCTGGGCGCTCGCGGCGCCCGGCACCGCCGAGAACGTCATCGGCGAGGTCCGCGACTTCATCACCCGCTGGTTCGGCTGGTGGTACTTCATCCTCGCGACCGCGATCGTGGGCCTCGTCGTGTTCCTCGGCCTGTCCAAGTACGGGCGCTACCGGCTGGGCCCGGAGGAGTCGAGGCCGGAGTACAGCCTCTTCACCTGGACGTCGATGCTCTTCGCCGCCGGCATCGGCATCGACCTCATGTTCTTCTCCGTCGCCGAGCCGGTCACCCACTTCCTGATGCCGCCCACGGGCGACCCGGAGACCAACTCCGCCGCCCGGGAGGCCGTCACGTGGACCGTCTTCCACTACGGCGTCACCGGATGGGCGATGTATGCGCTCATGGGCGGCGCGCTGGCCTACTTCGCCTTCCGCCACAACCTCCCGCTCACGATCCGCGCCGCGCTCTACCCGATCTTCGGCAAGCGCATCGAGGGCCGGTGGGGCGATGCCATCGACGTCGCCGCGGTGCTCGGCACGATCTTCGGCATCGCGACCTCGCTCGGCATCGGCGTGGTGCAGCTCAACTTCGGCCTGAGCGAGATCTTCGGCATCTCCCAGGGCAAGGCGGCCCAGATCGGCCTCATCGTGCTGTCGGTCGTGATCGCGACCGCGTCGGCGATCTCGGGCGTCGACAAGGGCATCCGTCGGCTGTCGGAGATCAACGTCATCCTCGCGATCTTCCTGCTGATCTACATCACGGTGGCCCGAGACGCCGACTTCCTGCTCAACGGTCTGGTCCAGAACGCCGGCGACTACGTGGCCACGTTCGCCGACCGCACCCTGAACACGTTCGCGTGGGATCAGGTCGATCCCTCCCCCGGCAACGACGCGCGCGCCTTCGTCGACGGCTGGACCCTGTTCTTCTGGGCCTGGTGGGTGGCGTGGGCGCCGTTCGTCGGCCTGTTCCTCGCCCGCATCTCCCGCGGGCGGACGCTGCGACAGTTCGTCTTCGGCGTGCTCGTGGTGCCGTTCAGCTTCATCCTGTTGTGGATCTCGATCTTCGGCAACAGCGCCCTCGCGGTGGCCCGGGGCGACAAGGACTTCGCCGAGACCACCGCGTCGGCACCCGAGGCCGGCTTCTACTCGCTTCTTGACCAGTACCCGGGCGCGACGCTGCTCATCGGCGTCGCGACCATCACGGGCCTGCTGTTCTACGTGACGAGCGCCGACTCGGGCTCGCTGGTGATGGGCAACTTCACCAGCAAGCTCGACGGACCGATGACCGACTGCGCCCGGCCGGTGCGCATCTTCTGGTCGGTCGCCATCGGCCTGCTGACCCTGTCGATGCTCTTCGCCGGCGGCGGGGACGGGTCGATCCTGACCTTGCAGGCCGCCACCGTGATCATGGGCCTGCCGTTCTCGTTCGTGCTCGGCATGATCGGGTACTCGCTGCTGAAGGCGGTGCGTACCGAGTCGATGAAACTCGACAGCTTCCGCACGACCCTGCCCAAGGTCATCGCGGTGGGGCGCGGACCCACCGAGCAGAGCAGCTGGCGACAACGCCTCATCGGAACCCTGCGCTTCCCCGGACGCGTGGCCACCCGCAGGTTCCTGACGGCGACGGTGATCCCCGCGATGCACGAGGTGGCCGAGCAGTTCAGCGGCGAGGGGATACCCGCGTCGGTCGACGAGAGCGAGCAGAACGAGGGACTCCCGTCGCCGAGACTCATCGTCGAACTGGCCGATGCCCCGCGGTTCGAGTACTGCGTGTGGCCCGTGTCGGCGCCCACGCCCTCCTTCGCGGTCCGCTCCCAGCGCTCCGACGACCGCTACTTCCGCTGCGAGGTGTACCTCACCGAGGGATCGCAGGGCTATTCGCTGTCGGGGTACACGCGCGAGCAGATCATCGGCGACATCCTCGACCAGTACGAACGTCATCTCGGATACCTGCACCTCCGTGACGCCGCGGCGGACACGCACGACCACTCGCCCGACCCGGTCCCGGCGGACGACGCGGACACCGGATCATCCGCCGCCCCCTCCACCGAGACCGCCGACACCGACCCGGAAGGGGCGCCTGCTCCATGAGTGACACCCTCTACATCGACGGGCAGTGGCGCCCGGCCGCCTCCCGCGAGACACGCGAGATCCGTTGTCCCGCCGACAACTCCGTGGTGGGCGTGGTCGCCGAGGCGTCCGCCGCCGACACCGAGGCGGCGATCGCCGCCGCACGCCGGGCGTTCGACGACGGCAAGTGGAGCTCGACGCCCGCCGCCGAGCGCGGCGATCTGCTCCTCCGGATCGCCGACCGCATCGACGCCCGCCGCGACCAGTTCGTCAACGCCGAGACCCTCGACACCGGCAAACGGCCGTACGAGTCGGACATCGACATGACCGACATCGCCAACTGCTTCCGGTACTTCGGCAAGCTCGCCGCCCAGGACGCGGGACGGGTCGTCGACGCCGGTTCCGCCGACGTGGACTCGCGGATCGTCTACGAGCCGGTCGGCGTCTGCGGACTCATCACCCCGTGGAACTATCCGCTGCTGCAGGCGGCGTGGAAGGTCGCCCCGGCGCTGGCGGCCGGCAACACCTTCGTCCTCAAGCCTGCAGAGCTGACGCCGCACACCTCGATCCTGCTCTTCGAGGTGCTCCACGAACTCGGCCTGCCGGCGGGCGTGGCCAATCTCGTCCTCGGGCCCGGCGCGGACGCCGGCGCGCCGCTGTCCTCGCATCCCGACGTCGACCTCGTGTCGTTCACCGGCGGCCTCGTCACCGGCCGCGTCATCGCCCGCGAGGCGGCCGCGACGGTGAAGAAGGTCGCGCTCGAACTCGGCGGCAAGAACCCCGACGTCGTGTTCGCCGACGTGGGCGTCACCGACGAGTTCTTCGACGCCGCGGTCGACAACGCGCTCAACGCCGCGTTCCTGCACTCCGGGCAGGTCTGCTCCGCCGGCGCGCGGCTCATCGTCGAGGAGTCCCTGCACGACCGGTTCGTCGACGAACTGGTCCGCCGCGCCGAGCAGATCCGGCTCGGGCTGCCATTCGCCGACGGCACCGAAACCGGCCCGCTCATCTCGCAGGCGCACCGCGACAAGGTGCACGCCTACGTCGAGCAGGCGCGCGCCGACGGCGCCGAGATCCGTTGCGGCGGCGCGTTCGCCACCGGCGACCAGGGCTCCGGGAAGCTCGACGACGGGTGGTTCTACCTGCCGACGGTCATCGACCGCGCCGACCGCTCGATGGCGTGCGTGCACGACGAGGCGTTCGGGCCGACCGTCACCGTGGAGACGTTCACGACCGAGGACGAGGCCGTGCGCCTGGCCAACGACACCGTCTACGGGCTCGCCGGGGCGGTGTGGTCGTCCGACGCGGCCCGCGCGCGCCGGATCGCGGGCAGGATTCGCGCGGGCACGGTGTGGGTCAACGACTTCGGGCCCTATCTCCCCCAGGCGGAATGGGGTGGCTTCGGACAGTCCGGCTTCGGCCGCGAGCTCGGCCCGTCCGGCCTCGCGGAGTACCGCGAGGCCAAGCATGTCTACGAGAACCTCCGGCCGGGTGTGACCGGCTGGTTCGAGAACCGGAAGGGGTAGCGGTGACCGAGACCTACGACTACGTGGTCGTCGGCGGCGGTTCGGCGGGCGCGGCGGTGGCGGCGCGGCTGTCGGAGAACCCGTCGGTGACGGTCTGCCTGCTCGAGGCCGGCCCGTCGGATGTCGGCGACGAGGCCATCCTGCGTCTCGACCGGTGGATGGAGCTCCTTGAATCCGGTTACGACTGGGACTATCCCGTCGAACCGCAGGAGAACGGCAACAGCTTCATGCGGCACGCGCGCGCCAAGGTGCTGGGCGGCTGCAGTTCCCACAACAGCTGCATCGCCTTCTGGGCGCCGCGCGAGGACCTCGATTCCTGGGAACGCGATTTCGGCTGCGCGGGCTGGGGTTCGGAGGAGGTGTACCGGCTCTTCACGAAGATCGAGACCAACGACGCCCCGGGCGACCACCACGGTCGCAACGGCCCGGTCCACATCATGACGATCCCGCCCCGCGACCCCTGCGGCGTGGCCGTGCTCGACGCCTGCGAGGCCGTGGGCATCCCGCGCGCCGAGTTCAACAGCGGCACGACGGTGGTCAACGGCGCCAACTTCTTCCAGATCAACCGCCGGCCGGACGGCGTGCGCGCGTCGTCGTCGGTGAGCTACCTGCACCCGAACCTCGACCGGCCCAACCTCACGGTCCGGACCGGGTCGTGGGCCAAGAAGATCGCGGTGGAGAAGGTCGACGGCGACCTACGCGCGGTCGGCGTCGACATCACCGACAACGCCTTCGGCCGGACGACCCGGATCGAGGCACGGCGCGAGGTGATCGTGTCCGCGGGCGCGATCGACTCCCCGAAGCTGCTGATGCTCTCCGGGATCGGCCCGGCCGACCACCTCGTCGAGCACGGCATCGACGTCCTCGTCGACTCCCCCGGCGTCGGCGAGCACCTCCAGGACCATCCCGAGGGCGTGATCGGCTTCGAGACCAAGAAGCCGATGGTGCGGGAGTCGACCCAGTGGTGGGAGGCGGGCATCTTCACCACCGTCGACGACGACCTCGACCGGCCGGACCTGATGATGCACTACGGCAGCGTGCCGTTCGACATGCACACGCTCCGGCAGGGATACCCGACCAGCGATAACACCTTCTGCCTCACGCCGAACGTCACCCACGCCCGCTCCCGCGGCACGGTGCGGCTCCGCTCGTGCGACTTCCGCGACAAGCCCCGCGTCGACCCGAGGTATTTCACCGACTCCGAGGGCTACGACATGCGCATCATGATCGCGGGCCTGCGCAAGGCGCGCGAGATCGCCGCCGCCGCACCGCTGGCCGATTGGGTTGCGCGCGAACTGTATCCGGGTCCGGGGGCGACCACCGACGAGGAACTCGCCGACTACATCCGGCGCACCCACAACACCGTCTACCACCCGGTCGGCACGGTGCGGATGGGACCGCCGGACGACGACATGTCGCCCCTCGACCCCGAGTTGCGCGTCAAGGGCGTCGCGGGTCTCCGGGTCGCCGACGCGTCGGTGTTCCCCGAACACACGACGGTGAATCCGAACATCACCGTGATGCTCGTCGGGGAACGGTGCGCGGAGCTGGTCCGGAGCACCTAGATCCTCGCCCCGGGTCAGGTGGTCGATGCACTGATCAGCGTCGCCGCCGCGATGCTCGCCGCGGAGTCGGCCGGGGCGGGCTGAGGGGTCTCGCTGAAGGGGAATCGGGTCTGGTCATTGATCGCGAATCGTTCGAGTCGCGCCGCGAGATCGTCGAGCCAGCCGTCGGTGTCGATGCCGAGCGTGGTCGCCGCGGTGTACGCCCAGGCCGCCGCGGTGAGCGACTCCCCCTCCAATCCCTCCCTGAAGGATCTCTGCGGATCGGACAACGGCCTCAGCGCGTCCACCAGTGCTTCCATTCCCGCAGCCGAGGCTGCGGTGATCAGCTCGTCGACGAGACCAGGGATCTGTTCGAGATCGCTCGAATACGCGGCCGTGAATGCGGCAGCATCGGCGGCCGACGGTTGCGATCTCGGCGTGATGTCGAGTACCCGTGCGAGTTTCAGCGCTTCGGTCCAGGTGTAGAGGTTGACGTCGAGATCGGCGAAATCGGCGTCGGCGACCCATCGACGCCCCGACTCGAGGACCCGGTCGGGACACCGGAGCCGGCTGTCGACAGCGCACAGACCCGCGAACAGCGCGTCACGGGACGCATCCTCGGGGGCGTCAGCGGTATTGATCTGGTCCTGCACCGCCGCGGTGAGCGCCCGCGGAATCTCGGCCCCGCCATCGTGTAGTGCTGCGGCGTAGGAGAATGTCGACCGAAGTCCACCCGGAGGCGGCGGGATCAACATTCCGTCGGCGTCGATCGCCTGCTCCAGCGGGTCGAGCACCGGCGTCGAGAGTTTCTGCAAATGGCCGGGTTTTCGATCGGCGACCACCACCGCCGCGAGTGCGGACTGAGCGTTGAGCTGTCCGGCCACCTCGACGGCGCAGTCCACCAAGCGATCCGGGTGATAGAACTCCGGATCCGCCATGCGACGAAGCTGGTGGATCGCCATCCAGTGCGAAGCGGCCGTCGGGTCGCTGCAGGTCACCTCATCAGGCAGGGACGGCAATGTTCGGCTGTCGACGTGCACCTCGATTCCCGCGGCACCGAGGGCACGCGCCGCGAGATACCGCTGATAAGGCGTGACGTCGGCGTCGGCGACGATCCCCTGGACATCCGCACGATGCGGTTCCAACACCTGCGTCCCGGAACATCCCAGAACCTGGGCGCTGTACCCGGCCTCACCATCCCGCGTGCGGATCGACTCGACGGCTCTCGCCCTCACGTCGACCGCCATCCTCTGCTGAGCCCGGTCCAGCAGGTCGCCGCTCTCGTCACCGACCGCCATGCAGAGCTGGAAGGCAGACCAGATCGGTTCGATCCTCGCTGTCTGATCAAGCGTCTCCAATAACCGGTCCGACGACACCGTCGGCAACTTCCGTCCGCCGAACCGGAGCGCTGCCCTGCCGTATGCGGTCTGGTAAAGGGTGCCGGCCGGTGAGGTGTCGGGTTTCATCGACGGCACGACCAGCCCGTCTGAGCCCGCCAGGCTCGGATACGCCGCCGCTAGCTGATTCCACGGGTTCGGCCCCTGCGGCGCCGGCGCACCTCCACCACATCCGGCAACGACCATGGTCAGCGCGACAGCACCGGCTGCCACCGCCGCCAGACGTGTACGCGCACTAGTTCCGGACGCCGGCACTCGCATACCCCTTCGCTCCGTTGTGCTCGAACCAGCCTTCCGAGGTGACACTGAAGTACGTCGAGAACATGCCGCAATCGGCGGTTCCGGCCACATCTGAGATGTAGCTATTGGTGTTCGTCCACGTCAGGGACTTGGCGTTCTTGTCGGTTCCTTCGGCCGCGATCGACACCGACCCACCGTTCCCCTTGCCGCCACTGACCTCGACCGACGCCTTGATGCCGTGGGTCTTGGCTGTCGCGACGTTCCGGATCATTCCGACGGGGAGCCGCTGACCATCGCGGTACGTTTTCGCGGAGGTCGCGAAACTGCAGTGCTTGAAGTACAGAGCGCATGCCCATGCATTCGCGTAGATCCTGATGCCGGACAACTTGTCTGCGTAGGAACTCGAATCGGACGTGAAGCCACCGTTCCCGTCGTTGCCGTCAGCGGAGGCCGGGGTCGACAACGAGTGGTCGTTGCGCTGCTTCGGGGCAATCACCACGCTGGACGGTGTGGTGCCCCAGATACGAGGTTGATTCCGGTCGACCCCGTTTACATTGTCTCTGCGGCTCGTCGGTGCAGTCGACCTCGGCCCGCCCGCGACCGTCGGCGCACTCGATGTCGGCCCACCTGACCCTTTCGAGTCAGATGTCGAGGGCTCAGCATCCTTCTCGGGCGTCTTCGTCTCTGGCGTGTCGGCGCCGGGCGACAGCGTCGGCGGCACACCTCCGTCCTGTCCGCCGCCGCACTTGTATGGCACCGGCGGCTTCGGCGCGTCACTCGGCTTCTTGCCGGGATTGGCTGCGGCCCAAGTGTTCTTCCAGGCGTCGTTGTATGCGGCAGTCTCCCGCTTACAGCGCTCGGCCGGGGTCTCGGCGTCCGCAACGCCGATGCCGGCGACCAGCCCGATGCTGGCACCGATCGTCACCACGGCCAATGCCGCTCTCTTGGCGATGTTCACTGTCTGTCTCCCCGTCGATCAGATGCGGCTGGTGGGGCCGTGGTCGTAGTACACGTACACGCCGGTGTCGGTGGTGACCGAGATCTTGGCGAACGGGCGCACCGAGATCGGCCCGAGCGCGTTGGTCACGTTCAGTTCGATACCGGACAGCACGATGTCTGCGGTCGGCTTGGTCAGTGCGATCTCCGCGAGCGTGACGGTGGTGATCTTGCCTGCGCCGACCTCGAACTCAAGGTCCGCGGCCGGGATCACGGTCGCCTCGGCACCGAGTTCACCGCCGATCTCGCCAAGCTTGCCGCCGCCACCGGAACCGGACACGGTGACCTCCGGGGCCACCTTCGCGTTCAGCCCGCCGGAGAGCTTCAACTCGGGCGTGTGCGCGGTGACCTTGACACCGTTGGGCGCAACCGAGACCGGGTAGCCGATCTTGTAGCCGACCTCGACGGTGGCACGCACGGTCTTGCCCTCGATACCGGTCAACGCGGTGTGCACGTTCGACGACAGCAGCGCCTCACCGGAGAACGGCGACGAGTCCAACGCCGGAATCTTCTTCGCCTTGAGCTGGCTGGCGGTCAGCGTGATCGCCAGACCCTCACGGGGTGTTGTAGGTCTTGGCGTCGGCGGCGCCGACGAGTGAGCCGGCGAACGTGGCGAGTGCAAGTACTGCCGCGGCGAGCAGCAGGACGATACGTCGTGTCATGTGGTTTTCCCCCGAGGGTTGTGACTGCGGCAGCGTGGTGCTGCCTCGACCAGTATTTATCCATGATTCAGTATCAGCAACTCGGTGGATGTAGTGTGCCCGGGCCAGACGGTTGACCTCCACACCGGCGGTACGTAGTTTCCAAGGAGAGTGTTCCCAGATACTCAGGCCTACAAGAATCGGATGCCGCCATGGCAACTTCACACCGTGCACTCCCCACCGTCGAACTGCCGTCCGGAACGCCCGATTACGCCACATACGGCCCCGGCGATTCGCAGTACCCGCCGATCCTGTTCGTGCACGGCGCCGTCGTCGACCACCGGATCTGGGAACCGGTCGCGCAACTGCTCGCCGAACACGGATATCGCTCGGTCGTCCCGCTTGGCGCCCACCGAATCCCGTTGGGCCCCAAGGCCGACCTGTCACCGCGCGGGGTGAGCAGGTTGCTGCGGGAGTTCGTCGGGCACTTCGACTTGTCGTCGGCGACGCTCGTGGCCAACGACAGCGGGGGCGCGATCACCCAGTTCGCACTCGATGTGGATCCGGGGTTCGTCAGCGCGCTCGTGTTCACCAACTGCGATGCCTTCGATCTGTTTCCGCCGCAACCGTTTCGGCTGTACTTCGCACTCATGCGCCGACGGCTGCTGCTCAAACCGCTGACCGATGCGATGCGCCTGAAGGTTCTGCGACATTCGCCGCTGGGCGTCGGCCTCCTTCTCCGCGACCCGGATCCCGACCTGAGTGGCGTCGGCCTTCGTGCCACTGCAGACCGACGTCCGGATTCGCGACGACTTCCGGGCGTTCCTGCGGGGAATCCGGCCGGCAGAGCTCGCCGAGGTGACCCCACGGATGTCCGGCGTCGGCATTCCGGTGCGCTTCGTGTGGGGTCGCGACGACCGCTGCTTCACACTGACGCACGGTCGGCGATTCGCCCTGGTCTTCGGCGGGGAGACCACGCCGTTCCTCGAGGTGCCCGACGCCCGGACCTTCGTCTCGCTGGACCAGCCGCAGGTGGTCGCCGACGAGATCGTCGCGGCAACCAGCAGGTCGACACCGTAACCGGGCGCCAGGAAGATCCGTCGTGAAAAAGAATCTGGGAACTGCGTCGGATTCCGGTCATCCCACACGACGATGAGGGTGTGAGCAGCGACGATTCGCGGCCGACCGGGGACTCTACGGGGCCTCCGGCAACTGGAACAGAGGGTTTGCTGGCGGTGTACGACGAGGCACTGCCCGCCGTGTACGGCTATGTCATCCACCGCTGCACGGATCGGCGGATTGCCGAAGACGTCACCTCGGAGACCTTCTTGGCCGCGATGGACTCGGTCCGAAAGCGCAGGGACACCGAACCAACGACGCCCTGGCTGATCGGGATCGCCCGGCACAAACTCGCCGACCACTGGCGACGCGCCCAACGGACACCGGAGCCCATGGAGGAACTCCCGGAGCCCCCGGACGATCCATGGGATGCCGAGGTCGACCGCATGGTCGCCCACCATGTCCTCGGACAACTGTCGCCGGTTCACCGTGCGGTCCTGACCCTGCGCTACGTCGACGATCTCCCCGTCGGCGACTGCGCCGAGATCCTCGGCCGGACGGTCGGCGCCACCGAGGCGCTGCTCACCCGCGCGAAGCGAGCCTTCCGCGCGGCCTATCCACAGACCCACCCCCAGCAAAGCACGAGAGGAGGTCACGCATGAGTACCCGGAACGGCACGCGCTCCAGCGACGCCCGGGACCCGCTGCACGTCCTGCGCGCGGCCGACGCCCCCGGCTTCGACGAGCCGGTGATGCCCGACGCGGCGTTCGCCGCCTCCCTGCGTGACCGTCTCGAACGCGGGGCGACACTACCGCAAGGAGTCATCATGTCCGGCACGGCCACCGACACCGCACCGCGATCCGACGAGACGGTCGTTGAGAGCGACACAACCACGAGCCCGCCCGTCGAACGCCCCGGCGCACTCCCCTACCTCGTGGTCGCCGATCCACGGCGGGCGATCGACTGGTACACCTCCACCCTCGGCGCCGTGTTGCGCGGCGAACCGATCGTCATGGACGACGGCCGCATCGGCCACGCCGAGCTCGAGATGGGCGGCGGGGTCATCTACCTCGCCGCCGAATTCCCGGACCTGGGCCTGCGGGCCCCCGAACCCGGCAAGGTCTCGGTGAGCCTGATGCTCCCCGTGGCCGACACCGACGCCGTCGTCGCAGCCGCCGCCCGCGCCGGAGCCGCGGTCACCCGCGAGCCGTACGAGGCGCACGGAACCCGCACCGGCGTCGTCGTCGACCCGTTCGGCCATCGCTGGATGCTGACCGGTCCGTCCGGGAACAAGGTCGTCGACGCCATCCATCAGGGCGACATCGGCTACATGGCGCTGAGCACGCCGGACGCCGCGCGTGCCCGCAGGTTCTACGCGACGGTGCTCGGCTGGGAATTCGACGCCGACGGCCGCCGGGTCACCAACGCGGGGCACCGGCTCGGCATCCACGAGACCGACGGTCCGCCGACCCTCTTCTGCGCGTACGCCGTTCACGATCTCGAGGCCGCCCATGCGCGGATCGTCGCGGCCGGCGGCCACGGCGAGTTCGGATCGAGTCAGGACGGTCGCCGCGTCGTCGACGCCGTCGACGATCAGGGAGTGCGATTCGCCGTCTATCAGATCGAACCCGGTGACACCCGCCCCGAGCAGCACCCGCGCACCCGGGGTGCGATGACGTACCTGACCGTGCACACACCCGACAGCGCACGTCTCCGCGACTTCTACGGGTCGGTGCTCGACTGGACCTTGCACGCCGGACGCATCGAGGACGGCTGGGAGGTCGACGACGTGCGGCCCCAGGTCGGGATCGCCGGCGGCGCAGACCGGTCCGTGGCGGTGCCCATGTGGGTCACCGACGACGTCGAGGCAGCCGTCGGGCGTGTGCGCGCCGCCGGCGGCACCGTGCTCGACGAGCCGCGCACCGCCCCGTACGGGGTGTCCGCGCGGTGCGCCGACGACCAGGGCGCGGAGTTCTACCTGGGGCAGCTGTTCTGAGGAGCCGCCGTCCTCAGGTCACCAGCAATCCCACGACCAGCACCGCAACCCGTGGTCACGACGGTGAGCATCACCAGCCCATCACGCAGTACGTCCATGAGGCCACTGTGCACCGGCCTCCGGCCGTGAGGGGCCGGATTCGTCATGGTTCACTCTTAGCCATGTCCTCACGCTCCCGCGCCCGGGCCCTCTCCGCGCGTCTGCCGTTCGGCATCGGGACGGTCGTACTCATCTGCTGCGCAGCCATGCTCGCGACCGCCGGTGTGGTGCTGTTCGGAGGCGACCCGAGGGTCGATGACACCGACTACGCATACGGCGAGCTGCGAGACTACGAGCGGCAACCGGAACCGGCCTGGACGATCGTCGGCCACCGGGATCTGCCCGACCACCGCGACGGCGTCCCCATCGAGGTCGCCGACGCCGCCGGGGACAAGTGGCTGATCTCCTACCCGTCCGGCCTCGGCCGCTCCTTCACGCTGATCGAGCGCCGCAACGGCCGTATCCTCTGGGACACCCCGATCAACGCCGGTCAGGGCGATTGCGCGTTCAACGCGGCCGGACAGGTCGGCTGCGCCGTCGAACTCGGCAGCCCGCTCCCCGACGGCTTCTACCTCATCGACGAGACGGGCACCCCGACCCGCACGGCCCGCTACCTCGACACCCGCAAGGTCGTGGGACTGGGCACCAATTTCCTGCGCGTCAACAAGTTCGGACACCAGCTCTCGCTCAACACGCCCGCGGGCCGGACGATCTGGGCCCGCACCTTCGCGGCGCCGGTTGTCGATCTCGAGGTCGCCGGCGACATCGTGATCGTCAAGACCGCCGACGCCAGTCAGTACGTGATCAACCCGGCCACCGGCGACAACCGCCTCGCCTGCGACCAGTGCACCATCGACCTCTACCCCACGGGCATCACCGTCGAGCACCAGCAGTACGGCGAGGAGAAGGTGGACACCCATGCGATCGTCAACGGGCGGGTGAACCCCGAGCCGGTCGCCGAGGCGCCCGGCCTCCAGGTCGAATCCGGCCCGTCGATCCTGCCGGTGCTGACCGCGTCCAACCGGATCTTCGCCGACGGCGGGCAGTACGAGATCCGCGACCCGGCCCGGCGCTCGGCGGTCTGGCGGATCGCCGACCGCGAGCTGTCCAAGTCGGGCGTCATCGCCTGTGGCGCGCTGGTCAACTTCGGCCTGCTCGACGGCTCGCGGACGACCTATGCCCTGTCCGACGGGCGGCACATCGGCAGCGGTCCGCCGCCGGGCCCGACCACGCCGACCCTTGCCAACCCTGCGTGCGTGGGGTCCACGGGCGACACCATGATCCTGCTCAACCAGGGCCAGCTCACCGCATTGCGCCCCGACAACACCGTCGCCTGGGAGCAGCCCATGGGGTCGGGCAGGGTCGATGTCGTGGACGGATATCTCGTTCTCGGCGAGGGTGACACGCTGTCCGTTTTGCGCCCGAACTGACCCCCACTGTGGCGGGACTCACACCCGAGCCCGGTCGGCAGGGCTACCTGCTAGGACAGATGTTGCTACATTTGTCCAGCCCAGCGATGGTCACAGAAAAATAACGCTTTGCTCACGACCGCGTGTACGGTCGGCCCGGTTCCAGAAGCACGAACCACAAGCAGTACACGCGAGGTCGATTTAGTTTTGGGTAAACACTCCAAGCCACGGAAGAACACACGCACCAAGCTGTGGGCCACGGCCCTGCTCCCGGTGGGAGTCCTGGCGGGCGCGGCGACCGCAGGCGCAGAGCTCTCCCAGCCGAGCGCGGCGCCGCAGACCGCCCACTTCGACGAGGGCGCAGTCGACGCCACCGCGGCGCCCCCGGCGCTGACGCCCGCGGCCAACGCACATCCGGTCGCTCCCGAGCCGGCGCCGGCCCCCGCTCCGGTCATCCGCCCGGCCAGCGTGACCTCCGGCGAGGTCCCCGAGACGAACTTCGACGCCTACCAGAACGCGGCCACCAAGATCGCCGAGACCAAGCCTCGCTGCGGCATCGACTGGAAGGTCATCGCCGGCATCGGCAAGGTCGAGTCCCACCATGCCGACCGGGGCAACGTGAACCCCGACGGCGTGCTGCGCAGCGCGATCTTCGGCCCGCTCCTCGACGGATCGCTCGGCGGCAACGAGGTCATCGGCGACACCGACGGCGGCGAGCTCGACGGCGACGCGACCTACGACCGCGCGGTCGGTCCGATGCAGTTCCTGCCGTCGACGTGGAAGGCATACGCCAAGGACGGCAACGGCGACGGCAAGTCCGACCCGCAGAACATCTTCGACGCCGCGCTGACCACCGCGAACTACCTGTGCGACGAAGACCTGGACCTGCGCGATCCCTCGTCGCTGGTCACCGCGATCCTGCGGTACAACAACTCGATGGAGTACGTGAACAACGTCCTCGGGTTCGCCCGCAGCTACTGACCGGACACCGATCCGGCGTCGGGTCCCCGACTACTCCTGCGACAGGAACGCCTGCAGCGCAGCGGAATACATCGGCACATCGGCAGCGCCCATGAGTTCGCGTGCGGAATGCATCGCGAGCTGCGGAGCACCGACGTCGATGGTCGTGAGCCCGGTGCGGGTGGCGGTGATCGGACCGATCGTCGATCCGCAGGGCAGATCCGCGCGATGGACGTAGCGCTGCATCGGAACCCCCGCGGTGTCACATGCGAGCGCGAAGATGGCCTCCCCCACGGCATCTGACGCATACCGCAGGTTCTGGTTCACCTTGAGCACCGGCCCGCCGCCGATCGAGATGTGGTGGCCGGGCTCGTGCCGCTCGGGGTGGTTCGGGTGCGTCGCGTGCGCCATGTCGCCGGACAGGCACACGCTCGCCGCCATCGCCTGGAGGTAGTCGGCGCGAGAACCGCCGCGCGTCAACACGATCCGTTCGCAGACCGACGCCAGGAAGTCCGATGCGGCGCCGCGCTCGGAGCCGCTGCCGACCTCTTCGTGGTCGAAGAGCGCGAGAACGCGGGTGTGCGCCGACGACGCCCCGTCGAGAAGCGCTCGCAACCCGGCGTAGCAGGTGCCCTGATTGTCCAGGCGCGGTGCCGACAGCAGGTTCTCGTCGGCGCCGATCACCGCGGACGGCGCGACGTCGTGGGTCATCAGCTCCCAGCCGAGGAGCGAATCGGGATCGATGCCGGCATATTCGGCGACCCAGGCGAGGACTCCGGGCGCGGAGTCGTTGAGCCCCCATATCCCGTTGACGTGCCGTTGCGGATCGGGCGAGACGCCCTTGCGGTCCTCGGACAGGTGGATCGCCAGCTGCGGCACCCGCAGAACCGGCTCGGTGACGTGGACGAGCGTGCGCGCCACGCCGTCCCCCGACCGGTAGGCCAGGCGCCCGGACAGCCCCAGGTCGCGGTCGAGCCAGGAGTTCAGCCACGCGCCGCCATACGGTTCGAGCGCCACCATCGCCACCCCCGCCGAGATCCGGTCGGGGTGCTGCTTCACGCGGAGATTCGGGCTGTCGGTGTGTCCGCCGACGATGCGGAAGGCCGGTCCGTCACCCGACTCCCAGGCGATGATCGATCCGCCGCGGATGACGTAGAACTTCGACGACGGCGTGCTCACCGCGGCCGGCCACGCCTCGTCCTCGAACAGTCTCGTGTACCCGGCGCTCTCGAGCTCGCGCGCGACCGTCGCGCACACGTGGAACGGCGACGGCGACGCGTCGACGAAGGCGCCGAGGCCGGACGCGGTGGCGCTGGTCGGGATCTTCGGACCGGTCATCGGAGGGTCACACCGAGGCGAGGACCGAGTCGATCACCGAGTAGAAGAGGCCGAGCCCGTCGTCGCTGGGACCGGTGAGGGCCTCCGTGGCGTGCTCGGGATGCGGCATCAGGCCGACGACCCTGCCGTTCTCGCTGCAGATGCCGGCGATGTCGAGAGCCGAGCCGTTGGGGTTGCGCTCCGGGTAGGTGAAGACGATGCGTCCCTCGCCCTCGAGGACCTCGAGCACCTCCTGCGACGCCACGTAGCGTCCCTCGCCCGACTTCAGCGGGATGAGGATCTCGGCGCCGCGCTCGAAGCGGGTCGTCCACGCCGTGGTGTTGTTCTCCACACGCAGCCACTCGTCGCGGCAGATGAAGTGCAGGCCCTCGTTGCGCGTCAGCGCGCCCGGCAACAGCCCGGCCTCGCACAGCACCTGGAAACCGTTGCAGATGCCCAGGACCGGCATGCCCTTGAACGCGGCGTCGACCACCGAGCCCATGACCGGCGCGAAGCGCGCGATGGCGCCTGCGCGGAGGTAGTCACCGTAGGAGAAGCCGCCCGGGACGATGACCGCGTCGACGCCCTTCAGGTCCGCGTCGCCGTGCCACAGGGACACGGGCTCGGCGCCGGCCAGGCGCACCGCGCGCGCGGCGTCGACGTCGTCGAGGGTTCCGGGGAAGGTGATGACACCGATTCGTGCGGTCATGCCCGATTACTCCGCGACCCGGGAGACGTTGTAGTTCTCGATCACGGTGTTGGTCAGCAACTCCTCGGCGATCCGCTCCAGGGTTGCGTCATCGACCGAGTCGTCGACCTCGAGCTCGAAGCGCTTGCCCTGACGGACGTCGACGATCCCGGTGAACCCGAGACGGCCGAGCGCGCCGACGATGGCCTGCCCCTGCGGATCGAGAATCTCGGCCTTGGGCATCACGTCGACCACCACTCGCGCCATGGCACCGCTCCTCAATATCGGATGATCAGTTCTCGCCTGGTCAGCTTACCGGGTGCCCCAAATCGTCACCGCGTACCCCGAACCGGGCGCACAGCGGTCGAAGTCCGGCGTCAGAGCAGGGATTCGATCGCGGAGACGACCGCAGGGTCGGTGGGCTCGGTGCGCGGGCGGAACCGGTTGACGACGCGGCCGTCGGCGTCGACGAGGAACTTCTCGAAGTTCCACTGGATGTCGCCGGCCTCGCCGTCGGCGTCGGGATGCTGCGTCAGCTCGGCGTACAGCGGATGCCGCGCGTCGCCGTTGACGTCGGTCTTCTCCAGGAGGGGGAAGGTCACGCCGTAGGTGGTCGAGCAGAAGGTCGCGATCTCCTCCGGGGTGCCGGGCTCCTGCCCCATGAACTGGTTGCACGGCACGCCGACGACGGTCAGGCCCTTCTCCCCGTAGGTCTTCGCGAGTTGTTCGAGACCCTCGTACTGCGGGGTGAGGCCGCACTTGCTGGCGACATTGACCACCAGCAGCGGACCGGAGAAGTCCTTCAGCGAGAGCTCGGAACCGTCGAGAGCCTTGACCGGGATGTCCTTGATGTTGCCCATGTCACGACACTAGACGCCAAGTCGCCCGAACAGGACACGCGACCTGAGACCGTCGTCACACGGGCGCACGGGGTATGCGCGATCTCACCGGATATTGCGTTCTCGCAATAGTTGCATCGGCCTTAGTATTTTCGTCGTGTCCGAGGAAAACCAGCGCCCGAGCGGCGCCGACCAGTCGATCGAGTCCGCATCCGCGGCACTCGTCGCGTTCCTCGACCGACTCCTCGACCTCGGCCGTCCCGAGACCATGGAGAACCTTGCCGCCACCGACATCACCTTCTCCCAGCTGCGGGTGCTCTGCACGCTCGGCAGCCACGGGGGCCCGATGCCGGTGAACGCCATCGCCGAGCAGGTGCAACTGTCGCTCGCCGCCGCCGGCCGCACGGTCGACAAGCTGGTGTGCGCCGGATTCGTCGACCGGCGCGAGGACCCGGACGACCGTCGCATCAAACGGGTCTCGCTGACCGACGACGGCACTCGCTACCTGGAGACACACCTGGCGCTGCAACACGACACCGTCCGACGGTTCGTGGCCGGACTGCCCGCGGAGATGCGCGACAACCTCTGCGCAGCCCTGCAGCCCATCGTCTACGACTCCGTCGATCACTTCCTCCTCGAGCCCGAACCCGGGCGCAAGGTGTCGTGGCCGCATCGGGCGCCGACGGCCAATCTCCGCGGCCGGTGCCCACGAACACCTTCGGACACCGACGTCCATCCGCATGAAGTAGATCGGGACCGCGCCACCTCTGCGATCTCGAGAGACCGATAGGAAGAACACCGCATGACATCCTCCACCGGAGGCCACCTCCACGAAGGTCCGCCAGACACCAAGCTGGACAAGAACGTCCTGCTGGTCGCCGGTGTGGTCGTGCTCGGCGCGATCATGTCGATCCTCGACGTCACCGTCGTCGGCGTCGCGCAGAACACCTTCCAGCAGGAGTTCAGCACCGACGCCGCGGGCGCCGCCTGGACCGCGACCGGCTACACCCTGGCCCTCGCCGCGGTCATCCCGCTCGCGAGCTGGGCCGCCTCGCGCTTCGGCACCAAGAAGGTCTACCTGTTCTCGCTGGTGCTGTTCACCCTCGGTTCAGCGCTGTGCGCGCTCGCCACCAGCATCGGGATGCTCGTGGCGTTCCGCGTGATCCAGGGTCTCGGCGGCGGCCTGCTCATGCCCATCGGCATGATGATGCTGACCAAGGCGGCCGGCCCCGAGCGCGTGGGCTCGGTCATGGCCGTCCTCGGTATCCCCATGCTGCTCGGCCCCATCTCCGGCCCGATCCTGGGCGGCGTGCTCATCGAGAACCTGAGCTGGCACTGGATCTTCCTGATCAACGTGCCGGTCGGCGTGGTCGCGTTCGTCTACGCCGCCATCGTCCTGCGCGACGACGCCGAGCCCTCGCCGGCGTCGATCGACTGGATCGGCCTGCTGCTGCTGTCCCCGGGTCTCGCGCTGTTCCTGTACGGCATCTCCACCAGCGCCGAGCACCGCACCTTCATGGCGAAGGGCGTGCTGATCCCCGCGATCATCGGCCTGCTGCTGATCGTCGGGTTCGTCGCCCACGCGCTGCGCGCCAAGAAGCCGCTTCTCGACCTGCGCCTGTTCAAGAACAAGACGCTGTCGATCGCGGTCACCACGATGGTGTTGTTCATGGTCGCCTTCTTCGGCGCGGCCCTGCTGTTCCCGCAGTACTTCATCGGCGTGCGCGGCGAGTCGACCCTGACCGCCGGCCTGCTGCTCGCCCCGCAGGGCCTCGGCGCCATGCTGACGATGCCGATCGCCGGCCGCCTCACCGACAAGATGGGCCCGGGCAAGTTCGTGCTGGGCGGCATCGTGCTGATCCTCATCGGCATGTCCACCTTCACCATGCTGGGCGCGAACACCTCGTACTGGCTGATCTGCGGTTCGCTGTTCGTCCAGGGTCTGGGCATGGGCATGACGATGATGCCGATCATGTCGGCGGCGCTGGCCACCCTGTCCAACACCCAGGTGCCCGACGGCTCGACGCTGATGAACGTCATCCAGCAGTCGGCGACCTCGGTCGGCACCGCGGTGATCTCGGTGGTCCTGGCCAGCAGCCTGGCCGCGAAGCCGGAGGCGGGCCTGGCGATCTTCGCCAACACCTCCGACAAGCCGCTGCCCCCGGGCGTCCCGGACCCGCTGCCGGAGTCGTTCTTCGACACCGCCGCCGACGTGTTCTCCAACACCTTCCTGATCTCGGTCGTGCTGATCGCCTGCACCCTGATCCCCGCGTTCTTCCTGCCGCGCAAGAAGATCGCCTCGCCGCTGGTCGAGGAGGACCTCGAACGCGGCCCGATCGTGATGCACTGATCCGGTCCGGCGGAGTCCGTCGATACGAGAAGAGCCCCACCGACCTTCGGGTCGGTGGGGCTCTTCGCTGTGCGGATCAGTTCTCGAGCGCGCCGGACTGCTGCAGGATCCAGGCGATCTCGAAGGCGACCTCTTCCCACTGCTTGTAGCGGCCGCTGACGCCGCCGTGACCGGCCGACATCTCCGTCTTCAGCAGGATCGGATTGCCCGAGGTCGACTTCTCCTGAAGCCGGGCAACCCATTTCGCCGCCTCGACGTAGAGCACGCGGGTGTCGTTGAGCGAGGTGAGCGCCAGGATCGGCGGGTACGGCTTCGCCTCCACGTTCTCGTACGGCGTGTAGGTCTTCATGTACTCGTAGACCTTCGGATCGTGCAGAGGGTCGCCCCACTCGTCCCACTCGATGACCGTCAGCGGCAGCGACGGGTCGAGGATCGAGTTCAGCGCGTCCACGAAGGGCACCGCGGCCAGGATGCCGTTGAACAGCTCCGGCGCGAGGTTGGCGACCGCACCCATGAGCAAGCCGCCCGCCGAACCGCCCTCGGCGACCATCTGCCGCGGGGTGGTCCAGCCGGTCTCCACGAGATACCGTCCGGCCGCGACGAAGTCGGTGAAGGTGTTCTTCTTGTTGAGTTCCTTGCCGTCCTCGTACCAGTACCGCCCCATCTCGCCGCCGCCCCGGACGTGGGCGAGGACGAACACCATGCCGCGGTCGAGCATGGACAGGCGGGCCACCGAGAAGTACGGGTCCGTGCTCGCCTCGTAGGAGCCGTAGCCGTATAGCAGCAACGGCGCCGGCCGGTTCGCGTCGGTCTCCTTGCGCCGCACGATGGACAGCGGGATCCGGGTGCCGTCCTCGGCGGTCGCCCACTCGCGGGACTGGACGTAATCGGCCGGGTCGTACCCGCCGAGCACCGGCTGCCGCTTGAGCAGCGTGCGTTCGCCGGTCGCGACGTCGAGTTCGAACAGCTCGGCCGGTTCGATGAAGCTGCCGTAGCCGATCCGCAGGTTGGGCGCGTTCCACTCCGGGTTGGCCCCGAGACCGGCGGAGACGAGTTCCTGGGTGAACTCCACCTCGCGGAAATCCGATTCGGCGGGGATGCCGTCGATCTGGCGGAGATCGGCGATGGCCAGGCGCGGCAGGGCATCCCGCCGGTACGACAGCACCAGGTAGTCGGCGAAGGCGTCGAGGTCCTCGACGCGACGGGCCGGATCGTGCGCGATCAGCGGGCGACGGTCCGACGGATCACCGACCGGGGCGATGTCGACGGCGAAGTTCTCCGCCTTCTGCCCGTCGACGACCCCGTTGTGCACGATGACGAAGTAGTCCTCGCCGCCGATGACGGCGTGCTCGAGGCTGTACTCGACGCCGTCCACGCGCGGCGCGACACTGCGGAACTCGCCGGTCGGGTTGTCGGCCTCCAGGACGTAGCTCTCCGAAGTGATCTTGGAACCGACGCCGATGACGAGGTACTTGTCGCTGCGGGTGGTCCCCATCCCGACCCAGAAGCGCTCGTCGGGCTCGTGGAATACCTTCACGTCCTCGGTCCCCGCACCCACGTCGTGACGCCACACCGTGTCCGGCCGCCACGCGGCGTCGACGGTCGTGTAGAAGATGTGCTTGGCATCGGCCGACCACACCGCCCCGCCGGAGGTGTCGGTGACCACGTCGTCGAGGAGCTCGCCGGTGCGAAGATCCTTGATGCGCAACGTGTATCGCTCGTCGCCGACGACGTCGGTGCTGTAGGCGAGCCAGTTGCCGTCGTCGCTCACCGTCAGCGCCCCGAGGCTGAAGAAGTCATGGCCCTCCGCCTCGGCATTGCTGTCGAGCAGGATCTCCTCGCCCGGGAGCTCGACGCCGTCGTCGACCTTCGGCGGGGTCCAGTCGTCCTCCGAGCGGATCGGGCAGCGGCACGAGATCGAGTACTGCTTGCCCTCCTGGGTCCGGGCGAAATACCAGAACCGGCCGCGCCGGATGGGCACCGACATGTCGGTTTCCTTGGTGCGGCTCTTGATCTCGTCGAAGATCTGCTTGCGCAGGTCGGCCAGGTGCGCCGTGTGCGCCTCGGTGTAGGCGTTCTGCGCCTCGAGCCAGGCGCGCACCTCCGGATCGTCCTTGTCGCGCAACCATTCGTAGTCGTCGACGAAGGTGTCACCGTGGTGGGTGCGTTCGGTGGGGACCTTCTTGGCGACCGGCGGCTTCATGTCCTGACGCTCGGAGGTCACGCGCCCACCTCCGCATCCGGCCACTCGTCGAAGGACTTCTGCGTGATCCATTCGTAGGCCTCGATGTAACGCGCCCGGGTGCGCTCGACGACGTCGTCGGGCAGAGGCGGCGGCGGGGTGTCGGAGGCCTTGTCCCACCCGGATTCGGGACCGGTGAGCCAATTCCGCACGATCTGCTTGTCGAAGCTCGGCTGCACCTTGCCCGGCTCGTAGGTGGCGGCCTCCCAGTAGCGCGACGAGTCCGGCGTCAGCACCTCGTCGGCGAGCACGAGTTCGCCGTTGTCGCCGAGTCCGAACTCGAACTTGGTGTCGGCGAGGATGATCCCGCGCTCGGCGGCCAGCGCCGCACCGCGGCTGTAGATGTCGAGGGTCGCGGCGCGCAGGGCCTCGGCCCGCTCGGCACCCTCCTGCTCGACGACGCGCTCGAAGCTGATGTTCTCGTCGTGGTCGCCCTGCGCCGCCTTGGTGGCCGGGGTGAAGATCGGCTCGGGCAGCTTGGACGCCTCGGTGAGCCCCGGCGGCAGCGCCACCCCGCACACCGAACCGGTGGCCTGGTAGTCGGCGAGGCCGGAGCCGGTCAGGTAGCCGCGGGCGACGCACTCGACCTGCACCATCGGCAGTCGGCGCACCACCATGGAGCGGCCGACGACCTCGGCGGGGATGCGCTCGTCGGTCGGGCCGCCCGCCAGGTGGTTGGGCACGCCGAGGACGTCGAACCAGAAGAAGCTCATCGCCGTGAGGATCCGGCCCTTGTCGCCGATGGCCGGGCTCAGGATGTGGTCGTAGGCGGAGATCCGGTCGGTGGCGACCAGCAGTAGGGTGTCGGCGTCGATCTCGTAGATCTCGCGGACCTTCCCCGACGCCAGATGCCGGTAGGACTGCAGTTCAGGACGCATGCACACGACCCTAGAGGTTCTGGTCGCGCCGTGGGACGGCAGGGAGGCGTGGCTCGCCCGAGCGTCGTCGCCGGATCTGCGATCCTTGGACCCATGTCGCAGTCCCCCGAGCAACCCGACCACGGCCCGCACATCACGATCACCTACTGCACCCAGTGCAACTGGCTGCTGCGGGCGTCGTGGATGGCCTCGGAACTGCTCAACACCTTCGGCACCGAACTCGGCTCGGTGACGCTGGTCCCGGGCACCGGCGGCGTGTTCCACATCGACGTCGACGGGACCCTGATCTGGGAGCGCAAGCGCGACGGCGGCTTCCCCGACGCGCCCGAGCTCAAGCGGCGGGTGCGCGACATCGCGCTGCCGGACTGGCGGCTCGGGCACGCGGACCGAGGGTCGGAGTAGGCGCCTACAGGATCGGGGCGGGCGTGTAGGCCGCGGCCTCCGGGTACTCGTCGACGATCTGCTGTGCGGCGGCGATGACGTCGGCGACCTGCTGCTCGGCGGCGCCGATGAACACCGACTTGTCGGCGAGCAGCGCGTCGAGCGCGGCACGGTCGAGCGGGATGCGGTCGTCGGCGGCGAGGCGATCGAGCAGGTCGGGTTCGCGACCCTCCTCCCGCATGGCGAGCGCCACGGTGACCGCGTTCTCCTTGATCGCCTCGTGCGCGGTCTCGCGGCCGACACCGGCCTGCACGGCGGCCATCAGGACCTTGGTGGTCGCCAGGAACGGCAGGTAGCGGTCGAGCTCGTTGGCGATGACCGCGGGGTAGGCGCCGAACTCGGCGAGGACCGTCAGGAAGGTCTCCATCAGGCCGTCGATGGCGAAGAAGGCGTCGGGCAGGGCCACGCGGCGAACCACCGAGCAGAAGACGTCGCCCTCGTTCCACTGGGCGCCGGCGAGCTCGGCGGCCATCGAGGCGTAGCCGCGCAGGACGACGGCGAGACCGTTGACGCGCTCGCAGCTGCGGGTGTTCATCTTGTGCGGCATCGCCGAGCTGCCGACCTGGCCGGGCTGGAAGCCCTCGGTGACCAGCTCGTGGCCGGCCATCAGGCGGATGGTGGTGGCCAGGGACGACGGCGCCGCGGCCACCTGGACGAGTGCCGTGAGGACGTCGTGGTCGAGCGAGCGCGGGTAGATCTGTCCGACCGAGGTGAACGTCCGCGCGAAGCCGAGGTGCTCGGCGACACGCGACTCGAGTTCGGCGAGCTTGGTGGCATCGCCGCCGAGGAGGTCCAGCATGTCCTGCGAGGTGCCCATCGGGCCCTTGATGCCGCGCAGCGGGTAGCGGTCGATCAGCTCGCGCAGGCGGGTGAGCGCGATCATCAGCTCGTCGGCCGCCGAGGCGAAGCGCTTGCCCAGGGTCGTGGCCTGCGCGGCGACGTTGTGGCTGCGGCCGGCCATCACCAGCGTCGAGTACTGGGCGGCGCGTTCGACGATGCGTGCCAGGAGTGCGACGCCGTGCGCGTGCACGTGCTCCAGCGAGCGGAGGACCTGCAGCTGCTCCACGTTCTCGGTGAGGTCGCGGCTGGTCATGCCCTTGTGGATCTGCTCGTGGCCGGCGAGGGCGTTGAACTCCTCGATGCGGGCCTTCACGTCGTGCCGGGTCACCCGCTCCCGCTCGGCGATCGACTCCAGGTCGACCTGGTCGACGACGCGTTCGTAGTCGGCAATGGCCTCTTCCGGGACGTCGATGCCCAGGTCGCGCTGCGCCTTCAGCACGGCGATCCACAGTCGCCGCTCGAGCTCGATCTTGGTGGTGGGCGACCACAGCCGAGCGAGGTCGGCAGAGGCGTAGCGGCTGGCCAGGACGTTGGAGATGGCGGGCTTCGACACCCGATCAGTGTAGGTCGCCGACCCTTGTGTTCCCGAATCCCGCCGCTGGTGAGACGCTGGCGAGGATCAGAACGCGATGCACGCGCCGCCTGAGCCGTGGCCCTGGCGCACGCGCACCGGCGTCGGCTTGGACGGCTGGCCGTTCTGCACCGCGACGAGGTATTTGTCCCCGATCCGCCGCGGCACCCACGTCACCGAGGCCAGTGCGCCGGAGGGCAGGTCGCGACCGATGAAGCGGGGCGGCAGGCCGGGCTTGATCTCCCAGAACGTCACCCAGCCCGACGAGTTCACCGGGACGGTCAGCGGATACGTGCAGTTGGTGCCGTAGACGGCCGACGACAGCGGGACGCCCGCGTCGACGGGACCGGAGGGCGCCGCCTGCGCGGCCGGCGCGGCGAGCAGCGTCGCCGTGGTGCCGCCTGCCGCAAGGGCGGCGACGATCCCGGCACACCGCCTGCCCAACCTGCGCACCCCGACCGCACCCCCGGACATCGTCTCCCCTTCCCGTTCTCCTGGACTGACGGCCATCGTGGCATCAACCGCCGGTCCGCGTGGCCGTTTTCACTCTCTGGGCGCGAGGACGTCGACGACGTCGAGCAGGGCGTCGTGCACCGCGTCGACGGGTCGGATCGCGGTCTGCCCGAGAGCCCCCACGATCGCGCCGTCCTCGATGCCGATCAGTTGCGCGACGTGAGCCGGGTCGGCGATGCGACCGGACTTGGACAACACGTCCATGTGGCACGTCGACAGCGATCGCCACCGCCTGGTCACGACCTCCCGCAACTGCGGGTAGCGCGCCGACAGCGCGATCATCTCGTAGCGCGCGGACAGCTGCTTGATCGTGGTGTCCGCGCCGACGAAGACCTCGGCGAGCGCCGTCGCGGTGGCGTTGGTCCCGCGCCGCCGTCGCGGAAGGGCCTTGGCGCGCTCGGTGATTGCGGCCTCGTCGTGTTCGCACACACTCGCCGCGGCCTCGGCCATCAGGTCGTCGAGGGATTCGAAGTAGTACGTCGTCGACGCGAGCGGGAGCTGCGCCCGTTCGGCGACGGCGCGATGACGTACGGCGTCGAATCCGCCCTCGAGCAGCAACTCGCCGGCTGCCTCGATGAGTCGAGACCGCCGTCGCGTCCCCTTGGGGGTCGCCGCTGACGTCATCATGTGGTTCATGCTGCCAAAGGCGTCCGTGGGGCCGTACTGCTTTTGGCCAAAGCCATACACCCGCTGCCGATTTCATACGCGAACAGGTGACACGGCACTCGAGACGCAGAGCCACCTTCTCGAGCGCTCGTGATCCGGACGTCGCGATGTTGTGCACCACGTGCCGAAACCCGGCTTCCCCGGATACCCCTAGGGGTATGATGGGCGCGTATCCGGCCGTCGCGGCCGGCCACGTGCCGACACGAGAGGACGCCATGGAACTCGGATACCGCACCACCCTGCAAACCACCTTCGACGATGCGGTCGCACGGACCAGGGAAGCCCTGGGCGAGGTCGGCTTCGGCGTGCTCACCGAGATCGATGTCACGGCGACCCTGAAGAAGAAGCTCGACGAGGACATGGAGAACTACCTCATCCTCGGAGCCTGCAACCCGCAGTTCGCCCATCGCGCGCTCGGCGTCGATCGGCAGATCGGCCTGCTGTTGCCCTGCAACGTGGTCGTGCGCGACGACCCCGAGCACGAGGGCTCGGTCATCGTCGAGGCGATGAATCCGGACGTGATGGTGGCCGTGACCGACGCACCCGGCCTGCCCGAGGTCGCGGCGGGCGCCGGCGAACTGCTGCGCAACGCGATCGGCTCGCTGACAGTCAAGTAAGAGACAGATTTCTCACAAGTCGGCGCGTCGGCGCATTCGGCATTGCACCCGGGCCCGGGTTCCCCATTACCCTGTTGACTCGATGACCCGCGTCCGTCCCCACCTCCTCGTCTCCGCCGACCGCGATCTCCCGCGTGTGGGTCGACGAGCCGTGCTCGCCGCCGGACTCGGAGCCGCGGCGCTGGGTGTCGCCGCATGCTCGGACTCCTCCTCCGCGACCTCGGTGCAGCCCCGCAACCTCGAGGGCCGGGTCGCCGACGACGAGCTGCCCGTCGATCCGTCACCGCCCCCGGTCACCGGCGGACCGCCGCTCATCACCGGCAGCTTCGAGTCGGCCAGGATGGGCGGCCGCGAGACCCGCTGGGCAGTGGCCCGGCCGAACGGCGTGACCGGCAAGCTGCCCGTGGTGTTGGTCCTGCACGCGCTCAACACCAACGAGAAGACGATCTTCGGGCCGAAGCTCGAGATGCAGACGGTCCTGCAGCAGTACGTCGACGCCGGAAACCCGCCGTTCGCGCTGGCCGCCGCCGACGTGGGCCGCAACTACTACCACCGCCGTCTCGACGGTGCCGACGGCGGCGCGATGATCCTCGACGAGTTCCTGCCGATGCTCGCGAGCAACCCGGAGCTGAACCTGTCCACGGAGCGGTTCGGCCTGTTCGGCTGGTCGATGGGCGGCTACGGAGCACTGCGGCTGGCCTCGCTCGTGGGTGCCCCGCGCGTCGCGGCGGTCGCCGTCAGCTCGCCCGCCCTGTGGGCCGATCCCCGCAACTTCCCGCCGCGCGCGTTCGACGGCCTCGAGGACTATCGGGCCAACTCGCTGTTCGGGGCGCAGCCCTCCTTCGCGAAGATCCCGGTCCTGATCAACATCGGATCGAGCGATCAGTTCTACACCTACACCCGGCAGTGGGCGGCCGGTCTACGGCCGCCCGCCGCATTCGGCACCGCCGCCGGTGGTCACACCAACCGCTACTGGCGCAGCGTGCTGCCGGAGCAGGTCGAGTTCCTCGGGCGGAACCTGGCGGTCTGAGCGAGCGTCTCAGAGGACCGGATACCTGCGACGCCAGTCGGCCAGTTCCAGGAACAGTTCGCGTTCGGCGGCGGCCCTGAGGTCGTCGACCACCTCACGAGGAACTCCGGTCATCCGCGCCCGACTGTTGACCGGGTCGTCGATCCAGTCATCGACCATCGCGTTAGTCCGTGCCTCGACCTCCCGCGCCCGGGCCCCCGGGTCGGTGCACAACCGATGCATCGCGGCGTCCCTCGGGTTCGGATGGCGCGCTGCCTGCCGGACCGCCCACTGCTGTTCGACGAGCGAACCCGTCTCCGGCGGCAACGCCTTCGCGATCTCGGGGTCGGCGACGAGCTCCCGAAGGACCTGGAGGTACTCGCGTGGCAGGGCCGCGATCTCGTCACGCACGACTTATCCACCCCTGCTTGGTGATCACCCCGCCGGAGCGAAGCCTCTCCACCGCACGCTGGTCGGCCAGCTCGTCACGGTGCTCGGGATGCCGGAGATAGTAGTCGAGCAGCCAGTACGTCGCATAGGCCCCGACGTCGCTCTCGTCCGCCTTCACCAGACGCGGGTCCTGACCCACGACCCGGAGCATCAGATGGGCACCGGAATCCTCGCGCGGCTGATCCAGCGTCGCAACGGCTTCCACGGACGACCACGGAACCGACCACCCTCGCCACCGCCCGCGGTACACGATCTCCTGCGGAGGGAGTTGCAGCATCCCCCGCACGGTCGCCCATCCCGCGATCGTCGAAGCGGCGCCGGCGACCGCCAGGGCGACGAACGACACCGGGAGAAACAGATCCTGTCCGTGGCCCATCGGCAACTCGCCCCAGCCCAGCAGGACGCCCGCACCCGCGACGACCAACGTCGCCGACAGGACCGACCACGCCCCGAGCTCGGCGCGGAGAAGCCCACACGACCGGTCGAGATCAAGCGCACCCGCGCCAGAGCGGATGTCCGAGAGCAGCGGTGTCGTCCGGATCTGATTGGTCAGCTTGCGCCCCGTGGCGATCGCGAGCAACACGGCACCGACCGCCAGTCCCACACCCACGAACACACGCAACCAGTCGTCGCGGAGAAGTCCTGAGATCGCCATCCCGATGAAGAAGACCTCGAACAGGGCGACGATCCCGAGTCCGACGACGATCGGGACGAGCCCGGATCGGGGCTGCGCGCCGGGAGGTGGAGGAAAGACCGCATCGGCCGTGTCACCCACAGACCATCTCCCCGACCTTCTTGCCGAGGTATCCGAAGACCCACGAGCCTCCTACACCGGCTGCGGCCGCCGTCAGCGGTCCGCCCGAAGCTCCGGCGAGACCGAGGCCATACCCGCCGACGGCACTGGAGATGCCCGAGAACGCAGCCACGCACTTGTCCTCCGGGGCGGCACTGATGACGTCGTAGGCCGCCATGCCGATGGCCCTCCCGGGACCGGCGAACCTCGCACCGACGTGGACCTTCTGGAGTGCCTTGTCGCTGACCGCCGGGAGCTTGGTGCCTTCTTCCAGTGCCGTGATGGCTCCCCCCCAGAACAGTCGCTTTGGGATGCGAGAAGAGCTCCTCGGCGAGACCGGGCGGAGGGTCCACCTCCACGCCATCCTTCATCACCAGGATCTCGCCCCTGCTGCCCTGGTCGACGGTCGGGGATCACTCGGGCCCGACCTCGATCTTCGACAGGTCGGCGGCGAGCTCGTCGTCCGTGGCCTCGTACACACCGGCTGCCGTCCGTGTCGCGGCGGCGGCCGTTGCGTAGCACGAGGCGAGCGCTCGGATCGGCTCGCGCACCGCATCCGCGGCGGTGCTCGCGTAGAACGCCGTCTCCGAACCGGGTAGGCACGCGGCGACTCGCGCGAAAGCCTCCGACAGCCCGCAGCTGCCGACGGCGGCGCCCGAGCCTTCGGCGATGCCTGCGAATCCACGCAACAGGTCTGGATCGACCTTGACCCCCGACACCCACATCCCCCTTGTTGAAGCGCTCGGTTTCGCCGCACACGCTAACACCGCCGGGGCCGGACGAGACCCACCAGTCCACAGGGGAGAGACGGAACAGAGATGGGCTCAGATCGGCCCGCATCCCTCCCGCCGGCTAGATGCTGATCTGCCCCTCGAGCGCCTTGCGACCGATGTCGGAACGGTAGTGCGAGCCGGGGAGCTTGACCTTCTCGATGCGGGAGTACGCCTGGGCGCGGGCCTCGGCGAGATCAGCGCCGGTCCCGACGACCGCGAGGACGCGGCCGCCCGCGGAGACGATCTGGCCGTCGGCGTTGCGGGCGGTGCCGGCGTGCAGGACGCCCTCGGCCTCGGCCCCGGTGATGACGTCGCCGGTGCGCGGCTTGCCCGGGTAGTTCTCGGCGGCGACGACCACCGTGACCGCGGCGCCGTCCTGCCATTCGAGCGGCGGGAGTTCGGCGAGCTTGCCGGTCGCGGTCGCGTAGAGCGCCTCACCGAGCGGGGACTTCAGCAGGGCGAGCACCGCCTGGGTCTCGGGATCGCCGAACCGGCAGTTGAACTCGACGACGGCCGGGCCGTCCTTGCCGATCGCGAGACCCGCGTACAGCAGGCCCGAGAACGGGATGCCGCGCTTGACCATCTCGGCGGCGACGGGCTTGACGACCTCGTCGACGATGCGCTCGGTCATGCCCTCCGGCAGCCACGGCAGCGGGGTGTAGGCACCCATGCCGCCGGTGTTGGGGCCGGCATCGTTGTCGCCGACGCGCTTGTGATCCTGCGCGGGCAGCAGGGGCACCACCGTCTCGCCGTCGACGAGGCAGAACAGCGAGACCTCGGGGCCGTCGAGGAAGGATTCGAGCAGCACCGGGTGGCCGGATTCGAGGCATTCTGCGGCGTGATCGCGCGCGACGTCGCGGTCGGTGGTGACGACGACGCCCTTGCCCGCGGCGAGACCGTCGTCCTTGACCACCCAGGTCGGGCCGAAACGGTCGAGGGCGGCGTCGAGATGAGCCGGGTTGTCGACGACCTCGGCGTGGGCGGTGCGCACCCCGGCGGCGGCCATGACGTCCTTGGCGAAGGCCTTCGAGCCCTCGATCTGGGCGGCCCTGGCGCTCGGGCCGAAGGTGGCGATCCCGGCCTCGCGCAGGGCGTCGGCGACTCCGGCGACGAGCGGGACCTCGGGACCGATCACGACCAGGTCGGCCCCGATCTTGCGGGCGAGGGCGACCACCGCCTCACCGGAGACGATGTCGACTGCGTGATTCGTGGCGATGGCCGACGTGCCCGCGTTCCCCGGGGCCACATGCAGGTCGGTGACCGACGGATCGTTCTTGAGGCCGATGAGGAGGGCATGTTCGCGGCCGCCCGAGCCGATCACGAGTACGCGCACGCACAAGACTCTAATCGACCGACGGGTGCGCGGCGTGAGGCGGTGAGAGCGACGAACAAGCCGCGCGGCCGCACACCGATGGAGCAGCCGTGTCGGCGCCCGCCACTACATTGGGGCGCATGGCCACCCTCACCCCGGACCAGCTGTCCGCCGCGAACCGCGTGATCACCAGCCTGGCGGGTGAGGGCGCCCGGCTGCGGGAGGATCAACTGCGGGCGGTCACCGCACTCGCCGGCGGCGAGCCCGGCGCACCCGGGGCCCGCGTGCTGGTGGTCCAGGCGACCGGCTGGGGCAAGTCCGCGGTCTACTGGTCGGCGACCGCGATCATCCGGGCGGGCGGGGGCGGTCCGACGCTGATCGTGTCCCCGCTGCTGTCGCTGATGCGCGATCAGGTGGCCGCCGCCGAACGCGGCGGCCTGTCCGCGGCCACCCTGAACTCGTCGAACGTCGAGGAGTGGTCGGCGATCGAGGCACGCCTGGCGTCGGGCGATCTCGACGTGCTGCTGGTGTCCCCGGAGCGGCTGGCCAACCCGGGCTTCGGCCGGCGTGTGCTCGACGCCCTGGCCGGGAATCTCGGACTGCTGGTGATCGACGAGGCGCACGCCGTCTCCGACTGGGGGCACGACTTCCGGCCCGACTACCGGCGCGTCGCCGACGTGCTGCGGTCGGTCAACCCGACCACCCCGGTTCTCGCCACCACGGCAACCGCGAACGCGCGCGTCACCGAGGACGTCGCCGCCCAGCTCGACTCCGGCTCTGACGCGCCCACGCTGGTTCTCCGCGGGCCGCTGGCCCGAAAGTCGCTGCACCTCAACGTCCTCGACGGCCTGTCGCCGGTGCAGCGTTACGGCTGGGTGGCGCAGGCGCTCCCCCACCTGCCCGGTTCGGGCATCGTGTACGTGCTCACCGTCGCCGACGCCGATCGTCTCGTCGAGGCCATCCGCGCCGTCCACGGCGACGAGGTGCCCGTCGCGGCCTACACCGGACAGCTCGACGCCGGCCGGCGCCACGAACTCGAAGACGCACTGCTGCGCAACCAGGTCAAGGCGCTGGTCGCGACATCGGCCCTCGGGATGGGTTATGACAAGCCCGATCTGGGCTTCGTCGTGCACGTCGGCTCGCCGCCGTCACCGGTCTCCTACTACCAGCAGGTCGGACGTGCCGGCCGCGCTCTCGACGACGCGGTGGTGATGCTGTTGGCGTCGCAGACCGACGACCGGATCTGGGAGCACTTCGCGACGGCGACCATCCCCGACCCCGACAAGATGCGCGACCTGCTGGCCGCCTTGGAATCCGCGGGCGAACCGCAGTCGGTGATCCAGCTCGAGGCCGCGACCCGTTTTCGGCGCAGCCGGATCGAGTTGATGCTCAAGCAGCTCGCCGTCGACGGCGTCACCGACCGCACCCCCGACGGCTGGGTCGCCACCGGCGAGCCGTGGACCTACGACGCCGCGCACTACGAGGGTGTCCTCGCCGTCCGCCGGCGCGAGGCCGACATCATGCGCGACTACATCGCCGGGCGCACGTGCCTGATGCGGCTGCTGACCGAGTCGCTCGACGACCCCGAGGCGGCCGATTGCGGCCGTTGCTCGGTGTGTCGCGGCCGCCTCAGCGAGGGCCTTCCCGACGCCGCCGACCCGGAGGTGGTGCGGACGATCACCGCGACCCTGCGTCGCAAGGCGACGACCCTCGACCCCCGGAAGATGTGGCCGGGAGGCGAATTCGGTCGCCACGGCAGGATTCCGGCCGACCTCCTGGCCGAACCCGGCCGGGTCCTCGCCCACGCCGATGCCCCGGAATGGGTCGAGGTGCTCGCCGAGGCCCGCAGGGGTGACGAACACGCCCTCGCCGAGCTCGGCGACGCGGCCGTCGCGACGCTGGCCGCGTGGGTCCGCGAGACCGGGATCCGCGCCGACGTCATCGTGTCCCTGCGGCTGGCCGGCACGAACCTCGCCGAGA
Organism: Gordonia paraffinivorans; assembly: GCF_900683595.1. Taxonomy (NCBI): domain Bacteria; kingdom Bacillati; phylum Actinomycetota; class Actinomycetes; order Mycobacteriales; family Gordoniaceae; genus Gordonia; species Gordonia paraffinivorans. The sequence goes on along the minus strand of NZ_CAACYD010000007.1, from coordinate 551,950 downwards.
CCCTCGCCGAGCACCTTCGCACCGTCGGAAAGCGCGGCGGCGGAGCATATCCGGTCCGCCCGGGCGATCCGCCGGCCGATGCGACTGGCGCGGTCGAGGCCGCCTACTGGCGCGACCACCTCGGCGATCCACCCGACGTCGCCGGGCAGAACGTCCTACTGGTGGTCGACGCCAATTCGTCGGGCTGGCCGATCACGCTCGCCGCGGCCGCACTGCGCGAGGCGGGCGCGAATGCGGTTCTGCCGCTGCTGATCCACCGGACGGTCTGAAACACGCGCAAACTCACCCTTTTTGGACAGACCCACCACTCGGGATGGGGGTGGATCTGTCCGAAAGGGGTGGGTTTGCGGAAGGTCAGGCCAGCGCCAGCACCTCGTCGAACCCGTCGACCAGGCACGCGTGGAAGACGTCGACGTCGGCGATGGCGCCCGTGTCCACATCGATCCCGAGTTCACACACGTCGACGTAACCGAGCAGGGTGACGTTGACCGCCGCCCCGATGGTGGGGCCGAACGCGTACTGCGCCAGTATCCGCGCGCCGCCGACGTACACCGGCACCGGGATGCCGGGGACGTCGCTGCACAGGAAGTCCACGTGCCGGAGCACCGCCCCGACATACCAGCGCGGCACGAGGTTCATCGCCGCCGCGATGAGCTGGGTGTGCGGCAGCGATCGCTCGTCCCGGACCCGCGTGGTACGCCGGTGGATCTCCGCGATCCGTTGCGCGGGATCGCTTTCGCCGACCGGCACGTCGAACCTCATCAGGGTGATCCGGTTGCCGCCCGGGTCGTCGTCGGCGGTCCGCAGGTTGATCGGCATGCACAGGTGCAGGTCGCCGACGTCCGCCCCGTGCTTCTCGTGATACCGACGCAGGCCCCCGGCGACGCCGGCGACGAAGGCGTCGTTGAGCGAGCCGCCACCGGCGTGACCGGCCTGCCGCAGCTTCTCCAACGGGACCTCGTGCACGTCGAGGTGCCGGACCGACGAGCGCTCGGTCATCAGCGCGGATCCGGTCTCGTTGACGGGCCGAACGGTCCGATAGACCGAGGCCGCGGTCTCCACGGCGCCCGTCGCGGTGGAGACCGGATGGCGCAGGGCGTCGAAGGCGAGACCGGGAACCGACCTCACCACGTCGGTGACGGTGGCCGTCGCCTGCCGGGCCCCGAACCCGATCGGATCCAGGTACTCACGCCACCACGCACCGCGGGTCTCCGGGTCGACGCCGACCGTGGCGGCCGGCCGGGCCTCCGGCTCCGGGGTGAGATCGAACAGACGCCCCGCGATCTCGACCGCGCCGACCCCGTCGGTGAGTGCGTGGTGGAACCTGCACACCACCGCGGCGCCCCCGTCGGCGAGACCCTCCACCAGCGTCGCCTCCCACAGCGGGCGGGCCCGGTCGAAGTCGTCCATCGCGGCGACCCGCGCCATCTCGAGCACCGTGTCCACGGTGCCCGGGGCGGCGGCGCCGACGCGGCGCATGTGGAAGTCCGGGTCGAAATCGGGGCAGGGTTCCCAGCGCGGCGGCGCCCCGAGCGGCGACTCCACGACGCACTGGCGGAACATCGGCAACTCCGCGCTGATGGCCTCGAACCGGGCTCGCATCGCCTCCCAGTCCGGTGACCGGTCCAGGAGCAGCACCGTGACGACCGTCGACCTCAGACGAGGATCGGACTCCATCGACCAGGTGAATGCGTCGCTGCTGCGCATGTATTCGGTCATGACTGCCTCCCGCCCTGACCGTACCCAGCGCCGCACCGGCCCCCTAGGGCCCAAGTGCCCTCGGTCACATGGTCGAGGGCGGCCCGTGCCGGTCAGTCCGCGACGTGCTCGCCGAAGCCGAGCTCGCGCAGCGCGCTGCGGATCTTCTCGGCGGCCGCGTCGAGATCCTCGGGCTTGGCGTTCTTGTTCGCGTTGGCGAGGTCGAAGGTCTCCAGCGACAGGCCCTGGAAGACGTGGATGTGCACGTGCGGCACCTCGAGGCCGGCGATCAGCAGACCGATGCGCGGCGCGTCGAACGCCTTCTTGACGGCCTTGCCGACCTTCTGCGCCACGCCGCTGAGGTGCGCGAAGAGCTCCGGATCGAGCTGCTCCCAGTGATCGACCTCCTCGCGCGGCACCACCAGCACGTGGCCGGGGGTGACCGGCTCGATGGTGAGGAACGCGACGGCCTGCTCGTCCTTCCAGACGAACCGTCCCGGGAGATCGCCGTTGATGATCATGCTGAAGACCGATGCCATGGCGCCGAGTCTAGTGTTCGCCCCGCGCGCTCCCGTGTTGAGCGCCGGGTTGTCGGGGGTCCATGACATTCTTTTCGGTGTGAGTGGGCAGGAATCATCCCGAGGGGGACGCGCGATCGGATCCGGTGACGTCCTCGCCCGCGCACAGCGCTTTCCCCGTCTGCGGTACATGGGGTCCAAGTACCGGCTGCTGCCCCACCTCGAGCGCGTCTTCGCCGAGATCGGCGGCACGACGGCCGTCGACGCCTTCTCCGGGTCGGGGGTGGTGTCGTATCTGCTGAAGGCACAGGGATTCGAGGTCCTCAGCAACGACTTCCTGCATTTCCCGCACATCATCACCCGCGCCTCGGTGTCGAATTCCAGCGTCCGCCTCGAGCCCGAGCTGATCGAGCAGATCTGCGGGCCGGCGGCCGACGACCGCGACTACATCTCCCGGACCTTCGACGGCCTCTACTTCACCGCCGAGGACCGGGCCTTCCTGGACTCGGCGTGGTCCCACATCGACACCCTCCGCGGCTACCGGCGCGACCTCGCCATCGCGGCACTGGTCCTGTCGGCCGCGCGCAAGCAGCCGCGCGGGGTGTTCACCTTCACCGATTCGACGCGCTATGCCGACGGCCGGCGCGACCTCACCATGTCGCTGCGCGACCACTTCCGGTTACGCGCCGCCGCCGACTACAACGCCACGGTGTTCAGCAACGGCTGCAGCAACCGCAGCGTGCAGGGCGACGTCTTCGACCTCGAACTGCCCTGGTCGGCGCCGCCGGACCTGGTGTATCTCGACCCGCCGTACGCCCCTCCGGCCGACGACAACGACTACATCAAGCGCTATCACTTCCTCGAGGGCCTGTCGGCGTACTGGCGCGGCATGACCATCATGGAGAACACCAAGACCAAGAAGCTGCCGAAGCGCTTCACGCCGTTCGCCTACAAGCGGACCATCGAGGACGCGCTGCTGCGCACCTTCGAGCACTTCGAGGACGCCGGGGCGATCGTGCTGTCCTACTCATCGAACGCCCTGCCCGGCAAGGAGCGGATCGTCGACCTGCTGGGCAAGGTCAAGCCGTCGGTGGAGGTCATCGCCATCGACCACAAGTACAGTTTCGGTACGCACGCCGCGGCCACCCGCCGCGACGTCAGCGAGTACCTATTCATCGGCCGGGACTGACACCACACGCATGAGTGACGCACCAGACTTCGACGACTACGTGAAGTCGTTGGGGCGCTTGACCTCTCACGTCGACCCCACCGCCTCGACACCGGAGGCCGAACGGATAGTCGAGGCCACCGCGCGCCTGGGCGAACTGCTCGACACCGACGTCCCAGGCCTGGCCGCCTGGGTCCGCGACAACCCCAACGACGTCCCGGTCCTCGGACTCGCGGTGGGGCTGTCGCAGGAGAAACTGAAGAACGCGCTCCGCGACCGCTTCGACACCAGCGGCTGGCACGGCCTCGCCCGCACCCAGCCGGTCGACCTGATCACCTGGCTCGACTCCGAGTTCGACCTCGTCCGCATGCTGCGGACCCAGATGGAACGCACCTACACCTTCGCCGACATCCTCGTCGCGCGTGCCGGGACCCGGGCGACGGCCACCCGCGCCGGGGCGTCGGGGCGGCGGATCGAGGACGAGATCGAGGACATCGCACGCGATCTCGGTCTCGAGTACACGACGCGGTCCCGGTTCGCCGGGCGCAACGGCCGCACCGCTCCCGCCGATCTCATCGTCGGTGATCCCGCTTCCGCCGACATAGTCGTCGCGGCAAAGGGGTTCGACTCCACCGGGTCGAAGCTCACCGACGCGGTGCGCGAGATCGAGGAGATGGCCGAGGTCCGCCTGCCGACCCAGCTGGTGCTCGCGGTGATCGACGGGATCGGTTGGAAGTCGCGGCAATCCGACCTCCGCCGCATCCACCAGCTGTGGGTGAACCGTCAGATCGACGGCATGTACACCCTGGTGACGCTCGACCAATTCCGCGCCGACGTCGCCGATTTCGCCCGGCTGCGACGGCTCATCCCCTCCTGAGGGTCACTCGCCCAGCAGGGGCAATCGCACCCAGAACGTCGCCCCCTCGCCGGGCGCGGTGTCGACGCCGACCCGCCCGCCGTGGGCCTCGACCAGCGCGGCGACGATCGACAACCCCAGGCCGCTGCCCCCGCCCGAGCCCCGGTGCCGCGACTCGTCGCCGCGGTAGAACCGCTCGAAGACGTGCGCGGCCTCCTCCGCGGTCAGGCCGTTCCCGGTGTCGGCAACGGTGAGAACCGCCTCCGGACCCTCGGCAGCGCCGTCGTCGACCGCCACGCCGACGGTCACGGACGCCTGCGGCGGGGTGTGGTTGATCGCGTTCGAGATGAGGTTGCGCAAGACCTGCAGGAGTCGCGGCGCGTCACCGGCCACCACCGGTGGGTGGTCGCTCGCGCTCACCTCCAGCCGGATGTCGCGGTCGGGAGCGGCGATGCGCGCGGAGGACACCGCGTCGGTCGCGAGCCCCAGCAGATCCACGGGTGCGGTGTCGAGGGGACGCTGCGCACCGAGCCGGGCGAGCATCAGCAGGTCCTCGACGAGGACGTTCATACGGTTCGCCTCGTCGTTGATACGCCGCATCGCATCCGGGACGTCGGGGACGCCGCCCTGCGAGTAGAGCTCGGCGAAACCCTTGATCGAGGTCAGCGGGGTGCGCAGCTCGTGGCTGGCGTCGGCGATGAAGCGGCGCATCTCCTCCTCGGACGCGCGGGCCTGCCGCTCGGAGGCCGCGGTGGTCGCGAAGGCCTGTTGGATCTGCCCCAGCATGGTGTTCAGGGACTTCGACAGGCTTCCGACCTCGGTGCCCGGCGCGGCCAGCGGCACGCGGCGGTCGAGGTCGCCGGCGGCGATGGCATGCGCGGTCTCCTCGACACGGCGCAACGGCCGCAGACTCGTGCGGACCAGCAGATAACTGAGGACGGCGAGGAGGACGACGACCACGGCGCCGATCGCGAACTGCAGCCAGACCAGGCGGCTGATGGTCGCGTCGATGTCCGACATCGGGGTGGCGACGATCGACGAGCCGAAGCGATTGGATCGCTTGATCGCCCGCCACTGCGGACCGTCCCCGCCCACCGATCCGACGGTGACCGGGCCGACGTCGTCGCCGGTCAGCCCCGACACGTCCGGGGCGTGGTCGAACTGGTTGTAGACGTTGACCGACGCGGCCCCGCCGCCGATCTCCACGATCGACTCCACGTAGTAGGGCGACGGCGGACGGCGTGGTCCGGGCGGATCGGGCCGCGGCTCGGTCATCCGGCCCCGTGGATCGGCCCAGGTGCGGGAGGCGTTCACCAGTCCCTCGTCGGCGCGGGAGATGAGGTCCTGGCGCATCGACGAGGTGACCGCGACCCCGGAGGCCAGCAGCCCGACCACGACGAGCGCGACCGTCAGCGCGACCAGGGAGATCCGGAGCGGAATCCCGCGCCGGCGCACCGGCTCCCGGCCGGGCGCGGCCCCGGGTGGCGTCCGGGCGTCTGGTTTCCCGGCGTCTGGTTCCCGGGCGGGTGTCGTCGTCATCTACTCGCGCGGCTCACGCATCACGTACCCGACGCCCCGGAGGGTGTGGATGAGGGGCTTCTCGCCGTAGTCGAGCTTGCGCCGCAGGTACGAGACGTAGGACTCGACGACGTTCACGTCGCCGCCGAAGTCGTAGTTCCAGACGTGGTCGAGGATGCGGGGCTTGGACAGCACGGTGCCCGCGTTGACCATGAAGTAGCGCAGCAGGGTGAACTCGGTCGGCGACAGCTGGACCGGTCTGCCGGCCTTGAAGACCTCGTGGGTCTCGTCGTCGAGTTCGATGTCGGCGAAGGTGATCTTCGACGACGTCTTCGTCTCCTCGCCGAAGCCGCTGCGGCGCAGGAGCACCTGCAACCGAGCGACGACCTCCTCGAGGCTGAACGGTTTCGTGACGTAGTCGTCGCCGCCGATCGTGAGGCCGTTGACCTTGTCGGCGACCGAGTCGCGCGCCGAGAGAAAGAGCGCCGGGGCCTCGACTCCGTCGGCGCGCAGTCGTCGTAGCAGGCCGAAGCCGTCCATGCCGGGCATCATCACGTCGAGGATCAGGACGTCGGGCTTGCGGGTGCGGCACTTGTCGATGGCGCTCGGGCCGTCGGCCGCGGTGTCCACCTGGTATCCCTGGAATTTCAGCGACACCGACAGCAGTTCGCGGATGTTCTCCTCGTCGTCGACGACGAGGACCTTCGCCCCGCGCGGGGCGTCGTCACGGTCGGGTCCACTCACGCCCACCCACTCTTCCAGACGGCCCCGCGGCCTTCCTGGAAAGTGCCTGGGAGATCCCTGTGAACTCTGACCTGCTGTTATCGCGGGTGAGGCTACGCGTCCGGATCCCCGTACGCCGCGGCAATCGCGTCCGAGTCACGCCAGCGCCCGTAGGTCGGCCCCTGGGGCCAGCCCGCGGGCGAGTCCTGCCACTCCTCCTGCCGCCCCCACGGCAGCACGTCGATCAGCGCGAACGTGTGGGCGAGCTGTTCGACGCCGCGACCCGAGGTGTGCCAGGTCCGGTACACGGTGTCGCCGTCGCGGAGGAAGACGTTGACCGCGAACCCCTCGCCGGGACCGGCACCGACGTCGGCGGAGAAGCCGGTGCCGGCCGAGGAGTACCAGTCCATCCGGTTGCCGACCCGCTTCTTGTAGGCGAGTGCCTCGTCGATCGGTCCGTGCGTGATGATCACGAACCGGGCGTCATAATCGTCGAGGAATTCGAGCCGGTCGAACTGCGCGGTGAAGCCGGTGCAGCCCGAGCACTGCCACTTCTTGCCCGGGAACCACATGTGGTTGTAGACGATGAGCTGCGACCTGCCGTCGAAGACGTCGACGAGCCGAACCGGACCGTCGGGTCCGGTGAGGACGTGGTCGGGCATCTCGACCATCGGCAGCCGGCGTCGCTGCGCGGCGATCGCGTCGAGTTCTCGGGTGGCGGCCTTCTCCCGGCCGCGCAGTTCGGCGAGTGCCGCAGCCCAGCTGTCGTGGTCGACGACGGGTGGGAGTGGAGTGCTCATCACGGGGTCCTCTCGTCGGGTGGTCCACTTCTCTGCAGGGACAGACCGCGAAGGCACCGCCGACTCATCGGCGTTCGCCGACCTCCTTCATGTACGGCGCGGAGTACTGGGTCTTGAATCCGACACCGCCGAGCCACTCCGCGAGCTCGTCGGCCCGGGCGTCGAGGGCCCGGCGCGCAGCCCGCGAGAGCGTCTCGAGGGGATGTACGGCGATCGAGCCGTCATCTCGCCGGTACCAACCGCCCACGATCCGCCCGTCCCACCACGCGGTCTGCCCGGCGTTGCCCACGGTGTCGAAGACGCGGGGTGCGTGGTCGCCGAGGTAGAAGGCGCGTTCCTTGTAGCCCATGATCGTCGGGTCGAGTTCGGGTAGCAGGACCGCGTGCGGTTCGACCGGAGCGTCGTCGTCGGAGTCGCCGGGAAGGTCGTCGGGCAGCACGTGCCCGACGCCGCCGCTCTGCAGCTCGACCTCGACGGTCCCCAGATCGGCCAGTGCGGCGCGAACGGCGGTCTTGGTGGAGCCGAGCCACCAGACCAGGTCGGTCTCTGTACCGGGACCGAAGGTTCGCAGCCAGCGTTCGATCAGCGCCCGGTGCCCGGCGTGCACGTCCGGGACCTCGAGGGTCTCGCCGAGCCAGATGTTCATCGACGTCCACGCGGGCCTCGACAGATGCCAGTCCATGCGGTTGGGCCCGCGCACGATCTCGCCCGAGGCGTCGAGCATGTTGAGCACGCGGGGCCCGAAGTGGCTCGTCCCGCCCCACGACCTGCCCTCGCCGAAGGTGATGGAACCGCTCAGCGCCGGCAGCCTCTCACGCAGTTCGGTCGAGGTGAGGGACTCCCCACCGGCGAGTTCGGCCAGCACCGCCTCGCGGGCGGTGTCGATCCACGCCTCGGGGTCGTCGACGTCGGGGCTGCGACGCAGATCCCGCAGCATGTTCCGCCGCTCCGACGCCGAGACCCGCGGGCCGAGGGCGCCGATGGCCTCGGCCAGGACGTCGCGCGGGAACGCGAACAGGGTCCGGCGCATCGCGAGGTGCTTGACGAGCGTCCGGTCGACGTAGAGGGCGGCGTCGAGATCGTCCCGGGTGAATCCGTCGACGCGCGCCCAGGCGGACAGATAGACGGTCGACGGCGTGGTGGAGTGCAATCCGACCATCGACCGCGCGACCTCGACGACACCCGTCGCTCGCGAGTCCGGCGCCAGACGCGTGCGTCGGGCGAGTCTGGAACGACGCTGCGCGTCGGTGATCCGGGGACGTGGGGCCACCATGAACCGATCGTAGTGAGCAGATCGCGAAGACACGGGAAGTCGGATGCCGGAAACCGGCCGCCCCCCATCGACCCGATTCCCGGCACCCGCCCGGATGCGTGGACGCCGACGACACACAGCCCCCGACGGGCAGTGCCTGAGAACACCTCCGCGTGTCCGGCGACCGACGCATCCGCACGCTCCCGACCCCCGTCAGGAAACGCATCCACAGGACACCGCATCGTCTGTCCGGAATCCAACAGGATCCGGATACGTGCGCGAAATTCCCAGGTAAACGGGGAAATGAACTCTCCGGTCCGGAATCCGGCCGTGCCGTACCCGGGCGACTTCCGGTCGGATGACCTGATCGTCTTTCCGGGTCCGGAGTGTCCATCGCCACCTTTTGCCGCAGGTGCTGGCCACCCCGGGCGGGCGCGAGCATGATGATGCGGTCGATCGAGAAGGTGCGGGGGGACACGATCGGCCGGGTCGCCTCGACGGGCGCCCGGCGGCGAACCCTCCTCGAGGCGTGGAGTCGGGTGGAGTGGATTTCGGTGAAGCGCTCGCGCGCCTGTTCGTCCAAGCCGGTCGCCCCACCCTCCGGGCCGCGTCCGCCCGCGCGAAGGTGTCCGCACAGCGCATCAGCGACTGGCGCAACGGTCGCCACCTGCCGCGCGACTTCGCGACCGTCGAGCCCTTGCTCGTCTGGCTGACCTCCCGCGCGGTCGCAGCCGGCGGCCCCGACGTCCTCACGGTCCCGCAGTGGCGCGAGCTGTGGGAGCAACATCTCTCCCGGGAGACGCCGGAGACGCCGGTGGCGGTACGTCCCACCCGCCCGTATGCGGGCCTGGCCACCCTCACCGCCGACGACAGCGAGCTCTTCTTCGGCCGCGACGACCTCGTCTCCACCCTGGTCGACACGATCCTCGCCACCCGGGACGCACCCGTCCCCGAGTCCCGGCTCATCGTGGTCACCGGGGTCTCCGGCTCCGGCAAGTCGTCGCTGCTGCGCGCCGGTCTCGCCCGCGACCGCCGGCTCACCCCGCCCCGGTACGGCGAGATCACCGCCGACGGGCTCCGAATCGACGCCTCGGTCTGCCGATGCACCGCATCCGGCGCCGACGCCGGGCCACGCGCGTCCACCTGCGACTGCGGTTCCGATCCCGCCGCGGTGATCGTGATCGACCAGTTCGAGAACGTCTTCTCCCACGGCGACGACATGCGGCAGACGACGCTGCGCGCGGTCGAGGATCTCGCCGCCGACACCGTCGTCGTGGTCGGGGTGCGCGCCGACTTCTTCAGCAGGTGCGTCGAGTACCCGTTCCTCGCCCACGCCTGGCAACACCGCTGCGTGATCGTCTCCGAGATGACCCGCACCCAGCTCCGGGAGGTCATCACCGCCCCGGTGAAGCCGGCCGGCGGACGCATCGAGAGCGGTCTGGCCGACGTGATGATCACCGACCTCTACGAGGCGTCGACCGATGGCGATCGTGCCGGGCGGCTCCCGCTGCTCGCTCACGTCCTACAGGCGACGTGGGCGCGACGATCCGGGAACCGGATGACACTGTCCGGCTACCGCGCCACCGGAGGGATAGCCCGCGCCGTCGCCGACACCGCGGAGTCGGCCTGGGAGGCCGTCGCCCCCGAGCACCACGATCTCGCCCGCGCACTCCTGGTCTCGCTCGTCCACGTGGGCCCGGCCGGCATCGCCCTGCGCGTGCCGATGTCGACCGCCACCATCGCCAACCGCTTCCCGCCCGAGGCCTCGACCGTCATCGACGCCTTCGCCCAGGCCCGGCTCCTGACCGTGTCCGCGGACTCGGTCATGTTGATCCACGATGTCGTGCTCACGGCGTGGCCGCGCCTGGCCGAGTGGATCGCCGACGACTCCGACACCCACGTGTGGTGGCAGCAGCTCGACGCGGACACGCAGGCCTGGCTGGACAACGGACGCAGCCGTTCGTTCCTCTACACCGGCCCGCGCCTGGACGACGCGAAGCGGCGCCGGCGGGCGCTCCGCGGCCAGTACGTGCACCTGTTGAGCGCGGAGAACGACGTGTTCCTCGACTCCGCGGTCGCGATGGAACGACGCCGGCGGCTGCTGCAACTCGGCGCCGTCTCCGTGATCGTCGTCCTGGCCATCGCGGCGACGATCACGGCCGCCATCGGCTTCCGACAGGCCCATGACCTGCGCGAGCAGCGCAACTCCGCCGAGCGCCAGGCCCTCCTGTCGACCATCGACACCATGAAACGGTCGAACCCGTCGCTGGCCGCGCGCCTCCTGCTGGTCGCCCATCAGCTCTATCCCGAGGACGCGACGGTGGCCGCGGCCCTGCGCGGGGCTGCGACGAGCCCCCTCGCGACGCAGGTCACGGGCCACACCGGACCGGTCTACGACCTCGCGTTCGACCGGGCCGGCGACCTGCTGGCCTCGGCGAGCGGCGATCGGACCGTCCGCCTCTGGGAGCGCACCGGCGACGTCCCCGGCTACCGGCCCCTGGCGACGCTGACCGGGTTCGGCAACTACGTCACCTCCGCCGGTTTCCACCCCACGCTCCCGCTGCTGGCCGCGAGCAGCGGGGACGGATCGGTGCGTGTCTGGGACGTCTCCGAGCGGACGCGTCCACAGCTGCGGACGACGGTCACCCCTGGTCGCGGGACCGTCTACATGGCGAGATTCTCCGCCGACGGGCGGACGCTCGCCGCGTCGTCGGACGACGGTTCCATCACGGTCTTCGCGGTCGGGCCGGACGGAACCCTGCGACAGACCGCCGAGCTCCGCGGTCACGGCGCCGCCGCGCGCACCCTCTCGTTCAGCCCCGACGGCCGACTGCTCGCGAGCGGGGGCGACGACCGCACGGTACGACTGTGGACGACCGGCGAACAGCCCGTGCCCGTGGGCGAACCGCTGACGGGGTTCCCCAGCATCACCCACGCGGTGTCTTTCGGCCCGGACAGCCGGTCGCTGGCCGTCACCGGGGACAGCCCCAACGCACAGCTGTGGGATGTCTCCGACCCCCGCGCGCCGCGCCCGCTGAGCACGTCGCTGCCCAACGCGACCGCCGGTTCCTGGTCCATCGGCTTCGATGCCACCGGATCGCAGATCGCCTCGGCACGCGCCGACGGCATGGTCCGGGTGTGGAACACCGCCAACCGCGCCGCGCCTACGATGCAGTGGGCCCTGCAGACCTCCGAACAGGGCTCGGTGCGCACCTTCTCCGCCGCCTTCGCGCCGGCCGGCGACCGCGTGGTGTCCGGCCGCTCCGACGGCGCCATCGACGTCTGGTCGCTGCCCGACCGCACGGTTCCCGACCGCGGCGGCACCATCAGCGGCATCGCCACCGACCCGGCGCGGCGCATCCTCACGACGGTCGGCTCCGACACCACCCTCAACGTGTGGACGCTCGACGGCCCGGAGATGACGTTGCGGTCGCGGACCCCGATCCAGCATCGGGTCAACGACCACCCCCGGGTCGCGGTGAACGAGCCCGGAACACTCGCCGCGACGGCCAACAACAACGGCGGGCTCGTCGAACTGTGGGACATCGCCGACCCGGCCGCCCCGCGCGCCGCATCCCGGCTCCCGATCGGCACCCGCTACGCGTTCCCCCTGGCGTTCGCGCCGACCGGGCACGTCCTCGCGACCGGCGACACCGACACCTCCGTCGCGCTGTGGGACACCTCGGACCCGGCGGCACCGCGGCGTATCGGCGGGCCGCTGCGCGGACCGACCGACCTCGTCCGCAGCGCCGCCTTCAGCCCCGACGCCACGCGACTCGCGGTGTCCTCCGACGACAAGCGCGTCTACCTGTACGACCTCGCCGCCGGCGACACCGAGCCGCACGCGGTCATCACCGACGACGCCCCGGTCGCGCAGGTGGCCTTCGCCGACGACGGCGAGGTCCTCGTCCTCGCCGCACGGGCGTTGTCGACGTGGCGGCTGCCCGCATCAGGCGCGGTTGCCGAACCCGAACAGATCACCCGCCACGACGACGTCTTCGCCACCACCCTGGCGATGTCGCCGAGCCGGGTGGCCGTGGGGACCGCCACCCACGAGCTGATCAGCTTCGCGCTCGGCGACGACGGCTCCCTCACCGACCGGGAGCAGGTGGACACGTTGCTCGACGCAACGGACTCGACCACCACCTGGCAACTGCCCGAGCGAATCCCGTCCGACGACGAACTCGTCGCCGGCGGCGACACCACCGGGAACGTGTACGTGCACAGCCTGGACCTACAGGATGCGCGCGAATGGGTGTGCGCGAGCACGTCCCCGATGACCGATGCCCAGCGGGAGGCCTATCTGCCGCATGCCGATCTGCACGGCGACTGCGACGCCGACGTCACCGGAAGCTGAGCGGTTCCTCGCCCCAGGCCTCCCAGAGATCGCCGTCGAGATTCGCCACGACCCGGTCCTGGGCATCGATGCGCAGCACCGGCCGGTGGCCGCTGTCGTAGGTCGGCCAGTCGTCGTCGGCGTCGGGCTCCCTGCCGTGAGCGAAGTCCGTCCACCGGCGGATCATCCGCTGCGACACGGCTTCTCCGTGCTTGCGCCCGCCGAAGAGGAAGGTGATGTCGCGCGGCGTCGCACCGAGATTTCCCCAGACATAGGGCACCTCGGTCGCGTGGGCGGCCCCCAGACCCAGGAGGCGGAACATCCTCGGACACCAGTCGTATCGGTAGACGTAGGTGGGCGCACGATGCGCGTGGGCGTCGGCCAGCCACAGCGTCGGCATCCGGAATGCGACGTCGCGGGCGACACCGAGCCCGGTGACCTTCGGTTTGAGCCCCGAATAGGCCGAGAGGACTTGTGCGCGTTCGGGTAACACGACGTCGGGATACTCCGCGGCCATCGAGGCGAACATCCGCTCGATCTCCTCGGTGGTGATCGGCATGAGCGGGGACTTCATGTACTTGAACAGGTTGGCCTCGTCCCGGTTGGTCCCGATGATCAGCGGAACGGGCAGCGCACGCCCCGCCCGGTAGACGTCGAGGGGGTACTCGGGCAGCAGGTCGCCGTCGACGACCGGCGCGAAGGCGATGGTGCCGGGCCAGTCCGTGGGGACCCGGGCGAACAGGTCGGAGGTGAGCGCGGAACACCGTGCGCCGTCGAGTTTCTCGATGGCCTCGACCGCACGGGCGGGGTCGCCTGCATCGACGCCGAGCGATTCGAGCAGCAGACCCGCGACACGAGCGGCGCGTTCGGTGCCGTACATCGAGGTGACCGGTGAACTCTGGGCGATCGCGCGCCCGAACAGGCCTTCCGCGGCGGGCATCGCCAGCAGGGCGGTCACCAGTCCGGCGCCGGCCGATTCCCCGAAGACGGTGACGCGCCGGGGGTCTCCGCCGAAGCCCGCGATGTGGTCGCGCACCCATCCGAGTGCGGCGAGCACGTCACTGAGTCCGACATTGGACTCGAAGCGCGGGTCGATGGACGACAGGTCGGCGAAACCGTGTAGTCCGAGACGGTAGTTCAGCGTCACGACCACCACGTCGCCGGCGGACGCGAGGTTGGAGCCCTCGTAGAACGGCTGGCTGCCCGATCCCAGGACATAGGCCCCGCCGTGCAACCACACCATCACCGGCAGACCGTCGCCGGAGCCGGACCGCGCCGACGCGCCCGGCGGCGTCCACACGTTGAGGAACAGGCAGTCCTCGTCCATCACGACGTCCGGCCCGAGCCGGACCGCGGGGTTGGGTTCCTGCGGGTTGACCGCCCCGAACGTCCGCGCGTCGACGGTCGCGTCGGGAGATCCGTTGGGCGTGAGCGGGACTGCCCGCCGCCAGCGCAGATCGCCCACCGGCGCCTCGGCGTAGCGGATGCCGCGCCAGATGTCGGCGCGTTCGCCGGCGACACCGCGATAGGTGCCCAGGGCGGTCCGCGCGAGCGGCGCGTCGCGGCGCGTGGCGGAGGCCGGGTTCTTCTCCCCGTCGACGGTCGTGGTGGCGGGTTCGTCGTGCTCCATGCGTCCATCGTGCCGCGCGGCGTCGATCGATGGTGGGCGATCGGTGGTGGGCCACCGGTGGGGGCGTTCGACGAGGAGCCGTCCGTCGGCCTGCGATGGGTACAGTGCAGGCATGGAAATACTACGCAGCGTCGTAATCTTCGTGCACCTCATCGGCTTCGCCGTCACCTTCGGTGCGCTGGTATCGCAGGCGGTCAGCCGCGAGTTCCGATTCACCCGCGTGATGGAGTGGGGCGTGGTGATCTCGTTCGTCACCGGCCTGGCGCTCGCGGCGCCCTGGCCGGAGGGCATCGAGCTCAACTACCCGAAGATCATCATCAAGCTCGTGATCCTGCTCGTGCTGGGCGGCGTCCTGGGCATGGGCAATGCGCGTCAGCGTCGCACCGGCGAACCCGTGCCGCGCGGGTTGTTCTGGGTGGCGTGCGCACTGCCCCTGATCGCGGCGGGCCTCGCGGTCATCTGGTGACCTTCACCGTGCGACCTCGAACCGCTGGACGCACATCCGCGGTTCGGGGCGCACGGTCACCCGGTCGTGGTCGGTGCGCTCGGCGCGGACGCCGAACGCCCCTTTCACCACGACCACCCGGATCGACACCACCAGATCACCGTCCGGTGTCCGTGCGACGACCCGGCCGACCGAGGAATCCCGGACCTCCGAGGTGGCGGCCGACCGCCGGAGCTGCTCGACCAGACCCCGGGCGGACCCGGCCTCGGGCGAGTCCGGACACAACCGGGCCAGCGCGGACTCGACGCGACGGGTGTCGTCGGGCGTGTAGCTGAGCAGGTCGACCAGCGTCGTCCGCGCGAACTCGACGACCTCCGCCTCGTCGACGGGTCGGCCGCCCTCGGTCTGCGCGGCCCGGAGTGCGAGCACGAGCGAGCCGACCACCACACAGTTGAGGGCGACGACACCGGCGACCGCGCCGAGAACTGCGAGCCTGGAGGGAGTGCGGGCGGCTCCTCCGAGCCTCGTCGGGCGTCGGAGTCGTCGAAGTGTCGTCTGCCCGTGCCCCATCTCCGCTTCCCTGAGGACCCAGAGGTCTTCGTCGAGTCCGTCGAGTCCTCGTCGAAAACCGGCCGACGAGCACTCACCGACTGATCGCGAGTGTAGGCGCGCCGACGGGCCGTCGGCGCCGTTCCGGCCGGACAGGCAACCCGTTCTGGCCGACCCGGCAGACAGAGAGGCCAGGTGGAGTACTCATCCCACCCGGCCTTCGTGGAGCCCCCTGTCAGGATTGAACTGACGACCGCTCGCTTACAAGGCGAGTGCTCTACCACTGAGCTAAGGAGGCGTGCGTGCGCGAGTATATCGACCCCGCGCCCGGGTTCTCCAAACGACCATGAACCACCGGTCCGCGGCCCCGCTCGGGCGGTCACGCCGGGACGGCGGCCACCGCCTCGATCTCCACCAACTGCTCGTCGTAGGCGAGGACCGTGACGCCCATCAGGCTGCCGGCCGGCTTGTGCTCGCCGAAGTAGTCGGTCACCACCTCCCACGCGACCACCAGGTCGGCCTGCAGACGCTCGGCGACGAAGACGGTGATCTTGGCGACGTCGGTCAGCGCGGCCCCGGCCTCGGCGAGCGCCGCCTCGAGGTTCACCAGGCACTGCCGCGTCTGTTCGGCGACGTTGCCGGGTGCGACCGTGGCCCCGTCGGAGTCGATCGGCGCCGCACCCGCGGTGAACACCAGGCCGCCGGGCGCGACCGTGGCGCTACGGGTGTGACCGTCTCGGGGACCGTTGATCCGCACTGCTGACATGTGGCGATCGTAGACCGGGCCCGGTCACACGCCGCGAGGCGTGAGGTGCCGGCCATCTGGGTAGCCCCCTGCGAGGATCGAACCCACGGCCGCCCATCGCGAGGCGATCGCCCACCGCCGGCCGGACACCCAGGAAGGGAGACCTGAGTGCGCGAGTTCCTCCGCACCGCGTTGCGGCGGCTCACCGGCACCCGGCAGGCGACGATCGACACGATCGAGCCCGGCAGCATCATGGTGTCGCCGCGCAAACCGATCGAACCGTTCGACGTCGCGGCCATCACCGAGGTCCTCGACCTCGCCACCAAGATCGGTGCGGTGCTGCTCGACTCGGGCACCGGGGCCATCGACACCCAGACCCAGATCAAGTTCGTCGCGGGTGTCTACGGTCTCGAGGACGTCGACGTCGACGTCACCTACAACACCATCGTGGTCAGCGCACGGCGCGGCGCTACCCTGCCGCCGATCACCACCATGGAGCAGGTCTACTACCGCTCGATGGACTTCACCCGGCTCGCGCAGGTGGACCGGCTCGTCCGGCGTATCCGCGACTCCGGCATCAGCCCGTCGACCGCGCACCGCATGGTCGACGAGATCATCACCGCCCCACATCCGTATCCGCACTGGGTCGCGACGGTGGCGTGGGGCGCCATGGCGTCGGCCATCTCGGTCCTCCTCGGCGGCCAGTACCTGGTCGCCGCGCTCGCCTTCCTGACCACCGGGGCCACCGTGACACTCAACCGGAGGCTCAACCGGATCGGCACGCCCGTCTTCTTCCAGCAGTTCGCGGGCGGGTTCATCGCGGTGGTCCCGGCGACCCTGGTCTTCGGCGCGTCCGAACGGCTGGGCGTGGAGATCGCACCGTCGCAGGTCATCGCGGCCGGGATCGTCGTGCTGTTGTCCGGGCTGTCGCTGGTGGGGTCGGTGCAGGACGCCATCACCGGCGCCCCGATCACCGGCGTCGCGAGGTTCTTCGAGCTGCTCCTCATGACGGGCGGGATCATCGCCGGGGTCGGTGTCGCGATCCGGCTGCTCGAGGCCGCCGGCATCTTCCTGCCGACCATCACCACCTCGACGAGTTTCGAGGCCGTCGAACTCCCCGTCCGGGTGGTGGCGGGCGCGGCCGCGGCCTGCGCCTATGCCCTGGCCTCCTATGCGGAGAAACGCGCGCTCGGGGTCGCCTTCCTCGGCGGCCTGATCGGCACGGCGGTCGCGGCGTCGGCGACGTTCACCAGCGTCGGCGACGTCGTCGCGAACGGGCTGGCAGCAGCCTTCGTCGGCCTCGTCGGCGGCCTGCTCGCCCGGCGCGCTCTCACACCGCCGCTGGTCGTCGCGGTCGCCGGCATCACCCCGCTGCTCCCGGGTCTCGCGGTCTACCGCGGCCTGTACGGCATCCTCAGCGAGCAGACGCTCAGCGGTTTCACCTGGATGGCCAACGCCCTGGCGATCGGCTGCGCCCTCGCCGCCGGTGTCACCCTCGGCGAGTTCGTCGCCCGTTCTCTACGCCGGCCGCAGCTCCCGCCGAGGCCGGACTGGATCATCCGACGCCGCATGGCGATGCGGGAACGTCCCCTCCGCGAAAGCCGGAGATGGCCGCCCCCGTCCAACCGGAGGTGGCCGCCGCCACCGCGGCGACAGCCGCAGGACCAACCACCGCGGCGACAGCCGCAGGACCAGTCACCGCGACAACAGCCGCACGACCAGACACCGCGACAACCGCAGGACCCTGCGACCCGGCCGCAGGCGGGAGGACAGTCACCGTGGCGGCAGGACCGGACGCCGCGACCGCGGCCGCAGGACCCGCCGGGCCGGGGGCGGTGGCGGCAGCCGCCGGAGCCACCGGCAGATAGGCGCCCGGACGAGTTCTGACCACTGCCGGAGCACGGGTAGAATGAGAGGTCGGATGTGCCGTCTCGGCCACCCGAGCACGTAACACGACGGCCCCAGGCCGCACGCGACAGACCGCCCGTACGACGAGGGGATCACATGCCCGCGAAGACCACCGACATCGCCGACGAAGAACTGGAACCGGTAGCCGACGAGACCGCCAATTCCGCGCGCCGCGTCGTCGCCGCCTACGCCACCGACGCCGACGAATGCCGGATGCTGCTCGCCATGCTGGGGATCGCTCCGGGCGAGAACGCCTGATCAGGTGGCGCCGCGACCGGTTGAATCCGGGCCCGACCCCGTGACCGACACCGCGAGCGGGGAAAGGCCGCACAGGACTGCTCCGCACGACGGCGCAGAGTTCGTCGTCGTGGCCAACCGGCTGCCCGTCGACAAGGAGGTCCTCCCCGACGGCACGGTCAACTGGAAGCGCAGTCCCGGCGGTCTGGTGACCGCGCTCGAACCGATCCTGCGCGCCAACACCGGCGCCTGGGTCGGCTGGTCGGGTATCCCGGATTCGGATGACAATCCCGACATCGAGGGCATCGACATCCATGCGGTGCCGTTGTCCGCGCAGGAGATAGCCGAGTACTACGAGGGCTTCTCCAACGCCACGTTGTGGCCGCTGTACCACGACGTGATCGTCAAACCCGAGTACCACCGCGAATGGTGGAACACCTACGTCGAGGTGAACCGCAGGTTCGCCGAGGCCGCGTCGAAGGCGGCCGGCGAGGGCGCCATCGTCTGGGTGCAGGACTATCAGCTGCAGCTGGTCCCGAAGATGCTGCGGATGCTGCGGCCCGACGTCAAGATCGGGTTCTTCCTGCACATCCCGTTCCCACCGGTGGAACTGTTCATGCAGATGCCGTGGCGCACCGAGATCGTCGAGGGCCTGCTCGGCGCCGACCTGATCGGATTCCATCTGCCCGGCGGCGCCCAGAACTTCCTCTACCTCGCCCGACGCCTCGCCGGACAGGCCACGAGCAAGGGCACCGTGGGCGTGCGCTCACGGTTCGGCGTGGTGCAGGTCGGTTTCCGCACGGTCCGGGTGGGCGCGTTCCCGATCTCCATCGACTCCGGGGCGCTCGCCGCACTCGCGAAGACCAAGCGGATCCGCGACCGCGCCGCCGAGATCCGGCGCGAGCTCGGCAACCCGAAGACGATCATGCTCGGCGTCGACCGCCTCGACTACACCAAGGGCATCGACGTCCGGCTCAAGGCGATCTCGGAGCTGCTGGCCGAGGGTCGCCTCGACGCCTCCGAGACCGTGATGCTGCAGCTGGCCACCCCCAGCCGCGAACGCGTCGAGAGCTACAAGCAGATGCGGGCCGGCATCGAGCAGCTGGTGGGCAACATCAACGGCAACTACGCCACCGTCGGCCACCCGGTCGTGCAGTACCTGCACCGCCCGGTGCCACGCGAGGAGCTGATCGCCTTCTTCGTCGCCGCCGACGTCATGCTGGTGACCCCGCTGCGCGACGGCATGAACCTCGTGGCCAAGGAGTACGTGGCCTGCCGGACCGACCTCGGCGGAGCCCTGGTGCTCAGTGAGTTCACCGGCGCCGCAGCCGAACTGCGCTCGGCCTACCAGGCCAACCCGTACGACCTCGACGGCGTCAAGGACGCGATCGAGGCCGCGGTGAAGCAGAGCGAACACGAGGGCAGACGCCGGATGCGCGCGTTGCGTCGCCAGGTGCTCGCCCACGACGTCGACAAGTGGGCCCGCAGCTTCCTCGGCACGCTCACCGCGGAGTCGGAGACGGAACTGTCGGCGAATCGCGGTGTCGAGCTGGTGGAGTCGGCCGCACCGGTGACCGAACTGCCCGAGCTCCGGCCGGCAACCGAGAGCGCGGTCCCCGCCGAGTCGCACGACACCGCCGAAAACGAATGAGCGCCACCGGGATCACTCCGGCACTGCGGGAGGCCCTGGCTGCGGCGTCGCGTGCCCGTCGTCTCCTCCTGGCGTCCGATTACGACGGGTGTGTGTCACCGATCGTCTCGCGCCCGGAGGATGCGGTGCCGAACCCGGCGTCGATCGTCGCGCTGGAGAAGGCCGCCGCACTCCCGGACACCGAGGTCGCGGTAGTGTCGGGACGTGAGCTCGCCGTCCTCGCCGACCTGTCCGGACTCACCGCGCCGGTGACGCTCGTCGGCAGCCACGGCAGCGAGTTCGACACCGGTTTCGTGGTCGAGGTGACCGACGCCAAGCGGGCGCTGCTGGCCCGGATCGTCGACGAATTGCGTTCGATCGCAGCCCGTTTCCCGGGTTCGACGGTGGAGACGAAGCCTGCCGCCGCGGTGCTGCACGTCCGCAATGCGGAACCCGCCGACGCCGGAGCCGCTCTCGACGCCGCCCGGTTCGGTCCGGGGTCGTGGGAGGGTGTGCACAGCACCGAGGGCAAGGCCGTTCTCGAACTGGCGGTCATCGAGACCAGCAAGGGCCACGCGCTCGACATCCTGCGGGAGCGGCTCGACTGCGACGTCGTCATCTACCTCGGCGACGACGTGACCGACGAGAAGGCCTTCGCCCATCTGCGTCCCGATGCCGGAGATGTCGGGATCAAGGTCGGCGAGGGCGAGACCGCCGCCGCCCATCGCGTCGCCGACACCGATGACGTGGCCTCGGTGCTCGACTTCGTCGCGACCCGGCGCGCCGACGCCCTCGGCGCCGAAAGCCCTCAGGGTTGAGCGTCTCTCAGCGGATGGCGATACGCGCCGCGCGGTCGTCGTAGGGCAGCTCGCCCCGGACGGTGGCGGTCACCTCGTAGGACCTCAGGGCGATCGATCCGCGGTGGTTGTCGAGGAATGCGGTGTCGGCCGCGTCGCGACCGGTTGCGATCCGGACGAACGACTGTCGCGGCGCGAGACGTGTCGCGTCGACGACCACCCATTCGTCGTCGATGATCGCCTCGGCCACCGCGTGGAAGTCCATGGGCGAACAGCCGGGCGCATAGACCGCGACGAGCCGCGCGGGGATGTTCAGTGCGCGCAGGAGCGCGACCACCAGGTGCGCGTAGTCGCGGCACACGCCGGCACCGGCCAGCAGGGTGTCGGCCGCCCCGTCGATCGGGTCGCTCGCCCCCGGGATGTAGTTGAGCCGGTCCTCGACGAACGCCGCGACCTGGTTGAGCAGTTCGCCTTCGGGCAGCGACGTGTCGAACTGGCCGGCGGCGAACCCGAAGAACTTGTCGCACTCGGCATATCGGCTCGGCCGCAGGTATGTCGACCGATCGGTCGGGCCGACCGGGGCGGGATCGGCCGGGGTGAGCACCTCGGCGGTGTACTCGACCGTCAGAAGGCCGCGGTCGAGCTGCATGCGGTGGATGCGTGACCCGTGTTCGGCGAGGATCTCCTCGGGGGCCACGGTGCGGCCGTCGAGTTCGATCTTCAGCTCTTCCTCCACCTGCAGCCCGGGCAGCTTGGCCACGGTGATCTGCATCTCCAGCTCGGTGGGGTCGTCGATGCTCACCTCGAGTCGAGCGGACACATCGCGGGGCATCGTCATTCCCCCACCGTAGGGGAAGAACGACGGCAGAGCACATCGCCGCCGAGGCCACCGGCCGCCGCCGGATCACCACCTCGACGGTCAGAGCGTCGCGACGGCCGCGATCGGATCGGCGAAGATGACGCTCAGCGCCACCACCACCGCAGCGCTTTCCTGCACGTGCACACCGAATCTCGACGGCGCGATCTCCAGCGGCCGGTCGAGCGTGGTCGACTCGTCGAAGGCCGCCTGCACCGGCGCGAGACCGTGTGGGTGGGCGGCGAAGGCGTCGCCGGCCACAACGATGGTGTCCGGGTTGATGACGTCACGGATGAGCGCGACGGCCTCGCCGAGCACCCGCGCGCGCTCGTCGACGATCTGGGCGGAGTCCGGATCGATGCCGAGACGCTCGGCGGCGGCGAGCGCCGCGTCGTCGCCGATGACGTTCTGCAGCCGGACGCGTGCGTGCCCGGGTGCGAGGACCGGCGCCGACACCGGCAGGTGGGCGATGGTGCCGGCACCGCGCTCGGGCACGTGCACCCGCCCCTCGAGAGTCATTGCCATACCGGCGGTCTCACGTGCGTAGAAGAACAGGCCGGTCCCGCTGGTGTCCCGGGCCCCGGTGAGCAGCAGTTCCGCGGCGGCCATCGCCTCGACGTGCTCGCACACCGACACCGGTGTGGCGAGGTGCTCGGCGAGCGTCGCACCGACCGGGAGCTGGCGCCAGCGGAGGACCTTGTGATCGACCACGCCGGTGTCGGCGTCGACCGCTCCGCCCACCGCGACCCCGCCCCACAGCAGCCGGCGGCCGCTGAAACGCCCGGCGAGCTCGGCGAGCTGCGCGGACAGATCATCGACCGCCTGCTGCTGGTCTCCGGTCGGGGTGAGCACCGTGTGGCTGTAGAGGGTCCGCCCGCCGAGGTCGGCGATGACGAGCACGGTACGGCGGGCCCCGATGTGCATTCCGGCCACGCACAGGGAATCCCGGTCGATGGTCAGCGGGTGCTTGGGCCTGCCAATCGTTTTCGGCGCGGCGAGGTCGGGCCGCTCGACGATCAGGCCGTGCGCGGCCAGGGCGTGGACCTGCCGGTTGATCGTCGCCGCCGACAGCCCTGTCGTCTCGGCGAGCTGGTCCCGGGTCACCGGCCCGCCGACCCGGATCGCATGCAGCACCGCGGCTGCCGGCGTCGACGTCAGTTGCAGCGCCGCCGGGATCACACCCCCTCGCATGCGAAGAATGTAGCAGCGCGACGTTGCCGGACACGGGTCGTCGGGTGGTCGGGCGGTGCGTCGTAAGGTGGGCGCATGAGCCCAGACACCAGCAACGACGCCACCGCACAGAGTCCTGACCAGCGTCCGATCGCCGTCGTCACCGGCGCGAGTTCCGGTATCGGCGCGGCCACCGCCCGGAAGCTGGCCGAGCAGGGGTATCACGTCGTCCTCGGCGCACGACGCCTCGACCGCGTGCAGGAGATCGCCGAGGAGATCGGCGGCACCGGCAGGCAGCTCGACGTCACCGACGACGACTCGGTCGCCGCATTCGTCGACGGACTCGACACGGTGAGCGTCCTGGTGAACAACGCCGGCGGCGCCAAGGGACTCGACCCGGTCGCGAACGCGGATCTCGACGACTGGCGGTGGATGTGGGAGACCAACGTCCTCGGCAGCCTGCGGATGACCAAGGCACTCATCCCGGCGCTCATCGCCTCCGGCGACGGTCTCATCGTGGCCATCACCTCGGTCGCCGCGCTCGAGGCCTACGACAACGGCGCCGGCTACACCTCTGCCAAGCACGCCCAGGCGATCACGCACCGCACGCTCCGCTACGAGCTGCTCGGGAAGCCGGTGCGGCTCACCGAGATCTGCCCCGGCATGGTGGAGACCGAGTTCTCGCTGGTGCGTTTCGACGGCGACGAGAAGCGCGCCGACGCCGTCTACGAGGGTCTGACCCCGCTGACCGCCGAGGATGTCGCCGAGGTGATCGGATTCGTCGCGTCGCGTCCGCCGCACGTGAATCTGGACCAGATCGTGCTCAAGCCCCGCGACCAGGCGTCGGCACGGCGCAACATCAAGACCGGCTAGCCCTAGCGCGGTGCCGGCGCGTCGGAGGTGGGTGCATCGCTGGGCGTCGCCGGCACCGACGAGTCGACGGCCTCCCCCTTGACGGCCGACATGCTCTGCCAGGTCTCCCAGTCGAAGATCCAGTCGAAGATGTCGCCGTCGGCCTCCGACAGCGGGATCCGCGTGCCGGTCACCTCGACCGGGTCGCCGTAGATCGCGGTCCGGAAGTAGCGCTCGGCGTCGGCCTCGGACAGGTTGATGCACCCGTTGGTGACGTTGGCCGCGCCCTGGACGTTGACGGTCTCCGGGTTGGCGTGGATGAACTCGCCGTTGTTGGAGATGCGCACCGCCCAGCGTTCCCGGATGTTGAAGTAGCCCGCCGCCGGGTTGCTCATGAAGAACTCGTCGTACTTCTCGGTGACGACGTGTATGCCCGAGCGGGTGACGTTACGGTCGAGGTCTCCCTCTCCGTAGCTGCACGGCAACGCCATGAGCTCCGCACCGTCACGGATCACGACGATGCGGTGCGACGGCGCGTCGGCCTTCACCACCTGGGCGCGTCCGATCGTGAAATCGCTGGTGACGTCTGCGGCACCGAACGCCCCGCCGCCGTGGTCGAGTCCGTACAGCTTGGCGTCCATGCGCACCTTGGTGCCGGGCGCCCAGTATTCGCGCGGGCGCCAGTGGACCCGGGAGCCGTTGTCCTCGCCGAGCCAGGCCCACGACCCCTCGGTGGGCGGCGTGGTGGTGACGCTCAGCGCCCGCTCGACCGCCTCCTTGTCCTCGACGGTCCCGTTGAACTTGAGGATGATCGGGGCGGCGATGCCGACCTCCTGGCCGTCGCCGATGTTGACCACGACGTTCAGCTGGCTCGCCGGCTCGAGGGTGGTGAAGCGCCCCTCCACCGGAACCACCTTGCCGTCGGTACCGACAGCGGTTCCGCTCCAGGTGTATTCGGTGCCGTAGCCGAGGGGTTCGGCGACCGTGAAGATCGTGCGGTCCTCGGACATGCGGCCGTTGACCACCCGCCCGCGGGGGTTGGTGAGTTTCACGTCCGGATTGAGAGTGCCGTTCTCTGCCTGTACCGACACCTCCGCAACCGGGTTCGGCGGCTCACCGTCGAGCGGCGGGGTGAAGACGAGCCGGACGTTCGGCTCGTCCGGCTTGCCGGCGTCCGAGCCGGAACGGGAGCCGGTACACGCCGCGACGGCGACCCCGAGCACGCCGACCCCGGCGGCGGCGAGCACGGCACGCCGGTTCACCGGTGTCCTGGGAGTCATCACCCGGTCAAGCCTACCGATGAATCGCTCGTCGTTTGCCGGGTGAAGGACCGCGGCGAGTTCCTCCGCGCGGGGCTCGACGGAGGCCCCGCGCCGGTCATCCCCGCCGCTCCCGGAGATACCGTCGATCCATGGCCACCTCCCACCGGCACGACGATCATCCCGAGCACCCACCGCACGAGCACCACCAGCACGAACACCCGACGCACTCCGACCTCGCGGCTGCGCTCGACCTCGACGCCGAACTGGTCGGCGACCATCTCGACGACGCCGCGACGCTCATCGTCGAGGCGCTCGGGGGCCCGCCTGCCCGGATCGTCGACCTGGGGGCGGGCACCGGTAGCGGGACCGAGGCCCTGGCACGCCGCTTCCCGGACGCGACGCTGCTCGCCGTCGACAGCTCACCGGCGATGACGGAGACCATCGACCGACGAGCGCGGGCGGCCGGCCTCACCGACCGGGTGACCACGGTTGTCGCCGATCTCGACCGAGGGCTCCCGCAGATGCGGCGACCCGACGTCATCTGGGCGGCGATGTCACTACACCACATCGCCGATGCCGGTGCACTGCTCCGCTCCGCGGCCACGGCACTGGGTTCCGAGGGCGTGCTCGTGATCGTCGAGATGGCCGGTCTGCCGCGATTCGCTCCGGACGACGACGCCGGATTGCGGGCGCTGGAGGATCGGTGCCACGCCGCCGCGGCGCGTGCCGGATGGGAGGCGCTCGCCGATTGGACCACGACGATCGGCGACGCCGGCCTGGAGATCGCGCGCGACTGCACGATCCGCGTCGAGCGTGCTGACCCCGCCGCACAGGTGTCTCGATACGCCGTGCACTGGTTCTCGCAGTTCCGTCACCGGCTCGACGAGCCCGCAGGGATGCTCTCGCGCGCCGATGTCGAGCTGCTCGATACGCTCATCGACCCGGCGCAGGCCTCGTCGCTGCATCGTCGAACCGACCTGCGACTCGTCGCGGGACGCCGGGTCTGGATCGTGCGGCCGATCAGGGCCGACGGAGGTGTCGAGTAGCCCGCGGCACACCCATCGGCAGGAGCGTCGCCCTGCAGCCCGCCGCCGGGTGCTCTCCCCTACTCCGGAAAGCCCTCCAGCACGGCGGCGGTCGACGAGAGACCCAGTCGTGTGGCGCCGGCCTCGATGAGTTCGGCGGCGGCCTCCGCAGTTCGGATGCCGCCGCTCGCCTTGACGCCGATGTGCGGGCTGACGGCCCCGCGCATGACGCGCACGGCGTCGACGCTCGCGCCGCCGGCGGGGTGGAAGCCGGTGGAGGTCTTCACCATGCCCGCGCCCGCCTGCTCGGCTCGGCGACACACCTCGGCGACCATGTCCGGCCCGCCGCGCTCGAGCAGCACCGCGGACTCGATGATGACCTTGAGCAGGGCCGAATCGCCGATCGCCTCGCGCACCGTGAGGATGTCGGAGAACACCTCGTCGTAGCGCCCGTCGACCGCGGCGCCGACGTCGATGACCATGTCGATCTCCTGAGCGCCGGAGTCCACGGCGAGTCGCGCCTCGGCTGCCTTGACCAGGGAATGGTGCTTGCCCGACGGGAATCCGACGACCACGCAGGTGCGCTGGTCGCCGGTGTCGATCGGCAGCATCGACGGCGACAGGCACACCGCGTACACACCCAGCCGGGCGGCCTCGGCGACGGTGGCCTCCGCATCGGCGCGGGTGGCCTCGGGCTTGAGGAGCGTGTGGTCGATGAGGGCGGCGACGTCTGCACGCCGTAGGTCGGTGTTCGTCACGATGACGAGCTTGGCACACTGACTGTCGTGACCGGCACGCAGACGACCCCCATCACCGACCAGCCCGAGCACCGTTACGTCCTGACGCTCGGATGCCCCGACCGACTGGGCATCGTGGCCCGCATCTCGAGCTTCCTCACCGAGGTCGGCGGCTGGATCACCGAGGCGGCCTACCACTCCGATGCGGACACCGGCTGGTTCTTCACCCGCCAGGCCATCCGCACCGACTCCGTCCCCTACACGGCGGACGAACTACGGGAGCGCTTCGCCACCGAGGTCGCCGATTGGCTCGGCCCGGAGACGGAGTGGAAGCTGACCGATTCGCGCGACACCAAGTCGATCGTGTTGTTGGTCAGCAAGGAGACCCACTGCCTCATCGACCTGTTGGGGCGTGCGCATCGCGGTGAGTTGCCGGCCACCATCAGCGCCGTCATCGGCAACCACGCCGAACTCGAAGATCTCGCGACCCGCTTCGGCATCCCGTTCCATCACGTGCCGTTTGCGCGGGACCGCAGGTCCGAGGCCTTTGCCGAGCTCGCCCGGGTCGTCGACGGCTTCGATCCCGACGCGGTCGTCCTGGCCCGGTTCATGCAGATCCTGCCGCCGAAGCTGTGCGAGGCGTGGGCCGGCCGC
This sequence comes from Gordonia paraffinivorans, assembly GCF_900683595.1. Classification (NCBI taxonomy): domain Bacteria; kingdom Bacillati; phylum Actinomycetota; class Actinomycetes; order Mycobacteriales; family Gordoniaceae; genus Gordonia; species Gordonia paraffinivorans. Next base: position 524,584 of record NZ_CAACYD010000007.1, on the reverse strand, counting down.
GCGATCAACATCCACCACAGCTTCCTGCCGAGCTTCGTCGGCGCCCGCCCGTATCACCAGGCATTCGCGCGCGGTGTGAAGCTGATCGGCGCCACCTGCCACTACGTCACCGCAGACCTCGACGCCGGCCCGATCATCGAACAGGACGTCATCCGCGTCGACCACAGCGATTCCGTTGCCGACATGGTGCGCCAGGGACGCGACATCGAGACCCTGGTCCTGGCCCGGGGACTCCGCTGGCACCTGGAGGACCGGATTCTGGTGCATGGACGTCGAACGGTGATCTTCAACTAGCAAACACCGGCGGGGCCCGGTCACCGAGAATGGTGACCGGGCCCCGCCCGTTTCGACGTGCTCGCCGGATCTCACCGGCGACCGACCGGATGAGTCAGCTCAGGGCCTTCTCGTAGAACGACCACGAACGATGCAACTGGTCCTGCCAGTAACCCCAGGAATGCGTACCCGTCGGCGGCAGGTCGACAGTGGCCGGGATGTTCAACTCCCGCAACCGGTTCACGAGCTGCAGGGTGCACACCATCGTGCTGCCCTCGATGATCCCACCCACTGCGATCTGATCGACCAACTTGTCCTGCTTCTTCACGTAGGCCGGGTTGTCGTACTGTCCGGGCAGGCCCGTCGCATTCGAGATGTACAACTTGGTCCCGCGCAGCTTGTGCGCATTGATCACCGGATCATGCTTACGCCAGCCCGGACCGTTGTACGGCCCCCACATGTTCCGGGCATCACCCTTGCCGCGGACCTCGACCACCAACCGGATGTTGTTCTGGCCGAACGGATCGGCGACGGTCGGGCAGCCGCTGTAGGCACCGACCGCCTTGTACAGACCCGGATGCTCGATGGCCAGATTCAGCACGGAGGTTCCCGACGACGAGATTCCGCCGACCGCATTCTTGCCCGAGGTGTTGTACTTCGCATCGATGACCGGCGGCAACTCCTTGCCCAGGAACGTCGACCACTTGTGGACGCCGAGCACAGGATCGGGCTTCTCCCAATCGGTGTAGTAGCTGAACTGCCCCTGATTCGGGATCACCACATACAGGTTCTTGTTCTTCGTGAAGCGCACGATGTCGGTCTTGTCGAGCCAGTTGGCGCCGTCCTCACCGCCACCGGCACCGTTGAGCAGATACAGCACACCGCGCGGTTTCGACTCATCGGCCGGTTTGATGACCGTCAGCGGGATGTCCTTGTTCATCGCATCCGAGTGCACCACGATGTTGGTCACCCGCGCGGTCGACGACCCCGCATCCACAATATGCGGCTTCGCCGACGCCACACCCGTCGAGCCCATAACCGACGCGACGAGCCCGACACCCAACGCGACGGCGAGCCCGCACCTACGCCAACGGTTCATAACACAATCTCCTTGCAGCTTCACGCACCACCGACTCGTCGGACGAATCGTTACCGCGTGCACGTTACCGCGCTCACACTCACATGCAGACACAGACCGACGAAATCAGACACAGACCAACCACTCCGAGACGCAGAACCGCCTCACGACCAAGTCGCGAGGCGGTTCGGAGGGGATGCTCAGAACAGACTTCACTCGTCGCCGCTCGAGCCCGTGCCCGCGTAGGGGCCACCCTCGAACGAGCCGGTCGTGATCGTATCGAGGAAGGTGTCAAGAAAGCCGTCGTTCGAGCCGTTGCCGCCCTCGGGGGGTGTGAAAGGAAAGCCGCCCATATTCTTCTCCAATGCAGAGGGGATGATGCGAATGGAATCCGCCCGCCGGGTCGATCTGGCGGGTCGATACCGAGAGTATGCTACTTCACCCGCCCTCGGACACCTCAACCTTTGAGCTCGGCACGACTTTTCCGATTACCACCACGAGCTGGGCAGTCGCTTGTCCGGGCCGCAGAGAACCGTCGGCCGGGCAATACCTGAGCATGTGAGTCTTCACTGCATTCGGGCACGCATCCGTGCCGACGACCGGGGCGAGCGTGATATCTGTTGATGATGCAGACGATCCTCGAGAGCGTTGCGGGATCGCGCCACCTGACCGTGGACGACAAAGATTCCACCCTCGACCTCCTCGAAACCTGTTTGCAGGAGGTTCCGGTGTATCGCTGGTTCCTGGGCGAGGGAGCTTCGCCCGAAGCCTATCGGTGGCTGGCACAGGCAATGTTCGAGATGAACATCCATGGACTCCATGGCGTGTTCGATTCGGACGAGCTCATCGCGCTGGTGGCGGTGACCGAGCCGGACGCACCCCCGGTGACGGTCTCGGAGGAACTGAAGGCACTCAACCGTCACTACATGACGTCACTCCACGGCTTCGTCGACAGGTTTCGCGAGTTCGGTCAAGTCTGCGTTGATGCCGCCGTACCCGGCGCCATCGACATCCCCATCAACGCCGTCCACCCCGACCACCGGCGCCGCGGCCTCTCCGTCCGACTCATCGAACCCGTACTCGAATACGCTCGCCGCAGAGGGGTACCGGTCACCGGCAGCACGACACATCCACATATGTCGGCGTTCTACTCCGAGCGGGGCGGATCGATGTACTCGGAGTACAAACTCACCGGAGGTCCCACTCTGTGGATGCATCGATGGGACCCGCCACTCGCCGGCACATCGGACTGATTACGGTTCGCCATATCTGAGCAGACCAGGTTATCGAAAGCAGCCACCAATCGGTGATCTCAGCTCGAAGATGTCCGCGACCGATGCTCACCGGCCCGTTCGCCCGTGGCGCGAAAGCCCCAGCCAAGAAACAGAACCGCCTCACGACCTGGTCGTGAGGCGGTTCGGAGGGGATCAAACGGACAAACGTCAGTCCGCGCCGTTGGAGCCGTCGCCGTCGGCGGAACCCGTCGCCGTGCCGAGAAGAAGCTCGAAGAGCTTGTCGGCGAGCGAGTCCTCGATCGAATCTCCGATATCCGTCTTTGCCATGCTGGTCCTCCGCGGGGTGGGTGAAATTTCAAACAATGAACGTCCGACCCAAACGGTTCGAACGATTCCGCCGGTACGTTACCCCACTTATGGCTTACCCGCCATCAAACCCGGTTCTTGTCATGAGTTTGCAGATCAAACCTCACGATCCGGGCATTCGATACCTAAATCGCGACATTGCATCGCAGGAAAGTTGGACAATCGTCCATATATCATTGCCTATTGTTACATTCCGGCCCGATTTGCGAGGTGCGTTCCACCCGTGTCCGTTGGCGACACTCACCTCGAAACCGACTCCTCACACCACGCCACACCTACGCGCATAGGTACCGCCGGCGGCCAACAGTTCGGTATGGGTACCGCACTCGACGACTCTGCCGTCCTCGAGCACCACGATCTGATCGGCGAGGGCCGCAGTCGCCATTCGGTGGGTGATCACCAGAGTCGTCGTCGACCTGCGCAGCCGATTCAACGCTCGTTGGATCAGCAGTTCCGTCCGGGGATCGGCGGCGCTGGTGGCCTCGTCGAGGATGAGAATCCGCGGAGACGCGGCGATCGCCCGCGCCACCGCCACGAGCTGCTTCTCCCCGGTGCTCAAGTTCTCCGATTCCTGACCGACCACGGTATCGATGCCCTGAGGTAGCGCGGCCACGATCTGTTCCAGGTGGCCGTCTCTCAGTGCTCTCCGGATCGCCTCCTCATCGGCGTTTCCGTACGCGATGTTGTCTCGTACGGCCCCGGTGAAGAGCCACGGATCCTGGGTGACCACAGCCATTCCGGTGCGAACCTCACGGGCACCCAGTGCGGCGATGTCCTCGCCGTCGATCGCGATCGAGCCGGACGTCGGCCGATAGAAGGCCTGAAGCAAGTTTGTCAGCGTCGTCTTCCCCGCCCCTGTCGAACCGACGACCGCGGTCGTCGTACCGGACGGAATCGTGAAACTGACCGAATGCAACACTTCGGCGTCCTGATAGGCGAAGGACACATCGGTGAACACGATCTCCGGCGGCCTTCGGTGGCGCCCACCGGATTCGACACCGCTCGCCGCGAACTCCCTGCCCGAGTCCTCTTCGTCGGCCTCCTCGAGGACCTCTCGAACCTTTCCCGCCGAGACCATCCCCGACTGGATCTTCTGCACGAATCCGGCGAGCGAGCGGACAGCGGAGATCAACTGCTGCGAGAACAGCACCGCCACCTGCGCCGCGCCCAGACTCAGACGCCCGTCGACGACCATCATCCCGCCGAAGACCGCGAGAATGACGAAAACGACCGCGTTGATCGCGGTGAGCAACGGCCCGAGGGTCCCCGCGACCCACTGCGACGAACGCGTCGAGTCGAAAAGCCGGTCGTTGAGCACGTCGAAGCGTTGAAGTGCCACCTGCTCGGCACCGTTCGCCTGCAGCATGCGCCGCGTACTGAGCTCCTCCTCGACATGCCCGGCCAGTGCAGCTGTGGTGGTCCACCGGTCCTCGAGAAGCGGACGTGCACGACGTGCGACCATCGTGGACACGAAGGCCGACACCGGTGCCGCGGCGAGCGCGACCATCGCGAGGAGAGGAGAGATGAGGAAGAGAACCGCGGTCACCACGACCAGCGTGAGCAGGTTGGTGGGAACCGTGATCAAGACGGGCGCGATGACCGTCGCCGCGTTGTCGGTGTGCGCGGTCAGTTTGCTGACGAGAGCGCCCCGCTGCGTCGTCTCGAAGTAGCGCAACGGGAGGCGGTGAACCTTGTCCTCGATGCGTTCACGCAGGTGCGCGATCGACCGTTGCACCCCGACGGTCAAGAGCTGGCCTTGTAGCCCTGTGAAGCCGGCGACGGCGACATAGATCGCCGCCTGGATGACGAGGAGTTGACCGAGCCGACTCCAGTCCAGACCTGACGTCCCGGTCGTGCCTTCGACGATCACGTTGGTGATGGCACCGAAGAGAAGCGGCCCGACCACGCTCCCCACCGCGGCTGCGATCGCCAGGGCAGAGACGGCGAGCGCCCGGCGGCGACTGAACCGAAGCTGCCCCAACATCCAACGAAGCGGTCCCTGCGGGCTCGTACCGTCAGCCACCGGTCACCGCCTGGGCATAGGCGATCTCGCGGTAGATCTCGTTCTCTGCGCGGAGCGTCTGATCGGTGCCCAAAGCCACCAGCCGGCCGGCTTCCAGCACTGCGATCACATCTGCATGACGCACCGATGAAACCCGCTGCGCGGCGATCACGATGGTCGCCTCCGGAGCAGCCCGACGAAGGTTGGTGATGACCTTCTGCTCGGTCTCGACGTCGAGCGCGCTGAACGGGTCGTCGAGCACGTACAACACCGGCCGTCGCAGTACCGCCCGGGCGAGCGCCAGACGCTGGCGCTGTCCGCCGGAGAAATTGCGACCTTCCTGCGCCACCCGCGCCGCAAGCCCGTCGGCCCTTTCCTCCACGAACACTCTGGCCTCGGCCACCTCGAGTGCAGCCCACAGTTCCTCGTCGGTGGCGTCGGGCCGCCCGATCCTGAGATTTTCGGCGATCGTTCCGGTTACCAGAGAAGCACCTTGTCCCACAAAGGCCGACCGGGCACGCAACCATGCCGGATCCAGTGCTGTCACATCGAGATCGTCCCAGCGCACGACACCGTCCACCGGATCGACAAATCGCAACGGCAGTGACAACAGGGTCGACTTGCCGCTCCCGGTGCCGCCCAGCACGCCGGTCACCTTCCCCGGTGCACACATCAACGAGACACTCTCCAGGGCAAGGCCTTCGGCACCAGGAAAGCCGACCGACACGGCGTCGAAGTGCAGGGCCGGTGCCGGCCGCTGCTCCTGGGGTCGCGGATCACCGGGTTCGATCACGTCGGTGTCCAGCACCTCGGTGATCCGGCTCGCACTCGTCACAGCTCGCGGTAGGACACCGGCGACCACCGTGAGAAGCGAGATCGCGAGTAGCAGTTGGGACAGATAACCCACCGACGCCGCGATCTGTCCGATCTGCATCTGCCCACGGTCGACGAGCAGCGCACCCAACGCCGATACGGCGACCGTGGCGAGGTTGGCGACGATGGTGACGACGGGCAGCATCAGCACCTGGATTCGCCCCACATGCAAGGCCGTCCGGGTCAGTTCGTCGTTGTGGACCGCGAATCGAGACATCTCGTGGTCCTCACGACGAAACGTCCTGATGACCACGATGCCGCGGAGTTGTTCTCGCAAGACACGGTTGACGGAGTCGAGCTTCTTCTGAAGGCTTGTCGCCCACGGAATGAGCTTTCGCACGATCGAACCGACCAGCACTGCCAGCAGCAGCCCCGCCACGAGGATCACCGGCGCCAACTGCCACGCCTGGGACAGGGACAGGGCCAGCGCCCCGAGGAGCGTGAGGGGAGCGATCGCCACGACGGTCAGAACGATGAACACGAAGGACTGGATCTGTCCGACGTCGCCAGTCGCGCGGGTGAGGAGGCTGGACAGGCCCACGTCGGCCACCTGGAGGTCGCGCATTCGCCCGATTCTCCGGACCACCCGACGCCGTAGGTCCCGCGCGGCTTTCGCGGAGATGTGCGACGCGGTGTACGTGGCACCGATCGAGAGAAAGAGATTCGCCGAGGCCACGGCGAGCATGACCCATCCCAAGGACTTGATCGTCCTCACGTCACCACTGAGAATTCCGTCATCGATGATTGCAGCATTGAGCGCGGGTTGCAGCAGTGCAGTGAGCACACTGGCCACTTGGAGGAGCACCAACACCGCCACCAATCCGGCGGAATCGGCGAGCGCGAAACGCACCAGTCGCCACAGAGCCCGTGTGCTGCCGCGGATCGACGAACGAGTGGCCGATATCAAGGATGAAACACTCCGAACTGATTCTGAACCGTAAGGACTGGCGGCCCAACCATCCGAGGTCGCGAAGTGGGTGATCTCGAAGGCCATCAGGCGGTCTGGAGTCTACATCCCACCGCCACGGCGACAGCGTGACGAGCCGATTGCCGATCGGGATTCCTTTCCGTCCGTTTCGGATTTTCCTGCGTGATATTTGTTGACCATGCAGACGATCCTCGACGGCGTACCGGGCTGCCGCCACCTCACCGAAGACGACAGAGAGGTCGCACTCGATGTCCTCGAGCGTGGCCTACGGGAGGTGCCGATCTATAGCTGGCTGTTGGGAGCCGATTCCCCGCCCGAGGTCTACCGCTGGTACGGCCGGGTCATTTTCGAGGAGAATCTCCGGTATCTCTATGGCGTGTTCGAGTCCGACGCGCTCATCGCGCTCGCGCTGGTCACCGATCCCGAAAAGCCATCGGCCGCCGAGCCGGTGTCGGACGAGTTGATGATGCTCAACCGGCGGTACGCCACGAGCGTCGACGGCTTCCCCAAACGATTCCATGAGCTCCGCGAGGTGGGCGCCGACGCGGAAGTGCCCGGCGCGATCGACGTCACCCTCGAACTCGTGCTTCCCGAGTATCGACGCCGGGGGATCAGCGCCCGCTTCCTCGACGCGGCGCGGGAGGCGGGGCGGCGCATGGGGGTACCGGTCACCGGTAGCACCACCCACCTCCACATGTCGAAGTTCTACTCCGAGCGGTACGCACCGATCCACGCAGAATTCACCCTCACCGACGGACCGACGGTGTGGGTGCATCGCTGGGACCCGCCCGGCCCTTCCACCGTGGGCTGATCTCGACCGGATGGTCGGGCAGAGGGCCCCGTTCGAACAACAAACCGCCCCGCATCCGACGGATGTGGGGCGGTTTGTAGGGGATCTACGCAGTCCTCAGGACTGCGAGGTGGCCGCGTCGAGCGAGCCGGCAGCGAGCCCGAGGATCACGTCGGTCACGACTTCGGTGAGATCGATTTCGATGCTGCTCATGGGGTCTCCTTCATAGGATCGGTGAGAATTTCGGGGGGATACAGCCGCCTTGTTCTCACCTCGGCGGCTCGGAGCAGAGATTACATATCCATCTCGACGATGTCCCGCGTTCATCAACCCGCCACGTCACGAATATTGATCACCGACAGCGCATTCCAATTCAAATGCGCAGCTCAGGACGCCTCGCGACGTCAGAAAACAAATTTGTCTGGACATTCGTCCAGCTTTCTTTCTTCACTATCGGCGTTGTGGCAACTCGCAATTCACCATCTTGAACAACCTTCGGGCGCCAAGCCTGGTTGCGCGCGCCGCCGGAAGCCCCCTGTGACCACTCACCAGAAAATGAACACCTGTCCCAGTCAAGAGTCCGGAAATATCGGGTTCTTCACGCAAAGTGTTGCGCGCCAGACAATTCGACTCCGATCGATCACACTACGCCGCACCGGCGCGCGTAAACCCCTCCGGCAGCGAGCAGTTCGTCATGTGATCCCACCTCGACGATCTCGCCGGCCTCGAGGACGACGATCTGGTCAGCGAGCGCGGCGGTGGCCATGCGATGGGTGACGACCAGGGTCGTCGTCCCGGTGCGCAACCGATTCAATGCCCGCTGGACGAGCAATTCCGTTCGCGGATCGGCGGAACTGGTGGCCTCGTCGAGAATCAGGATGCGCGGCGACGCCGCGATCGCGCGCGCGACGGTGACGAGCTGCTTCTCGCCGGCACTCAGGTTCTCCGATTCCTGGCCGATCACGGTGTCGAGGCCGTCCGGCAGGGCGGCCACGATCTGATCGAGGTGTCCGTCGTGCACGGCCCGCGCCACCGCGGTCTCGTCTCCGGCGACCCCGTATGCGATGTTCTCCCGGACCGTCCCCGTGAACAGCCAGGGCTCCTGGGTGACGACCGCCATTCCGGTCCGTGCCCGATACGCTCCGAGGTCGGCGACGTCCTCGCCGTCGATCGTGATGGACCCGGTGGTGGGTCGATAGAACGCCTGCAGCAGGTTGGTCAGCGTCGTCTTGCCCGCCCCGGTGGAGCCCACGATGGCGGTGGTGGTCCCGGGCCGCAGTCGCAGGTTCACGCCTTTCAGTACCGGCGCGTCAGCCGAGTAGGCGAAGGACACATCGCGGAAGACAATCTCCGGTGGATTCCGATGCCGGCCCATGTACTCGAATCCCCCGCCTTCCGGACGACTCTGGACCGCGTCGTCGTCGGGCGCCTCCAACACCTCCCGGACCTTCGACGCCGACACCGTTCCCGACTGGATCTTGGTCACGAACCCGGCCAGTTGCCGGACCGCGTTCGTGAGCTGCTCGGCGAAGATGATCGCGACCTGTGCGGCGCCGAGGCTCAGGGTTCCGTCGACCACCATGAGTCCACCGAGCACCGCCAGGATGAGGAACACCACGGCGTTGATCGCGGCGAGCACGGGGGCGAGGGTCCCTGCGGTCCACTGGGCGGAGCGCTCTGATCGGAACAGGCGCTCGTTGAGCGCGTCGAACCTGCGTGCCGCGACCGCCTCCGCGTTGTACCCCTGCAGCATTCGTCTGGCACTCAGGGTCTCCTCGATGTGTCCGGCCAGCGCTGCCGTGGTGGTCCATCGGGTCTCCTGGTGCGGGCGGGACCGACGTGAGATGTAGGACGCGAGTGCCGCCGACACCGGCCCCGCCACGAGCGCGACCAGGGCGAGCACCGGCGACAGGACGAACAGGACCGCCGTCACCACGACCAGCGTCAACGCATTCGTCGGGACGGTGACCAGCACCGGCGCGATCACCGTCGACGCATTGTCGGTGTGGGCGGTCAGCCTGCTGACCAGCGCGCCTCGACTGGTCTGCTCGAAGTAGCGCAGGGGCAGTCGGTGGATCTTGTCCTCGATGCGCGTCCGCAACATCGCCACCGACCGCTGCACGGCCCGGGTCAGGAGTTGCCCCTGCGTGTAGGTGAGCGAGGCGGCCAGCAGATAGACGGCCAACTGGATGCCGAGCAGCGTCCACAACCGCTTCCAGTCCATCACGGCGCCGTCGCCGACGGTCCCGTCGACGATGACGTTGGTGACGGCACCGAACAGCATCGTCGCGAGCACGCCTCCTCCGGTGGCGCCGATCGCGCACAGCGAGATCGTGGCCGCCCGAGCACGCCCGATCCGGAGCTGGGCCATCAACCACCGCAGCGATCCGGCCGCGGTGTCGACACCGGGGGCCGAGGTCGCCGTCGAGTGCCCGGCGTCAGACATCGATCACCGCCTGGGCGTACGCGATCTCGCGGTAGATGGCGTTGTCGGCACGCAGGGTCCGGTCGTCCCCTGTCGCCACGAGGCGGCCGTCCTCGAGGACACCGATCACGTCGGCGTGGCGCACCGACGACACCCGTTGAGCCGCTATCAGTATGGTCGCCTTCGGCTGAAGGTCTCGGAGCCGCCGGATGATCAGCGCCTCGGTGTCGACGTCGAGTGCACTGAACGGGTCGTCGAGGACGTACAGCGACGGCTTGCGCAGGACGGCGCGTGCCAGCGCCAGACGCTGGCGCTGCCCGCCGGAGAAGTTGCGGCCCTCCTGCGCGACGGCCGCCCCGAGTCCGCCGGACCGTTCCCGCACGAAGTCCGCGGCGGCCGCGACCTCGAGCGCCGCCCACAACTCGTCCTCACTCGCGCCGGGACGGCCGATACGCAAGTTGTCCGCGACGGTGCCGGTGATCAGCGCCGTGCCCTGTCCGACGAATGCCGAACGTTCTCGGACCCAGGCCGGCGCCAGGAGACGGATGTCGCGACCGTCCCACGACACGATGCCCGATGACGGATCGGCGAATCGCAACACCGTCGAGAGCAGAGTCGACTTCCCGCTGCCCGTACCACCGATGAGACCCGTCACCGTCCCCGGTTCGCAGATCAACGAGACCGCGTCGACTGCCGGGGCCTCGGCACCGGGAAAGGCGACGGTCACACCATCGAAAACGATCGCGGGCGGTCGCGAGTCGTTCTCGGTACCCGGGTCTCCCGGCGCGAGCGTCTCGGTGTCGAGAACGTCGGTGATGCGTCCGGCACAGGTCACCGCGCGCGGGAGGACGGCGGCGATCGCGGTCAGCATCGAGACGGCCAGCAGGATCTGCGCGAGGTAGCCGATGGTCGCGGTGATCTCCCCGATCTGCATGTGGCCGGCGTCGGCGAACAACGCACCCAGGGCCGACACCGTCACCGAGGTCAGGTTGGACACGATCGTGATCACCGGGAGCATCAGGACATGGATGCGCCCCAGATGCAGCGCGGTCCGGGTCAGCTCGTCGTTCTCGACCGCGAACCGGGCGCGTTCCCGATCTTCCTGCCGGAAGGTCCGGATGACCGGGATACCCCGCAGTTGTTCACGAAGCAGACGGTTGACCCGGTCGAGGCGGCCCTGAAGTCCCGCCGCCCACGGCATCAACCGCCGGATGAACACCGCCACGACGACTGCCAGCAGGCCCCCGGAGACCACTATGACCGGCGCCATCCGCCAGCCCTGTGCGAGGGACAGCGCGAGTGCGCCCACCAGCATCAGGGGAGCCGTCACCACCATGGTGAGCGAGATGAACAGGAAGCCCTGGATCTGCCCCACGTCGTTGGTGGAGCGGGTGAGCAGGCTCGACAGGCCCACCCGCGCCACCTGCGGGTCGGTGAAGGCGGCGACCCTCTCGTCGAGCCGCTTTCTCAGATCCCGCGCGGCAGCCGAGGAGATGTGGGAGGCGAGATAGGTTGCGCCGACGGCCACCCCGAGATTGACCACCGCCACCGCAAGCATCGCCAGGCCGACGAGCTTGATGGTCTCGGTGTCGCCGCGCAACATGCCGTCGTCGATGATCGCGGCGTTCAGCGCCGGTTGCGCCAACGAGGTCAGCACCGCGGCGACCTGGCACACGGCGAAGCCCAGCACGGCTCCTCGACGCGTGCGCAGCGCGCCACCGATCAGCGCGAGCAGTGCCCGCACCTCGCCTCTGCTCAACGAACGACGCTCAGGCACCTCGCTCGTCGAGCGGCTAGTGGTCATTGCGCGAGATCACTCCGAACCATGCGGCGAAACGGACCTGACGACGATCGGCCGCACGGTGAGAACCGCGCAGCCGAATCGACAGATCTGTTTATCACGTCGCCCCGGGCCCCGGAATCGGAAACCGCGTCGAGACGAGCCGGCAAGACGCGGAGCGGGTCTCGCGCGCGGGCGTCGCGCCCCGCTCGATCAGACGCAGCTGCTCTGCTGGTTCTCCCCGGTCATCTCACTCGTCAGCTGCACATCCGACCCGCTGATCGCGAAGTCGAGTCCGGTGTCGGTCACCTTCAGCCGATCGACCTTGACCTCGTCGAAGAACGAGCTGAGTGACGATTCGGTGATCTGATCGACGATCTGCTGGGCGAAGTCCGGCGGGATGCCGAACACCAGCGCGCTGGCCTTCACGACCTCGAAGTCGACCCGGCCCTCAGGGGTGGTGACCGGCTTGATCGTCGCCGACACCGGGACCGCGAAGAACATCACCGGGAATGCGGCCTGCACCTCGAACGTGCCGTTCGTGGCATCGCCGGTGATCTCCTCGACCGTCGCCGCCTGCGGCGCGCCGTTCCCGGTCCCCTGGCCGGCGGCCTGGGCATTCTCCTTGCTGAGTTCGACAATCCGCTCGAAGGGGATGAAGCCATGCCCTTCCAGGCTGCGGATGTCGGTGGTGGTGCCCTCCCCCTTGATTCCGTCGGCGCGCATGTGGAGCCGCATGGCATCGGGCGAGTTGTCGTCCTTGGTGTCGACCTGGACGAACGGCACTCCGCCGGTGCCCTGCAGGATGATCGGCTTTCGGCTCAACGACACCGACGTAGGGACGCCGGTGAGGCCGCTGAACGACTGCTCGAGGCAGTTCGTCACCTTGTTGCGGAGGTAGAGCTCGCTGCCGACCGCGGCGATGACGCCGACGAGGAGCACCGCGACCAGGCTGAAGGCAACGATCTTGCCGGTGCTGCGACGTTTGCGGGGCGAGGTCAGCGCCGGGCCCGTGCCGGTCGGTGCGGGGTCGACCGGGCCGCTCGACGTGTCGGCGAAGGGCTCGTCGCCGGGGCCGAATTCCGTCGTCGGCGTCGGCCCCGGGGCACCGGAGAAGTCGGTGGTGTCGGCCTCCGATGGCGGAACCTTCGAATACGCCTGCGGCGTCGGGGGAATCGGGCCGGTCGGGAACTTCTCGGTCGGGAACGGCTCGGCGTCACCGCCTGCCACCGGGCGCCACTCGTCCCCCTCGGCGGGAGTCCGCGGCGATTCGGGGCTGCTCTGCGGCTCGTCGGGCGCCGCGCCCTCCTCGGGGATCTTGTCGTCGCTCATTGGTTCCGTCCTCGGTCATCGGCCTGATGGAGCGGTTCGCCTGCGGCTGCGGGGTCGTGCTCCCCGCCGCCTGCGGGCAGTTCCCGCTCGTTGGCGAGTACCGCCAGCAGCGTCCGGGCCTTGTCCACCACTCCCAGATCGAGTTCGTGGACGTCGACGCGGACCGCCTCGTCGTATGCGGCGACCACGGTACCGAAGGGGTCTGTGATTTGGCTGTGTCCTATGCCGGTGGGAGCGCCCGAGGAGGCGACGGCCTCGTCGGTGGGCCGGGCCTGGCCGACCGCCGCGACGAAGGTCGTGGAATCCAGGGCCCGGGCCGTCGCCAGGATCTGCCACTGGTGCAGCTTCCCGGGACCCGCGCCCCATGAGGTGGGAACCACGATCAGCTGGGCGCCGCGCCGCGCGAGATGGGTGAACAGCCGTGGGAAGCGGATGTCGTAGCAGGTCGCGACGCCGACGCCCACCCCGTCGACGTCGAACACCAGCGGGCTCGAGCCGGGCGCGACCGTCTTGGACTCGGTGAATCCGAACGCGTCGTAGAGGTGCAGCTTGTCGTAACGCAGGCGGGTTCCATCCGGGCCGGCCACCAGCACGGTGTTGAAGACCCTCCCGTCGTCGGACGGGGTGAACATCCCAGCGACGACGGTCACGCCGGCCGACTCGGCCGCCTCGGAGACCCCGCGTGCCCAGGGGCCGTCGAGGTCCTCGGCCACGGGTTCGAGCGGGACGCCGAACCGGCACATGGCGGCCTCGGGGAACACGACGAGCCGGGCGCCGCGGGATGCGGCATCGGCGGTCGCCGCCCGCACGGTCTCGAGGTTCGCGTCCGGATCGCCGGACGAGCTGATCTGGGCCATTGCCACACGCATGAGGGCAACAGTAGTGGCCGAGCCGGTACGACTCACCTGTGTCGAGGTCAGGGGGCCACCACGTCCCACGGAACGGTCAGCACGTTGTCGCTCAACCGGCGCCGCGGGACCACGCACGCGACTCCGCGATCACGCAGCAGCTCGAGCGCATGGCGCCACCGCACGCGGGGTCCGTAGGGTGCGAGCGGGGCGGCGGTGTCCCAGCACTGGTCTGCCAGTTGCAGCAGGTCGTGGATCCGCTCCCCCGCCACGTTGCGGTGGATGAGCGCCTTGGGCAGGCGCGGAGCCACGTCCGACGGCCGCTCGGAATGGGCCGGCGCCCAGCTGAGGGTCAGGCTGACCGGCCCGTTCGCGTCGAGCAGCACCCACGTACAACGACGGCCGATCTCGTCGCAGGTGCCCTCGACGATCACGCCGTCGGGATCGATGCCGGCCCGCAGCTGCGCCCAGCAGCCGGCGACCTCGGCCTCGTCGTACTGGCGGAGCACGTTGAAGGCGCGGACGACGCGGGGGCGCAGGCCCGCCAGTTCGAATCCGCCGAGGGCGAAGCGCACGCCGTCGCGCGGTTCGACGACCCGGGCGGGGTCGATCTCGAGCCCGACCATCTCGAGGTCGGGTGCGACGCGGCGGAGGCGTCCGGCCATCTCGACGGTGGTGTCGGGGCGGGCGCCGTAGCCGAGGTCTACGACGAGTGGGCGTGCGGCGTCGAGCGCGGTTTTCACGGCGGGTTCGTGCGTCATCCACCGATCCACGCGGCGCAGCCTGTTGATGTTGGTGGTTCCGCGGGTCACGCGGCCGACCGGCCCTCGCCCGGGACCTCGCCCGGCGAGGGCGGCGTTCACAGGTTCTTGTTGATCCAGTCCTTGGCATATTCGGCCTCGGCCCGGAACAGGTCGACCAGGTTGATGAGGATCATCTGCTCGAGCTTGCCGTTGACGAACGGCACGAAGACCTTGGCCTCACTGGTCCGGCGGATCGTGGCGCCCTCCTCGGTCGCGAACAGCTCCTGCCACCCGTTGAGGCTGCCCGGCCCCGCGGGGATCGACGCGCTGTAGGTCCCCTTGGTGTTGTCGGGGTCGAACGGGCCGAGCGTCTCCTCACGGGTGATGACCATGTCCTTCTTCATCACCGTCTGCGCGAGCGGGGGCAGCTGGTCGCGCCCGATCGTCTGCTTGAGGACCACCCGGATGCCGGTCTCGTCGGAGCTGAAGGAGGCGACCTCGCAGTGCGGCGAGATCATCTGGAATCCCGCCATCATGTCTTCCCAGTACTGCCGGATGCTCTGCGCTTCGTAGAGCTTCTCCGCGGGCTGAGGATAGCGAGCGGAGTAGCTGAGACGTCGTGCCATGCGAACCAGGCTACGTCAGCGGATTTTCCGTCTCCCAATCGACGGTGTGACCCCGCTCATGGTCGAGCAGGCCGGAGAGCTCGTCGATCACCGCTTTCTCGATCTTCTTGCCGAACAGCGGGAGGTTCACCGACACCTCCGCGGAGCAGTCGCTGGAGGCGGGGTCACCGCTGGTCACGATGCGTCCCGTGACGTTCACCGGCACCGGCGCGCCCTCGACGGTCGCGTGGATGTCACCCTCGATCCTGCCCTCGACCAGGCGATACGTGTTCTTTCGCGGAATCCGGAGATCGCCGGGCATCACCTTGGTGACGGCGGAGGGGAGATGATCGGCCGGGATGCCCTGGTTCATCTCGACCGAGACCGTGTCACCCTCGATGCTCACCTTCTCGACGTGACCGTGCCCGGAGTTCATCCGCTCGACCAAGTCGTGCCAGTACTGCTCCGTGGTGTAGATCTCCCACAGCCGCTGGGTCGAGAACGGGTAGGACACCGAGTGGGAAAGCTTGCTCGCCATGAGAAGAACGCTACCGCGCGCCGGTTAACGTTTAGAGCGTGACCGACACGCAGGCGCCCCGAAGCGCTCCCCTCGCCGAGCTGACCACCCTGCGGCTGGGCGGACCGGCCCGCGAGATCGTCCGTTGCGCCGACACCCGCGCCATCGTGGACGCCATCTCCGAGCTCGACGCCCGGTCCGAGCCGGTGCTCGTGATCGGCGGCGGCTCCAACCTGGTGATCGGCGACGCCGGGTTCGACGGGACCGCCGTCGTCCTGGCCAGTGACCGCATCGAGTTCGGCACGGACCGGGAGTCCGGTCGCGCCCATGTCGTCGCCGACGCCGGGGTCAACTGGGACACCCTGGTCGCCGCGACGGTCGACGCGGGCTACGGCGGACTCGAGTGCCTCTCCGGCATCCCCGGGGCCGCCGGTGCGACGCCGGTGCAGAATGTCGGCGCCTACGGCGTCGAGGTCGCCGACATCCTTCGCTCGGTCCAGGTTCTCGACCGTCGATCGGGGACGTTGCGCTGGGTCGCTCCCGCCGAGCTCGGGCTCGGCTATCGGACCAGCAACCTCAAGAACCGCGACGATTTCGTCGTCGTGGCCGTGTCCTTCTGGCTCAACGACGACCGCCGGAGCCAACCGATCCGATACCGCGAGCTGGCGTCCACCGTGGGCGTGGAGCCCGGAGAGCGGGTCGACGCGGTGACCGCGCGTGAGGCGGTGCTCGGTCTTCGGCGCAACAAGGGCATGGTCCTGGACCCCGACGACTTCGACACGTGGAGCGCCGGCTCGTTCTTCACCAACCCCATCGTCCACGGCGACGACGCGCCGGCGATCCTCGATCGCATCGCGGCGCGGGTCGGCGAGGACGTCAGCATCCCGACCTACCCGGCGGGACCGCAACCGGGCGAACCGGCAGGGGCACACGCGATCAAGCTGTCGGCGGGCTGGCTCATCGAACGCGCGGGCTTCTCCCGCGGTCACCCGGGACCCGACTCACCGGTGCGCCTGTCGACGAAACACACACTCGCACTGACCAATCGGGGATCGGCGACGACCGAGCAGTTGCTCACGCTGGCCCGACAGGTGCGCGACGGCGTGTTCGACGCCTTCGGCGTGACGTTGAAGCCCGAGCCGGTCTTCGTGAACTGCTCGCTGTAGGGCGGCGAGACCGTCTCGTGCGGCCGACCACTCGCGCCGGAGCGCGGGGTCGGCCGCGAGGAGTCACGGTCAGCCGGCCGGCCGCACGGCCTTCTCGTTGTCCGAGACCTGCTCGACGAGTTCGTCGAGCATCTCGTTGAAGCGCTCGGCGGCCTCGATGCTCGACATGTGACCGACGCCCTCGTAGACGACCATCTCACGCAGAGATCCGTTGCGGCGCAACACTTCCGCCATCTGCTCGGCATGCTTGACCGGAGTGAGCCGGTCCTCGGTGCCGACGACCACCACGGTGGGGACGGTCAGCGCCCGGAGCCCGGCGGTCACGTCGAGCTTGCCCATCGCCGCGCCCCATCCCGCGCGGGCGCGCGGCGGACAGCTGCTGACCATCTCGTCGACGAAGTCGACGTGTGATCGACGGGCGTTCGGGCCGAGGGCCATGTACTGCGCGAAGCGCACCCCGGCGGAGGTCCGGGGGATCGGCATCGGAACCGCGGTGATCGCCTTGGTCGCGAACGGTGCGAACGGCCGGGCGTAGGCGGGCAGATCGACCGGCACCAGCCCGTGGTTCTCCATGACGGCCTTCGCCGCGGTCGACACGAGCACGACCGCCGACACCCGGGTGCCGACCTTCTCCGGGTACTGCGCGGCCCACGACATAAGGGTCATGCCGCCCATGCTGTGGCCCACCAGGATCGCGCGACGGCCCGCCGGGACCGTGGCCTCGAGCACCGCGTCGAGATCCTGTCCCAGCATCGCGACCGTCGGCCGGGCGCGTCCCCGCTCGCTGCGGCCGTGTCCGCGCTGGTCGTAGACGACGACCCGGCGGTCTCCGGCCTCGGCCGTGATCAGGTGGTTGATCTGCGGATACCAGTACGCGGTGTTGCAGGTCCAGCCGTGGACCATGATGAAGATGTCGCCGGTGGGGTCGTCATCGTCGGCGCCGTAGACCTCGACGTTCAGCCCGGTTCCGTCCGGCGTGCGGACCACCCGGCGACGCGGCTCGACCGCCGGCTTCGACAGCAGCTCGTCGGGCCCGTCGTCGACGGCGATGTCGGTCCGCAACGCCTCGCGGACGATCCCGCCGAGGACGGTCCCGATGCCCACAGCGACCGCCCCGACACCGACCGCTGCCGCGATCCCGCCCGCCTTCGCCAACGACTTCGTGTTCACCGGCACTCCTCGCGCTCGGGCGGGACACACGACCCGCCCCTCGGGGGACGCGTCGAGTCAGCGTCCCGTGTCGGTGTTCAATGTACCAACGTCTGTTGTCTCATTATCGGGGTCGGTCTGTCCCGCGGGCCGGCCCCCGCTCTCGACGGGGATCGTCTCGTCGTCGCGGGCGGCGTCGAAGTACGTCGCGGCCTCGCCGATCGCCTTGGAGATCTGCTCGTCGAGAGCCTTCCGGAACGTCGTCTCGACGATGTCGTGCGCCATCGGCCGGACCGTCTGGATGAGGTCGGCCATCTTGCTGACCCCCTTCTCACCGAGGTCGGGCAGGTTCTCGTCGAAGTATTTGTCGGTGATGATCCCGACGAAGCTCTTGGCGACGTCCTCGAGGTCCTCCTGGACGCGCACCCAGCGGTCGAGCAGCAGTTCGAGGTCGACCCCGGCCTTGACCAGAACCTCGGCGCCCTCGAGGAGTTCCGGGTTCTTGATCGCGTAGTGGGTTCCGTCCTTGACCAGCAGGCCCAGCTTCTGGCTGAGCGCGATGGACCGGTCGGTGGCGTTGAGCGTCTTCTTCAGCTCGGCGATGGTGATGGTCGCCGCGCGCTTGAAATTGCGGAACCGGCCGCCCTTGGGCGAGCCGCGCAGGACCTGCTCGACGCGCATGCCGTGGTGGGCGGCGTGCAGGAGCTCGCTGATCGTCGCGAAGGTGTACCCGCGCTCGAGCATGCGGGAGATGAGGTTCAACCGGACCAGGTGCTGGTCGGAGTACCAGCCGGCGCGGCCGCGGATGGTCGGCGGCGGGAGCAACCCGCGGTCCTGGTAGACGCGGATGTTGCGAACGCTGACGCCCGACGCCTCGGCCAGGTCGTTGATCCGATACTCCGCCACCGGGGATCAGGCCCTCTTGCTGAACCAGGACTTGCCCTGGATGTCGTCGACGCGCTTGCGGACATCGACCAGGTACACGAGCATCGCGACCACCCCGACGATGTACAGCAACGACGGGGCCTGGAAGAACCAGATGAACAGCGTCGCAGCGGCCAGGATGGAAACCCAGATCACCTTGCTCTGACGGTCGACCGCAGGGAAGGCGTCCGACCGCTGGATGGCCGCGTGGATCAGACACACGACCGCCGCCACGCCCGCGACCACCGTCAGCGCCCACAGGATGAGATTCTGACCGGCCGCCATCACCGTGAAGAAGTCCACGCCCACACTGTAGTCGCGTGCGTCACGCTTGTATCAAAGCCCCGCGCCGAAGCGCCCCGGACGAGGCGCGGGCGGCGGGCCACCCGAACCACCTCCCGGCCGGCAGACGCGGTGGTCAGTCGGTCTTGGGTGCCGACTTCTTGGCAGGCGACTTCTTCGCCGGGGCCTTCTTCGCGGGCGACTTCTTGGCCGCCGTGCCCGTGGTTCCGGCCGCCTTTGCCGCCATCGTCGTGGCAGTGGTGCGCTTGGCCGGGGCGCTCTTGGCCGGCGACTTCTTGGCGGTGGCCTTCTTCCCGGCGGCCTTCTTCGCGGCCGTCTTCTTTGCAGCGGCCTTGCGTGCCGTCGCGTCGGACGCCGCGGCCTTCGACTCGCTCGCCCTCTTGACCGGGGCCTTCTTCGCCGGGGCCTTCTTGGCGGCCTCCGCGGTGGACTTGGCCGCCGCCTTCCGCGCCGGGGTCCGCTTGGCGGCCGCACGATCGGCGGCAGCCTTCACCGCGGCCGCCTTCTTGGCAGGGGCCTTCTTGGCGGGGGCCTTGGTCGCGGTCTTCTTCGCAGGCGCCGGGGAGGTCGCCGTCTTGGCGGGCGTCTTCGTCCCGGTCGTCGCCGGAGCCTCCTGCGCAGCCGTCTTCTGCGCAGTCGGCCGCTCGGCCGGGGTCTTCTGCGCAGTCGGCCGCTCGGCCGGGGCCTTCCGCGCCGGAGCATTCGGGGCCGGGGCCTTCTGCGCGGTCGACGTCGACTCCGCCGGTACCGCCTTCTTCTCTGCCGGCGCCTCCACGAGCTTCGCGGCGGCGGGCGGCTCGGGTTGGCTGCTGTCAGCGAGACCCGCGAGCCGCAGTGCGCGTTCCCCGACTGCCCGGGTCTGCTCGGAGATGGTCCCGAGCGCCTCTTCGGTCAACCCGACCGCGTCGTTGTAGACCTTCTCCAGCTTGGGCAGGTTCGCCTCGACGACGGGCTGGGACACCAGCTTCCCGACCGCCTCGTCCCGGCGCTCCGACAACGCGGTCAGCAGGCCCGCCGCGACCGCCAGATACGCCTCGGCGACCTTCCGCAGCTCCTCGGCGGAGAACCGGGCACGCAATTCCTCGATCTCCACCGGCAACTCCACCGGAAGGGTCGACAGTTTCGACTTGGCCTCTTCGAAGAGCGCGAGCGCAGTCACGAGGGCCTCGTCGATCTTCGCCTGGGCGTCGTCACGAGAACCCTGGATTCGCGCCTGGGTCTGTTCGACGGTCTCGGCGAGCTTCGCCTGCGTCTGCCCGACGGTCTCGGCAAGCCTCGACTGTGTACTCCCGACAGCCTCGGCAAGCCTCGACTGGGTGCTTTCCACAGTCTCGGCAAGCCTCGACTGGGTGCTTTCCACAGTCTCGGCAAGCCTCGACTGGGCCTGCTCGGTCGCGGCCTCACCACGTTCGCGGACCTCGGCCAGCAACGCGGCCACCTGTCCCACTGCCGCTGTCAACGGGTTATCGCTCATCCAGGTTCTCCTCGGTCGGCTCTCGACTCTGTGTGACGGATCCGGACTCATCAGCGGCTGGGGCTCAGCTACTCATGGCCGTTCGACTCGGTGGCGTTCTCCTTGCGGAAGGACTCGTAGATCTCCAGCAGCATCTGCTTCTGGCGCTCGTTGATCGAGTCATCTGCGATCAGAGCATCCCGGACCGGACTCGCGGGGCGTTCTTCGAGAATTCCGGCGCGCACATACAGCACCTCAGCGGAAACCCGTAGGCCCTTGGCGATCTGGGCGAGGACGTCCGCTGACGGCTTGCGCAGCCCGCGTTCGATCTGGCTGAGGTAGGGATTGCTCACCCCGGCACGCTCGGCGAGCTGCCGGAGGGACACCTTCGCCGCCACCCGCTGCGAGCGGATGAAGGCCCCGATGTCCTGCGCGGCGTTGGTCACCGCGTCCTGAGCCGCGTTGGCCACGGCCTCGACCGCCTCGACGGCTCCCGCGGCGGCATTCGTGTCCCCGGTGGAGGCCTCCGGCCCGGACTCGCCGGACCCGGACCCGCCGTCGACATCTGCGTCGAGGGGGGCCTCGTCCTGCTCGCGCTTCATCACGCTCCGTTCACCAGGGTCATACGCCCGCGGGCCGCCACCGGCGGGTCACCGGCCGAGCCGGTGCCGCCACCTGCGTGTCACCCACGTACTCCCAGTATCGGCGTCGGTGCTAGCACGTGCAAGCACACTGCAAATCCGCGTGCGCCACATCGGCGCTCACCTCGTGCGGGGCGTCTCAGTGGAAGATCAGCACCGAGATCGTGTGGATCGCCAGACCGGCCAGCGCGCCGACCACGGTGCCGTTGATCCGGATGAACTGCAGGTCCTGACCCACCTGGAGCTCGATCTTGCGGCTGGTGTCGTCGGCGTCCCATCCGCGCACGGTGTCGGTGATGACCGAGATGATCTCCTGCGAGTAGTTCACGGCGACATGGTGCGCAACGCGGGCCACCCAGCCGTTCATCTTCTCCTGCAGCGGACGGTCGTCCCGGATCCTGGTGGCCAGCTGGATGATCGAGTCGGCGAGGGTGTTGCGCAAGGTGCTGTTCGGGTCGTCGAGCATCTGCTCGATGACGGCCTTGCCGGTCTTCCACGCGGTCGATGCCGCGCCGGTCACCTCGTCGCGACCGATCAGCTCGGTCTTGATGTTCTCGAACCGGGCGATCATCTCAGGATCGTGCTGCAGGTCGGTGGCGAACTTCTCCACGAATTCGTGCATGGCACGGCGTAGTTCGTGGTCGGGGTTGTTCTGCACCTTGTGGGTGAACTCGACGAGTTCGCGGTGGATCTTGTCGCCGACCAGGACGTTGACGAAGCGCGGTGTCCACTGCGGACCGTCGCGGTCGACGACGCGATCGATGAGGTCCTGGCTGCCGAGGGCCCATTCGTGGGCGCGGTCGCACAGCATCTGGAAGACCGGCTCGAGCCGGTCCTCGGCGATGAGCTGCTCCAGAATCCGGCCGGTCGGTGGCGCCCACTCGGGTTCGGCGGCCCACTTGAGCGCGGCCTGGATCAGCTGCTCGACGTCCTCGTCGCGCAGCATCTCCGAGGCCAGCTGGATCGCGCGGGCCGCCTCGGCGGAGATCCGGGGAGCGTTCTTCGGGTCGGCGACCCATGTCGAGAGCCGGCGGGGCAGGTCGATCTGCTCCGCGCGTCGCACCACGACGTCGGGGGTCATGAAGTTCTCCTCGATGAACCCGCCGAGCTGATCGCCGATGTCGTCCTTCTTCTTGCGGATCAGCGCGGTGTGCGGGATCGGGATGCCCAGCGGATGCCGGAAGAGTGCGGTCACCGCGAACCAGTCGGCGAGCGCGCCGACCATCCCGGCCTCCGACGCCGCCTGCACGAACCCGACCCAGGCGGCCACGTCGTCGCCGTCACGGTGCTCGATGAAGCGGGTGAGCAGGTACACGAGGGCCGCGAAGACGAGGAAGCCGGTCGCGACCGCCTTCATCTTGCGGAGGTCCCGGCGCCGGCGGGCGTCACCGGCGGAGTCCACCCCGAATCCCGGAGAGGACGGCTGCTCTCGGGCGCCGTCCGGATGCTCGGCGACTCCCGGGGTCACTGTCGATGCCATGGCACCAGTGTCACCCATGGACCGACTACTCTGGCTGCGTGATGGTCAACCGCCCGAAACCCGCTGCCGCTGCGCGCGCCGCGATGGCGGCTGCGGCCAACGTGACGCGCGGACTCGAACAGGTGCTGACCACGGTCACCGAACCCGGGAGCAAGCCCGACGGCCGTAAGCAGCGCTGGGAGAAGCACAAGCTCGCACGTCGCACCGAACTCACCGACGGCGTGATCGCCGCGGTCCGCAATCTCGGCGCCGACGTCGGCATGGACGAGATCGCCGCGCACATCGGCGTGTCCAAGACCGTCCTCTACCGGTACTTCACCGACAAGAGCGACCTCGGTGTCGCGACCACCGTGAGGTTCTTCGAGACGACGATCTGGCCGCGACTGACCGAGGCGATCTCCGACGACCTCGACGAGTTCACGCTCACCCGCACGGTCATCGGCGTGTACGTCCACGCCGTCGACAACGAACCGAATCTCTACCGGTTCGCGCTCGCCAGCTCCCCCACGTCCTCCCCTGCCCCGGCCGAGTCGGTACGCCTGGTGTCGCAGCTGGTCATGAGCAGCATGGTGTTGCGCATGGCCGAGCGGGGCTCGGACACCACGGGCGCCGAGCTCTGGGCGAACGCCCTCGTCGGAGGCATCCAGCACGTCGTCGACTGGTGGATGACGACCCGGACGCTCGACGCCGACCAGGTCGTCGACTATCTGACGATGATGGTCTGGAGCGCGGTGGTCGGCGTCACCGCGGTCGAGGGCTCCCGCGAGGCGTTCATGGCCGCGCCGCCCCCACTGCCGGAGCCGGCCTCGGCCGACCCCGGGTCCACCGACGCCCCGTCCGCCGAGGCCCCGTCCACCCAGGCCCCGACCACCGAGAACGCCGGGTCATGACGCGCGTCGCGCTCGTGACCGGCGGCAGCCGGGGTGTCGGTTTCGGCATCGCCCGTGCGCTCGTCGACGACGGTTGGACCACGTATGTGACCTCTCGGCACGGGACCGGCCCCGACGGGGCGCTCCCCCTCGAGTGCGACCACACCGACGATGCCGCGGTGGCAGGCGTCTTCGAGCAGATCACCTCCGCGCAGGGGCGTCTCGACCTGTTGGTCAACAACGCCTGGGCGTCGCCCAAGGGTTTCGGCGGATTCTCGGATCCGTTCTGGAAGCGGCCCGTCGACGACTGGGACACCCTGATCGAGGTCGGACTGCGCGCCCACTACGTCGCCTCGGTGCATGCCGCGCGCGCGATGACCGCACAGGGCAACGGACTGATCGCCAACATCTCGTCATTCGGCTCCCGCGGGCACCTGCACTCGGTGCTCTACGGCATGAGCAAGACGGCCCTCGACAAGATGGCCGCGGACATGGCCGTCGAGCTGAACGGCACCGGCGTCACCGCTGTGTCGTTGTGGCTCGGCCTGATCCGCACCGAACTGCTGCTCTCGCTCGGCGTCGACGAGTTCGCCGGGTTCTCGCTGAAGCGCGCCGAGGACCCGGAGTTCGTAGGCCGCGTGATCTCCCGGCTCGCCGCCGACCCCGCACTGCCCGACCACAACGGACACACGCTCATCACCGCCGAACTCGGAGCGCGGTACGGGATCGTGAACAACGATGGGACGCCGCCGGATTCGCATCGCGCAGCCTTCGGCGGCGGACCGCTCTTCCCTCCCGCAGCCGAGTGACCGCAGTCAGGAGACGACACCCATGAGCCACAGCTGGACCGTTCCCGCATCGTCGGCCCTGCGCGCACGCGCCCTCGGCCCCATCGCGTCCTTCGATCCCGAATCGACCCCGGGCTTCGACGGCGACAAGGATTCCGGCACCGAGCTCCTCGCCGAGCGCGGCCGGGCCCTGGCCGATCTCCAGGAACTGCTGTATGCCAACGGCCGTTCGGGCGATCACCGCTCTGTGTTGCTGGTGTTGCAGGGCATGGACACCGCGGGCAAGGGCGGCATCGTCCGGCACGTCGGCGGTCTCGTCGATCCACAGGGCCTGTCCATCAAGGGATTCGGGAAGCCGACCCCGGAGGAGCTGCAGCACGACTTCCTGTGGCGCATCCACAAGGCCCTACCCGCTGCCGGACGGATCGGCATCTTCGACCGCTCGCACTACGAGGACGTGCTGCCCGTGCGGGTCCACGACCTGGTTCCGCGATCGGAGTGGGAGAAGCGTTACGACATCATCAACCAGTTCGAGTCCGAACTCGTCGCGAGCGGCACCACCGTCATCAAGTGCTGCCTCGTGGTGTCGAAGGACGAACAGAAGAAGCGCCTTGCCGAGCGTCTCGATCGCCCGGACAAGTACTGGAAGTACAACCCCGGCGACATCGACGAGCGCGCCCACTGGGATGACTATCTCGAGGCGTACCAGGCGATCTTCGACCTCACCGACCACGACGCCGCTCCCTGGTACGTCATCCCGGCCAACCGGAAGTGGTTCTCGCGCCTGGCAGTGTGCGAGCTGTTGATCGACGCACTCTCGGGCCTCGAACTCGACTGGCCGAAGGCCGATTTCGACGTGGAGTCGGAGAAGAAGCGGCTGGCGGCCGCGGACTGACTATCGCTTCCGCAGCAACCCGAACGCCAGCAGTCCCACCACCAGTGCCCAGAAGGCGCCGCCGATGCCGGCGAAGGTGACCCCGGCCGCGGCCGTGACGAAGGTCAGTCCGGCGGGTATCCCGAACCCCTCCTGCTCGAAGGCCCCGAGGACGGCCGAGACGAACGTGGCGAGGAGCGCCAGCCCCGCAACGGCTTCGAGCAGTCCGTCGGGGGCGATCGAGGCGACCGCCACGAGCACACCGGACAACGCGGCGAGCACGAGGTAGGTGACACCCGCCGACACACCGGCGATCCAGCGTCTCGACGTGTCGGCGCCGGCCTCCGGCCCCGCGGCGAGTGCCGCCGACAACGCCGCGAGATTGATCGCGTGGCCACCGAACGGGGCGCCGACGACCGTTCCCACACCGGTCACGAACATCGCAGGGCGCCAGGGTGTCTCGTATCCGAACGATTTCAGGACCGCGACGCCGGGCACGTTCTGCGACGCCATCGTCACGACGTAGAGCGGGATCGCGATACCGACGATCGCGGCGGCGTCGACGGTCGGGGTGGTCCACGCCGGCTCGGGCCACCACGCCTGCCCCGCCCAGCCGGCTCCCCCGTCGAGCACCACGTTCACCCCGATCACGACGAACGCGGTGACGAGCGCCGACGGCAGCGCCCATCGGGCGTTCCAGCGCATCGCGATCACCCACACGACGAGGATCGGCACAGTCGAGAACGGCTGGGCCGCAAGTGAGGTCATCGGTGCCAGACACAACGTCAGCAGAACCCCGGCCAGCATCGCCTGTGCGATCGGGGTGGGGATGCGCCCGATGAGCTCACCGAGCGCGGGAACGAGACCCGTGGCCACGATGAGCAGGCCGACGACGAGGAACGCCCCGACGGCCGCGGACCAGCTGCCCTCGTAGGAGTTCGCCATCGAGGCGAGCAGCGCGGCGCCCGGCGTCGACCACGCGAGTGTGATGGGACGCCGCGTCCGCATCGACAGGGCTATCATGCCGATCCCGAACGTGACCGTCAGTGCGAGCAGGCCCGACGCGGCCTGCACGGGCGTCGCTCCCACCGCCCTCAGCCCGGCGATCACCACGACGAACGACGACGTGAACCCGACCAGGGCCGTCACGATCCCGGCAACGATCGGCTCGCTGCGCGTCGACGGCGCGGTGCTGGTCATGCGGAGAGCATAACGGTATCGTTCCGTAAACAGAACACCATCTTCCGCGGACCACCAACCGACTCGCGAGGTGCAATGGCGACAGCCGACGAACGCCGACGCACGGTCGGCGCACGCATCACGGCGTTGCGTGAGCGACGCGGCCTGAGCCTGTCCGGACTCGCCCGCGAGGCAGGCATAGGAAAGGGCTCGTTGTCCGAACTGGAGGCCGGGCAACGCAATCCGACCCTCGACACCCTGTACGCGCTGGCCGGCCCGCTCGGCGTCCCCCTGACGGCCCTGCTCGGCGAGGACACCGGCACCGAGGGCACCAGCCCCCACCTGGCGGCGCGCCTCCTCCACGTCGAGCACCTTCCCGACGGCAGCACCACCGAGGTGTTCTGGCTCCACGTCACCCCCGGCGGCATCCGCGAGTCGCCGCCACACGGCGCCGGCGTCGTCGAACACATCCTCGTCGTCAGCGGCCATCTCGAGGGGGGCCGCGCCGGCGCGGAACTAACCGCCGGCCCCGGCGAGGCACTGCAATGGGTCTCTGACGTGCCGCATACCTACCGCAGCGACGACGGAGCGCTCGGCGTCCTCACGATCCGCTCACCGCGCGATCCCGCGATGGACCCGGGCGAACCCGGAGGCAGTAGCGGTCGCGGATGACGGGCGGTCGCGCGGCGGCCAAACGCGGACACGGGCCACGACTACGACAGCGCCCCCACCGGCAGGTGGGGGCGCTGTACGTTGTCTTCGCTGAGTTCGCTTGCGCGAACGATCAGTTGGTGGTCGCCTTCTTGGCCGGAGCCTTCTTGGCGGGCGACTTCTTGGCCGGGGCCTTCTTCACGGCCGGGACCGACTCCTCCTTGGCCGCGGCGACCTTCTTGGCCGGCGAGGCCTTGGCGGTGCGGGCCTTGGCCTCGACCTCGCCTGCGGCACCGTCGATCTCCTTGGCGACCTCGTCGGCCTGCTCCTTGAGATCCGAGCCCGCTTCGTCGATGGCGATCGCGGCGTCCTCGACCTCTTCGCTCACGCGACCGGCCAGCTTGCCGGCCTTCTCGGTGAGCTCGGCGCCGGCACCCTCGATGGCGACGGCGGCGTCGGCGACCTCATCGCTCACGCGACCGGCCAGCTTGGCGGCGCGCTCGCCCACGAGGCGGGTCTGCGACGAGACGACGCCAAGGGCGTCCTCGGTGAGGTCGACGGCCTCGTTGTAGACCTTCTCGACGCGCGAGAGGTTCTCCTGGACGACCGGCTTCTTGCGCAGGCGCTCGAGGGTGGCCTCGCCGCGCTCGGCCAGGGAGTTGTAGAGCTCGGTGGCCTTCTCCACGTAGGGATCGGCGAGCTTCTTGAGCTCCTCGGCGCTCAGCTTGCCCTTGATCTCCTCGATGTCGGTCGGGACCTCGTCCTGCAGCGACTCGATCTTGCCCTTGACCTCACCCAGACGGCTCTGAGCGGTCTCGGGCAGCTCGGTGATCAGGGTCTTGGCCTCGGCGTAGCGGGCCTGGGCGGCCTCGGCGGCGGTCTCGGTGCGATCGCGCAGTTCGGACAGCTTCTCGGTGACCTGTGCGACGGCGTAGTCACCGGCACCGACCGCGGCGTAGAGGGGTGCGTAGTTACGGGTGGTGGTCACGGGGACTCCTTCTGTTGGTCACCAATCGCGCTGCAGCACATGCGGTCTCGCTATCTCGGCATCATTGCCGGGCGCATGTCGGTCATCCGTCGGTGTTCGTGCCTCAGCGAGGCGGACCATGTCGGCGTTCCGGCTCGCCACCGCGCGAGATTGGGGAACCGCGGCGCCATCGGTATTGGTGTTTCCGTAGTCCAGTATCCACGCCGTGCTAACAAATGCAAGCATTCTGCTAACACTGTGGTTCACGTCACCGCTCGCGCCCGAGGGCGTCCACCTCAGACGTGCGCGGGCACGGCCTTTCCGGCGCCGTTGCGCTCGTATTCGTAGAAGCCCCGTCCGGCCTTCTTGCCGAGACGCCCGGATTCGACCATCTGCGCGAGCAGGGCCGGCGGCGCATAGAGGGACTCGCCGAACTCCTCGTTCATCCGCTCGGCGATCACCTTGATCGTGTCGAGACCCACCATGTCGGCGAGCTTGAGAGGACCCATCGGATGGGCACAGCCCAGGACCATCGCCTTGTCGACGTCCTCGACCGTGGCGAAGCCGCTCTCGACCATCCGGATCGCGGACAGGAGGTAGGGCACGAGGAGGGCGTTGACGACGAACCCGGACCGATCGGCCGAGTAGATCACCTGCTTGCCGAGGACGTCGTGCGCAAAGGACTCGGCACGGGCGGCCACCCCGGGAGCGGTCTCCGGAATGGTGACCAGCTCGACCAGGGGCAGCACGGGCACCGGGTTGAAGAAGTGCAGCCCGATCACGCGGGCCGGGTCGCGGGTCGCGGCGCCCAGCGTGCGAATGGGGATGGAGGAGGTGTTCGACGCGAGGATCGCGGCCGGATCGGCGACGACCTCGTCCAGACGGGTGAAGATCTCGACCTTGACGGCCTCGTCCTCGACGACGGACTCGACGACGAGATCACGGTCGGCGAAATCGCCCAGATCACAGGTGAATCGGAGACGGGCAGCGGCCTGGTCGCGCTCCCTCTCGGTCAGCTTTCCGCTCGAGACGCCGCGATCGAGCGACCCCAGGATCCGCGAGCGGCCGGCGGCGAGGCGGTCTCGCGTGGCCTCGTGGACGAGGACGTCCACCTGCGCACGCGCGCACACCTCGGCGATCCCTGCGCCCATCTGACCGGCACCGACGACGCCCACTCGGGAGATCTTCTGACTGGTCATTGTCGACTCCTGGGGAAGACGCGCGGCACCGGGAAAAGGGTGTGGAGATGAAGAGCCCGGGGTGAGCGGGTCGCGAAGACCCTGCTCACCCCGGGACATCTGTCAGCCACGAATCGAAGTCACACCAAGGTGCGACCGATGTGAGTTCCTAGTGGAACTGGCCCTCCTCGGTCGAGCCCTTGAGGGCTGCGGTCGAGGTGTTCGGGTCGACGGTGGTGGCGATGGTGTCGAAGTAGCCGGCACCGACCTCACGCTGGTGCTTGACGGCGGTGAAGCCACGCTCCTCGGCGGCCTTGAACTCGCGGTTCTGCAGGTCGACGAAGGCGGTCATCTGGTTGCGGGCGTAGCCGTAGGCCAGATCGAACATGCCGTAGTTGAGCGAGTGGAAGCCGGCCAGGGTGATGAACTGGAAGGCGAAGCCCATGGCGCCGAGCTCGTTCTGGAACTTGGCGATGGTGGCGTCGTCGAGGTGCTTGCTCCAGTTGAACGACGGGCTGCAGTTGTAGGCGAGCAGCTGGTCGGGGAACTCGGCCTTGACGGCCTCGGCGAACTTGCGGGCCAGCTCGAGATCCGGGGTGCCGGTCTCCATCCAGATCAGGTCGGCGTACGGAGCGTAGGACTTCGCACGCGCGATGCACGGCTCGATGCCGTTCTTCACGTGGTAGTAGCCCTCGGAGGTGCGCTCACCGGTGATGAACTCGCGGTCGCGCTCGTCCACATCGGAGGTGATGAGGGTCGCGGCCTCGGCGTCGGTGCGCGCGATGACGACGGTGGGGACACCGGCGACGTCGGCGGCCAGGCGAGCCGAGTTCAGGGTGCGGATGTGCTGCTGGGTCGGGATGAGCACCTTGCCACCGAGGTGACCGCACTTCTTCTCCGACGCGAGCTGATCCTCCCAGTGGGTACCGGCGGCACCCGCGGCGATCATGGCCTTCTGCAGCTCGTAGACGTTGAGGGCGCCACCGAATCCGGCCTCGCCGTCGGCGACGATCGGAACGAGCCAGTTGTCGACCGAGGTGTCACCCTCGACGCGGGCGATCTCGTCGGCGCGGAGCAGCGCGTTGTTGATGCGGCGAACGACGTTCGGAACCGAGTTCGCCGGGTACAGCGACTGGTCGGGGTAGGTGTGACCGGCGAGGTTCGCGTCACCGGCGACCTGCCAACCCGAGAGGTACACGGCCTTCAGACCGGCGCGGACCTGCTGCACGGCCTGGTTGCCGGTGAGTGCACCGAGGGCGTTGATGTAGCTGCCGTCACCCTTGGTGACGCCCTCCCACAGGATCTCGGCGCCGCGGCGGGCGAGGGTGTGCTCCTCGACGACCGAGCCCTGGAGCTCGGCGACCTGCTCGGCGGTGTAATCGCGCTTGACGTTCTTCCAGCGGGGGTTGGTGTCCCAGTCCTGCTGGATCTCCGCAGCGGTGCGGGGCTTTCCGACGTTGCTCATTGGCTACTTCGCTTTCGTTGTCCTGCTCGTCCCGCCCGATTCGGATCGGGACGACCGGCCCGGCACGACGCCAAGGCCTGGAGTGCTGACAGACATCCGACCCACCCCGGGAGCAGTTACTCGCGAGTACCGGCAACGGTGTCGGCCGGCTTTGCGAACTCTCGGGGTTGAGTCCGTGGTGCCTGAAGCAAGGGTGCCACACAACAAACCTGCAGGTCCAACACTTGTCAGATGCGAATCCAGGCCATTTTTCGACGCCTGCTTGCAAAGTTTGCAAATCTTGACGTGTGAAAACGCGACCCGCTCCATCAAAAAAGTACGCACGTACTGGGATTTTGCTACCCGACAGTACGTTCGCTCGGTCGAACCGATCTGGCCGGGTCCGGCGGGCACGGTCGACGCGCCGACGGCCGGTAGTGATGACTTTCACACCCCGGACGGGGCGCACGGAGCGGTCGCGAGGCGCCGATCAGGGTTCGACGACGCGCTCGACCGCCGTCGCGAACAGGTCGGTGAAGGCCGCGGAGGTGAGGGGCTCGACGGGGTCCGTGGGCGGCGTGGTCGCCGGCGTCGTCGCGCCCGACACCGTCAGCTGGAGCGTCACCGCTCCCGACGACGGACGGTCGAGCGCCGCGTATCCGGCGTATCCGATCTGGCGACGCACCCCGCCGTCGGGCAGCGTCGTGGTGACCTCCGAGCGGGTCAGGAGCATCTGCTCGGCGGCGCGCAGGCCTCCGGGCAGCTCGGGCGGCGACAGCTCCGTGTACTGCGTGACGACGCTGCTTCCGGCGAGGTTCCCCGTGGTGATCTCGGTGGTGGTGCGGGCGCAGCGGCCGGTCGTGCTCAGACGATCGGCGTCGATGTCCCGGGCCGCGGTGGTGACGAGTTCGACGAGGACCCCGGCGGCCCCGCGCGCGCCGAGGACCGCGGCGTTGTCGGCCGACAGTTCTCGGTTGAGGGCCTCGTCGGCGGTCGGCCGACAGAACTCCGGCGTCACCCGTGTGGTGCGGGCCGCGTCGATGCCCGCCTGGTTCCCCGCGACGAGGTCGTCGACCGACAGCGACTCTGGCGCGAACCCGGGCGGGAGATCCGAGACCGGGAGCACCAGATCGGCGGGCGAACTCGGCGGCGCGACGCCCGCGGGCTCCGAACAGGACGTGATGGCCACGGCCAGCGTCGCGGCCATCACCGCGATCGAACGGCAGCGACGGCCCGTCGATCGGCCCCCGAGTGAACGCACGCGGTCACCGTACCCTGAAGGAAGTCGACATCCCGAAGAAGATCGCCGATCTGACTTCGCCTGTTCTGGAGGTGGCAAGTGAGCAGGAGCTACGTCGGATCCCGCCTGCGGCAGCTGCGGTCCGAGCGCGGACTCTCGCAGGTGGCACTCGCCCAGACACTGGGGATCTCGGCGTCGTATCTCAACCAGATCGAGCACGACGCGCGACCACTCACCGCCTCTGTGCTGCGCCGGATCACCGAGGCGTTCGGCGTCGACGCCGGTTTCTTCGATTCCCAGGACGACATCCGCCTCGTCGCCGAGCTCCGCGAGGTGCTGCTCGACGACGACGTGGAAGCGGGGCCGGGAGCCCAGGACGCCCAGCAGATCAGTGCGATGGTCGCGTCGCATCCGGAGATCGCCCAGGCGATGGTGAACCTGCACCGCCGCTACCGGATCGCCACCGATCAGCTCGCGGCCGCCACCGACGAACGCGGCGACCGCTCGATGCGCGGCACGATCAGCGCGCCGCACGAGGAGGTGCGCGACTACTTCTACCAGCGCCGCAACTACATCCATGAACTCGATGTCGCCGCCGAGGAGATGACCAACCGGATGCGCATGCACTCGGCGGACATCCGGCGCGAGATCATGAACCGCATCGAGAACGTGCACGGCATCTCCATCGTGCGACGCGTCGACCTCGGCGACTACGTGCTGCACCGCTTCAACGCCGAGGAGCGCCGGCTCGAGTTCTCCGCCGCCCTCTCGGCGGGGCAGCGCACCTTCAAGCTCGCCAGCGAGCTCTGCTATCTCGAGTACCACGATCTCCTCGACGAACTCGTCGACCAGGGAAACTTCACCAGCGAGGACGCCCGCTCACTGGCGCTGCTGGGCCTGGCCAACTACTTCGCCGCAGCCGTGGTGCTCCCCTACAGTCAGTTCCACGGCGCCGCAGAGGATTTCCGCTACGACATCGAGCGCCTGTCGGCGTTCTACCAGGTGTCGTTCGAGACGGTCTGCCACCGCCTCTCGACACTGCAGCGCCCCAACCTCCGCGGCATCCCGTGGTCGTTCGTCCGCGTCGACCGCGCCGGGAACATGTCGAAACGACAGTCCGCCACGGGTTTCCACTTCTCGTCCAGCGGCGGCACCTGCCCGCTGTGGAACGTCTACGAGACCTTCGCCTCCCCGGGCAAGATCCTGACGCAGATCGCCGAGATGCCCGACGGCCGCAACTACTTCTGGGTGGCCCGGACCGTCGAGCGCCGCGCGGCACGGTATGGACAGCCGGGCAAGACCTTCGCGATCGGGATGGGGTGCGAACTGCGCCATGCCGGCCGGGTGATCTACTCCGACGGTCTCGAGATCGGACCGCAGGCGCACGTCACCCCGATCGGCGCCGGCTGCCGGGTCTGCGAGCGGACGAACTGCCCGCAGCGCGCCTTCCCCGCCCTCGGCGCCACCCTCCGCGTCAACGAGCACCAGTCGACGGTGTCGCCCTACATGGCGATCACCGAGACAAGGTGAGGCTCAGCGGCAGCCGTTCGGCGCGGGCACGCCGCGCAACCGGGCGTCGAGCCAGTTGACGACCTCCGGGAAGGCGACGAACACGCCGGCCATGTGCTCGGCGGGCACCTCCCGGTAGGTGGCGTTCGCACCGAGCGCGCACTGCTCGCGGTACAGCGCTCGCGCCTGCGTCGCGGGAATCCACCACTCGTAGGTACCGTGGTAGATGAACAGCGGCATCGAGGCCTTGAGTCCGGGCATCGACGTCTCCTCGAAGACGCGCTCGGCGACCGGCGAGTGGAAGGGATCGGGATCGCTCGAGAGCAGCTGCGCGGGCAGGTGCGACAGTCCGAGGACGCCCATGGTGCTGGTGCAGATGTCCTTGAGCCCCGAGGTCGCGAGCCACTTGGCGAGGTTGTTCGAGACACCGAGGATCTCCGGCCTCTCCCGGGCGACCCCGAGGACGGCCGAGAGGAACACGCCCGTCCCGAGGTTCGCGTTCATCGCCCCGGCCAACGACCGGAAATCGGCGGGCACCCCGCCGATCGCGGCACCGACGAGGCGATCGGTCAGGTCGGGAGCGTACGAGGACGCGAGTTTCGCCGCGCCGTTGGTGGCGATGGCACCACCGGAGTAGCCGTGCATGGCGACCGGGCCCTTGCCGAACTCCTTCGGGTCGAGTGCCGCCGCCGCGCGGATCGAGTCGAGGACCACGTGTCCTCCGACGTACGGCTCGGCGTAGGCCAGCCGCGCCCCGGTGTGATCGGGGACGATCACCGCGTAACCGCGCGAGAGTGCCAGCTGGATGTTCGGCGGGAAGATGTCGGTGGAGTTGGTGTCCTTGTTGTACCCGTGCGAGAAGGTGTAGCCCGGTGTGCACGTGTAGCCCAGCGTGACGATCGGGGTGTTGTTCACCAGGATCGGCCGGGACCCGGGACCCTTCCAGGGGGTCTTCGGGACGAACACCGTCGCCGTCCCGTACAGGGGTCCGCCGGTGGCGTCGGTGGTGCGGAACTTGACCTGCTTGGCATAACGCAGCGGAACCGTGACCAGGAAACCCGCCGTCCGGGTCACGTCCCGACTCGCGATGATCTCGCCGGGCCGCTTCTTCGCGAGGTCGGCCGGCCAGCGGTCGAAGAACGGGTCGCCGCTCGGCGACGGCATGATGGCCTCGCGCAGTTCCTGGAGTTCACGGGAGGCACCCGGGATGCGTGACCGCTCCGGGATGCGGGGGAGCTTGCGAACCTGAGGTTCGGGCACGAGCGCGTCGAGGTCACGCGGGAGCTCCGGCGGAACCGCGGTGAGATTCGGCGGCTCGGCGCGGGCCGACCCGGCGTCGACGAGAACCGAACCCGCGACGAGCGACACCGTCAGGAGACACGCGGTGACCGCCGCGCGCATCGCACGAGACATCTGCGTCGTTCTCGACGCCAACCAAACCCTGATGTCGCACACTCCCATGTGACACAGGCGCTCCCCCGACCCGACCATCCCCGTGTGGTCGAACCGATGAGCTTCCTGACGATACGGACCCGCTCATGCTAAGCGGACGTGCGGCGTTCGGCAGAACTCACCGGCCGATTGACGCCGAAGCCCGGTGCGCCCGTCGCCCACCCGTCACATTTTTGTCTCGAACACGTGACCGTTCCCCGCATCCGGATCGGTGAGCACGCACGCGAACCTAAGGTCGGCCCCAGCGGAGCGATGATGCTCGGGCGAGCTGCGGGAGGCGCCGATGGCGAGGATCCGGTCTCGGGAAACCGGAGTGTCCGAACCGCGGGCGCGGACTGCGCGCCTGCTCCGTGCGGCCGGCGCCTGCGTGGTGGCGGCGGTGACGCTGTGCAGTACCGCCGCCGGCGAAGCGCCAGCAGAACCGCCCAACATGATGCCGGTGCCCCCGCCGGTCGCCGAGGCGATCGACTCCGCGGTGGGACCTCCGCCGATCCCGCGCCTCACGACGATCCCGCCGCGGGCGCGGGCCGCGGGCTTCGACCGCCGGACCCAGGAGCTCCGCGAGGCCCTGTTGCCGTCCCCGACGGGCGACCCCTTCTTCGACCGCTGGCCGGCGGACCTCGGCCGGCACCGCCCGGGACACGTGATCGCCGTCCGCGACGTGACCGCGTCCGCGGGGCCGGTGGTCACCCTGCCGCTCCGGTCGGCGACGCTGATCAAGTTCGCCACCACCGACGCGGTCGGCGAACCGATCTACGGCACGGCGACGCTGCTGGTTCCCGACCGGCGCGTCCGCGGGCCGCGCCCGCTGCTCGTCAACAACCTGCCGATCGATTCGCTGGGTGCCGCGTGCACGCCGGGATACACGCTGGCGCACGGTTTCTCCATCGCGACCGGCCCCACGGATCTGATCCCGCCCACGACGCAGATCGCCCTGGACCGGGGACACGCCGTGCTCGTCCCCGACCACCAGGGCCCCCGGATGGCCTACGCCGAACCGATCCTGGCCGGACATGTGGTCCTCGACGCCATCCGCGCGGCCCTGCGCCTTCGTCCGGACCTGTTGCAGCACAGTCGGATCGCCATGACCGGGTACTCCGGCGGCGCGATCGCGACCCACGGCGCGACGAAACTGCTCGGCGAGCACGCACCAGAACTCCGAGAACGCGTCGTCGGCGCCGCCCTCGGCGGGGTGCCCGCCGACTTCCGGATGCTGGTCGGTTCCATGAATGCCAACCTGGCGACCGGCATGTTCCACGCCGCCACGTTCGGGATCGCCCGCGAGCGAACCGAATTGCTGCCCATGCTGAATCGCCCGGCACGGTGGCTGGCGACGTCGCCGCTGAAGAACGTGTGCGTGATCCCCGAGGCGCTCGCGGGCGCGACGTTCCTGCCGATGCAGCTGCTGTCGGTGGATCCGGACCCGTTCCACTCCCCGACCGCCGAGCGGATCTACCGGATCACCGCGATGGCCGATCGCACATCGGTTGTGCCGCTGCTGATCTACCAGGGAACCCATGAGTTCTGGATTCCCGCGGCCGGGGCCCGCGCACTCTATCGCCAGCAGTGCGCGCGAGGCGCCACGGCCGCCTATCGGGAGATCTTCGGCGAACACGTCTCCGGGATGATCCTCGGATTCGGCGTGGCGATGGACTGGCTGGACCGTCGCCTCGCCGGCGTGTCCGCACCGAACGAGTGCAGGCGGTGAGGCCCCAAAACACGATGAGGCCCGGCGCTTTGCGGTTCAGAACACCAGGACGCGCAGGTTTTCCGCGACGCAGGCCGGCTTGGCCTCGCCCTCGATCTCGACGGTGTTGGTGACGACCATGTTCACACCCTTGGGGGTCTCCTCGATCGAGGTGATGACCGCGTTCGAGCGGATACGCGCCCCCACCTTGACCGGGTTCGGGAACCGCACCTTGTTCATGCCGTAGTTGAGCACGAGCCTGGGGCCCTCGATGGTGAAGATGTTGCCCGCCAGCATCGGAAGCAGCGACAGCGTGAGGTAACCGTGGGCGATGGTGGTGCCGAACGGACCCGACTTCGCCCGCTCGGGATCGGTGTGGATCCACTGGTGGTCGCCGGTGGCGTCGGCGAAGGCGTCGATGCGGTCCTGCGTGATCTCCAGCCACTCGCCCGAGCCGAGATCCTCGCCGATCGCCGCCTTGAGTTCCTCGACACTTGTGAACGTCCGTGTGCTGTTCGTCATAGTCGCCGTAGTCTACCGTGGCCCCATGAGCACACCGCGAGTCGCACCCGGGGGTCTGAGGGAGCTCGGTCCGTTCAATTTCGTCTTCGCGCGCGGGGCCGCCCGAGTGATCGGCGTCGAGGATGCGCACATCTTCTCGACACTCGGTCGGGCGAAGGGGCTCTTCCGCGGGTGGCTGCATTTCAGCGGCCGGATGATGCCCTTCGGGTCGCTGCCCCGCAAGGACACCGAGATGGTGATCATCCGGGTCGCCCACCTCCGCGGGTGCGAGTACGAACTCGATCACCACCGGCGCCTGGGCCGTCGCGCCGGGATCACCGACGCCGAGTTCGACCGAATCCTCGAGGGACCGGATGGGGGGTGGGGCGATCGCGAACGCGCCATCCTCCGTGCGGTCGACGAACTCGTCACCGGCAAGGACGTCTCCGACATCGCCTGGGCCGCGCTGTCGAGGCACCTCGACGCGCGGCGGCTCATCGAGTTCACCCTTCTGGTGGGCCAGTACGACAGCCTGGCGACGACGATCCACACCCTGCGCATCCAGCGCGATCGCCACGTCTGACACGACGCCCGGAGAGGATCGCCAATGGAGCCGATCAGCAGGTTGCTGATGCGAAACCCGGTCTTCGCCGGTGTCTACGAACGCATCTGGCGGCCGACGTTCACCCGGTTGTTCAGCCTCGGCGGAAGCGCCACCGAGGATTACGACCGCGCGTTGCGCGCCTGGCTGGCCCGCCCCGGAGAGCGGCTCGTCCTCGACGTGGCCTGCGGGCCGGGCAATTACACCCGTCTGATCGCCGACGGGCTGACCGGGGACGGCCGATGCGTGGGAATCGACTTCTCGCCGGCGATGCTCCGGCAGGCCGTCCGCACCAACGCGACCGGACGGGCAACCTATCTCCGAGCCGATGCCCACGCGATCCCGTTCGCGGACAACACCTTCGACGTGGTCACCTGTCTCGCCGCGCTCTACCTCATCCCCGATCCGCTGTCGGTGATCGACGAGATGGTGCGCGTCGCCCGCCCCGGCGGCGACATCGTGATCTTCACCTCGGTGGCGACCGAGCTGACCTCCCTGCCCGGTGTCCGCTTCGCCGTCGAGGCCGCCACCGGATTCCACATCTTCGACGAGCACGCGGTCGTCGACCGCCTCCGGGCGGCCGGCGCGGTCGACGTCGAGCAGACGATCACCGGCCAAGGCCAGTACGTGTTGGGCGTCGCGCCCGACTCCCGACCGACCCCTTGACGGTTTGCAGTATCGTCTTCCTCGAAATAGGGAGGTTAGGTATGTCTAAGGAAACTTCGGCGGCGGATCAGTTGCCGTTCCACCAGCGCAAGACCGAGGACATGCCCGGTCATTGGCTGCTGGCCCGACTCGGCAAGCGCGTGCTCCGACCGGGTGGACTCGAGCTCACCGAGAGCCTGCTCGACGACGCCGGGATCGACGGGGCCGACGTCCTCGAGATCGCCCCCGGCCTGGGGAAGACCGCGACGGCGATTCTCGAGCGCTCACCGCGCAGTTACGTCGGCGTCGACGACGACCCGAACGCGGTCGAGCTGACCAAGGGCGCCATCGGCGGCCGCGGCCGCGTCTTGCCCGGGGATGCGTCGTCGACCGGACTCGACGACGAGAGCGCCGACGTCGCCATCGGCGAGGCCATGCTGACCATGCAGTCCGACCGCAACAAGGCCAAGATCGTGCAGGAGGCCTTCCGCGTGCTGCGTCCGGGCGGCCGCTACGCCATCCACGAGCTCGCGATCAACCCCGACACCCTCCCCGACGAGGAGAAGACCGAGATCCGCAAGTCGCTCGCCCGGTCGATCAAGGTCAACGCCCGTCCGCTCACCGAGGCCGAGTGGCGCAAGCTCCTCACCGACGCCGGCTTCGAGGTCACCAAGGTCCGCTTCGCCAAGATGGCGCTGCTCGAGCCGCGTCGCGTCATCGCCGACGAGGGACTCGGCGGCGCGCTGAAGTTCGTGGCCAACGTGCTCCGCGACGGCGACGCACGCAAGCGCGTGCTGGCGATGCGTTCGACCTTCACCAAGTACAAGTCGCACATGGCCGCCATCGAGGTCATCGCGACCAAGCCGGGGAAGTCCGCATGAGCGGCGCCACGGTGGTCACCGGCCTGACCGAGGGCACACCCAAGGACGGGGACCGTCCCGACATCTCGGTTCTCTCGCGTAACGACGGCGCGAACGTCATCCGCCTGTCGTTCCGGGCCGGACAGGCCATGCCCGATCATTGCGCCGGGCGTCCGATTCTCGTCATCGGCCAGACCGGCGAGATCGACTTCACCGTCGAGGGCGAGACCACCCGCCTCGAGCACGGGGTCGCAATCCACGTGAACGCCAACGTCCCGCATGCGCTGGAAGCCCGGTCCGATGCGGTGGTGACCCTCGTCGTGTTGGAGAATCCGAACACGAACTGACCACCACGGGTGTGGGCGCGTCGAGAGCGGAGGATCACACATGGCGACCAGGCAGCGCGACAAGATCATCGCCCTGCTCGGCGAGTCCGACGAGCCGATGGTCGCCGCGGACATCTCGACGCGCCTGCACCTGCACGTCACCACGGCCCGGTTCCACCTGGCCAAGCTCGTCGAGGCGGGGCGGGTCGAGACGACGACGGTGCCGACGCCCGGCGTCGGACGGCCTCGTGTCGGTTACCGTCTCGTGCGCCGGCCACCCACCGACGCCCTCCTGGGACATCTGCTGAGCCGCCTCGGGAGCACTCAGGCCGCCCGCGAGAACGCCGGCGCCGAGGCCGGACGCCTGTGGGCCGAGCAACACGCCCGCCCCGTCAGCGCGGACGGCCTGCCCGATCCGGTGACGGTTGCCGCCGAGACGCTTTCCGAGCTCGGTTTCCAGGTGTCGAACATCGTGAGCGCCTTCGGGTCTCATGAGCTGCGCCTGTGCGCGTGCCCACTCCAGGACATCGCGCGGTCGCACCCCGAGGTGGCCCGCGGCGTCGCCCGCGGCGTCATCGAACAGGCGCTGGCGACGAGTTCTCCCGCGCTCATCTCGCAGTACGGCGTCGCCGTGTCGCCGGACCCGGCCGGCGGCGACTGCGAGATCGTCCTGCGGCTGGCCCCACTGCGCCGCGATGCGGGAACCGTCGCGACGCCTCCAAGATGAGGCTTCCTTGAGCACTTTCAGGTGAGGCTTGCCTAAAACAATTTCGAGGATTAGGTTTCTCTCAAAGTCGACGGCGGACCACCACCGCCGAAAACAGGAGGGACCCAACGTCATGCATTCCGTCCGCAGGATGACCATCGCCGTGCTCGCGGCTCTCGTCGCCGTCATCGGGCTCGTCGCGACCACCGGCGGAGCCTCGGCCGCCAAGACCTTCCCGCCGAACTTCAAGGTCACCACCGACCGGCCCACCCTGGCGGACCTCAACGACATCGTCGAGTTCCTGGTGGAGACCCCGGCATCGGATCAGGCGAAGGCCGCCAACGTCGAGGGCGGCATGAACGCGGTGATCGTCCCGAAGACCGTGTACCAGCTGGGCCTCTTCCGCGCCCCGCGCGGCTGGAACGAGGTGACCGGGCCCCTGGTACAGAAGGGCAACAGCGTCACCGCGACCCTGAACAGCGGCTCGGCCGGTCGTCCGACCATCCGGATGACCATCGAGTTCAAGAAGCTCGACGGCAACTGGAAGCTCGCGGCGAACTCGCTGTGCCAGGGCGTCAAGACCGTCGGACTCAACATCTACTGCAACCGCTGACCCGGTGCTCGACATCGACGGCCTGTCTGTCCACATGGGCG
Source organism: Gordonia paraffinivorans (assembly GCF_900683595.1). Lineage (NCBI taxonomy): Bacteria > Bacillati > Actinomycetota > Actinomycetes > Mycobacteriales > Gordoniaceae > Gordonia > Gordonia paraffinivorans. The sequence continues at coordinate 483,542 of NZ_CAACYD010000007.1, read as the reverse complement.
GGCAGGCCGTTCTCGACGGGGTGAGCACCCGCGTCGAGAACGGCCAACTCGTCTACCTCCTCGGCCGCAACGGCACCGGCAAGACGACGCTTTTGAAGACCATCTGCGGAATCATGCCGGCCACCTCCGGCCGAATCCTGATCGACGGCAGGCGTTTCCCCGAACTGCCCGCACCTCCACAGGTGATCGGCATGCACCTCGGCACCGACGCCGCCCACCCGGGTCACACCGCACGACGCCACCTGAGCTGGCTGGCGCGCGCCGGCGGCATCCCGGTGTCGCGCGTGGACGAGGTCCTTGAGCTCGTCGATCTCACCGATGTCGCCCGACGCCGGGTCGTCGACTTCTCGCTGGGCATGCGGCAACGCCTCGGCATCGCCGCCGCCCTGCTCGGCGATGCACGCACACTCGTCCTCGACGAGCCGGTGAACGGTCTCGACATCGACGGAATCCGCTGGCTGCGAACGCTTCTCCGCTCGCTCGCGGACGAGGGCCGTAGTCTGCTGATCGCCTCGCATCATCTCGACGAGGTCGCCCGCACCGCAGACCGCGTGGTCGTCCTCGATTCCGGCCGCGTCGCCGCCGACGCGCGGGTCGACGAATTCGTCGGCGCCCACGCCGATCTCGAGGAGGCCTACCTGTCCGCCGTGTCCCGGCCCCGGTCCGCGGGAGTGCCCCGGTGACGACGACGTTGTCCGCCGTCGCCGGTCAGATCGGCCGCGGCACCCGCGCCGAACTCACCCGCGTGGGCGGGGCCCGCAGCATCCTTCTCTACGGACTCGTGCCGGGTGCGGTGTTGCTGCCGCTGGCGATCACGCTCGGCGTCGCCACCGTCGCCGAGCGGTTCGCCTCCATCTCGAGCAGCATCCAGGTCACCTCGGTGACCACCACCAACTCGGTCTACTGGGTCATCACCTTCACCGTGATGATCTGGGCGGTCGTCGCGGCGTATGCGCAGGCGACGGCCGAACGCGGTCCGCTCGGCGAGCTGGCCCGGTATCTGTATCCCCGTCGATGGACGGGCCTGGTGTCGCGCTGGATCGCCTACGGCGTGGGCGCCGCGGTCTGCAGCGCCGCGCTGGTCGCCCTCGTGATGGCGATCCTGCCGTCGTTCTTCCCGAAGGTCTACGCCGGGGTGGACATCGGCTCGGCCGCGGGTGTCCGGTTCCTCGTCGCGGTGCCGGTCTTCGCCGTCTGCGCCGTCGGCATCGGTGTCGGGCTCGCCGCGATCGTCGGCCATCCCGCGGGAACCGTTGTGGGTCTTCTCGGTTGGGCCTACGTCATCGAGAACGCGATCAGTCTCGTCCCGAACGGCTACACGTTGCAGAACTACATGCCGTTCCTCAACGGCACCTATGGCACCGGCCAGGAGCTCGCCTTCATGCCGCCGTGGGGCCCCACCGGAGGCCTGGTGTACTGCGCCGCGATCGCGGTGGTGTTGTTCGCACTCGGTTGCGCCGCGGTGGCGCTGCGGGCGAAGCAGGTTGGTGGCCGGCGACGCTCCGGCGGGCGGCACCGTCAGATCGACCGGTAGTCGCGCACCGACATGCGCGCACCGCGACGTTCGCGCCGGACACCGTACAACTCGATCATCCGTACCACTCGGTTGCGGTGTCCCGCATAGGGTTCGAGGAGCTCGAGCATTCCGTCGTCGTCGACCGCCTGTCCGATGAGGGTGGTGCCGACGAGCGTCGGGATGTGATAGTCGCCGACCGACACGGCATCGGCGTCGCCGATCGCCCGCGACCTGGTCTCCGCCTCGGTCCAGACGCCCACTCCGCGTAGCACCGTCAGTTTGTCGGGGTGGCGTTCGACGTCGAGGGCGGTCGCGCCGCGAATGGTGCGCATGCGCACCGGTTCGATGCCGCTGCGATGCCACTCCCACGACGGGATGTCGGCCCACGCCCGGCGCGGCATCGGGACCCGCATCGTGTCGGGAACCGGGCCCGGGGCGGGTTCCCCGTAGCGGCGCAACAGATACCGCCAGGCACGCCAGGCCTCTGCGCCGACCACCTTCTGCTCCAGGATCGCCGGGACGAGTGCCTCCCAGACCCGTCCGCTGCGGCCGATGCGCAGGCCCTCCGCACGGCGGACCAGACCGGCGACGACCGCATCGCGCACGGGCATCGACTCCGGGGAGTCGGAGGCACCGAGCATGTCGGGCATCATCTCCAGCAGCCAGTCGGCCCCCGGACCCCATGCCCGGCCGAGCACCCGGTCCCCGCTCCGCCGGATCGAGAGTGTGCCGGGACCGTCGGGGGTGTGCACGACGCGCCAGACGGATCCGTCCGTGCCGTAGGCGAACGCGGGGTCGCCACCGCCCCGCCGGTGATGCCCGAGTGTGGCGCGCAGATCCAGGGGCCATGGCAGCGGCCATTCCCGGACCCGTTCGGCAGCGCTCATCTCACCGAGCGTAGCCCCACGACCGCGTGCGGCGGCCGTGCCGATCGGCCCGCGAACGACCGCGAGCCGGTGACCTGATCGGCCACCGGCTCGCGGTGAGTCTCTCCGGCGTCACGCCGGGACCGGCGTCAGAGCGCGTATGCGCCGCGGTTGCTCGCGGCCTTGCCCTCCTTGAGGACCAGCAGGATGTTGGACTGGTCGGCCAGCGAGTCGATGTCGGCGAGCGGATCGCCCTTCACGACCACGACGTCGGCGAGCTTTCCCGCCTCCAGGGTGCCCAGCTTGTCGTCGACGCCACACAGCTCCGCCGAGGTCTTGGTGCCGGCGACGATCGCCTGCAGCGGGGTCATGCCGCCGAACTTCACCAGGCAGCCGAGCTCGCCGAGGGTGGCGCCGTGGTCGGGGACCAGACCGGCGTCGGTGCCCACCGCGACCTTGACGCCCGCCTCGATCGACGCGGCGATCGACTCGTGGGCGAGCTTGTGCCACTTCTCGGACTTCGCGACGGCCTGCGGGGTCGCGGTGTCGGGCTTGAGGGTCTCGATGAGGGTGGGGACCAGGAACTGGCCGCGCTCCACCATCTCCTGACGGAGTTCGTCGGTGAGTGCGTAGCCGTGCTCGATGGAGTGCGCGCCGCCCTGGACCGCGGCCTGGATGCCGAGGAAGCCGATGGCGTGTGCGGCGACCTTGCGACCGCCGTAGTTGTTCGCCTCCTCGACGAGGGCCGCGACGATCTCGGTGCGGGCACCGAGCCAGTCCGGGTCGTCGCTGGGCGAGGAGACGCCGCCACTGGATGCGACCTTGATGACGTCGACGCCGCTGCGCAGCAGCTCGCGGACGGCCTTGCGGGCCTCGTCGACGGTGTCGACCAGCTCACCGCCGATGATGCCGGTGCCGCTGAGCCCGGACGGGATGTGGAAGTCGGCGTGACCGCCGGTCTGGCTGAGCATCTTGTCGGCGACCAGCAGGCGCGGTCCGGCGACGAGGCCGTGGGCCACCGCGTCGCGAACGCCCACGTCGATGCCCATGAGGTCGCGGACGGTGGTGACACCGGCGTCGATGGTGGCCTTGAGCCGGTCGATCAGCTCGAAGTAGCGGTACGACGGCGGGACCATCGCCGCCATGATCGGCGACCCCTTGGTGCCGGGAAGCGACAGATGCACGTGGCAGTCGAAGAATCCGGGCGTGACGGTGTTGCCGCCGACATCGATCTTGACCGGCTTCTTCGATTCGTCGACCTGCGGAGCACCCGAAGCCGCGCCCGCGTAGGCGATCTTGTTGTCTTCGATGACGACGACCGCGTCGGCAATCGCGTCGGCTCCGGTCCCGTCGATCAGACGGGCGTTGTGCAGGATCGTTGTGGTCATAACCTCTGGTTATACCGTGTGCGCATTGTCGACTCGGAACCCTCCCGCGGCATTTCGCCGGTTGATCTGGCTTTTGTCACGAACGACCTGCCGCAAACGGCACGAAATTGATCTGCGGTCCGTTTCGGGCCTCCGCCTAAGTGGAAGTGAGGGATTCGTGCCGATTTTCCTCATGAATCCCGCCCTCCGCGGCGTGGTCACTAGCCTCGATCTTTCGTGAGGTGGCGGTCGTCTGTTGGGTGGCCCGGGTGGGTGGTCTGAGGACCGGATCTCCGGGCGTAGGCCGTGAGAGGTGCCCGACGCGTCGGTGGGCGTCGGGGTTCACGGCCCCGAGGTGGAACGTCCTTTCTGGATCAGAGGTCAGGTTGGCTTGATGTCAGGCAGGTGCGGGAAGTGCTGCGAGTCTTGAGATCCCGTCGAGCAGCAGTCCAACATGTGGTGCGTGGGCGGCAAGCTTCAACCGGGTTCGGCGGGCGTGGCGGCTGATCTTGGCGGCGATCGAGAACACGCGGTGGCGCAGTCGTTTGGGTTCCCACCGGCGAGCGGGATGATCAGCGAAGGCCAGCAGCTGGGTCCAGGCGATCAGCTCGCAAGCGAGCATCACGATGGCACACCAGATGCGGTTCTGATCGAATCCGTGCAACGGAAGATTGGTCAGGCCACAGTCTTTCGCCGTGCGGACCCGGTCCTCGCAGCGTGCGCGTCGCCGGTGACGCAGTTCCAGATCGGCGAGTTGGCCACGAACGGTGTTGGTGGCGAACGCGGTCACCCGCAACCCATCACGATCGGTGAAGCGTAGCTGCGCACCTGGATGCGGGCGCTCCTTGCGCACGATCACTCGCATGCCTTCGGGCCAGCCCGATAGGTCGATCAGCCCGGTCAACTCGGCCACCCACGCCCCGTCGCGCTCGATGCCCTCGGCGTCGTAGGCCGGGGTCCAGGCCTCGGGACTGATCCGGTCGATCGCGGTTGCGGTCGCTTCGGTGAGCCCGAACCCGACCGAGTACGCCAGGCGTCGTCGGGTGAGGTAGTCGACGAACTCGTGGGTGCCGCCGGCCGAGTCGGTGCGCACCAGCACCGACTTGCCAACCCGATAGCCCGCCACGTGCGGTAGCTGCTCGAGTGCGGCGGCGGTGACCGCGATGTGATCGGCAGCGGTATTGGCACCAGCATTACCCGGGCGCAACTCGATCGCTAGGGGTTCGCCGGTGCCGTCGCTGCCGTGATCGACGAACGCACACAGCGGGTGAAAACCGAACCCCCGCTTGTAGGTTGGTGCCGCATCCTGTTTCTCCGAGTGCGCGGTCACCAAAGTGGCGTCGAGGTCGACGATCACCGGGTCAGCGACGTCGGCGTCATGGTCGGGAGCAGTGGCACCGGCTGCTGACCAGCACGCTGCCCGCGCGGCAGCACGCGCGGTCGCAATCGCCGACAGCGCCGCCGGCGCATCATCGGCCAACGTCGAGATCAGGCGCGACACCGTCGGATCAGAGGCGACCTGACCGAACACCGCCGGGTCGGCGCGTAACTGGTTGATGTCGGCCAAACAGTCGCCACCGATCGCGACCGCCACGGCCAGGTCCGAGATGATCTTGCCCGGATCATGAGTCGCCAAAGGTTTGCGCCACGGCGCCAACGCCTCGGATAATCGGCTGGTCAGACCCGTTTTCTCCGCAGCCCGGAGTAACACCGCGGCGCCGGCGTGCGACACGACCCCGGTTCCGGTGCCATCTGCAGACAGCGTGGGGTACGGCGACGTAGACTTGCTCACCTGAATGGTGCTCCTCGATCTGGTCCGATTGATACCTTCGCAAGTTCAATCATCCCAGTTCAGGGCACCATTCTTTATTCACGACACGAATTCAGCGTGAAAGCGCGAGGCTAGGCTCGCCGACGGTGCGCCGATCAGCGCACCGTCGATGAACACGATGAGTGAGGCAGTGACCAAACCATGTGCACACGAGTGATCTGGCCCGACGCCAACGGTTCGGTGCTGGTCGGCAGGAACATGGACTTCCACAAAGACCTGATGACCAACCTGTGGACGCAGCCACGAGGGGTGAGGCGTGACGACGGCGTCAGGGGTGATCTGACCTGGACGTCGAGATTCGGCAGCGTGATCGCGACCGCCTTCGACATCATCTCCGTGGACGGCCTCAACGAAGCGGGGCTCGCCGGTCACGTCCTCTGGCTGGCGGAGTCCGACTACGGCACCTACGACGACTCTCGACCGGCGCTGAGCCAGGCCATCTGGCTGCAGTACTTCCTCGACAACTTCGCCACCGTCGACGAGGCGGTCGCGTGGATCGAGGAGACCGACGTCCAGGTCGTGCAGATGGACGACCCCACAGGCGGCGTGCGACCGACCATCCACCTCGCACTCGACGACGCCACCGGCGACTCGGCGATCATCGAGTACATCGACGGCCGCCCGAGGGTCTACCACGACCGGTCGTACGTCGTGATGACCAATTCGCCGACCTACGACAAGCAGCTCGAGTTGGTCAAGCGGTACCAGGGGCTCGGCGGTGACCAGCCGCTTCCGGGTTCCACCCTCGCGGCCGACCGGTTCGCGCGGGCGTCGTACTACGTGAAGCGGCTCGCCCGGCCCAGCACCCAGGTGGAGGGCATCGCCGCGATGTTCAGCGTCATCCGCAACGCCGCGCAGCCGTTCCGAATCCCGGATCCCGGCAAGCCCGATGCGTCCCAGACCATCTGGCAGACGGTGACGGACCTGACGAACAAGCGCTACGTCTTCGAGTCCACGACCCGGCCCAACATCGTCTGGGTCGATCTCGACAATCTCGACCTCGGTGAGGGCGCTCGCCAACTCAAGCTCGACTTGTGTGGTCGCCTCGCACTCGAGGGCGGGCTCGCGGGCAACGTCGGCGCCTGCTTCGAGGACGCCGGGCCGATGACCTTCCTGTCCTTGCAGATTCTCGAAGAACTGGAGATGGCCGCTGCGGACCAGGGTGGCGGCGACAAGCCCCAGGCGTGACACGCCCCCGGACCGCGCAGACGATTGCGGCCGGTCCGCTCCCGAAGAGGGAACGGACCGGCCGCAGCCGTATGTGTCCTACCGGTCGATCATGTGTCCCGACGCGCGGCTCACAGGTTGATCATGTGCCCGATCGCGCCGTGGCATGCCACCCCGACGCGCGGCTCACAGGTTGATCATGTGCCCGATCGCGCCATGGAACGTCTCCTGGAGCGCTTCCGACATGGTCGGGTGGGTGTGCACGTTGCGCGCCAGTTCCTTGGCGGTCAGGTCCCACTTGTGGGCCAGGGTCATCTCCGGGAGCATCTCGGAGACGTTGTCGCCCACCAGGTGTCCGCCGAGCAGTTCGTCGGTGTCGGCGTTGGTGATGAGCTTGGCGAAGCCGGCGGTCTCGCCGAGTCCCTGGGCCTTGCCGTTCGCGGTGAACGGGAACGTGGTGGCCTTGACGTTGTAACCCTCGTCCTTGGCCTGCTGCTCGGTGAGGCCGAACGACGCGACCTGCGGCTGACAGAAGGTCGCACGCGGCATGAACCGGTAGTCGCCGAGCGTCATGGTCTCCACGCCGGCGATGGTCTCGGCGGCGACGACGCCCTGGGCTTCGGCGACATGGGCGAGCTGCAGCTTGGCGGTGACGTCGCCGATCGCGTAGATGCCGTCGACGTTGGTGCGCATGTAGTCGTCGATGGCGATGGCGCCGCGTTCGGTGAGCTCGACGCCGGTGTTCTCGAGTCCGTAGCCCTCGACGCGCGGCGCGAATCCGACGGACATGAGGACCTTGTCGACGGTGAGCTCGCCGGCCTTGCCCTTGGCGTCCTCGTAGGTGACGGTGACGTTGTCGCCGTTGTCGGTGACGCTCTGGACCTTGGTGGAGGTCAGCAGCTTCACGCCGAGCTTCTTGTACTCCTTGGCGACGGCCTTCGACGAGTCGGCGTCCTCGTTGGGCAGGACGCGGTCGAGGAACTCGATGATGGTGACGTCGACGCCGTAGTTGGCGAGGACGTAGCCGAACTCCATGCCGATGGCGCCGGCGCCGACGATGACGATCGACTCGGGGAGTTCGCGGGTCAGGATCTGGGTCTCGTAGGTGACCACGTTGTCCGAGAGCTCGACGCCCGGCAGCAGCTTGACCGTCGAGCCGGTGTCGATGATGACGTTGTCGAACGTGATCTCACGATCGCCGACCATGATGGTCTTGGCGTCCTTGAAGACGCCGTAACCGTCGATCTCGGTGATCTTGTTCTTCTTCATCAGGAAGTGGACACCCTTGACGATGCCCTCCGAGACCTTGCGGCTGCGGTCGAATGCCGCGCCGAAGTCGAAGGACACATCGCCGCTGATGCCGAAGGTCTTCGCCTGATGGTTGAAGATGTGCGCGAGTTCGGCATTTCGGAGCAACGCCTTGGACGGGATACATCCGACGTTGAGACACACACCGCCCCAGTACTTCTCCTCGATGACGGCGGTTTTCATGCCCAGCTGAGCCGACCGGATCGCGGCTACGTACCCACCTGGACCTGCACCCAATACAACTGTTTCGAAGTGTTCAGCCACGCCATTCACCCTACGTCTCGGCCGTGGGCCGCCGCAGTCCGTCCCACTACTCGGGGGTAACCGGCGCCAGGATTCAATCACTGATTGAATCGTTGTTTGATCTGTGGTTTCATCCACGTGTGACCCAGACCACCGGCGAGCTCCCATCGGGGACCGGTCCGTCGGCGACCCGCGAGGTCCTCCTCGACGTCGCCGAGCGGCTGTTCCTGACCGAGGGCTACGACCGGGTGTCGATACGCGCTATCTGCGCGGCGGCCGACGCCAACCCCGCCGCGGTGCACTATCACTTCGGGACCAAGGACGATCTGACGATCGCGCTCCTGGAATCCCGACTGGCCCCGCGGTGGTCCGATCCGCTGTCGGAGATCGACCCGGGGCGGCATTCGGTGCGGCAGATCGTCGACGTGCTGCTCGCGCCCTTCGTCGAACTCCAGGGCGACCCGACCGGGCACCTGCACCTGCAGCTGCTCTCTCGCTTCGTCCTGACCCGCCCGAAGATCAACTGGACCGCCCGCTGGTTCGGCCTCGACCCGTTCGCCGACATCCTGCTCGACGCGGTCCCCGGCCTGCCGGCGCGAGCCGCCCGACGCCGCTGGGCGCTCGCCTTCCAGCTGATCCTCCTGCGATTCGGGGACAGCGAGCGCCTCGATCCCGCGGCGGTCGAGGCTCTCGCCGGTTTCGTGACCGCCGGACTCTCGGCGCCGCCGGAGCCGTCGTGACGGCCTCCCCGCGTCCCGCGCCTCGGGCAACCGCCCGCCGCCGGTGACAGCGACCGGACCGACCAGACAACCCAGTTCAGCCCAGCCCCAACCGAAAGGAACCCTCGTGGCCAGCCCGACCACCGGACCGTTCAGCCCCGCCCAGATCGGACCGCTCACCCTGCGCAACCGCCTCATCAAGTGCGCGACCTTCGAGGGCATGACGCCCGACGCCCTTGTGACCGACGATCTCATCGAGTTCCATCGCGAGGTCGCCGCCGGCGGCGTCGCGATGTCGACCGTCGCCTACTGCGCCGTCTCCCCCGAGGGACGCACCGACCGCCACCAGATCTGGATGCGCCCCGAGGCCGTGCCCGGCCTGAAGAAGCTCACCGACGCCATCCACGCCGAGGGTGCGCTCGCCGCGGCCCAGCTCGGACACGCCGGTCCCGTCGCCAACGCGGCGTCCAACCGCGCCAAGGCCTGGGCCCCCGGCCGCCTGCCCTCCCCGCTGGGCATGTCGATGTGCCACAAGCCGTCGATGGACGAACTCGCCGAGCTGCGGCAGAAGTTCCGCCGGGCCGCGCGGCTGGCCGTCGACTCCGGCTTCGACGGACTCGAGATCCACTGCGGCCACAACTACCTCATCTCCAGCTTCCTGTCCCCGCTGCTCAACCACCGGCGCGACGAGTACGGCGGCAGCCTGGTCAATCGCGCCCGCCTCGCCCGCGAGGTCCTCGAGACCGTCCGCGACGAGGTCGGCGACGAGGCCGCGATCTGGGTGAAGCTCAACACCTACGACGGCGTCGGCCGCCCCGACATCGAGCGTTCCCCGCAGGCGCGCGCCAAGGGCCCGGCGAAGTTCAGCAGCTTCAACGTCGACGAGGCCTGCCAGGTGGCGCAGCTGTTGGAGTCCGACGGATACATCGACGCCATCGAGCCCACGGCCGGCAGCTCGCTCCTCAACCCGATGTACCTGTTCCACGGCGAGGCGCCGCGCAAGGAGTTCGCCGCCGCCTTCTCCGGCCCGATGAAGTACGGGCTCAAGGCCTTTGCGCCGTTCTTCCTCAAGCGCTACCAGTACCATGACGGCTACCTGCTGCCGTTGGCCCGGGAACTGCGCAAGTCGGTGAAGCTCCCGATGATCCTGCTCGGCGGCATCACCGACCGCGCGTCGATGGACATGGCGCTGGACGAGGGGTTCGAGTTCATGGCGATGGGGCGTGCGATCCTGCGCGAGCCCGATCTGCCGCTCCGCATCGCCGAGGACCCCTCGACGCGATCGCGCTGCGTGCACTGCAACCTGTGCATGCCGACGATCTACTCGTCCACCCGGTGCCCCATCCGGACCGGCGAGGTCCCCGATCCCCTGCCGGCGGCGTCGTCGACCGGCGCGCAGTGATCTGAGCCCGGACACCGCCCGGACGGAGAGGATCGATCCCGTCCGGGCGGTGTCGATTCCGGACCCGATCCGACGCGCCGTGGAGCCGGGTGTCGTGCGATCGGCCCGGATCGGCCCCGACCGCCCTATGGTCGACGGACGAACACGCCGTCGCTGACCTCGTCGTCGTAGTACTCGATGATCATCCTCGGCCCGTCGAAGGTGACCTTGGAGATCGAGCCGAGTTCCGCGTTCTCGTCGTGCAGGTCGAAGGTGAAGGTGTTGCCGTCCCAATGGGTGAGTTCGTGCTTGCGCACTCCCCCGGGCCCCATCTCGAGAATGAGCTTCCCGTCGCGCTCGACGATCGTCGCCGGGCCGTAGACCGCGTTGGCGTAGGTGCCGACGAACGTCGGCAACGGCTGCGGCGGTGCCGGATTCGCGGGCGGCCTCTTGCCGACGAGTTCGCCGGAGGGTTTGCTCATCGCCGCATACGCCCGGGCGTACAGCTCGCGCCAGTCGCTGCGGATCTCCCCGAACTGGACCAGATCCATGTACTCCATGGCCAGGGCGTCGGCGGCCCCGACGGGCGCGGCGTTGGTCAGCACCACGATCGCCGTGTCCGCCGAGGGCAGGATGGAGATCATCGTGCCCGCACCCGATGCGAACGCCCCGGCGTGGCTGAACTGCGTGCGGGCGTCGGAGGTGACGCCGACGTTGAACCCGAAACCGTAGGAGCCGGTCCGGGCGTCGGGGTTCACGGGCGGATTCGAGACCACCTGCGGGGTCATCGCGGGTAGCAGGGCCTCCGGTTCGACGACCTGGTTGCCGTCGTGTCTGCCCTGCGCGAGAAGCATTTTCAGCCAGGTGGCCATGTCGTCCACGTTCGAGCTGACCCCACCGGCCGGCGCCTGCGGGTCGGGCTGACGGGGGATGCCGGACCTGACCCACTCGTCGTCGACCCGGATGTGCCCGACCGCGCGATCGGGGCGCGCGACGAAGTCGGCGTGACGGGAACTCGTGGACGCCATCCCGAGGGGACCGTAGATCAGGTCCCGGGAGAACGTCGGCCAGTCCTTGCCGGCCTTGGCCGCGACCGCCTCCGCCCCGGCGGTCAGCCCGAAGTTGGTGTAGGCGTAGCTGATCCGAAACGGGTCGAGCGGCATGAACCGCATCCGCTGCAGGACCTCGGTCTGCGAGTACCCCATGTCCTCGAGCTTGTCCCCGGCGTGGTCGGGCAGACCCGAACGGTGCGAATACATGTCCCCGACCGTGACGGTGCGGGTGACGTACGGCTCCGACAGCGCGAACCACGGCAGCCCCTCGATGACGGGCATGTCCCACGAGGTGATGTCGTCGCCCACCGCCGCGGCCACCACCGTGGCGCCGACCGGCTTCGACACCGAGGCGAGCTGGAACACCGTTGCGGTGTCGACCTTCTCCCCGGTGGTCACGTCGCGGACACCGAATCCCTTCGCGTACTTGGTCTCCCCGCCCGAGACCACGGCCACCGCCATGCCCGGGATGCCGGTGGACCCCATCAGCGAGGCCACCAGGCCGTCGAGCTGGGCGACGGCCTTGTCCACCGCGTCGGAGGGCAGCGGGGTCGCGTCGACCTCGTTCGGGTTCACCAGCGCCGACGCGCCGGACGGTTCCGAGGCGACCGGGCCCTGCGACGATCCGCTGTCGCAGGCCGCGACCAGGACGACGGCCGTCAGTGCCGCGCATGTCGCGAGCGACAGGCGCCCCCGGTTCGGCGACCTCCGCATCGTGCGGGTGGGGACTGGTTCTCGCCGTGCCGGGGCGGAGGTGGACATGGTTCTCCTGTCGTCGCTGCCGCGACGATACCGCCCGAACACACTGTCCGACCGGGGTTCACGCAGTTCAGCACCGTGACACGGGCCGATCGGGGCACGTCGACCGCCACCCGGCGGCGAGGCCCGGTCTCCTCGGCCCCCTCCGCCGGATCCGCCCGCGTAAGTTGGAGCCATGACCGAGCATGCCGATCCGACCCCTGGCACCGACGATCCCTACATCTGGCTCGAGGACGTCACCGGCGACGAGGCACTGTCCTGGGTCCGTTCCCACAACGAGCCGACGGTCGAGGCGCTCACGTCCTCGGACCGCTTCCGGGAGATGGAGTCGTCGACGCTGGCGATCCTCGACACCGACGACCGCATCCCGTTCGTGCGGCGCCGCGGTGAGTTCCTCTACAACTTCTGGCGGGACGCGAACAACCCGCGCGGACTGTGGCGGCGCACCACCCTGGAGTCCTACACGACGGACTCACCCGAGTGGGAGATCCTCATCGACGTCGACGACCTCGCGCGCGCCGAGGACGAGAACTGGGTGTGGGCCGGGGCGACCGTGCTGCGTCCTGGTTACGACCGCGCGCTGATCTCACTGTCCCGCGGCGGTGCCGACGCAAGCGTCGTCCGCGAGTTCGACATCCCGTCCAGGCAGTGGGTCACCGACGGTTTCGTCCTGCCCGAGAACAAGTCGAGCGTCGGCTGGATCGACCGCGACACGGTCTTCGTCGGGACGGACTTCGGCGAGCAGCCGGACGGGTTCGGCTCGCTGACCGACTCCGGATACCCGCGGGTGGTCAAGCGCTGGTCGCGCGGCACCCCGCTCGAGGACGCGGTGACCGTCTTCGCCGGCGAGAAGGGCGACGTCGCCGTGCACGCCCAGCACGACGACACCCCGGGATACGAGCGCGATTTCGTCAGCAGGTCGACCGACTTCTTCAACTCGCTGCTCTACGAACTGCGCAACGGCGAGCCCGAACTCGTCGACGTGCCCACGGATTCCCACGCCGGGGTGCGGATGTCCTGGCTGACGGTGATGACGAGGTCCGAATGGGAGCTCGAGGGAACCACCTACGCCCCGGGCACGCTCCTGGTGTTCGACTACGACGCCTACCGCGCCGGCGAGCGCGACGCGACGGTGCTCTTCACCCCCGATGCCCACACGAGCATCGTCGACTACGCCTTCACCCGTTCGCATCTCATCATCACGACCCTGCACGACGTCCACACCCGGGTGCAGGTGCGCGAACTCGGCAGCTGGGAGGTCGTCGAGCAGCCGGGCCTGCCCGAACTGGCGACCGTGTCGGTCCTCGACACCGATCCGGACGAGAGCGACGAGGTCTTCTGGATGGCCTCGTCGTTCACCGATCCGCCCAGTCTGCTGCACGGCGACAGCGGCCGCGCTCCCCGCGTCATCAAGCAGAGCCCGGCGTTCTTCGACCCCGAATCGCTGATCGCCGAACAGTTCTTCGCGACCTCCGACGACGGCACGAAGGTCCCCTACTTCGTGATCCGGCGGCGCGACGTGACCAGCGGCCCCACCCTGCTGTACGGCTACGGGGGCTTCGAGAACTCGCTGACGCCGAGCTACCTGTCGGTCTCCGGCGTCAACTGGATCGAGCGCGGCGGCATCTACGTGATCGCCAACATCCGGGGTGGTGGCGAGTACGGTCCGTCGTGGCACACGCAGGCGCAGAAGGCGGGCCGCCACAAGGTGTACGAGGACTTCGCCGCGGTCGCGCGGGCACTCGTCGAACAGGGACTCACCACGCCGGAACAGCTCGGCGCACAGGGTGGGTCCAACGGCGGCCTGCTCATGGGCGTGATGCTCACCCGGTACCCGGAGTTGTTCGGCGCCCTGGTCTGCCAGGTTCCGCTCATCGACATGAAGCGCTACCACCTGCTGCTCGCCGGCGCATCGTGGATGGCCGAGTACGGCGACCCCGACGACCCGGAGGAGTGGGAGTTCATGAAGCCGTTCTCCCCCTACCAGAACATCGACGCCGAGAGGACGTACCCGCCGATCCTGGTCACCACGTCCACCCGCGACGACCGCGTGCATCCCGGTCACGCCCGCAAATTCGTTGCACGCCTGGAGGAAACTGGTCACGAGGTGATGTACTACGAGAACATCGAGGGCGGTCACGGCGGTGCCGCGGACAACAGGCAGGCGGCGTTCAAGTCGGCACTCGCGTTCGAGTTCCTCTGGCGCACACTGACTCCGGGCGAGTAGACGCGCAGCGCCCGCGGCCGGAGGCCGGCCGACAACCGACGACCCGCACGACGAGAACGAGGAAACGATGGGCATCGACTACACCAAACGTCCGAAGAACCAACCGCCGCCGCAGCCTCCCGCGACGACGCCGACCCCCGGCCAGCAACCGCCGGCACAGCCGGTGTCGCTGTCCAAGATCACGCTGACCAAGTCGGCGCCGAGCGTGTCCCTGACCAAGCAGGGCTCGGCCACCGGACAGATCCGGGTCAACCTGAACTGGACGTCGAATTCCAAGGGCGGCGGCCTGTTCCGCAAGGCCCGCGGCATCGACCTCGACCTCGCCTGCCTGTGGGAGTTCACCGACGGCAGCAAGGGCATCGTGCAGGCGCTGGGCAATTCGTTCCGGGCCCCGGTGCAGGGCACCCCGATCATCTACCTCGACGGCGACGACCGCTCGGGGTCCGGCGGCGAGAACATGTACATCGACCTCTCGGCCACCGACCGGATCCGTCGCATCCTGATCTTCGCCTACATCTACGAGGGCACTCCGAACTGGGCGAGCGCCAACGGTGTCGTCACCCTGTATCCGGCGAGCGGACCGCAGATCGAGGTGCGCCTCGACGAGGCCGACCAGTCGGCCATCTCGTGCGCCATCGCGCTGCTGGAGAACCGCGGCGGCGAACTCGTCGTCAACCGCGAGGTCCGCTACATCCGCGGCGCCCAGGACAAGGTCGACCAGGCCTACGGCTGGGGCATGAACTGGCGGGCCGGGCGGAAGTAGGAGCCTGCGACACCGGCCCCCACCTGCGCCGCAGTCGGGGGCCGGTGTCGTGAGATCATCACCTCACGCCCGCGACCGGGACGAACGCGAAAGGAACCCTCACCATGACCGCCTCCGCACTGTCCGGTTTCCTCGCCGGGATCGCCGACGGCTCCCTCGAGGTCATAGACCTCACCACCCCGCTCTCGGCCGAGACCCCCGCCCTGCGGCTGCCCGCCCCCTTCGCGAACCTGATCGACTTCAGCCTCGAAGAGGTCAGCGCCTACAACGAACCCGGACCGTTCTGGCGGCACAACAACATCCACACCGGTGAGCACATCGGCACCCACCTCGACGCCCCGATCCACTGGATCAGCGGCCGCGACGGCGACGACGTGTCGCAGATCCCGGTCGAGCGGCTCATCGGCAAGGCCGCGGTGCTGGATCTGACCGCCAAGGTCGCCGACAACCCCGACTACCTGCTCACCGTCGCCGACGTCGAGGAGTGGGAGTCCGAACACGGCGAGCTGGGTGCCGGCACCTGGCTGCTGCTGCGCACCGGCTGGGAGTCGCGCGGCGGATCGGAGGCCGAGTTCCTCAACGCCGACGAGACCGGGTCGCACACGCCCGGCGTCTCCGTCGAGTGCGCGGAATGGCTGGCCACGAAGCGCGACATCACCGGACTCGGCGTGGAGACGGTCGGCGTCGACGCCGGCCTGGCCGGCGGATTCGATCCCGCCTTCCCGGTGCACTACTTCTTCCTCGGCAACGACAAGTACGGCCTGACGTCTCTGAAGAACCTCGGCCGTCTGCCCGCGACGGGCGCCGCGATCGTGGTCAGCCCGCTGCCGATCGTCGGCGGCACCGGCAGCCCGTCACGGGTGCTGGCCGTCGTCGAACGCTGAGCGCCGTGAGCTCGAACGTCTACGGGCCCACCGTCGCCGACGTCGTCGGCCGGGTCCTCGCCGACCTCGGTGTGGGTCACGCCTTCGGCGTCGTCGGCAGCGGCAACTTCGTGATGACCAACGCCCTGCGCGCCGGTGGCGTCGCCTTCACGGCGGCACGGCACGAGGGCGGCGCGGCGTCGATGGCCGACGCGTACTCCCGGATGTCGGGGCGCGTCGGCCTCCTCACCGTGCATCAGGGATGCGGTCTCACCAACGCGGTCACCGGGATCGGCGAGGCGGCCAAGAGTCGCACCCCGATGATCGTGCTGACCGCCGACGCCCCGGCGGCCGCGCTGCAGTCGAACTTCCGGATCGACCAGGAGGCGCTCGCGCGCAGCGTCGGCGCGGTCGCCGACCGCGTCTACGGGCCCGCCACCGTCGTCGCCGACGTGACGCGGGCCTACCGCACCGCGGTCACGCAGCGCCGCACCGTCGTCCTCAACGTCGCCATCGACGTCGCCGCGATGCCCGCCGAGGTGGTCGGGCCCGTCACCGCGACCTTCGCCCAGCCCCGTCCCCGCCCCGACGCCGCGGCCGTCGAATCGCTCGCCGCGGCTATCCGGTCGGCGCGACGCCCCGTCTTCGTCGCCGGTCGCGGCGCCCGCGAGGCCGGGCCGCAGATCGCGGCACTGGCCGAGGCGAGCGGGGCACTGCCGGCCACGTCGGCCGTCGCCAACGGCCTGTTCGCCGGAGATCCGTTCTCCCTGGGCATTTCGGGTGGCTTCTCCTCACCCACGGTCGCCGAACTCATCTCCGCGGCCGACCTCGTCGTCGGCTGGGGTTGCGCGCTGAACATGTGGACGATGCGGCACGGTCGCCTCATCGGCGAGGACGCCGTCGTGGCGCAGGTCGACGTCGAGGTCGAGGCCATCGGCGCCCATCGCCCCGTCGACGTGGGCGTGGTCGGCGACTGCGCGGCGACCGCCCGCGAGGTGCTCGCCGCTCTCGAACGCGAGCCCCGCGCCCACGAGGGGTATCGCACGCCGGAGGTCGCCCGCCGGATCGCAGAGTCGGCGCGCTGGCAGGACGTGCCGGTCACCGCCGAACCCGCCGACGGTCGCGTCGATCCGCGCGCCCTGACCATCGCGCTGGACGAGATCCTGCCCGCCGACCGCATCCTGTCCATCGATTCGGGCAACTTCATGGGCTACCCGTCGACGCACCTCTCGGTTCCCGACGAGTTCGGCTTCTGCTTCACCCAGGCGTTCCAGTCGATCGGGCTCGGCCTGGGCACCGCGATCGGCGCCGCGATCGCGCGGCCGGACCGGCTCCCCGTTCTCGGCACCGGCGACGGCGGCTTCCTCATGGCCATCGCCGAACTCGAAACGGCGGTGCGCCTGGGCCTCCCACTCGCCGTCATCGTCTACAACGACTCCGCCTACGGCGCCGAGGTGCACCACTTCGGCGACGCCGACATGTCCACGGTGACCTTCCCCGACGTCGACATCGCGGCCATCGCCCGCGGTCACGGCGCTACCGGCGTCACGGTCGCCGGCCTCGACGACCTCGACGAGGTGCAGCGCTGGGTCGATTCGCCACGGGCCACGCGGGGTCCGCTGGTCATCGACGCCAAGATCACCGACGACGGCGGATCCTGGTGGCTCGCGGAGGCCTTCGCCGGCCACTGACCGATCCGACGCCTACCGGCGTCCCGCGGTGAGCAACCGGGCGAGCACGCCGACGACGAACATCGCCACACCGGCACCGCCGACGACCACCGCGACCCGGGTGAGGTCGTCGTACATTCCGTCGATGATCAGACCGGCGACCTTGCGGCCCGACGATTCGGCATCGGCCACCTCCTGCTTGGCGCGGTCGGCGAAGAACAGGCCGATCAGCCACGTCGACGCGCCGGCGATGACGACGCCGAGACCGAGCCAGGCGAACACGGTGCTTTGCCGGCGCGCAAACACCAGTGCCGCGAGGCCCGCGATCACCGCGACCGCCGCCGACACACGGGCCAGCAGGCTGATCTGCTCGCCCGCCCGGGCATAGCTCCCGGCCTCGAGACCCGAAGCGCCGGTGGTCAGGTCGACGACGACCGGTTCGGTGATCGCATTCGGCGTGCCGGCGAGACCGAGAGCCCGGTTGATCATCCCGCTGATATCGAGCTGCATGACCGAAGGGTCGGTACCGGGGGCGGGTTCGGTGAACAGGAAGGCGTGCTGCTGGCCGGCCACGTCGGCGAAGTCGAGACGGAACTGCTCGCTCTCGGTGTACTTCTCCGCCAGCGGACGCACGAGCGGCGCCGCGATCGGGATGTCGGTGCGGGCGGTGGCCTGCGCGGCGATCTCGTCGGCCAGATACTCCTGCACCTCGGGGTTCTCGGCCATCGGTGCGACCATCGACACGAATCCCTGCTGGTCCACGATGCGCAGATCCAGCCAGAGGGACGGCACCGCGAGCACCGCAGCCGCCATCGCGACGAGGGTCAGCAGGGCACTGAGAAAGCTACGCACAGCCACGAGGCTACCGACGCCCCGAGCGGTCCCCTCCTACTCCCCGATGATGTCCCGGGCACGCCCGACGATGAGCGGATCGGGAGTGCCCACGAACTCGTGGTTCTTGCCCTCGTACTCGAACAGGCTCAGCACGTGCCGCATCGCGTTGAGCCGGGCGCGCTTCTTGTCGTTGGACTTCACCACCGTCCACGGGGCGTGATCGGTGTCGGTGGCCGCGAACATCGCCTCCTTCGCCTCGGTGTAGGCGTCCCACTTGTCCAGCGACGCAAGGTCCATCGGCGAGAGCTTCCACTGACGCACGGGGTCGATCTGCCGGATCGCGAAGCGGGTCCGCTGTTCGAGCGGGGTGACGGAGAACCAGAACTTGACGAGGCTGATGCCGTCGTCGACGAGCGTCTTCTCGAACGCCGGCGTCTGCTCCAGGAACAGTCGGTACTGCTCCTCGGTGCAGAATCCCATCACCCGCTCGACGCCCGCCCGGTTGTACCAGGAGCGGTCGAAGAAGACCATCTCGCCGCCGGCCGGGAGGTGCTGCACGTAGCGCTGGTAGTACCACTCGGTGGCCTCGCGCTCACTCGGCTTCTCCAGCGCGACGACGCGCGCACCGCGCGGATTGAGGTGCTCGTTGAACCGCTTGATGGTGCCGCCCTTGCCGGCCGCGTCTCGTCCCTCGAACACCAGCAGATGGCGCTGGCCGGTCTTCTTCGACCACTTCTGCAGCTTGAGGAGTTCGATCTGCAGGCGGCGCTTGGTCACCTCGTACTCGCGGCGGCTCATCCGCTCGTCGTACGGGTAGTCCTCGCGCCACGTGTCGACCACGTTCCGCTGCGGCAGCGTGAGCAGAACCGGGTCGTCGTCATCGTCGTCGTTCACGACGAACTGCGTCGTGTCGCGGAGGTCGACGAGCTTCTGCAACGCCTCGCGTCCGTTCAGCAGGCTGAAGTCCGGGCCGATTTGCGGGTCTACTTCGTGGAGATCGGTCACGCGACCACGATAGAACGGCAGATGTCCGAAACCGGACGCTCCGGTCGACGGCCCCGGCGCGTCCGGCGTGTCGGTCTCAAATCAGAGGGTCGCAGTCCCTGCCGCCCTCGTGTGGCGGCTCAGTTCCGGAAGTCGATGGACCCCGAGTGCAGGCAGGCCTTTCCGGTGGTGGTGTCGACGGCGGCGGCAAAACCGCCGCTGCACTGGGCACCGTCCGGACCGGCGTAGGCCTGACCGCCCCAGCCGCCGATCGACACCGCGGTACCGCCGCGGCGTGCCTGGGCGATGGACAGCGCCTTGGGACCGGTCGTGAACGAGTACGCCGTCCCGCGGCTGTTCGCGCCCGCGAGCGCCGAGGATCCGGGCTGCAGGTTGTACGAGTGCGCGGTACCGCCGTTGTCGGAGACCGCGATCGCGGTGCCGCCGTTGCTCAGGTCCTCGGCGGTGGCGCGGCTGCCCGGCCCGGCCTTGGCGCCGCAGCCGCTCGCGCCCACGATCCGCTCGACCTGATGACCGCCGGACACCGAGCACTGCACGGCCGCCGACGCCGCACCCTCACCGGAGAATCCGGCAAAAGCGACACATCCGATCGCACCGGCGAGAAGAGCCAGTGCACGCACCGCAAATTTATTGATTTTCAAGTGAATTGGCCTCCATTGTGCGATGCCCGGGCAGATGACGATCCCAGCGTACCCGCCGGAACAGGCGGTCACCGGCGGGATCGAGACGAACCCCTACCACCGGATGACATCGCACCCGGGCACCGCGCAGTGGTCAGCCCGCGGCGCGCTTCTCCGCCTCTGCGGTGAGGCCCTTGCGCGCGGTGTCGACGGCGACCTTCTGCGCGCGCTTGACGATGAGACCGGGCAGCTTGATCTTCAGGTCGACGGTGAGCTCGAACTGGACGTGTGCGCCCTTGTCGGTCTCGGTCACGACGTACTTGCCGTGCTGCCGGCTGAGCTGATTGGAGTGCAGCAGATGCCATTCACACGTGGTCTCGGTCCACTCGTACTCGCACTTCTGCTCGTCGGAGATCCCGGCCGCGGTGACGATCATCCGCACTGTCTTCGGGGTGCCGTCCTCGTACTCGTCGAGGATCTCGGCCTCCTTGTGGGGACCGGACCAGTCCGGCAGGGACTCGATGTCCATGAGCACCTCCATGACCACGGAGGCAGGAGCAGCGATGTCGAATTCGGTGTTCGCAGTGACAGCAGCCATGGGGTGAACCTACCGTCCGGCCGCCCCGGGCACACAACCAACCGTCGGCTTCTCCCGAATGCCCTGGCTCCCGGCAGAAACCCCCTTGCCACGCAAGGAAACCGCGCCCGCCGCTCAGCTCTCCCGCTCGACGAGATTCACCGGCCACGCCTCGTCGGGCACGTCCTGCAGGGTGCACGCCTGGTCGACGGCGGTGAACCAGCCGCGGAAGTGCATGATCTCGCCGATCACCGGATTGCGGACGGTCATGTCGCACCGGAAGCGCTCCCGCCGCTCGTCCCAGCCCTCGATGTACTTCATCTGGGCGGTGAACAGCCCCTTCATCCCGATCTGGGGCCCCTTGCCGAGCCAACGCATCGGACCGCTCTCCAGGAGCAGCTCGCCGGTCGGGGTCACCGACGGCTCGATCGGATAGAGGAACTCCGGGCCGTCGCCGAAGTAGTCGACGAGACCGGTCCGTCCCGCCACGAGCAGGGAGTTGAGCTTGCGCGGGCCGGACGTGTACTGGAACGTCCGCAGCACGGCCAGCGACTCCCGCCCCAGCTCGTCGGAATAGCAGTAGTAGCCCTGCGTGAAGGGCACCATCCGACTCGACTTCGAGGGCAGGGCGTTGCGCTTGGCGTAGTGCCACAGCGCCGGCGGCGGGAGCGCCGACGAGACGTAGACCGACTCGTAGATGCCCTGACAGACCTGGGCGACCCCGGAGGTGGAGTCGATGCCGTAACGCCAGGCGACATTCGGGTGGAGGCGGTCGAAGTCGGAGCCCAGCACCTGCCGGAATACCGGCGTCATCCGTCTCACCCCTCCCCGGGATCTCGGCTTCGGTTCTCCTCGGCGCGTCATGCGGCCCGCACCGCCACCGTGAACCTAACGACGCGGGCGTCCGGTGTCCAATGCTTCCGGTGCAGGAGGAGCGGCCACCGCCGCGCGACAGTGCCGATCAGCGCACGGCTACCGCCGCGCGACAGTGCCGATCAGCGCACGGCTACCGCCGCGCGACAGCGGCGTCGCAGAGTGTCGCGAGCTCGTCGATGACCCGGTCGAGGGGTTCGACGCTGCGCTGCGTCTGACAGATCGCGACCGCGCCCTCGATCGCGGCGATCACGAGGTTGGCCAGGGAATCGGCCCGCTCGCTGTCGACGCCGTCGACCACGAGCCGTGCCGTCACGAGATCGGTCCAGCGGCGGAGGATCTCCGCGGCGGCGTCGGCCACCTCGGGTTCCTCCCGCCGCGCGAGTCCGCCGGCCATCACGGGGCAGCCGAACTGATAGTCGGTGTTCACCAGCATCTTCCGCCAGACGCCGCCGATCTCGCGCACCGTCTCGGCCGGGGTCAGCGTGGCCCGGCGGGACAGGCGTTCGGAGATGAAGTCGCCCGCGTAGCGGACGGCCTCGGTCATGAGCTGGGTCTTCCCGCCCGGGAAGTGGTGATAGATCGACCCGCGCGGGGCGGAACTCGCGGCGATCACGTCGCCGATCGACGTCGCGGCGACGCCGTCGCGGCCGATCAGGTCCGCCGCATGCACGATCATCCGCTCGCGCGGACCCCGTTCGCCCGATCCGGAGATGACGGACTCGGCGCCATGCGGAGCCATGCGTCCCCCTTCACGTCTCGACCACGTGTTCTATGCGACTATACATATCCGGCCACGCCCAGGGCCGCGTCGCGGGGATCGGCGACGCGGGACGGCGGACCTCACGGTTCGACACCTCACGGTTCGGCGAGGAAGCGCTCCCTCAGTTTCTCCTGGTCGAGCGGACCGATCCCGAGCGCGGCCTCGAAGTAGTGCTCGATCCCGTCGAACTGCGACCGCATCTCGTCGAACGCGGCGTCGAGATACACCCGGTCCACGCCGAGCACCGGCACGAGCAGTTCGGGGTCGCCTCCCGCGGCGGCGAACCCGTCGAAGATCGGCTTCAGCGCCGGGATCAGTCGTTCGTTGGTGAGCAGGTAGTCGCGGTAGACGTCCTCCTCGTCCACCCCGACCAGGGTGAGGAACGATGCGGCAGCCCAGCCCGTGCGGTCCTTGCCGGTGGTGCAGTGGAACAGCGCCGGCGTGGGCTCGTCGCCGAGGAGGCCCCGGAAGAGCGCGGAGTAGGCGGCGACGCTGCTGGGCAGGGTGATCATCTCGCGGTAGGTGCCTGCGATGAGCTCGCGCGCCTTGCCGCCGGAGAGCGCCTCACCGGCCAGGGCGACCGTCTTCGGGTCGGAGAGCACCGCGCCGATGTTCGCCGGGATCGACATCTGCGCGTCGGCGAGGACGTCGAGGCCGATGTGCGTGGCGCCGGGCAGCTCGGGATCGGGGATCGCCTCGCGCTCGTGCGCCGACCGCAGGTCGTAGAGGGTGCGCAGGCCGAGCCTTTCGAGGGTGGGGACGTCATCGGCCGCCAGCGACGAGAAATCCGTCGACCGGAACAGCTGCCCGGACCGGACGAGCCGGCCGTCGGCCGTCGGCCAGCCTCCGAGGTCGCGCATGTTGGGCAGGCTCGCGATGGGACTAGGCCCGCCGGGACTCACGATCACGCGACCATCGTCGCAGATGGCCCGGTCGGCCACACACCTCACCCGCCGCTCACCGGGACCCGGCGACCACCGGGAAGAGCACCCGCAGGTCCTTGCCCGGCCGCCTCCCCCGAGCGCGCTCGCGAAGCAGCTCGCGCAGGCCGTCGACATCGCCGGCGGCCGCATCCACGTCGATCCCCGACTCGGTCCCGACGCCGACGATCCGGCGGCGGTGGAACTCGTCGTGCTGCTCCGCCGAGGTCGCACGAATGACCCAGAGGTCGGTGTCGTCGAGCAGAACCGGCCGCGGCGCAGGAGACTCCGGCCAGTGGTACGGCAGGTCGTCGGGGGTGGCCGTCGTGTCGAACACCGCCCGGTAGAAGTCCGGGTCCTTGCGGAGCAGGGCGGAGCGGTGGCTGAGATGGAGTCTCTCGTCGCCGAGCCACGGCGGCATCAGGCCGGCGGACGCCAACTCCGACTGGCCACGCCCGACGACCTGTGGCGCGAACTCCGCGATGAGAGGCCCGGTCGCGTCGGCCCGGCCCTCCCGTGTCCACTCCCCGACGCACGCGAGTCCGTAGGAGACGAGCGCGGGCGTGTGTCCACGCCACATGCCGACCGCGGGGTGGTTGGACCATCCGTAGTCGAACAGCTCCAGCGCGCGCAGGATCTGCAGGGTCTCCACGCGCTGCTTGCCGAGACGCGCGGGATCGAGGACCGCCGCGGAACGGGCGAAGTCCGGATACGGCAGGAAGGTCTGCATGCCGTGCGGTTACCCCGAGACGCGCCGGCCCACCCCTGTCGGCCGGCGGGGTCAGCCGCGGACCTTTTCGAGCACCTCCAGGAAGGTCTCCGGCTCCTGCGCGCCCGACACGCCGTACCTGCCGTCGAAGACGTAGAACGGGACTCCGCTGATCCCGTACTCACGGGCCTGCGCGATGTCGGCGGCCACGGCATCGGCGTACGTGCCGGATTCGAGCGCCTCGAGGGTCTCGGCCCGATCCAGCCCGACCTCGGCGGCGAGGTCGGCCAGCTCGGCCGGACGACCCACGTGCCGCCCTTCCTCGAAGTACGCCCGGAACAGCCGCTCGGCCAGTTCGAGCTGCCTGCCTCGGGCCTTGGCATGGTGCAGCGCCTCATGCGCCTTGAGGGTCTTGGTGTGCTGCAGGCTCCCGAAGTCGTAGTCGAGTCCGACCTCGGCGGCGATGCCGCGGACCTGCTCGAGCATGGCCTCCACCCGGTCCGGCGCAAGCCCCTTGTGGCGCACCAGGAAGTCGATCTCGGAACCGGAGAAATCGACCGGGGTGTCCGGGGCGAGTTCGAAGCTGCGGTAGGTCGCCTGCACGTCGTCGCGGCCGTCGAACCGCTCGAGCGCGGCCTCGAAGCGGCGCTTGCCGATGTAGCACCAGGGGCAGGCGATGTCGGACCACACGTCGACCGTGATGGGAGAAGGCATGACCTCATTCAACCGCGTCCCCCGCGGCCGCGTTCCGGACGGCGGTGCCATACCGGCGGACAGCATGCAGAACGACGAAACCGGCCCACTCCCGAAGGAGTGGGCCGGTCCGCTGAGAAAGTCAGAGCCTCGAGGCTCCGAGAGGAGGGGTCGGGCTCAGAAGCCCATGCCGCCCATCTCGTCGCCACCCGGCAGGGCCGGGCCGGCGTTCTTCTCGGGCTTGTCGGCGACGACGGCCTCGGTGGTGAGGAACAGGGCCGCGATCGACGCGGCGTTCTGCAGCGCCGAGCGGGTGACCTTCACCGGGTCGTTGATGCCGGCGGCCAGCAGGTCCTCGTACTCACCGGTGGCGGCGTTGAGGCCGGTGCCGGTGGGCGAGTTCTTGACCTTGTCGGCGACGACGCCGGGCTCGAGGCCGGCGTTGACGGCGATCTGCTTGGCCGGGGCCGAGAGAGCGACGCGGACGATGTTGGCGCCGGTGGCCTCGTCACCCTCGAGGTTCAGGGCGTCGATGGCCGACTCCGACTGCAGCAGGGCGACGCCGCCACCGGCGACGATGCCCTCCTCGACGGCAGCCTTGGCGTTGCGCACGGCGTCCTCGATGCGGTGCTTGCGCTCCTTGAGCTCGACCTCGGTGGCCGCGCCCGCCTTGATGACCGCAACACCGCCGGCCAGCTTGGCCAGGCGCTCCTGCAGCTTCTCGCGGTCGTAGTCGGAGTCGCTGTTCTCGATCTCGGCGCGGATCTGCGCGACGCGACCGGCGATAGCGTCCGGATCACCGGCGCCCTCGACGATGGTGGTCTCGTCCTTGGTGACGACGACCTTGCGAGCGGTACCGAGCAGCTCGAGTCCGGCGCCCTCGAGGGTCAGGCCGACCTCTTCGCTGATGACCTCGCCACCGGTGAGGATGGCGATGTCGGCCAGCATGGCCTTGCGGCGGTCACCGAAGCCCGGGGCCTTGACGGCGACGGACTTGAAGGTGCCCTTGAGCTTGTTGACGACCAGGGTCGACAGGGCCTCGCCCTCGACGTCCTCGGCGATGATCAGCAGCGGCTTGCCGGCCTGGATGACCTTCTCCAGCAGCGGCAGCAGGTCCTTGATGGTCGAGACCTTGCCCGAGACGAGCAGGATGTACGGATCGTCGAGGACGGCTTCCTGACGCTCGGCGTCGGTCACGAAGTAGCCCGAGATGTAGCCCTTGTCGAAGCGCATGCCCTCGGTGAGCTCGAGCTGCAGGCCGAAGGTGTTGGACTCCTCGACCGTGATGACGCCTTCCTTGCCGACCTTGTCCATCGCCTCGGCGATGAGCTCGCCGATCGAGGAGTCGCCGGCCGAGATACCGGCGGTGGCAGCGATCTGCTCCTTGGTCTCGACCTCCTTGGCGCTCTTCAGGAGGGACTCGGTGACGGCCTCGACGGCCTTCTCGATGCCGCGCTTCAGACCCAGCGGGTTGGCGCCGGCAGCGACGTTGCGCAGACCTTCACGGACGAGAGCCTGAGCCAGGACGGTGGCGGTGGTGGTGCCGTCGCCTGCGACGTCGTCGGTCTTCTTGGCGACTTCCTTGACCAGCTCGGCGCCGATCTTCTCGTAGGGATCCTCCAGCTCGATCTCCTTGGCGATGGACACACCATCGTTGGTGATCGTGGGGGCGCCCCACTTCTTCTCCAGAACGACGTTGCGACCCTTGGGCCCCAACGTCACCTTGACAGCGTCGGCGAGGCTGTTGAGGCCCCGCTCGAGACCGCGGCGGGCCTCTTCGTCGAACGCGATTTGCTTGGCCATGGGTAAGTGATCCTCCGAAGGGGGGTGACACTAGGTTCGTATGGCCGGACTCGGTGCCCGCGACGGACGACCGGTGTGTCATCAGGAACCGATCTCACCGTCCCGACCTAGCACTCACAGCTCGCGAGTGCCAACGTCCGTTTTAGCACTCGCCCCTGGAGAGTGCAAGGGCGCGTCGGCCTCCCGGAGGGTCCGCGGAGGCCCCTCGGACAGTGACCCACGTCTGTGACCGGCGCTACTTTGGAAGGCATGTCTCTCGCCTCCAGGGCATTCCGGTTCGGGGTCAACATGCTCGCGGTCGGCGACATCACGTCGTGGCGGGATCGCGTCCGACGAGCCGGGGAACTGGGGTACGACGTCCTGCTGGTTCCCGACCATCTGGGGATTCCGAGTCCGTGGCCTGCGCTGGCCGTCGCCGCGCAGGCGAGCGGACGCCTTCGCGTGGGCACCTTCGTCCTCAACGCGGCCTTCACCAACCCGGCGCTCCTCGCCCGAGACGCCGCGACCGTCGACCAGCTCTCCGACGGCCGCGTCGAGATCGGCATCGGTACCGGTTACGCCCGCGAGGAGTTCGAATCGGCCGGGATCGACTACCTCGCGCCGGGGCGGCGCGTCGACCACCTGGCCGCCACCGTGCAGAAGGCGAGGTCGTTGCTGTCCGATCCGGAGTTCACGCCGAGACCCGTCCAGGCACGCATTCCCCTCCTTCTCGGCGGCAACGGCGACCGCGTGTTGCGGCTGGCGGCCGAGCACGCCGACGTCGTCGGCTACACGGCCGCCCGGACGAGCCGCGACGGCGCGCTCTCCCCGCTGGCCGCCGCCGAGTTCGCCGAGCGGGTCGCCTTCGCACGCGACGCGGCAGGCGAGCGTGCCGACGCCATCGAGTGGAACCTCCTGATGCAGATCGTGGCCGTCACCGACGACCCGGTCGCGGTCGCCGAGGAGCACATCGCCAGGTGGGAGCTGACGATGAGTCCGCAGGAGTTCCTCGACCTCCCGTCGGTCCTCATCGGCCCGGCACCCGACCTCGCCGGTCGGCTCGTCGAGCTCCGCGCGACCACCGGGATCAGTTACATCACGGTTCTCGAACCGGTCTGCGAGCAGTTCGCTCCGGTCATCACGAGGTTGCGGGAGATCGACGGGACGCGGTGAGCCCGGCCCCCGGACACGCCCGCGTCACCCATCAGGGGCCGATCGCCTCGCGGCGACTCGTCTCGCGGGTCATTCATCTCGCCGAACCCGGCTGACTGCTCCCGCCGACACGGATAACGTCGGTCCCGTGGAGTTCCTGCTGATCATCGTCGTGGCGCTGCTCGCCATCATCGCGGTGGTCGTCATCTTCGATCACCTGGGCAAGAGGAAGGCACGGGAAGCCGAGGCGGAGGCCCTGCGCAACCGCACGTACCGGTCGGGCGACCCGTTCTCGTCGGCCGACGACGACTCGGTCTACGGCGACCCGCGTCAACTCAAGCCCGGCGACCTGGTGGAGCTGCGCGGCCAGACCTACGCGGTGCGCGGCACCCTGCGGCTGACCCAGGACGGCTACACCTGGACCGAGAACTTCCTCGACACCGGACTGGGCAGCCGTGCGTGGATCTCGGTGGAGGACGATCCCGATCTCGAGGTCGTGCTCTGGCATGAGCTCCCGAACGTCACCGCGCAACCGGGTCCGGACTCCGTCGAGGTCGACGGCCGCCGGTATCGCTCCGACGAGGCGGGCAACGCCCGGTTCACCTCCGCCGGCACCACCGGCCTCGCGACATCGGGGGTGATGGCCTACCACGACTACGAGTCCGGCGCCGACCGCCTGTCCTTCGAGGACTTCGGCAGCGGCTGGGAGTGCGCACGGGGCGAGCTCCTCTCGCGCGCCGACTACCGCATCTTCCCGTCCGATCCGTCACCCGAGACCCACTAGTCCACGAGGACCGGACCAAGACATGTCGAGACGACCCGGGGGACCCGAGATCTCCGACGACCCCGTCGCCGTCGGCCCCATCGCCACGTTGTCCGTGGCGTACGCCGACACCAGCGCCGCACGTCTGGGATTCTCCCTCGACGCCCCACTGCAGGACCCGCTCGCGGTCCGCGACGCCGAGATCGACGGCATCACCGTGTCGGTGAGGCTGCTCGGCACGAGCCACCAGGTGGTCCTCGACGACGGCGTCCACCGGATCTGCGAGACCGTCGCCTGCCTGCCGGAGGTCGCTTCCGCGGTGCCGGAGTCCTTCCAGCAGACCGGCTACCACTTCACGTCCCGGGTCGAGCAGGCCACGCCGGATCGGTTCGCGACCCTCGTCGAACAGCTCACCGCACTCGTGACCGAACGGTCCGCCGCGGGATTCCCCTGCGTGCTCGGGGTTTTCCCGGGCCATCCGCACGCGGTGACCGCCATCGTCACCGACACATCGCCGGAGGAGATCTCCTGGCGGACGTGGCACGCCTACCCGAACGCGGGCGAGGTCGTGGTCACCGCAAGCCATCTCACGCGCGACCGGGT
The DNA here is from genome assembly GCF_900683595.1 of Gordonia paraffinivorans. NCBI lineage: Bacteria > Bacillati > Actinomycetota > Actinomycetes > Mycobacteriales > Gordoniaceae > Gordonia > Gordonia paraffinivorans. The sequence continues at coordinate 454,516 of NZ_CAACYD010000007.1, read as the reverse complement.
GGCGGACTCATGAGTCGCCCGTCCTCGACACCCGGCGATGACGCGCGGCGTCGTCTCAACCGGGTCCGCAACATCATCATCGGCGCCATCGTGGTCATCGCGATCCTCGCGCTGATCGGAGCGTGTGGCGCCCGCATCGTCCGGGAGGGCGGGCTCGGGGGCTCGGCGCGGGACTTCATCTCGCAGAACTACCAGCGCAACGCCGCCCTCGACGACGGGGACGTCGACGCCTACCTCGCCGAGGGCACGCCGGCCGAGGTGGCCGAGGACATCCGCGACGCCGAGCGGCCGACCGATCAGCGGACCGGCGCGTCGGCGACCGGTAACATCGCCGGCGCCCAATTCCTGCAATACCCCGACTACCTCGTCGCGTTGTTCCCGTACGCCGCCCACCAGACCCGAGTGATGCTCAGCAAGGACTACCGCTCGGGCTACAACCGCTATCACAGCTACGTCGGCGGTTTCTGGGTTCCCACCCCCGGCTACTCCGGCAGCGGCAGCAGCAACCGGGGCGGCGGCAGCGGCGGAGGCGGCAAATGACCGCCACCGCCTTCACGACGTCCACGTCCACCCGCAACCAACCGAACCCAGGGAGATGACGATGCTCGCTGACCTCACCGAGAACGCCTACGCCGCAGGCGCTTACGCCGGTGTCGGCGTGATCCTGATGATCGTGGCGTTCGCGATCCTCGACCTGCTCACCCCCGGGAAGCTGCGCCACCAGCTGTGGGCGGACCGCAACCGCAACGCGGGAATCCTGGTGTCCTCCAACCTCTTCGCGGTCGCGATCATCGTCACCGCGTCGATCGTCGCGAGCGAGGGCCGGCTGCTGGAAGGACTCACCTACACCGCCGTCTACTCGGCCATCGGCCTCGCGGTGATGGCGGTGACCTTCCTCGTCATCGACGCGCTGACCCCGGGCAGGCTCGGCGAGCTCGTCGTCCACGAGGAGACCCACCCGGCCGTGTGGGTGCAGGCGGTCGCGCACCTCGGGGTCGCGATCATCATCGCCGCCTCGATCCTGTGACACGCCCCTCCCCCACCCCTTCGACACGTCCTGCGATGACCTCCCCGTCATGAGCACCACCGACACCGTCGACGACGCGCCGCCGGGCGATCCGGCGGCCGCCTGGCCCCGCCTGGCCCGATCGGCGCTGCTCGCCGTGGTGTTCGTCTGCGCCGCCTGCGGCCTCGTGTACGAGCTGGCGCTGGTCTCGCTCGGCTCGTTCCTGATCGGCAACACCGCCACGCAGGCGTCGATCGTCCTGTCGCTGATGGTGTTCGCGATGGGAGTCGGGTCCCTCGCCGCGAAACCGCTGCAACCGCGGTCGGTCACGGCCTTCGCCGTCGTCGAGCTGGCCCTGGCCCTCCTCGGCGGCCTGTCGGTGATGGCGCTCTATGCCGCGTTCGCCCATCTGGAGCTCTACACACCCGCCCTGATCGCGGTGGCCTTCGTCCTCGGCCTGCTGATCGGCGCGGAGATCCCGTTGCTCATGGTGTTGCTGCAGCGGATTCGACGCCAAGAGGCCGGGGCCGCGGTGGCGGACATGTTCGCGGTGGACTACATCGGCGCCCTCGTCGGCGGCCTGTGCTTCCCGTTCCTGTTACTGCCGTTGTTCGGTCAGCTCCGCGGCGCCCTGGTCGTCGGCCTGGTCAACGCCGCCGCCGGCTGCTTCCTGGTCTTCGTGATCTTCCGGAAGGCGTTGCGGCGCAGCCACCTCGTGGCGCTGTCGGTGGCGTCGCTCGTGGTGGTGGCGACCCTGATCGCCGCGCTCGTGCTGTCGACCCGGTTCGAGGTCACCGCCCGGCAGGCCCTCTACCGCGACCCGATCGTCGCATCCGCCCGCAGCGCGTACCAGGACATCGTGATCACCGAACGCGGCACCGGCGCCGGTCCCGACACCCGCCTGTACCTCAACGGCGACCTGCAGTTCTCCTCGATCGACGAGCACCGCTACCACGAGGCACTGGTGCATCCGGCCATGGCCGGCGCCCACGCGTCGGTCCTCATCCTCGGCGGCGGGGACGGGCTGGCGTTGCGGGAGGTGCTGCGCTACCCCGGTATCCGTGAGGTCACCCTCGTCGAACTCGATCCGGAGATGATCCGGCTGGCCCGCACCGACGAGCGCCTACGACGCCTCAACAAGGGATCGATGAGCGATCCGCGCGCCGAGATCGTCACCGCCGACGCCTTCGGCTGGCTCCGCCACACCGACCGCCGGTTCGACGTGATCGTCGTCGACATGCCCGATCCCGACGACACGGCCACCGCGAAGCTGTACTCGACCGAGTTCTACGCCATGGTCCGCGCCCACCTCGCCGACGGCGGCCGGGTGGTGGTGCAGGCCGGATCGCCGTACTTCGCCCCGAAGTCGTTCTGGTGCATCGCCTCCACCATGCGCGCCGCCGGCCTCCCGGCCACGCCGTACCACGTCGACGTCCCGGCGTTCGGGGACTGGGGTTTTCACCTGGCGAGCACGCGCGGGCCGGTCAGCCCGGCCGTCGAACCGCCGGAACCGCTGCGCTTCCTGAGCGCCGAGCAGCTCACCGCGGCCACGGTGTTCCCCCTCGATCGCCAACCGCTCGACCTGCCTCCGTCGACTCTGATGGACCCGCGCATCCTCCGCTACGCACAGGGCGAGTGGGCCACGTACTGACGCCGCGAACCGGCCGCGGCTCCCCGTAAGGTCGGATCATGACCGGCCAAGTCGCCATCGTCGGTGCCGTCCTCGCGCTGATCGTCGTCGTCGGCCTGATCGCCCTGATCCGGACCCGGCGGGTGGTCACCACGCCGACCGAGCGTGCGGTGCACTCGACCCTGCACACCGCGTCACTCGCGGCGCGTTCGCTGCGGACCGGACTGTCCGAGGAGTCTGCCCGGGAGGCACTGCCCCACCTCCGCACGCTCACGGCCGCGGAAGCCGTCGCCCTCTTCGACGACGAACCCAGAGAACTCGCGCACGAGCCCGCCGGCGACGACCTCTGGGACCCCGCGCTGCTGAACGCCGCGGCGAATGCGGCGTCGTCGGCCCGCGGCGACCAGCGTCGGGTGCTGGTCACCGATCCGTGCGGGGCGGACTCGCCCGTGCGCGCCCTCATCGCCCAACCTCTCGTCGCCGGCGAGGTCGACGTCGGCGTCCTCGTCGTCGCGACGACCCGACGCCCCGGGCCGGGCATGCTCGGGGCCGTCGCCGAGGTCGCGCGGTACGTGTCGAGCCAGATCGAACTCGCCGAGCTCGACGCCTCCCGGGCCCGTCTCGACCGGGCCGAGGTCCTGGCGTTGCGCGCCCAGATCAGCCCGCACTTCATCTACAACGCGCTCAACACCATCGCCTCGTTCGTGCGCACCGACCCCGACCGCGCCCGCGAGCTCGTCCTCGACTTCGCCGACTTCACCCGTTATTCGTTCCGGGCCAGCGGCGAGTACACAGTGCTCGCCGACGAGTTGCGCAACATCGACCGCTACCTGACCCTCGAGCGCGCGCGGTTCGGCAACTCGCTCGACGTGCGGCTGCACGTGGCGCCGGAGGTCCTCAACGTCGTCGTGCCGTTCCTCGCCCTGCAACCGCTCGTGGAGAACGCCGTCCGGCACGGCCTGGCGCCGAAGGGCGGCGGAACGATCACGATCACCGCGGCCGACGAGGGCACCGACTGCGTCATCACCGTCGAGGACGACGGCGTCGGCATGGACCCGGAATTGCTGCGTTCCGGCGCGATCGACGCGCTGGACCCCGGCGAGGGCGCACACGTCGGGCTCACCAACGTCGACCACCGGCTGCGCGCGGCCTTCGGCAACGACTACGGCCTGGTGGTCGAGACCGCCGTCGGAGCCGGCACGAAGGTCGGCATGCGGGTCCCCAAGTTCCGGGCCGGCATCCACGCGTGACGGCCGGTCCGAGCGGGCCGGCCCCATCGGACGGGCGGCCGGACTAGGTGAAGATCCTCGCCACCGCGAACGTGAGCGCGGCGAACGCCGCGGCCGCGGGGAACGTGGTGATCCAGGCGGCGGCCATGTTCCCGGCCATGCCCCAGCGGACCGCGCTGGTGCGCTTGGTGGAACCGACGCCCATGATCGCCGACGAGATGACGTGCGTCGTCGAGATCGGGGCGCCCATGCCGGCCGACGCGACGTAGAGCACCGACGCCGCGGTCGCCTCGGCGGCGAATCCCTGCGGCGGGTCGAGTTCGATGATCTTGCGGCCGAGGGTGCGCATGATCCGCATGCCGCCGGTGGCGGTGCCGATGGCCAGGACGACCGCGGTGAGCAGGAAGCACCACAGCGGGATGTGGTAGTCGTCCTGGTAGCCCGCGACGACGAGCGCGAGGACGACGATGCCCATGGTCTTCGCCGCGTCCTGCATACCGTGGCCGAAGGCCATCATCGCCGCCGACACCGTCTGCGCGTGGCGGAAGCGGCGGCCCGTGACCGCAGGAGAGGCGTTGCGGAACAGCCACATGATGGCGAGCATCGCCGCGGCGCCGAGCACGAAGCCGGCGAGGGGCGAGACGACCATCGGGATCAGGATCTTCTCGACCACGCCGCTCCAGAGAACGGTCACACCGCCGACGAGCGCTGCGCCGACCATGCCGCCGATCAGCGCGTGCGACGAGGAGGACGGCAGGCCGAACCACCAGGTGATGAGGTTCCAGCCGATTGCTCCCACCAGGGCGCAGCCGACGAGGAGCAACGCGTCGGGACCGACCTTGAGGTCGATGATCCCCGAGCCGACCGTGCTCGCCACCTTGGCGCCGAAGAACGATCCGATCAGGTTCCCGACCGCGGCCATCGCGAGGGCCGCCCGCAGGGTGAGGGCCCGGGTCGACACCGAGGTCGCGATCGCGTTGGCAGAGTCGTGGAAGCCGTTGGTGAACGTGAAGGCCATCGCGAGGCCGATCACCACGAGAAGTCCGAACACAGGAGTGTCACGACTCCTTGAGGACGATGGTCTCGACGATGTTGGCGACCTTCTCGAACGAGTCCGCGGCGTCCTCGAACTCGTCGGCGACGTCCTTGAGCTTCATCACCGTGAGCGCGTCGAGATGGCCGTCGAAGAGGTAGGCGAGGAAGGTCCGGTAGACGTGGTCGGCCCGGTTCTCGAGATCGTTGATCTCGATCCAGTAGCGCTCGAGGTCCTTCATCCCGGCCAGGCGAGGCATCGCGTCGGCGGTCACGCTCGCGCAGGTGTCGAGGATCTCGACCATCTCGCGCAGCTGCCCCGGGAGCTCGGAGACGTTGTAGAGGGCCATGAGGTGGGTCGCGGCCTCGATGTGGTCCATCACGTCGTCGAGGCTGGACCCGAGGACGTAGATGTCGGACCGGTCGAACGGGGTGATGAAGCTCGAGTTGACCGTCCGGAACATCTCATGGGTGATGCGGTCGCAGTCGTGTTCGAGCTCGAGCATGCGTCGTGCCGTCGCCTCGATGTCCGGCTCTGGCTCGAGCAGACCGGTGAGAGCCTTGGTCCCATCCGCCAGGCAGCGCGCCGAGGACGTGAACAACCCGTAGAAGAGATCGTTCCTGGGTTTGAACCGGGAGAACACCGTGTCTTTCTTCCTAACTTCCGTCCAACGCGGCGAGGCGACGCTGTGCACACATCGTCGTGTGCGGCGTCTGCCGTCGGGATGGCCGTGCACAGCGTATCGAGAACCCGGAGGGACGCAGCCATGCGACCGGACTTTTTCTCGAATTCATCCTCCCCTGGCCCCGACATCCACTTCCCGGAGACGGCTCCGGAGCACCTCGCGCAGGGTACGATCCCCCTGTTCACCTGGGTCGCGCAGGGACGCACAGGGAGGTGATGGATGTCCGCGCTGGCAGTGCTCGCGGTAGACGACGAACCGCCTGCCCTCGACGAACTCACCTACCTGCTGTCCCGCCAGGACGATGTCGACGAGGTTCTCGCGGCGAGCGATGCCACCGACGCCCTGCGCGAACTCAACTCCCACCGGGTCGACGCGATCTTCCTCGACATCAACATGCCCGGGTTGTCCGGGCTGGAGCTCGCCGGCGTCCTCGCCAAGTACGCGGACCCGCCGATGATCGTGTTCGTCACCGCCCACGAGGACAAGGCCGTCGACGCCTTCGATGTCGGGGCCGTCGACTATCTGCTCAAGCCGCTCCGCGAGGAACGCCTTGCCCAGGCCCTCTCGCGGGTCCGCGCCGCCCTCGAGGCTCGCACCCGGGCGTCGGCGCCGGCCCCCGCGCCGGAGCCGGCCGATCGCACCGCCCGCGCCGCCGCGTCCGACGACGTCATCCCGGTCGAGATGAGCGGGGTCACCTCGCTGGTGCGCCGGGACACCATCTCCTGGGTGGAGGCGGTCGGCGACTATGCGCGGCTACATGCCGAATCCGGCTCGCACCTCGTGCGGATCCCGCTGTCGACCCTCGAATCACGGTGGCAGGACAAGGGTTTCGCCCGCGTCCACCGCTCGTACCTGGTGTCGCTGCCCATGGTCACCGGGCTGCGGACCTCGGGCGGCCAGACGCTGGTCGCCGTGCGACCACCCGCGACCACGCCTGACGGACGGCCGCCCAGACGATGTCGCAGAACCCGCCACAACGCGAACGGGTGGTGCTCGCCCAGCGCCGCGGGGCGCGGATGGTCCGCACCCGCGTCGAGGTCCAGGAGCAGACCGAGATCGGCGACGCCCTCGTCCGGGGCCTGATGCGCGCCCAACTCGGACTCGGGTTGCGCCTCGGCCTGGGCCTGGTGGTCGTGGTCGTGGCGATCCCGCTGCTGGTCTTCGCGTTCCCGGAGGTCGCGGCCGCGACCGTCTTCGGCATCCGGGTCACGTGGATCGCGCTCGGACTCCTGGCGTACCCGGTCATCTACCTGACGGGCCTGCTGTACGTGCGCCTGGCCGAGAACGCCGAACGCGACTTCATGAGCCTCGTCGACGACGAGGAGTCCGAGGTGGGCGGCGGCCCGTGAACGGCGTCGACGTCCTCACCGCCGTCGCCCTGTTCGCCGCCGCGTTCGCCACGATCGCCGTCGGTGCCTGGGGCGGCCGGTTCTCGCGCACCACCTCCGACTTCCTGGTGGCCTCGCGCGCCGTCGGCCCGCGCTGGAACGCCGCCGCGGTGTCCGGCGAATACCTCTCGGCCGCATCATTTCTCGGCGTCGCCGGCCTGATCGCGAAGTACGGCGCCGATGCGCTGTGGTATCCGGTGGGATTCACCGCCGGATACCTGGGCCTGCTGCTGTTCGTCGCGGCGCCACTGCGCCGGTCCGGGGCCTACACCGTGCCCGACTTCGCGGAGTTCCGGCTCTCGTCGACGGCCGTCCGCAAGACGGCGATGGTCGTGGTGGTCGTGGTCTGCGTGCTCTATCTGATCCCGCAGTTCCAGGGCGCCGGCCTGACGCTCAACATCCTGCTGGGTGTTCCGGTGTGGGTCGGCGGCGTCGCCGTCGGCACCATCGTCATCGTCAACGTGGTCGGCGGCGGGATGCGGTCGATCACCTTCGTCCAGGCGTTCCAGTACTGGCTCAAGCTGACGGCCATCGCGATCCCGACGCTCGTGCTGATCGGGGTGTTCGCCGGCGACCCCCAGCCGGTCGGCGACCCCGCGCCGCCGCGCGTGAGCGCGCCGACCACCGTCGACGTCACCACCGACGTCGTCGTCACCGTGACCGAGCCGAAGGGGGTGCGGATCACCGGAACCCTCGACGGAACCGAGGTCCACGCCCGGGTGCCGACGCCCGGACGGCACGTCATCGAGGCGGACTCGGTCATCGCCCTCGACGCCGGCGCCGCGACCCCCGTCGTGGACGGGGCGCCCGTCGACGGCTCGGACTGGGTCGCGTCGGGCGACGGTTTCGGCGATCGCCATCCGCTGTTCCAGGTGCTGTCCCTGGTGATCGCCACCTTCCTGGGCGTCATGGGGCTGCCACATGTCCTGGTGCGCTTCTACACCAATCCCGACGGCCGCACCGCGCGGCGGACGGCCCTCGCCGCGATCGCTCTGCTGTCCCTGTTCTATCTCTTCCCCGTGCTCCTGGGCGTCTTCTCGCGGCTCTACGTGCCCGAGCTCTTGATCACCGGCGCCTCCGACGCCGCGGTGCTGCTGTTGCCGAGCGCGACCATCGGCGGACCGGCCGGACAGGCCCTGGCGGCCCTCGTCGCCGCGGGCGCGATCGCGGCCTTCCTCGCCACCTCGTCGGGCCTTCTGGTGTCCGTCGCCGGCGCATTGTCCACCGACGTCCTGCGCGGACGGGTCCGCGACTTCCGTGTCGCGGCGGTCGCCGGCGGCGGCATCGCCGTCGCATTGTCGCTCGCGGCCGGGTCGCTCGAGTTGTCCCGGACGGTGGGCCTCGTCTTCGCGGTCGCAGCCTCGACGCTCTGCCCGCTGCTGGTCCTCGGGATCTGGTGGCGCGGACTCACCGCGCCAGGCGCGATCGCCGGGCTGGTCGTCGGCGGCCTCTCGTCCGGCATCGCGACGAGTCTCGCGATCGCCGGCGTCGTCGACGACTCCGTCCTCGACGGATGGCTGTCGGTGGTGGTCGGCTACCCCGCGGCCGTGACCGTGCCGCTCGCCTTCGGGACGATGATCCTCGTGAGCCTCTCGACGCGCAGCCGGCTACCCGGCGACCTCTCACGCACCTTCGCCCGGATGCACGTTCCCGAACGCGTCGGCATGGGCATAGACCGTCTGCCGGGCCGCGCCGACGACGAACCGGGGCGCGACCGGACCGCGGACGGCCCGTCGACGGAGGGCCGGGACCGGCATCCGAGGGGCTGACCGCTCACCGTTCGTCGCGGCGCAGCGACCGTCCGTCGCAGAGACCGCGGGATTCGGCGTGTGACACACGACACCTGATTGTGTGTGACCTGCGCCTCACCCACTCTGTTCTCCGTAGTGCCGTCACATGCGACGCGGCGGCAAACGAATCCCGATGGAGGACACCGTGTCAACCAATCCCACAGTGGCTACACCCGTGCCGACGGGCGAGCAGTTCGTCGAGATGCAGCACAGCCCCCAATTCCAGGAACTCAAGTCCAGGCTGCGCAGGTTCGTGTTCCCGATGACCGCGTTCTTCCTCGTCTGGTACGCGGTCTACGTCCTGCTCGGCGCGTTCGCCGACGGTTTCATGGCGATCAAGGTCTGGGGCGACATCAACGTCGGACTCATCCTCGGCCTGCTGCAGTTCATCACCACCTTCGTGATCACCGGCCTCTACGTGCGCTTCGCGAACCGTCAGCTCGACCCGCGCGCCGAGGCGCTCCGCAACGAGATGGAAGGCGCGACCCTGTGAAGACCCTCGACCTCGCCGCCACCGTCGGCAGTCCCGTAGTCAACATCTCGATCTTCGTCGCCTTCGTCGCGGTGACGATGTACATCGTCATCCGGGCCAGCAAGAACAACAACTCGGCCGCGGACTTCTTCACCGGCGGCCGCGGATTCTCCGGCCCGCAGAACGGCATCGCGATCGCCGGCGACTACCTGTCGGCGGCCAGCTTCCTCGGCATCGCCGGCGCCATCGCGGTCTACGGCTACGACGGATTCCTGTATTCGATCGGCTTCCTCGTCGCCTGGCTCGTGGCCCTGCTGCTCGTCGCCGAACTCCTGCGCAACACAGGCAAGTTCACGATGGCCGACGTGCTCAGCTTCCGGCTCAAGCAGCGCCCCGTCCGGCTGGCCGCCGCCATCTCGACGCTCGCGGTGTCGCTGTTCTACCTGCTCGCCCAGATGGCCGGCGCCGGCGGGCTCGTCGCCCTGCTGCTCGACATCGACAGCCGTCTCGGCCAGTCGATCGTGATCGCCGTCGTCGGCGCCCTGATGATCGTCTACGTCCTCGTCGGCGGCATGAAGGGCACCACCTGGGTGCAGATCATCAAGGCGGTCCTGCTCATCAGCGGCGCGGCCATCATGACCTTCATCGTGCTCGCCAAGTTCGGCATGAACCTCTCCTCGATCCTCGGCTCGGCCCAGGACGCGATCGCCGGTTCCGCAGACGAACAGGTCGCGGCGCGTGACGTTCTCGCCCCCGGCGCCCAGTACGGCGGTTCCCTGGAGTCCAAGATCAACTTCCTGTCGCTGGCCATCGCGCTGGTCCTTGGCACCGCCGGCCTGCCCCACGTCCTGATGCGCTTCTACACGGTCCCGACCGCGAAAGAGGCCCGCAAGTCGGTGGTCTGGGCGATCGCGCTCATCGGCGCCTTCTACCTGTTCACCCTGATCCTCGGCTACGGCGCGGCCGCCCTGGTCGGACCCGACAAGATCCTCGCCGCGGCCGGCGGCCAGAACGCGGCGGCCCCGCTGCTTGCTTTCGAACTCGGCGGTGTGGTGCTCCTCGGGGTCATCTCGGCGGTGGCGTTCGCGACGATCCTCGCGGTGGTCGCCGGTCTCGCCATCACCGCGTCGGCGTCCTTCGCCCACGACATCTACGCGTCGGTCATCAAGCGCAACAAGGTGAGTGAGGACGACCAGGTCCGCGTCTCGCGCTACACCGTTGTCGTGCTGGGCGTCCTCGGCATCGTGCTCGGCATCCTCGCCAACGGGCAGAACATCGCCTTCCTGGTGGCGCTCGCCTTCGCGATCGCCGCGGCGGCCAACCTGCCGACCATCGTGTACTCCCTCTACTGGAAGCGGTTCAACACCCGCGGCGCCCTGTGGAGCATGTACGGCGGCCTGATCTCCACGATCGTCCTGATCGTCTTCTCCCCCGCCGTCTCCGGCTCGGCGTCGTCGATGATCCCGGGCGCCGACTTCGCGTGGTTCCCGCTGGCCAACCCGGGCATCGTCTCGATCCCGCTGGCCTTCGTCCTCGGCATCATCGGCACCCTGACCTCGCCGTCGGACACCGGCGACGTCGAGCGCAGCGCGGAGATGGAGGTCCGTTCCCTCACGGGCATCGGCGCGGAGAAGGCCGTGCAGCACTAGAGGTTTCGACAGATCCACCGCTGTTCGGCAGACCCGCCGCCCGATCGGGTGGCGGGTCTGCCGATGTCTGGTGGGGCGTCCCCGTGAACGGCGAGCACCGACGTCGACGAACTGGCGCTTCCGGACGTGTCTGGGCAGATCCGAGATCCCGGGTCACTGTTCGATCCGCGACGTGCGGTCCAGGCAGACGTCGGAGTGTGACGTCCTCGTCGTCGACTGCGAGAAAACCGTTGGCGTCGAACGTCGTTCAGGCATCCTGGATCCGCGCGAACGGCCGCGCCGCCTCGAGCTCGAACGCCAGCTCCAGCAGCGTCTTCTCGTCGCCCAGGTCGGCGGCGAACTGGATGCCGATCGGGATGCCGTTCGTCGACTGCGCGAGCGGCAGGCTGATGGCCGGGGTGCCTGCGGTGTTGTTGGCGGGAGTGAACGCGACGTAGCGGGTGAGGCGGTCCATCGCCTCGTCGAAATCGACGCCCGGATCGAGGTAGCCGATCTCCGGGGGCGTGTGCCCGAGCGTCGGCGAGAGGATGACGTCGAACTGGTCGTGGAGGCTCCGGAACGCAGCGGTGGCCCGGCGAAGGCCGCGGATCGACGACGGCATCCGGTAGAGATGGCGAAGGCAATGGCGGGACAGGCCGCGGGTCAGTCCGTCGAGCTGCTTGCGGTCGAATCCCTTGTCGAACAACCTCTTTCCGGTGCGGTCCAACGCGAAGGCGAGTAGGGCCCAGTAGTCGATGAACTGCCGGACGTAGGCGCGGTCGACCGGCAGCGGCACCATCTCGGTGCGGTGGCCCAGCGTCTCGACCAGTTCGGCGATGTCGGTCACGGCCTTGTGGGTCTCGCGGTCGAGCAGCTGCCCGGTGAGCGGTTCGGTGACCAGCGCGATCTTCAGGCGCCTGGCCCCCGGTCCCTCCACCAGCCCCACCGGCGGCAGGTCGCCGACCGGCCGGATGCGCTCGGCGTCGGCGATGAATCGCGCGGTGTCGCGCACGGTCCGGCTCACGATCCCGTTGCTCACGAGGTCGATCGGGGCGTCCTTGGTCTCCTTCGCCGGCGCGGTCCGCCCGCGGGTCGGCTTCAGGCCCACGAGTCCGCACGCGGCCGCCGGGATGCGGATGGAGCCGCCGCCGTCGTTGGCGTGCGCGATCGGCAGTGCGCCGGCGGCGACCAGCGCCGCCGAACCGCCCGACGACCCGCCGGCCGAGTAGTCGGTGTCCCATGGGTTGCGCGTGGGCTCGCGGTCGACGAACTCGGTCGTGGCGGTGAGCCCGAACGCGGGCAGCGTCGTCGCGCCGACGATGTTGACACCGGTGGCCAGGAACTGGTCGGTGAACGCCTCGTTCGCCGTCGCCGGGCGGTCCGACACGGCTGCCGATCCGTGCCGGGTCGGCAGACCCGCGTACTCGGTGTTGTTCTTGATGGCCGACGGCACCCCGGCGAACGCACCATGCGGAAAGTCGTTGTCGACGGCGCGCTTTCGCGCACGTTCCCGGTCGTCGAACGCGATCGCGTTCAGTACCGGGTTGACCTTGTCGATCCGCGCCAGTGCCGCCTCGACGGCCTCGTCGGACGAGATCTCGCCCGCCGCGATCCGCTCCGCGATGCCGACGCCGTCCAACTCCCCGAGCGCGTCGTCTGTGAACGCATGAACCCTCTTCATGCCCGGACCATATCGTTACTCGGGCCTACTCGGGGCTGCTGACGGAAAACGCCAGGACGTCGTCCACGAGCTCGGTCGCATACGACTCGTCGACCGGCAACCCGAACACCGCGTGGTGATAGAGCGGGGCGATCACGTGGTCGAGGAGCTGACGCACCGACGGCGTCGACTCGCCGCGGCCCCGCGCCCGGGCGATCATCTCCTCGGCCTGCTCCCGGCGGATCTCCCAGCACGGGCACACCTCGACGACGTCGTCCCGGGCGGACACCATCGCACGCAGATACGCGCGTCGCTTCGGCCGTCCGATGTCGGCGGCGATGATGCGGGCCCACTCGGCGACGTCCCCGCGGAGACCCCCGGTGTCCGGCAGCGGCTCCCCCTGGGTGAGGGCGGCCACCGCCACCTCCCCGAGCAGGGCGTCGATCGACCCCCAGCGACGATAGATGCTGGTGGGGTTCACGCCGGCGAGGTCGGCGACCTGCGGGATCGTCATCGTCTCGCGCTGTCCCGCGCCCACGAGTTGCCCGACCGCGGTGAACACGGCCGATTGCACCCGCGCGCTGCGGCCACCGGGTCGCCTGGAGGCCCCGGGTCGCTTCGGCTCCCCGGAAGCGGGAGTGTCCGCCCGGGCGTTCGCATCACCGGTAGCCATGCGACCATTATTGCAAATCCAATTGCTTTTAGAGTCGGGGCGCACGTATCGTCAGGCTTAATGCAAAGCATTTTGCGTTAAGGAGACGAGATGGCACCGCTGCACCCGCATCGCGCGTTCTGGCTGATCGCCGCGACCTACGTGATGGTGCTGTTCGCCTCGGCTGCACCGTCGCCGCTCTACCCCGTCTACCAGGAACTCTGGGGTTTCTCCGCCCTGACGCTGACCCTGGTGTTCGCCGTCTACGTCGTGACGATGCTGTTGAGCCTGTTGACCGTCGGATCGTTGTCCGACCACATCGGACGTCGCCCGGTCCTCGCCGTCGCGCTGGCCCTCCTGATCGGCAGCATGATCCTGTTCGTGGTCGCCGGCGACGTCGGCACCCTGCTCGCGGCCCGGGCACTTCAGGGCCTGGCGACCGGTGCGGCGATGGGCACGCTGACCGCCACCACCGTCGACCTCCAGCCCACCGCACGACTGGGTTCGATGATCATCGGCGCCGCCCCGGCATTCGGCCTCGCCACCGGCGTCGGCGTCGCCGGGTTGCTCGTCGAATACGCGCCGGCGCCCCGCGTCCTCGTCTACGAGATCATCCTGGGCCTGTTCGCGGCGCTCCTGATCGCCCTGCTCGTCGTCCCCGAGACCCGGGACGCCGCCGGGTTCCGCTCCCGGCGTCACCTGGCAGCGACCATCGCGCCCCGGGCGCGCGTCCCCCGCGAGGTCCGGGGCGTCTTCCTCGCCGCGGTGCCCACGCTCATCGCGACCTGGTCGCTGGGCGGCCTCTACCTCTCGCTCGGATCGTCGGTCGTCGCCAAGGTCTTCGGGGTCGCCAACCACGGCTGGGCCGGCCTCATCCTGTTCTCCTTCTTCGCCAGCGCGACGGTCACGTCCCTGTTCGTGACCGTCCGCACGGCGGCGGCCAAGCAGGCCTACGGCTATCCGACCCTCGCGCTGGGCGTGCTGCTCTCGCTGTCCGGGGTGCTCGCCGAGTCGCTCCCGCTCTACATCCTCGGCTCGATCGTCGCCGGATCCGGCTGGGCGGCGACCTTCCTCAGCGCGATGGACACGATCACCGCGGCGACCCCGCAGGCCCAGCGCGGCCAGGTCTTCTCGTCGGTGTTCGTCGCGAGCTACCTGGCGTTCAGCGTGCCGGCCGTGATCGCGGGGGTCGTGGTGCCGCACATCGGACTCCGCGCCACGGTCATCGGCTACGTCGGCTACGTCCTGGTGGTCGCGGTGATCGGCGCCGTGCTCGCGGTCGCCACGCGTCGCGCGGCGGCCCGTGCGGCGACCTCGCCCTCGGTGCGCGTCGAGGACCGGGAGGCGGCACCCGCCGACCGGTGACCGGCCGGGACCGTCACCGGTCCCGCACGCCCACCATGCGCGTCGCGAGGTCCGCGTAGAACCGTCCCATCTCCTCCGGGGACAGCCCCTTCTCCGGCCGGTACCAGCGCGCGACGTCGATGCCCATCGACAGCATCGCGTTTGTGGTGGCCTGCGCGTCGGCGACATCGAAGTCGCCGGCGGCAATGCCCGCGTCGACGATCGCGCGCACCCGGCGGGTGATCTCTCGACGCAGTTCCATGACCGTGTCGAGGTGCTCGGGCGCCAGCGCGGCCAGTTCGTAGTTCACCACCCGCCCGCCGACGTGCTCGCGCGCGTGATGTCCGGTGAACGCCGAGATCACCGCCCGGAGCCTCTCTGCGGGCGGGGCCGAGGCGTCGTCGACGTCGTCGATCACGTCCAGGATGCGCCGGTGCCCCGCCTCGGAGAGCTCGAACAGCAGCTCCTCCTTGGAGCGGAAGTGCACGTAGACCGCGGCCGAGCTCATCTTCGCGCCGTTGGCGATGTCGCGCGTCGTGGTGGCGTTGAACCCCTTGGCGGCGAAGGCCTCGAGCGCGGCCGCGAGAAGTCGCTGACGTGCCGCCGCCGATTTCGACGACGTCCCGGTCGACGAGACCACACCTCACCCCTGTCCGCTGCGATGGTTGTCGCCCGCCGTGAGCCGATTGACACAGCACATCGGGCGGGGCATAGTGCAACATATCACTAAGCAAGCGCTTAGTCAGCGGGCGGTCGACCGGGAAATCCCACGTCACATCGCCTGCGACCGGTGTCGCCGAACACCCGGCAACCCTCGACAGGAGTAGAAGAACCCATGCAGCTGAAGTTCAGTCCGGAGGAAGAGGCGTTCCGCGAGGAACTGCGCAGCATCTTCGCGAAGGTCCCCGAGGACCTGCGCAAGCGCAACGAAGAGGGGAAGCTCAACTACCCCGACGACATCATCACCTCGGCGCGCATCCTCAACGAGCACGGCGTGCATGTTCCGAACTGGCCGGTCGAGTGGGGCGGCAAGGACTGGACCCCGATCCAGTTCCACATCTACCGCGAGGAGATGAACCTGGCGTTCGTGCCCGAGCCGCTGCCGTTCAACGCCGGCATGATCGGCCCCGTGATCGCCCAGTTCGGCTCGCAGGAGATGAAGGAACGCTTCCTGCCGAAGACCGCCAACCTCGACATCTGGTGGTGCCAGGGATTCTCCGAGCCCGAGGCCGGCTCCGACCTCGCCTCCCTCAAGACCCGCGCGGTCCGCGACGGCGACCACTACGTCATCAACGGCCAGAAGACCTGGACCACGCTCGGCCAGTTCGCCGACTGGATCTTCCTGCTCGCCCGCACCAACCCGGACGTCAAGAAGCAGGCCGGCATCAGCATGTTCCTGATCCCGATGGACACCCCGGGCATCGAGCTGCGTCCGATCCAGCTGATCGACGGCAGCTACGAGGTCAACGAGGTCTTCTTCAACGACGTCAAGGTGCCCGCCGAGAACATGGTCGGCGAGGAGAACAGCGGCTGGACCCAGGCCAAGTTCCTGCTGGGCAACGAGCGCAGCGGCATCGCCCGCGTCGGCTACACCAAGACCAACCTCGCCCGCGCAAAGCGTCTCGCCGCGCAGACCAAGACCGCTCACGGCACCCTGCTCGACGACCCGCTGTTCGCCGCCCGGCTCGCCGAGGTGGAGAACGAGCTGCTGGCCCTCGAGGTCACCCAGCTGCGCGTGGCCGCGTCGTCGGCCGACGGCAAGCCGAACCCGGCGTCGTCGCTGCTGAAGCTCAAGGGCAGCCAGCTGCAGCAGGCCGCCAAGGAGCTCCTCGCCGACATCGCCGGCCCGGATTCGCTCCCGGTCGCCGAGGTCGCCGCCGACGCCCCGAACGGCAGCGCCCGGGTGTCGGCACCCGAGTGGGCCCAGCTGGCCGCGCCGGAATACCTCAACTACCGCAAGGTCTCGATCTACGGCGGCTCCTCGGAGGTCCAGCGCCAGATCATCGACAAGGCCGTCCTCGGCCTCTGATCCCCTGATCTGTCGAGCCCGCTGACCACCCGAAACATCACAGAGCAAGGACAACAATGGATTTCGAGCTTTCCGAAGAGCAGGGGATGCTGCGCGACACCGTGCGCGAGGTCCTCACCAAGAACTACGACGTCGAGACCCTGCGCAAGGTGACCGACACCGATCTCGGCTGGAGCGAAAAGGTGTGGAACTCGCTGGCCGAGATCGGCATCCTCGGCCTCACCTTCCCCGAGTCCGAGGGCGGCATGGACGCCGGCCCGGTGGAGTTCACCAGCGTCATGACCGAGCTCGGCCGCGCCCTGGCGCCGGAGCCGTACCTCGACTCGGTCCTCGTGCCGGGTTCGCTCCTCGGCATCGCCGACGACGCCACCCGCGCCGAGCTGCGCCAGGGCCTCGCCTCCGGCGAACTGCTGATGGCGTTTGCGCACAACGAGCCCGGTGACCGCTGGCCGGTCGCCGCGGTGGCCACCACCGCGACCGCCGACGGCGTGCTCAACGGCACCAAGACGCTTGTCGGACACGGCGACTGCGCGCACAAGCTGATCGTGTCGGCCCGCGTCGGCGACGAGATCGGGCTGTTCCTGATCGACGCCGACGCCGCCGGAGTCAACCGCACCGCGTACCGCACGCACGACCGTCGTCGCGGCGCCGAGATCACCTTCACCGACGCCAAGGCCACCCGCCTGGGCTCCGGCGACGCCTCGCAGGTCATCGCCGACACCGAGGTCGGCATCCAGACCGCCCTGTGCGCCGAGGCGCTCGGCATCATGGAGCGCAGCCTCGAGCTGACCGTCGAATACCTGAAGTCGCGCAAGCAGTTCGGCGTTCCGCTGGCCACCTTCCAGGCGCTCACCCACCGCGCTGCCGACATGTACGTGCAGCTCGAGCTCGCCCGCAGCCTCGACCTGTACGCGATCTCGGCGCTCGCCGACGGCATCGCCGACCCGACCATCGCGTCGCGGGCCAAGCTGCAGACCTGCCGCTCGGCACGTCACATCGGCCAGGAGGCCATCCAGATGCACGGCGGCATCGGCATGACCGCCGAGTACCCGATCGCCCACTACGTGAGCCGGCTGACCGCCATCAGCCACACCCTTGGCGACGCGGACGCCCACGTCGCCAAGCTGGCGAAGGATCTCGGCTCCTACGACATGATCAAGGTCGGCTGACACCTCGACCCCCGGGGACCACGGGCCGCGAGGTCCGGGCGAGCGCTTCTCGCCCGGACCTTCGCGGCCCGCCCCTTTTTTTCTCAGGAGCACGGGCGCCGAATCCCGGCTCCTCCCACCCCTGTGCCCCGCCCACCGATACTGTTTTCTCCGACACCGTCGGCGAGCGAGAGGGATTCGGATGGAACTGTTGCGTGACAACCTGGCCGCGGGGGCGTCGTTCAGCCTGGTCGGCATCGCCCTTCTCGTGCTCGGATTCGTCGCCCTCGATCTGGTGACCCCGGGGAAGCTGCGTCAGCTCGTCTGGATCGAGCACAACCGCAACGCGGTCATCCTGACCACGTCCATGGTCATCGGCCTGTCGATCGTGCTGGTCTGCTCGGTCATCGACACCGAGCTCCTCGTCCTGTGGCGCGCGCTCCTGCACACCGTCGCCTACGTCGTCCTGGCCATCGCGGTGATGATGTGGTCGTTCGTGCTCATCGACTGGCTCACCCCCGGCAAGCTGGGCACGCTGCTGCTGGAGGAGAACGACGAGCACCCCGCCGGCTGGATCACCGCCGCGGTCTTCGTCGGCGTCGGCGCGGTCATCGGCATCACCCTGCTGGTCTGAGCTCGCCCCAAGCCGCATCCCGCGGACGGCAGACACTTATTGACGGTCCGCCAACAACCTATTGACGGTGCGCCAACAAGCCCATACTGTTGGCGACCATGACCGCAGCACTCATCGAAGAGTCCATCGAGATCGACGCCACCCCGGAGCAGGTCTGGTCGGTGATCTCCGATCTCGAGCGCATGGGCGAGTGGAGCCCGCAGTGCAAGAAGATGATCATCCGCGGCGGCACCGTCGGGTTGGGGACCAGGACCATCAACATCAACCGCCGGGGCCCGCTGGTGTGGCCCACGACCTCGAAGGTCGTGCGGTTCGAACCGAACAGGGAGATCGCGTTCCGCGTCGCCGAGAACCACACCGTGTGGAGCTACACCATCACGCCGGGCGACTCGGGTGTCACCCTCACCGAACGTCGCGAGGTCAACGGATCGACCACCAAGATCTCGTCGATCCTCGTCGACAAGCTCTTCGGCGGCGTCGAGTCCTTCGAGACCGAGCTCAAGCTCGGGATGGCCGAGACCCTCGGCAAGATCAAGCGCGCCGCCGAGAAGCGTCTCGACCGCATCTGATCCGACGCGAACCGCCGACCCTCCCCGGTCAGTTCCCGCTGAGTTTCTCCATCAGCTCGGGGAGGTCGGCGACCGAGTCGATGACGTGGTCCGGGTAGGGCCCGAACTCGTCTCGCTGCAACGCCTCCAGCGCCTCCTCGCGGAACTTCCCGGTTCGCACCAGCACACCGATGAGCGCCGACGCCTGGGCGCCCAGGACGTCGTTGTGCATGTCGTCGCCGACCATCACCACCTGGTTGGGCTCGAGACCCAGCAGGTCGGTGGCGGCGCGGAACCCCAGGGGCGACGGCTTTCCGATCGCCTTGATCTTGCGGCCCGACGCCTTCTCCAGACCCTCGAGATAGACCCCGGTGTCGATCGAGAGCCCCTCTGCCGTCGACCAGGTCATCGACCGGTGCATGGCGATCACCGGGATGCCGTCGAGGAGCAACTCGAGCACCTTCGACAGCGCGGCGTGGGTGAACACCGGGCCGGCGCCGCCGAGCACGACCACCTCGGCCTCCGACGGCTCGTCGGTGAGCTCGACGCCGGTCATGTCCTCGGCGATCCTGCCCTGGTTGAGAACCCACACCCGCTTGCCCGGGAACTGCGCCGCGACGTACTCGGCGGTGAGCGCGGCCGCGGTCAGGATCTCGTCCGGGTCGACCTCGAAACCGCAGCCGCGGAGCAACTCGGCGATCTCGTTGCGCGAGCGGGAGGTGGTGTTGGTCAAGAACATCCGCGGATACCCGCGGTCGGCGAGTCGGGAGACGGCCTCCACCGCACCGGGCAGAGCCTTCCACGAGGTGACCAGCACCCCGTCGATGTCCAGCAACAGACCCAATCCCATGGCATGAATGTAGTCCGCGGGTCGGGGCGACGCAGGACGGGCACGCTCACCCGTCGCACGCCCGCGGCGGGTCGCCGCCGGGGAGGCGAACCGCGTCGCCGACCCCACCTGGCATGCTGAGCGCATGCGTACCGTTGCAGAGCACCAGGCCGTCGTCGCGGCGCTGTTCGACGCTCCTCAGCCCGTCCGCCTGTCGACGCCCGAGGCGCTCGGGTGCGCCACCCTCGCCGACGTCGACGCCCCGCTGTCGCTGCCCGGCTTCGACAACTCCGCGATGGACGGATTCGCCGTCCTCGCGGCCGATCTCGCCTCCGCGAGCCCCGAGCGACCGGTGACCCTCCCGGTCGCCGAGGACATCCCGGCCGGCCGCACCGACCCGCTCGCCCTGGCCCCCGGCACGGCGCACCGGATCATGACCGGCGCCCCCCTTCCCGCAGGCGCCGACGCGGTGGTTCCCGTCGAGCTGACCGACGCCGTGGTCGGTCCGGGCGAGGCCGCACCGCAGGTCACGTTCACCGCGCCGATCGACGCCGGCAAGCACATCCGCCGCGCCGGCTCCGACATCTCCGCCGGATCGCGCGCCCTGCCGGCCGGCACCGTGATCGGCGCACCCCAGATCGGCCTGCTCGCCGCTCTCGGCGTCACCGAGGTGACCGTCGGCAGTCGGCTTCGCGTGGTGGTGCTGTCCACCGGGTCGGAGCTCGTCGAACCCGGGAAGCCGTTGCGGCACGGGCAGATCTACGAATCCAACGGCGCCATGCTCACCGCCGCGGTGACCGAGGCCGGGGCACTCGGGCGCCACGTGCACTTCGTGCCCGACGACATCGCGGGCTTCCTGTCCCGGCTCGACGAGGTCGCCGACGACGCCGACCTCATCATCACCTCCGGCGGGGTCAGCGCCGGCGCGTTCGAGGTCGTGAAGGAAGGCCTCTCCTCGACCGGGACGGTCGAGTTCGTGAAGGTCGCGATGCAGCCGGGCATGCCGCAGGGCTGCGGGCACTACCGGGGCGTCCCGATCATCACGCTGCCCGGCAACCCGGTCAGCGCACTGGTCTCCTTCGAGGTGTTCATCCGACCCGCGCTGCGCGCCGCGATGGGGCTCGACCCGAACCGGCGCTCGGTCACCGCGCGACTCGGCGGCGACATCCGCTCGCCGCGGGGCAAGCGACAGTTCCTCCGCGGAGTCCTGCGGTCCGAGTCCGCCGGCGACACCGTCGTCGACCCGATCGGGCCGCCGGCGTCGCACCATCTGCGGTACCTCGCCGAGGCGGAGGTCCTCATCGACGTGCCGGCCGACGTCGACGAACTGCCCGCCGGATCGTCGGTGGACGTACACGTGCTGCGCTGAGCTCTAAGCTGGACGCGTGCCGCATCCGCCCTGGATGCGCCAGACCCGCCCAACGGCCCGGACCGGGCCCCACAGGAGGTAGATCGTGGCCAGACGTCCGCGTCCGGACGACCCCGCCGACACCGGTCGTGTCGCACATTTCCTCGACCTGGCCCGCGAGACCATCCCGCCGATCCACCCGGCCGGCATCCCGTTCGTCGCCGCCCCGGCGGCCGTCGCCCTGCTCGGTCGGCGGCATCGCTGGATCGCCCGCCCCGCGGCCCTGACGGCCGGTGCATGCGCGGCCTTCTTCCGGCATCCGTCACGGGTCCCGCCGACCGAGCCCGGCGTCGTGGTCGCCCCCGCCGACGGCACGATCGCACTGGTCGACAAGGCCGTCCCGCCCGCCGAGTCCGGGCTGGGGACCGACCCGCTCCCCCGCGTCTCGACCTTCCTGTCGATCTTCGACGTCCACGTGCAACGGGTACCCATCGCCGGCACGGTCACCGCGGTGACCCACACGCCGGGGGCGTTCCTGTCCGCGGACCTGCCCGAGGCGAGCCGCGACAACGAGCGGACCACCATGACGATCCGCACCACGGCCTCCGGCGGCGGTCCCGGACCCGAGCTCGCCGTCGTGCAGATCGCGGGGCTGATCGCCCGGCGCATCGTGTGCAAACCACAGGTGGGCGACGCTCTGCGCCTCGGTGACACCTACGGCCTCATCCGCTTCGGGTCCCGCGTCGACGTGTACCTCCCCGCCGGCACCCGGCCACGCGTGTCGGTCGGACAGCGCGCCGTCGGCGGCGAGACCCCGTTCGCATACCTGGACCTCTAGCCCCGGGCACCCCGTGAATCCCTCAGCAGCGAACTCCTCCGACAGTCCGCGCCGGACGGGTGCCGGTCTCCCGCGCACCTCGCCCTCGCAGAAGACGGCCGCGCACAAGCCGACCCGGACCCCCACCGCCCGGTCGGCCCGTCGCCAGGCCCAGCACGCCCACGCCGTCCCGGCGAAGGAGCCCGAACGCCGACGACTACGCCGCCAGGCCCAGGCCGGCCGCATCATCATCCCGTCGTCGCTGACGATCCTCGCGATCTGCGCCGGCCTGACCGCGATGCGCGCGGCCACCACCGGCGACATCGACGCCGCGATGGCACTGCTCGTCGCGGCCGCACTCCTCGACGGCATCGACGGCCGGGTCGCGCGGCTCATGGGCGCGACCAGTAAGATCGGCGCCGAGATCGACTCCCTCGCCGACGCCATCAACTTCGGCGTCGTCCCGGCGATGATCGTCTACTTCCATCTGCTCTCGGGCCACAACCTCGGGTGGGCGCTGTCGCTGGTCTACTGCTGCGCGATCGTGCTGCGCCTCGCCCGGTTCAACACCCTCCTCGACGACGAGGAGGCGCCCGGCTACACCCGGGACTTCTTCGTGGGTGTGCCCGCACCCGCGGCGGCGATCGCCGCGCTGTTGCCCATCGGGCTGGCCCAGCAGTTCGGCGACGGCTGGTGGACCTCGATGCCGGCCGTCGGCGGTTGGCTCGTGCTCGTCGCGTTCCTCGCGGTCAGCCGCATCCCGACCGCGTCGCTGAAGACCGCGTCCATCCCGCCGCGCGCCATTGCCGGACTCCTCATCCTCGTCGCGATCGGCGCCGCGCTGCTCCTGACCTACCCGTACATCCTGATGATCATCGCGATCCTGGGGTACGCGGCCCACATCCCGTTCGCGTGGCGGTCCAAGCGCTGGGTGGCCTCCCGGCCGGAGTACTGGGAGGACAAGCCCGCCGAACGTCGCGCCCAGCGTCGGGCGATGGCGCGGACGACCCCCGGCGGCCGCCGCCGACGCCCCGTCCTCAAGTCCCAGCGCCGGCTCGGCCTGAACCGGCCCACCGGCAATCCCGCACCGGCGGAGGGCCCTGACGCCGGGGACCGGCCCACGGCCCCGACGGCAGCCGCCGGCGACACGGCCGGAGACCCCACGACCGAAAGCGAGGCCCGATGAGCAGCCCGGTGTCGTTGACCCTGACCGCTCGGCTCAACACCTCCGCGGCCGAGGCACGGCGCGGGATCATCCGCGTGCACCCGGAGGTACTCACCGCCTTGTCGTTGCGCGAATGGGACGCGGTCTCGATCACCGGCGCGCGGGTCACGGCCGCGGTGGTCGCGGCGACCGACCCGTCCGCGCCCACCGGCGTCGCACTGCTCGACGAGATCCTGTTCTCCAACGCCGGTGTCAAGGAGAACGCCTCCGTCGTGCTCGCCCCGGTGACGGTGCACGGCGCGACCCGCGTCGTGGTCAGCGGTTCGGTGCTGGCGTCGCAGTCCATCACCGAGTCCACCCTGCG
Organism: Gordonia paraffinivorans; assembly: GCF_900683595.1. NCBI lineage: Bacteria > Bacillati > Actinomycetota > Actinomycetes > Mycobacteriales > Gordoniaceae > Gordonia > Gordonia paraffinivorans. Next base: position 431,117 of record NZ_CAACYD010000007.1, on the reverse strand, counting down.
GCGCGCGCTGCTCGGCAAGGTGGTCTCGGTCGGCGACGCCGTGTCGCTACTCCCCCGCGACCTCGGCCCCGAACTCGCGGCGACGGACGCGACGCGCGCACTGGCGCGCTCGGTGGGCATCACCTGGACCACCGAGCTGCTCACGGTCACCGCCACGGACCCGGTGTCGCCGGTGAGCGTGCAGACCAACACCGCGGTCCTGTGGTCGACGACCGCCGGGGTCGTGCCCCCGATCGGCGATCGCGTCAGCGCGCACTCGCCCACCATGCCGGGTGCGGCCGGCTTCGTGCCCGCGTCGCCGACGCTCACCACCCCGTCCGACCGGTCCGCCACCGCCGGGGCGGCGAGCGCCGTCATCCCGCCCGACGACGTTCCGGTCCGGCCCGTGTCCGAGCTGGTGGGCGTCGACTCGCAGATCACCAAACTGACCGAATGGCTGTCGATCACCCTCGACGAGCCCGACGTCCTCCGCGCACTCGGCGCCGCGCCGCGACTCGGCGTGCTCGTGACCGGCCCCGCGGGCGGGGGCAAGGCCACGCTGGTCCGATCCGTCTGCGCCAAGCGCACTCTCGTCACCGTCGACGGACCCACGACCGGCGCGACCGAGGCGTCCACCCGGCTGCGCACCATCTCCGACGCCGTCGCCCGGGCGCGGGCCACCGGCGGCGTGCTGCTCGTCACCGACATCGACGCCCTCCTGCCGGCCGAACCGGAGCCGGTGGCGACGCTCATCCTCGACGAGCTGCGCACGGGCATCTCCGACGGCCGCATCGCCCTGATCGCCACCACCGCCGAACCCGCCCTGCTCGACTCGCGCCTGCGCGACCCGTCGCTGTGCGACCGCGAGCTGGTCCTCGGCCTGCCCGACGCCGCGACCCGGGCCCGGCTGCTCTCGGCCATCCTGTCCACGGTCCCCACCGAGGGCGACCTCGACCTCGATTCCGTGGCCGCCCGCACCCCCGGCTTCGTCGCCGGCGACCTCGCCGCGCTCGCCCGGGAAGCCGCGTTGCGGGCCGCCACCCGGGCCAGCGCGAACAATGAGGACCCGAAGCTGCGCACCGAGGACCTGGTGGGCGCCCTCGAGGTCATCCGGCCCGTCTCCCGATCGGACTCGCCCGAGGTGGCACTGGGTTCGATCACGCTCGCCGACGTCGGCGACATGGTCGAGACCAAGCAGGCCCTCACCGAGGCGGTCCTGTGGCCGCTGCAGCATCCCGACACCTTCGCCCGACTCGGCGTCGACCCGCCCCGCGGCGTCCTGTTGTTCGGTCCGCCGGGCTGCGGCAAGACCTTCGTCGTGCGTGCGCTCGCGGCCTCCGGCCGGCTGTCGGTGCACACCGTGAAGGGCGCCGAACTCATGGACAAGTGGGTCGGCGCGTCGGAGAAGGCGGTCCGCGACCTGTTCGCCCGCGCCCGGGAGTCGGCGCCGTCGCTGATCTTCCTCGACGAGGTCGACGCCCTCGCGCCCCGACGCGGGCAGTCGACCGACTCCGGCGTCACCGACCGCGTGGTCGCGTCGCTGCTCACCGAACTCGACGGCGTCGAGCCCCTGCAGGACGTGGTCGTGCTCGGCGCCACCAACCGGCCCGACCTCATCGACCCGGCACTCCTGCGTCCCGGCCGGCTCGAGCGACTCGTGTTCGTGCCGCCGCCGGATGCGGCCGCGCGGGCCGACATCCTGCGCACCAGCGGTCGCGACGTCCCGCTCGACGGGGTCGACCTCGACGAGCTCGCCGCCGATCTCAAGGGGTACTCCGCGGCGGACTGTTCGGCGCTGCTGCGCGAGGCCGCGCTGTCGGCGATGCGTCGTGACATCGACGCGGCCGTCGTGACCGCCGGCGACGTCGCCGAGGCCCGCTCCCGGGTCCGGCCGTCGCTCGATCCCGCCCAGGTCGAGAACCTGCGGGCCTACGCCGAGCGACGCGTCGACTGACCTCGGGCGATCACGCCCGGGAAGACCGGTGCCGCCGGGCTATTCGACGTTGACCAGATAGAACACCGACGACCCGCCGCCGGCCGCCTGGGGCGAGGCGCCGACCTGCACCCAGTAGGTGGTGCCCTCCTTGGTCCCCGACAGCACGGCCACCGACTGGCCGCCCTCGCTCGAGCGGTGCGACTCGGTGAACCCCGCCTCGGTCAGCTTCTTCGTCGCGGCGTCGAGCTGGTTACCGGCGTTCGCCGGGCCCTGCACGGTCACCTCCCAGCCGTCGGATCGGTTGCCGCTCGCCGAGAGGACGTGGCCGTCGATCAGCGGCACCTGCGAGACCGGGAAATCGGACGGCAGGGGAACTCCGTCCGGACCTGCCTGTTCCTCGTCGCCGCAACCCGTCAGCACCCATCCGGCGAGCGCGATCGCCGCGAAGAGCACGAGGAGCCGCCTGAGCCAGTCGAACCGGAACATACCGGCAACGGTAAAGTAGGCGACGCGGGTGATCGCCCGTGACACCCCGCCGGGAGAAAGACGGAGTGCCCTTTTGACTTCTGTGTTGGCTGCGTTGGCAGTGTGTGCGCTTGTCGCGCCCGCAGTCATCCACTGGATCGGCACCCGGGGTTTCTACCTTCTGGCCCTCGCGCCCCTCGGCGCACTCGTCTGGGTCGTCCTCAACTGGCCGGAGCACGAGCCCGACGCCGCCGTCGTGGAGACGGTGAGCTGGGTGCCGTCCCTCCAGATGGACATCGTCATCAGGTTCGACACCCTGGCGGCGATCCTCTCGGTGCTGATCCTGGGCGTCGGCGCTCTCGTCCTCTGCTACTGCGCCCACTACTTCGACGACAACCGGCCGCGCGTGGCGATGTTCGGCGGCGAGATGATCGCCTTCGCCGCCGCCATGCTCGGCCTGGTCACCAGCGACAACATGCTGGTGCTCTACGTGTTCTGGGAGCTGACGACCGTCCTGTCGTTCATGCTCGTCGGGTTCTACGGGGTGCGTGCGACGGCCCGGCGATCGGCGACGCAGGCGCTGCTGGTGACCACGTTCGGCGGCCTGGCGATGCTCGTCGGCATCATCATGCTCGGCGAACGCGCCGGCACCTACCTGCTCTCGGAGATCATCGCGTCCCCGCCGTCGGGCGTGTACGTCGAGATCGCGATCGTGCTCCTCCTGATCGGCGCACTGAGCAAGTCGGCCATCGTCCCGTTCCACTTCTGGCTGCCGGGCGCCATGGCGGCGCCCACCCCGGTCAGCGCCTATCTGCACGCCGCGGCGATGGTGAAGGCCGGCATCTACCTGATCGCGCGCCTGTCCCCGGCGTTCTCGATGACCGCCAGCTGGAAGATCGCGGTGATCGGCCTGGGCGCCTTCACGATGGTGCTCGGCGGCTGGCGGTCGCTGCGCGAACTCGACCTCAAGCTCATCCTGGCCTTCGGCACGGTCTCGCAGCTCGGCTTCATGGCGGTGCTCGTCGGCATGGGCGATGCCAACGTGGCGATGGCCGGTCTCGCGATGCTGGTCGCGCACGCCATGTTCAAGGCGTCGCTGTTCATGGTCGTCGGAATCATCGACCACGCGACCGGAACCCGCGACATCCGCAAGCTCGCCCGACTCGGGCACCGGCTACCGGTGCTGGCGCTCACCGCCGCGGTGGCCGGCGCCAGCATGGCCGGGCTCCCGTTCACGTTCGGGTTCATCGGCAAGGAGACCGCGTTCGCCTCGGTCTGGGACACCGGCGCCCTCACGCCGCTCGAGGCCCACACCGTCGACATCGTCCTGCTGCTCGGCTCGGTCATCACCTGCGCCTACACGCTCCGCTTCCTCTGGGGCGCCTTCGGCCGCAAGGTCCGGCACACCCCGTCCCCGGCCGTCGCGAAGATGCACCCGCCGACCTGGGCGTTCTACCTCTCGCCGGTCGTGCTCGCGATCGCCGGCGTGGCGTCGGGCCTGGTCCCCGGCCCCATCGGCGACCTCTTCGAGCCCTACGCCGAGACCCTCGACGCCTACGGGCACGAGATCGAGCACCTCGCGCTGTGGCACGGCTTCGGGCTGCCGGTGGTGTTCTCGATCATCGTGGTCGTCGGCGGCGCGATCCTGTTCATCGTCATCCGCCGACTGCGCGACCTGATCTTCCGCTACCGCCCGCTGCTCAACGCGGACCGGATCTACGACGCGGCACTGCGCTCGGCCGACACGATGTCGCTGCTGCTGACCCGCAACACCCAGCGCGGATCGCTGCCGGTCACCCAGGGCGTCATCCTCTGCACGGCGATCCTGTTCCCGACGATCGTGCTGTTCGTCGGGGCACGCGACCGCCTGCAGATCGACAACTCCGCGACGGCGCCGCAGATCGTCATCGGCGGCATCATGATCGCCGCGTCGCTGGCCGCGGTCATCCTGCGCAACCGCCTGGCCGCGACCCTGGTCGTCGGCGTCACCGGCTACGGGTGCGCGATGATGTTCGCCCTCTACGGGGCACCCGACCTCGCGCTCACCCAGTTCCTGGTGGAGACGCTCACCCTCGTGATCTTCGTGCTGGTGCTGCGCAAGCTGCCCGCCGAACCGGAGAAGCGCCACGCGACCGGCTTCAAGCCGTTGCGCGCGCTCATCGGCATCGCCTTCGGCGCCGCCCTGGTGCTCATCGGCCTGTTCGCCGCATCCGCCCGCTCGACCGAGCCGCTCCAGGTCGACCTGCCGGCGGCCGCCTACGAGTACGGCCACGGCAAGAACGCGGTGAACGTCCTGCTGGTCGACATCCGCGCCTGGGACACGATCGGCGAGGTGTCCGTGCTGATCGCCGCCGCGACGGGCGTCGCCTCGATGGTGTTCCGCAACCGGCGCTTCGGCGCGGCTCCCCGCGTCGCCGACGCGATCCGCCTGCAGGCCGGCGACGGAGACGACGATGACGACGATCCGATCCCACCGGACCGCACCACCTGGCTGCTCGGTTCCGGCCTACGCGATCCGCGCCACCGGTCGATGGTCCTCGAGGCGACGACCCGCCTGCTGTTCCCGACCATGGTCGTGCTGTCGGTCTACTTCTTCTACGCCGGCCACAACGCGCCGGGCGGCGGCTTCGCCGGCGGTCTCGTCATGGGCCTGGCACTCGTCCTGCGCTACCTCGCCGGTGGCCGTTACGAGCTGGGCGAGGCCCTGCCGATCGAGCCCGGCCGCATCCTGGGTGCGGGCCTGGCGATCTCGGCGACGACGGCGGTCACCTCCCTGTTCCTGGGTGCGCCCGCGCTGTCGTCGGCGGTCTTCGAGATCACCGTCCCGGTTCTCGGGGACATCAAGTTCGTCACCGCGCTCTTCTTCGACCTGGGCATCTACCTGATCGTCATCGGCCTGGTCCTCGACGTGCTGCGCAGCCTCGGCGCCCGCCTCGACACCGAGACGACCCCGGCGGCCGGCGCCCTGCGTTCGGTCGCCGCCCAGATCGGTTCCGGCGGGGCGTCCGCCGTCGGCGGGAAGGACCGGGTGGCCCGATGAGCACCAATCTCCCGCTCCTGCTCGTCGTCGGAGGCATGGCCGCCTGCGGCGTCTACCTGCTGATGGAACGCAGCCTGGTCCGGATGCTGTTCGGCCTGCTGCTGTGCGGCAACGCGCTGAACCTGATGATCGTGGTGCTCTCCGGCGGAATGGGCAATCCGCCGATCCTCGGCCAGACCTCGGAGAGCCGGCCCGGCGACGCCGACCCGCTCGCACAGGCGATGGTCCTCACCGCGATCGTCATCACGATGGGTGTCGCGGCCTTCGTCCTGTCCCTCGTCTACCGCCTGTTCGTGATCAACCGCGACGACGACGACGTCGAGGACGACGTCGAGGACGTCAAGATCAAGACCGGTTCACTGGACACCGCGCCCGACCGTGACCGCAGCGACGACCCGGTGACCCTGTCGGACACGCCGATCGGCGACTTCTTCGACGACGAGGGCAATCCCCTCACCCCCGAGGAGGCGGCCGAACGCCACCGCCGGCTGCACGAGACGGACATCATGCCCGACTCGATCAGCGACGTCATCGACGAGATCGGCTCCGACGAGGACGACGATCCCGACGACCCGACCACGGGTACCGGGCTGGTGGACGATCCCGATCTCGTCGGCGAGAAGATCCCCGAGGACGAATCCGACGAGGCGAAGGTCATCGGCGCCGACGGCGAGCCGATCCCGGACGACGCGGCGGCCGACGACCAGGCCACCGACGGCTCCGACGAAACCGGTCCCGAAGAAGCCGGTGACGACCGCACTGACGACGACCACGACACCCAGGGAGGCGGCCGATGATCCCGCAGCCCTCCTGGATCCCGGTCCTCATCGCGCTGCCGACCCTGGTGCCGATGCTCGGCGCCGCGTTCTCGCTGCTGATGGGCCGCAGCCCGCAGGTCCAGCGGGTGGTCACGATCGGCGCCATCTCGGTGGCGCTCATCGCGTCCTGCATGCTGCTGTACCTCACCGACCAGCACGGCACCTTCGCCGTGGCGATCGGTGGCTGGGGCGACAAGGGATACCCGAACGGGCCGCTGGGCATCACGCTCGTCGTCGACCAGCTCGCCGCGCTGATGCTGGTGGTGTCCACGATCGTCCTGCTCTGCGTCGTCGTGTACGCGATCGGCCAGGGTATCCGCGACGGCACGGCGCAGCAGCCGACGTCGATCTTCCTGCCGACGTATCTGATCCTGACCGCCGGCGTGTGCAACGCCTTCCTCGCCGGCGACCTGTTCAACCTGTACGTCTCGTTCGAGGTCCTGCTGACCGCGAGCTTCGTGCTGCTGACGCTGGGCGCCAGCGCCGAGCGCGTGCGCGCCGGTGCGTCGTACGTGATGGTGTCGATGGTGTCGTCGCTGATCTTCCTGGCCGGCATCGCCTTCGCCTACGCCACCACCGGCACCCTCAACCTCGCCGAGATGGCGGTGCGCCTCGACGACGTGTCCGACGGCACCCGCAACGCGCTCTATGCCGTGCTCCTGGTCGCGTTCGGCATCAAGGCGGCGGTGTTCCCGCTGTCGACGTGGCTGCCCGACTCGTACCCGACCGCGCCCGCGCCGGTCACCGCGGTGTTCGCCGGCCTGCTGACCAAGGTCGGCGTGTACGCGATCGTCCGGGCGCACACCCTGCTGTTCCCCGGCGGCTCGATGGACGCGGTGCTGATGATCGCCGGCCTGTTGACGATGCTGGTGGGCATCTTCGGCGCGATCGCCCAGTCCGACATCAAGCGCCTGCTTTCGTTCACGCTGGTCAGCCACATCGGCTACATGATCTTCGGCATCGCCCTCTCCTCCGAGTTGGGCATGTCCGCGGCGATCTACTACGTGGCCCACCACATCCTCGTGCAGACCACGTTGTTCCTGGTGGTCGGCCTCATCGAACGCCAGGCCGGGTCGGCGTCGCTGCGACGCCTCGGCGGTCTGATCGCGAGCCCGGTGCTGGCCGTGCTGTTCCTCATCCCCGCCCTCAACCTGGGCGGCATCCCGCCGTTCTCCGGCTTCATCGGCAAGGTCGCCCTGCTCGAGGCCGGTGCCCAGAACGGCTCGGTGCTCGCATGGATCCTGGTCGCCGGCTCGGTCGTCACCAGCCTGCTGACCCTGTACGTGGTGGCCCGCATCTGGACCAAGGGCTTCTGGCGTCCGCGCGCCGACGCGCCGGAGGGCGAGATGGCCGACCAGGGTCCGTCGGCGCTCATCGACGAGCGCGACGACGGCGCCTACTCCGATCGTGAGGACGTCGGCCGCATGCCGATCGCGATGGTGCTGCCCACCTTCGCGATGGTGATCGCGGGTCTGGTGCTGACGCTGTGGGCGGGACCGATCTTCGACTTCACCGACAGCGCCGCGACCGACGTCGTGCACCGCGGCGTCTACGTCGACGCCGTCCTGGGTGGAGGTGAGTCGCGATGACGCTCGGACCGACGCCGCCGGGCACCGACCGGCCGGATCAACCCCGGCGTCGCGCACCCGTCGTGTCCACCAAAGGGCCGGTGCTGTCGCTGATCATCAACACCTGGCGCGTGTCCTTCCTCTTCGTCGTGTGGCATCTGACCAGCGCCCTGGTGTGGTTGCGCAATCACGTCCGGCTCCCGAAGTGGCTGGGCGGCGACGGCCGTGAGATCGCGGTCCGCCTGTGGACGATCGCGTGGCTGGCCTTCGTCTGGGTCCTGCTGTGGGGTTCGTTGTCGTGGGCCAACGTCATCGGCGGTGTGGTCCTGGCGGTCGCGATCCTCACCCTGCTGCCGCTTCCGCGCGTGCCGGTCGAGGGACGTATCCACCCGTTGTCGGTCGCGCAGTTGGCCATTCGGCTGATCACCGACTTCTTCATCTCGAGCGTGCAGATCGCCTGGGCCGCGATCCGGCCCGGCCGCCCGCCGCTGGGCGCGGTGATCCGGGTGCGCGTCGCGATCAAGTCCGACATGGTGCTCACCCTGGCCGTCGACTACCTCAACCTGGTGCCGGGCACGATGGTCCTCGAGATCGACCACCGTCGGCGGATGCTCTACATCCACGTCTTCGACGTGCGGACGGAGAAGAAGGTGCGGGCCTTCTACGATCAGATCGCCTACGTCGAGCGCATGTTCATCAAGGCGTTCGAGCGCGACAGCGAATGGCATCCGAGCCCGTACCACGGCATCGACGAGGATTTCCACCACGTCCGCCCCATCCAGCCGGTGCCCGGTGCCGAACCCACGCCGGAGTCGACCGGGGCTGCGCGGGCGGACGATTCGGGACAGTCGGAGACGGCGGAACGGAAGGAATCATGAGCATCGTGTTCTCGATCGCGGCGGCGATGCTGATGATCGCCGCGGTCCTGACGATGGCCACGGCACTCCGCGGGCCGTCGACGCTGGACCGTCTGGTCGCGCTCGACGTCCTGATCGCGCTGTGCATGTGCGGGCTCGGGGTGTGGACGGCCTTCAGCCTCGACTCCACGGTGGTCCCGTCGATCGTGGCGCTCGCCCTGCTCAGCTTCGTCGGGTCGGTGTCCATCGCCCGCTTCCGCGTCCGGGACGATCAGAAGTGACGGGTATCCGATGATCGGCGACATCATCAGCGCGACGCTGATCCTCGTGGGGTGCACGCTGGCGCTCACCGCGGCCATCGGCCTGCTCCGCTTCCCCGACACCCTCAGCCGGATGCACGCGGCGACCAAGCCGCAGACGTTCGGACTGCTGATGATCCTCCTCGGCGCCGTGGTGCGCCTCGGTCGCAACCTCGACAGCGGGATGCTCATCCTCGCCGGACTGTTCGCGCTGATCACCGCGCCCGTGGTGGCGCACCGGATCGGCCGGCTCGCCTATCAGGAGCAGCGCGCCCGCGACGGCCTCATAGACAGGCGCGACATGGACGCTCCCGACCGGGACTGAGCCCGAGAGGCCCCGGAGCCCGGGCGGAGACACCCCCGGGCGGATGTCACGGCGGTGTGCGGGTCAGGAGTTCGCCGGCACGTCGAGTTCCGCGACGACCGACGCGACGACGTCGCGCATCGAGTGCGTCTCGCGGTAGACCTTGCGCTGGCGCTGGTAGCTCGCACCGCCGGTGATGATGTTCTCGATGCCGGCCAGTTCGTCGACGCAGTCGAGGTCACGCGCGACCGGCTGCAGCTGCTCGAGCAGGCGGTGCAGATCGTCGGTGACGAGTTCCTCGCGGCAGTTGCCGTCGAGGATGACGATGGCGTCGAGCCCGTACCGTGCCGCCCGCCACTTGTTCTCCTGGACCAGCCAGGGCGCCATGGTCGGGAGGGACTCGCCCGCGGTGAACCGGCGGTCGAGGTCGACGACGAGGCAGTGGATGAGGGCGACGATCGACTGCAGCTCGGCGACGTTGGTCATGCCGTCGCAGACCCGGACCTCGATGGTGCCCAGGTGGGGCGACGGCCGGATGTCCCAACGGATCTCGTTGAGGTGGTCGATGATCCCGGTGGTCTTCTGGTCGGCGACGAACCCCTCGAACTCCTCCCAGGTCCGGAACTGGAAGGGCAGGCCCGCCGTGGGGAGCTGCTGGAACATCATCGCCCGGTTGCTGGCGTAGCCGGTGTCCTGGCCCGCCCACATGGGCGACGACGCCGACAACGCCAGCAGGTGCGGGTAGTAGTTCAGCAGCGAGTCGAGGATCGGCAGCACCTTGTCGCGGTGGCTGATGCCGACGTGGACGTGGACGCCCCAGATGAGCATCTGGCGTCCCCACCACTGGGTGCGCTCGATGAGTTCGGCGTACCGGTGCCCCTCGGTGAGGAGCTGGGTCGAGTACTCGGCGAACGGATGGGTCCCGGCGCCGTAGAGGTCGACGCCGAGTTCCTCGGTGAGCACGCGGACGACCCCGAGGGTGTCGGTCAGGTCCGCGACGGCCTCACCCGTGGTCCGGCAGACGCCGGTCACGAGCTCGACCGTGTTGCGCAGCAGTTCCTTGTGGATCTTCCCGGCGCGTTCGGGATGCCTCTCGGCGACGGCGGCGAAGAGTGCCGCCGCGGAGTTCGACAGATCGTCGGTGACCTTGTCGGTCAGCGCGAATTCCCATTCGACCCCCAGCGTCGGGGCCGGCGATCCGTCGAACTCGATCGGAGTCATGAGCGGCTGCGATCGGTGTCCGACCGCGTCTCCTAGTCCTGCTCTTCGATAACACCGCAGGCGATGCGCGCACCGGCGTCACCGGTCTTGAGGGTCTCTTCCTTCGGGCCGCCCGGGTACTTGTCGGCCGGGATGTTGCCGAAGTTGTCCGGCTTCTCGTGGATGATGATCGACTTGCCGAAGATCTGCTCCAGGGTCACCGAGTCGGTGGTGGTGACGGTGCGGCCGGTGTGGTCCTCGAGGATGTTGATCGAGACCAGGTCGCCGCTGGAGGGATGGCCGGTGTTGCCGCCGACCTGCAGGTGTCCGCCGGCCGAGGTGAAGGCCTGGGATCCGCCGGAGCCCGCGTCGCAGGTGCCGTTCTCGTGGATGTGCATGCCGTGGAAGCCGGCCGGCAGGTCACCCTCGGTGATGCGGACGCTGACGGTGACGGGCTCGTCGCTCTCGGTCGGTGCCGTGAAGGTGGCCTCGCCGACGACGTTGCCCGAGGTGTCCTTGATCTCGGCGGTGGCGATCTGACCGGTGGGCTCGCTGTCGACGTCGTCGACAGCGCCCGGGGGCAGCGGCTTGTCTGAGACCACCGGCGGGGTCGTGCCCGGCACATCCGTCGGGTTCTCGTCGGGGCTGCAACCGGCCAGGGCCAGCCCGATGAGTCCCGCGGAAGCCAGCGCGGCGAGACCGCGCGACGCAGCGAGTTTCGAACGTCCGGACATGTCACTCCTTGTTCACTGTTGCTTGTCACCGGGCTGGGCCGGCGTCTGCGCGGACGGGGCGCACCGCGCGGGTTCGATTGTGGGATCGCCTAGAACATTAGACCTGTCACGTTGTTCAGGATCCGCTGACCGCGGTCACCATGATCACGGGCACGCCGTTCCTGCACTGACCGAAGGACGACGGCCGTTCCTCGATCGAGACCGAACCGCCCAGATCCTGCGCGATCTTCTCGGCCTGGGCCTTGTCGGCGTCGGTCTCGTAGAAGATGGTGTTCTCGCTGAAGCCGCCGCCGGTGTAGTTGGCGGGCCGGGCCATCGTGTAGCCCTTGTCCCGCAGCAGGTCCGTGACGTCGCCGGCCAGGCCGGTCACCTGGCCCGCGTTGATCACGCACACCCGCTTGGTCCCGGCCGCGACGCTGGTCGACGTCGGGGTCGACGACTCGGTGGTGGTGGTGGGGGCCGTCACGGTGGTCTCGGCGGCCTTCGAGCCGTCGCCCGAGGTGGCCGCGGAATGCCAGCCGAGTCCGATGAAGACGACGGCCACGGCGAAGAGCAGCATCGCACCGGCGCGCAACGGCAGGCGATTGGGCTCACGGTCTGCGTTCATCACCGACGACCTTAACTCACCTGCACCGACCGACCCGGGTCGCGTCTAGGTGATCTCGAAGCCGAGACGACGAGCGGCGCGGGCCTTCTGGCGCGAGGCGCGCAGACGACGGAGCCGCTTGACGAGCATCGGATCGGCGGCGAGGGCCTCCGGCCGGTCGACGAGGGCGTTGAGCACCTGGTAGTACCGGGTGGCCGACAGCCCGAACAGCTCCTTGATGGCTTCTTCCTTGGCGCCGGCGTACTTCCACCACTGACGCTCGAAGGCCAGGATGTCCCGCTCCCGGCGCGTCAGGCCGTCGTCCCCGACCTCGTGGGGGTCCAGTTGCACTTCGGGTGTGGGTTGATCGTCCTGACTCTGGCTACGCGCAGCTGCGCCGTCCATCTCACTCCCTCGCCGATAAAACTCGTAGACCCACACGCCTCGCCGATCTGCACCTTCTCCTGCCGACCGCCCCCGACGGAAACGACTCCGGCGCGGAAGAAAGCGCGCCGACGACGAATCACAGCGGTGTGGTTCGCTGACAATCTAACCACGCACACACGCCCGGAACGCGGTGTGACGCGCGACGTGCCGACACCACTGCCGACCCACCCCTGTTAGCCTCAGCTCACTTGTTCTGGATGGCGAATCGGACCGGGGGGTCACCGATGCTCTCAGCACTCTCTCGAATTGTCCTGTCTCGACGCGTCCTGTCTCGACGCGTCCTGTCTCGCGGTGTCGTGTCGCGCGCTGTTCTCGCCGCTGTCGCCGGCGCGGGTGCCGCCGCGCTCTGCCTGTCGGCCGCACCGGGCGCGACCGCTGCGCCCGCCGCGGCGAAGGGGGTGGTCGTGATCGTCCCCGGCCAGCAGCTCTACGCCGACGCCGCGGCGAACGAACAGACCTTCCGCCCACTCGCCGACGGCATCCGCGCGGCCGGCTACCGGGTGGTGTTCGCGCACGCGGGCGGTCGTGACGTCGCCGCCGACGCGCAGCTGGTGAAGAAGGTCGTCGACGCCGAGGCCGCGGGTGCCGACCGGGTCGGCATCGTCGCCCACAGCGCAGGCGGCCTGGGCACCCGGCACTACCTGAAGTTCCTCGGCGGGTCGGAGTGGGTCGACGAGTACGTCGCGATCGGCACCGCCCAGTACGGATCGGCCGGCGGCTGCTCCCAGCCCCGCGACGGCGGATACGACACCTGCATGTACGCCGACGCGATCAAGAAGCTCAACGCAGGCCCGGACGCGCCCGGCCCGACCCGCTACTCGGTGGTGCAGAGTGACGGCGAGTGGTCCGACGGCCGGCTCGACGGCATTCCGCAGTGCCGCGCGTACTCGCCGGTGCCCCTGGCCAACACCGGCTTCGACCACGTCATCGAGATGCGCGACCCGACGATCATCCGCAATGTGGTCACCTCGCTGCGCGGCGGATGCGCGGGCCGGGTCGTGACCGAGCCGGTGGACAGCATCGACTGGAAGTCCACCCTGTTCCCCGGCATCGTCGGCGCCGCCGGTGACGCGCTCCGCGACGCGATACCCGCCGTCGTTCCGGAGCGCTGAGCAGCAGTAGGGTGATCGGCATGGCGATTCTCCCGATCTGCATCGTGGGCGAGCCGGTGCTCCACCAGCCCACCTCCCCGATCCCGCTCGACGCGGACGGACGTCCGTCCGAGGAGATCATCCAGCTCCTCGACGACATGTACGAGACCATGGACGCCGCGCACGGCGTCGGACTCGCCGCGAACCAGGTGGGCAAGGGCCTGCGCATGTTCGTCTACGACTGCCCGGAGGGCGACCGGTCGGGCAGGCGGCGGCGCGGCGAGGTCATCAACCCCGTCCTCGAGACGTCGGAGATCCCCGAGACCATGCCCGACCCGGAGAACGACGACGAGGGCTGCCTCTCGGTGCCCGGGATGCAGTTCCCGACCGGCCGCGCCGACTGGGCGCGGGTCACCGGCGTGGACCGCACCGGCGCCGAGGTCGTCATCGAGGGCCACGGGTTCTTCGCCCGCATGCTGCAGCACGAGGTCGGCCACCTCGACGGCTTGCTGTACGTCGACGTGCTGATCGGGCGCAATGCGCGCGCCGCCAAGAAGGCGATCAAGCGCGCCAAGTGGGGCGTGCCCGGTCTTACCTGGCTCCCGGGTTCGGTCACCGATCCCTTCGGCCACGACGACGAAGACGAGGACTGACCCGGACACCGGTCGAGGGGCGCCGTGTTGAGAGTCGCTGGGTGAAGGACACCGGGATGGGTGTGTCGCCGTCGGGCGCCGTCGTGGGCGACCGTGTCGTGGTGCGTTATCTGCTGGGCGAGTCGACCCCGGCGGACTGGCGTGGCAATCCCGATGCGGCACAGTCCGATGTCACCGGAATCCTGGTCGACGACGCCGGCCCGCTGCGTCTCGAGCGCGACGGGGAGGTCGTCTCGATCCCCGTCGACGCGGTCACGTCGGTGCGTCTGCTGTCGGCACGTCCGGTGCGCAACAGCGAGATCCGCGCACTCGAGCACGTCGCGGCGCGGGCCTGGCCGGGAGTCGAGCACACCTGGATCGACGGGTGGTTCTGCCGGGCCGGGCACGGGTTCTCGCGACGGGCGAATTCGGCGGCGCCCCTGGAGATGTCGGCCCGCGCCGACCTGCCGACGCTGCTGCGGATCGCGCGCTGGTACGCCGAGCGCGGGTTGCCCCCGCTGCTCGCCCTGCCCGACCGGCTGATGAAGGCGTCGACGGTCGGCGGGGTGGAGGACATCGAGGTCCAGGCGCTCACCTGCGACCTGTCGCAGCTGTCCGACCGGTTGGCCGGAACCGTCTCCGCCCCCGCGGTTCTCACCGACACACCCGACGAGAGCTGGCTTGCCGCCTACTCCGCCCGCGGGACGGTCGACGATCTCGGGTCGGTGCGCGCGGTGGTGGCCGCCGGCCAGGGTCCCCCGGTGTTCGCGCGGATCGACGAGAACGGTGCGGTGGCGTCCATCGGTCGGGCCGTGGTCACCCAGGCCGCCGACGGTCGCAAGTGGCTGGGTCTCAGCGCTCTCTGGACCGATCCGGAGCGGCGCGGCGCGGGCCTGTCCACGCAGGTGCTGGCGGCGCTGGTGGCCTGGGGCCGTGAGAACGGCGCCGAGTCCGCCCACCTCCAGGTCGAGACGACGAATCGCCTCGCGGGGTCGTGGTACCGGCGACTCGGCTTCGGGTTGCACCACACCTACCGCTACCTCACCCCTGACGTCCACGCCGACCCGACCGGGGGCCGCTGATGGCGCCCAACCCGAAACAGCCAGGCCCGAAGCAGTCCGTCGCACAGCGCAAGCGGCAGGCCCTCATCACCGCCACCGCGTTCGTGCTGATCGCCGTGGTCTTCGGCGTCACGTGGCTGATCAACAACAGCGGTGGGAAGAGCGACGAGACGCACACGGTCGCGGTATCGACCTCGACGTCGACAACGAAGGCCGCGTCATCGAAGATCGCGTCATCGAAGATCGCGTCGAAGACGTCGAAGGTCCCGTCGTCGAAGGTACCGTCCTCGAAGAAGGCGGCCACGCACACGACGACGCCGAAACCCGCCACATCGAAACCGACCACTCCGAAGACCTCGACGGCGCGCTCCTCCGCGGCGAATGCTGCGATCCCGCCGCACGTCCTGCGCACCCTCGCGTACATCGACGCGGGCGAATGGCCGGAGGCCGCCAACGCACCGGGAACCAAGGGCGGCGTGACCTTCCGCAACAACGAGGGCCTCCTGCCGCGGACGGATTCCGGCGGCCGCCGCATCACCTACCGGGAATGGGACGTGAACCCCAAGGCGCCCAACCGCGGTCGCGACGCCGAGCGCATCGTCACCGGCAGCGACGGTTCCGCCTGGTACACCGCCGACCACTACCGCACGTTCGTCAAGATCCGGGGACCGTCATGACCGAATCGCATCCACACGAGCCGAGTTCACACGCGTCGAGTTCACCCGAGTCGGATCACGCCGGGCCGGACGCCGCGCTCCCGGCGCCGGACCTGCAGGGCTTCCTCGACGCGGCCTCCTCCGGCGGGACGGCCGTCGCGGTCACCACCGCCACCGAACTGCCCGACCTCGGCCCGAGCGTGCGCGTCCGCACGGTCAGCGGCACCACCGCGACCACGCTCGGCGGCCTGTACTCGTCGTTCGCACGGGTCTGGGGCTTCCCGGATCACTTCGGCCGCAACAAGGACGCCTTCGACGACTGCATGCGCGACCTCGACACTCCCGACACGCAGGGGCGCGCACCCGGCATCGTCGTCGTCCACATCACCCAGGCCCATCGGCTGCTCGACGACGATCGGCCGGGATTCGACTGGTTCGCCGATTCCGTCGGCTTCTACCGTGACCACTACCGCGACGCCGGACACGGTTTCGCCGTGATCCTGTCGACCTCCGCGTCCCGCCTCGCCGAGGTCCGGTCCCGGTGGCAGCGCGCGGGTGTGGCGATCACCGACCTCGTGACCGAGACGTCCACCGGGGATGACGACTGAATGCGTGTCGCCACCTGGAACGTCAACTCGATCCGTGCCCGTTCGGAATCGGTTGTCGCGTGGATGGAACAGGCCGAGATCGACGTCCTGGCCATGCAGGAGACCAAATGTCACGATGACGCGTTCCCGCTGATGAGCTTCCTGGCCGCCGGCTACGACGTGGCCCATGTCGGGCAGGGCGCCTACAATGGCGTCGCGATCGCATCGCGTGTCGGACTCGACGACATCGAGATCGCCTTCGACGGCGTGCCCACCTATCCGGTCGACGACCAGCCGATCCGGGAGGCGCGAGCGATCTCTGCGATATGCGCCGGGGTACGGGTGTGGAGTCTCTACGTCCCCAACGGCCGCACCCCCGACGACCCGCACTACGACTACAAGCTGCGCTGGCTCGACGCCCTCGCCGACCACATCGTGCTGCGCCTGGCGCATGATCCGGCGGCGGAGATGATGCTCGCCGGCGACTGGAACGTCGCGCAGCGCGACGAGGATGTCTGGGACACCGAGTACTTCGCGGACCGCACCCACGTCACCGAACCGGAACGCGCCGGGGTGCAGCGCTTCCTGGATGCGGGATTGGTCGACTCGGCACTCCCTTACGCACCCGGATACACGTTCTGGGACTACGCACAGTCACGATTCTCGCGCAACGAGGGCATTCGCATCGACTACGCGTTCTGCTCCCCTGCGCTCGACACCCGGATCATGGGCGCGCACGTCGACCGCGACGCCCGAAAGACCAAGGGCGCCAGCGATCATGCGCCGGTGCTGTTCGAGATCAGCTGAACGGCTTGCCCGCAATCCAGTAGGCCTGCGCCTTGATCGAGTTCTTGGGCAGCCGGTACTCGTTCTTGAACGACGCGAGAACCGCGCGGGTGCTCACCGAATCCAGGGCGACCCAACCGAAGTGATCGGAGGCGTCGAACGCCGCGGCGCGCACCGCGTCGACGAGTGCCGCGCCGTCGCGCTCACGCGCGACCCACTCGACGGTGTCCTGGGGTCGTGACCGCACCGGGATGGTCTTGTCGCTCTCGTGCTGGTACTCCAACCAGATCCGCGCCGGCGTGTCCGGATGCGCCGACGCCGAGATAGCGTCGAGCAGCGAGTTGATCGCGGGCAGCGATGCGGGGTCTCCGGCGACAATCCAGCCCCGGACGCCTTCGGGCATAGCGAACTTCGAGCCCATGAAGGTGGCGTTGATCATGTCGCCGGGCTGCGCCTTCTGCGCCCACCGCGCGGCGACGCCCTCGTGGATGGCGAACTCGATGCCGAAGGTGTCGGTGGCGGGATCGGCGTCGACCAGCGTGTAACCACGCTGGTGCAGCTTGCCCGCGTCGTCGAACCACATCCGGATCCACATGGTCGGGTGCAGCGGGCGCTTCTTCAGCAGCCCACCGCCGGTGAAGTTCACGCGCACGTAGTGATCGGTGATCACCTGGGTGCCGGTGACGGTGAGCTCGAAGTCGTCTCCGCCGAGCAGCTTGAGGACCGCGCCCTGCCAGCCGCGGCCCCTGGTCGGTGCGGCGCTCACTTCTGCTCACCCTCCTGGCCCAGCGGGGCGAGGCGGCCGTCCTCCACCATCTTGCGGGTCTCGAGCCGGCGGATCTTTCCGGAGGTGGTCCGCGGCACCGAATCCGGCGCCACGAAGATCACCTCGGCGGGCACGATGGCGCAGGCCGAGGCAACCTCGCTCATCACCTCGGAGCGGGCCTTGTCGAAGTCGCTGCCCTTGTACTCGGCGATGATGACCAGGCCCGGACGGGACGATCCCTCGCCGCGCGCCATCGCGACGACGCCGCCGCGGCGTACGCCCGCGACCTCTGCTGCGGCGCGCTCGATCTCGATCGGGAACAGGTTGCGGCCGGCGACGATGATGACCTCTTTGGCCCGTCCACAGATGACCAGGCGGTCGTCGATGAGATAACCGAGGTCACCTGTGGAGAACCATTCCCCCTCACCGAGATCGGCGTCGCCGAGGTAGCCGCGCATCATCGAGGTACCACGGATCTCCACGTGGCCCACGGAGCGGCCGTCGATGCGGGGAACGTCTGTGTTGGGTTCGACGATGCGAACCTGCATGCCGCCCAGCGGCTTTCCGAGGATGGCGTAGCGGCGGCGGATCGGCTCGCCACCGTCGGGCGGGGTCACCGTGACCTCGTCGTAGTGCGCGCCCTCACCGACCGCGGGCATGGTGACCGCGCAGGCCGATTCGGCCATGCCGTAGGCGGGGGCGGCCGCGTTACGCCGGAAACCGAACGGCTCGACGGCGTCGAGGAACTTGTCGAACGCGTCGGCGTCGATCGGCTCGCCGCCGCTGATCGCGACGCGCAGGTGCGACAGGTCGATGTCGCGCAGCAGCTTGCCGTAACGACCGAGGATGTCGTAGGCGAAGTTCGGCGCCGCGGTGACGGTCGCCTTGGTCTCGGTGAGCCACTGCATCCACTTGAACGGCGCGGCCGCGAATGCGGTGTTGGGCACGATGTAGGTCGAGATACCGGTGGTCATTCCGGCGAGCAGGAACATCAGGCCCATGTCGTGGTACAGCGGCAGCCAGCTGAAGCCGGTGTCGCGGGTGCGGTGCAGACCGAGGCGGCTGACGAGTTCGATGGCGTTGGAGTAGACGGCCGACGCGGACAGGACCGCGGTCTTCGGGTCGCCGGTCGACCCCGCTGTGCCCTGCAGCACCGCGACGGTGTTGGCGCTGCAGTTGCGCGCGGTGAAGCTCGCGGTATCCACCCCGAGGCCGTATTCACCGACGCGGGCGATCGTCAGCTGCCCCTCGACCTTGGAGAGCAGGTCGAGCTGGTGCCCGCTGCCCAAGACGGTGCCGACGCCGATCGAGATGAACCGGTTGTAGGTGTTCTGCGCCCAGCGCTCCTCGTCGGCGCCACGGATGGGGCCGGGCAGGATGCTGATCGGCACGCCGGCGAGCCAGGCGCCCTGGATGGCAGCGATCAGGTCGACCGTCGGGTCGCCGATCAGGCCGAGCGCGAGGGGCTCGTGGCGGTCGCTGTCCGCGAGGAGTTGGACGGCGATCTGCTCGGCGCGGGCGTGGACATCGCGCCAGGGCAGGGTGACCCACTCACCGGAGTCGGAATCCAACACGGACAGGGTGGTGTCTCCCGCCGTCATCGCCTCACGGACGGTGGCGGCGAGGGTGTTCGTCGAACCGGACTCCTTCAACACCACAATGCTCTGCGACATTCTCGTACCCCGTTCTCGCCGACCGCGTCGGCTATCTCGTCGTTTCTCCGGAAGGCCCGTCGCATCATTCGCACGGCCCGGGCGACGAGGCCGGCGCGCACGGACCGGCCTCCGAATCGCCAGAAGGATAGGTTAGCCTAATCTTCGTCGAAAACAAGAGGCCGGTTCCACACGGAAGGGGTGACTAAGGTCATCTGGTGAGATGGCGGAATATAACTTAGGCTTACCTAATCCATAGTGGTGCCCGGTTCGACGGAAATCGACGCAGACCTGCGAATTTTCGGCGCGGACCCCGTTGGGCCTGGCCTGCTACTTAGTATACCCTATCCTAAGTTGGGGGTGTACCCAGCGTGAAGACCGAGTTTCCTATAACCTTTGGAGAGGCATCCGGCTGATGGCCACGAACTCCCAGACGACCACCACCACTATCGCGGACCCCGTCACCCCAGCCGACATCCGTTCGGACGTGGCCGCGATCCTGGGGCTGGCGCCGGATGCCCTCGACGCCGACACCGATCTCATCGCCCAGGGCCTCGACTCGCTGCGCATGATGCGCCTGGCGGGCGGCTGGCGAAAACGCGGCATCGACATCGACTTCGCCCGCCTCGCCGCCGCCCCGACCCTCGACGCGTGGACGACGCTGATCTGCTCGTCGCAGACCGCTGCGCCGGCCTCCCTATCCGGCGCCGTATCAGCTGACGGCCCCGACATCCGGGCCGAGGTGGCCGCCGCCCTCGGCGTCGCACCGGAATCCCTCGACGCCGACACCGATCTCATCGCCCAGGGCCTCGACTCGCTGCGCATGATGCGCCTGGCGGGCGGCTGGCGAAAACGCGGCATCGACATCGACTTCGCCCGCCTCGCCGCCGCCCCAACGCTCAGCGCGTGGTCGGAGATGCTCGGCAGTGGCGCGCCGGCAGCCGCGGCGCGATCCGTCGACCCCACAGCCGTCGACCCCACAGCGCCGTTCCCGCTCGCCCCGATGCAGCACGCCTACTGGATCGGGCGGTCGGACAGCCACGCGTTCGGCAACGTCGCCGCTCACCTCTACATCGAGTTCGACGGCCGCGACATCGATCCCGACCGCTTCCGCACCGCGATGGGGCAGCTCATCGAGCGGCATCCGATGTTGCGTGTGCGTGTGCTGCCCGACGGCACCCAGGTCGTCGGCCCGGCGCATCCCGAGGCGATCGCGGTCCACGACCTGCGCACCCAGTCGCCGGAGATGATCGACGCGATCCTCGCCGAGAAGCGCAGCCACGGCACGCATCGCGTCCTGCCGGTGGAGGAGGGCGCGGTCATCCGCGCCGAACTGAGCCTGCTGCCCGACGGGGCGACCCGTGTCCACCTCGACGTCGACATGATCGCCGCGGACGCCATGAGCTACCGCGTGCTCGTCGACGACTTCGCCCGTCTCTACCGCGGCGAGACCCTGCCGGCACTCGGCATCACCTTCCCGACCATCACCGCCGACCGCACCAGCCGCGCGGTCCGCGACGACGACCGCGCCTGGTGGCGGGAGCGCATCCCGACCATGCCCGGCGCCCCCGAGCTCCCGCTCGACGAACACGCGCTGCGCGGCGAGGTCGAGCCGCGCAGTGTCCGCCTGCACCACTCCGTGTCGGCGTCGGACTGGAAGCGTCTCGAGGAGCATGCGCACCGTCGCGGCGTCACCCCGGCGGCCGCGGTCGCCGCGGCCTTCGCCGAGGCGGTGGGCACCCATTCGGCGAGCCCGCGCTTCTTGCTCACGGTCCCGCTGTTCGACCGTCCGCAGATCCACCCCGACGTCGAGCGCGTGGTCGGCGACTTCACGTCGTCGATCCTCGTCGACGTCGACCTGAGCGAGCGCGCGACGCTCGCCGAACGCGCCCGGCAGATGCGCACCTCGATGCACGAGGCCGCGGCGCACGGATCCATGAGCGGCCTAGACGTCCTGCGCGAACTCGGCCGCGCCCGAGGCGAATCCATCGTCTCGCCGGTGGTGTTCACGAGTGCGCTCGGGCTCGGCGACCTGTTCTCCGCGCAGGCCTCCGACGTCCTCGGCGCCCCAGCGTGGATCGTGTCGCAGGGTCCGCAGGTCCTGCTCGACGCCCAGGTGACCGAGATCGCCGGCGGCCTGCTCCTCAACTGGGACGTCCGCGTCTCCGATCTCGACGAGGCGACGGCGCGCGCGATGTTCGACTACTACGTCAAGATTCTCGACCACCTCGTCGACGGCGAATGGGACGTGCCCGCGCCCGATCCAGTGGCCGAAGAGGTTCGCGCGCAGCGGCTCTCGGTCGAACAGCCGCTCCCGGCGAGCGACGTCTTCGACGGCACGCTGCATCGCACCTTCTTCGCGCGCGCCGCGAACCGCCCGGACGATCCGGCAGTCCTCACCGACGCCCGCACCTGGACCCACGGCGAGCTCGCCGACGAGGCGTTGCGCGTGGCCGGGGCGCTCACCACGGCCGGTGTCGGACCGGGTGACACGGTCATCGTGAACCTGCCGAAGAGCGGCGACCAGGTGGTGGCCGCGCTCGCCATCCTCGCCGCTGGCGCCGCCTATGTGCCCATCGCGCCCACCCAGCCGGCCGCCCGTCGCGACCGCATCGTGTCGATCGCTACCCCGCGCGCGGTCCTCACAAATGACGTCGAGGCCTGGGCGGGCAGCGATACCGGCGCCGCGGTCCTCGATCTCGCCACCACGCGCACGGCCGACCCGATCCGGCCGGTCGCGGTCTCCGGTGACGACCTCGCCTACATCCTGTTCACCTCGGGATCGACGGGTCTGCCCAAGGGCGTGCAGGTCCCGCACCGCGCCGCGGTGGCCACCATCACCGATCTGGTGGACCGCTACGACCTCGGCGCGGGCGACCGCGTGCTGCAGGTCAGCTCGCTCGAGTTCGACCTCTCGGTCTTCGACATCTTCGGTCTGCTCGCCGTCGGCGGCGCCGTGGTGGTACCCGGCGACGACGAGCGGACCAAGGTCGACGACTGGGTGCGCCTGCTCGGCGAGCACCGGGTGTCGGTCCTCAACTGCGTCCCGTCGATCCTGGGCATGATCCTCGACATCGGCACGCTGCCAGCGTCGATGCGGATGATCATCATGGGCGGCGACAAGATCGACGTCTCGCTGCTCGACCGCGTCGCAGCGCAGCTTCCCGACTGCCGCGTCGCCGGCCTCGGGGGCACCACCGAGACCGCGATCCACTCGACGATCTGCGAGGCCCCCGACGTCCCGGCGGGCATGGCATTCGTGCCCTACGGCGTCCCGCTGCGCGGGGTCCGGTGCCGTGTCGTCGACGAGATCGGCCGCGACCGGCCCGATCTGGTGCCCGGTGAGCTGTGGATCGGCGGCGCCGGGGTCGCCGACGGCTACCGCGGCGACCCGGACCGCACCGCCGACCGTTTCGTCACGGTCGACGGCGAACGCTGGTACCGCACCGGCGATCTCGCGCGGTATCTGCCGGGCGGATTCCTCGACTTCCTGGGCCGCGCCGACCACATGGTCAAGATCCGCGGCTACCGCGTCGAACTCGGCGAGGTCGAGGCCGGGCTGCTCGGCCTGCACGGGGTCGGCTCGGCCGTCGCCTGGTCGGATGGTCGCGACCTGCGCGCCGCGGTGGTCCCCGCCGTCGACCGCCGCGAGCAGGTCACCGAGGAATCCCTGCTCGCCGGTCTGACCGAAGCCCTTCCGCCACACATGATCCCTCGTTCGGTCACGATCCTCGACGCGCTGCCGCTCACCCCGAACGGCAAGTACGACCGCAAGGCCGTCGCCGCGATCGTCGACACCTCCGACGAAGCCGATGCGGTGGTGCCGCCGCGCACCCCGCTCGAGAAGGCCCTCGTGGTGATCTTCGAGGACGTCCTGCCGGCCCGCCCGATCGGGGTGACCGAGGACTTCATCTCGCTCGGCGGCGACTCAGTGCAGGCCACCCGCCTCGTCGCGCTGACCCGGACCTGGCTCGACGCACCGGGACTCACCGTCGCCGACATCTTCGCCCACCGCACCATCGCGGGTCTCGCCGAACGGCTCATCGCCCTCGAGGGGTCACGCGCCGACGACGTCGCGGAGGTCCTGCTCGAGGTCGTCGCGCTCACCGACGACGAGGTGGAGGCCGAACTCTCCGCCACCTGAGCCGAACCGCCCCTCCGCGCGTCCATCCACACCACAGCAAAGGCATCATGACCAGTTCTCCCGCTTCCACCTACGAGTTGCACTCGGTCGAACTCGTCGACGTGGCACACGCCCCCACACTCCACGGGTGGCTCACCCATCCCAAGGCCAAGTTCTGGGACATGCTCGACAACTCGCTCTCCGACGTGGAGAAGATGATCCGCGACACCGCCGAGGCGACGGCGGGCACGCCGTACGGCCTGCGCCTGGGCTACCACGACGACACGCCGCAGTTCATGTTCGAGCTGTACAACCCGCTCACCAGCGAGCTCGCCGACCCCGCAAGCGGTTACGTGCACTCCGAAGGCGACATCGGCATGCACCTGCTGGTCGCGCACGCTGAGCAGGCCCTGCCCGGGTTCACCGGCGCGGTCATGCTGCACATCATGCGCACGGCGATCCTCGAGGTCGGGGCGCAGCGCGTGGTCGTCGAGCCCGACGTGCGCAACAAGGCCGTGCATCGACTCAACGCGAGCGTCGGTTTCCGCGTGGCCGGCGACTACCCCGTCGGCAACAAGATCGCCCACCTCAGCTATTGCACACGCGACGACTTCCTCCGGGTCACCGACGGCGGCACCACCGTCGGCGCCGTCGAGGTGACGGATCTGGGTGCGTGATCGCTTGACCATCTCCGACCTGAGCACGACGAGGATCGCACCCGAGGCGAACCGCGGCGCCGCGGCGCGTCCCACGTTCTCGTACCGGCAGACCTACCACGACCGAATCGCGCGCAAGATCCTCGCGGAGTTCTCCCATGAACGGGCGCTGTCCCCGGTCGAGACCTCGCCCGGGGCCTACGTCGTGACCTCCGCCGACGGCCGCACCGAGTACCGGTTCCGCGCCGAGGTGCTGTCCCTGGAGAACTGGGCCATCGACCAATCCTCGCTGCGCAGGGTCCGCGACGGCGAAGAACTCCCGATCGACGCGGTCGCGCTCGTCATCGATCTCGCGCCGATGCTCGGCATCGGCCCCCATGCGCTTCCGGAGTATCTCGAGGAGTTCGTCAACACCCTCGCCCTGTCCACGGACCGCCCCGACGAACGACGCATCGCCGCAAGCGATCTCGCGCACGCTGACTTCCAGACCATCGAGAAGACGATGACCGAGGGCCACCCGTGCATCGTCGCCAACGCCGGGCGGCTCGGTTTCAGTGCCTCCGACGTCGAGCGGTATGCCCCGGAGACGGGTAACCCGTTCCGGCTCATCTGGGTCGCCGCACGCCGCGAGGACTGCGATGTCGCGACCGTCGGCGGCCTCGACTACCAGTCCATGCTCGTCGACGAGCTCGGTGCCGACACGCTCGCCGGTTTCGACGCTGTGCTTCGCGAATCCGGCTGCGACCCGGAGGATTACCACTACCTGCCGGCGCATCCGTGGCAGTGGGACGAGAAGATCCGAAAGCTGTACTCGGCGGACATCGCCGCCGGCCGCATCATCCGCGTCGGGTCGAGCCCGGACCTCTACCAGGCCCAGCAGTCGATCCGCACCATGTTCAACGCAACGACACCGGCGCGGCACTACGTGAAGACCGCGCTGTCGATCGTCAACATGGGCTTCACGCGCGGCATGTCGGCCGACTACATGCGTACGACCCCGCTGATCAACGACTGGGTGCGCACCCTCGTGGCCGACGACCCGTACCTCGCGGCGATCGGGTTCGAGATGATCTACGAGGTTGCGGCGATCGGTTACCGCAGCCCGACGTTCAACGCGATCACCCAGCCGGGGTCGGAGTTCCGCAAGATCCTCTCCGCGCTGTGGCGTCAGAGTCCGGTTCCCCTGCTGTCCGGCGACGAGCACCTGGCGACCATGGCGTCGCTGCTGCACGTCGACCACCGCGGCGACCCGCTGGTCGGGGCGTTCATCGAGCGTTCCGGTATCCCTGCGGCCGAGTGGATTCGGCGGTATCTGCGCACCTACCTGCATCCGGTCGCCTATCTGCTCTACCGCTACCAGCTGAAGTTCTCCCCGCACGGCGAGAACCTGATCCTCATCCTCGACGACGGGCTGCCGGTCCGCGCGATCCTCAAGGACATCGGTGAGGAGGTGTCGGTCTTCGGCAACCCGGAGGGCTTCCCGGAGAACTGTTCCCGGGTCCTCACCACCGAACCCGACGAGATCCGCAACCTCGGGGTGCTGTCGGACATCTTCGACGACTTCTTGCGGCCACTCGCCGCGGTCCTGCACACCCACGGCTTGGTCTCCGACGGCCGGTTCTGGGATCTGGTCGCCGAGAGCCTGCACGAGTTCGTCGACACCCACCCCGATCTCGCGGATGCCTTCGCCCGCTGGGATCTATTCGCACCCGAGTTCGCGGCCGTGCACATGAACGGCCTGCAATTGCGGAACAACAAGCGGATGGTCGACATCGAGGACTCCTACGCGTCGCTGATCGACGCCGAGCACATGCTGACCAATCCCGTCGCCGGCCGGACGGGACGGTGATCGCATGAGCATCACCGGGTCCCCCGTCATCGAAGCGACCGTTGAGATCCTCCGTGACGCCCACGGCATTCCGCACGTGCTGGCGTCCACCCCGGAAGGGGCCGTCTACGGGCAGGGACGTGCCTGCGCGCTGGACCGACGCTGGCAGATCGAATGGATGCGCCTGCGCGCCGAGGGCCGTACCGCCGAGGTGTTCGGGGCGTCGTGCGTCGAATGGGACGTCTTCGCGCGCCGCGCGGAACTCGACGTCGCCGCCAGGCGGATTCACGACGCGTCGTCCGAACGCACCCGGCGGCTGCTGCAGGCCTACGCCGACGGGGTGAACAGCACCCTCTCGGAGTTCGGGAACGCCGACGGTGCAACGCATCCCGAGGCACTCGAGTTCGAGGCGCTCGACCACACGCCGCGACCGTGGCAGCCGTGGACCCCGATCTCGGTGTTCATCATGCACCACGTGCTGTTCGGCCGGTTCACCACGAAGCTCTTCCGCCTGCACGCCTGCCGCTTCCTCGGTCTGGATGCGCTGGCGTTCTGGGACTTCGAGAAGCGCGAGGCCGATCCGACCGTCCCGGCGATGCCCAACCAGGCGTTCCTCGACGAGATCCTCGCACTGACCGATCCGACCGGAACGCCGGCGACCGGCGAGACCCTCGACCTCGGTGATCCGATGTCGGGCAGCAACGCCTGGGGCGTGTCGGCCGGCCGCAGCAGCACCGGCTCACCCATCGTCGCTGGCGATCCGCACCGGTTCCTCGAACTGCCCGGCATCTACCAGCAGTTCCACCTGGCATCGACCGATCCGTCGGCGTCGTTCGACATGCTCGGCTTCGCCTTCGCCGGTGTCCCCGGCGTACCGCACTTCGCTCAGGGTCCCGAAATCGCCTGGGGCATCACCAATGCCATGGCCGACTACCAGGATCTCTACATCGAGCAGCTGACCCGCGACGACTCGGGCGCGCTGCTCGTCGAGGCGCCCGGCGGCGAGCGTGTCCCGGCGCGGACCCGCAGCGAGCAGATCGATGTCCGAGACGCCGAACCCGTTGCGGTGCAGGTGATCACCACGCCCAACGGCACCGTGGTGTTCGGCGGACCCGACGAGACGTTCGCAATGAGCCTGCGGTCGCCGCTGCTGTCCGAGGAGGTCACCTTCGACGCCCCGCTCGATCTTCTGTTCGCGCGCACCGTCGCCGACGTCGAGGCAGCGCTGTCGGCCTGGGTGGAACCGGTCAACCGGGCGGTGATCGCACACGCCGACGGCACCGTCGCCACCCACTTGGCCGGCCGGGTGCCGGCGCGCGCCCCGGAGAACCACTGGCTGCCCGTGCCGGGCTGGGACGAGCGCTACCAGTGGCGCGGATACGAACCCGGCACACTGCACGAGCCCGGCTTCGATGCCACGCTCCCCGACGGCGGGGTCACGGTGACCGCCAACCAGCGCATCTCCGGCGTCCCGCCGCTGCAACCGACGTCCACCGAGTGCGTTGAGCACTTCCGGGCCTCGCGGATCACCGCACGGCTCGACGAACTGACCTCGGTCAGCCCCGAGGACTGCGCCGACATCCATCGCGACGTTCGGCTCGACCAGGCCGTGGTGGTCCAGGGGCTCCTGGCCCGCGTCGTCGGCAACACCCCGGCCGCGGAGGAGATCCGGCAGCGGATCCTGGACTGGGATCGCACCATGACGGCCGACAGCACGGACGCCTACCTGTTCGCCGAGTTCCGCAGCCAGCTGGTGCGCGCCGTCGCCGCCACCGACGCGCTCGCGCCGCTACGCGGCCCGCACGGTTTCCCGACAGTGCTCCAGCCGTGGTTCGTTCCCGAACCGCGTCTCGCCACGGCGATCACGTCCGTCGTCGAGAAGTCCGCTCTCATCGGCATCGACATCGAAGCGGCCGCCCTGTCGGCGCTCGACGCCGTCGTCACGCGGGTGGAGGCACTCGGCGGGGCACCTGAGTGGGGAACCGTCCACGTCTTGGCCCCGATCCACGGTTTCGACCTGGTCGGCGCCTCACCCCATCATCCCGAGCTGTTCGCCCGGCTGCGGCCGACGCCGCTGCCGCTCGCCGGTGACACCGAATGTGTTTTCGCCAACGCCTCGGCGGTGGGCACCCACGTGTGCATCACCGGTTCGGCGGCGCGGTACGTGTGGGACCTGTCCGATCCGTCCGCCAGCCGGTGGATCGTGCCGCTGGGCGCCTCCGGCGATCCGCGCTCCGGGCACTTCCAGGACCAGGCCGCCGACTGGGCGGCCGGACGGCTGCTCCCGGTGGAACGCGACTGGGATGTCCTGCGCGGCCCCGCCACCGACCCGCACACCGCACCGGCCACCACATCGACCCCGACTTCCCTTTCGACTCAGGAGGATTCGTGTCAGCCCTGACCGATGCGCGACTCACGCTGCTGCGCCGGCGGCTCGAGCGGACCGAGACCGTCCCGCTCGCGACCGCCGGCGCAGTCGCCGATACCGCGCCCGCCGCGACAGTTCCCCCGGCTGCGTTCGGCGACCTCGGTGTCGCGGAGCGTCGCATGTGGAAGATCTACGAACTCGACCCGAAGTCGGTGTCCCACAACATCGGGCTTGTCCTCGAGTTCGGCGGCGCCCGCACCGTCGAGTCCGTGGTCGCGGCCGCCGAGCTGCTGGTCGAGAAGTTCGAGGTGCTGCGCTCGATCGTCGAGGTCGACGCCGACGGTATCCCGCATCGCACGAAGGTGACCCGCGAAGGGCGCTGGAACCCCGAGCATACGGTGTGGACCTGGGGCTTCGAGCCGACCGAGGCACAGTCCGGCGGCGCCGCCGACGTCGACTCCGTCGCCACGGAGCTCACTCGCCGTCCGTTCGACCTGTTCACCGAAACCCCGCTGCGGCTTCGGGTCTCCGGCTGCGACGGGAGGGTCACGATGATCCTCGTCGTACACCACCTCGCGGTCGACGACACGTCGTGGCCGCCGTTGCTCGGCACCCTGATCTCGGGCGACTGGCCCGGCGACGCCGGTCTGGACTCACGGCCAGCCGATCCGGGCGAGACCACCGCCTCCTCGGCCGCCGAGGCCGCCGTACGCCACGCGCTGGACACCTGGGGCGCCGAGGGCATCCGCTACCCAATCTCCGGTGAGCTGCCCGCCGAGAGTCCAGCCGACAGCTGGCTGTCCCCGATGGACGACCGCGAGGGCGTGAAGGTCTCCGCCCCGGTCGCCAACGACTCGCTCACCGCGCTGCAGCGCACCGCCGCGGCCGTGGGCACCACTGGGAACGCACTGCTCATCGCCATCTGCTCGCTCGCGACCCACGCGCTCACCGGCTCGGAGGACCACGTGCTCGTCGTCCCCGCCGACAACCGCAACCGGTCCCAGTCCCCGGAGCGGATCGGCTACTGCGGCAACATCATCCCGATGCGATTCCGTGTCGATCCGAACGCCTCCGTCGCGCAGGCGCTGCGCGACGCCGGCTCGGTCATCTACCAGGCGATGGAGCACTCCGGCACCGACTTCGGGCCGATCCTCACCGCGATCCGCCAGGCCGGCGGACGGTTCCCGGTCATGGAGATCATGGCCTCGGTCCGCCCTGCGCCCCTGCGCGGCATCCCGCAACCAGCCGACGCCCCGGTCACATGCCGCTCGGTGTTCAACGGCATCGCCAACTACCCGCTGTCCATAGCCTTCGAGGCCGACGAACATGCCACCCATATCGAGGTCGATCACCAGCCCGGCGTCGTTCCCGACGCCATCGCGGAGCGCGCCACGGCGGTCCTGACCGGACTCGTC
This sequence comes from Gordonia paraffinivorans, assembly GCF_900683595.1. Lineage (NCBI taxonomy): Bacteria > Bacillati > Actinomycetota > Actinomycetes > Mycobacteriales > Gordoniaceae > Gordonia > Gordonia paraffinivorans. Next base: position 401,263 of record NZ_CAACYD010000007.1, on the reverse strand, counting down.
GACCTCGTCCCGCAGTCTCTCCACTCCACCGTGTCCGAACTCGTCGCAGGACTCGAGAGACGAGGCCGCGGATGAGCGGCCGACCATCCTACGGAGCGGACTCCCGCTCCACTGCAACCGAATCCGTAGCTCTTGTCCACGCAGGGAGAGACTCAGTGATCGACGACCGCACGTCCGCATCCCAGACCTCACGTTTCGCCCGGCCGGGCACCGGCTGGACGGAGGTGGGGCGCGGGCTGGCCGAGGCTGCCAAAGCGGTCGCCGCGCACCATCACGGCGCTCCGCTCCCCAGCGGCGACCCGGTGTCGGTGCTCTCCGCGGTCACCGAGGCCGTCGGCGCCGAGGGCATCCCGGAGACCGGGATCGGCGAGTCCGAGGCGCTGCGGCGCATGGCGCGTCTCGTCGCGGAGTACGGGCTGGATCTCACCCACCCGCTGACCGCCGCGCACCTGCAACCGGCCCCGCTCTCGGTGGCGGTCGCCGCCGATGCGCTCGCCAGCGCGACCAATGCCTCGCTGGACACCTACGACTCGGGTCCGGCCACCCTGGCGCTGGAGACCTGGACCGTCCAGTCCCTGGCCCGGATGGCCGGTTTCGGACCTCAGTCGGGCGGTGTCTTCTCCCCCGGTGGCTCGATCTCGAATCTGTTGGCCCTGATGATCGCCCGCGATCACACCGCTTCCCGACTCGGTGTCGACGTCCGTCACGACGGTGTGGCGGCACTGCGCCGCCCGGTGGTGTTCTGCTCCCGCGTCGCTCACTTCTCGGTTCATCGCGCTTGTGCCGCACTGGGTCTCGGCGAATCGGCGGTCGTCGGAGTGGAGGTCGACTCACACCACCGGATGATCCCGGAGGCCCTCGAGTCCGCGATCCGCAAGGCTGGCGACGTGACGCCGCTGGCCATCGTCGCCACCGCGGGCACCACCGACTTCGGCACCATCGACCCGCTGACCGAGATCGCCGACATCGCCGAGCGCCACGAGATCTGGTTGCATGTCGACGCCGCCTACGGTTTCGGTTCGCTGTTCTCCGACCGGCTCTGTGGTCTGCTCACCGGTATCGACCGCGCCGACTCGGTGACCCTCGACCTGCACAAGGTCGGCTGGCAGCCGGCTGCCGCGAGCCTGATGCTGCTCGCCGACGCCGGCCGCTTCGCCTCGCTGAACCGTTCGGTCGCCTACCTCAACCCCGACGACGACGTCGAGGCCGGTTTCAGCGGTCTACTCGGCCAGACCCTGCAGACCACACGGCGCCCCGACGTGCTGAAGGTCGCCACGACGCTGATGGCCTACGGACGGCGCACTCTCGGCGAGATGCTCGAGAAGTGCAACGACCTCGCGCTCTACGCCGAACAGCGTATCGCCACCGAACTGCAGCTCGAACTCGTCGCCCCGGTCACGCTGACCACCGTCGTGTTCCGGTACCGCTGCGCCGATCTCGACGTCGTGAACGGTGAGCTCCGCCGTCGCCTCATCTCCGAGGGCACGGCGCTGATCGGCCGCACGCAGGTACGCATCCCCGGCGAGGACGAACCCCAGACCTGCCTGAAGCTGACGCTTCTGAATCCCGACGCCACCCAGAGCGACATCGACGCGCTCTTCGACGAACTCCTGCGCGTCGCATTGGAAGTGGAATCCGAGGGCACCGACACCCAGAGTGAGAAGATGGTGAGGGTATCCGAATGACCCGTCAAGAGAAGGTAGACGTACTCGCGATCGGTTGCGGTCCGTTCAACATGGGGCTCGCCGCCCTGGCATCGACGGTCGACGACTGCGATGTGCTCGTCGTCGACCGTCGATACGAGTTCCGGTGGCACCCGGGGCTGATGTTCCCCGACGCGAGCCTGCAGGTGTGGTTCCTGTCGGACCTGGTCACCCTCGTCGACCCGACGCATCCGCTGTCGTTCCTGAACTACCTCGCCGATACCAACCGTCTATACCGGTTCATGGTCCGGGAGAACTTCTTCCCGAGCCGCCTCGAGTACGAGGACTACCTACTGTGGTGTGTCCGCCGCCTCGACTCGCTGCGCTGGGGCACCACCGTGACCGAGGTGGACTGGGACTCCTCGGCCGACGCCTTCCGGGTCACGATGGTGACCAATGGTGCGGAGTCCACCGTGATCGCCCGCCACGTCGTCGTCGGGGTGGGCACCGAGCCGTTCGTGCCGGAGTCGCTGCAGACCGACTCTCCCAACGTCATCCACAGCTCGGAGTACCTGTACCACCAGGAGCGGGCGCACGCCGCCGACTCGGTGACCGTGATCGGTTCGGGCCAGTCCGGCGCCGAGATCGTCGCCGACCTGCTAGAGGCGAACTACCACGGCGGCCCCGCCGTCCGCTGGTGGACCCGCACCCCGTGGTTCGCGCCGCTGGACTTCACCAAACTGTCGCTGGAGATGACCACCCCGGCGTACATGGACTACTTCGCGAGCCTCCCGGAGGAGGCCCGCGACCGGATCCGGCCACAGCACTGGCAGTTCCACAAGGGCGTCTCGGCCGATACGCTCGCCCAAGTGCACGAGTTGCTGTACCGCCGCCAGTTCGCCGAGAAGCTGAACCCTGTGCAGCTGCGTATCTCGACCGCCGTCGAGGGCATCGACACCCTGCCCGACGGCAAGCTACGGGTCCGCGCCCGGCACCTCGACACCGGCAACGCCCTGGCGCACACCACCGACCTGGTCGTCGCCTGCACCGGCTACCGTCGTCGTGAGACACCGTTCCTCACCCCGATCGAGCCACTGCTGCACCGTGATTCGAAGGGCCGTTACGTCTTCGGCCCTCAGCACCAGGTGGAGACCGAGCCGGCGCTGACCAACCGGCTGTTCATGGTCAACGCCGAGGAGCACGCGATCGGTGTCTCCGCACCGAACCTCGACATCGGCGCGATCCGCAACGCCCGCATCCTCAACACCGCCATGGGCCGCGAGGTGTACCGCCTTCCGACAGACACCGCGTTCACCCAGTTCGGCATCGACAACGCTGACGACGTGGTCGCCGAATAGACGCGCACAGTCAGAACACAGCCCGGTCCGCGACGTGCGGGCCGGGCTGTTGCGGTTCATCCGCCGCCTGAGACTCGAGGAGCGATAAGCGACGAGCCACGAAGACCCCCTCGAGATACCTACCCCCGCAACCACTTCCCGCGAAATCATCCCTTACATGCGGGACCATCCCATTCCCGCCCGGACCGAACCCGGCGATCCCACTGACCGGCCGACGGAAAGGAAGCACTGCTGCGAATCAGTCTACTACCGAAAGTAGCGGCACCGCAGCATCATCCGTCTGTGGATAGAGTTCCTGGGCTGCCCCTCGCCAAACTCGCTGACGATCCCGGCATGTGGGGTTGACCCCTGATGGTGGACACCTGACTGGCGGGACAGCGGGTCCTGCGGGAAGGATGTCCGTATGTCGGGCAAACGCAAGCAGTAAACCCCGGAGCATCGGGAGCAGTCCTCCTGCTTGGTGATCGAGGCGGGACGCCTGATCGCGCATGTCGCGAAGGAGATCGGGGTCGGCGAGCAGCTGCTCGGCAGATGGGTGGCTTAGGCGAAGGCTCGTTCCGGCGGCGGTGATGACCGCACTCTGGATGTGGACGAGCGTGCTGAGCTCGGGCGGCTCCGCCGCGAGAACTCCGAATTACGTGTGGACCGCGAGTTCCTGAAGAAAAGCCGCGGCCTTTTTCGCATCCGAGCAGAACCGGGGTAGACGCCTACCGGCTGATCGGCTCGGAGAAGGCCCACTACTCGGTCGTTCGAATGACCCGACTGCTCGAGGTGTCTCGGTCCGGCTACTACAAGTGGCGCAGCGCCAAGGCTGCCGGTCCGAGCTAGGCCCAGCGGTGTCGTGAACAGCTCGATGCGGAGGTCAAAGAGTTCCACGCGGGCTCTGACGGCGTCTACGGTGTGCCGAGGCTCCTCGCCGACCGGTGGGGCGACGACGAAACCGTTTCACGCAAGACGGTCGCTGCCTCGATGCGTCGGCAGGGTCTCGCCGGTATCAGCCCTCGCATCTTCACGCCGGTCACGACGGTGGTCGACTCGATGCGCACCGGCCGAAGGACCTGATCGATCGACGGTTTGACCAGGGTGAACTCGATAGGGTGTGGACGTCCGACATCACGTACCTGCGGACCGGTGAGGGATGGCTCTACTTCTGTGCGGTCCGTGACGGCCGCTCACGGCGAGTGATCGGCTGGGCGATCGCCGAGCACATGCACACCGACCTCGTCGAGGCCGCACTGGCGATGGCGGTGGCCATGCGCGGTCAGCGCCCCGAACGGGTGATCTTTCATGCCGATCACGGTAGCCAGTACACCTCGGGTCAGCTGGCGAGATTCGCCCGCGCACACGATCTGGCACAGTCGGTCGGCCGCACCGGTGTGTGCTGGGACAATGCACAAGCCGAATCATTCTGGGCGGCTTTGAAAGTAGAATTCAACCATCAATTCTTGTGGCCGACGAAACGGCACGCTAAGGTCGCTGCCGGTGACTGGACCGAACGGGTCTACAACCGGCGTCGGCGTCACTCCCCGATCGGAATGATCAGCCCAGTCGAGTTCGAGGAGCAGTTCACTCAGGCGACAGAAGCCGCTTGACCCAGTGTCCACTGGACGGGGTCAACCCCAGTGGCTGTTCCCGGTGTGAACGGTTCGGGCGAACGCCGCCCGCAGAACGGCGAGTGGGGTGCGGAGTGCCCCTCTCAACATGCCTCGTCGCAAGCTCCGAGCTACTCAGGGAACGAGGGGTTCGGCTCGTCGCCGACGCATCCCGGGGAGCCGGCGACCCGGGTCGACGAGCGGGGACGAGCGCGCGAAGTCAGGCCGTCGCCGACCCGAACGCCGGCTTCAACAGGTCCAGCACATACGGGATCGAATTCGGCGACGGCGCATTCAGACCCGTGATCTGCGACTGGGTCAGGAACGCGACGGCGCCGTCCTTGACGGCCTTCAGGTTCTTGTAACCGGGCAGGTTACGCAGGGTCTCGGCCTGCTGCGGGGTGGCGGTCGCGACGACCAGCACGTCGGCGTCGAGCATCGGGATGTTCTCGGTGCTCAGCCCGAAGCGCGGGTTGCCGCTGCGCTGGTACTCGGCGACGAGCTTCGGCGCCATCGTCATCTTCAACTCCGAGAACAGCTTGGCGGCACCGTCGTTGGGGTCACCGAGCACCGACAGCTGATCGTTGCCGTACATGAACGCCAGCGCATAGGTCTTGCCCGCGAGACTCGGGAACTCCTCGGCGATGGCCTTGATGTCGCCGTTGGTCTTCTCGATGATCTCGGTGGCCTTCTCCGGCTGGTGCAGGACCGTGCCCATGACGGTGACCATGTCCTGCCAGGGGTCGATCTCCTGCCCGCTGATCGAGTTGACCGTCGGCGCCAGCTTGGCGATCTGCTCGAACTCCGGGCTGTTCGAGGCGAATCCGGGCGCGAAGATCAGATCCGGATCGAGCTTCGCGATGGTCGTCGCGTCGTCACCCTTGGTCGGATCGACGAAGGTCGAGTCCTTGAGCTTCTGGCCGTACCACGGCTGCAGTTCACCGGTAGCCGACTTCGAGTAGTCGTAGTAGCCCACCGGGGTAACGCCGAAGGACAGCGCCACGTCGGTCCACTGGTCGCCCAGCGTCACGATGCGCTTGGGTGTCTCCGGGATGGTCACCGACCGGCCGTCGGGCAGGTTCAGCTGCACCGAACCGCCGGACGAATCATCCGAACCCGAGCATCCGGCCAGGAGGCCGGTGAACATGAGCACAGCCGCGAGGAACGCGCCGAGGCGAAGTCGTGAGGTCACGTCAGATCTCCAAAAGGTCGGTGGACGTCAGAGCGAGCAGGGCAGCAGGACGAAGCTGGCGATAAGGCACACGCTCTTGTTCGACAGCTTCCACTTGTCACCCGTCCACACCCACGTCAGGGTGCGGTTCTGGCTGCCGCGTCCGACGACGCTGATCTGCAGCGGAGCCGACATGGTGTTGCCGCTGACCTGGACCGGGCCCACCATCTGGTAGCTGAACCCGACGTTGCCGTACTGGGTCAGCGCGGCCGACACGGCGTCGAGCTGGCGCAGCGCACGCTCGCCGCCCTCGAGCTCGGCGGCCCGCGCGGCACGGTTGCCGCGCGAGTTCATGATCGTCTTGACCTTGGTGTTCAGCTGTCCCGGGGTCAGCGCGGTCGGCGCAGCGGCAGCGGTCTGCTGCTGCGGGGTCGCTCCGGTCGCCGGTGCGACCGGAGCCGCCGGTGCGGGAGCCGCGGCGACACCCGGGGCACCGCCGGCCGCGCCACCGCTCTCCAGCACGACCTCACCGGCCGGTGCCGGGGCCGCCGCTGCCGGGGCACCGGCGGCCGGTGCCGGGGCAGCCGCCGGCTGCTGGCCGGCCGCAGCACCGGCGAGCGCCTGCTGCTGCGGGGTCTGCGCGGAACCGAGGTTCACGACGGTCGGCTGGGCCGACGAGTTGTTGTCGTTGTCGAGGGCCACCAGGCCGATCACACCGATGGTGACGACGATCGCCGAGATCACCGCCGCCACGCCTGCCGATGCCAGCACGGTGGGGATGCTGATCCCGCGCGAGCGCTTCACCGAGGCGGCGTCGGGTTCGTGGGGCTCGGCCACGTACCCCTCCGGGGCCTGGTAGTCGACATCGTTCTGCATGTGTTTCTCCGTGTGTTCTCTTGTATCGCGTATCCGGCCAGAGACCGGGACCGCCTTGTGTCGGCGCGAGCGTCCACATTCTTCATCGTCCCCGTTACCCGACCAGGTTCCTAGGCAAGCCTAAGCTCGCCCCGGTGTCAGGACGAAGGGAGGGCCTCGCTGAGCACCTCGCCGAACCTCGCCACGAACCGCTCCGCGTAGCCGGGCAGCGCCTCGGCATCGGTGACGACGCCGAAGGTCGTGGTGGTGCCGAGGATCAGCACGGTCACCGAGAACGAGTACCCCGCCAGCGGTGACAGCGGCGTCAGCGTCGAAATCGGTGTGCCCAACACCGAGCGCACCCGCGAGAAACCGGGGTTGATCCCGATGTGGACGTCGGGGTGCATGTGTGCCATCGAGGCGTTGACGATGGCCCGCTGCAGACCCCACAGCGGTGCGCGCGGCAGGTCATCGGCCGCGGCCAGATAGAGCTCTGGCCGCCGCTCGGCGATGGTCTTCAATTCACCGCGTGCCCGGTCGATCTGCCTGCCGAGATCGGTCTCGTAGCCCGGCAGGTTGAGCAGTGCGACCGACACCGCGTTGCCGGTGTGCCGGAACTCCTCGTCGAGCGTGACCGGGAGGGTGACGCGCAGGACGTCGGCCTGCGGCGAGGCCGGCGGGTCGATGCTGAGCGTGCGGCCGATCGCGCCGAGCACGAACTCGTGCACGCTGGCGTCGTTGGCCTTCGCCGCCTTGCGCAGCGTGCGCGTCGACGTACTGAACAGCGCATGCTCCCGGCGCCCCGACTTGGTCAGGCTCGGCCAGGCGCGTTTCTTGCCGCCGCCGGCCGCGTGCTGGTCGTTGAACGCGGCCTTGGCCTCCTTCAGCTTCTCCGGGTCGATGCCGCTGATCCGGAACCGCGGGCTCGTGGCGAATCGCTCGAACTCGGCGAGGTCCTCAGGTTCGCCGTCGGCGAGCAACGCCGCGAACGCCGCGCCGGCGATGCCGTCGGAGATGCTGTGATGCACCCGCAACAGCACCCACTGCCCGACGGCTTCCGCACCGGGCGTCGGCGTGAACAGCGTGATGTCCCAGAACGGGCGCGGCCGCGGCAGCGGGGACTCCAGCAGCGCCGACACACGTCGCTGCAGGTCAGCACGGTCGGAGACGGCGAACTCGGAGACATGCTCGCCCGGATCCCAGGACCCGTCGGCAAGCACGACCTCCGGCTTGCGCCACCGGCCGTTGCGGACGCCCATGCGGAAGATGTCGAACAGCCGCCCGCGATCGCGGACGCGGGCCCGCACCTCGTCGAGGCCGAGCAGACCGCCGGTCGTGTCGAGCTCCAGGATCATCGACCAGTGCATGGGGGCGCCGTCGGTGTCCATGTGCAGGTAGGTGTGATCCGGTGGTGCGAGCTCGGTCACGCGCGGGTCCGCCGGGGTGGTGACTGGGCTGTTCATGGTGTGAGACCGCCTGGGTTCTCGGCCGACGCTCAGTGCGTCGGGTTGCCGGTTACGGTGAAGAGCGCTTGGTAGCGCTCGTTGTCGGGCTTCATCGCCGCGGCGACGAGCTCCCACAGCACCTCGTCGGTGCCGCCGCCGACTCGTGCGAGTTTCATGTCGCGCCACCAGCGGCCGATCGGGGTGTGGGTCTCCAGGTAGCCGATGCCGCCGAAGATGTGCAAGCACTCCGCTGCGACCTCCTCACCGAGGTTCGCCGCGGACGCCTTGAGCGCGGCGGCCGTGCGCAGGTTGATCTTGCCCTCGGCGGCCACGCCGTCGAGCGCGTAGCGCAGGACGTCGACGCGCGACTGCAGGTCCGCGATGCGCAGACGGAGCGCCTGATGGTCGATGAGCTTCTTGCCGAACTGGGAACGGTCCATCATGCGGGCGACGGTGACCCCGAGCATGACGTCGCAGGCCGCGACGATCTGCGCAGGCACCGACAGGCGCTCATGGGCGAGTCCCCAGCTGATGACGGCCAGACCCGTTCCCGGGCGGGCGATGAGTGCCTCTTCCGGGATCCGGGCGTCGATGGTGATCGGCGCGGTGTCGAGCGGCCCGGCGCCCAGCTTCTGGTACGGCTCGCCGACCTCGACCTGTTCGATCGGGACCGCGGCCAGCGCGACGTTGCCGCCGGTCTCGAGGTCGTCGCCGACGCCGCGGCAGACGACGAACACGTAGTCGGCGATCGGCGAGAGCGAGACGAACTTCTTGGCGCCGACGACCCGGTAGCCGCCGTTCTCCGGGAAGATGCGGGTCTCGGAGTTCTGCAGGTCCGAACCGCCCTGCTCCTCCGATGCGGCGATGCACAGCACGGCGTCGGTGGCGATGGCCCGCTCCGCGAGGTCGGTGAGGAAGTCGTTGCGTCCGAAGCGGCGCAGGATGGCGATCGCCGAATCGTGCAGGCTGACACCGACGCCGATGGCCGCCGACCCCAGCGAGCCGAGGTGGCGGCCGAGGGCGAAGTGATCATGCAGATCCGTCTGCTTGCGACGCTCCCACTTGCGGGCGAAAACCCCTGCGGTACCGAGATGTTCGAGCAGCGGCCGGGGGAAGCGCTGGGTTTGTTCGGCCTGCTCGGTCCATGCGGTGACCTTCTCGTCGAAGGCCGCGTCGAGCAGTTCGGCGTATGTCTGAACTCCGTTGTCCACACTCATCGTTTCTCGCAGATCCCTTTCGCGCTGGTGAGAAGTACCGATCAGGCCGGGGTGCCGGCCTTCGCGCGGATCAGGTCCTCGAGGTCACCGACCGTCTTCGACTCGAAGAGCTCCTTCTCGGACAGCTTGACCCCGAGACGCTCCTCGATGGCCACCACACCGATGGCGAACGCCACCGAGTCCAGTCCGAGGTCGTCGATCAGCCTCGACTCGCGGGTGACGTCGCCCAGCGCGAGATCGAGATCCTCTTCGAGGATGCCGCGCAGGGCTTCGGTGATGTTGTCGGACATGTGGTGACTCCTGAATCTCTCTGTTTCGGTGGGGGCCTGTTCTCGCCGGTACGGCCTGGTCAGCGCGGGATCACATACGGCGCCACGCTGCCGAGCTTCTCGCACGTCTCCTCGAACTCGCGCTCGGGAGTCGACTGGGCGACGATGCCCGCTCCGGCGCGCAGCCAGGCGCGGCCGCCGGAGGAGAAGATGGTCCGCAGGGCGAGGGTCGCCTCGAGCTCACCGGTCGAAGACGCGGCGAGCACGGCACCCGAGTAGGGACCACGACGGGAGGATTCCAGCCGATCGATCGCCTCCACCGCCGGCGTCTTGGGGATCCCCGACGCGGTGATCGAGGGAAACACGACCTCGAGTGCGCGCCAGGGGTTCTCGTGATCGGCGAGCACACCCTTGACGGTCGAGGCGAGGTGCTGGACGCTGCCGCGTTCACGCACCTCCATGAACGGGCCGACCGCGGCGGTGCCGACAGCGGCAATGGTCGCGATCTCGTCGTAGCAGGCGCGCACCGACATTGCGTGCTCGGCGACTTCCTTGGCGTCACCGAGAAGTTCGGCACGGGCCGCCGCGTCCTTTTCCGGCGAGATGCCGAAAGCCCTTGTGCCCGCCAGCGGTTCGGCGACCACGGTGCGGTCGGCGTGCACGGCGACGACCAGTTCGGGGCTGAACCCGGCCGCGGAGAGATCGCCCAGTGAGTACAGGAACGAGCGCGCGGGGGTGTTGTCGGCGCGGCCGCGGGCATAGGTCGCGGGGATGTCGACGTCGAACGGGATGTCGACGGCACGGGAGAGGATAACCTTCTGGTAGCGGCCGTCGGCGATCTCGGCGATGGCGGTAGCGACGCGGCTGCGATAGTCGTCGGCGTCGTTGCGCACATGGACGGGCCTGGACTCGCCGGGACACTTTGCGGTGGAAGCGATTTCGAAAAGCCTACGAGCAGCCTCAGCGCCGGCGGTGCCGGTGTCGACGCCGCCCGCGTCGACGAAGGCCTCAAACTCGGGGACAATCAGGTGTGCCAGCACCGTGCCCTCCGGGACCCGGTCGAAGATGCCGTGATAGGGAGCACAGAAGTCGAATCCGACCCATCCGTAGATGTTCCAGTCATCCATCGACAGCGACGACGTCGCGGCGGCCAGCGCGTCGGCGGGATCGCCCGCCCAGGCCGTGACCGTGCGATCGCCCTGATCGTCGACGATCACCTCGTCGCGGGTGATCACGACTCGCGCCCGTACCCCGGCGGCGAAGATCCAGCGCCGGCCGCGTTCATACACGACGTGCTCCCCGAACTCTCCGGACGCGGCCCACGCCGCCGCGATACGCGCGGCGTCGGCGTCCGTGACCGTGGCCGTGGCCGCCGGTGCGGCCAGGGCGTCGAAACCGTCGACGCGCAGATCCGCCGCGCGCGTTTCGGTTGTCAGCGACATGTCCTCATCCTCCGGTCGTGGTGCGGGGCACCCGTGATCCCAGCGCAGTCCGCGCAATGTTAGGACAGCCTAAACAAACACCCGCTTGCCCGTCGATGGCGGGGCTCACATCACCCCCGATTAACCAGTAAGGTTACCCTATCCTGCCTGTGTTTGAATGGAACGCATGCCGACGCATCTCGATGACGTGACCGACCTGCTCGACGGGTTCACCCCGTATGCGGGCGCCCAGGCGAAGCGCTACCGCGAGGCCTCGCTGTTCCGGGACCTGCCGCTGTATGCGGGCCTCGACCTCACCGCCGAGCGAACCCCTGACGCCCCGGCCATCACCGACGCCTCGATCGACGGGCCGCGCACCCTCACCTACGCCGAGTTCCGCGACGCCACGCTGCGCCGCGCCGCCGGGTTCGTCGAGGCCGGACTCCGGCCGGGCCAGCGCGTCGTCCTGCAGCAGAACAACTCCCTCCAGTTCGCCCTCAACCTCGTCGGCCTGCTGCGCGCGGGCGTGGTTCCGGTGATGACCCTGCCCGCCCACCGGATCACCGAGATCGCCCATCTCGCAGTGGGTTCCGGGGCGATCGCGTACATCACCGAAGACGGCCGCCGCAGTTATGACTTCCGCGAGCTCGCCGCCGAACTGCAGTCCCGCGTGCCCACCGTCGAGCGGGTGTTCGTCTCCGGCGACCCCGGCCCGTACACGCCCGTCCCGGACGCCGACCCGGCCTCGGTGACACTGCCCCCGGCCCCCGATCCGGAACTCCCCGCGCTGTTCCTCATCTCTGGCGGCACCACCGGCCTGCCGAAGCTGATCGCGCGCACCCACAACGACTACGACCTCAACGCCCGTCTGTCGGCACAGGTGGCGAAACTGACCGCCGGCGACACCTACCTGGTGTCGCTGCCCGCGGCACACAACTTCCCGCTGTGCTGCCCGGGCATCCTGGGCACCTTCAGCGTGGGCGGGCACGTGGTCTTCACCGACAACCCGAGCCCCGACAACACGTTCGGCCTCATCGAGCGTCACCACGTCACGGTGACCGCGCTGGTCCCCGCGCTCGCGCAGCTGTGGTGCGCGGCGACCGAGTGGGAACCCGCCGATGTGAGCTCGCTTCGCCTGCTGCAGGTCGGCGGCGCCAAGCTCGCCCAGCCCGACGCGGTCGCCCTCGACGAGGCGCTCGGCGACGTCGTCCAGCAGGTGTTCGGCATGGCCGAAGGGCTCGTCTGCTACACGCGCCCCGACGAGCCCCGCGACCTGATCCACGAGGTGCAGGGCTCACCGATGTCGGAGTTCGACGAAGTGCGCGTCGTCGACGAGGACGGCAACGACGTGCCCGACGGCACGGAAGGCGAGCTCCTCGTCCGCGGGCCGTACACGATCCGTGGCTACTACCGCGCCGACGCCCACAACGAGAAGTCCTTCACCCCCGACGGGTTCTACCGCTCCGGCGACAAGGTCACCCGGCTGCCGTCCGGGCACCTCGCGGTGACCGGGCGCATCAAGGACACCATCGTCCGTGCCGGCGAGAACGTGGCCGCCGACGACGTCGAGGAGAACCTCCTGGCGCACGCGTCGATCCGGCAGGTCGCCGTCGTCGGGCTCCCCGACGAGGCACTCGGCGAGAAGATCTGCGCCGCAGTGGTTCTCTCACACGAACATCCGCCGGCAACGCCTCTCGAACTGGCCGAGCTGCGGACCTTCCTGCGCGACCGCGGTCTCGCGGCGTTCAAGCTGCCCGACGACGTGCGCGTCGTGTCGACGCTTCCGGTCACCGCGGTGGGCAAGATCGACAAGAAGGTGCTGCGCGAGCAGCTGGTCTAGAACCGGGTGGGCAGGGCGTGTGAGGCGGTACGCCCTGCCCACCGAAGTGCATCGCACGTGTCTGCACCGGCATCCGATTCGAACGCCGTCTCAGACAGCTCGCGCACCGTCGGCGCTCTACACACTGATGGCCATGTCGACGCCGACGATCCCGGCCACGTCAGTCACCGTCGAACAGCCCGGAGAGCAACCGGGCCTCGAGTCAGCGGTGGTCCGCCTCGTCGAGGCGCACCACACCGACCCGTCGACCGCGCACATCTCGTTCACTTCCGCGACCCCGGACACCGCGGTCACGGCGGCCGTCCTCTGGCCGGGTGAGGCGCCGTTGCTCGCCGAGGTCGCGGCACTCTTCGAACGCTTCGGCCTGCGCGTCGCCGACCGCGAGACACTTCCGAACCCGCCGGGTGTCACAGCCGGATCAGCGCTGCACCGCTTCGTCTTCGCCGTTCCGGACTCGACACACGCACATCCGTTGCCGCTGGTGGCGGATGCATTCGAGGCGAACACGCGCCACGGCTTCGAGATCGACGACTTCGCGAGCCTGATCCTGCGGGCCGGCCTTACCTGGCGCGAGGTCACGCTGGTGCGCGCGGCGAGCCGCTTCCGCACGTCAGGCCGGGCTCGGACTTTCCGAGACCTACGTGATCGACGCGCTGCGCCGGCACCCCGCCTTCCTGCGCGCGCTGGCCGCCCACTTCAACGCCCGGTTCGATCCTGGCGTCTCCGACCGCGGAGTCGCGGAGACCACGGCGCGCACACGGTTGGCCGAGGAGGTCGACGCCGCGCAGACGCTGGACGAAGGCCGCATCCTGCGCGCACTCGCCTCGTTCGTGGCGGCGTGCGTCCGCACCAACTGCTTCCAGCGCGCAGACGACGGTTCGTACAAGCGACACGCATCGTTCAAGCTCGACTCCGCGAGGCTGACCCTGCGCGGCCCGGTCGGTCCCCGTCGCGAGATCTACGTGCACTCCGCCGACGTCGAGGGCATCCACGCCCGGAGCGGTGACGTGGCACGTGGCAGGCTTCGGTTCTCCAGCCGGCCCGAGGACTACCGTACCGAGGTGCTGGGCCTGATGAAGACCCAGATGGTGAAGAACTCACCCATCGTGCCCCGGGGGTGCGGAAGATGCCTTCGTGCGCAAGAATCCACGCATCTCCGTCGACAACGCTTACGCGACCTTCGTGTCCGGGATGCTGGATCTCGTCGACAACCTTGTCGACGGTCACGTGGTCGAACCCGCCGACACCGTTCGCCACGACGAGCATGACACCTACCTCGTCGTCGCCGCGGACAAGGGCACCGCGTCCCTCTCCGATCTCTCCAATTCGATTGCATTACGACGCGGATTGGCTGGGCGACGCGTTCGCCTCGGGCGGCTCATTGGGCTATGACCACAAGGCGATGGGCATCACGGCCCGGGGCGTGTGGGTGTCGGTCCACCGGCACCTGGAGACGGTCGGGATCGACGCAGAGTCAGACCCCTGCACCGCAGTCGGCATCGGCGACATGTCCGGGGACGTGTTCGGCAACGGGCTGCTCCTGTTGCTGCGGTCGGCGGAGTCGTCGCCCGCCCGACCTGCGGTCACACGGGCGCGAGTTCGACGATGCCGGGGTGCCGGTCCAGGTAGTGCTTGGTGAACGAGCACACCGGGCGCAACCGGGCGTTCTGCTCGCGGGCGTACTGGATGATCGTGCGCGTCAGGCGCGTGCCGAGCCCGTGCCCGCTGTACTCGTCGTAGAGCACGGTGTGCAGGACGGTGATGGTCTTGTGGCCGTCGACGATGTCGGTCGAGTACCCGAGCACGCCGACCAGGTCACCGGCGACCCACAGTTCGAAGCGTTCCCGGGCCGGGTTGTGTACCACCTGCGCGATCTGCTGCAGGATCGATTGTGCAGACTGCGGCGGCCGTTGCCGGAACTTGCGTCGCACCTGCGCCTCCTTCTGGTCACGTTCGCGCGGGTCACACCCCCGCGGGCCGGGAGATTCCGCCGCTGCTCGACGACCGGCCCGTGTGACTCCGGTCACACCCTACCTTACGGAACCGTAACTGCCGAGGGGCGAAATGTCCGGGAGGCGGCTGACGTACGTCCCGGGCCGGATGTAAGGTTGCGGGCGCACCACAACCACATAACGCGGGGGCTCTCACGATCACCGAGGGCTGAGATGGCGACAGGCGGTCGCCGACCGCTCGAACCTGTCCGGGTAATGCCGGCGTAGGGAGACCATCATGGGAACACGTGTATCCACCGCACCCACGAATTCGAGGCTGACGACAGGCCCGATCGAGGGGAGCTCCAAGCAGTACCTCGACGTGGGCCATCTGCGCGTCCCGGTGCGGCGCATCCACCTGACCAACGGCGAGCACCTCGACGTCTACGACACGTCGGGGCCGTACACCGACCCCGCCGCCGATATCGACGTGGAACGCGGTCTGCCGCGGGTGCGGGACTCGTGGACCCGGCCCGAACCGGTGGCCGGGGCGAGCACCCAGTTGGCCTGGGCTCGTGCGGGAATCGTCACCGACGAGATGCGTTTCATCGCCGCCAGGGAGGGCGTCGACGAGGAACTGGTGCGGTCCGAGGTGGCTGCCGGCCGGGCGGTGATCCCGGCCAATCACCGTCACCCCGAGTCCGAACCGATGATCATCGGCAAGCGGTTCGCGGTGAAGATCAACGCGAACATCGGCAATTCGGCGGTCCGCAGCTCGATCGCCGACGAGGTCGAGAAGATGGTGTGGGCCACCCGCTGGGGCGCCGACACCATCATGGACCTGTCCACCGGCGCCGACATCCACACCACACGCGAGTGGATTCTCCGCAACTCGCCGGTGCCCGTCGGCACCGTGCCGATCTATCAGGCCCTGGAGAAGGTCGACGGCGATCCGACGGCGCTGACCTGGGAGATCTACCGGGACACCGTGATCGAGCAGGCCGAGCAGGGCGTCGACTACATGACCGTGCACGCCGGGGTCCTGTTGCGTTACATCCCGCTGACCGCGCGACGGGTGACCGGGATCGTGTCCCGCGGCGGGTCGATCATGGCCGCCTGGTGCCTCGCACACCACCGGGAGTCGTTCCTGTACACGCACTTCGAGGAACTGTGCGAGATCTTCCGCCGCTACGACATCACCTTCTCACTGGGCGACGGCCTCCGGCCGGGGTCGATCGCCGACGCGAACGACGAGGCCCAGTTCGCCGAGCTGCGCACCCTCGGCGAGTTGACCCGGATCGCGAGATCCCGGGACGTGCAGGTGATGATCGAGGGGCCGGGCCATGTCCCGATGCACAAGATCGCCGAGAACGTGCGCCTCGAGGAGGAGCTCTGCGACGGGGCGCCGTTCTACACCCTCGGCCCGCTCGCCACCGACATCGCGCCCGCCTACGACCACATCACCTCCGCCATCGGTGCGGCGATGATCGCGCAGGCCGGGACCGCGATGCTCTGCTACGTGACGCCGAAAGAGCATCTCGGCCTGCCGAACCGCGACGACGTCAAGGTCGGTGTCATCACCTACAAGATCGCCGCGCACGCGGCCGATCTCGCCAAAGGCCACCCGCGCGCACAGGAACGCGACGACGCGCTGAGCAGGGCGCGCTTCGAGTTCCGCTGGGTCGACCAGTTCAACCTTTCGCTCGACCCGGACACCGCCCGTGAATACCACGACGAGACGCTGCCGGCGGAACCGGCGAAGACCGCCCACTTCTGTTCGATGTGCGGGCCGAAATTCTGCTCGATGCGGATCTCGGCGGACGTCCGCGCCTACGCCGAGGAGAACGGCCTGGCCACCGCCGAGGACATCGAACGGACGATGGCCGAGGGCATGGCGTCGAAATCCGCCGAGTTCGCCCGCGCGGGGAAGCGGGTGTACGTTCCGCTCGAGCCCGTCACCGGCGCGGGGGACCCGGCATGACCGGTGCGCGCGTCGAACTCCTCCCCGTCGCCCCCGAGGGGACGACGCCGGTCGGGGTGATGACCGTCGCCGGCTCGGATTCCGGCGGCGGTGCGGGCATCCAGGCCGACCTGCGCACCTTTGCCCTGCTCGGGCTGCACGGGTGTGTCGCCGTCACCGCGGTGACGGTGCAGAACTCGCTCGGGGTCAGTGGTTTCCAGGAGATCGAGCCCGACACCGTGGCGGCCCAGATCCGCTGCGTCGCCGACGACATCGGCATCGGGGCGGTCAAGACCGGCATGCTGGCGTCGGCACCCATCATCGACGCGGTCGCCGCCCAGTGTCGCGCGAGCGGGATCGGGCGAGACGCTGCCGTCCCGCTGGTGGTCGATCCGGTGTGCGCGTCGATGCACGGCAACCAGCTCCTCGCCGACTCCGCCCTGGACACGTTGCGCGACAATCTCTTCCCGCTCGCCACGGTGGTGACCCCCAACCTCGACGAGGTGCGTCTGATCACCGGGATCGACGTGGTCGACGCCGCCACGCAGCGCGACGCGGCGAAAGCGCTTCACGACCTCGGCCCGTCGTGGGCTCTGGTGAAGGGCGGTCATCTCCGGTCCAGCGACGAGTCGCCGGACCTGCTCTACGACGGTTCGGAGTTCGTCGAGCTCACCCACGAGCGCATCGACACCCCGCACGACCACGGTGCCGGCGACACACTCGCCGCGGCGATCACCTGTGCGCTGGCGCACGGGTACACGGTGCCGGATGCGGTGGCCTTCGCCAAGGCGTGGGTCACCCGCGGCCTCGCCGCGGCGTACCCGCTCGGTGCCGGGCACGGCCCGGTGAATCCGCTGTGGCGGGTGGGCGACTGCGGTTGAGGCACACCGCCGGCCGGGCCCGGGCACGCGTGGAACCGCCCCCTACTTCTCCCACCCGATGTCCTCGATCGGACCGACGTAGAACTGTCCGGCGCCGTAGTTCGCGAGGCCCTGCTTCACCGCGACCATCGACGGCCCGTTGAAGAGCGGCAGGTTCGAGTACTGCGCGAACGCCTCGCGTTCGAGCCGGTTGCCGACCTCGATCTGCTCGGCCGGGTCGCCGATCCTCGCCATCGCGGCGATCTTCGCGTCGAGCTCGGGTGATCCCGCCCCGGCGGGATTGAGCTGCGAGCCGCTGCACCACACCTGGCAGAAGTAGGCCATGCCGAAGGGGTCGCTCGAGGAGAACCCCATCATGAAGACGTCGAACTCCTTGTTGATGACGATCTGGGAGAAGTCGGCAGAGGGGCGTTGCCGCACGACGAGCTCGATCCCGACCTGCTCGAGGATCGCCTGGAGTGCCCGCGAGAGGTTCTGCCCGGTGACGTCGTCTCCGGTGTTCGGCATCTCCAGGGACAGGCGCGTGCCGCCCTTGCGCCGGATGCCGTCGTCTCCCCGAGCCCACCCGGCCCTCTCGAGCAGTGCCTCCGCCCTGGCCCGGTCGTGGGTCAGCACGGCGGCCAGGTTGTCGGAGTAGCCGGGCTGGAACGGGTACAGCGACAACGATCCCGGCAGTTCCTCGGTGTAGTTCAGGCCGGTGAAGCGGATGCGGGCGAGAGTCTCGCGGTCGATGGCCGACAGCACCGCCTCCCGCACCGTCCGGTCGGCGAGGATCGGCGAGTCGAGATTGAGCACCAGCAGCGCCATCTGCGGCGACGCCGCGGTGCGGATGTCGATGTCGTTCATCGTGAGCACCCGCGCGCGGGCGTCCTTGGCGGCCACGCCGGTCGCGTCGAGCTCGCCGTTCTGGAAGGCGTTGAGCGCCGCCTGGGTCTCCATCTGCCGGAACACCCGACGGTCGAGCTTGCCGGGCTTGCCCCACCATTTCGGGTTGCGCTCAAAGACCACGGTCCCGTTCCCCGGGTCGTACGACGCGATCGTGTACGGCCCGGCACCCCACTCCGGGTGCGGCGTGCGGATGTATCCCTCGTTGAAGACGTCGGGATCGGCCGCCTTCGGATGGAGCACGACGTTGAACAGCCCCTCCGGCCAGGCGTAGACGCCGTCGAACCGGACGATCACCTCGCGGTCGTCGGCGCCGCGCGTCACCGAGGCGATCTGCCGGTAGCCGTCGGTGGAGCTCACGATGTAGCGGTCGTCGAGTCCGCGGTTGATGCGCCAGGTCTCGACAAACGCGCGGTGGTCGATGGGCGTGCCGTCGTTGAAATGGGCCTTCGGATTCAGCCGGTAGGTGACGACGGTGTCGCCGTCGACGGTGTCCTTGCGCACGTCGGTGACGTAGTCCGGGTTCGGCGAGTACTCGCCATCCGGCGAGAAGTACGCGAGCACCGGGTTATACCAGCGCCACAGCGCGAGTGTGTAGGCCGAGCCGTCGGCGTGGAAGGTGTTCCACTGCGCGGAGACCTCGGCGATCGCGGTGGTGAGACTGCCGCCGTCCCTCAGGTTCTCGCGGGGCTGGAGATTGAGGGACGCCCCCTCGGTCGACACCGCACCGGTGTCCACTGCCGCGCCGCATCCGGTCGCCGCCGCCATCGACACCAGGACCGCGACGATCAGACACCACCAGCGCCTCACCGCTCCACCTCCAGGAAGTGGCACGCCGCACGGTGATCGGGCGACGGTGCCGTCCCGGCGGCGTCGGACCCGATCGCCGGGCGCAACAGGGGGCCGCTCGTCCGGCAGCGTTCGCGGCGCGCCTCGTCGAGACGGGCGTGGAGCGGGCAACGGCCGGCGAAGGCGCATCCGACGATCTCCCTGGTGGCACTCGGCTGTTCGCCGTGCAGGATGATCGGTCGCCGCTCGCGTTCGACCCGTGGATCGGGCACGGGCACCGCCGACAGCAACGCCCGCGTGTAGGGATGTGCCGGAGCGGCGAACACGGCGTCGGCGGCGCCGATCTCCACGATCGATCCCAGGTACATCACCGCGACCCGGTCGGCCATGTGCCGCACCACCGAGAGATCGTGCGCCACGACGAGATACGCGACGTCGAAGTCGGTCTGGAGCCGACGGATCAGGTTGACGATCTCGGCCTGCACCGAGACGTCGAGTGCCGACAACGGCTCGTCGAGGACGATCAGGTCGGGCTCGGTGGCCAGCGCACGAGCGATGGCCAGTCGCTGGCGCTGGCCTCCGGAGAAGGCGGAGGGGAACCGGTCGGCGTGGACGGGATCGAGTCCGACGCGGCGCATCAGCGCGTCGACCCTGATCTCGGTGTCCGGCTTCGGAACCCCCAGTGCGCGCAACGGTTCGGCGATGAGATCGAACGCGGTGAATCTCGGGTCGAGCGCATCGGCCGGGTCCTGGAAGACGATGGACACCTTGCGGCGCAGCGCCTTCGCCTCCCGCCGCGGCACCGCCGCCGGATCGACGCCGCCGATGCGCACCACGCCCGGAGGCTGGGCGAAATCCATGATCTCCAACAGCGTCGTCGACTTGCCGCTGCCGGACTCGCCGACGAGCGCGAGGGTTTCGCCGAGCCGGATGTCGAAGTCGATGCCGTTGACCGCGCGGACCTCGCCGACCCGGCGTCGGAGGAGACCGCTCGTGAGCGGGAAGACCTTGGTCAGGCCGGCCACCTCGAGCACCGGGGGTCGACTGTCCCGGTCCGGCGCCGGCGACCGTGGGAGGGTCTCGGCGGCACCGAAGACCGGTTCGTCCCCGATCCGCCCGTCGGCGCCGATCTCCCCCGCCCGGATGCAGGCTGCCCGGTGCGCCGGCGAGCCGGCACCGGGCGCACCGACCTCGATGAGCCGCGGCTCGGTCCGCCGGCAATCGTCGACGGCCACGGGACACCGTGGCGCGAACTGGCATTCGTCGCCGATGCCGAGGAGGGCCGGCGGCGAACCCGGGATCGGGATCAGGGCATCGGTGCGCCGGTCCACCCGCGGAACCGCGCCGAGCAGGCCGATCGTGTACGGCATGCGCGGACGCTCGAACAGGGTGTCCACGTCGGAGGTCTCGACGGCGCGGCCGGCGTACATCACGACGACGTCGTCGGCGTGGCCGGCCACCACCCCGAGATCGTGGGTGATCAGCAGCATCGCCGCGCCGGTCTCGCGCCGGGCGGCGTCGAGCAGGTCGAGGATCTGCGCCTGGATGGTCACGTCGAGAGCCGTCGTCGGTTCGTCGGCGACGATGACCGCCGGATCGTTCGCGATGGCCATCGCGATCATCACGCGCTGCCGCATGCCGCCGGACAACTCGTGCGGGAACGCTCTGGCACGACGCTGCGGGTCGCCGATGCCGACGAGATCGAGGAGCTCGACCGCCCGCGTCCACGCCTGCCGCGCCGACATCGACCGGTGCGCGCGCAACGCCTCGGTGATCTGGGCCCCGACGGTGAACACCGGGGTCAGCGAGGACAGCGGATCCTGGAAGACCATCGCGATCTCCGCACCCCGGATCGCCGACATCTCCTTGTCGGAGAGGCCGGTCAGTTCCCGGCCACGTAGCGCGACCGAACCCTCGACCCGGGCCCGGTCCGGGAGCAGGCCCAGGACGGCCAGGGCGGAAACCGACTTGCCCGAACCCGACTCGCCGACGAGCGCGGTGGTCCGGCCCGGCGTCAGATCGAGGTCGAGGCCGCGGACCGCGTGGATCGTGCCCGCCTCGCTGGGGAAATCCACGCGCAGGTGGCGGACCTGCAGCACCTGCGCGGCGGTCGCGGCGTCGGCCGCCCGGGTCGCGGTCATCGGTCCGCCCCGCCCGAGGTCGGGTCGAAGGCGTCGCGCAGCCCGTCCGCGACGAGCGCCAACGAGACCGTGAGGAGAGACAACGCCGCGGCCGGGAACCAGAACAACCACGGCGACGCCGCGAGGGTGCCCGCACCCGCCTGCAGGAGCGAGCCCAGGGTGACGTCGGGGATCGTGACGCCGAACCCCAGGAACGACAGGCCCGTCTCGGTCAGGACCGTGGCGACGATCCCCAGCGCGAAGTTGATCACCAGCAGGGAGGCGATGTTGGGCAGGATGTGCCGGACGATGATCACCGGCGCCGAGACCCCCATGTACCGCGCGGCGGTCACGTACGACCGTTCCCGGACCGTCAGCGCCAGCGAGTGGATCACACGGGCGAGCATCATCCAGCCGAAGGCGATCAGCACGACGATCAGCCAGCGCCAGTCACCGCCGGTGCTGGTGGAGACCAGGGCGAGGATGAGGAACGTCGGCACGACGAGGAGCAGATAGACCACGCCGAGCACGATGCGCTGCACCCACCCGCCGAAGTAGGCCGCGAACCCGCCGAGGAGCGCGGCGATCAGGGTGGTGCCCACCGACACGGCGACCGCGATCGTCAGCGACCGCCGGAGCCCGTGCACCACCTGGGCGTACAGGTCGTTGCCGGCGTCGTCGGTGCCGAACCAGTGGGTGCCGTCGGAGCCCGCCGATCCGGGCGGGAAGCCGATCGCCAGGAAGTCGACGTCGGTGTAGGAGTAGGCGGTGAACAGGCCGCCGAACACCGCGAAGGCCACGAGCAGGCCGAAGATGCCGAGGCCGAACAGCGCAGGGCGGTTGCGCGCGTAGCGTTTCGCGAGGATCGCCGTGCGTCCCCGTCGGCGCCGGGTGAGCGGGGCCGCGGTGGCGTCGGTCTCCCGGAGGAGACCTCCGGTCTCGCCCATCAGCGGGGCGGTCGCGTCGCGGTGCCCCGACTCCGGGCCGCGGGGTTCCGGCGGGATCATCGTCATCTCATCTCACCCGCACTCTCGGGTCGAGCCAGACCACCGCGAGATCGGCGAGGATCGCGCCGACGGCCGTCGCGAGGGCGCCGAAGGCGGCGACCGCCACCACGCCGTGGATGTCGTTGGTGGTGATCGACGTGACGAAGTACCGGCCCATGCCCTCCCACCCGAAGATCGTCTCGGTGAGGACCGCGCCGGTGAACACGGCCGGGATGGCGAAGGCGATGCCCACCGCGACCGGGATGATGGCCGTGCGCAGGGCGTGCCGCCGGACCGCGACGCCACGGGTCAGCCCCTTGGCGCGGGCGGTGCGGACGTAGTCGGCGTTGATCGTGTCGAGGACCAGCGAGCGCTGGAGCAGGTGCAGGCCCGCGTACTGGATCACCACGAGGGTGATCGTGGGCAGGATGAGGTGCTGGATGCGGTCGGCGACGACCGGCCAGAATCCCTCGACCCCGACGCTCGACGCGCCGGACACGTAGACCACGGTGTGGCCGAGGGTCTGGTTGAGCGAGATGGCCGCCAGAACGATGCCGAGGCCGACGACCGGCACCGGCAGGTTGATCATCGCGATCGAGATGAACTGCCACGTGCGGTCGGCGAGCCGGTACTGGCGGAGGGCGGTGTAGACGCCCAGGGCGATGCCGAGGACCGTGGAGATGATCGTCGCGGCGGCGAGGAGCTGCACCGAGGAGATCAGGCGGAAGCCGATCTCGGCGTTGACGCTCTCACCGACCGGTGTCGACCCCCAATCCCAGTGCAACAGCACCCCGGTCAGCCAGTTCCACCAACGCTCGACCAGCGGGGTCTTGTCGTTGAGGTTGTACTTGCCCAGGGTGGCGTCGACGACGCTCTCCGGCAACGGGGGCCGGCGGATCGCGTAGTTGGATCGGGGGTCGAGGAACCAACTGGCCAGGAAATACGTCAGATTCGTCGCGATGACGACGAGGACGGCCCACGCAGCGATGCGCTTGCACAGGTATCCGATCACCGCGGCTCCAGGTCAGTGGGTCGGTCCGGTCTGCTCGGTCCTCTCGGAACCGGCCGCGTTGCGACTCACGCGGTCTTGAGGGCCTCGGCCTTGAGTCGTTCGAACTCCTCCGGGGTGATGGCGCCGGAGTCGAGAAGCGCCTTCGCCTCGGCGATCTGCTGCGTGGGCGAGGTCCCCGCGACCGACTTGATGTACTCGTCGGAGGCGGCCTTGGCCTGCGCGTAGGCCTCACGCTGACGCTCGGCCATCCCCTTGCCCTTGACGAGCAGGTACACGATGGCGGTGAGGTACGGGAAGATGATCAGGAAGATCACCCAGACGGCCTTCTGCCAGCCCGACGCGGCCTTGTCACGGAACAGGTCGGTGATGATGTGCCACAGGACGATCAGGTACGCGACGAAGGCGAAGATGACGACGGTGTACCAGATGAAATCCCAGAACGAATCCCACATCTGGAGTCTCCTTCACTTGGGTAAAGGGACCACGCCAGATGGCCCCCGGACGGATAAGAGCATGTCACAGCCGTACACACGGGGCGCGCGATCAGGCGGAAACAACCGGGAAGACTCTTAACACGTCCGACGCCCCGTACCGTCGAGCCACGTCGGCCCGTCTCCCCGAATGACACAGATCGTCCGTTCATGACACGATTCGCACCGTGCCGGCCGGACCGCGGACGGCACGACAGACGAGAGAGACGAGATGGAATCGCAGACCGCCGCAGCCGAACTCGGAACTGCCGAGCTCGAACTCGGCCTCGACACGTTCGGTGACGTCACCGCCGAGGCCGACGGCACCCTCATCTCCGGGGCCCAGACCCTGAGAAACCTGCTCGAGCAGGCCGTTCTCGCCGACGAGGTGGGCGTCGACTTCCTCGGTGTGGGCGAGCACCACCGCCCCGACTACGCGGTCTCGGCGCCGGAGGTGGTGCTCGGCGCCGTGGCCGCGCGGACGAGCCGGATGCGTCTCGGGTCGGCGGTGACCGTGTTGAGCTCCGACGACCCGATCCGCGTCTTCCAGCGGTTCTCCACGGTCGACGCGTTGTCGTCGGGACGTGCGGAGGTGATCCTGGGCCGCGGCTCCTTCACCGAGTCGTTCCCGCTGTTCGGCTTCGACCTCGCCGACTACGAGGAACTCTTCGACGACAAGCTCTCGCTGTTCGCGCAGCTGCGCACGGGCCGTCCGGTCACCTGGTCGGGCTCGACACGCGGCCCGCTGCGGGATCAGCGCGTGTTCCCGGAGCTGGAGAACCCGCCGCTGCCCACCTGGATCGCGGTCGGCGGCAGCCCCGAATCCGTGGTCCGGGCCGCGTCTTACGGACTCCCTCTCATGCTGGCCATCATCGGCGGCGATCCGGTCCGCTTCCGCCCCTTCGTCGACCTGTATCACCGCGCGCTGTCGGAGATCGGCAGGGACGCACTCCCCGTGGGCGTCCACTGTCCGGGCCATGTCGCCGACACCGACGAGCAGGCCCGTGAGGAGTTGTGGCCGCACTACCGGGAGTACGTCGGCCGGATCGGCGGCGAACGCGGCTGGCCGCCGCCGAGCAGGTTCGACTTCGAGCGGTCGACCGGTCCCGGCGGAGCGCTGTTCGTCGGCTCGCCGGAGACGGTCGCCCGCAAGATCGCGTCGACGTCGAAGGCGTTGGGGCTGAGCCGTTTCGACATGAAGTACTCGCACGGCACGCTCGGCCACGCTCAGCTGATGCGGAGCATCGAGTTGTACGGCACGCAGGTCATCCCGCGCGTCCGGGAGCTGCTCGCGGACGGCTGAATCGAGCTCGTCAGCGTCGCCCGAGCGTCAGTGCGAAGTCCCCGAAGTCGTCCGTCCAGGTGGACACGACGCCGAACCCGGACTCCTCCAACTCCTTTCGAAGGGAGTCGGGATCGAACTTGGTGCTGATCTCGGTGTGGATCTCGGCCCCGGCCGGCAGCCGCCAGGACCGGCCCAGCACCGCGAAGTAGGCCTCGATGTCCCGCCGTGCGCGCAACCACATCTCGATCCGGTGCTCGCGCGGATTCCACCGGGCGATGTGCTCGAAGTCGTCGGCGTAGAGTCCGCGGGCATCGAGTCCGGTGCGCAGCACCTCGATCATGTTGCGGTTGAAATCCGCGGTGACCCCGGCGGCGTCGTCGTAGGCGGCGACGAGCCGGCCCGTGTCCTTGACGAGGTCGGTGCCGAGCAGGAACCAGTCGCCCGGCGACAGCGAGCCGGCGAGCCGCCGGTAGAACTCTGCGCGGGCGTCGGCGTCGAAGTTCCCGATGGTGCCGCCGAGGAACACCGCCAGGCGCGGGCCGTCCGCGTCGGGAAGGGTCAGGTCGGGTTCGGTGAAGTCGGCGACCACCGGCACCACCTCGATGCCCGGATAGTCCTGCGACAGCGCCTCCGCGCTGGCCGTGAGGACCTCGGTGCTGACGTCGACGGGTACGTAGGTGAACCGTCGTCCCGGTGCGGCCGGGTCGGTGAACGCGTCGAGCAGGAGCCTGGTCTTGGTCGAGGTGCCCGAGCCGAGTTCCACCATCACCTGCGCCTCGGTGACCTCGGCGATCTCGGCGGCCCGCGCGCGCAGGATCGCGGTCTCGCGGCGGGTCGGGTAGTACTCGGGCAGGCGGGTGATCTCGTCGAAGAGCCTGCTGCCGCGCTCGTCGTACAGCCACTTGGTCGGGAGGCGGGGCGGGTCCTGCCACAACCCTGAGAGGGCGTCTGCGGCAAGGCCGTTCACCTCGCGCGTGTCCGCCCGCCCTGGGCCGGTCGTGGTCATCGGGCGAGTCGCAGTCCGGCGAAGACCCACCGCGACGCGGCCGGGAAGAAGTTGCGATAGGTGATGCGTTCGTGCCCGGCCGGGGTGATCGCGCTCGCGCCACGCAGGACGTGCTGGTCGCTCATGAACTTCCCGTTGTACTCGCCGACCGCGCCGTTGGCGGGGACGAAGCCCGGATACGGCAGGTAGGCGCTCGCGGTCCATTCCCACACGTCCCCCACCATCCCGGAGGTCACGCGGCCGGGATGACATCGGTCGGGGTCGAGCAACTGGCCGCGCGCGTCACCGAGGGTGCCGGCCGCGACCTCCCACTCGAACTCGGTGGGCAGGCGGGCGCCTGCCCACTTCGCATACGCGTCCGCCTCGTAGAAGGACACGTGCACCACCGGTTCGTCGGGAACGACGGGACGGCGGCCGGACAGGGTGAACGTGGTCCAGGTGCCGTCGTCCTCCTTATGCCAGTAACCCGGCGCCTCCCAACCGGTTTCCTTGATCTTCGCCCAGCCGTCGGACAGCCAGAACTCGTGGCGGCGGTAGCCGCCGTCGGCCATGAACTCCAGCCAGTCGGCATTCGTGACCAGCCGGTCGGAGATCTCGAAGTCCTCGAGGAACACCCGATGACGCGGTCCCTCGTTGTCGTAGGAGAAACCGCTGCCGACCGCACCGATCTCGTGGACGCCGCCGGAGAAGCCGCGCCACCCCATCGGCCGCGGCCGGCCCGGGACGTCGGGCTCTCGATCGACGTAGACCGGACCGAAGGCGTGGATCGAGAACAGGTGCTTGATGTCCATGAGCAGCAATTCCTGGTGCTGCTGCTCGTGATTGCACCCCAGTTCCACCAGAGCGAGGGCGGCGTCGTCGAGCCGACCGGCCTGCAGCGCCTCGACCATCGCGGCGTCGACGTGTTCCCGATACCGGGTGATGTCGCGGACGCCGGGACGGGTCACCAGCCCGCGGTCGGGGCGCGGATGCCGTTCTCCCACTGCCTCGTAGTAGCTGTTGAACAGGTAGCGGAAGGTCTCGTCGTAGACGACGTAGTCGGGGTCGGCGCGGAGGACGAACTCCTCGAAGAACCAGGTCACGTGCGCCCGATGCCATTTCGCGGGACTCGCCTCGGTCATCGACTGCGGCGTCTGGTCCTCGGGTGAGAGGCGTTCGGCGAGATGATCGGTCAGCGCACGCACCTCGAGGTACCGCCGGACGGGATCGGCGCCTGACTGCTTCTCGGGGCGGACGGCGGACTCGGTGATGCTCACTGGATTACCTCCCGTGGCAAGGTGCGGAGGGTGCGGCGGCGTGACTCCGCATCCATCGTCACGGGGGCATCCCGTCCTGTCAACGATGATCCCCCGCGCAACCGACCGTCGGCGTCCCCGGACGGCCGGGTGGGAGCGCTACTCCTCGTCGTCGATGTAGTGCACGGCCGCCTCCTCCGCGGAGGCGCCGGCGCCGTCGATGCCCGCGTCGTCGGCGATCGCCTCGGACTCGGTGTCGATGCCCGAGCCGAGATCGGGCGCGATGAGCCGGCCGGCACGCCGGACGCCGACCTCGTCGTCGGTGGCGAACTCCTCGTCGTAGTCGGAATCGTGCGCGCGCCAATCTGTTCGGGCACGCTCCTCGGCGGTGATCTCGTCCAGCGGATCGGCCGCGCCGACGTCGGGTTCCTCCTCGGAGAGACGTTCGTCGAGCGTCTCCCCCTCACGCTGTTCGCGGGCGGTCAGCCCGCGGGTCGCGCCCTTGGGCGGGTAGTCCGGCGGCGAGTACCCCTCGTCGAGCACGTCGTCTATGCCGCGATCGATCAGCGTGTCCTCGGGTTGGAGCTGATCGTCCTCGTCGAGGCTGTACTCGCCGTCGGTGCCTTCCGGGGTGCTGCCGATGTCGTCTTTCATGCATGTCACGATGCCAGCCTCCACCGGCGTGTGCCAGAGGCCCGACGACCCGATCCGGCGCAAGGATGCGACATGACCACCGGGTTGTCCCAGTTCGGTCAAATCGCACGTGAGGGCCGGTCCGGTGGACGACAATGCGAAAGATGATCGAGGAACTACAGGCCGAGGCCGACGCCCTCTACGCGGCGGGCGAATACGATCACGCGCTCGCGTCGTACTCCGTGCTCCGCGAGGTCCGGGCACGGCGCGAGGGCCCCTACTCGATCAGGTACCTCTCCAACCTCCACGACTGCGTCCGCTGCATGTCACACCTGAACCTGTGGCTCGACGCCAACTACCTGTGCAGCGAGCTGCACAGCAAGTACGTGCGCACCCACGGTCGCGGCGAGGCCGACACCGTCGACGTGGCCAAGCACTGGGCGTGGGCGCTCGTGCACCTCGAGGACTATCCGCCCGCGGTCCGGCTGTACCTGCTGACCGCCGACGCCGTCTGGGACGACGACCCCGCACAGGCGCACCGACTCCTCGGCGCGGCCGTCGCGCACCGCCACGGCCTCGACCCGGTGGAGATCATCTCGCCGGGACTGATCGACGGCGTGGGACTGCGCCACGCCGACGAGGAGCGCGAGCTGATCACGCGGCTCGTCGACGAACTCGGCGACACCGAGGAGGCGAGCGCCGCCGCGACCATCGACGGCCTCGCCCTGGTCTGACGACACACCCACCCTTAGTGGACAGAACCACCCGCTGTTCGGCCGGTGATCCTGTCCACAAAGGGTGGGTCTGCGTGGGGGATCAGACCACGTCGGTGCGTCGGCGTCGGCGGACCAGGTAGCTGTCCGCCGCGACACGACCGTTGGAGGTGAACCCGACCGCGAGCAGGCCGGCGATCAGTGCGAGCGGCCACTCGTACCCGCCGTCGAGGTTCCAGAACCCCGCGTCGGCGTGCACGAACACGATCGCGCCGATCATGTCCGCGATGAGGAGGACCGCGACGAGCGGCAGCAGGAGGCCGATGATCAGCATGATGCCGCCGATCAGCTCGACCCAGGTGGCGTAGTAGGCGGCGAACTCCGGGAACGGCACGTCCATCCCCGCCGGGCCGAATGCCGCCTTGGTCGCGTCCATGCCGTTGGTGACGAGCTTCTGCCAACCGTGCGCGATGAAGATGATGCCCAGTATCAGTCGCGCGAGAAATTGCGCCAGACTTCCGATCATGCCGTTCTCCTCGCATCGTCGGGCAGGCGGCGGATCCCCGCCGCCGGGTACTCTCTCAGTGTCTGCGACGACACCTTCTCGCCGCGGGTGATACGCCGAAATCGAGACATCGCCGCCCAACCGACACCGCCTCGTGACCCTTCACGATCCAGGTGGGGCCGATGCCATCTGGCAGAACGGAGTGGAGTCGAGAGTGCCGCGCAAATCTGGCCCGGGGTCACGCGGCAACGCCCGTGGGCCAGTGCTGGGAGCACCGTCCGACGTGCTGGACCCCTACCTCCCCGACAACGGCAACCTGGGTTACCGGATCTCGCGCTACGACCTCGAACTCGAGTACAAGGTGTCCAGCAACCGCCTCGACGGCACGGCGGTGCTGACCGCGACCTCGCTGGGTGAGCTGACGCGCTTCGGCCTCGATCTCGCGAGTTCCCTGTCGGTGCAGCGCGTGTCGGTCAACGACAAGCGCGCCCGCTACTCCCATCGCCGCAACAAGCTGACCGTCACGCCCGAGACGCCGATCCCGCCCGGGGGCGCGATGACGATCACCGTGCGCTACCACGGCAGCCCCCGGCCGATCCGCGGCCCCTGGGGAGAGGTCGGCTGGGAGGAGCTGACCGACGGTTCGCTGTGCGCCAACCAGCCGAACGGCGCGGCGTCGTGGTTCCCGTGCGACGACCACCCGATCGCCAAAGCGCCCTACCGCATCTCGATCACCACCGACAGCCCGTACCACGCCCTCGCCAACGGGGTCCTGGAGTCGCGGCGGGTCCGGGCCGCGCGGACCACCTGGGTGTACGAGCAGGTCGAGCCGATGCCGACCTATCTGGCGTCGATCCAGATCGGCCAGTACAAGCAGGTCCCACTGGCCTCCGAGCCCTTTCCCGTGACCGGTCTCATCCCGCCGCGGCTCGAGGAGAACTTCGGCGTCGACTTCGGCCGGCAGACGGAGATGATCTCGGCGTTCGTCGACATGTTCGGGCCGTATCCGTTCCCGCAGTACACCGTGGTGGTGACCGACGACGATCTCGAGATCCCCATCGAGGCGCAGTCCTTCTCCACCTTCGGCGCCAATCACTGCGACGGCAGCCGCGACGCCGAGCGGCTCATCGCCCATGAGCTCGCCCACCAGTGGTTCGGCAACTCGGTGACCGCGTCGCGCTGGCGCGACATCTGGCTGCACGAGGGATTCGCGTGCTACGCGGAATGGCTGTGGAGCGAGCGGTCCGGCGACCGCAGCGCCGACGAGTGGGGACGCCACTACTACGAGAAGCTCGCCGCCCACCCGGTGCGCGTGCCGCTCGCCGACCCCACGCCGCGCAAGATGTTCGACGACTGGGTGTACAAGCGCGGCGCGCTCACCCTGC
Organism: Gordonia paraffinivorans; assembly: GCF_900683595.1. NCBI lineage: Bacteria > Bacillati > Actinomycetota > Actinomycetes > Mycobacteriales > Gordoniaceae > Gordonia > Gordonia paraffinivorans. The sequence goes on along the minus strand of NZ_CAACYD010000007.1, from coordinate 370,656 downwards.
ACACGCTGCGACTGACCGTCGGGGACGACGGCTTCTTCGCGCTCCTGCGCCGCTGGACCGAGAAGTACCGGTACGGCTCGGTGACCACCGAGGACTTCATGGCGCTGGCGGCGAACTTCTCGTCGCAACCGCTCAAGGACCTGTGGGACGCCTGGCTCTTCACCCCGGAACTGCCCCCGTTCCCGGTTGGCCGCGCCGACCGATGACGAGCGATCCGACGGCGTCGACGCCCGAGCGGCGCGGTTCCGCGCCGACCCGGCGGGACGCCGGCGCGCGCTCGCTGGGCCGGGTGACGATCGCGACCCTGATCGCGGCGGCGTCGGGCTATCTCGTGCTGCTGCTCGCCGCCCGGCATCTCGGGGCGGTCGGTTACGGCGTGTTCGCCGTGTTCTGGGCGGCCTACGGCCTGGTCACCGGCGCCCAGAACGGCCAGTTGCAGGAGACCACCCGTGCGGTTCGCGCGGCCGCCGACGCGCCGAGCCGTTCGCGTCCGGTGCTGGTGAACGCCGGGATCGGGGTCGGGTTGGCCGTGCTCGTGGCCGCCTCCTCGCCCCTGTGGGGCGGTCAGGTGTTCAGCTCCGAGCGCGGGCTGTCGGTCGTCCTGCTGGCCGTCGGCGTGGCGAGCTTCGCGGTCTACGCGCATCTGTGCGGCGCATTGTCGGGGATGGTGAGCTGGTCGTCCTTCGCCCTGCTGCTGTCGGTGGACGCGCTGATCCGTCTCGCCGGGGCGGTCGTCGCGGTGGCCGCCGGCTGGGGCACCACCGCGTTCCTGGTCATCACGGTCATCGGCTCGGTGTCGTGGTGCGTCCTGCTGCTGGTCTCACCGGCGGCGCGCGCCGCCCTCGGCGTCGGCGGCGACGTCCCGGCCGGCCGTCTCACCGCGAACACCCTGACCGCGATGGCCGCCGCGGCCGCCAGTGCCGTCCTCGTCATGGGTTTCCCGGTCCTGATCAACCTCACCGCCAACCTGCGCGGCGCACCCGATGCGGACGAGGCCCGGGTGATCGGTGCGCTCATCCTCGCCGTGACCCTGACCCGCGCACCGCTGCTGGTGCCGCTCAACAGCTTCCAGGGCGTGCTGATCTCCCGGTTCGTCGACCGGCGCCACCGGCCGTTCGCCGCCCTGGCCGCGCCGCTGGGCGTGGTCGGGATCATCGGCGGCCTCGGCATGGTGGCCGCCTGGATGGTGGGTCCGTGGCTGCTGCGGACCGTGTTCGGCGCCGACTTCGATCTCGACGGCCTCGTCGTCTCCCTGCTCACCGGCGGCGCCACCGGCCTGGCGCTGCTGACCGTCACCGGCGCGGCGGCCATCGCCGCAGGCGCCCACCGCTGGTATGCGGCGGGTTGGTGGGTGGCGACGATCGTCGCGGTCGCGATGCTGCTGCTCCCCGCCGGCGTGGAGGTGCGGACCTGCGTCGCCCTGATCCTCGGACCGGTCGCGGGACTCGGCGTGCACCTGCTCGGAGTGCTCCGGCGCGGCCCGGGTCCACGCGCGACACCCGTGTGACCACACGGCGGCCCGGGTATCCCTGCGCACCCGGACCTGCGAATCGCGGTCACCGACGACGCGCGAGGGCCCCGATCGACGCGCCCACCCGCGCCTGCAGGTGGTTCAGCCTCGACGTGGCGTGCAGGCGCGCCGCACGCGCGGCCCGCGGCCAGCCACGCTCGGCGAACCGCCTCGCCTCCTCTGCGAAGAAGCGGTTCTCCTCGTCGAAGCGCCGGCCGTCGACCGCCTGCACCGAACTCACCGACGCCGAGTGCCTGCGGTAGGAGAACACCACCTCGGGGTCGTAGACGAGCGACCCGCCGGCCGCGGCCAGGTCGACCAGCAGCGCGAGGTCCAGGACGATCTCCAGGCCGGGCCGGAACCCCACCTCGCGGACCGCAGCAGTCCGCCACAGCAACGACGGGAAGTAGGTCCAGTTGCCGTGGAAGAGCCCCGTCACGAGTCGCTCGCCGGACAGCTCGCTCGCGAAGGACGGCGCCAGGACGTTCTTGATCCGGTCGCCCAGCGGGCGCACCGGCCGGCCGTTCTCGTCGATGACGTCGACGCCCGGCTGGATCACCGATGCCTTCGGGTGATGCCGGGCCAGCGTGCGGACGGTCCGGAGGTAGTCGGGGTGCATCACGTCGTCGCAGCCCATCACCACGAACCAGTCGGCCGTGACCAGGTCGACGCAGCGTCGGAAGTTGCCGTTGACACCCAGGTTCGACTCGTTGCGCAGGTACTGCACGCGGGCGTCGCCGAGGCCCGTCAGCCACTCGCGCGGGGCCGGGTCCGGGTAGCAGTCGTCGACCACGACCAGCCGGAGGTCGGGATCGGTCTGGTCGAGGACGCTGCTCACGGCCAGCCGGAACTGCGCGACGTCGCCGTAGAAGGGCATCATCACGTCGATCGGCACCCGACAAGACTAGACCGTCGGCCACCGGCGGCTGACAGGCCCGCGACCGGCCACGTTAGGGTTGTTGACCATGGCCGACCCCAGCACCAACACCGACGTGTGGCTGGTGGTGCCCGTCTACAACGAGGGCCAGGTGATCCGCGAGGTCGTGACCTCCGCCCGCGAGACCTTCCCCAACATCGTCTGCGTGGACGACGGCTCGTCGGACAACTCCGCCGACGAGATCCGCGCCGCCGGGGTCCACCTGGTGCGCCACCCGGTCAACCTCGGTCAGGGTGCGGCGATCCAGACCGGCGTCGAATACGCGCGCCGGCAGCCCGGGGCCCGCTACTTCGTCACCTTCGACGCCGACGGCCAGCATCAGGTCGACGACGTCTCGGCGATGATCGCCCGCCTGCGCACCGAGCCGGTCGACATCATCGTGGGCACCCGCTTCGCCGAGGGCCGCAGCGAATCGGTGCCGTGGCTGCGCCGGATGGCGTTGCGCACCATCGTCTTCCTGAGCCCGCGGACGCGCCGGCTCGGGCTCTCCGACGCCCACAACGGCCTGCGGGCGTTCAACAAGAAGGTCGCCGACGATCTCGACCTGCTGATGAGCGGCATGAGCCACGCGTCGGAGTTCATCGCGCTCATCGACCACCACGGGTGGCGGGTCGCCGAGCAGCCGGTCACGATCCTCTACACCGACTACTCGCGGGCGAAAGGACAGTCGTTGATCAACGGGGTCAACATCGTCGCCGACGGCCTGTTCCACACCCGGATGAGGAAGTGAGGGCACGATGATCTGGTTCCAGATCCTCGCGATCATCGGGCTTCTCGCGCTCGTCGGGTTCTTCGTCGTCAACCGCGGCACCGCGAGGTCGTCTGCGGGCGTGAAGATCCTGTTCGTCGCGTTCATCTGCTTCGGCGTGTACGCGATGCTGCGCCAGGACGACGTCACCTGGGTCGCCAACAAGCTCGGCATCCAGCGCGGACTCGACCTCGTCCTGTTCCTCCTGGTGATCGCGTTCGCGTTCACCACGGTGTCGACGTATCTGCGCTTCCGCGACCTCGAGGTCAAGTACGCCCGCCTCGCCCGCGCCATCGCGCTGCAGAATGCCGAGAAGCCCGAGGACCACGAGTCCTGATCGGCCGGAACGCTATTCTTCGGCCAGGCCCCGCAGGAACGCGGCCACGTCGCCGTGCTGCGGCAGCAGTCCCGATTCCCGCGCCTCCGACAGGCCCGGCGCGGCGGTGTCCTTCGGCGACAGCTCGTAGGTGAGCGGGCGGCCGTCGCGGCCCTGCGTCGGCCACTCGATGCCGAGTTCCGGGTCGAGCGGATTGATGCCGTGCTCGCCGGACGGGTTGTAGCCGGTCGAGCAGAGGTAGGTGACGGTCGAGCCGTCGGCGAGGGAGCAGAACGCGTGACCGAGCCCCTCGGACAGGTACACCGCGCGGCGGTCGACGTCGTCGAGCAGGACCGTGTCGTACTGCCCGAAGGTCGGTGATCCGACGCGGATGTCGACGATGACGTCGAAGATCGCCCCCGACGGGCACGTCACGTACTTGGCCTGGCCGGGCGGCACGTCGGCGAAGTGCACGCCGCGCAACACCCCGGCCGCCGACACCGACAGGTTCGCCTGCGCGAGGTCGAGCCGATGGCCGATCACCTCCGACAGGAGGTCGCCCTTGAAGACCTCGGCGAACAGCCCGCGCGCGTCACCGTGCTGGACCGGGGTGAACTCCCACGCGCCGTCGATCGAGAGCGGTCGGACCTTCATGGATGTGCCTTTCGCGTCTGGGGAACTGTCGGGAGGGCCGTTGCCGGGATCGGTCAGAACTGCTTGCCGCGTTCGAGGAGCTCGAGCAGGTAGGCGCCGTACCCGGACTTGGTGAGTCCCTCTGCGCGGGAACGCAGTTCGTCGTCGGTGAGAAATCCACGGCGCCAGGCGATCTCCTCCGGGCACGCGATCTTGAGTCCCTGGCGCTGTTCGACGGTGCGCACGAAGTTGCCGGCGTCGAGCAGCGAGTCGAAGGTGCCGGTGTCGAGCCAGGCGGTGCCGCGCGGGAGCACGGTCACCGAGAGCTTCCCGCGTTCGAGGTAGTGGGCGTTGATGTCGGTGATCTCGTACTCGCCGCGCGCGCTGGGCCTCAGTCCGCGGGCGATCTCGACGACCTCGTTGTCGTAGAAGTACAGGCCGGGTACCGCGAAGTTCGACTTCGGTTGCGCCGGCTTCTCCTCCAGCGAGATCGCGGTGCCGTGCTCGTCGAACTCGACGACGCCGTAGGCCTCCGGGTTGGACACCCAGTAGGCGAACACCGCTCCGCCGTCGACGTTCTCGAATCCCTGCAGGCGGCTGCCGAGGCCCGGGCCGTAGAAGATGTTGTCGCCGAGGACCAGCGCCACCGAGTCGTCGCCGATGTGGTTTGCGCCGAGGGTGAACGCCTGGGCGAGGCCGTCGGGCGAGGGCTGGGTCTTGTAGGTGAGGCTGATGCCGAACTGCTCGCCGTTGCCGAGGAGCCCCTCGAAGGCCGGGGCGTCGTGCGGGGTGGTGATGACCAGGATGTCGCGGATGCCGGCGAGCATCAGCGTCGACAGCGGGTAGTAGATCATCGGCTTGTCGTAGACCGGCACCAGCTGCTTGCTCACGCCCTGGGTGATCGGATGCAGCCTGGACCCGGTGCCGCCGGCAAGAATGATCCCTCGCATGCCGCTCAGCCTAGTGCCCGGGCGCCGTCGCCCGTCGGACCTGCGTCGACCGGCGGCACAGGCGGCCCTCGGTAGAGTGACGACCACCGATCCCCGAGGCGGAAGGAACGTCGTGCGTGTTCTCGTGACCGGTGGTGCCGGGTTCATCGGGGCCAACTTCGTGCTGCGCACGCTGGCCACCCGACCCGAGGTGACGATCCGGGTGCTGGACAAACTCACCTACGCCGCCAACCCGGAGACCCTCGCCCCGGTCGCCGACCGGGTGGAGCTCGTCGAGGGCGACGTGGCCGACGCCGCGCTGGTCGACCGGCTCGTCGGCGACACCGACCTGGTGGTGCACTTCGCCGCCGAATCCCACAACGACAACTCGCTCGCGGACCCGTCGGTGTTCGTGCACACCAACCTGGTCGGCACCTACACCCTGCTCGAGGCCGTCCGGGCGCATCGCGTGCGCTACCACCACATCAGCACCGACGAGGTCTACGGCGACCTCGACCTCGACGACCCGGCCCGGTTCACCGAGACCACCGCCTACAACCCCTCGAGCCCCTACAGCTCGACCAAGGCGGGCAGCGACCTGCTCGTGCGCGCCTGGGTGCGTTCCTTCGGCGTGGCGGCGACGATCTCGAACTGCTCGAACAACTACGGCCCGTACCAGCACGTCGAGAAGTTCATCCCCCGCCAGATCACCAACGTGCTCTCCGGCGTGCGGCCCAGGCTGTACGGCGACGGCCGCAACGTGCGCGACTGGATCCACGTCGACGACCACAACGACGCGGTGTGGACCATCATCGACAAGGGCCGGATCGGCGAGACGTATCTGATCGGCGCCGACGGCGAGGTCGACAACCGCACCGTGGTCGAGACCATCCTCGAACTGCTGGGGCAGTCGAAGGACGCCTTCGACTTCGTGACCGACCGCCCCGGCCACGACCGCCGCTACGCCATCGACTCCACCCGCCTGCGCACCGAGCTCGGATGGCGACCCGAGTACGTCGACTTCCGCGCCGGCCTGGCCGCCACCATCGACTGGTACCGCGACAACGCCGACTGGTGGCGGCCCGCCAAGGACGCCGTCGAGGCGAGGTACGCCGCCACGGAGAAGATCACCCGCTGACCTCGTGGCGTTCTCCCCGCGACGCCGCCTACGGTGTTGTCATGCGCGTACTCGTCAGCGGTGGCGCGGGCTACATCGGCTCGCACACCGTGGTCCAACTGGTCTCGGCCGGGCATGACGTCGTCATCGTCGACGACTTCAGCAATGCGAAGCCCAGCGTCGTGGGGCGTCTGGAGGCCCTGACCGGGCGGTCCATCCCGGTGCATGCCTTCGACCTCGCCGATGTCGACAAGACCGAGCGGTTCTTCGCCACCGAGCAGGTCGACGCGGTCATCCACTTCGCCGGGTTCAAGGCGGTCGGCGAGTCGGTCGCCAAGCCGCTGGACTACTACCAGAACAACCTCGGCACCACCTTCTCGCTGCTGCGCGCCATGGAACGGCACGGCGTGTACACGCTGGTGTTCTCCTCCTCGGCGACCGTCTACGGCGCCGACCCGGAGCTCCCCATGACCGAGGACCTGCCGACCTCGGCGACCAACCCCTACGGGTGGACCAAGGTCATGATCGAACAGATCCTGCGCGACGTCGCGGCGAGTTCGGAGCGCTGGCGCATCGCGGCGCTGCGCTACTTCAACCCCGTCGGCGCGCATCCGAGCGGGCAGATCGGCGAGGACCCGTCCGGCATCCCCAACAACCTGATGCCGTTCGTCGCGCAGGTCGCGGTGGGCCGTCGCGAGAAGCTCTCGGTGTACGGCGACGACTACGACACCCCGGACGGCACCGGCGTGCGCGACTACATCCACGTCGACGACCTCGCCGCCGGCCACGTCGCCGCGCTCGACCGGATCAGCACCGGCGACACCGGCATGTCGACCTGGAATCTCGGTACGGGCAAAGGCGTTTCGGTCCTCGAGGTGGTACGCGCCTTCGAGCGGGCGAGCGGGCGGAAGATCCCCTACGAGATCGCCCCGCGCCGGCCCGGCGACATCGCCGCGTCCTACGCCGACCCGAGCCGCGCGAATGCCGACCTGGATTGGCACGCCACCAAGACCATCGACGACATGTGCGCCGACACGTGGCGCTGGCAGTCGCTGAACCCGAACGGATACCCGGACGAGGAGACCGCCGACTGAGATCCGCCGAACCTCCGGACGGGCCGGCTCACCACGCGTCCGGGTCGTCGGGATCGGTGATCTCGTCTGTCGCCCAGCCGATGTAGCGGCGCGCCGAGGTCTCGATGACCTGCTTGGCGTCCCTCTCGACCACCACCCCGAACGCGTCGTAGAGACGGTCGAAGCCGAGAGCGGAGACCCGGCCGACGATCTGGCGCACCAGTCGCGGGGACAGCGGGAGCATGTTCGGGTAGCTGCGCATGAAGGTGACCATCCCCGGCTGCAGCACGCCCTTGATGGTGTCGCCGGACAGGATCGCGCCCCGGCCGCCGGCGGCCCTCGGCAGATGCAGCACGGAACTGCCGGGAAAGTGGCCGCCGCACCGGACGACCCGTATCCCGTCGACGATCTCGGTCTCGCCGGACCAGAACTCGACGACCAGGTCGGGCCGGGTCAGCCAGCGCCGGTCGAGAGCGTTGTAGAAGACCGGCACCCGTCCGAACCTGTGACTGAGCGACACCCCGGCGCCGAGCAGGTGCGGGTGGCTCGCGGCGACGGCCACGATGCCGCCGCGCCGTTCGATCTCGTCGACCAGGGCGGGGCCGACGAATCCCGGCGGTTCCCACAGGATGTTGCCCGCGGGGGTCTCGACGAGGAAGCCCTGCTGGCCGATGCCGACGCGCGGTTCCAGCGACAGCCGGATCAGGCCCGGCTCGACCTCGGTCGCAGCGAGCGTGTTGTCCGCCCGGTCGTCGAGCCGGAACCAGGCAGGGCCGTCGGACGGAATCCACTGCCGGTCGTCGTCGCAGATCGGGCAGATCTCCGGCGGCGAGTCCGCCGGCGGGAACTCGTTGGCACAGAACGCACACATCCAGGGCCGCATGGCCTGATGTCTACCCCACGGCGTTCGACGACATGCCGCCTTTGGTGATCGGCGATGGCAGGTCCCATCCCGGCCGCCGGCCAGGGTCGGCGACGGGCGCGTCTCAGCTCGCCGCGCCGGTCAGCGGGGTCCGGTCGAATGTCCCGCTCGTCGCCGTGTACATCACGCGGTGGAGCTCGGCGTTGAAGTCGTCGACCGCCTCCACGTTCGACGCGTGCCCGGTGTCGAGCACGACCAGCTCCTCGAGGTAGCCGCGCACCGACAGGGCGTGGGCGATGCGCTGGGTCATCGCATGCGGCAGGAGCAGGTCGTGCCGGCCGCCGATGACCGTTGTCGGCACGGTGATGGACTCGACGCCGACCGGCCCGAGGGCCAGCTGGGTCAGCGCGACCGCGGTCTTCGCGCGGGCGGCCGGGTTGCACGAGCGCGACATCGCCAGGACGAACGCGGCGTGATCGGCCGTGGCCGCACGGCGGTTGAGGATGCGCGACCGGACCAGGTTCTCGGCGATGCGGCCGCCCGGCAGCGGGACCGGCACCGACAACGCCGCCTGGATCGGGCGCAGCGGGGCCTTGAGCGGCGCGTTGAGGAACGGCAGGACGCGGGTCTCCTCGGCGATGCCGCCCCACGTCGTGTTGGCCAGGACGAGCGCCGTGGCGCGCTCCTCGACCCGATCGCGGTGGCGGTGCGCCCAGGCCTGGACGGTGATGCCGCCCATGCTGTGGCCGACGAAGACGGCCGGGGTGCCGAAGGGAACGGCCTGCTCGACGACGGCCTGCAGGTCGTCGGCGAGGACGTCGGAGTCGAACTTGCGGGTGCCCCAGGTGCTGTCGCCGTGGCCGCGCTGGTCGTAGGCGATCACGTGGTAGTTCTCGGCGAACGCGTTGATCTGCGGGTTCCAGTACTCGATGCAGCACGACCACCCGTGGATGAGCAGCAGCACCGGCGCGTCCTGCGGGCCGTAGTGATGCACGCGCAGCCGGGCACCGTCGTCGGTGACGGCCCAGGACTCCCGCTCCGGCGGACGCGAGTTGTACAGCGGATTCTCCCACCGACGAGTGCGGAGCCGACGCCGGGCCTCGGCGGGCCGGACGATCCCCGGTAGCCGTGACCTGGTCACATTCAGCAGCGAAGCACCGCTCCCACCTGCACTCATCGCGTCCTCCTGGCGCCATTGCCTTGATGCCACATTCGCTGTCGCTGTGCTCCATGTCACATCGACCGTTTGATGATACAAACCGCGAATAAGCGTTCCTACGTTTTGTCGAAAGTCGGCGTGGTCGCCGCCCCCGATGCACCTGATACCCGTCGGGGGTCGACCCAAACCCCAGGTCGTGAATTTTTCACAGAACCCTCTTGTATTTCGTGCCGAGACGGACCTACCGTGACGGACATGGCACGAACGCCGTTGTCGATGACGCCCACCGGTTGGTTCCAGGTCGCGTGGTCGGCGGAGATACCCGTCGGCGCCGTCCACACGATGAAGTACTTCGGACGAGAGATGGTCGCGTGGCGGTCCCGATCGGGCCGCGTCTCGGTCTTCGACGCCTATTGCGAGCACCTCGGCGCCCATCTCGGCCACGGCGGCCACGTCGAGGGCGAGAACCTCGTGTGCCCCTTCCACGGCTGGGAGTGGAACGCAGAGGGGCGCAACGTGTGCATCCCGTACGAGAAGCACCCCAATCGCGGCCGGCGCATCCGCAGCTACCCGGTGATCGAGCGCAACGAGGCGGTGTGGATCTGGCACGACGTCGAGGGACGCCCACCCCACTTCGACGTCCCCGACATCTTCGCGGACTTCGGCGACGACGCGACCGCCGACGACTACTACCCGCCGGTCCCGGCCGCGACCCTGTACCGACCGGGGCTCGAGATCCATCCGCAGTACATCATGGAGAACGGCGTGGACTTCGCCCATTTCAAGTTCGTCCACAAGACCCCGTTCATGCCGGAGTTCACCCGCCACGACTTCTCCGGACCGGTGTCCCACGTCGACTTCACGATCGCCTTCGAGGAGGGCGCGACACTCGAAACCGCCTCCAGCGGAGTCGAATCCATCAACGCCGGCCTGGGGTGCTCGGTCACCAAGAGCTGGGGGATGGTCGACAACCGCACCATGCCCGCGGTCACCCCGGTCGACGACCACACCTCCGACGTCCGCTTCACGGTGTGGATCGGCCGCAAGCCCGGCGAGGAGACCGGCGAGATCACCGAGTACGGAAAGACCATGGCGGACTTCGTGATCGAGCAGTTCGCCGCCGACATCGAGATCTGGGCGCACCAGCGTTACTCCGACCCGCCGGCGTTGTCGCGCAAGGAGTACGCCGGGTTCACCGCCCTGCGCGAGTGGGCCCGCCAGTTCTACCCCGACGGCGGGGCCGCCGCCGACGACTACATCCGCATCCACAGGTCCGAACTCGAGGAACTCCGCCGCGCGGCGTCGCGAGACGGGTCGCCCACCGCAGCACGCTCCTGACGCCCACCTCCCGAAAGGAACCACGATGACCACACCCGAGAAGATCCGGGTCTTCCAGGTGGCCACCGGCAACCTCGGCACCGAGATGATCGGCCGCATCCGCAATCACCCCGACCTCGAACTGGTGGGGCTGCACTGCTATTCGCCCGACAAGATCGGCCGCGACGCCGGCGAGATCGTCGGCATCGGCCCGATCGGGGTGACGGCCACCGGCACCGTCGAGGAGATCATCGCCGCCGAACCGGACGTACTGACCTTCCACGGGGTCTTTCCCGACGAGGATCTCTACGTCCGGGTGCTCGAGGCTGGGATCGACATCGTCACGACGGCGGACTGGATCACCGGCTTCCACCGCGACAAGAACCATCCGCACCCGTCCGGGCGCAAGGTGAGCGAGCTGATCGCGGAAGCGTGCGAGAAGGGCGGCGCGACGTTCTACGGCACGGGCATGAATCCCGGCCTCGCGCAAATCCTCGGCATCGTGCACACCGCCGACGTCGCCGAGATCGAGAACGTGACCGTCACCGAGTCGGTCGACGTGTCCTGCCACCACTCGGTCGACACCTGGAAGGCGGTCGGTTACGGCCTGCCCGTCGACGACCCGTCCATCCCCGACTCGCTCTACAAGTTCACCGCGGTGTTCGCCGACTCGGTGTACCTCATGGCCGATGCCTTCGACCTCGAGCTCGACGAGGTGGCGTTCTCCTACGAATTGGGCGCCTGCACAAAGGATGTCGATCTCGGTTGGTACCAGCTCCCGGAAGGCTCCCTCGGCGGCAGCTACATCAGATACCAGGGCATGGTGGACGGGGTGGCCCGCGTCGAGACGCATCTCGAGTGGCAGATGACCCCGCACACCGATCCGTCGTGGAACATCCAGGGCTGCTACATCACCCAGGTGACCGGCGACCCGAACATCTACTCCAAGCACATGATCTTCCCGCGCAAGGGATTCGATCTGTCCAACCCGGAGAACTTCGCGTCGATCGGCATGACCGTCACCGGCCTGCCCGCGCTGAACTCCATCCGGTCGGTGGTCGCGGCTCCCCCGGGGATCATCACCAGTGCCGACCTCCCGCTGCGGAGTTTCGCGGGACGTTTCAAGCTGTAGGACCTGTTCGTCAGGCCCCGAGATCTCGTCAGGCCCCGAGGTCGATGCTCACCCCGGTGAGCTCCTCGGCGACGTCCCACAGCCTGTCGGCGACGACCATGTCCTTCGCCTTCGGCGACGGCTCCACCAGCACCGGCGGGCCGGCGAGCCCGAGGCTGCCGACCGGTCCGTAGTACTGTCCGCCGGCCGCCTTGGGGTCGGTCGCCGCACGCAGGACGGGCAGCGCCCCCTCGGGCGGGTCCATGATGAACCGGTCGGTCAGCCAGCGCAGCGACGGTGCGTGGTAGGCCCACTGCAGGAACTTGTTCTGCTCGCGCATCACGCCCGTGCGCGTGCCACCGGGATGGGCGGCGAGCGAGATCGCCTTCTCCCCAGCCGCTTTCAGCCGACGGTCGAGTTCGAAGGCGAAGACCATCTGCGCGAGCTTGGCCCGCGAGTACGCACCGGCGGTGCTGAACGTCCGGTCCATCCGGATATCGGAGAAGTCGATGGTGCCCGCACGGTGGGCGTGGCTGCCGACCGTGACGATCCGCGCGGCGTCGGCGGCCAGGAGCCGGTCCATGAGCAGCCCGGTGAGCGCGAAATGGCCGAGGAAGTTGGTGCCGAAGTCCATCTCGAAACCGTCCGGCGTCAGGTCGCGTCGGGCGCACATCACACCGGCGTTGTTGACGAGCATGTCGATGCGCGGGAAGCGCCGGTTGAGCTCGGCGGCCGCGGCCCGCACGGAGTCGAGGCTGGCGAGATCGAGGTCGATGACCTCCACCTCGGCGCCCGGAACCTCGGCGACGATGTCGTCGCGCGCGGCGGCCGAGGTCTCGGGATTTCGGCACGCCAGGACGACGGTGGCCCCGAGCGTGGCCAGGCCGCGGGCGGTCTCCTTGCCGATCCCCGCATTGGCCCCGGTGACCACGGCGGTCCGGGAGGTCTGCGGAGGTGCGTCGGCCAGCGTCCAACCCGTCTTCACAAGTTCCCCCTCTGAGATCCCGACGTCGTCGCAGATGTCGTTCGTATCACACCTCATGTGACACAACCGGCTGGGGTGTCACATGAAACGCACCCCGGCCGCGTCCGGGAACGCGTCCGGGGTGCGCACCGACCCGGAGTGGACCGGCCGGGCCCGTCAGACCGTCACGGGCGACGGCGCGGCCGAGAACTCGCCGGCCGGCGAGAACCGGGCGAGGACCTGATCGAACGGCTCTCCGGCCACGGCGGTGATGAAGTTCTCGACATCCTCACGGGTCCGCAGACCGAGGAGCGGGTTCGGGTCGGACAGCAGGCCGAGCAGTGCCTGCGCGACATCCGGATTGACAGCGGCAGCCGGAAACGACAGCTCCAGGTGGGTCGCGAAGTCGGGATCGCCGAGGAACAGGCGGGTGACCTCGGTGGCGGCGTGACCGCGGCGCTCCCAGTGCTTCTCGAACTCCTCCGCCAGCCACTCGGCGGTGAACTCACCCGAGTGCCCGCGAGCGGCCTTGACGAGCTCGGCGACCTGGATGAGCGCGTTCTGGGCGCCCTGGCCGGCGACCGGGTCGAACGAGATCGCGGTGTCGCCGATCGCGGCGACCGGGTGGCCGCTCTTCGTGGTGGCGACCGCCTTGCGCACCGTCGGGGTGACCGCGCCCTTGAGCCACGACACCGGGTCGGACTCGATGACCTCGAGCTGATCGATGACCGGAGCGTCCTCGGGGAAGAAGTCGTGGAAGATCCCGGCGATGGTCCGGCGTGCGCCCACCGCGTCGTGGACGTCGTCGATGCGCGGCGCCCAGGCGCCGGACGGCTTGGCGAACACGATGAACGACCAGGTGGGGCCCTCGTCCTTGTGCAGGAACGGGCCGAAGAACAGCTCGCCGTTCTCGCTGTCGAGGTTGTACAGCGAGTGCCCGGCCCCCGCGGACGACCGGTAGGAGAACACGTCCGCCCCGTGGTCCACGCCCTTCAGGGTGACCTGCAGCAGGCGACGCTGTGGCTCACGGTACTTCGTGCGCGACTCGTCGACCGGGAACAGCGTCGACAGTCCGCCCTTGCCGGTGGCGACGAGCGTCAGGTCGGCCTCGCCGGCGATCTGGTCGAGGCGGTCGAGGTCGACGGTGGCGACCTCGAACCGGCCGCCGCGATCCAGGAAGCGACCCAGCCGGTCGTCGGCACGCAGGCGCAGGTCGACGGCCGCGGCGACGTAGCCGTAGTCGGGGTCGTACTCGAGCACGGGGGCACGGTCCTCGCCGGCGCCGCCGTACAGTCGGACGCTCATGCCGGTGGTCTTGCCGACCTCGTAGAGGTCCTCGATGATCTCGGCGTCCCAGTCCTGGGACTTGCCGAACAGCACGCCGACGCCCGTCGGCGGCACCTTGTCGCGCAGCGACTCGCGGTCGCGGTCGCTGTAGATGGTGACGTCGAAACCGGCGTCAACGAGGCCGAGACCGGCGGTGGTCCCGGCGAGGCCGGCTCCGATGATCGCGACGGAACGTCGTGTGGTCATGAGTGTCTCCCCTGGTGGTCGTGGGCGTGCGATGCCCTGATCGGTCACCGGCATCGGTGATGCCCTGATGGCTGGGAGACAGGGTGCCGGGGCGATCGGCCCCGCTGAAGGTTTAGACGCACCGCGAACGAATGGCTGGCCGACCGGGACAGATCCGGTGCCGGGGACCACACTCCGAGCGACCGCGTCGCGAGGCGGACGTTGCCCTGCACAGGTGTCGAGGGTGCGGCGCACGCCCATCGACCAGATCACCCACGATGCATCTCCTCACACCCGGATTCGACGGTCGTTCTCCGAACGTACGACCGTCTTCCGAGGTGGGAGCGGCTTCCGGCGATCCACCTGACCTCCTGCGGGTCCCCCGACACCCCCCGTGGGGACGGCATCGGGCGTCCGGGGACAAGTACCATCGCCGACTGTGCGTGCGACCTCTCCCGAAGTGACCCCGGTCGTCGCGACGCCCGACGAGGACGCCGCGACCGGCAACACCTCGGGCTACCGGCTCGACCTCGACGGTCTGCGCGGCGTCGCGATCGCGCTGGTCGCGATCTTCCACGTCTGGTTCGGCCGGGTGTCCGGCGGCGTCGACGTCTTCCTGACCCTCTCGGGCTACTTCTTCGTCGCGTCCCTGCTCAAGCACGTGCTCGCCACCCAGCCGGCATCGGTGTCGTGGGGCCGGGCGATCAACCCGTGGCCCCGCTTCTGGCGGCTGGTCCGACGCCTGCTGCCGGCGCTGCTGCTCGTCCTCGCGTTCATCGCGCTGATGGTCGCGCTCGTCATGCCGACCACGCGCTGGGGGCCGCTCGGCGCCGAGCTGCAGGCCAGCGCGCTGTACTACCAGAACTGGTATCTCGCCTTCGAATCCCAGGACTACGCGGCCGCCGACTCGGCGAACAGCCCGATGCAGCACCTGTGGTCGATGTCGATGCAGGGCCAGTTCTTCCTGCTCACGCTGCTGTGCGCGCTGGCGCTCGGCGGCCTGCTGCGCGCGCTGTCACGGGTGTTCGCCGTCCTCGCCCGGCCGAGTGTGGTGCGCGGCATCGTCGGGTTCTCACTGCTGGCCGTGGCAGTCGTCTCGTTCGCGTGGGCCAACTACCGCCACGGCATCAACCAGCCCTTCACCTACTACGACACCGTCGCGCGCCTGTGGGAGCCGCTGGCCGGCGGCCTGCTGGCCGTGTGGCTGCCCCGGGTCCCGATGCAGGCGTGGCTGCGCAACCTGCTGGGCCTGGTGGCCCTCGGCCTGATCGTGACCTGCGGCTGGTGGATCACCGGCGTGCAGGAGTACCCCGCCGCGTGGGCGCTCGTGCCGGTCGGCGCCACGCTGCTGCTGATCTGGTCGGGCGCGCCGGCCACCGCGCCCGCCGCGACGGGACCGGCCGCGGTCTCCCGCGGGCTGGCGCTGCCGCAGCTGGTGTGGCTGGGTTCCATCGCGTACGCCCTCTACCTCTGGCACTGGCCCCTGCTGATCTTCTACATGGCCTGGCGCTACCAGGACGACGTGTCGTGGCTCGAGGGCACCGGCATCCTCGCCGTGTCCGTGCTGATCGCCTGGCTGACCACCAAGTACGTCGAGGCGCCGCTGCGCGCCGGCTCGGCGCGCCGTAAGCCCGGTTTCCAGAACTCGCGCGCCTGGCGGCTCTCCCTCGTCGCGGTGCTGCTGGTCACCACGGTCACCGCGGGCGCCGCCGCGGTGACCTGGCAGCGCGACGCCGCCAACGCGACCCTCGACACCGCGCACCTCGACCCCCGCCTCTACCCCGGCGCACGCGCCTTCCTCGACGGCGCGCCGGTCCCGAAGGTGACCCCGCAGCCCAGCCCCGACGTCGTCGACCAGGACTGGCCCATCACGTCCTACGACTCGATCATCAGCGGCTGGAAGGACCCGTCGATCAAGGTCGGGGTCTACGGCGACCCGAACGCGACCCGCACCATCGCGCTCGTCGGCGGGTCGCACGCCGAGCAGTGGATCACCGCGCTCGACGACATCGGCAAGCGCAACAACTTCCGCGTGACGACCTACCTGAAGGTGGGGTGCGCGCTCACCACCGAGCACGTCTTCACCTGGTTCGGCCAGAAGTACTACCAGTGCAACGACTGGTCGCGCCGGGTGATGGAACGCCTCGCCGAGGACAACCCGGACTACGTGTTCACCACGTCCACCCGCCCGCCGGAGGGCGGCCAGAAGGGCGACCGCGTGCCGAAGGACTACCGCGAGATCTTCGCGCAGTTCCGCGACCGCGACCAGAAGGTCATCGCCATCCGCGACAACCCGTGGTCGACGGGCAAGCTGAAGCCGCCGGAGTGCCTGGCCAGCGGCCGCAAGCCGGAGGTGTGCGGCGTCTCGCGCGAGCAGGCCCTCGCGCCGACCGATCCGGCGCAGGAGATCGCCGGCGAGTTCCCGAACATGTCGTTCCTCGACTACAGCGACGCCTTCTGCGACGACGAGTACTGCCCCGCGGTGGTCGGCAACATCCTCGTGTGGCACGACTACCACCACCTGTCGGCGACCTTCGTGCGGAGCCTGATCCCTGCGATGGAGGCGGACCTGAAGGAGATCACCGGCTGGTGGTGACGGTCAGCCGACCGCGCTGAGCAGCGCCTTCGGTCCCGCGAAGACCTTCTCGCGGATGTGGTTGCGCACCACCGTCCATGCCGGGCAATCACATTCGGCGACGACGCCGCGCGCATCGACCCCGGCGTCGCGGCACAGCGCGATGGCCCGCGGCAGATGGAAGTCCTGGGTCACGACGACGAGCGCATCGGCACCGAAGTCCTCGTGCGCCCGGCGACAACTGGCCGCGGTGTCGTATCCCTCCGGGTCGTCGACGATGGCCTCGGGCGGCACCCCGGCGGCCTCGAGATGCGCGCGCATGACGGCAGGCTCGTTCCCCGCATCCTCGGAACCGTTGCCGGAGTTGATGATCCGATCGACGCGCCCGGTGCGGTACAGCTGCGCGGCGGTGTCCAGCCGTCCGCGGACATAGTCACCGGGGGTGCCGTCGTCGTAGACCAGCGAGCCCAGCACCAGCAGCGTCGACCCCTCCGACACCCGCCCGGCGTCGACGATGCGGCCCGACGACTCGACATACATCCACGTGGCCGCGACGGTGATCCACAGTTCGACGACGATCAGCGCCACCGGCGCGATCAGACGGGCTGCGGACCTCACCCGTACACCTTGGCAGCGCCGCGCTTCTCGCCCAACTGCAGGACCGCGGAAGGGGCCCGACGCCGGTCCGTTTCCGGCGCGGACCCGACGGCGCGACTGTGACGGAGGTAACGCCATACTGTACGCACCCGCCGCGCTCACCCCGACGCGTGAGAAGACAACCGTGGAAGAGAGTGTGCATGCAGTACATGCCGGTGACCTCGTCGATTTTCCTGCTGGCCGAGACGCGGGAGCAGCCCATGCACGTCGGCGGGCTGCAACTGTTCGTCCCGCGTGAGGGGCAGACGTCGGCGGATCTCGCCGAGGAGATGATCGCGGCGTTCACCGCCTGCACCGAGGTCCATCCCCTGTTCCGCAAGCGTCCCGCCCCGCCGGTGACCATGCTGGGCAACTTCGCGTGGACCTACGACGACGAGATCGACTTCGACTACCACGTCCGCCGCACCGTGTTGCCCCGGCCGGGTCGCGTCCGCGAGCTCCTGCGCTACGTGTCGCTCAACCACGGCACCCTGCTCGACCGGTTCCGGCCCATGTGGGAGCTCCACGTGATCGAGGGCCTCGAGGACGGCCGGGTCGCCCTGTACAGCAAGATCCACCACTCCATCGTCGACGGCGTCTCCGCCCTGCGACTCCTGCAGCGGATGTTGTCGGCAGATCCCGACGACCGGTCCGGCACCGCGCCGTGGGACCCCGCCCTCGTCCGCAAGCGGGCCCTGAAACCGGCTCCGTCACTGAAGTCGCGGGTGTCCGGCCTGGTGGATGCCGGCCTCCAGGCCGCCGGCCTGGGGCCCGCGGCCGCGAAGGTCGCCCTCGCCGCCGTGCGCAAGCCCGACTTCGTGCCGCCGGTCCCGCGCGCCCCGCGCACCATTCTCGACGTCGCGATCGGCAGCGCCCGGCGCTTCGCCGCCCAGCAATGGGAGATCGAGCGGCTCCGGGCCGTGGGCGCGGCGATGGACATCACCCTCAACGACGTCGTCGTCGCCATGTGCGCGGGCGCACTCCGGTCATACCTGATCGACCAGGACGCGCTGCCCGAGTCCCCGCTGATCGCCGCGGTGCCGGTGTCGATGCACACCGAGGACGACGCCGAGGGCAATGCGATCACCGCCATCCTCGTCAACCTCGCCACCGACCAGCCCGACCCGGAGCGGCGCCTGATGACGATCGTCGAGTCCGCACGGAGCTCGAAGAACGTCGTGCGCGGCCTGCGGCCGATCCAGGCGATCGCGCTGGGGGCCGCCAACTTCGCCCCGCTCGCCTTCGCGACCGTCCCGGGCGTCGTCCAGTACGTGCCGCCCCAGTTCAACATCATCATCAGCAACGTTCCCGGGCCCACCGAGCAGCTCTACTGGAACGGCGCCCGGCTCGACGGCGTCTACCCGGTCTCGATCGCGATGGAGGGACTGGCGCTGAACATCACGGTCACCAGCAACGCCGGCAACATCGACTTCGGCCTGATCGGCGCGCGCGCCCAGCTCCCGAGCCTGCAGCGACTGCTCACCCACCTCGACACCGCGCTCGAGGAGCTCGAGAAGGTCGCCCACACACGGTGAGTCGGGCCGTCGGGGCATGCTCGGCGGGATCCCCACCCACCGTGACTCGACAGTAAGTTACTGGTGAGTATCATCCCTGAGAGACAGACCAGCAGGTATTAGGTCAACCTTGTGAGCGCTGCATAGGCGCAAGGATTTACGGTTACCTGTAGTACACCGCCCTGTGGGACAGCCCTGCGCACTCTGTGCGCTCCCTCCGGGCGGACGACCTAGACGAAAGGCCGGTACGCGCCCGTGACAGCCACGACGATTGCCATCGGCACCACAGCAGCGGTGATCAGCCTCTTCTGTTGGTACCTCTTCCTCCGCGGTGTGGTGACGATGTTCCGCACCATCCGCCTGGGCCAGAAGGTTCCCAGCACCAGATTCTGGCCGTTCTTCCCGCGTCTGTGGACGATGATCAAGGAGTTCATCGCCCACACGCGCATGGTCAAGTTCCGCTCCGTCGGCTGGGCGCACTGGCTGGTCATGATCGGCTTCCTGGGCGGCGCCCTGCTGTGGTTCGAGGCCTACGGGCAGTCGATCGACCCGGAGTTCCACTGGCCGTTCTTCGGTGACACGTTCGCGTGGCACCTGTGGGATGAGCTGCTGGGCATCGGCACCGTGGTCGGCATCCTGGTGCTGATCGCCATCCGCCAGCTGAACCACCCGCGCGTCCCCGAGCGCCTGTCGCGCTTCTCGGGTTCGCGCTTCGGCGCGGCCTACTTCGTCGAGGCCGTCGTCCTCCTCGAGGGCCTGGGCATGATCCTCGTGAAGTCGTCGAAGATCGCGACCTACGGACACTCCAACACCGCATCGGACTTCTTCACCGAGCAGGTCGCCAAGATCCTTCCCGCGTCGCCGACCCTGGTGTCGATCTTCGCGGTGATCAAGCTGATGAGCGGCATGGTGTGGCTGGCCGTGGTCGGCCTCAACACCGACTGGGGTGTGGCATGGCACCGCTTCTCGGCGTTCTTCAACATCTACTTCAAGCGTGAGGCCGACGGCGGCGTCGCCCTCGGCGCGGCCAAGCCGATGATGTCCAACGGCAAGGTCCTCGACATGGAGACCGCCGATCCCGACGTCGACGCCTTCGGCGCCGGCAAGATCGAGGACTTCTCCTGGAAGGCCTGGCTGGACTTCACCACGTGCACCGAGTGCGGTCGCTGCCAGTCGCAGTGCCCGGCCTGGAACACCGGCAAGCCGCTGTCGCCGAAGCTGCTCATCATGTCGCTGCGCGACCACGGCAACGCCAAGGCCCCGTACCTGCTGGCCGGCGGCCGCAAGGACATGGGCGGCGACGAGGTCGGCCTGGTCGACGCCGACGGCAACGTCCTGGAAGACAAGCTGAACGCGATCCCCGAGGCCGCTCGTGCCGAGGCCGCACGCAAGCTCGTCGGCGAGTCCAAGGGCAAGATCGGCGGAGGCGCCGGCATCGAGCAGACCGACGGCGAATTCGATCCGGAGGAGCTCGGCGCGGTCATCGACACCGAGACCCTGTGGAGCTGCACCACCTGTGGTGCCTGCGTCGAGCAGTGCCCGGTCGACATCGAGCACGTCGACCACATCCTCGACATGCGCCGCTACCAGGTCCTCATCGAGTCGGACTTCCCGACCGAGCTGGCCGGCATGTTCAAGAACCTCGAGAACAAGGGCAACCCGTGGGGCCAGAACGCCTCCGCGCGCACCGCCTGGATCGACGAGATGGACATCGAGATCCCGGTGTTCGGCAAGGACGTCGAGTCGTTCGAGGGCTTCGAGTACCTGTTCTGGGTCGGCTGCGCCGGCGCCTACGAGGACCGCGCGAAGAAGACCACCAAGGCCGTCGCCGAGCTCCTCGACATGGCCGCGGTGAACTTCCTGGTCCTCGGCGAGGGCGAGACCTGTACCGGTGACTCCGCTCGCCGCGCGGGCAACGAGTTCCTGTTCCAGATGCTGGCGCAGCAGAACATCGAGATGCTCGGCGAGGTCTTCTCGACCGCGCCCGAGCAGCGCAAGAAGATCGTCGTCACCTGTGCGCACTGCTTCAACGCGCTGGGCAACGAGTACCCGCAGTTGGGTGCCAAGTACGAGGTCGTCCACCACACCCAGCTGCTGAACCGCCTCGTGCGCGAGAAGCGACTGGTGCCGGTGGCTCCGATCGGCGGCGAGAGCGTCACCTACCACGACCCGTGCTACCTGGGCCGGCACAACAAGGTCTACGACGCGCCGCGTGAGCTCATGGGCGCCTCGGGGGCGACCCTGACCGAGATGCCGCGTCACGGCGAACGGTCCATGTGCTGTGGTGCCGGTGGCGCCCGCATGTGGATGGAAGAGCAGATCGGCAAGCGCATCAACGTCGACCGCGTCGACGAGGCGCTCGACACCCTCGGGGATACGAGCGGCGAGCAGGTCAAGAAGGTCGCCACGGGCTGCCCGTTCTGCCGCGTGATGCTCACCGACGGCGTGACCGCCCGGACCAGCGGCACCGAGTCCGAGGGCAAGGTCGAGGTCGTCGACGTCGCGCAGATGCTGCTCGAGTCGGTCAAGCGCGGCGAGCCCACCGAGGTCAAGCTGGGCGGCCGCTACCTCGGCCCGCGTCCGACCGCTCCGGAGCCCGAGCCGGAACCCGAGCCCGAGCCCGTCAAGGCGCCCGCCGCTGCTGCGGCCACGACGACCGAGGCGGCCCCGAAGCCGAAGGTCGGCCTGGGCATGAAGGGCGGCAAGAAGCCGGGTGCCGCGGCCAAGACCGCTGCGCCGGCCGCCGAGTCGGCCCCGGCCGAGACCCCCGAGAAGAAGCCCGCCGCCAAGGGCTTCGGCATGAAGGGCGGGATCAAGCGTCCTGGTGCGGCGAGCAAGCCGGCCGAGTCGGCCGCTCCCGCTTCCGCCGCGGCGGAGTCGTCGCAGGCGGTGAAGGCGGAGGCCACCACGGCCGAGGCGAAGCCGGCCGAGACGACAGCGGCCAAGCCGGCAAAGGCCAAGGGTTTCGGCATGGCCGCCGGCAAGAAGCGCCCGGGTGCGAAGTCTGCCCCGAATGCTGCCGCCGCCGACGCCGGGGTGACCGCACCGGCCGAGTCCAAGGTCGACGAGGCCGCCACGGCCCCGGAGGCCGCCCCGACCGCCGACACCGCCGGCTCCGCGACCGCGGCCGCGACCACCGAGGAGAAGCCCGCCAAGGCCAAGGGCTTCGGCATGGCCGCGGGCAAGAAGCGGCCCGGCGGCATCGGCAAGGCGGCCCCGAAGCCGGCCGCCGAGGCCCCCGCTGCGGCACCGGCTCCCGCCGAAACCCCGGCCGAAGCACCGGCCGAGGCCGCCGCACCTGCTGCGTCGGACGCTGGTTCGGCCGCCGCGGTGACCGAGGAGAAGCCGGCCAAGGCCAAGGGCTTCGGCATGGCCGCGGGCAAGAAGCGGCCCGGCGGCATCGGCAAGGCGACCCCGAAGGCCGCTGCGCCCGCGGCACCGGCAGAGGCTCCCGCGGCTCCCGCCGCGGAGCCCGCCCCGGAACCCGAGGCACCGCAGGTCGAGGAGGCCGAGACCGTCGCGGCACCGGCCGCCGAGGCACCGGCCGCGTCGTCGGAGAAGACCGCGGACGACTCGCGGACCATCACCGAGACCGGCGCGTCGAAGGCCAAGGGCTTCGGCATCGCCGCCGGCAAGAAGCGGCCCGGCCACAAGTAGTCACCAGCCGTGACCGAAAACGGGCCCCGACCACGCGGTCGGGGCCCGTTTTCGTGTCCGGATCAGGTGTGACCAGCGTCGCTGCACCGGCACCGCCGGAAACGCATTTGCGTCGTGCTGCGACAATTGACCCGTGAGTAGGCCCCATGTTTCGCATATCAACCTCGACCTCAAGCCGCTGGACCAGTCGCTGAAGCTGCAGAACGTCTGCTACGAGATCCGCGGTCCGGTGCACGAGCACGCGCAGCGGCTCGAGGCCGAGGGCCACCGGATCCTCAAGCTGAACATCGGCAACCCCGCTCTGTTCGGCTTCGAGGCACCCGACGTGATCATGCGCGACATGATCCATGCGCTCCCCTACTCACAGGGCTACTCCGAGTCCGCGGGCGTGCTGTCGGCCCGTCGCGCCGTGGTGACGCGATACGAGCTCATCCCCGACTTCCCGTACTTCGACGTCGACGACGTCATCCTGGGCAACGGCGTCTCCGAGCTCATCACGATGACGATGCAGGCGCTGCTGAACGACGGCGACGAGGTCCTGATCCCGGCTCCGGACTACCCGCTCTGGACGGCCATGACGTCGCTGGCGGGCGGGACCCCCGTCCACTACCGCTGCGACGAGGCCAACGACTGGAACCCCGACATCGCCGACATCGAGTCGAAGATCACCGATCGCACCAAGGCGATCGTGGTCATCAACCCGAACAACCCGACGGGCGCGGTCTACTCACGCGAGACCCTCGAGCAGATCGTCGAACTGGCGCGGCGTCATTCGCTGCTGATCCTGGCCGACGAGATCTACGACAAGATCCTCTACGACGATGCCGAGCACATCAACATCGCGTCGCTGGCACCCGATCTGCTGGTGCTGACGTTCAACGGCCTCTCCAAGGCCTACCGCGTGTGCGGGTATCGCGCCGGCTGGGTCGTGTTCACCGGTCCGAAGGATCACGCCAAGGGATTCCTCGAGGGCATGAGCATCCTCGCCTCGACGCGCCTGTGCGCGAACGTGCCGGGCCAGCACGCGATCCAGGTGGCGCTCGGCGGCTACCAGTCCATCGAGGCGCTCGTGTCCCCCGGAGGCCGGCTGTACGAACAGCGCAACGTCACCTGGGAGAAGCTCAACGAGATCCCCGGCGTGAGTTGCGTGAAGCCGATGGGCGCGCTCTATGCGTTCCCGCGTCTCGACCCCGAGGTCCACGAGATCCACAACGACGAGCTCTTCGTCCAGGACCTCCTGTTGCAGGAGAAGATCCTGGTGGTCCAGGGCAGCGGTTTCAACCTCGACGACACCAACCACTTCCGCATCGTGACGCTGCCGTGGTCGCGTGACCTGAACGAGGCGATCGAGCGGATCGGCAACTTCCTGGCGTCGTACCGCCAGTAGCGCTGCGACGCACCAGAAGCGGCACCGAGAGGCCCGGGTCCCCAGGTGGACCGGGCCTCTCGTTGTATCACGTCTCTTCGTCGCGCGTTTCGTCCGCCCGGCCGGAAGGAGACGGATCGCGTCATCCCAAGGGTCTGGACATTTGTGTAACCGTTGGTAACGTGTACCTCTATCGGGTCTACAGCGAGGTGACACTGATGGCCGAACAGGCATTGCAGGCGGGTCCGGACTGGCGACGGGGGTCGGTGACCAACGACGGGGTCCGCCTGGCGACATTCCATCTGGGCGACGAATCGAATCCCACCGTGCTGCTCGTCCACGGCTGGCCGGACACCCACCACCTGTGGACGCACATCGCGCCGCGACTGGCCGAGAAGTACCACGTCGTCGCATACGACTGCCGCGGCTTCGGGGAGAGCGACCGTCCGCGAGGCGTGAAACCCTACCGCCTGAGCGAACTCGCCGACGATCTGTTCGCGGTCGCCGAGGAGGTCAGTCCCGACGCCCCGGTTCACGTGGTGGGCCACGACTGGGGATCGGTCCAGGCATGGGAGGCGGTGAGCCGGCCGCGTGCCCGCACGCGGATCGCCTCGTTCGTCTCGGTCTCCGGACCGAACCTCGACCACCTGGGACAACTCCTCCACGACGGGGTCTCGCACCCGACGCCGCGTCACCTCCGAACCATTGCCGCGCAGTCGGTTTCGTCGTCGTACACCGGGCTGTTCCAGTTGCCGGTCCTGCCGAACCTGCTGCTCACCGCGATGGGCGCGCCTGCGGCCTGGAAGCGCTTCCTGCACGCGGTGGAGGGCACCCCGCCGGAGAACGTCGTGGTCGCCGACACCCTGCGGCGCGACATGATCTCCGGACTCGCCCTGTACCGGGCCAACATCCGGCAGAAGTTGCGCCGCCCGAATGCGCGCATCACCACGGTTCCCGTGCTGCAGGTGGTCAACGAGCGCGACATCGCACTGCGCCCGGCCATCTACGAGAACACCCCGACGTACGCGTCCAAGCTGTGGCGACGCGACACCCCCACCGGACACTGGCTTCCCTACACCCACCCGGACTACCTGACCGACACGATTCTCGACTTCCTTGCAGCACAGTCGGATACGTCCCCGACACCGGCGTCCGTCGAGCGTGCCCGCGTGTTCACCGAACCGCGCCCACTCGCCGGAAAGCTGGTCGTGATCACCGGCGCGGGAAGCGGGATCGGCCGCGAGACCGCGCTCGCCCTCGCCGAACGCGGGTGCGAGCTGATCCTGGCCGACCTTCGACCCGAGACCGCCGAGCAGACCGCGCAGGCCTGCAAGCTGGCCGGCGCCACCGCCCACCCCTACCAGCTCGACGTCGCCGACACCGAGGCCTTCGTCGCCTTCGCCGAGGAGGTGCGCGACCGGCACGGGGTTCCCGACATCGTCGTCAACAACGCCGGGATCGCCGTCGCGGGAGGGGCTCTCGACGCCACCGACGAACAGCTGGATCGCCTCTTCGGCGTCAACCTGCGCGGCGTCATCACCGGCAGCCGCGAGTTCGGTCGGCAGATGGTCGAGCGCGGAGTGGGCGGCCACATCGTCAACATCTCGTCGGCCGCGGCGTTCACCCCGTCGCGCAGCCTCGGCCTCTACTCGTCCTCGAAGGCCGGCGTCCTGCTGTTCTCCGAGTCGCTGCGTGCCGAACTCGCCGAGCACCGCATCGGCGTGACGGCCATCTGCCCGGGCATCGTCGACACCGCCATCGTGTCGTCGACGCCGATCGCCGGGCTCGACCCCGAGACCGAGAAGTCCCAGCGGGACAGGCTGAACAGCTTCTACCAGCGGCGCGGTTTCACCCCCGACCGGGTGGCCGCGGAGATCGTCTCCGCCATCGAGCACAACAAGGCCGTGGTCCCGGTGACGCCCGAGGCCAAGATCGGCTATCGCATCTATCGGTTCGCGCCGTGGCTCTCGCGCATCGGCGCACGACGGAAGGTCGCCGGATGAGTATCGCCGCATCCCTTGGCATCCCGATTGTTCCCGAGTCGGCCGACGAGGCCGATCCCGGGCCGGTCGAGCTCCACGCACGCAATGTGACCTTCGACTGGACCGACGTCCCGCTGCACTGGATTCCGGGCCATCCGGTCGCGTCGAACTTCATCAGCGTGCTCAACCTCCTTCTCCCCGAGGGGGAACGCTGGTTCGTGCAGACCTACAACGAGGCGCTGCCGCTCGTAGCCGACGAGGAACTCGCGGCCCGCATGCGCGGCTTCATCGGGCAGGAGGCGATGCACGCCGAGGCCCACGACCACGTGCTGTGGGAGTTCCTCGACCATCACGGCATCGACCCGCGGCCCTACCAACTGCAGATGGAGTGGATCTTCCGGAAGGTTCTCGGCCCGGCCACCAAGGGCAGCCCCGCGGCACGCCGGAAGCACCTCGTCGAGCGGCTCTGGTTCATCGCCGCGCTCGAGCACTACACCGCGGTTCTGGGCGATTTCGCGTTGAACAACAACTGGATCGAGGCCGGGGCGCACCCGATGATGGCTGATCTGTTCATGTGGCACGGCGCCGAGGAGGTCGAGCACCGGGCGGTCGCCCACGATGTCGCCGCCTACTTCGGCGACAGCTACCTGCGGCGCGGGCGGGCGATGCTGATGGTCCTGCCGGTCCTCTTGCTGCTCGTCCAGCGCGGCTACCGGTTCATCATGAAGCAGGACACGTCGGTGTCCTACAACTACTTGCAGAAGAAGTGGCAGTACCACCGCGGCGTCCGGGCGAACCTGCTGCCGCGGATCAGCACCGTGGTGTTCTCGACCTTCAGCTACTTCCGCCCGGGCTTCCGGCCGGAGCAGATCGGCAGCACGGCACAGGCCGTCGCCTACCTCGCGAAGTCCCCGGCCGCGCGCCGTGCCGCGTGAGGGCGCGATGAACCAACGCGCACATCCTCATTCGACGACCCTCACCGCGGTCCCGCCCCACCTGTACGGCCGGTGGCGTCGCGACCCGGTGCTGACGCTCGGCACCGCACTCATGCGGGCATGGTTTCCGGCGTGGCGGCCGTTGTCGCCGCTGCGTCCCACCCCCGCCGGCGACGGCATCACCCGGGTGCGGATCGTGGGACGCGAGGTCGTCGCACACGACGAGAACGTCATCGCGCTGACCCTCGCCGCCGCCGATGGCGAGGAACTGCCGTCCTGGCATGCGGGCGCTCACATCGACGTCCTCCTGCCGTCGGGGCGGATGCGGGAGTACTCGTTGTGCGGCGATCCGGCCGATCGCGACCGGTACCGGATCGCGGTGCGCCGCGTCCCCGACGGCGGGGGCGGCTCGGTCGAGGTCCACGACGCCCTGCGCGTGGGCGACATCCTCCCGATCAAGGGTCCGCGCAACGCCTTTCCGTTCGCGGTCCCCGGGTACGGGTCGCCCGCAGGGCGCATCCGGTTCGTCGCCGCGGGCATCGGGATCACCCCGATCCTGCCGATGCTCACGGTGGCCGAGAGATTCGGCCTCGACTGGTCGATGATCTACACCGGACGCACCGCCGACTCCATCCCGTTCCTGGACGAGGTCGAGCGGTTCGGCGACCGGATCACCATCCGCACCGACGACGCGCACGGTTTGCCGACGACGGCCGAGCTCCTCGGACCGGTCCCCGAGCGCAACGCCGACCTCGCGGTGTACTGCTGCGGTCCGGTGCCGATGCTGGAGAGCCTGCGCCGGCATCTGGCCGACCGCAGCGACATCGAGTTGCACTACGAGCGCTTCAGCCCGCCCCCGGTGGTGGACGGCTCACCGTTCACCGTCACCTTGGCATCGACCGGCGAACGGGTCGACGTGGCGGCCGACGAGTCCGCGCTGGCGGCGATCCGGCGGGTGCGCCCGTCGGTGCCCTACTCGTGTCAGCAGGGCTTCTGCGGAACGTGCAAGGTCAGGACGTTGTCCGGCGAGGTGGACCACCGGGACAACATCCTGACCGAGCCCGAACGCGAGGCCGGGATCATGCTGACCTGCGTGTCACGGAGTGCGGGCGGGGACCTCACCCTCGACCTCTGAAGCGGTCGCCGTCGCGGGTATGTCCGTGTCGACACCCGCAGGACCTGCTTCCCCCGCTGCCCCTCGCTGCCCGCCGACCGTGCCGCGGAGAAGCAACAGCGCGGCCACGCCGGCTGCCGCCGTGATCGCGACGGCCGCCCACACCGCGTCGTGCAGTCCGTCCATGAACACCTCCTGCACCGCGACCTGCACGGCATCGCCGAGCGTTCCGGGCAGCTGCCGGGCCACCTCGACCCCGGCCATCACCGACTGTTCCGCCACGTCGACCGCCTCACGCGGCAACCCCCTGCCGGACAGGCGATCCGCGATCCCGGCGACGTAGGCGGAGGTCAGGATGGAGCCGAGCACCGCGACGCCGAGGGTGCCGCCGATCTCGCGGGTGGTGTCGTTGACCGCGCTGCCCGCACCGGCCTGCTCGGGACGCAGCGCGTCCATGATGAGTTGCGTGCACGGACCCGAGATGAAGGCCAGACCGGCCGCCATCAGCGACATCGCCCAGATGATGAGCTCCCAGTAACCCGAGTCCCGCGAGGAGAGCTCGACGAGGGCGAAGCCTCCGGACATCAGGAACGCTCCCAGGACCGCGACGTAGCGCGCCCCGAAGCGATGGGAGAGCATCATCGCGACCGGCGACAGCACCGCCATCACGATCGCGAACGGCAGGGTCCGGACGCCCGCTGCCAGCGGGCCGTATCCCTTGACCGCCTGGAAGAACTGGGTGATCAGGAAGATGAAGCCGAACAACGCGAAGAACGCCAGGCTGATCATCGCGGCGGCGGTCGCGAAGTGGCGGTTCGCGAACAGCCGGACGTCGAGGATCGGGTGGGCGATCCGGAGCTGGATGGCGACGAACAGCGTCAGGAGCGCCAGTGCGCCGACGATTCCGGCGACGGTTCGCACCTCACCCCAGCCGACGTGGGGGGCCTCGATCAGGGTGTAGGTGAGCAACCCGAGTCCGGCCACCGACAGCGCCACGCCGGCGATGTCGAAACGCGGCACCTCGAGCGGTCGCGTGCCGGGGACGACGGCGAAGATCGCGGCCAACGCGATCATGCCGAACGGCACGTTCACCCAGAACACCGACGTCCACGAGAAGTGTTCGAGGAGCCAACCGCCCAGCACGGGTCCGATCGCGACCGCGACACCCGAGGTCGCCGCCCAGATCCCGACGGCCGTCGCGCGCTCCTTCGCGTCGACGAAGATCGAGGTGATGATCGCCAGCGTCGCCGGGAACACGAGCGCTGCGAACAGGCCCAATCCACCCCGGGCGGCGATCAGTTGCCCGAGGCTCTGCGCCGACGCTGCGAGCGCAGACACCGCCATGAACCCGACGATGCCCGTGACGAGCATCCGCCGGTGACCGAAGCGGTCACCCAGGTAGCCACCGGTCAGCAGCAGCCCCGCGAAGACCAGTGTGTATGCGTCGACGATCCACTGCAGCCCGGAGATCCCGGCATCGAGGTCGCGGGCCAGCGTCGGAAGCGCGACGTTGACGATCGTGTTGTCGATCATCACGAGCAGTTCGGCGAAGCTGAGGGCACCGAGCGCCCACCAGCGTGCAGCTGTTCTCTCTGTGCGCATCGGCAGTCTCCTGTTCTGTGAGTCGGGATATTCTGGTAGAACGACGTACCACTGTTGTAGAACAACGTTCTATTCAAGAAGAACACCGTTCTAGTAAGTTGTCAACCATGTCCCCCGCGAAGCCCCGCACCCGAACCTCCGCCGCCGAAGTCCGGTCCGCCCTCCTGCGCGCCGGGCGGACGATCCTGGAACGCGACGGCGAGGCCGGGCTGACGGTGCGCGCGGTGGCCGCGGAGGCGAAGGTCGCCCCGATGGGGGTCTACAACCACTTCGACGGCCGGGACGGCCTGCTCGACGCGCTGGTCACCGACGGCTACGCCGAACTCGCACGCGCGGTGGCCAGTACCGACACCGACGCCGCGATACGGCTGCGGAACTCGGGACGCGGCTATCGCCGCTTCGCGCTCGGCCGGCCGGTCACCTACGGGCTGATGTTCTCGGCGCAGTGCACCCCCGACATCGAGGTCGCCGCACATGCCTTCGACGTGCTGGTCGAGGTGATCCGGTACGGGCAGGCGGCCGGGGTCGTCATCGAGGGCGATCCGGTCCAGCAGGCGATGCAGACCTGGGCCGCGGTCCACGGCGCGGTCAGCCTCGAACTCAGCGGCGCACTCCAGCCCGACGTCGATCGGGAGCAGAACTACGAGAACGTCCTCGATTTCGTGGCCCGCGCACTACGTCCGTGAAGCGGTCGCAACCGGTGAGGTGATCGTCGTACGGATCAGGGCAGGACGATCGGAGGCAGTCCCGGAATCGGATTCGGGATGGTGATGCCCCGTTGCGGGCGAGGGGACCGTGGCCGGGGACGCGGCGCCGGCTGCTCGGTCGTCTCGGGCGGCGGGGGCGGAGTGTAGCGTTTGGCCGGCTGGCGGGCCTCGGCGTAGATCGCCGGATCGGCGTAGGCCGGCCCGGTGGACGACGAGGTCGTCGGGGGTGCCGGAGCCGCGGCCGGGTCGGCTGGATCACCGGTCGCGGAGAGGACGACGGCGACGCCGATGACGGCGAGTGCACAGATCAGCGCGAGGCCGATCAGGACCGGCCGGCGTGGGCGTCGCGTGCGTCGAGACGACGGCAGCTGCGGCGAGACATCTTCGGGCACAGCGGAGATCGGAGTCGCGGGCCGTTGCGGTGACACCTCCGGAGCAGGCACGGCACCCGGCGCCTCAATCGGGGCCGGCGGCGGACCCTCTGCCGGCGCGACAGCCGCCGGAACATGCTCTCCGGAAACCTGTTTCGCGGCACCTCCGTCCACGGCACACACCTCTGTCGGGGTTTCGACGGCCCGGGACTCGACCCCCTGGGACCTCGCCGCCACCTGTGACTCGGCATCCACCCGCGAGCCGGCATCTCGTCGCGGCTCCTCCGACGAGACCGAATCCGGCGGCGCCACCACATCCGCGACCACGGCATCCGAAACCATGGCATCCGCGTCCATGGCATCCGAGATGCCCATCGGTTCGAGCTCGATGATCGGCACCCCGACCGCCCCGGCGACGGCGTCGCGGAGCCCCGGCCATGCGGCCACCGAATCCGCCACGGCCAGTGCGGGCGCGTGCACACCGGCCACCGCAGCACAAGCGAGATCTTCTGTGCGGAACCTCAATGCGGAGTCTGCCTCGAAGACGTCATGTCTGGTCATGCGGAAGAGCCGGATGTGACGGTTGCCCATCATGAAGGTGCCCTCGGCATCCCGCAGGCGCTCCCGGCCGCGGGCGACGAGATCGAAAAGTTCTGCGCGCCACTCCGGCGTCTCGGGCTTCCCGACGCGTCCGATCCGGACCAGATGGTCGGCGACGGCCCGGTCCAACGAGTCCAGGGACAGCGCGGGGTCGGAGTGGACATCGTGGACGACGCCCCGGGCGAGATCGAGGCGTCCCACCGTCACATGCGAATGGTCGTCGAGCCAGAGGACCGCGATTTCGGGGTGTTCGGCCACGCCAGACTCGCGGAGCCTTGCCCGCACATTCTCGACGGCGCCCGCGCCGACCGGCGTCTCTGCCGGATCAGAGTTCGGTCCCGCCCCCGTATCGGTCATCAGATCGGATTCCTGCACTGTGTCGTGCACCTCGCCCAGCACGCCCCCACGGCGAGAAGGTGCCCCCGTCAATCGGCGTTCAACCTAGCACGGCGGCCGCTGTGGTCGCCTCCGATGCCAGACCGTTCACCTGCGCCGACGGGGTCCGCTGCGACACCCTCGTGTCGGTCACCACGCCGCCCAGCGCCCGGTGATCCCAGCCGGCGGCCCGCCACGTGCCGGGGTCCAGACAGCGCCGCAGGTCGACGATCCGCCGTTCGCGGACGACCGGGGTCAGCTCCTCTGGCGTCATGTGGACGAACTCGGCCCATTCGGTGGCGACGACGACCACGTCGGCTCGCTCGCACGCATGTCGGGCGGACCTGGCGTACCCGAGGCTCGGCTGGAGCCGACGCGAGTTCGCCATCGCCTGCGGGTCGAAGACGGTGACCAGCGCGCCGTCGAGAGCCAGTCGCCCGGCGACGGCAAGGGCCGGGGAATCCCTGACGTCGTCGCTCTCCGGCTTGAAAGCGGTGCCGAGGACGGCGATGTTCCGTCCCAACACCTCGCCGCCGAGGGCCTCGGTCACCAGCTGCACCGCGGCCGCGCGGCGACGCATGTTGATGGAGTCGACCTCGCGGAGGAATCCCACCGATCTGGGAGCGCCGATGTCCTCCGCCCGGGCGACGAGCGCGCGGATGTCCTTGGGCAGGCAGCCGCCTCCGAAACCCAGGCCGGCGTTGAGGAAACGACGCCCGATGCGGGGATCGTGACCGATGGCGTCGGCCAGGGCGTCGACGTCTGCGCCGGCGATCTCGCACAACTCGCTCATCGCGTTGATGAACGAGATCTTGGTGGCCAGAAACGCATTGGCCGAGACCTTGACGAGTTCAGCGGTCGCCCAGTCGGTTTCGATGAAGGGGACTCCGGCCTCCAGGATCTCGCGGTAGATCTCCCTGAGCACCGCCCCGGCGAGCGGTTCGTCCGCCCCCTCGGCGGGCGCCGGCCGCGGCCCGGTACCCAGGACCAGGCGGTCCGGTCTCAGGGTGTCCTCGACGGCGAACCCCTCGCGGAGGAACTCCGGACTCCACGACAGTTCGGCGTCGGCACCGGGGGTGCGTAGCACCGCGATTCGTTGCGCCAGTTCGGCACACGTCCCGACCGGGACGGTGGACTTGCCGATCAGCAGGTGCCGTCCCCGCAGGGTGGGCACCAGCGTGTCGATCGCCGCGTACACCGCGGACAGGTCGGCTCGGTGCCCGCGCGCCTCCTGCGGGGTTCCGACGCCGATGAAGTGGATCGAGGCGTGTTCGGCTGCGGCGTGGTGATCGGTGGTGAAACGCAGCCGCCCGGCGTCGAGGTTGCGACGGAGGATGTCGGACAGACCGGGCTCGAAGAACGGCACCTCACCGGCCTGCAGTCGGGCGACCTTCGCGGCATCGACATCCACTCCGAGGACGTCGTGCCCGAGTTCGGCCATGCAGGCCGCGTGTGTCGCACCGAGATAGCCGCAACCGATGACCGTGAGCTTCATGGTCGCCAGGGTTACCCATGGACCTGTCCACTCAACCCACGGCGACGTGAGCGGTGTCGGTCGAGCAGGTGAACTCTCAGTCCCGGATGAAGTTCAGGTAGGCCTTCGACGGGGTCGGTCCGCGCTGCCCCTGGTACTTGGAGCCGACCTTCTCGCTGCCGTAGGGATGTTCGGCGGGGCTGGTCAGGCGGAACAGGCACAGCTGCCCGATCTTCATGCCCGGCCAGAGGGTGATCGGGAGGTTGGCCACGTTCGACAGTTCGAGGGTGATGTGGCCGGAGAAGCCGGGATCGATGAAGCCCGCGGTGGAGTGCGTCAGGAGTCCGAGTCGACCGAGGGAGGACTTGCCCTCGAGGCGTCCGGCGAGGTCGTCGGGCAGGGTGCACACCTCGAGCGTGGAGCCCAGCACGAACTCGCCCGGGTGCAGCACGAACGGCTCGCCTTCGCCGGGTTCGACGAGGGTGGTCAGTTCGTCTTGACGTTGGGCCGGGTCGATATGGGTGTACCGGGTGTTGTTGAACACGCGGAACAGACTGTCGAGCCGGACGTCGACGCTCGAGGGCTGGACGAGGGCCGGATCGAACGGGTCAATCGCGAGGCGCCCGCCAGCGATCTCGGAGCGGATGTCGCGGTCGGAGAGCAGCACGTGTCGAGGTTATCGAATGATCAGGGCGGATCTGCGCCGGTGTCGTCGCGTTCGGTGGTGTCGGGACGTCCGAGCCGGTGCCGCAGCCGTCGACGGGCCTCGGCCCGCATCCGGTCGAGGATGGCGTCCGTGCGGTGCGCGTGGTTGATCCGCGGAGCCTGATCGGGATGCGATCGCGGCGGGTGCCACACCGCGCGACCTGCGTCGATGCCCTCAACCTCGATCGTCGTGGACCACTGGTCGTCACCGTGTCCGACCGACCGGTTGTGGGGCCCGCACGCCATCGTGAGCAGGTCGATGTCGGTGGGTCCGTTGTCGGCTTTCCACTCGACGACATGGTGCATCTCCGACTCGAAGGCCGACCGGGTGCAGGCCGGGCCGGTGCATCCGCCGTCACGACCCACCGCGGCGATCCGCTGGGCACGCGACGCGAGCCGCTTGGCGCGCCCGAGGTAGAGGACCTCGCTCGTGTGGTCGCGGAAGACCTCGAGGTACTCCTGCGCCTCGGCGGCCATCTCGACCGCATCCTTGATCGGGACGAGGGTGCCCGTCGCGGTTCGGGCCGGCGCCCCGGCCAGTTCACGCAGCGCGGATTCGCTGATGGTGATGATCAAGTGTGGCGGCAGGCCGTGATGCGACCTGCCGAGTGCGCCGCCGTCCAGTGCGTATCGGAGCAGCGCGGTGAAGGCGTCGTGGTTGCGCTTGGCCTGGGAGCGGTCGTCGCGATCGGCGGCGGCCGCGAGCGCCTCCGGGTCCGCGGCCGCGGGGTCACCGGCGGGCGATTCCGGGTCGTCGGGATTGTTCATGCCCTTCCCCGCCCACACGGCCAGCACGACGTCGAGCATGGCCCGGGTCTTGGGGTCGAGGGTGGCGGTCAGCCTGGACATCAGCTGGCTGTCCTGGGGTCCGAGCCGCATCCCGCGCATGCGAGCACGGTCGCGGTCATCGGTGAGCGTCCCGTCGGGATCGAGATGCGCGAGGATCTGCGCACCCAACCGGCGCAACGACGACGGATCGTAGTCGCGCGCGTAGTGCGCGAGGGTCGCCTCGGCGGCCTCTTTGTCGACGGTGTCGGCAGAGGACGGGATCTTCTGCATCGTCTCGATGATCACGTCGACGTGTCGGCCCGATATCGCGCCTTCCGCAACACCTTTGGCGGTCTCCGGGTAACGGGGCCCGTTCAGCTCGCCTTGGAGGTCGTGGAACCTGCCGAGCGCCCACACCCGGTTCGCGAGCCGATTCGCCTCGCCGTGTCGGCCGAGCTGATGGATGAGGAACTTGGTGATGTTCTGGCAACCGGCGTGCCGATACGCCGAACGTTCCTCGATCTCCACCATGGTGTCGGTGAAGATCGCAAGCATGCGCCGTTCGGCACGCTCGTGCTGGATCGCGGCCTCGAGCAGCTGCGTCTCGGAGCAGTCTCCGGACCGCGTGCGTGTGATCTCGTCCAGGAGCGCATGGAGACGCTCGTACTGGTCGAGAAGAAGTGGTGTAGGTGTTGCAGACGGCTCGACGAAAGCCATGATCTGTCCCCCATCATCATGGCCAACTCGAATGTACGTTCGATTCTACCGGCGTGTTGCCTGGTCCGCAACCGAAAGAGGCGGAATCGCGACACCCTCCGTGAAGGACGGGGAAGGGTTTGCTAGGCTTTCGCTCGCGAGGTGAAAACCTCGCACGCCGATGTAGTTCAATGGTAGAACATCAGCTTCCCAAGCTGAGAACGCGGGTTCGATTCCCGTCATCGGCTCCACTCGAAACCCGCTCTGAGACAGGGTTTCTGACGCACACCATCGAAGCCCGTCGACGGCCGCCGCCGATGCTGCGCGCGCACTTCACCCCTTCGCACGATTGCGCACCTTGTCGACCGCGTCGACCACCGCATCAGGGCGCTGGTTCTGGATGTGGTGGGTGGTCCCCGGCACCGTGGTCAGCTCCGCGTCGGGCAGGCTCGCGGCAAAGGCCGCCTGGGCCCGAGGCCAGGAGTCGGCCAGCGCCTGGTAGTCGTCCGCGTTCTCCGGCGGCGGGTCGGGCATCGGCTCCTCCCGGCCGCGGACGAGGACGGCGACCGGCACCGACGGCAGCGGTCCGGCCGCTTCCACCTCGTCGAGAAGCATGTCCATCGAGTAGCTTTCAGCGATGTACTCCTCCGGATAGGTGCCCGGCGCGAGCTTCGGGTGGGCGATGAGTTCCCACTGGTCCGGGGTCACGCTGTCACGGAGCTCCGGCATGGGCGCGTCGACGAGGACGAGTCCGGCCGTCTCGTCCGGATAGGTGGCGGCGAAGAGCGCCTGCAACGGGCCGCCCATCGAATGCCCGACCAGCACGTACGGTCCCGCCTCACCGGCAGCGTCCAACAACTCGTGCAGTTCGGCGACGACCTCGGCCGGGTCTCGCGGCATCGGAACCTGATCGCTGCGCGCCGGCTCGGTCCGACCGGAATCGCTGACCTTCCCGTCGTCGACGGTGGTGGTGACGAGCGAGCCCGGGCGGTCGTAGGCGCACACGCGAGTCGTCTCGGCGAGCGCGGGTTGCACAGCGGGAGAGTCTGTTTCGCTGAGCTCCCAGATGTCGCCCCGCGTTGCCGAAGCCGGACTGCAGGACGACGGTGGGACTCCCCTCGCCGCGACAGTCCAGGTACAGGTGCCGCCCCTCGCCGACCTCTACGCGGCCCGCCACGTCTGACGCGGAATCCGGGTCCGAGGCGTCGGTCCCGCAGGCGCACAGCATCGACCCGACGACGAGACCGGCGATCACCGCCCGGCCCAGACCGCTCATCACGACCTCAAGAGGACATCGACCCCCGAACGCCTGCGTCGACCCTAACCCCACGGCGACCCCGATTTCGGGACTTCTTGGCCGGACCAGGGACGTCCACCTTCGCGACGACCCGTGTGACGGGCCCGACAGTCCGCTACCGTCCCACCTGTGGCACAGGCGAACGACGACGGCTTCGGCGCTGTTCTGCGACGTCTGCGCAGGTCCCGCAATCTCACCCAGGAGGAGTTGGCCGAGCGGGCCCAGATCTCCGCCAAGGCCGTCAGCGCACTCGAGCGTGGGGAACGTCGCCGCCCCACCCGCACACCGTCCGAGCGCTGGCCGGCGCGCTCGAGCTCGACGCCGCCGAGCGCGCCCGACTCGGCGCATCGGTTCCCGACGCGCCGGCGTCCGCCCCGCCGAGCCCCGGGAGGTGGTCCGTCAGCACGCCGGCGACCGAACTCGTCGGTTGTGACACCGACATCTAATGCATCGCGGCGCTTCTATCCGACGGGAGGCGACTGGTCACCGTCACCGGACCTGGAGGCGTCGGCATGCCGGCCGCGCCGCGACCAAGGCCGACATCCGTCGCCTGGCAGAGGAACTCACGCGGCGCGCACTCGCCTGATGTAGCGGCGGTACTGCCACGAGCCGACGGTGCGCAGGAAGAGCGCGATCGGGATCGGGAACTGGCCCAGCATGCGTGCGCGCTCGTCGGGGTCGGCGTCCTCGAGGACGGCACCGAACATCAACGGGAGCTGCCTGGGAGTCATCGTGTCCTTCCCATGCTCGAACAGTTTCCGCCACTCGTCGACGGCGATGTGGCAGGTAACCAGCGGGAGGATCTCCCGCTCCTCGAGTTCTAGGTGCTCGAAGAGCGCCGACGCCAGGTCTTCCACGAGGTGCGCGAGCCGCTCGCCGCCGGCCGGCGTCGGGTCCTGCGTCCACGCCGCCTCGTGCTCGCGGATGGCCTCGGTCCGGCTGTCGACGACGCCGTGCTGGTGCTGCATCGTCTCGAACAGGGCGGTCGACGGTGCCGCACGCACCTGCAGAAGTGGCCACAGCACCTCGTCCTCCCCGGTGTGGTGCATGTGCAATCCGTCGAGGACGAGCGTCAGGTGCTCGGCGACCACCGCGGCGCGCGCGGTGTCCCCGGCGGCGACGGCACGGATGAGCGCCGGGAGAGCGGTGAACTCGCGACGGAAGACGCGATGCACGACGTACATCTCGTTGACGTCGGGAAGCTCTCGGGCGGCAGGGCTGATGGCGGTCATCGAAACCTCCGAAACTGGTTGTGATGGATACACATCCAGCCTCGTTCCCGGCTCCCCTCGCTCCCAGGCACAGCACTCCCACACCACTCCCACAGTCGGCGACCCCGCCTGTCGCAGGTTCGCCGGCGCATGCAGCGTCCCGTGCCGCCGCCCCTCACAAACGGGGAGCCGCCATGCTCACCACAACAACCGCACCGGCCGGCGACGGCACCAGGACGTGGCGCACACCTGCGCTCGGCGACCCGTCGTATCCTCGGCTCGACGCCTGCGACGTCGAGCCGATACGAAGAACCAGGGGGAACGATGCGACGAGATCGGGAGCGCCGGCGCGGAACCTGCGCCCGGTGAGGCCGGAATGAACGAGTCGCCCCAGCCCACCGGCTCTGCCGCGGGCAGACCGGGGACTCGGACAACTGCGGTCGCCACACGGGACATCACGAACCGGATGGGCCGGACGTATTACCTCGACCAGCCACTGGTGTGGCTGATGCTCATCCCGGCCATCGTCATCGTCCCGACCGCCTCACTCGTGTTCGACGCGATCGGGGAACCCCTCTCGAAGGTGCTCCTCACGCTCGCCCTCGGCGTCTTGGGCGGTCTCGCGCTTGCGGGCCTGTTCACCTGGGGATTCCTCTACCGGGCCGCCGCGCGCGAGTGGGCCCAGAAGATCCCTGAGGGCACGCCGATGACAGCCGAGTTCCGGCCCGACGAGATCTCCGCGGGCTGGGCCGGCAACGTCTCGACGGTCCCCGTCGACGGCATCCGATGGGTCCGGTATCGCGATAGGACTGCGACATTCACCGTCGCCGGCTTCGGGACGCGGCTGATCATCCCCGACGAGTTGATGCCGCCCGAGATCCGCGACGACCTGCTGAAGAGATACGAGGGGCGCCGCCCGTTCTCCCGCCGCCCCCTCAGCGCGACGGTGTCCGCCGAATCCGCCGGCCCCCCGCCCCCGATGACCCGGAGGGTCGATCACGTCGACGACGCCAGCCGCGTCGAGTACATCGCCGACGAAGGGCTGGCCGACCGGCTGCGACGCTCCATGCTCAGGCCCTTCACGCTCGGATTGTTCTACCTCGCGTGTCTCGTTCCCCTCGTCGCACTGCTCACCGTCGAGGCGTATGCGATGGCTGCGCTCCCCGGAGCGGCGATCGTGACGATGTCCCTGTTGTTCTTCACGCCGTTCTTCGGCCGCTGGTGGCTCCGGCGGACCGCGCCGCCCGGCACCCCGGTGAGCGCCGAGTACGGGCCCGATCGAATCCGGTTGCGACTCGGCACGTACGACCGCACGCTCGACCGTGCCTCGATCCGTCGGGTCAGACGGCTCGGCACCTCGCTTCGGGTGACCTCGCGGACCTCGACCGACGTGCTGCTCATCCCGGACGAGCTGCTGACGCCGGAGATCGCGACCGGACTTCTCGAGGAATTCGGGCGTCCTCCTTGGTGGCGGCGGCTGGTCGACGCCCTGCGCCGACGCCTGAGGGCCTCGGGCTGATCGGGTCTCTCGCGTCACACCCGCCTCTCCACACGGAATGGACCGTCCCACCGCGTCGTTGCGCCGAAGGTCAATCCATCGCCGAACAGAGGGTGCAACAGTGAAGATCGGGATCATCGGAGCAGGATTCATCGGCGGCACGCTGACCCGTCGTCTCACCGAGCTGGGACACGAGGTGCGGGTCGCCAATTCCCGTGCCCCTGAGACACTCGCCGACCTCGCGGCAGAAACCGGGGCGACCCCCGTCTGGGCGGCCGAGGCGGCTGAGGACGCCGACCTCGTCATCGTCTCCATCCCGCAGAAGAACGTGCCCGACCTGGCGCCCGGCATCGTCGACGCGCGCAAGCCCGGCGCACCGGTGATCGAGACCAACAACTACTACCCCCAGCAGCGCGACGGCCTCATCGAGGCGATCGAGAACGGCACACCGGAGAGTGTGTGGGTGTCCGAACACCTCGGTGTGCCGGTCTACAAGGTCTTCAACGGGATCTACTGGAAGCACCTGCTCGAGAAGGGTCTCCCGGCCGGCGCCGAGGGCCGCATCGCCCTGCCGGTCGCCGGTGACGACCCGGAGGGCAAGACGATCGTGTTCGGCATCGTCGACGAACTCGGCTTCGATCCCGTCGACGCCGGACCGCTCGCCGAGTCGTGGCGGCAACAGCCCGGAACACCCGTGTACGGCAAGGATTTCGGCGTCGACGACACGATCGCCGCGCTCGCCGAGGCGTCACCGGAGCGCACTGCGGAGTGGCGAGCCGCCTGAGCCCCGCGCCCGCGGGCAGGCGCGGCATGTCGCGCACTGTGACATCCGTTGCCCCGCAGAGGAAGCGCCGACGTCAGCGCCGCTTGGGGCGCCCGCCGGCTTTCTTGCGCGCGCTCTTGCCCGGGATCTTTCCGGCCGCCTCGCGGGCGGCGCGCCTGGCCGCGGCCT
Source organism: Gordonia paraffinivorans (assembly GCF_900683595.1). Classification (NCBI taxonomy): domain Bacteria; kingdom Bacillati; phylum Actinomycetota; class Actinomycetes; order Mycobacteriales; family Gordoniaceae; genus Gordonia; species Gordonia paraffinivorans. The sequence continues at coordinate 330,433 of NZ_CAACYD010000007.1, read as the reverse complement.
TCTCCTTGGCCGAGCGCTTCGGGGCCGGTTCGGCGGCGCGACCCCGCGAGGAGGTCGCCTTGCGGCCGCGCACGATTCCGATGAACTCGTCGGCGAACTCACCGGTCGGCTGCGGCCACAGCAATCCGACGGTGCTCGTCGGGGCATCCGTCACCGGCCGGTACGCGAGGTCCTTGCGGTGGTGCAGTCGCGCGAGCGACATCGGGACGAGGAGCAGGCCGATCCCCGCCGCGACGAGTTCGATGGCGTCCGCGACGGTTTCGGGCCGGTGCTCGATGGCGGCTCCGGGCTGCTCGTCGATGCGCAGTGGCTCGTCGAGCGGCCAGAGGAAGTGCTCGTCGGTGAGATCGTCGAGCGTCAGCTCGTCTCCGGCGGTGAGCACGTGATCCTTGGGAACCACGACGACGGTGGTCTCCTCGTACAGCTCGATGGTGTGGTGCGGTCCCGGATCACCATGGCGCAACGCGTCGGGCAGGCGCGTGATCGCCATCTGCACATCTCCCCGGCCGATCGCGGGCGCGCACTCGGCCACGGTGACACCGACGAGGTCGAGCGGCACGTCGGGCAGCCGCTCCTGCCAGATGCGGACCCATTTGCCCGGGGTCACGCCGGGGACGTACGCCAGGCGGAACGTCGGGGCGTCGGGTGTGGTCACGAGCAAAGGCTACCGCCCGATACCCTGGGGGAATGAGCTCGCAGTCGATGAAGCCGGCCACCGCCGCCAAGAAGCTGGACGTGTACCTGCCGGCGACCCCTGCCGAGTTCCGGGAGGGCACGATCACCCGCGAGGAGCTCGCCGCACTGCAGGCCGACCCGCCGGAGTGGCTCCGCACGTTGCGCGCCGAGGGCCCCCACCCCAAGAACCTGGTGGCCGCCAAGCTGGGCGTGTCCAACTCGGCGCTCGTTCGCAACGGGATCACCGAGGCGTTGACCACCGCGCAGATCAACGAACTGCTGGAAGAGATGCCCGAGTGGTTGTCGGTCGAACGCGCCAAGCAGATCGAGGTGCGCCGCGAGGAACGACGCCTGAAGTCGCTGCGCGAGGACAAGCGTCGCGAACGCGAGGAAGCCGAGAACGCCGACGACTGAGCGGGGCACGGCCGGTCGGGGCCGACCCGGGAGCGGTCAGGGGACGGTGAGCGCGTTGAGTCCCGGGATCGCGTCGATCACCTGTGGCGGCCGCTCGAGGTTGTCCCGCATGACCCGCACGGTCGCCACGACGGCGCCGGAACCGGTCTCGGCAACGGCCGACGTCGGCAGCGTCGACGCGTAGCCGTCCGAGGTCTGCGTTTTCTGCCAGTGCCGCAGACGCAGGACCCCCGACCTGCCCGTCGCCACGTTGCGCCAGGCGATCGACAGGAATCGGGACTCGTACTGATACTTGTGCGGGGCCGGATTCGCGACGTCGAACTCGACGCCGCCGGCCGGCGGTGGATACTGCAGCGTCCGCATCGCGGGCTTTCCGACGACCCGCACGGGCGAGAGCGTCCCACCTGCGACATCCGGCGGTATCTCCAACCCGTTGCGAACGGGGAGGTCGAAGGCGATCACCGGCAGCGCCGCCGGTCTCGGGGCGGGCCGGGCCCCGGCAGCCGAGACACCACCCACGGTGAGTGCCAGCGCGGCGAGGACGGTTGCGGACGTGCGGACGAGGAAGTGCATGAGCATCTTTCGGTCGCTGGTCGTGCCTCGTCACCCGACCGTCGCACACCGCGTCCGGCCGCCGCAAGAGCACCGGAGATCGACGGGGCGAGGACGTTCGGTGGACCGGGACGACACACGACTGGCAAACCGGAGGCCCTGATCACCCGGTGCGAGAGGCGGACAGACGCTAGGCTTCCGACAAATTCCACAGTGCGGACACCCCGGCCACCGGGAGGGACCGCTCGCCCCATCGAGGAGTACCCATGCGGTTCCGGCACATCCCGGCCACCCTCACCGCGATCATCGGCGTCGCCGCCACCATGGGCGTCGTCCCCTCCCCCGAAGCGGCCGCCACACCGGCCGACCCCGGCATCGCCGGGGTCGTGTCGACCGCCGGCCCGGACCGCTCCTGGGACGTGCGTGCCTGGATCACCGGAACCGGCACCGCCTCTGCCACCCCGGCCGGAACGGCCCGCACCGACCGGTCCGGACACTTCCGGCTCCGACCCACGCAGCAATCCGGACCCGATGAGGCGTTCTACGTGACGGCCACCCCGGCGGGTCAACCCGGCGCGTTCACCACACTGGCAGCCGTGTCGCCCGCGATTCCCGGGCGCCTCACGATCAACGAGAGGACAACCGTCGCAACGGGTTATGCGATGGCACAGTTCCTCGACGGCACCAGCATCGCCGGCCGGGCACCGGGCGTTCGCGGGGCGGCGATGATGGCCGCCAATCTCGCCGACCCGGTCAGCGGCCGACTCGGGACCACCCTCACCTCGCCGCCCAACGGCTCCGCGACGTCGACGCTCGGGGCGTTCATCTCGCTCACCAACGCGCTGGCGGCCTGCACCTCGGGCGCAGACGGTTGCGGCGCGTTGCGGTCCGCGACCACCACACCCCTGAGCGGTCGGCCCGCGAACCTGATCGAGTCGATGGCCCACATGGCCAAGAGTCCCGAACACGACCCGCCGGACTCTTCGGTGTCGCGCTGCGTCGACCGGTGAATCCCGGCGGCCTGCCGCTGCCGCCGGCCGCCTGGACGCTCGCCCTCAGGTTCGACGGCGGCGGCGGATTGCTCTCCGGCCCGGGCAATTTCGTCGTCGGCTCCGACGGCGACATCTGGGTGAACTCGAACTACGAGTTCAACGCCGACCCCCGAACCCCGGTGTGCGGCAGCAAGTACCTGTTCCGGTTCGCACCCGACGGCAAGCTCCGCGGCGGCCGACCGATCACCGGCGGCGGACTCAGCGGGGCCGGTTACGGCATCACCCGCGATCACGGCGGGAACATCTGGGTCGCGAATTTCGGCTTCGCGGCGCCCGCACCCGGCTGTCCCGCGAACCTCCAGCCGCCCCACAACTCGATGTCGAAGTTCAGCCCGCAGGGCCAGGCCCTCTCCCCGGCAAGCGGTTTCACCCGGGGCGCGATGGACTGGCCGCAGGGCATGACCACCGATCGCAACGGATCGATCTGGGCGGCCAACTGCGCGTCGAACTCTTTGACGGTCTACCCCGGCGGCGATCCGTCGCGGGCACGCAACATCAAGGTCGGCGTCGAGCAACCGTTCCACGTCGTCGACAACGGCCGGGCCCTGTTCGTCAGCGGCCTCGAGTCCAGTTCGATCGCCATGCTCGATCTCGACGGCCGCCCGCTGCGGGCGCCCATCACGGGACCGCACGTGGACAATCCCCTGGGCCTGGCCACCGACGCACGCGGCAACGTGTGGATCGCCAACTCCGGAGTGATCACCATGCCGTGTCCGGACCGGCCGACCGGTACCGGGTCGTTCGGCTCGGTGTCGGCCCTGGACCCGGCCGGCAAGCGACTCGTCGGACCGCTGCGCGGCGGGGGGATCACCATCCCGTGGGGCGTCACCACCGACGGTGACGGCAACGTCTGGGTGGGCAACTTCGCCAGCAAGCGCGTCTCCAAGTTCTGCGGTGCGAACGCCTCGACCTGCCCGCCCGGCAAGCGCACCGGGGACGCGATCTCGCCCGACGTCACCGGCTACTTCTTCGACGGCCTCACCCGGAGCACGGGACTCACCGTGGACACCTCGGGCAATGTGTGGGTCACCAACAATTGGAAAGAGATCCCGCTCCAGACCAACCCCGACGGCCTGCAGATCGTCGCCCTCGTCGGCGCGGCCGCACCCGTCGCACTGAGGTGAGTCCGCGCGCCAGAGGGGACTCGACCTGGGCAGGAGTGGTATCCGGTCACTAGTGTTAGTCGCTAACACATATGGCGACCGATGCCATGTGTCCGAACGGCGGGCCTGCCCCGGCCCGGTATCTCGAGAAACCGAAAGGGTTCCCCCACACCATGGCGTCGCTTCTGTTCTCACTCGGGAGGTTTTCCTTCCGACACAAATGGGTCGTCATCGCGACCTGGCTGATCGCGATGATCGCCGTCGTCTCGGCGGTCGGCGCCCTGCAGCCGAAGTTCGCCCAGGACTTCAGCCTGCCCGGCACCGACTCCGGCACCGCCACCGATCAGGTGCAGGAGTATTTCCCACAGGTGATGAAGGAACAGGAGCTCGCTTCGACGAGCATCCTGGTCGCCGCGGACGACGGCCTGCGCAACCACACCGAGCAGATCGACAAGCTCGCCGAGGACCTGCGCGGGCTGCCCGACGTCATCGCGCCGCAGACCGTGGTGAACCCGGTCGCAGCCGCCGCCGTCGACCCGGCCATCGCACCCCAGGTGCTCGGTGACGAGGGACGCGTCGGCCTGATCCAGGTCCGCCAGGACATCAAGGTCGCGGACCTCACGAAGGAGAACAAGGACCAGCTGGTCAAGATCCTCGACGAGAACCGGGGCAACGGCCTGCAGGTCGAGGCGACCGGCTCTCTGATGCAGGTCATGGACGCGGGCGGCTCGGCCGAGCTGATCGGCTTCGCGATCGCCTTCGTCGTCATGATCGTGGCCTTCGGCGCGCTGATCGCCGCGTTCATCCCGCTCGTGACCGCCATCGTCGGCGTCGCCATCACGATCATGCTGCTCACGCTCTCCGCGGAGATGCTCTCGATCAACCAGTCGGCAACCGCCATCGTGACGATGCTCGGCATCGCGGTCTCGATCGACTACGCGCTGTTCATCGTGTCCCGCTACCGGACGGAACTGGCCCGGGGCGGCGAGGCGGCCGATGCCGCCGGCCGGGCGGTGGGCACCGCGGGATCCGCGGTCGTGTTCGCCGGCCTCACCGTGATCATCGCGGTGGTCGCGCTCGTGGTCATCGGCATCCCGATCATCACGCAGATGGGCGCCGGAGCCGCCGTCGCCGTGCTCATCGCGGTGCTCGCCGCGCTCACGCTCATCCCGGCCCTCCTCGGCGCATTCGGGCGCTTCGCATTCCGCCCGAGGATCCCGTGGATCAAGCACGCCGAGCAGTCCGAGGACGGCGAGACCCTGGGCACCCGCCTCGGGCGCACCGTGGTCAAGGCGCCGATCCCGTTCATCGTCGTCGGCCTGGTCGTGCTGGTCGCGGCGGCCATTCCCGCCACCAAGATGGAGCTGGGCCTGTCGCTGGCCACCCAGGACGAGGCGGCCGCGCAACAATTGCTGAGCAAGGGCTTCGGCGAGGGCATCAACGGACCGCTGCTCGTCGTCGTCCACGATGACGACGCGCCGATCGCCCCCATCGCGAACGAGACCGTCAAGCACATCGCGACCCTGCCCGACGTCGTCAACCCCGAGGCGCTGACCTGGATCGGCAACGAGGGCGGGCAGAACGGCGACACCGCGCTGATCACGGTCACCCCGCAGTCGGCTCCGTCCTCGGAGACGACGCACCAACTGATGGAGAAGATCCGCGACTACTCGCCGACGGTGAAGGAGCAGGGCGCGGAGCTGCACGTCGGCGGACAGACCGCGATCATGTCCGACCTGTCTCAGAAGCTCGACGATGCGCTCATCCCCTACCTGATCGTGGTGGTCGGCCTCGCGTTCCTGATCATGATCGGCGTCTTCCGCTCGCTGTGGGTGCCGCTGATCGCGACCGTCGGCTTCATCTTCTCCGTGCTCGCGACCTTCGGCATCACCGTCGCGATCTTCCAGGAGGGCTGGCTGGGTCTCATCACCCACACCCAGCCGATCATCTCCTTCCTGCCGATCTTCCTGATCGGCGTCGTGTTCGGCCTGGCGATGGACTACCAGGTGTTCCTGGTGACGCGCATGCGCGAGGAGTACATCCACGGCATGACGGCCAAGGAGGCGATCGTGGCCGGCTACCGTCACGGCGCCCGCGTCGTGACCTCGGCGGCGATCATCATGATCAGCGTCTTCGCCGCGTTCATGCTCTCGCCGGAGACCACCGCGAAGATGATGGGCTTCGCGCTGGCCTCGGCGGTCCTGTTCGACGCCTTCGTCATCCGCATGCTCGTCGTCCCGGCCGTCATCGCACTGCTCGGCGACCGCGCCTGGGGTCTGCCGCGCTGGCTGGACAAGCTCGTCATCAACTTCGACATCGAAGGCGAGTCGGTCCGCCATCGCGGGCTCGCCGAGCCGGGCACCGGTGAGCCCGACGCCGACGAGAAGGCGACGGTCCCGGCCCGCTGACCATGCCGGCGCCGCGTCGGGCCACCGACGCCCCGGGAACCCCCCCCCCCGGGGCGTCGGCCTGGCCTGCGTGAGCAACACAAGCAACGCACTCGCACCGCGATTCGCGAGGCGGCACTGCGGCTCATCTCCGAACACGGCTACGCCAAGACCACGGTGGAGCAGATCGCCGAGGCCGCCGGCGTCTCACACACCACGTTCTTCCGGTACTTCCCCACCAAGGAACAAGTGATCGTCGGCGGGGCCCACCTGGAGGCACAGATGCGCGCGATCATGGCGACGATGCCCCCGGGACTCGGTCACTTCGACCTCATCCGGCGGTTCTTCACCGAACTCGATCGCGTCTCCGCCGACGACCCGTGGATCGGAAACCCGCTGCGCCGTCAGTTGATCCGATCAGAACCACTGCTGCAGAAGACTTTTCAGGCCGAGTCCGACCGCCTCATCTCCGGGATGCGGCAGTTGGTCGCCGACCACCTCGCCCGCGACGCCGACGACTTCGCGCTCGGCGTCTTCCTCGACGCGGTCGCCGGCGTCGCCTTCCGGATCGCCGCCGAGGCCGACGAGAACCGTTCGCAACCACAACTCGAGACCACTCTGCGAGCCATCGACCTGCTCGAACGCGGACTCCCATTGGACTGAGCGCGTTGTCGATTCGACGCCTCACCCGCGAATCTCCGCACGTCGACGACGCGCGACCTCCGGAGGACCCTGAGAAAAACCTGAGACCTCCGTGACCGATTCGCCCTACACAGGCCTTTTGCGCGCCTACCATGACCTGATCCGTGCGCAGGAGGTTGCCAGCATGCGAATCACCCGACTCGGCGGTCGTCTCACCGCCCGTGCCCTTTCCGCCGTCCTGCTGACCGTCGCACTGACGGCCACCGGACTGCTGGTCGCCTCGCCGCCGAAGGCCAGAGCGTTCGCCGAGGACGTCTGCTACACCCCCGGCGCACCGCCGCACAGTTGCGCACCACTGCCGTTCGCGTGTCCGCCCAGCGACGCCCACGACCCGATCTGCGGGGCCCGAGCGTTCTTCCGCTACGGCTACACGCTGCGGCAACCCCTCGGCGGACGCAGCCTGGTGCACACCGATTCGACGTACATCATGGCCCGCAAGATCGGCTTCTCGCTGCAGGACGCCTACTGGATCGCGGCGTACAGCGAGGCCACCGATCTCGGCACCTTCCGACCCCGCGACATGCGCGGCAACCCGGTCCCGAACGCGGCGGCGTTGACCACCAAGGACATCAGCGGTCTCGTCCGCACCCACTTCAAGACCGGCGGTTTCCTCTTCCACTTCCTGCCGACAATGCGCGGACCCCGCTCGCCCCTGCCGAACGGACTGCGCCCCGACGTCGACGACCCGCGGCACGAGGTGATGCTCACCCACATCCGACGCTGGGCGATGGAAGGCCCCGGCAGCAACGCGCCGCTGTGCACCGGCGGCTTCACCGACCGCACCGCTCGCGGTGACTATGCCACCGGCACAACGTGTTACGGCGGTCCGAACCCGGCTCCGATCAACGGCAAGTACAGCCTCGTCGACCCGATCCCCATCCCCTTCCAGAACGTCACCGGCCGCCAGGTCATCACCGACGGGGTGACCTCCGAGCGCTTCGACGCCCACGTCGGACCGCAGTCGGCCAACGCGCGGATCGGCATCTACGTCCACGCGCTCGGGGACCGGATCTCCCATCACGAGTGCACCGACGAGGGCACGATCGCCCCGCCCGCCCAAGGGCGCCGCAGCTTCGACATCGATCTGCTGCAACCCGATTGCGACCAGGGCCCGCACGCAGTGCGCCACGAATACGAGACCGGCGTCGACTTCCACAGCCTCGATCCGCACGACCGGACCACCGAGGCCGCGTTGTCGATGGTCTACGACGAGCTCGTGAACTTCGCTCGCGTGCGCGGAGTGCTGAACCCGGAGGCGACGACGCCGGCCGCGAAGAAGGCCGTGGTCACCGACGGCCTGCTGCCCGCGCTGGAACGCCGCAATCCGGAGGCCCGCATCCGTGCGGTCACCGCCGTCGGCTGCCGACTCGGCGTCCCGGCGTTCCCGGGAAGCCCGCGCTGCTGACGGCGTTGCCGCACATCAGGCGATCGACCCATTACGATCGTGAAGTGATCTCGGACAGCGTCGCCCGGCCCCGCACCGCTTTCGACCGTACTTCCAGACGGTCTCGCCTGGTCCGGTTGGCGACACCGGTGATCACCGCCGCGGCCGCCGTCGCCGCGACGATCGCGCTCGTCGCGCCCGCCCAGGCCGCACCGGGCAAACCGACGCCCGAGCCCTTCCCCGTCACCGATCTCGCCCGCCTCTATGCGTCGGACATCTCGTCCTACCCCGGCGGCACCTACCTGCAGATCGTGGACCCGTTCGCCGAGGTGCGCCGCGACCACCCCGCGATCATGCGGTCCAACCTCGCGAAGGTCATCGAGATCAACAACGGAGCGGCCGATGATCCCGCGCGGCAGCGACGCGCCCTCGCCGACGCGCACGACGACCCGCTGTGGACGATGTCGGACGCCTTCGGCGCGAAACTGGGCCGCGACTTCCGCGCCGCACTGGCCGCGGGCCGTCTGCCGAAGACCAAGGCCCTCTTCAGCGACTACCTCGCGCGCGCCGGCGGCCCGGCGAGCGCCACCCTCGTCGAGAAGTACGTCTTCGACAATCCCCGCCCGTTCGTCGTCGCACCCACGAAGATCCGCAGGTACATGCGCGGCGGCGTCGACGAATACGCCTCGCTCCGTACCAACCCCTCCTACCCGTCCGGGCACTCGGCTCTGTTCTTCTGGCGCGGAACGCTGTTCGCGACGATGTTCCCGGAACTCGGACCACAGTTCCTGGCGCGGGCCGCCGAGGGCGGCTACCACCGCATCGTGCTCGGCGTGCACTACCCGCTCGACGTGATCGGCGGCGCCATGGTCGGTCAGGCCGCGGCCGCGGACCGGCGTCACGACCCCGAGTTCCGGCGCCTGCTCGATCAGTCCGCCACCGAGATCCGGCGCGAGCTCGAATGGCGTTGCGGCGCGGCGCTCTCCGTGTGCATCTCGGCGGACACCCCGTACCTCGACGACGCCGACGCCGAACGCATCTACACCGACCACCTGACCTACGGGTTCCCGCAGATCGGCGCGAAGAACCACCGGATGATCGTCCCGCACCGGGCCGTCGACCTGATCAGGCCCGCGTTCCCGTCGTTGACCGATGCCCAGCTCCGCCGGATCCTCGTCGCGACCGCGTTGCCGGCCGGCCATCCGCTCGACGACCAGCGACCGGGTCACTCGTCGTGGCAGCGCATCGATCTCGTGCGCGCGTACAACGCGACCGTGAGCGTCGACGAACAGGGCCGCGTCACCGTTCGCTGACCGCACGGATCTTCTCCATCGCGAAACTCGTTGCGACAGAGTGAATCATCTGTCCCACTCGGGCGGCACCGTCATGCCGTGGCGCCAGTGCCGCTTCTGCGCGTCCAATTTGCCCGAACAGCTTGACACCGTCGTAAGGTTACGGCTAATTTTCGGGTGGTCCACGTCACACACGAGGTGGGCTCACCTCCGTTACCAGGTCGGATGGTGCCGACTCTCGCACCCAGACAGACGACTGGGTTAACGAACTCAATCACCTCCCACGCCCCGCCGGGGCCATGTCGTCGTGCCCTGACAGCACCGGGACCGCCGGCGGCGCGCCCGGACCTCATCGGGAAAGGCAGTCGAAACATGCGTTGGTCCAATACACGGAGAGCAGGACGCCTGGCGGCGGTCGCCGTCGCCGCGGCCTGCATCTTCTCGGTCGTGTCGTGTAGCAGCGACGACGGCGGATCGGACGGCTCCGCCGCAGACTCCAGCGGCACCAAGGCCTCCGGCGAGCCGATCAAGATCGGTCTGTTCAACCCGTCCAAGGGTCCGGGCATCCAGCCGGGCGTCACGACCGGCAAGCAGGCCGCGATCGACTACATCAACAACCAGATCGGCGGCATCAACGGACGCCCGATCGAGATCGTCGACTGTGGCATCGACCAGACCGCGCCCGAGTCGACCGTGTCGTGCGCCAACCAGTTCGTCGAGGCCGGCGTCGTGGCCGCGATCGACGCGTTCAACTCCGAATCGGCTGCCGCGGTCCCGATCCTGACCGCCGCGAAGATCCCGCTGGTCGGCGAGATCCCCTACAGCACCATCACCGGCGCCTCCGCGGACAACCGTGTGTACTTCGGTCCGCCTCCGGCCGCCTTCCTCGTCGGCTTCATGCAGCAGCTCAAGGCCGACGGCAAGGACTCGCTGACCCTTGCCAACGCCGATCTGCCGCAGGCACATCAGGTGTTCGACGGTCTCATGAAGCCGCTCGGCGCCGCACTCGGCATCGACGTCAAGGGCGTCTACTACCCGCCGGCCGGCCCGAACTTCACACAGCTGGCCAGCCAGCTGGCCGAGGGCAATCCGTCCGCCGCGGGCCTGATGACCTCCCCCAACGACAACACCTGCACCAAGCTCGCACAGTCGCTGCGTTCGGTGAACTACGAGGGCACCATCTTCCTGGCCGCCTGCACCGAGTTCATCGACACCCTCGGCTCGCAGGCCGTCGGCGCGCAGACGTACTCGCCGTTCTGGCAGACCCCGGCCCTCGACTCCACCCCGGCCGAGGTGAAGGGCAATCTGGAGACCGCACAGAAGTTCATCGACGAGCAGGACGGCACCAAGGGCTTCTACGCCTACGGCACCTTCTCGATCCTCGCCGATTTCACCCGCATCCTCACCGACGCGCAGCTGACCGAGTACACCGGGCCGAGCATCCTCGGTGCGCTCAAGGCGGTCAAGGACTACCAGTCCTTCATCGGCCCCAAGCTCAACTGCGGCAAGCCGACGACACCGAACTGCACCACCGAGATGCTGCTGTTCAATGTGGTCGACGACAAGAAGACCGAACCCGCCACCGGCGGATTCATCACGCCGAACCCGGCTGCGCTGCAGCGCATCCCGGGCGCATACTGACACGATGAGCCGACGCGGTGGGGTGGACCGGATCGGGTCCGCCCCACCGCGCGGCCTTTTCGCCCGAGCCCCGGCCGCTACCCTGCGGCGCCTCTCGGCCCCCGTCTCCCGCCCTCCCGTCTCCCGCCCTCCCGTCTCCCGTCCGTCCCGAACGAATGAGTGCGCCACATGGCCCAGTTCCTGAATTTCGCCTTCCTCGGGTTGTCCCTGGGTGCCATCTACTCGGTGCTCGCGTCGTCGCTGGTGGGCATCTACGCCGCCACCGGCATCATCAACTTCGCCCAGGGTGCCATCGGCCTCTACTCGGTCTATCTCGTCGCGACGCTGCGCACCGACGGCACCCTCGTCCTCCCCATCGGGTCGTTGAGCCTGGGCAGCGACGACAACCCGACCTCGATGGAACTCGCCATCGTCCTCGGTGTGGTGAGTGCGGTCGTCTGGGCCCTGCTGGCCCACGTACTCGTGTTCCGACCCCTGCGCCACGCGCCGGTGCTCGCCCAGGTCGTGGCGTCGGTGGGCCTGATGCTGTTCCTGCAGGCGCTCGTCCAGTTGCGCTTCGACACCGAGAACCTCTTCGCACAGTCGATCCTGCCCGACGACACCGTCGAGATCGGCGGCGCGGTGGTCAACGTCTCCGACCTGATCCTGGCCGGGGTCGCCATCGCCATCGCCCTGCTGATGTGGGCCTACTTCCGCCTCACCACCTTCGGCGTCGCGACCCGCGCCGGGTCCGAGGACGAGCTCGCGGCACGATTGACCGGCTACTCCCCCGACCGGCTCGCCGCGATCGTGTGGGCCATCACCGGCGCCGCCACCGGCCTCATCGTCGTCCTCGCCTCGTTCACCCTCGGACTGACGGTCACCAGTTACACCTTCTACGTCATCCCCGCGCTCGCGGTGGCCCTCGTCGGACGCCTCACCTCGTTCGGCATCGCCTGCACCGCAGGCCTCGTCCTCGGCGTGTTCCAGTCGGTCATCCAGTGGCTCGCCACCAAGAGCTGGTGGCCCGAGTGGGCTCAGTCCGGGCTCGGCGACGCCCTGCCCTTCGTCATCGTGGTGATCGCGCTCTTCCTCCTCGGCGGACGCATCCCCTCGCGCGGCTCTCTCGGCGAGGTGCGCATGCCCGCGGTCCGCATCCCGCGCATCCGCATCGTCCCGGCCGCCGCGATCATCGCGGTGGTGGTCGTGGCCATCGTGCTCACCGAGGGCACCTGGCGCTACGGCGTGGTCACCTCGGTGATCCTCTCGCTCATCGCCCTGTCGCTCGTGCTCCTCACCGGTTACCTGGGACAGATCTCGCTGGCCTCCATGGCCTTTGCCGGCGCAGCGGGTTTCGCGCTGTCGAAGCTGACGACCAATTGGAACGTGCCGTTCCCGTTCGACATGTTGTTCTCGGCGCTCATCGCGACGGGCCTGGGCATCCTGGTCGGCGTGCCTGCCCTCCGCATCCGCGGCGCACAACTCGCGGTGGTCACCCTGGCCGCGGCGCTGGCCATCCAGAACTTCGTCTTCAACAACCCCGCGATCACCAAGTTCGAGGGCAACCTGATCGAGGACCCGTCGATCTTCGGCATCGACCTCGGGGTGCGCGACGGCACCAACCTGGTCACCCTCCGCTTCGCGCTGATGGTCCTCGTCGTGGTGGCGATCGCGACCCTGGTCGTGCTGCGATTCATGGGCGGATCGACCGGACGCGCATTCCTCGCGGTCCGATCCAACGAACGTGCCGCGGCATCGGTCGGGATCAACGTCGCCGCAACCAAACTTCTCGGGTTCGCGCTGTCGGCGTTCCTGGCCGGCATCGGCGGTTGCCTCATCGGGTACAGCCGCGGCCAGCTGTCGGCCGGGTCGTTCACGGTGATGATCGGGCTGACGCTGCTCGCGATGACCTACGTCGGCGGCATCACGTCGTTCGCCGGTGCGGTCATCGCCGGGATCATCGGGCCACTCGGCATCGGCTACGTCTTCCTCAACCAGACCCTGTCGCTCGGTGAGTACTACGAACTCATCGCCGCGGGAAGCCTGCTGCTGATGGCGATCACCAATCCGGTGGGCGTCGCCGGGGCGATCTCCGAGATCTACGAGAAACTGCGCCCCGCACGGCGTAGGCCGCCGTCCGAACCCGAGGCGCCCGGCGCCGCCCAGACCACACAGGCAGGTGCGCATGTCTGAGACACCCCGTCCCGCGACGCCGGAGACAGCCTCGCGCACATCGGGTTCCGTACTGGACCGGACGCCGCTGCTTGAGACCCGCGGCCTGTCGGTGCGCTACGGCGGCGTGTCCGCGAACTCCGATATCGACATCGCGGTCGCGGCCGGCGAGATCGTCGGGCTGATCGGGCCGAACGGCGCCGGCAAGACCACGTTCGTCGACGCCGTCACCGGTTTCACCAGGGCGACCGGTTCGGTGACCCTGTGCGGGGAGCACCTCGAGAAGGCCCCACCCCACCGCCGGCGCCGGGCCGGGGTGGCCCGGACGTGGCAGGCGGGCGAGTTGTTCACCGACCTGACCGTCGCCCAGAACCTCGCCGTCGCAGTCCAACCCGTCGGGCTGCGGGCGATGCTGGCCGACGTGCTCAACGGTTCCCGGCCGCCGGCGGACACCATCGGCGAGGCACTCGATCTGGTCGGGCTCCGGGATGCCGCAGACGCCCTCCCCGGCGAACTCACCCTCGGACAACAGAAGCTGGTCGGTGTGGCCCGGGCTCTCGTCGGCGGCACCCGGCTGGTCCTGCTCGACGAGCCGGCAGCGGGCCTCGACACCCACGAGAGCCGCGGCTTCGGCGCCGAGCTGCGTCGGATCGCGGCCACCGGGATCGGCATCCTGCTCATCGACCACGACATGTCGCTGGTGCTCGACGTCTGCGATCGCCTGTACGTCCTCGACTTCGGCAAGGTCATCGCCAGCGGCACACCCGCCGAGATCTCCGACGATCCGGCCGTGGTCGCCGCCTACCTCGGTTCGCCCGAGGTCGATCCGGATGCGGTGGCCGAACTCGAGGCGACCGGCGCCCTGTCGCCCGACACAGACCTGGTCACCGGATCCGAATCCACCGGCGACGCACCCTCGCCCGGTGGCCCGCCCCACGACGAGCATGAGGAGAACCGATGAGCGACAAGGCAGATCCGGTGCTCGCGCTCGACGACATCACTGTCGGCTACGGCGGGGTGCCCGCGGTACGCGGCCTGTCCGCGGCGGTCCGGCCCGGCGAGATCCTGGCGCTGCTCGGCCCGAACGGCGCGGGGAAGACGACGACCCTGCTCGCGACCGTCGGCGCGTTGCCGCTGATGTCCGGCTCCGTCACGGCGCTCGGCGAGCCGATCGACCGCCGCATCGAGCGCAACGCGCGGCGCGGGGTCATCCTGGTCCCCGACTCGCGCGGACTGTTCCACAAGCTGTCAGTCTCGGACAATCTCCGGCTCGCCAAGCGGCGCAACGGAACCGGACTCGACACGGTCTACTCGTACTTCCCGAGGCTGAAGACGATGCGATCACGCCAGTGCGGCAATCTGTCCGGGGGCGAACAGCAGATGCTCGCCCTCGCGAAGGCATTGCTGGCGGGCCCCAAGGTGCTGCTCATCGACGAGATGAGCCTCGGTCTGTCCCCGGTCGCGGTGCAGGACCTGCTCCCCCGGCTACGGTCGATCGCCGACGAACACCAGATGGCCGTCGTCCTGGTGGAGCAGCACATCGATCTCGCGCTCGGGATCGCCGACTCGGCGATCGTGCTGCACCACGGCCGGGTCGCGCTGTCGGCGAGCGCCGCCGAACTCCGCAGCCACCGCGACCGGGTCGAGGCGGCGTACTTCGGCCGCACCGTCGACGATCTGGCCTCCTGAGCCCGGCCTCCTGAGCCGCGAGACGGGCAGGAACCACGACGAAACCGCCGGAGGATGGTCACCGTGGACGACGAGGCCCCCAAGGACCACGGCGGTTCCGTCCGTCCGCACGACCATGGAGGGGACGTCCCACCCGTATCCCCCGGCCGCAGCACACGCAACCGGCCGACCGATGACGAGCTGCTCGACGCCGCCTGCGAGGTGATCGCGGAGGTCGGGGCCGAACGCGCGACCATGACCGCCATCGCCGAGCGTGGCGGGACCACCCGGGTGACGCTGTACGCGCACTTCGGGTCCCGGGACGCCCTCGTGTCCCGGGTCATCACGCGTGAACTCGAGACCTTCACCTCGTTCATGTTCCGCATCTACGACGAAAGCGAGGACATGCCCTACGGCGCCCGGGCCCGCCACGCGGTCCAGGGCCTGTTCGACTACGCACGCCGCCACCCGGCCGGACTGCGGGTGCTGATGGGACACACCCAGGGCGGTGACAGCAACCGGCGGCTGTACGCCGCGCTGGAGCCGAGGATCGCGGCACGCCTGCGCGCCAACTACGCCGAACAGGGTGCCCACATCGGGGCCGGCGCCGACACGCTCGCCTCGCTGCTGCTCGGCATGAGCCTCGACGTCGCCCACCGGGCGCTCATCGTCGACGGCGCGGGCATCGACGAGGCCTGCGACATCGCGATCACCGCGACCCTGGCCGTGCTCCGCGACGTCCGGGTCGAGCAACTCCGAGCGCTCGACGCCTCACTCGACCAGCGCTGACCTGTGACGCCGCCCCCGGGATGCCGGGCGTGACGGCCGCGCGGTCCAAGGACCGGGCAAGCCGACCCCAAGCGGCCTGCAAGCGCCCGCCGCGATTCTTTCTCTCGTCACCACCCGCCGCTTCTGCCGAGAGGAAAACCGATGTCGCACCCACAGAGTGTCCGTCCGACCGAACTCCCCGAGCCGCCGACCGAGATCGGCCCCGACCCTGCTCCGCGTCGACCGCTGTGGCAGATCGGCCGGCGCGTCACCGTGAGCATGGCGTGCATGAGCTTCGGCGCCCTCGGCGCCTGCAGCTTCTCCCTCGGCGCCCAGACCGTCGAGGAGGCCTCCGACATCGAGGTGGGCGAGTGCCTGCAGATCGGGGCGGAGGCCGGCGAGGGCAAGGTGAAGGCCACCAAGCAGAAATGCGAGGGAACCGACGGACTGACCTTCTACGCCGCGAGCAAGGTCGACGCCTCGGCCGAGTGCACCGCCGACCACACCTCGAGCCTCACCTTCGCCGACGGCGACAAGAAGCTGTGCCTGACACCGAATTTCGCTTCCGGATCGTGCTATCAGATCCCGGTGAACGGCGGAAAGCTCGTCGACTACCGCGAAGTCGGTTGCGACGCGACGCCGGTGGAGAACACCGTCATCGCCAGGGCCGTCGACCGTGGCGACGACTCCATCACCTGCACGGCGGGCCAGATCACGTGGACGTTTGCCCAGCCGATCTCACTCGGCTACTGCCTCTCCGAGGACGTGAGCGCCGCGGATCGGTTCGGGGGCTGATGGTCACCGAACCGCCGCCGGCTGACCCGATCTCGCGGCATCCGGCGCGGCGTCGACCAGGTCGCCGGCGAGGCGGTACTCGGCTCGCATGCGCTCCAACTCCGCCTCGCGCGCCCGGTAGGCCCTCTCCACCCGGGCGCGGGCGCGGCGCTCGCCGCCCAGGCGCTGCGCCCGGCTCGCCAGCGACAGGGCCGGTCCGACACAGGCCAGCACATGCTTGATCTTCACGTCGGGAATGCCCAGCGCATCGGCGTCATGGTCCCCGATGAAGACCCGCTGCAGTCCGTGCATCGTGGTGGTCGCCATGCGGCGACGCCACTTCCACGGCCCCGGAAGGACATTCGCGAGTTCGGGCACCAGGTAGTCGTCGGTGAGCGCCACGACGAAGTCCCGGTCGTCCGGTCCGGGCCCCGGCGAGGTCAGGCGATACAGCTCCTCGATCCGGACGTGGTCGGCCTCGCACGTGGGGTTGAGTTCGGGACTCATGCCGATCACGTGACCCACGTAGCGCCACAGGTGATAGATGTCGTCGAGTTCCCGATCGGTGAACCGCACCCCCAGCGTCTGCATCGCCTCGATCGCGATGTGCCCGAACTCGGCCATCGTGAAAGCCATGTAGGGCTGCGGGATCGGCACCCCCCAGGCCTCCTCGTCCCAGTCGCCCCGCCTCCACAGCATCTGCCGGACGTGGGCGTGGATCATCCGGACCCGCACCGTATAGGCGAATCCCCCACCGCGGCGGCGCATCCCGCCCGGGGTGATCACCCGACTCAGCCATTCGCCGACCTCGACCGAACGAACTGCCGGTTGCGACACGTATCGCCCGGTGACGGCGAGCGGCTTGGCCGCGATCGTGTTACCCGCCCCGCGCACCAGGGACGCCGCGCCCAGCACGATCCCCAGCGGCGCGGTGTTGACGATCAGCGCGTCGGCGGCGCGGGCCATGCGGTCGTGATCGACCCACTCGGGTTCGTCGTCGAGGAAGGCGAACAGGTCCCGCATCGACTCGGTCGGGTCGTCGAGTGCGTCGATGCCGCGCTCGAGAGCCGTCCGCAGCAGCGAGGTGGATGTCCCGCCGGGGTGGGTGTCGCCGGCGACCGCGTCGGCCAGGGGGTCGCCCAGCCACATCTGCTCGAGCCACACCCGGCCCGCCTCTCCGTAGCGCGCGACCGCGAGGTCGGCGTTCACGAGATCGGTGGGGATCGGTTCCATGAAACCATCAGAACACGAGACGAACTCACTTACCATTCACTTTCTGTGAGCCCTTCACCTCCCACGAAACGACCTTCTCAACAGGCCAGAAGGTCCCCGCGACAGCAGCGCGCGCGGGAGATGAGGCAACGACTGCTCACTTCCACGCTGCAGCTGCTCGAGCGTCACCCGGAGCGCAGGCCGACGACGGCCGAACTCGCCCGCACCGCCCACGTCAGCATCGGAACCGTCTACCGCTACTTCGCCGACATGGACGCGATCGTCGAGGAACTGCGCCTGAACGCGGTCCGCGACATCACCGCGTCCCTCGCCGGCGGTATCGGTCGTGCGATGGACCGGGAACCGCTCGCCGCGATGATCACCGTCGTCGACACACTCGTGTCGGCCTTCGAATCCCACGCGGCGGTCCTGCGGGCCGCACTCGAACTGCAGAACATCGGATTCGGCGAGGCCTGGGCCGAGGTCGAGCGGCCGCTGCTGCCGCTGGCCCGCGTCCTGCCGTCACGGCTGCGACCCGACCTCGACGACGCGGCGATCGACGACCTCGTGTTCCTCACGATGGGCGCGACCGCGAGCCTGTGCCTGCGCATAGCGCTGCTGCGGCCGCCGGAGACCGACCGCGGGGAACTGATCGCGACGGCCGCGCGAATGCTGCTCGCGGCCTTCGACACTCCCGAAGCGAGCTGATCCGCCGGTTCGTGTCGGGTTCGGGCAACCGGCCGCGGGCGAGCACGTTCCGGCGACGGCCCGCCGCGGTGGCAGCCGTCATCGATCACCCGGTCAGGCCGCGACCGCGGACCTCTCCCGAAGCCGGCGCGCGTACACCTGTCGTCGCACCCGCGCGACGACGACGCCCCGCTCGTCGACGATCTCGGTCTCGAACCACGTGAGACTCTTGGAACCGTCTGCGGTGTCGGCCCGGATCTGTTCGACGACCGCCGGATCGATCGTCATCGTCGCGGTGACGCGGCCCCGGCCCGGGCTGACGTAGTCGATCTCGCCGGCGGCATCCCAGACGACGTACCCTTCGCCCAGTCGATGCATGAGCAGCAGCGCGAAGAACGGATCGGTCATGGCCGAGAGCGTCCCGCCGAACGCGGTGCCGAAGTAGTTCCGGTTGAACCTGGTGATGCGGTGGGCCACGGTTGCCGACGACCAGTCGTCCGCGATGTGGGTGACCCGGATCCCCGCACCGAGAAACGGCGGCCAGAGGTTCATCCCGATTCGCATCTTCCGCGCGGTCATCCGCATGTCCGACCTCCCGTCGACGCATCCTCGACGCCAGCCGACCCGCCTATGTAGGTCTGCATAGGAGAAAAGGAAACAGGGACCAGCGGTCACGGTCAAGAGGTGTCCGGCGGAAGTGACCGGCGCCACCCTCCGTCGCGCAGGCGTCAGAGATCGGGTTTGGCCGCGAACTCGGCCATCGCCCGCTTCTCGCCCTCGTGGTCGGGATAGAAGACCAGCACGATGAGTACGCCGAGGAGCACGATCCCGGCCGCAGCTCCGTACGCGACCTTGTCGCCGTGCACGAAGGCATCGCGTGCGGCGGAGATGATCTCGTCGGCGTACTGCGGATAGCGCTCGGCGAGGACCTCGGCGCTCGAGAACGACTTGGTCAACGCGTTCTCGGTCTGCTGCGTCACCTGCCCGGCCTGCGGCGAGTCCTCGATGCTCTGGTGGAGCTGCTTGGCGTAACCGGCGGTGAGGATCGCGCCCAGCGTGGAATGGAGGATCGCACCTCCGAGGTCGCGTTGCAGGTCGGACATGCTCGACGCCATGCCCGCCCGCTGGACCGGCACCGACCCGGTCAGCGACTGTGACGCCGGCGTGCCGGCCAGGCCGACACCGATGCCGACGAACACGTAGACGACGGCGACATGCCAGAAGTGGGCGTTCTCATCCCAGGCGAACATCGCGAACACCATCCCGGCCACGATGAAGGCGTACCCGGACAGCAGCGTGAACCGCGAGCCCATGCTCTGCACGAGTCTCGCCGACCGCGGGGCGACGACGACCATCGCGGCCGTCGCCGGCAGGATCGTCGCGCCGGCCGCCAGCGTGGAGTAGCCGAGCACGTTCTGCATGTACTGCTGGCCGATGAACATCGCGCCCATCAGCGTGCCGAAGACGATGAGTCCACCGACCGCCGCGACCCAGAACGTGCGTCGCGCCGCGATCCGGAGATCGAACAGCGGAACCCGCACGTGCAGCTGCCGCCACACGAACCCCGCACCGGCGACGACCGCGATCGCGCCCAGGATGTAGACCTGCAGGCGCTGATCGCCGTCGGGTGCGAAGTTGATCGCGAGGACCAGGGCGCCGACCATCACGATCGAGACGACGCCGCCGAGGTTGTCGACGACCGCCGCCTCGTCACCGGTGTCGGTGGGCACCAGCCTCCATGCGACGGCCAGCGCGAGGACGGCGAGCGGCAGCGTCACCAAGAACACCGAATGCCAGCTGAACACCTCCAGCAGGCCACCCGACATCACCGGCCCCAGCGCGGAGATCGCCCCGCCGAAGGCCGACCACGCCGCGATGGCCCGGGTCCGCTTGGGACCCGACCACAAAGCGGTGATCACCGCGAGCGTCGTAGGGAACGCCAGGCCCGCCGCGATGCCGCCGACCAGGCGAGCACCGAAGAGGACCGTGACATCGGGCGCGAAACCTGCCACCAGCGACGCCGGTATGGACAGCGCCATGCCGAAGACGAGCATGCGCTTGCGGCCGTGGCGGTCGCCGAGCGCGCCGAAATACAGCACGGAGGCCGCGAGCCCCAGGGAGTAGCCGACGGCGATCAGGTTGAGTTGCGTCGAACTGGCGTCGAGATCCTTGCCGATGTCCGGCAGCGCGACGTTCGCGACGGCGAGGTTGATGTTGGCCACGCCGGCCACGAGGATGAGCGCGGCCAGAATTGCACGGGAGCGCGGCGGAGCGGTCCCCTCATCGATCCGGTCGGTCGTCGACATCACCGGGAGATCGTACGCGCGGGCGGATTCACCGCGCTCGGGGTGGGCACCTCATCGACACGGAACAACAACGCGCCCGCCATGTCCGGCGACCGCACGGCCCCCGAGGTCGGACTCAGATGCAGATGCTCACCGACACCGGTCCGATCGGGACGCCGAAGCACAACGACACCGACCCGAATGCCGGTGTCGGCTCCACCGGTGCCGCCGAGGCCATGGGTGCGCCGACCAGTCCCAGCCCGCACACCGCTGCCACGGTCGCCACGCCAACGGTCAGCCGACGCCTGATGTTGGATGCCTTCATCACGACTCTCCTCGAGCTCGCTCCCCCGCACCACGGCCCGCTCGCGAGACCCGTCGCCGCGGGTGGTGCCGAGGATCCAGTTTACGCCCGGACCCTCGAGCGCCGCGTCCGGCAGAAGGGGGACAGTGCGGGCGCGCTCAGATGCTGATGCGCAGCCCGTCCCACTCGTGGTCGTGCATGAAGCCCTCGGCCAGGCCGACCCGATACTTCGCACAGCTGCGGAGGATGCTCGCGTAGGCGAGCGGCAGCATGATCGCGGGCTTCTGGTCGCCGGACCGGGTGATCACGTCGGCCGAGCGACGGAAGTCTCGGGCGAACTGCGCCATCGACCGTCCACGCCGGGACGGTGCCCGCCACCCGTACAGCAGCATGCCGATGCCGATCATCTTCTCGACGTCCGGCGACGGGGTGATGACCTCGACATCGGGGTCCGAGGTGCCCAGGAACGCGCGGTCGACGCCGTCGCCGGGCGAGAACATCATGATCCCGCTGGTGGCGCGCGGGTTGCATTCGATGCAGAACAGGTCCTTGTCGGGCCCGTCCTCGATGAAGTCGAAACCGATCTGTCCGGTGAAGCCGACGCGTTCGACGAGGTCGGCGACCCACGCCTGGATCCGCGGGTGCTCGACCGCACGGAAGTTGAGGCACGAACTGCCGTCGATGGCGTAGTCGACCGGATAGGTCGCGTGCGCGTAGATGCGCCCCTCGTGGCAGACCGAGTACGTGCAGTACTTGTCGCCCGACACCCACTCCTGGGCGACCCAGGGGTTGAGTTCGTCGTGCTCGAGCCAGGTCAGCGGGTCCCCGGGCTGCACCTTGTGGACCTTCTGCGACCCGCGCGAATAGCAGCGCTTGAGCGCGAACGGCTTGTCGAAGTCGAGCCCGGCCGCGTCCTCGGGACCGGCCACCCGCGCGAACTTGCGGGTGGGGATGCCCAATTCGACGAGCAGTTTCTGGAACTCGTATTTGTGATGCAGCCGGTTCTCGAGGTCGAAATCGGACAGGAACAGCCGGCATTCCGCCGGGAACAGCTCTGCGAGCATCGCGATGATGTCGGTTTCCTCGTGCACCGGGATCACCATGTCGATGTCGTTGTCGGCGACGATCTTCGCGAGGGCCTGACAGTATTCGAGCGGCTCGAACTTCGGCGGCGGGACGCGATGGAATTCGTCCACCGCATTGGAGTAGCGACTGACCGCGATGGGGATCGAATCGACCACGGTCACCCGGTGACCGCCGGCGGCCATGAGTCGCGCGAGTTCCAGCGAGAGGAACGATCGGGCGAAGGTGATCAGTACATGGGCTCTTCCGGCGCTGTCCACCCGAAGCAGTGTAGTGGCGAGGTATCGCGAGCCGGCATTCCCCGAGAACACCGACCCGATGTTGAACGATTTCCGACGCTGGGGGAATATTCGCTATCGAACCGTGGGTTCGTCCTGTTAGTTTGCGCTTGAACGGGCCTTTGCGCCCGTTCACGGTCGCGAATGCAGGAGGTTGGCAGGTGAACGGGCCGGAACCGTCCTCGGGATGACCCGCGGGCGGCCGACCGACCCGAATTGGAGGAGGCATGCAACTGTTCGTCGTCGGCGTGATCGCCGCATGCCTTGCCGCCGTCGCCTACGGGATGTCGACGGTGCTGCGTGCGCTCGGTGCCCGCCGCGTGGCCGCGGCCGCAGCCGAGCAGGGCAGGGACTTCAAGAACGACACCGGTGCCCCGACGGTCTCCTCCACGATGTCGACGTTCGTCGACCCGGCCTTCATCCTCGGCACGACGATGGTCGTCTTCGGCTTCGCCGGCGGCGCCCTCGCTGCGCGTTTCCTGCCGCTCTTCCTCTCCCAGACCATCGTCTCGGCCAACCTGGTGGTCACCGCGCTGCTCAGCGGGATCATCCTCAACATCGCCCTGCACACCCGCGAATGGGTCGCCATCTGGCTCGTCGTCCTGTCCCTGTGCTTCCTGGGCATGGCCTCGTCTCACGAGACCGGCGCCAACGAGTCGTACGCCTTCCACTGGGGTCTGTTCGTGGCGACCGTCGCCCTCTGCGCGCTCGCCCTCGTCGGCGTCTACAACCTGGGGTCGGCCGCCGGCGCGATCGTCGGCGGCGCGTCGGCCGGACTCCTCTTCGGCATCATCGCGATCGCGGTCCGCATCCTCGACGGCCTCGAGCCGTTCAACGTCGTCGACCTGCTGACCGACCCCGCCGCGTGGACGATCGCGATGGCCGGCGCCGTCGGGTTCTACGTCCAGACGGTCGCTCTCCAGCTCGGTGCGGTGAACGGCGTGACCGCCGTCCTGGTCGTCGGCGAGACCGCCGGCCCGAGTCTCGTCGGCGTGATGTTCCTCGGCGACACCGCCAAGCCCGGGCTCGGGTGGCTGGCCTTGCTCGGCTTCGTCGGTGCCGTGGTGGGCGCGGTCCTCGTCGCCTGGTACGGCTCGGTCGACCCCGACCACCTGGGCGAGGCCCCGCCGATGAAGGGCGGGTGGCGCCGCGGACGGCAAGAGCCGGGCGACGACGCCACCGGCGAGGGCGACGGGTCGGCGCCGCTCGGTGCCGATTTCTCCTCCGGCGAGATCGACGCGAAGTTCGGGCCCGACGGTCTCCGGCCCGAGCCCCCGCACACCGATACGACCGGCATCGCTCCGGATTCCCAGCGCGACACCGAATCCGGCGACCGTTCGGTCGGCAGCCGCGACTGCCGGCACAACTGACGCCGTCCCAGGCCGCCGAGCGGCAGTAGGTCGATCGCTCCACTCCGCCACGACACCGCGAAGTGGTTGACACACGTCACACCGCTGGCGAAGGTGGGGGGATGACGTCCCCCCGGTCGGAGTCACCCGGCACAGAATCCGTCGCCCGTCTCGCCTACGAGACGCTCGAGCCGTTCCACATCCTCGCCTACTTCAACCCGGGACTCGGTCCGGCGCAGAAGGACACGGGTCTCGACGGCCACGCCTTCTACGTGGGCGCCCGGGCCGCGCCGCTGGGCCCGTGCGCCCCCGAGGTCGTCACCTCGACCTTCTACAACTTCAACCCCGAACTCGTCGCCAGGTCCTGGGCCGCGGCGGTCGACGCCGGGCTGGAGAAGGTCCACGAGCGCCGCAACGCGATGCTCGACGACTCGCTGCGGGAGATCCTCGGCGACGCATTCGACGACGCGCTGCTCGACGGACTCGCATCCGGGTACACCGAACTGGCCGCCCGACTGCCCCTGACGGGCCGGACCCTCGCGGCGGCCTGGGCGGCGGTTCCGCCCCCGGACACCCCGCGCCTGCGACTGTGGCAGGCGATCGCGGTGCTCCGGGAATGGCGCGGCGACAACCACATCGCGGCGCTGGTCCTCAACGGTCTCAACGGCTTCGATGCCGCGGTGTTCCACGAGGCGCAGTTGCCCGACCCGACCGTGAGCCGTCGGGTCATGGGCAAGCGGGTCGTGCTGCTGACCCGCGGGTACTCCGAACAGGACTGGGAGGACAGCGTCGACCGACTGGTCGCGGCGGGGCTCGCCGAACGCGACGAGCAGGGCCACCGTCTCACCGCACACGGGGCGGCGGTCTACGACGACATCGAGGCCACCACCGACGCCGCGGGCGAATCGGTCTGGGCGGGTTCGGAGGACCTGATCGAGCGCACCCGCCCCATCGTGAAGGCGGTCATCGACGCGGGAGTGCTCCCGGGAACGAGGAACAAGTGAACCAGCCCATCGACACCACCACGGCCGGCGACCTCGCCGCGGACCTGCGCGAGATCGAGAACCTCAAGTACCGCTACCTGCGGGCCCTCGACACCAAGGACTGGGCGACGTTCGAGTCGACGCTCACCGAGGACGTGACGGGCAACTACGGCGAGAGCCTCACCTTCGCCAACCGCGAGGAACTCGTCGGGTACATGCGCGCCAACGTCGGCCCCGCCGTCATCACCGAGCACCGCGTGGACCACCCCGAGATCGAGATCTCCGGCGACACCGCCCGTGGCCGTTGGTATCTGCAGGACCGGGTCATCGTCGCGGAGTTCTCGTTCATGCTGATCGGTGCCGCGTTCTACGACGACACCTACCGGCGCACCGCCGACGGCTGGCGGATCTGCTCGACCGGGTACGACCGAACCTACGAGGCCACTGTGTCCCTCGCCGACCTGCCGAACTTCTCCCTCAAGGTCGGGCCCGCGGTCAACCTCTGAGGCCGGCGATGTCCTCGCGGGTGTTCCCCGATCGTCGGGCGGCCGGGCACAGGCTCGGCGGCCGGGTGGCCACCGTCCTGGCCCGGCGTCCCGACCTGGCACCCACGCGGCCGGTGGTGATCGGCCTGGCGCGCGGCGGCGTGCCCGTGGCGCGCGAGGTCGCCGACGCCATCGGCGGAGACCTCGAGACACTGGTCGTCCGCAAGATCGGTGCGCCGGGTCACGAGGAGTTCGCGATGGGCGCCGTCACCGCCGACCACCTGGTGGTCAACGACGACGTGCCCAACCGACTCGGGGTGTCGCGGGAGCAGTTCGACGCGATCGTCGCCCGCGAACGCCGGACGCTGCAGGAACGGGAGTCGCTGTACCGCGGCGGACGTGCGCGCATCGACGTCGCCGGGCGGCCGGTGATCCTGGTCGACGACGGTCTGGCCACGGGCTCCACGATGGCGGTCGCCGTGGACTCGGTGAGCGGGGCCGGCGCGTCGAAGGTCGTCGTCGCGGTGCCCACCGCCCCGTCGGACGCGATCGGCCCACTCCTCGACCGCGGCGTCGACGAGGTCGTCGTGCTCACCACACCGAAACCGTTCGAGGCGGTCGGCCGTTACTACCAGGACTTCGGACAGGTCGACGACGAGGACGTGATCGACTGTCTCAGCGGTGACACCCCACCGATTTCGTAGAACTCACCGGGTTCTGGCGTCCACGTTTTCTACATCCAGACGCCGGTCGAGGCCCGGCGACGACGCCTTGGCCCAGAAACGCTTGGGTATCCGCCCCGCCCCGGCGGCCAGGCGCCCGGCGATCACGGCGTGGCGCATCGCCGACGCCATCCGCTCGGGGTTGTCGGCCCGCGTCACCGCGGTCGCGAGAAGGACTGCATCACAACCCAGTTCCATCGCACGTGCGGCATCGCTCGCGGTGCCGACGCCTGCGTCGAGGATGACCGGCAGCGGCTCGTCGTACGCCGTCGAGCAGTGGTCGACGATCATCTCGATGTTGTGCGGGTTCAGGATTCCCAGCCCGGTGCCGATCGGGGCACCGAGCGGCATCACCGCGGCGACGCCCAGGTCGGCCAGCCGCGCGGCCAGCACCGGGTCGTCGTTGGTGTAGGCGAGCACCACGAAGCCGTCGGCGACCAGTGCGGCCGCGGCGTCGACGAGTTCGATCGCGTCCGGCATGAGGGTCCGCTCGTCGGCGACGACCTCGAGCTTCACCCAGTTCGTCTCGAACGCCTCGCGCGCCAACTGGGCGGTGAGCACGGCCTCGGCGGTGGTGTGGCACCCCGCGGTGTTGGGCAACACCGAGATCCCCAGTCGCTGAAGCAGATCGAAGACACCGGTGCCCGAGGCCGCATCGACCCGCCGCACGGCGACGGTGGTGAGCTCGGTGCCCGAGGCGATCAGGGCCCGTTCCAGGGTCGCGAGGTTCGTCGCGCCGCCGGTGCCGGTGATCAGCCGCGAGGTGAACTCCCGGCCGGCGATACGCAGCGGATCGTGTTCGAGCTCAGCCACCCTGCACCGCCGTCACGATCTCGACGACCGCCCCCGACGTCACGGTGTGGCCGCCCCAGAGCCCACGCGGGACCACCGCACCGTCGACGGCGACCGCGATTCCCCGATCGGGGAGGCCGAGTCGGGTGACGACGTCGGCCACCGACACCTCGCCCTCGATTCCGAGGGGTTCTCCGTTCACGGTGATGGTCATCGGTCTTCTCCTTCCAGGATCGCCACGACCCGGTGGGCGGTCAGCGGGGCGAGCACGATCCCGTTGCGGCCGTGCCCGGTCGCGACCACTGTGTTTGCGTCGACCCGTTCGATGATCGGCAGGCCGTCGGCGGTGCAGGGGCGCAGGCCGGCCGCGGCCTCGGTGAGTTCGTAGGTGCGCAGCCCCGGCATGACCTCGACCGCGTCCGCCAGGAGATCGGCCACCCCACCCGCCTGCGGGGTGCGGTCGGCGAGGTCGCCCGTCTCGTATTGCGTTGCGCCGACCACGATCCCGTCCGCACGCGGGACGAGATAGACCGCCCGGCCGTGGATGCGGGCACGCACGACGTGGGTCGGCGGCGGGACCGAGAGCCGAGTGCGGCGCAGGCGCAGGATCTCGCCTTTCGCCGCATGCATCCGGATGCCGGGGATCAGTGCGGGAGTGCCGAGTCCGGCTGCCACGAGCACCTGTTCGCCCGGCCGGAGGTCGGCACGGACGTCGGCCAGCGACCCGACGCGGGTGTCCACCACCTCCACCCCCGCGGACCCGACGGCCCTCCGCAGCGCGGACAGCAGCAGCCGGTTGTCCACCGACCACTCCCCCGCCGCGCGGTATCCGCCGACCAGCCGGGAGGACAGGGCCGGCTCCAGCGCACGGATCTCGCGGCCGGTCACCGCGTGCAGCGTCGCGTCGGTGCGGGGTTGCTGCGCCCACACGAAATCGGCCAGGTGGCGCAGGTATTCGGCGTCGGCGGCACCGGCCGCGACGAACAGCGAATCGGTGGCGGTGACGATGGCGGGTTCGTCGAGTCGCCGCACCAGGTCCGGCCACCGTCGCACCGATTCCACGGACAGGGCGAGCGCCTCCTGCTCACCGGGTTGGCCCTCTCCCAGCGACCCGAGCATCCCGCCGGCGACCCACGAGGCGCGCTCGGCGTGCCCGGCGTCGAGGACTCGCACCCGCCGGCCGGCGTCGGCTGCGGCGAGCGCGCACGTCAGACCGATGACGCCACCGCCGACGACGGTCAGCGAGCGACCGCCGTGCTCGACGGCACCGCCGTGGGAATGCTCGGGGTTCCGGCTCGCGCCGGGGTTGTCTCGTTGGCTCACGCCGAGTTTCACCTTCCTTCGCCGGAATGACCCGGATCAGGTTCGACGGTCAGCGGAATCGGTCCGCACTCTCAGCCCGGCCGCCCGGACTCCCGTGTGTTCTCGCCGACCACCATACGCCCGCTCCCTGCGCGCGTCGTTAACCTGGTCGCCGTGACCTCGCCCCTCGGACACGGCCCGACCCCATCCGGCCCCGCGCCCCGCCCATCCGGCTCCGCGCCGCGCACGGACCGGCTCCGCCGCCTCGACGCGGCCCGGCTCTACCTGTGCACGGATGCGCGGCGGGAGCGCGGCGACCTGCTCGACTTCGTCGACGCGGCGCTCGCCGGCGGGGTCGGCATCGTGCAGCTCCGGGACAAGGGCTCGACGGGGGAAGAGCGCTTCGGCGTCCTCGAGGCGCGTGAGGAACTCGCGATCCTGGCCGACCTCCGCCGGGTCGTCGACACCCACGGAGCGCTGCTGGCGGTGAACGATCGCGCCGACATCGCCGCGCTGTCCGGCGCCGACGTCCTGCACGTCGGCCAGGGCGACCTGAGCCCGGAGGCGGCGCGCCGCATCGTCGGACCGGACGTGATCATCGGCGCGTCGACGCACGATCCGGAGCAGGCGGCCGCGGCCGCCGCGGACCCGGACGTCGACTACTTCTGCACCGGCCCCTGCTGGACCACGCCCACCAAGCCGGGCCGCGCCGCAGCCGGACCGGACCTCGTCAACAGCACCGCGGCCGCCTCGCCGCCGAAGCCGTGGTTCGCCATCGGCGGCATCGACGCCGCACGCGTCCCCGAGGTGGTCGCCCGGGGAGCGCAGCGGATCGTCGTGGTCCGCGCGCTCACCTCCGCCGACGACCCGACGGGTGCGGCCCGCGAGCTCCTCGACCTGCTGTAGCCCGGCGGGGATGTCCCCGGAAAACCGTTTGCACGCCGGGCGCGGGCAGGTCTACCCTGGTCGGACCATGTGCATCAATCGAGTGCTCGTAGCCCGCCGCAGCGGGGTCTGATCTGACCGACCCCCCGCTGCGGGTCGGTTGCGCTCATCTGTCGGTCATCCGTTCTTCGACCGAAATCGGTTTTCACGATGCATCTGCTTCAACTACCTTCCGCATCCTCTTCTCGTGACGAACTCACGAGGGGCTTCGCGCACGGCGAGCGCGCGGCATCCGAGGACCCGTTCATGACCCGATTCGCCCGACCGCTGCCGACCGGTCTCCGCGACGAGGCCCGCGGCATGAGCTGGCAGCGCTTCACCGACGAGTACGCCGCACCCGGCACCGTCCGCCTGGGTTCGTGGTCGGTCGTCCCGACCCGCGGCGACCTGGTCGAGTGCCGGGCGACGATCGCCGTCGCCGACCGGATCATGTCGTGCGGCGCGACCGCGGCCGGGCCGCTGGGCGCCATGACCTCGATCCTCGGCGACCTCGGGGTCCCGATCCAGATCGATCGTCTGCATCAGCGCGAGCTCGACGGCACCTTCGCGACCTTCCTGCTGTGTGCGAACGACTGGCGCCGGGCATGGTCGTATGGCGAGGGCGCCACCGGCGACGAGGCCGGGATCGCGGCATTGATCGCCGGGGCGAACCGGCTGCTGGGGTGAGCGCGGACAGCTGATGCCGCCGCCGGCTTGGTCAGCCCTGCGGATCGAGCGCGGAGATCCGCTCGCGCAGCATCGGCCAGGCCGAACCGAACGCGGGGTGCAGCGGCAACGTGTGGACGTGCCGCTCGTCGACCCACCGCAGTTCCGTCGACTCGAAGTTAGCGACCGTCGCGACCGGCTCGTCGGTCTCGGCGATGACCGTGGTGTAGGTCCAGCCGCTGGGGGATTCGTGCGTGACGACCGCTGCGACGACGCGCAGGTCGTCGCGGTTGATGCCGGCCTCTTCCTCCGCCTCGCGGATCGCGGTGTCGATCGCGCCCTCGTGGGAGTCGCGCGCCCCGCCGGGCAGCGCCCATGTGCCGCCCTGATGGGACCACGCCGCACGATGCTGGAGCAGCACCCCGGTGCAGCCCTCGGGCAGCGGGGCGCGCAACAGCAGTCCTGCCGCACCGTGCACACCCCAATACCGTGACCCGTCGGGATCGATCACCCAGCCGTCGCCGTCTCCGCGCACCACGCCTCCTAGCGACCCGACCATCCGCTCGGTCGGGTTCATTCCACCGTAAGTGACGCTCGCCCGGCCTGCCAGGGTGATCGCGAACCCGTCACGGCCGACCACCCGCGACGAGAGCCGACCTGAGGAAAACCTCCGGCGAAATCTCGGGATCATCGGTTGGCCGACGTGCCGCGTGATGCCTCGGGGAACCATGCCGGATGGCATAGGCTGAAACACGCAGGACCCGGTGAGCGATGACACCGACAGCGTCGGAGCTCCGGATGTGGTCGCGGTGGAGGATCCGACACCTCCGGCTGACCCATCGACCCACCGGAGACGATCCACGGCGAGCTCAGAAGGGATCAAGAAGGTGACCGGCGACGCGTCCTCCGTGCGGACGGTGCTGACGCGTGGCGGTCGGACGATCAGACCGGCCCAGGCCTCGCCGCCCATCCGTCAGGTCCTCGCCGACCGGCGGGAACTCATCGCCGCGGCGCGGGAGCGCGCCCAGTCCCCGTTCCAGACCATCCGCACCTACGCGCTCACCACGCCGGGCAAGCTCATCATCATCTGCCTGCTCCTCGCGGCCGGGTCCATCATCACCGGCGTGTACGCGTCGACCGTGCTCGACGACCGCACGCGGACACTGCAGCGGCTCATCGATCACACCGAACCCCTCGCAGAGGCGGCGCAGGTCCTCTACAGCTCGTTGTCCATCGCCGACGCCTCGGCCAACGCCGCGTTCATCTCGGGCGGACTCGAGAGCCCGGAACTGCGCCAGCGCTACGCCGACGCGCTCGCCACGGCGTCGTCGTCGCTGATCCTGGCGACCGGGACGGCGAGCGAGCCCGGGTCGGAGTCCGCAGAGGACGCCACCGAACAGGCGATCTCCGCCGACCTCGAGACGCTGTCGACGTCCATCCCGGTCTACAGCGGCCTGGTCGAGACCGCCCGCACCAACAACAGGCTGGGCAACCCGATCGGCTCGGCCTACCTCGGCCAGGCGTCCGCGCTGATGCAGGACAAGATCCTGCCGGCCGCGCAACGCCTCTACGAGCTGCGGTCGATGGCGATCGCCGACCCGCAGCAGTCACTGACCCGGCCGCCGTGGACGGTGTACGTCCCGCTGCTGTTGCTGCTCACCGCGTTGGTGCTGACCTCGCGCTTCCTCGCCCGCAAGACCCGGCGCCGGTTCAACATCGGCCTCCTCGCCGCGATGGCGGCGCTGACCCTGGGCACGGTGTGGCTGCTCGTGTCCGGCCTGATGTCGGTGGCCGCGACGGCCGACGCCCGCAATCATGGCGCCGACCCGCTGCACGAGCTGACGGCCGCACGAATCCTGACCCAGCAGGCACGCTCGGCGGAGACGCTCTCGCTGATCCGGCGCGCCGACCAGGGCGGGCTCGAACGGACCTTCTCGGCCACCACGTCGAAGATCGACGACATCCTCGACGACGTCCGATCCACCGCCGAGGAAAGCTCCGACTCGGTGACCACCGAACAGCTCGACGCGGTGGGCCGGGCGCTGGTCGACTGGAAACGCACCGACGCCGCGATCCGTCGCTACATCCAGTCCGGCGACTTCGACCGCGCGCGACAGCTGACCGTCGGCGACGGACGCAACAGCTCCGCCCTGGCCTACGCCGCCGTCGACTCCGGACTGGTGGAGGCGATCACGACCGCCCGCACCGCCTTCCGCGACGACATCAACACCGCCCAACGACTCCTCGGCTTCACCGGGACCGGCATCCTGCTGTTGTCGATACTCGCGGCCATGGCCATCGTGGGCGGTCTTGTCCCCCGCATCCGGGAGTACCGATGACACGAGTACCGATGACACGAGCATCGAAGACACCACGCCTCCGCGCACCCGCCCCCGCGCCGACCCGGTCGGTGCGGACGTCAACGGCGCCACGCCGGCTCCCGCTCCTCGCCGCAGTCCTCGCACTCGTCGCCGTCGTCGCGACCGGCTGCGTCCGCTTCCCGGCCGAGGAGTCGCCGCCGCCGACCGCAACGGCCGACCCCCTGGTGCTGCCCGGCGTGCAGACCGACGTCCCGATCGAGCCGCCGCCGAGCTCGGAGGCGTGCAACGCGACTCAGACGCTGCGCCCGCCGGCCGAGATGCCCGAACCCGCCCGCATGCCTCCGGGTTCGACGATGGCCGAGATCTTCGAACGCGGCCGGCTCATCGTCGGTCTGGACATCGGTTCCAACCTGTTCAGCTTCCGCGACCCGATCTCCGGCGACATCGAGGGCTTCGACGTCGACATCGCGCACGCGATCGCCGAGGCGATCTTCGGCGACCCGCAGCGGGTCGAGTTCCAGGTCCTCAGCTCGGCGGAGCGGGTCGACGCATTGCGCGACCACACCGTCGACGTCGTCATCAAGACCATGAGCATCACGTGCGACCGGCTCGACGACATCAGCTTCTCGGCGCCGTACTACGTTGCCTCACAACGCATCCTGGCATTCCGCAACTCCGACATCCGGGGTCCCGCGCAGCTGGCCGGCAAACGGGTGTGCGCGGCACGCGGCGCCACGTCGATCGGCCGCATGCAGTCGATCCAGCCGAAGGTCGAGATGGTGACCACGTCGACCTGGGCGGACTGTCTCGTCCTGATGCAACAGGGTCAGGTGGACGCGGTCACCAGCGACGACGCCATCCTCGCGGGTCTGGCGGCCCAGGATCCCTGGGTGCAGGTCGTCGGCCCGAGCCTGGGCGAGGAGTTCTACGGGGTGGGCATCCCGAAGGGAGAGGACGACATGGTCAGGTTCGTCAACGGCGTCCTCGAGGACCTCCGCGCCACCGGCCGCTGGCAGGAGATCAGAAACCGGTGGCTGTCCATCCTCGACAGCGGATACGGCGCCCCGCAACCGTCGTACCGGGACTGATCGGCGATGGAACACACCCCCGACCCGACCGACCACGAACCCCTCGATCCCGCGGGGCGTCGGGACCCTGCGCAGACCGAGGAGGTCGGCACCCAGCGTGTCTCGCTCGCCGATCTCATGGGCGACGACGAGGCGGGCACCGAGCGCCACACCACCGACCGCAACCATCCGGACTCCTCGGGAGACGATGGCCGTCCCGAGGAGGGCACCACCGACGAGGTCGTCGAGGTGGGCACGCAGAAGGCCGACCTGTCGGCCCTGGTGGACGACGACGAACCCGGCGGCGACCAACCCGGCGGCGACCGACCCCATGACGACCAACCCCACGACGACGGTCGCGGGGAGGACGAGTTGACCACGCAACCGCGGACCACCGACCCCGCGGTCGGCACCCAGAGAGCCGCACCGGCCTTCACCGTAGGACCCCCCGGCCGGGAGCCCGCCGACGCCCGCACCGACAAGGTTCTCCGGCCTCCCCCGCCCGCGCCGCCCGTCGACTCGGGCCCCCTCGGCCGGCGTCTCGTCCCCCGGCGTCGCCCGCCGGTGCACGAACGCCGACTCGGCGGCGGCCTGGTCGAGATGCCGAAGATCCAGGACATCGAACCCGCGGACGCGGTCATCGACGATCCGGTCATCGCGGAGAGCAAGCGGTTCTGCTGGCGCTGCGGCAAACCCGTGGGCCGTTCCGAGGGCGAGGGTCAGGGGCCGCCGTCCGGCGACTGCCCGAACTGCGGCGCCCGTTACTCGTTCGTCCCCGGACTGGCCCCCGGCACGCTCGTCGCCGACCAGTACGAGATCGCGGGCGCGATCGCCCACGGCGGGCTCGGGTGGATCTACCTGGCCATCGACCGGAACGTCTCGGACCGCCCCGTCGTCCTCAAAGGCCTTCTGAACTCCTCGGATTCGGAGGCGCAGCGGGTGGCCGTGGCCGAGCGGCAGTTCCTGGCGTCGGTGAACCACCCCGGAATCGTCAAGATCTACAACTTCGTCGAACACGTCGCCGACAACGGCGATCGCTTCGGCTACATCGTGATGGAGTACATCGGCGGCCAGACCCTCAAGCAGATCACCTCCGGTGACGCCGGGAAATCGCTGCTGTCGGTGGAGCAGGCCCTCGCCTACATGCTCGAGGTGCTGCAGGCCGTCGGCTATCTACACTCGGTCGGTCTCGTCTACAACGACGTCAAGCCGGAGAACATCATGGTCAGCAGCGACGAGGTCAAGCTCATCGACCTCGGCGCGGTCTCCCCCATCAACGGTTACGGCCACCTGTACGGCACCCCCGGCTTCCAGGCTCCGGAGATCGTCAAGACCGGCCCCCAGGTCGCCACCGACATCTACAGCGTCGGACGCACTCTCGCGGTGCTCACGGTTCCCGTCGAGATGCGCGGAGGGCGCTACGTCGACGGCCTGCCGTCGCCCGAGGACACCCCGGTGTTCCGCGACAACCCGTCGTTCTACCTGCTGCTGCAGCGTGCCACCGCACCCGACCCGGCCGACCGGTTCGCCTCCGCCGAGGAGATGAGCACCCAGGTCCTCAACGTGCTGCGCGAGACGGTCGCGGTCCACACCGGCGTCCCGCGTCCGGCGTTGTCCACCGTGTTCACCCCGCAGCGCTCGACCTTCGGGACCGACCTCATGCTCGCCCCCGTCGACGGTTTCTTCGACCCCGACCAGGCGGCGTTCTACGACCCGGTCGACATCGCCAACGCGCTGCCGCTGCCGCTGGTCGACCCGCTCGACCCGGCCGCGGGCCTGCTCACATCGGCGGCGTTGTCGGACCCCCGACAGACCCTCGACACCATCAAGACCGCACGGGCGGAACGGTTCGCGTCGCTCTTCAACGGCCGGCCCAGCGACAACGAGCACCCATCGCTGGAGATCGACCTCGCCGAGGCCCGCGCCCACCTGCAGCTCGACGACGTCGACACCGCGTTGTCGCTGCTGCGGGAGGTCCGTGTGCACCACGGCGATTCGTGGCGCGTCGAGTGGTACATGGGCATCTGCGCACTGATGAACGACGAGCCGGAACTGGCCTACGAGCGGTTCGACGAGGTGTTGCAGGCGATGCCGGGCGAGGTCGCGCCGAAACTCGCGGTCGCCGGCACCGCCGAGCTGATCGGCCGCTGGCTCGCCGACGAGAAGGAGTCGAAGAACGCCGACGCCAAGATCGACCGTCTCTATGACGTCGCGCAGCACCACTACCACGACCTGTGGCTCACCGACCACAGCATCGTCACCGCGGCATTCGGGCTCGCACGCCTGGCCGTCGCGGCCGGCGACTACGAGGGAGCGGTCCGGCCTCTCGACGAGGTTCCGCCCACCAGCAGGCATTTCAACACCGCGCGGCTGACGGCCATCATGGCACTGGTGCACGGCCGTCCCACCTCGCAGGTCACCCGGGAGCAGATCGTGCAGGCGGCACGGCGCCTCGAGCAGATCCCCGACACCGAGCCGCGCAAGCCGCGAATGCTGCTCATCGTGTTGGGCACCGCGCTGGGCTGGATCGTCGACCATCCCGAGGAGGTCGATTCCGAGAAGGAACCCTCGACCATCCTCGGATTCCCGTTCACCGAGTACGGGATCCGCGTCGGGACCGAGAAGTCGCTGCGGCGATTGGCCCGCCAGACCCGCACCAACCGGGAGCACCGGTTCATGCTCGTCGATCTGGCGAACTACGTGCGTCCGAACACGCTGTTCTGAGGCACGCGACCACCCCGCCCCGAGACCTACAGGGCCGCAACCAGTTCTGCCGACTGCCGCGCGATCGCGAGCTCTTCGTTGGTGGGCACCACGAGCACCTCGACCGCGCTGTCGTCGGCGGAGATCCGCCGCGCCTCACGGCTCGTGGCGGCGTTCCGCTCCGGGTCGACGACGATCCCGAAGTGCTGCAGCCCGTCGAGGGCGTCGGCACGGACCCGGGGCGAGTTCTCGCCGACGCCTGCGGTGAAGGTGATGGCGTCGACCTTGCCCAGCTCGAACGCGTAGGCGCCGATGTAGTGCCGCAACCGGTGGATGTAGACGTCGTAGGCACGGCGGGCGTTGTCGTCGCCGGCGTCGATCAGCTCGCTGATGGACCGGAAGTCGTTCTCCCCGCACAGTCCCCGCAGCCCCGACCGGTGATTGAGGAGGTCGTCGATCTCGTCGACGCCCAGGGCGGCGACGCGGTGGAGGTGGAGCACCAGTCCGGGATCGATGTCGCCGCTGCGGGTTCCCATGACCAGGCCCTCGAGCGGCGTCATGCCCATGCTGGTGTCGATGGGCCGGCCGCCCGCGATCGCCGACGCCGACGCGCCGTTGCCGAGGTGCAGGACGATCTGGTCGAGGTCGGCGAGGTCGCGCCCGAGGAACCCGGCCGCCTGCGCCGACACGTACTCGTGGCTGGTCCCGTGGAACCCGTAGCGCCGGATCGCGTACTCGGCGGCGAGCTCGCGGTCGATGGCGTAGGTGGCGGCGGCCGGCGGGAGGCCGTGGAAGAAGGCGGTGTCGAACACCGCGACCGCCGGGACGTCGGGCAGCAACTCCCGGGCCGCCTCGATGCCCACCAGGTTCGCCGGATTGTGCAGCGGCGCAAGGGTGGCGATGCGCTTGATCTCCGACATCACCCAGTCGTCGACTAGGGTCGGCTCGTGGAATGAGCGTCCGCCGTGCACCACTCGGTGGCCGACGGCCGTCAGGCCCGCCCGGGTCAGGTCGATGCCGTTGTCGGCGAAGAACTGTTCGGCTCGGCGTACCGCGGCCAGGTGGTCCGGCAGCGGCAGCTCCTCGGTGACCGACTCGCCGTTCTGCTCATGGGTGATCGACGAACCCTTCTCCCCGATCCGCTCGGCGATCCCGTCGGCGATGACGTGGCCGGTGTCCGGCTTCACCAGTTGGTATTTCAGCGACGACGAGCCGGCGTTGAAGACGAGGACGGCGCCCTCGGTGTCCGCGGTCATCGGATCTCTCCCGTCGGCTCGGAGGTCGATCTCGCGGCGCCGTCCTGCTGGGCCTGGATGGCGGTGATGGCGACGGTGTTGACGATGTCGGACACGAGCGCACCTCGGCTCAGATCGTTGATCGGTTTGTTCAGGCCCTGCAGGACCGGGCCGATGGCGACCGCGCCCGCGCTGCGCTGCACCGCCTTGTAGGTGTTGTTG
This sequence comes from Gordonia paraffinivorans, assembly GCF_900683595.1. NCBI lineage: Bacteria > Bacillati > Actinomycetota > Actinomycetes > Mycobacteriales > Gordoniaceae > Gordonia > Gordonia paraffinivorans. The sequence continues at coordinate 293,250 of NZ_CAACYD010000007.1, read as the reverse complement.
CCGGTGTTGAGATCGGGGAAGATCAGCACCGTCGCACCACCGGCGACCGGCGAGTCGGGCATCTTCGTCGCGGCCACCGACGGCTCGACCGCGGCGTCGTACTGGATGGGCCCTTCGACGAGCAGCTCCGGCGCGCGTTGGCGGACGAGTTCGGTTGCGGTCTTCACCTTCTCGACGTCGGCGCCGGAGCCGGAGGTCCCGGTCGAGTAGGACAGCATCGCCACCCGCGGCTCGATTCCGAAGGCCTCGGCGGTCTGCGCGGACGAGATGGCGATGTCGGCGAGTTGCTCGTCGGTGGGATCGGGCACGACCGCGCAGTCGCCGTAGGTGAGGACGCGGTCGGCCAGGCACATGAAGAACACGCTCGACACCGTGGACACGCCGGGCTTGGTCTTGATGATCTCGAACGCCGGCCGGATGGTGTGGGCCGTGGTGTGCGAGGCGCCCGAGACCATGCCGTCGGCACGCCCGGTGTGCACCATCATCGTCCCGAAGTAGGAGACGTCGCGCATCTTCTCCTGTGCCGTCTCCAGATCCACGCCCTTGTCCTTGCGCAGGTCGGCGTAGATCCGGGCGAACTCGTCGCGCCATTCGGAGGCGACGGGATCGATGACGGTGACGCCGGTGAGGTCGAGCCCGAGTTCGGCCGTGCGGCGCCGGACCGCGTCGGGGTCACCGAGCAGCGTGAGATCGGCGACCCCGCGTCGCATCAGGCGATCCGCAGCCCGCAGGATGCGGTCGTCGTCGCCTTCGGGGAGCACGATGTGTTTGCGTTCCGCACGCGCCCGGGTGATGAGCCGGTACTCGAACATCTGCGGCGTGACGACGGTCGGTGACGCGACGTTCAGGTTGCGCATGACCTGTTCGGGGTCGGCGTGGGTCTCGATGAGCGCCAGGGCCGCCTCGATCTTGCGCGCCGATCCGGCGTTGAGCCGTCCGCGCGTGTGGGCCGCGGTCCGCGCGGTGTCGTAGGTGCCCTGCGGGCAGGAGAGGATCGGCAAAGTGGGTTTCAGCCCGGTGACCAGCGCCTCGATCATCGGGTGCGGTTTGAGGCCGCCGTTGAGGATGATGCCCGACAACCGCGGGAATCCCTCCGCGGTGTTGGCGTTGACGAGTGCCAGCAGGACGTCGGACCGGTCGGCCGGCGTGATGACCACCGTGCCGTCGGTGAGGCGTTCGAGGATGTGCTCGACCGTCATGCCGCCGACCATGACCCGCATCGCCTCGTGGTCGAGGAGGTCCTCGTCGCCGCTGTACATCGTCGCCCCGAGCGCCTCCTTCAGCTCGGCCATGGTGGGGGCGAACAGGACGGGCTCCTCCGGCAGGCACAGAGCGGGGATACCCGTGCGCCCCAGCGCTTCCCGGATCTCGTCGAGACGCTCGGGGTCGCACCGGTTGGCCACCAGCGCGATCGGGGTGGCGTGCGCGCTGCGCACCTCGGCGACGAGCCCCTCGGCGAGTTCTGCCACCTCACCCGGGGTTCGCCCGAATGCCTTGAGCACCAACACCATCGGCGCCGACAGGTTGGCCGCGATCCGCGCGTTGTAGCCGAGTTCCGAGGGTGTGCCGACGTCGCTGAAGTCCGAGCCGACGATCACCACCCGATCGCACTGCGCGTCGAGCGCGTGGTAGCGGTTCACGATGTCGCCGACCGCTCCCTCGGGGTCGGAGTGGACCTGTTCGTAGGTGACCCCGAGGCAGTCCTCGTAGGGGGCGTCCACCGAGTCGTAGTCGATGAGCAAGTCGAGCATCGGATCCCGCCCTGCGGGGCCCGCCCTGGTGATCGGACGGAACACGCCGACCCGCCCGCCGGTGGCCGCGAGCAACGCCAGGAGCCCCAGCGCCACCACCGACTTCCCGGTCTCCCCTTCTGCGGAGGCGAGATAGATGCTGGTCGACGACCCCGCATCGGCTCCGTGATCGTCGGCTGAGGGGTCGGGGGCGGCAGCGTCGGTGGCCATGCGCCCCAGCATATCGGCGCCCGGCGATCCGGGGAGGGACGATCAGATCAGGATGCCGGGACTGCAGATGCCGGCCGGGTCCAGCGTGTTCTTCACCGCGCGGAGCGCGTCGAGGGCGAGCGCCCCGATCTCGTCGTGGTAGGCGTCGCGGTGGTCGCGGCCGATCGCGTGATGGTGCGTGATGGAGGCACCGGCGGCCCGGATCGCCTCGTTGGCCGCCTTCTTGGCCGCCGACCACTCGGCGAGCGGATCGGCGCCGAAGGGTGCGACCACGGTGAAGTACAGCGAGGCCCCCGCCGGGTAGACGTGGCTGATGTGACACATCACCAGCGGCGGCGCGCCCGACGCCGTCAGCGTGTCGGTGATCGCGGCGGTGACCGCCGCACGCAGGTCGTGCAGGCCCGACCAGTAGGTGACCGTCTCCAGGGTCTCCACCAGCACGCCCGCGTCGAGCAGCGGATCGCGCAGGTACGGGCCCGCGAAACGCCCGCTGCGCCAGGACTCCCCGGGCTCCTCGCCGAGCAGGGTTCCACCGGCGTCGGCGAGCACCTCCGATGCCGCCTCGCGCCGGCGGGGGACCTCGGGGGCCCGCCCCTCGTAGCCGGTGACGACGAGGCAGCCAGTCGCGTCGGCGCCCAACTGGCCCGGGTCGGCGAGGTTGACGGCTGTCTCCGCCTCGTCGGACAGTCGCAGCACGGTGGGCAGCGGACCGTCCTGGGCGAGGCGGCGCAGGGCGGTCGCCCCGTCGGTGAAGGTCGCGAAACGCCAGCCGTCGAACACGCGGGTCTCGGGCGCAGGGCGCACCCGCACCCGCACTGAGGTGATGACCCCGAACACGCCCTCCGAGCCCAGCACGAGCTGACGCAGGTCGGGCCCGGCCGCCGATCGGGGCGCGGTCCCGAGCTCGACGGTGCCGCGCGGTGTGGCGAGGACGAGTCCTTCGACCACCTCGTCGAAGCGGCCGTATCCCGCCGACGACTGGCCGGCCGACCGGGTGGCCGCGTAACCGCCGATGCCGGCCCCCTCGTAGGACTGCGGGAAGTGCCCCAGGGTCCAACCGCGTTCGCGCAGAAGCGCTTCGGCAGCGCTGCCACGCAGGCCCGCCTGCAGGGTGGCGACGCGGGAGATATCGTCGACCTCGACGAGCCGGTCGAGACGGCGGAGGTCGAGGCTGACGACGCCGGCGAAACCCGACCGGTCCGGGGCGAGCCCGCCGACCACCGACGTCCCGCCGGTGAAGGGCACCACCGCGACCCGGGCCGCCGAACAGATCCGCAGGATCTCCACGACCTCGTCGTGATCACCCGGGTACACCACGAGATCGGGTGCGTCGGAGGCGTCTCCGGACCGCAGACGCAGCAGGTCGGGCGTCGAGAAGCCGCGGGTGTGCTGGATGCGGGCGTCGGCGGAGTCGGCGACGTGGGCGTCGCCGACGAGCCGCTCGAGGTCGGCGCGGACGCTCGCGGGCACGGCGGGCGCCGGCGGCGTGATCGACGACGGGTCGACGCCCGGGTTCGGCGTCGCGTCCCCGGCGAGCGCGGCGGCGGCACCGGGGAGTTCGGTGACGCGTTCCGGATCGCCCCAGCGTGGCCGTCGCATCTGCACGACCGGGATCAGCGTCTCGTCGGTGTCGGGGCCGGGCCGGTCGTGAGAAGTCATCGTCGTGTCACTGTTCGTCGGGGCGCTTGACGATCGCCCGGACCACCAGGTCGGCGACCTGCTCGTCGGTCAGCGATCCGTCGGGGATGAGCATCAGCGAATAGATCGTCCGGACCAGGAACTCCGCCGCGCCGCGCGGGTTCGGCACCAGCTGGTCGGAGATCTCCGGCGCCAGATCCGGCAGCGTCTGCTCGACGATCTGGTGGATCAGCGTCGGACCCGTGGCGTCGTCTGTCGCCACGAGCGCGCGGATGATCTCCTCCGGCTCCTTGCGCAACACGTACTGCAGCGCCTCGTGCTGCCGGATGTAGGGCAGCACGCCCGCCACCTGCGCGCGGACCTTGCCCGCCGCGTCCGGCGCGGTCTCGGCCCACTCCCGCAATCTGACCCGCAGCAACGAGACCTCGCGGTCGACGATCGCCGCCACCAGCGCATTCCGCCCGCCGAACATGCGGTAGGCGGTGGCCCGGGCGACCCCGGCGTGACGCGCCACCGACGTCAGACTGAGCGCCTTGGCGCCGAAGCGGGAGACGAGGCCCACCCCGACGTCCACCATGCGGTCACGATCCATGCCAAAAACTTATCGAACAAGTGTGGTCGGGCTCTCGGCAACCGGCGCAGCGGGGCCTTCCTCTGTCGGCGCACCGAGATCCCGGCACCTTCCGGGTCAGGACCTCACGTGAGCGTCGGCGACGTCGAGAACGGTGTCGAGGATCGCCAGACCTTCGCGCGCCTCGTCGTCGGAGACCGTGCACGGGGGTGCCGCGTGGATGCGGTTGTAGTTGGCGAACGGCAGGAGACCGTTCGCCTTGCACGCCGCGAGCACCTCGTTCATCGCCGGGCTGCTGCCGCCGTAGGGCGCGAGGGGCTCCCTGGTGGTCGGGTTCGCGACCAGTTCGATGGCCCAGAAGACACCGAGACCGCGGACCTCACCCACTGACGGATGTTTCTCGGCGAGGGCGCGCAGGCCCGGCCCGAGCACGTCGTCGCCGATGCGTGCGGCGCTCTCGACGATCTTCTCCTCGGTCATCGCGTTGATGGTGGCGACCGCGGCGGCGGTGGCCAGCGGATGACCCGAGTAGGTGAGACCCCCCGGATAGGCTCGCTCGGCAAAGGTGGCGGCGATCTGGTCGCCGATCGCCACGCCGCCGAGCGGGACATACCCGGAGTTCACGCCCTTGGCGAAGGTGAGCAGGTCCGGCACCACGTCGAAGTGCTGGATGGCGAACCACTTGCCGGTACGGCCGAATCCGGCCATCACCTCGTCGGCGATGAACACGATCCCGTAGCGGTCGCAGATCTCGCGGACACCGGCCATGTAGCCGGGCGGCGGGACCATGATCCCGGCGGTGCCCGGGACCGACTCGAGCACGATCGCGGCGATCGAGTCCGGACCTTCGAAACGGATCAGCTGGTCGAGGTGGGCCAGGGCCCGTTCGGTCTCCTGTGCCTCGTTCTCGGCGTGGAACTGCGAGCGGTACAGGAACGGACCGTGGAAATGCACGACGCCGCTGTTGCCGTGGTCGTTGGGCCAGCGCCGCGGGTCGCCGGTCACGTTGATCGCGGTGTCGGTCCCGCCGTGGTAGGAGCGGTAACGCGAGAGCACCTTGTGGCGGCCGGTGTGCAGGCGCGCCATGCGGATCGCGTGCTCGACGGCGTCGGCGCCACCGTTGGTGAAGAACACCCGGTTCAGGTCGCCGGGGGTGCGCTCGGCGATGAGCCGGGCCGCTTCGGACCGGGCGTCGTTGACGTGCGCCGGCGCGATGGTGCACAGCTTCGCGGCCTGCTCCCGGATCGCCTCGACGACGCCGGGGTGCTGGTGTCCGATGTTGGTGTTGACCATCTGGGACGAGAAGTCCAGCAGGCGGTTTCCCTCGCCGTCCCAGACGTAGGAGCCCTCGGCGGCGAGGATCGTCATCGGCTTGACGTGCGCCTGCGCCGACCAGGAGTGGAAGACGTGCTCGCGGTCGAGCTCGTATGCGCGGCGGCCGCGGGCCTTGGCTGCCTCGAGGTCTTCGCCGGTCGGCAGGGCGACTCGCTCGGTCGTGGTTATGACGGACGTCCTCTTCGTGTGGCGGAGACGGATGGGCCGGGACGGTTCTCAGGATGCCGCCCGCGGGACCACAGGAACGCCGACACTTTGTATGTTCTGTCGTCTTGTCTCTTACACTGTGTAACGTGCGGCCGACCATCGCCCATGTTCTGACCTTGCCCGTGGTGCAGAACGGACAACCGAGGCTCGTCGGCGGCAGCCGTCTCGACCGCGAGGTGCGCTGGGTGCACGTCAGCGACCTTGCCGATCTCACGGATCTTCTCCAGGGGGGCGAACTGGTCCTCACCACCGGGTGCGCGATGCTCGCCGACCCGGTGGGATACCTCGAGGGACTCGCGGCCACCGGCGCGGTCGGCGTGATCGCCGAACTCCTCGACGCCGAGGTACCGCAAACCGTTGCCGCGACGGCCGATCGCCTGGGCCTGCCCGTCGTCGTCCTGCGTCGGGCGATCCGGTTCGTCGAGGTGACCGAGGAAGTCCACCGGTCGATCGTCGCCGACCAGTACGAAGAGGTCGTCTTCTCCCGACACGTCCACGAGGTCTTCACCGGGCTCGGCATGCGGCGTGCCGGCGTGTCCGAGATCGTCTCGGCGGCAGCGGAACTCATCGGCCGTCCGGTCGTGCTGGAGGACCTCACCCGTCAGGTCCTGGCCTTCGACGGACGGGGCGGGCCCCCGGCAGAACTCCTGCGCGACTGGGACCGGCGCTCGCGACTGACACCGTCGTCGCGGGAGACCGCCGTCACCGGCCCCGAGGGGTGGCTGGTGTCTCCGGTGGGGGCACCGCGTCAGGAATGGGGGCGGCTCATCGTGCCCGACCCCGCCGATCTCGGCGAACGCGCGCGGATGCCCCTCGAACGTGCTGCGCAGGCACTGGCGCTGCACCGGATGGCCGAACAGAACAGGACCGAACTGGAGATCCGGGCACAGAACGGGCTCGTCGACGACCTGCGCCTGGGACGCATCCCCGACGAGGCCGAGGCGGTCGCGCGCGCACGCGCCCTGGGCCTGGGGCCGGGGCTCAGCTATGCGCCGGTGACGGTTCGCATCGTCGAGTCGTCCGATCCGGACCAGGTGCTCGCGCAGGGAAGGCTGACACGCGCACTGGACGCGGTCCGCCACTCGGTGCGGGCCGCCCGCCGCACCGCACTCACCGCGCTGCGGCCTCACGGCCGCATCGACCTGATCCTCTCTTCACCGGCCTCGGGCGACACCGAACCCGAACTGACACAGGTCTGTTCGTCGATCCGCAGTTCGCTGTTGCGCGTGGACGGCGTGGCCCGCGTGGCCATCGGAGTCGCACCGGATTCCACACGACTCGTCGACGCCGCGCGAGGACTTGCCGAAGCCGCGCACGTGGCCGACGCCGCCCTGTCACTCCCCGACGGCGACCGGGCCTTCCACCGGACGACCGACGTCCGGTTGCGTGGACTCATCGCGGTCATCCGATCCGATCCACGAGTCCAGGCGTTCGCCGAGACCGAGCTGCGCCGCCTGCTCGAACACCACGCCCGGCACGGTGACGACCTGTTGGAGACGTTCCGGAGGTTCATCGAGTCGGGCGGCAACAAGGCCGAACTCGCCAAGGCCATGAACCTCGCGCGCCCGACGGTGTACTCCCGACTGGCCCGCATCGAACGCCTCCTCGGCGTCCCGCTCGATGACGCCGAGTCGCGGGCGTCGTTGCACGCCGCCCTGCTGGTCCTCGACAGCCGGACCGAACCGCTCGTCGAGAGCGCCTGACACACAATGAGATCGACAAAGTCTCGAGGGACTCAGGACGCGCCGGCGGCGCGATCCCCGGTACGCGGGTATGCCCGGGTCTCGTCGGAGCGGATGATCCTCAGCACGACATCGCGGAGTTCCTCCTCGGACAGCGAGCCGTCACCGACGTTCCGCTGGACGGCATGACCGTCCCAGATGGCCTCCAGGATCGTGGCGATCCGCGGGGAGCAATACATCTCGACGCCCGACTTGGCGCGCTTGGACCATGTGCGGATCAGCTGGCGGTAGGCGTTCTCCCGCGCGCCCTGCGCGTACATCTCCCACATGAGCACCACCGAGTTGGTGTCCTCTGCGAGCTTCCGGGTCATGGCGACGACGGCATCGGCGAGATCCTCGTCGCCGCGGACGAGGGAGAACGCGCTCTCGTATTGCTCCGAGATCCGGTCCACGTGGTAGGCGAACGCGTCCAGGAGCAACCCGTCGAGGTCGTCGTAGTGGTAGTTCACCGACCCCAACGCGAGATTCGCGGCGCTGCAGACCTTTCGATGGGTGACGCCCTTGACGCCACTGTCGATGATGACCTGCAGAGCCGCTTCCATCAGCGCCACGCGGGTCGCCCCCGACCGGGCGTTCTTCGCCTTCATGGACCCCCTTCCGACGCGTGCCCCGCAACACGACCGGGGTGTCACCCGGTGGTTCCGCCCACAAACTACGTCATCTCCGGCCGGTCGGCGATGCCGAACGGGACTCGTCGAGACCGTCGCCCGATGACCTCGCCTGCCTCTTCGCACCGCGCGATGCGCGTGCAGGGGCCTGGCGGACGAAGACCTGCCGTGCGATCGCGACCCCGCCGATGCACAGGACACCGCCGACGATGCCGACGCCGGTGGGCAGCTCGCCCAGGAGCACCCACGACAGCACGATCACGATCGCCGGGACGACCAGCGTCGTGGCGGCCATCGCGCTCGCATCGGTGCGCGCCAGTACATACGCCCATGTGGAGAACGCGATGGCCGTCGGTCCGACGCCGAGATAGACGACCGCGGCGATGGCGCCGGGGGTCGCGTCGGCCATCTCGGAGATCGCGACCGGGAGGAAGGGCAGGGTCGCGACGAGCCCGGCGACCGCGCCGAGCCAGGTCGCGGTGAGCGCGTCCACGGTGCGCAGCGCGGACTTCTGGATCAGCACCCCCGCGGCGTACAGGACTGCCGCGGCGATCCCGAGGACGACGCCGAGCCAGTCGGCGTGCGCGTCGGCGGTCGCCGATCCACCGGTGGCGATCAGCACGACGCCGGCGAAGGCGATCGTCATGCCGATCACGAGATGTCGCGGGAACTCCTCTCCCATGAAGAGCCCGGCGGCGACGGCGACCAGGATCGGCGCCAGGTTCACCAGCAGCGCCGCGGTCCCGGCGTCGAGGTGGCGTTCGGCCCAATTCAGCACGACGGTGTACCCGGCGAACCAGGCCACGCCATAGACCAGCACCGACACGAGCGCACGCCCTCGCGGTATCCAGGGCCGGGCCTGCGCGCCGGAGGCGCCGCCGCTCCCGCGACGCCTCATGATCAGCATGAGCACCGTCAGCGGCACGACAGCTGACAGCAGCCGCCAGAACGCCATGGATCCGGGCGAGAAGTGCTCGCCGAGCGCGCGGATGCCCACGAAGGCCGACGCCCACAGCACCACCGTGACCAGTGCGGCGAGGGCGGGCAACGAGACCGCGCGGGTGCCGGTCGGGCGAGCGGTCCGATGATCTGCTGGCATGCATTCAGCGTGGACGATCACTCACTTCAGAACAAGTGAAATCTTCTTCCGATAGATTCAGTACAACTGTAGAGTCGGGACCATGGTCGACGTGCATCGACTCCGGGTACTGCGTTCGGTGATCGGAGAACGCTCCATCGGCGGCGCCGCGGCCGCTCTCGGCTACACGCCGTCGGCGGTGAGCCAGCACATCGCCGCGCTCCAGCGCGAGACCGGCCTGACGCTCGTCGAACGCGACGGCCGCGGCATCGTGCCCACCGAGGCCGGCGTCATCCTCGCAACCGAGTCCGAGGCGGTCTTCGAACAGCTGGCCCGCGTCGATGGCCTCATCTCCGAGCTCCGCGACGGGCGTCTCGGACAGCTCCGCATCAATTACTTCGCCTCCGCCGGTGCGGTGTGGATACCGCCGATCGTGGCGACGATCTCGCGTGAATTCCCCGGTCTCCGAATGGATCTGCGGCTCATCGAACTGCTCGACCCGGCGGCACCGTCACCCGACGTCGAGATCTATGTGGAGGCCGACGAGCGACGGGCCACCGACGCCCCGGGCTTCGTCGGCAGGCCACTGACCGACGACCCGTATCTCGCCGTGGTGCCACAGGATTCGGAATGGGCGGACCGCGAGTCGGTCACCCTGCACGAGCTCTCCCGGGTGCCGTGGGTCGACAACGACGTCGCCCGTGGACCCTGCCGCAAGGCGCTCCTGAACGCCTGCACCGCAGTCGGTTTCAGCCCGGACTTCAGCGTCGAGACACAGGACTACCCCACCGCGATCCGGTTCGTCGCCGCGGGAATCGGACTCACCGTCGTACCCGAGCTCGCGCTCGCCGATCTACCCGACGGCGTTGTGGCCGTCCCCATCGTCGACCCGACCCCCTCGCGCGCCATCCGGGTTCGGGTGCGCCGGTCCGCAGCCGACCTGCCACCGGTGAGGCGAGTGCTCGAACTCCTCGACACGACTGTGGCACAACAGAAGTCATCGCCCGCCGGTCGCGGCAACGCGACCTGCGGGCGATGAACCCGGCCCGGGGTCAGGCCAGTCTGCGCAGGCGCGGCGCGAGGTCGCGCTCGAAGTTCTCCAGGAAGCGTCGCTGGTCGTGTCCGGGAGCGTGGAACACGAGGTGGTTGAGCCCCGCGTCGATGTAGAACTTGACCTTCTCGACGGCCTCGTCGGGATCGGAGGAGACGATCCACCGCTTGGCGACCTGCTCGATGGGCAGTTCGTCGGCGAGCCGTTCCATCTCCACCGAGCTGTTGACGCTGTGCTTCTGCTCCGGGGTGAGCGACAGCGGTGCCCAGAAGCGCGTGTTCTCCAGGGCCAGTTCGGGATCGGGATCGTAGGAGATCTTGATCTCGATCATCTTGTCGATCGCGTCGAAGTCGCGCTCGGCCTTCTCGGCGCCCTCCTTGACCGCGGGGATCAGCTTCTCGGTGTAGAGCTCGGCGCCCTTGCCCGAGGTGCAGATGAAGCCGTCACCGGCGCGGCCGGCATACCGGGCGACCACCGGACCGCCGGCGGCGACGTACACCGGGATCGGCTGTTCCGGAACGTCGTACATGTAGGCACCCTGCGTGTGGTAGTACTCGCCGTCGAAGTTGACCTCTTCGCCGGTCCACAGCTCGCGCATGAGCCTGATCGCCTCGCGCAGCCGGGCGAAGCGCTCCTTGAACTCCGGCCAGTCGCCCTGGAATCCGGTCGCGTACTCGTTGAGCGCCTCGCCGGTGCCGACCCCGAGCATGATGCGGCCCGGGTACATGCAGCCCATCGACGCGAAGGCCTGGGCGATGACCGCCGGGTTGTAGCGGAAGGTCGGGGTCATCACCGACGTGCCGATCTGCACGCGCTTGGTCCGCTCGCCGACGGCCGCCATCCAGGCGAGGGAAAAGGGAGCGTGGCCGCCGTTGTGCCGCCACGGCTGGAAGTGGTCGCTCACCGCGACCGAGTCCAGTCCGTGTTCCTCGGCCGCGACCGCGATCTCCACCAGTTCACGCGGATCGAACTGCTCCGCCGATGCCTTGAACCCGAGCTTCAGTTCTGCCATGAGCCTCGCCCCTAACCGTCGGCCCGTGCCGACCTCACGCCGTTGCCGATCATTCCGATCGGGGTCGCCGTCTGTGACCTCGGTTACCAACCTAGAGCATCGGCCGTGGTGGCCGTCTCGCCCTCCGGTCCCGGAACGCCCGCGAATCGCCGACTAGACCTCAAGTGAACTTCAAGTTCTACCCTGGCTGCCATGAGCATGGAATCGGTCGCCTGGGACCTGATGTACAAGTCCTCCACCTCGCCGGACGCCAAACGGCTGCGGGGTGATCGTCGCGCGACCCTGCGGCGGATCGCCGATTTCGCGCGCCCCCATCGCCGGCGCATCGCCTTCTTCCTCCTGCTCTCGGTGTTCACGGCGGTCCTGACCGTGGTGACGCCGCTGCTGGCCGGTCGCGTCGTCAACCTCATCACCGACGGCGGCTCGGGCGCCGCGATCGTGTGGATCGCGGTGGCGATCGCCCTCATCGCCGTCGCGGAGGCCGTCACCGGCATCGCGGTCCGATGGCTGTCGTCGAACATCGGCGAGGGCCTCATCTACGACCTGCGGCGCGCGGTCTTCGACCACGTGCAGCGGATGCCGGTCGCCTTCTTCGCCCGGACCCGGACCGGGGCGCTCGTGAGCCGGTTGAACAACGACGTCATCGGGGCGCAGCGCGCGTTCAGCGACACCTTGTCGGGAGTCGTGTCGAACCTGGTGACCCTCACCCTGACCCTCGGCGTGATGTTCGCGATCAGCTGGCAGATCACCCTGCTCGCACTGATCCTGCTGCCGGTCTTCGTGATCCCGGCCCGCCGGATGGGACTGCGGATGGCAGGCCTCTCCCGGGAGGCCGCCGAACACAACGCGCGCATGTCGACTCAGATGACCGAACGGTTCTCGGCGCCCGGCGCCACCCTGGTGAAACTGTTCGGCCGGCCCGACCGGGAATCGCGCGAGTTCTCCGAACGCGCGGATCGCGTGCGCGACATCGGTGTTCGCCGCGCGATGCTGGAGGCGTACTTCGTCACCGCGCTGACCCTGGTGTCGGCGCTCGCCCTGGCGCTGGTCTACGGCCTCGGCGGCTGGCTGGCGGTGAACCAGCACCTGTCGGCCGGTGCGGTCGTCTCGCTCGCCCTGCTGCTCACCCGCATGTACGCGCCGCTGACCGCCCTGGCGAACGCACGCGTCGAGATCATGAGCGCGCTGGTCAGTTTCGAGCGCGTCTTCGAGGTGCTCGACCTTCCGCCGCTGATCACCGACGCCCCGGCCGCCCGCCCGGTCCCGGGCACCGAGTCGGGGAAGCCGGTCCCGGTCTCGGTGCGCTTCGACGACGTATCCTTCGCCTACCCGTCGGCCGACAAGGTCTCGCTCGCCTCTCTGGAGGAGGTCGCACAGCTGGACAACCGCGCGGGAACCACGGTGCTGCACCACGTCGACATCGACGTCCCGGCGGGAAAGATGGTCGCTCTCGTGGGCAGTTCGGGCGCCGGCAAGTCGACCATCGCCAACCTCGCCACCCGCCTGTACGACGTCGACTCGGGGTCGGTGCAGCTCGCCGGCGTCGACATCCGCGAGCTGCAGATCGCCTCGGTGCACCGGACCGTCGGCCTCGTCACCCAGGACGGCCATCTCTTCCACGACTCGGTGCGCGCGAACCTCGCCCTGGCCCGCCCGGATGCCTCCGACGAGGAGATCTGGGACGCGTTGCGCCGAGCCCGGCTCGACGAACTCGTGGCTTCCCTGCCGGACGGTCTCGACACCATCGTCGGCGAACGCGGCTACCGCCTGTCCGGCGGCGAGCGCCAGCGCATGACCATCGCGCGGCTGCTGCTGGCCGAGCCGTCGGTGGTGATCCTCGACGAGGCGACCGCCCATCTCGACTCGACGTCGGAGGCCGCCGTCCAGGAGGCACTGGCCGAGGCGCTCGAGGGACGCACCTCGATCGTCATCGCGCACCGGCTCTCCACCATCCGCGCGGCCGACGAGATCGTCGTGCTGGAAGCCGGACGCGTCGTCGAACGCGGCGACCACCAGAGCCTGCTGGCACGCAACGGGCGTTACGCGGAGCTCTATCGCACGCAGTTCGCGGTCGAGGACGACAACGCCGATGACGACAACGCCGATGACGCCTTCTCGGCGAACGACCTCGCGGGGGACGACGACTCCGAGGACACGGACCGCGACGCGATCGGCGTGTGAGCCGCTACTGCTCGTCCTCGAGGTCGTCGAAGGTGTCGATCAGCCCGCGGCGGGGCCGCTCCGGCCGATCGGCGCGCTCCATGCGCCGGCGCCGGAACTGCATGACGATCAGCACGATGTTGACCACGATGATGGCGATGCCGACGGCCACCCAGAACCAGCGGCCGTCACGCCACCAGTCGACGGTCAGCCAACCGAGGCAGACGATGAGGATGGTCGCGCCGACCATGGTCATCGTCGTCGACACTGTCTGCGCGCCGCGGGCGAAGTCGGGGCCGGTACTCACGGGAACTCCTGGGGTGGACGGTGGTGGCGGACGATCACGTCTGGACTCGGTCAGGCCTGGATGACGACCACGACCGCGATCAGGACGGCCACCACCACTATCGCAGTCACGACGTACAGGATCAGGGCCGGGCCCGGCATCGGACCGCCGCGCTCGAGCGCGCGCATCGTGCGCCGCCAGCGCCAGGCCCCGATCAGCGCGAAGCTGCAGCCGAGTGCGATGAGCAGGAGGCCCAGCATCACGTCGAGGATCTGATGGTCGATCTCCGGGGCCAGGTAGACGATCGCCACCCCGGCGGCCATGAATCCCAGCGCGGTGCGGATCCAGGCGAGCATGGTGCGCTCGGCGGCCAGCGTGAACCGGGCGTCGACCGCCCCCGGAGGCGGCGCGGAGGGCGCCGGCCGTGCCGCGTCAGACCGCGCGCTGGTCCTCTCGCTCGTCAGCGTTCCTGCCCTCTCGTATCGCCCGCTTCGCGAAGTCGGCGGTCGCCTCGATCGCGTGGATGGTCTCCGGGTGACGCGTGTTCAGCACCGGAAACGCATGCACCTGCCAAGCGTAACTGTGGGCGACCGCCTCGACGCCGGCCTCGTCGAGCTGCTCGACGAACTCGAAGGCGTCGGGTTCGAGCATCTCGGACTCGGCGGTGACCACCGCGGTCGGCGGGAAGATGGTGGGGTCGAGATCGGCGATCCGGCGCGCGCCGGTGACCGGCATCGGACCCCTGTCGAACAGCGGCGTCAGCCGCGCGAGCTTGTCCTTGGGGATGTAGGCGTCGTGCTCGCTGGTCCGTTCCGGGTTGGTGCCCAGGTCGAGGTCGAGCAGCGGGGAGAAGCCCAGGTAGGCCACGGGCGCGGGAAGCCCTCGCTCGGCGGCCGCCTCGATGACCTTCGCGGCGAGGAACCCGCCCGCCGAATCCCCGGCGACGACCACACGTCGATAGCCGCGTTCGGTGACGAGTTCGACGTAGGCGTCGATGGTGTCCGACACCGAGGTCCCCACGCCCACGTCCGGGAGCTGGCGGTACTCGAACGCGAACACCGGGATCTCACAGGCCTTCGCCAGACGCGCGGCGATCGAACGGTGCGTGCCGAGTCCGCACATCACGAAGGCACCGCCGTGGAGGTAGAGCATCGCGGTGTCGCTGTCCCGGCGGGACGGACCGGCGGGCACGATCATCTCGGTCGGACGCCCCGCGAGGGTCAGCTGTTCGCGGACGACGCCGCGCGGCTTGGGGCCGATCGCGACGATCTGGTCGATGACGAACAGACTGCCGAGGCCGGCCTTGCTGATCGGCCACAGCGACATGGCGGGCTTGAGCAGCAACCGCGATCCGAGCCAGAGCGGGAACGACAGGAGACTCGGCCGCCGGTGATGGACGATGGGCATGGGATTCCTCCTGGTCTCCGCCGAAGCTACACCCCGGCACCCATGAATAACCGGTAAACGGATTGCAAAACCTGCAGCCGGTCGACGCCGAGTGTGTTCGGCCTGCTCCGGTGGCCGCTATATTCTCGAAGCCGTGACGAGACGGTGGGTGTGACGCGTGCGGATCCCCCCTCGATTCCTGCTGTCGGCTCAGGCCGACGAGCCGCGCACCCTGTGCGACATCCTCCTCGCGACCGCCGAGGCACACCCGGACGCCGCCGCCGTCGACGACGGCGAGGTGGTCCTCTCCTACAGCCAGCTGCTCGCGCTGATCCGACGGACGACAACCCGCCTGGCCGCCGTCGGCGTCGGTCACGGCAGCCGCGTCGGGATACGCATGCCGTCCGGCTCGCACGGCCTCTACGTCACCATCCTCGCGACGCTCTTCGCCGGGGCCGCCTACGTCCCCGTCGACGCCGACGACCCCGACGAGCGTGCCGAACTGGTCTTCGGCGAGGCGGGCGTCGACGCGATCGTCGATGCCGACGGCCCGCGCGCGGTGACGACCTCCGCGGTCCCGGGCACGCCGGCGCGCCCCGCCCCCGACGACGATGCGTGGATCATCTTCACCTCCGGCTCCACCGGCACCCCGAAGGGCGTCGCGGTCACGCACCGCAACGCGGCCGCCTTCGTCGACGCCGAGGCAGACCTGTTCCTGCGCGAACAGCCGATCGGCCCGGGCGACCGCGTCCTCGCGGGCCTCTCGGTCGCCTTCGACGCATCCTGCGAGGAGATGTGGCTGGCCTGGCGGAACGGGGCCTGCCTGGTCCCCGCGCCGCGGTCGCTGGTGCGCAGCGGAGTGGACCTCGGCCCGTGGCTCGTGGCCCGGGACATCACCGTCGTCTCGACCGTCCCGACCCTCGCCTCGCTGTGGCCGCCGGAGGCCCTGGAAGCGGTGCGCCTGCTGATCTTCGGCGGCGAGGCGTGCCCGCCCGAGCTCGCCGACCGGCTCGCGGTGCCCGGGCGCGAGGTGTGGAACACCTACGGCCCCACCGAGGCGACGGTCGTCGCCTGCGCTGCACCCCTGGGCGGGGACGGCCCGGTGCGTATCGGGTTGCCTCTGCGCGGTTGGGATCTCGCCGTCGTCGACGCCGACGGCAACCCGGTGGCCGAGGGCGAGGTCGGCGAACTGGTGATCGGCGGCGTCGGCCTGGCCCGGTACCTGGACCCGGCCAAGGACGCCGAGAAGTACGCCCCCATGCCGACGCTGGGATGGGAACGCGCTTATCGCAGCGGCGATCTCGTGAAGCTCGACCCGGACGGACTCGTCTTCGTGGGCCGGGCCGACGACCAGGTGAAGGTGGGCGGGCGGCGCATCGAGCTCGGCGAGATCGACAGCGCGCTCCAACACCTGCCCGGCGTCAGCGGCGCAGCGGCCGCGGTACGCAGATCCGCTGCCGGCAACAGCCTGCTCGTCGGCTATCTGGTCTCCGCGGATCCCGACTTCGACGTCTCGGCGGCCCACGCCGAGCTCACCCGGCACCTGCCCGCCGCGATGGTGCCGACCCTCGCGCTGGTCGACGAACTGCCCACGCGCACTTCGGGGAAGGTCGACCGCGATGCGTTGCCGTGGCCCCTGCCGGGCAGCAGCGGACCGGTCGACGACGATGTGGAACTCGGCGAGACCGAGCTGTGGCTGGCCGGACTGTGGACCGATGTCCTCGGCGTGCGCGTCGCGCATCCCGACGCCGACTTCTTCGCCGAGGGCGGGGGTTCGCTCGCCGCGGCCCAGCTGGTGACCGCGATCCGCGAGCGGCATCCCGACGTCTCCGTCGCCGACCTCTACGACCACCCGCGCCTGGGATCGATGGCCGAGATGCTCGACGCGCGCACGCCGACCACCAACGTCCGGGAGCGGCGGGTCTCGCCCACCCCGCGCGCCGCCGGCATCGCACAACTCGCGCTCTCCGTGCCGCTGACGACCCTGACAGGCCTGCAGTGGGCGACCTGGCTCGGCATCGTGAACAACGTCGCCGGCGCGGTCGCCGAGCGCCTCGACCGCCGGATTCCGTGGCTGGTCGAGGTGGACTGGTGGATTCTGTTGCTCGCGTTCCTGCTCTTCATCACCCCGCCGGGCCGGATGTGCGTCGCCGCCCTGGGCTCCCGCCTGCTCCTGCGGGGCCTGATGCCCGGGGAGTATCCGCGGGGCGGACGTGTGCATGTTCGGCTGTGGGTCGCCGAACGCCTCCTGGACGCCAGCGGTGCGGCCAACCTGTCCGGGGCGCCCTGGATGATCTACCTCGCCCGCGCGCTCGGGGCGCGGATCGGCCGGGGCGTCGACCTGCACTCGATCCCGCCCGTCACCGGGATGCTGACCGTCGGCGACGGCGCGTCCATCGAACCCGAGGTCGATCTCGCCGGATGGTGGATCGACGGCGACACCGTCCACATCGGCGAGATCGCGGTGAAACGCGGCGCCACGATCGGCGCGCGCTCGACGCTGATGCCGGGGGCGGTCGTCGGGCGGGATGCCGTGGTGGCGCCCGGTTCCGCGGTGTTCGGCCGGGTGAAGGCCCGGCAGCACTGGGCCGGTTCCCCGGCGGTGAAGGCCGGGAAGGCGCAACGGCCATGGCCGGCACACCGCCCGCCGCGGGCACTCCACTGGGTCCCGGTGTACGGGGCGTCGTCGCTGGCCCTGGCCGCGATCCCTCTGGTCTCCCTCGGAGCGGGCCTGGCGGTGATGGGTTCGTGGGCGATCTCCGCGGACACCCTGGGCGGCGCCGCAGTGCGCGCGCTCGCGCTGCTGCCCGCCGCGACGCTGACGAGTCTCGCGGTGTTCGCCGCGATCACCGTCGTGCTGGTGCGTCTCGCATCGCTCGGGCTGTCGACCGGGTACCACCCGGTCCGCTCGCGCGTCGGCTGGCAGGTCTGGCTGACCGAGCGTCTCCTCGACTCTGCCCGCACCTATCTGTTCCCGCTCTACGCGAGCCTGCTGACGCCGCTGTGGTTCCGCGTCCTGGGCGCGAGAGTCGGTGTCGGGACCGAGATCTCGACCGCACTGGTCCTGCCCCGTTTCACCACGATCGGCGACGGCGCGTTCCTCGCCGACGACACCATGGTCGCGTCGTACGAGCTCGGCGGCGGGTGGATGCATGTCGACGAGGCGAAGATCGGCAAGCGGTCGTTCCTGGGGAACTCGGGCATGACCGGGCCGGGCCGGAAGGTGCCCAAGAACGGTCTGGTCGCGGTGCTCTCGGCGACGCCGTCGAGGGCGAAGTCGGGCTCGAGCTGGCTGGGCAGCCCACCCGTCCGCCTGCGCCGCACCGCGGCCGAGGTCGACACCTCGCGCACATTCGACCCGCCCGCCCGGCTGAAGGTGGCGCGGGCGGTCATCGAGACCCTGCGGCTGATCCCGGTGATGGTGTCGTTCGGGATCGGCGTCGCGACCCTGTTCACGCTGCAACTGCTCGCACTCCACGTCCACGTCGCCGTCGCCGCGGTGCTGAGCGGGATCGTCCTGCTGGCGGCGGGCGCGGTGGCCTGTTGCGCCGCCGCGGCCGCGAAATGGCTTGTCGTCGGCCGCATCAGGGTCGGCGAGCATCCGCTGTGGTCGTCCTTCGTCTGGCGCAACGAGCTGTCGGACGCCTTCGTGGAGACGGTCGCCGCGCCGTGGTTCGCCAACGCCGCGACCGGCACCCCGATCCTCAACCTGTGGCTGCGGATGCTCGGCGCCCGGATCGGCCGCGGCGTCTGGTGCGAGACCTACTGGCTGCCCGAGGCCGACCTCGTCGAGCTCGGCGACGGCGCGACCGTGGCTCGCGGCTGCGTCGTGCAGACCCACCTGTTCCACGACCGGGTCATGGCGATCGACCGGGTGACCCTGGGCCCCGGGGCGACGCTCGGGCCCCACTGCGTGGCGCTCCCGGCCTCGGGACTGGGCGAATCCGCGACGGTCGGTCCGGCGTCGCTCGTCATGCGCGGCGACGTGGTGCCCGCGCACACACGCTGGCAGGGCAATCCGATCGCGCCCTGGGCGGAGTGAGACCCGGCACTGCACCCGACGCGACGCCGCCCGGGTGTCCGCCGCAGGCGGAACCCACCCGTGCGCGCGAAAAGGGCCTGGTGAGAATCATTCTCACCAGACCCTCTCGTGGCCGGCTACCCGGATTGCCGCGGCGACGCAGCGGCCGCGATCAGGCGGCCGGCGCCGCCGGGCCCTCGACCTTCTTGGGCAGCGTGAGCAGCGTCGCGATGGAGATCGCGACCAGCATGATGCCGCCGACCCAGGTGAGGACCTCGAGCGAGAACACCGGAAGGATGAGCATCACGATGCCGGCGATGACCGAGACGATGCCCGACACGATCAGGTACCAGGTGGGGCTGTGGCCGGACTTGGTGATCGCGGCGTAGAGGTCGGAGAAGCCCTGGAAGATCCAGCCGATGCCGATGAACACGGCGAGCAGCCAGAGGGCGTCGCCCGGGCTGAACAGCGCGATCACACCGGCGACCAGGATGATCAGGCCGATGATGCCCAGGAGCACGCGTGCCGGTCCCCAGGAACGACGCCGCGAACGCCTGGTAGACGCGGAAGACGCCGGTGATGATCAGCGAGATGGCGAACAGGATCGCCACGACGAGGATCGTCGGCCCCGGCCAGACGATCGCGACGATGCCCAGGACGATGCCCACGATCGAGGTGACGATCAGGGAAGTCCGTAGCGCGCCGATCATCTCGTCGGGGAAGAACTTGTTGTACGCCGTCGCGAAAGTCATGGTCGAAGCGTATCCCGCAGTCGGTCCGATGACGCCGATCAAGGGGGTGCATGGCACAAACTGGGCCCCGGCCCGGTAGTAAAGAACGGTGACCTCGATCGCCTTTTTCGACACCGTCGACGGCCCGTCCGGCGAGACCCGGTACGAACCCACCCCGTTCTCGCGCAGCGCCTGGTCTCCCGATGCGGTCACCGGGCCGGCGGTGTGCGGCCTCGTGGCCTGGGCGGTCGAGGAGGAGTACGGCTCGGCCGAGTTCCTGCCGGCCCGCTGCACCATCGACATGTTCAAATCGGCGCGGTACCTGCCCACCTCCACGCGCAACCGACTCATCCGGTCCGGCGGCCGGATCCGGGTCGTCGACACCGAGATCGTGCAGCATCCCGCCGACGGCGAGGAGTTCACCGTGGCGCGCGGGACGACGGTGTTCCTCAAGTCCTCCACCAACCCGCCCGGGCAACGGTGGCACCGGCCGGCCGAGTGGGTCACCTTCCGGCCGCCCGAATCCGACCCCGAGGGCCACTGGCCGCTGTTCTCCTCCGACTCCCCCGACGGCGCGCTCGGCGACTGGGACCCGACGATGGGCAATCACCAGAACGGCAACCGCAAGCGTCTCTGGACCCGGGCGGTCCCGGTGCTCCCGGGTGCCGAGCCCACCCCGTTCCAGCGGGCCGTCATCAGCGCAGAGTCGGCCAGCCTGATCAGCAACTGGGGCACCACCGGCATCGGCTTCATCAACTGCGACCTCACCGTGGCCATCAGCCGCCTCCCCCGCGGCGAGCGGGTCGGCGTCGAGGCCGATTTCCACGTCGAGGACGACGGGATCTCGGTGAGCAACACCGGCCTCTACGACCGGGACGGGATGTTCGGCACCGCCCTGGTGACCGCGGTGAACAACGCTGCGGCACAGATCGACTTCACGAAGGTGGACACCACGAAGCGCTATCGCGAAGGGTGAGCGCACCCGATTCGTTAGTCCTCATAAATACCCCTTCCGGTCTGCTCAGGTCTTGATAAGGTCACGTCCCATGACACGGAGCGCTCATCGACTGTTCCTGGGTCTGCTCGTCGCTGCACTCGCCACCGCCCTGACGGTCACGGTCGGGGCCTCGCCGGCGCACGCGCAACGTCACGCGGCCGGGCCGGCGTCGATGGTCGCGCGGTTGACGGGCCCGTTCGCGATGAACGACACCATCGGCCGGTTCAACATCGTCGGCACCGATCTCGGCATCATGTGGGACAACGGCCGTGGCGAGATCCTGACGGCGTTCGGCGACACCCAGTCCTTCAACGGCTGGTCGCTGCTGTATGGCGAGCTGTTCTACTGGCGATCCAACGTCCTGCTGCGCAGCACCGACCGGTACCTCGCCGACGGCATGACGTTCACCTCCCACGCCGGCCGCCCCGGGCACGCGAAGCGGCTGCTGAAGCCGAACGTCAAGCGCGAGGTCACCATCATCCCGACCGCGGGCGTGGCGGCCAACGGCAAGCAGTACATGACCGTGATGTCGGTCAAGCGGTGGGATCAGCCGGGCATCTGGACGACCAACTGGTCGGGCCTCGTCGTCTCCGACGACAACGGCGAGAACTGGCGCGCGGTGAACGCCTTCCGCCCGAACGGGGGCGGGAACACGAAGTTCCAGATGGGCGCCTTCCTCAAGGTCGGCAGCACCGTCTACTACTACGGCACCCCCGACGGGCGTTGGGGCGCGGTCTATCTCGCGCGCGTCGACGAGAAGGACATCGAGAACCTCGGGAAGTGGCAGTACTTCTCGTACGGGCGGTGGATTCCGAACAATCCCGGTGCCGCGACTCCGGTCATGAGCGCCCCGACCGGTGAGTTGTCGGTGGCCTGGAACGATTACCTCGGCAAGTACGTGTCCCTGGCGAGCAAGGACACCGGAGTCATCCTCCGGACCGCGCAGAACCCGTGGGGCCCCTGGTCTTCCGGTGAACTCGTGGTGCCCTCGACCAACCCGTACACGGGCTACGCGCCCTACATCCACCCGTGGTCGAAGGGCCGCGACCTGTACTTCACCTACTCGGTCTGGGTCGGCTACCAGGTCTACCTGATGCGCCTGCCGCTCAAGCGCTGACACGAGCCACGCGGAGACACCGGACCGAGGCCGCGACCACGCCGAGGCCCGTCACCGGCCGAGCATCTTCTCCATCTGGTCGATCTCGGCCTGCTGGGTCGTCTTGACCTGCTCCGCGAGACGCCTGGTCGCCGGGTTCTCGCCCTCGGCCAGCTCCTCGTCGGCCATCTCGATGGCGCCGCGGTGATGGCGGATCATGCCCTCGAGCCAGAGTCGGTCGAACTCGGCGCCGCGAGCGGCGCGCAGGGCCGCCATCTGCTCGGCGGTCATCATGCCGGCCATGGCACCGGCGTGCGGGCCGTGCTGCATGTGCCCGTCTTCTCCATGGTCGTCGTCATGGTCGGGCACGGCGACGCCCCATGACCGGAGACGATCGGTCATCTGGTCGATCTCGTTCTCCTGCGCGTCCTCGATCCGGTCCGCGAGGGCGATGAGTTCCGCGTTGTCGGTGCGTCCCTCGACCAGCTCCGCCATCTCGACCGCCTGCATGTGGTGGACGATCATCGTGCTGGTGAACTCGACGTCGGCCTGGTTGTGGGACGAGGCCCCCGGCGTCGAGGCCCCCGGCGCGGACGCGACCGCCGACGAGGGTCCGGCACCGGCCGTGACGGTCGGGGTCGTGACGGTGGACGTCGCCGTCCGGTCCGACGACTCCTGATCGGGGGAGCATCCGGCGACGACGAGCGCCGCTGCCGCGATCCCGATCAGCCCGGCGTGGCGGCGGCTTCGTGCGGTGTCGAGTGGGGTCATGGTTCTTCCTCGTTGCCTGTCCGACGGTGCGCGACGCGGCGTCGGAGCACACCGGCCTCGCCTCCAACGGGTAACCGCGAACCCCCGCCGGCAAACGCGGCCCGGACCCTCAAGGCGCTGTGGAACGGCCCTCGGGCGTGCGTCGTCACCTTCTCGGCGTCGGGGTCCTCGTCGTCGGAGGAATCGGCCGGCGGCGTCGCGGGACCGGCCGCAGCGCCGGCGGCGGCCGCCTCTTCGCGTCGTTTCTGCCGGGGTATCAGCCACTTCCAGTCGATGAACCGGTAGGCGGCGATGACCGCTGCGGCCAGCGCCCACCCGAGCACGATGTCGAAGATGTAGTGCTCGGCGCTGTAGACCAGGGCGAACGCCATGGCCAGTGCGTAGCCCATGTACAGCGTCTTCCCGAGGGCCTTCACCCGCGGCCACATGAACAGGGCCAACAGCATGGTCAGGCCGGCGTGCAGCGACGGGATCGCCGCGACCAGGTTCGACTTGCCCTGCCCCAGCGTGACGAGCTGCGACGCCATGTGGATGTTGAGGTAGTTCCAGCCGCGCGCGGAGATGCGCTCGACGTACGGCTCGGCGTCGGGATGCGCGGGTTCCAGCGGCCCGAGCAGACCGCCGGGCTCGGCAGCCTGCGGCGAGTACATGCAGATCGGGTCACGCGGATAGTCCTGCACCTCGACGGCGGTGCATCGCGCGGCCGCCCAGGGCGGGGCACCCGGAACGAGGGTGTAGCCGACCAGCGCGAGGAACGTCGTCGCCACGAAGCAGGCGGCGTACCGACGCCAGGCCGCACGGTCCTTCAGCCACAGCCAGGCGGCCACGGCGTACGGGACGATGAAATACGACATGTAGACGACGCTGACGATGACCTCCCACCAGGGCGGCGAGGCCTGCTTGAGCTGTTCCTGCAGCAGCGCGGTCGGGGTCCGGCCGCCGAACAGCCAGGCGTCGAAGTCGATCGCGAGATTCCAGTGCGTCGGCATGCCGACGATCCGGGCGATGTCGCGGGTCCAGTCGTAGAGGATGAGGACCAGGGCGAACGGCGCCCAGTCCTTGATGATGGTGATGAACTTGCGGCGCCCGATGCTCGCGGCCGCCAGGCCCAGGCACAGCAGGATGATGAGCCGGGTGCGATCCCACGCCACCCCGTAGAAGACGAAGTGCAGGGCGATCAGTACGACCCACGCGCCGATGGCGATCCGCCGGACCAGCGTCAGGTCGCGCCGACTCGCCGGATCGGACTCCATCTCCGAGGCCGCGGCGAGGTCGTCGAAGACCGATTCCATCTCCGGCGGATCGGATTCCGTCCGTTTCCCGTAGGAGGGGTTGGTCGACGGCAGCGTCGCCGAACTCGTGCCGTCTGGATTGCCTTCGCCACCGGATCCCGAGGACTCACCCGGTCGAGGGAAGCCCACCGACTCGTCAACACTCACCCGATACAGTCCGCCCGTCACACCCCGCAGGGCACCCGCTCGCTCACAACTTGCCGACAGTGTAGTGGGCGGCCCCGTCCCGGAGACGCCCGCTCACGACGCACACCCGCGCTGATCAGCGTTTCCGCGGAACGGACCCGTTTTCGAAGTGCGGTGGATCACACTGGGTGACAGAGTCTCGCGATCACATGACCGATCCACAGAGGAGGTCTCGGTGCCCAATCGCTACCTGCGCTACGGCGACCAGCGGTACATCATCACCA
Organism: Gordonia paraffinivorans; assembly: GCF_900683595.1. Taxonomy (NCBI): domain Bacteria; kingdom Bacillati; phylum Actinomycetota; class Actinomycetes; order Mycobacteriales; family Gordoniaceae; genus Gordonia; species Gordonia paraffinivorans. Next base: position 268,897 of record NZ_CAACYD010000007.1, on the reverse strand, counting down.
AGGAGGCGGAGGCGCGACTCGACCGCACCCTCGAGGCGGTGTACGCCGACGGACCGCGCGGTCACCAGTGGCTGAACCTCTACCACGACAGCGAGGCCCCGTGCCGGGTCCTGATCGCCCCCGGGGTCCCGATCACCATCGAGACCGAGCCCGGACCGGGGGACTGACGGCGGCCGGCTCCCGCGCGTGACGGTGCCCGTCGCGAGGGCACTATCGTTGACCCATGCGCATCGGAGCTCATCTTCGCGAGGACACCGACCCCCTGGCCACGGCCGCCGAACTGGGCATCGACGTGTTCCAGATGTTCGTCACCGATCCGCAGAGCTGGAAGAAGCCGCAGCCGAATCCGCATGCGCAGGCCATCCGCGAGTCCGACGTCGACGTCGTCGTGCATTCCAGCTATCAAATCAACGTCGCGAGCCTGAACAACCGTCTGCGCATGCCGTCGCGCAAGGCCGTCGAGCAGCAGGCGGCCGCGGCCGCCGAACTCGGCGCCTTCGGCCTCGTCGTCCACGGCGGGCACCTGCGCGACGGCGAGGACTCCGCCGAGGGGTTCGCCAACTGGCGCAAGCTGTTCGACCGTCAGGTCGACAAGGGCGGCTTCGGCGTGCCGATCCTGATCGAGAACACCGCGGGCGGCGACCACGCGATGGCCCGCACCCTGGAGTCCATCGACCGCCTGTGGGAGGCCGTCGGCGACTTCGAGCAGGCCGGCTTCTGCCTCGACACCTGCCACGCCTGGGCCGGCGGCGAGGATCTCGTCGGCCTCGTCGAGCGGGTCAAGGAGATCACCGGCCGCATCGACCTGGTCCATCTCAACAACTCACGCGACGAGTTCGACTCCGGCCGCGACCGCCACGCGAACCTGCAGTCGGGGCAGATCGATCCCGAGGTGCTCGCCGCCGTCGCCAAGGCCGCCGACGCCCCGGTGATCCTGGAGACCCCGGCCGAGGGCATCCCGGCCGACCTCGAATACCTGCGCTCGGCGCTGTAGCGGCCTCCTCTTTCCCGAATCCGATCGACCACCGCTCCGACCGACACGCCGGAGCGGTGACGTCGCGTGCAATCGGCCCGTTCGACGGGCACAGATCACAAAAATCCCTGATTGATCCGGTGCCGGATCGGCGCTATCCTGCCGTTACCGGCGAGTAACTTAGCTCGAACCGAGACAGCTCGACCGCCCCCGGCCGGTACCCGATCATCCGGATGGGATCGGACCGGGAAGCGGCCATCCATCGATACGGGCCACACCAGAGAAGGAATCCACCATGGGCCACTACAAGAGCAATCTGCGCGACCTGCAGTTCAACCTCTTCGAACTGCTCCAGCTCGACAAGGTTCTCGAGTCGGGTGAGTTCGGCGACCTCGACCACGAGACCGCCGTCGACATGCTGCGCGAGGTCAAGGCGCTCGCCGAGGGCCCGATCGCGGAATCCTTCGCCGAGGCCGACCGCAATCCGCCGGTCTTCGACCCGGAGAACCACAGCGTCACCATCCCCGAGAGCTTCAAGAAGTCCTACAACGCCTTCATCGAGGGCGGCTGGGACAAGATCGGCATCGCCGAGGAGCTCGGCGGCCTGCCCGCCCCCCGTTCGCTCTACTGGGCGATCGGCGAGATGATCCTCGGCGCCAACCCGCCGGTGTTCATGTACGCCGCGGGCGCCGGCTTCTCCAACATCTTCTTCAACAACGGCACCGACGAGCAGAAGAAGTGGGCCGCCATCTGCGCCGAGCGCGGCTGGGGCGCCACCATGGTGCTGACCGAGCCCGACGCCGGCTCGGACGTGGGCGCCGGCCGCACCAAGGCGGTCCAGCAGGAGGACGGCTCCTGGCACATCGACGGTGTGAAGCGCTTCATCACCTCGGCCGACCAGGACATGACCGAGAACATCTTCCACCTCGTGCTCGCCCGCCCCGAGGGCGCCGGCCCGGGCACCAAGGGTCTGTCGCTGTTCTTCGTGCCGAAGTACCACTTCGACTTCGAGACCGGTGAGCTCGGCGAGCGCAACGGCGTCTTCGTCACCAACGTCGAGCACAAGATGGGCATCAAGGCCTCGGCCACCTGTGAGGTCGCCTTCGGCCAGCACGGCATCCCGGCCAAGGGTTGGCTCGTCGGCGAGGTCCACAAGGGCATCGCACAGATGTTCGAGGTCATCGAGCACGCCCGCATGATGGTGGGCACCAAGGCCATCGCCACCCTGTCGACCGGCTACCTGAACGCTCTCGAGTTCGCCAAGGAGCGCGTCCAGGGTGCCGACATGACCCAGATGACCGACAAGACCGCCCCGCGCGTGACCATCACCCACCACCCGGACGTGCGTCGCTCACTCATGACCCAGAAGGCCTACGCCGAGGGTCTGCGTGCGGTCTACCTCTACACTGCGTCGCACCAGGATCCGGTTGCCGCGCAGATCGTCTCCGGCGCCGATGCCGAGATGGCGCACCGCGTCAATGACCTGCTGCTCCCGATCGTCAAGGGCGTCGGCTCCGAGCGCGCCTACGAGAAGCTCACCGAGTCGCTGCAGACCCTGGGTGGCTCCGGCTTCCTCCAGGACTACCCGATCGAGCAGTACATCCGTGACTCGAAGATCGACTCGCTGTACGAGGGCACCACTGCCATCCAGGCGCAGGACTTCTTCTTCCGCAAGATCATCCGCGACAAGGGCCAGGCCCTGGCGCACGTCGCCGGCGAGATCCAGAAGTTCATCGACTCCGAGGCCGGCAACGGCCGCCTGAAGACCGAGCGCGCTCTGCTGAAGACCGCCCTCGAGGACGTCCAGGCGATGGCCGCCTCCCTGACCAACCACCTGATGGCTGCTCAGGAGAACCCGTCCGAGCTGTACAAGATCGGCACCGGTTCGGTCCGCTTCCTGATGTCGGTCGGCGACCTGCTCATCGGCTGGCTGCTGCTGCGCCAGGCCGAGGTCGCCCTCGCCGCGCTCGACAACGGCGCGTCGGATGCCGACAAGGCCTTCTACGAGGGCAAGATCGCGGTGGCCACCTTCTTCGCGAAGAACATGCTGCCGCTGCTGACCTCGATCCGCACCGTCGTCGAGAACGTCGACAACGAAATCATGGAGCTCGACGAAGCCGCCTTCTGATCCGAGAAGTCGCTTCTGAGACATCCCAAGAGCGCCCCCGTCTGCGGACGGGGGCGCTCTTGCCATCCCGGGTTCCGGGCGTTGCGGTCTCGTTTCGATCCGGCCGACCGGCATCACCGTCGACGACGCACCGTCTAGCGTCGGACAGTGCAGGAACAGAAGGGGTCGGGGACGACACCAGGAGAGCTATGAAGGCACTCGTCTTCCACGGTCCGGGGAACAAGAGCTGGGACGACGTCCCGGAGCCGACGATCCTCGAACCCACCGACGTGATCGTCAAGATGGACGCCACCACGATCTGCGGGACCGATCTGCACATCCTCAAGGGCGATGTCCCCGCGGTCGAACCCGGACGCATCCTCGGACACGAGGGCGTCGGCACGATCACCGAGATCGGCCCGGCGGTGACGACGCTCGCCGTCGGCGACCAGGTCATCCTGTCGTGCATCTCGGCGTGCGGGAAGTGCGACTTCTGCAAACACGGCGTGCATTCCCACTGCCTCGGGAGCGAGGGAGCGTCGGGCATCGGCTGGATCTTCGGGCACCTAATCGACGGCACCCAGGCCGAGTACGTGCGCGTCCCCTACGCCGAGACCTCGGTCTACAAGCTGCCGCCCGGCGTCACCCCGGAACAGGGGGTCGTGCTCAGCGACATCCTGCCGACGGGACACGAGATCGGCATCCGCTACGGGCAGGTCGAGCCCGGCGACGTGGTGGCCGTGGTGGGTGCCGGTCCGGTGGGTCTGGCGACCATCGCGACCGCGGGCCTGTACGGGCCGAGCCGGGTGATCGCGATCGACATCGATCCGAATCGCGTCGAGCAGGCAAAGGCGTTCGGCGCCTCCGACGGCGTCGTATCGTCGGAGGCGGACTGGAAGGAGCAGGTCCTCGCGATGACCGACGGCCTCGGCGTCGACGTGGCCATCGAGGCGGTCGGGATTCCCCAGACCTTCCGGATGTGCCTCGACATCGTGCGCCCGGCCGGTCACGTCGCCAACGTCGGCGTCCACGGCGCTCCGGTGGAGTTCCCGATCCAGGACCTGTGGATCTCGAACATCACGGTGTCGACGGGTTTGGTCAACACCGACACCCTGGGGGTCCTGCTCAAGCTGGTGGCGCAGCGGCGCATCGATCCGGACCTGTTCGTCAGCCACCGCTTCGCGCTGGACGACATCCTCGAGGCCTACGACGTCTTCGGACGGGCCGCCGAGACCAAGGCGCTCAAGGTGGTGCTCCGGGCCTGAGCCCGCAGCGGCGGGCCGACGTTCATTCGAGGAGGCGGAGACAGTAGCCGGTCGGGGTCGGCTTCTCCGTGAAGTACTCGGCCTGCTCCTCGCTGCACTCGGGCATCCCAGAGACCTTGGACTCGACCTCGTAGTTCTCGCCCGCGCCGGTGGCGGGCGGCGACGAGCAGTCGATCTCGCGGACGTCGGCAAGGGCGTTGGTCTCCTTCGACGAGGGCAGGTGGTAGCAGCGTCCCTGCTGGTAGACATGCGCCAGGCAGAGCCCGTCCCTGGCCCACTTGCCGAAGCTGTCCGACGAGTCGCCCTCGCCGAACCAGAGTCGCGAGTAGTTCTTCGCGGCGCAGACGCCGGGATCGGCCTTGAGGGCCACCGCGAAGTGGAAGTCCGTGCTGTCGCAGGACACCTTCCGGACGACGGGTTCGTCCTCACCGGACACCGTGACGCATTCACCGACCGCGACGTCGTCGACACCCCAGACCCGGTCGCTCTTACCGGCCGCGACGACGAAGAGAACGACCCCGGTGACGACGACCGCGACGACGAGCAGCGCGGCCCCGCCGAGCACCCACCACAGCACGGTGTTCTTCTTCCTGGGCGGCGGCACCGGCGCGTGCGGTGGGTGACCCGGCCCCGGATATCCGGACGGGACCACGTACGGGCTTCCCGGCCCGGGTGCGCCCGCGTACCCGGGGTACGGACCCGGAGCGCCGGGCCGGCCCGGATACGGACCTCCCGGGTAGGGGTTGCCCGGATAGCCCTGGCCCGGCCGGCCGGGCCCCTGCGGTGGAGTCGTCATGGTCGGGAGACTAGCGCCACCTCGGCGTCCGGTGACCGCACTGTTCACAGGCGGGCGGGTCAGTCCTCGCCTCATGGCGGTGGCTTTCACCCACCCCGGCCTGCCGCGAGATCCGCGGGGACACCGGAGTCACGAGTCGCGGCCCGACCTCACTCGCTCGACGACATCCGAGTAGAACGAGGTGGCGAGACCCGTCATCGCGGCAACAAAACCGTTCTCGCTGCCCGAGCGCTTCGATCCCATCGACGCTTCCATCGTGACGGTGAACTCACGAATATCACGGCCGTCCGGAGGCATCACGACCCCGGCGTCCTCGCGAATATCCCGCAGAAGCGCCGACGTCGACTCGACTCGGCTCCCGGAATGGTGTGCAGTGATTCGCAATTCACCCGGTGCGGACGCAAGCTGGCGCGTCAACCAGTTCACCTTTGTCTGTGTACGCCCCGACCTTGGCGCCGTCGTCTTCAGCGAGCAACCGAGACGGCTGCGACTGAGGTCGGCGTTGATGGCAACCGGTCCGGCCGCACCCGGGACCCGAAGGAGTGCGAACAGCTCGCCCGAATCCGCCAACTGCTTGGCGCGACTCACCGTATCGACCCGACTGGCGGGAGGCTGCGAAGTGATCTTCTGACCCGTGAAAGCGCTGAGGTAGAGGGCGATATGTCGCGCCAAGCGGTCAAAACGATCACACACATCGGACGTGGCCGCATCCGACGCACTCACAGTCTTGTGCTTGACCGCTTCGCGTACCTTCACCCACTGTCTGCCCATGTCATCGAAGGACCACATCCCAGACTGTACGTCCGCGGCGTACCACAGCATTTCTTCGAGGACTCGGGATCGCACCCGATCACCGACGCCGACGTGCTCGTACACGATCGCGGCTTCGGCGACGATTTCCTCCCACGAAAGATGCTTCAGCTCAACGTTCTTGAGCATCCTGCCGTCCACCTTGAACGGAAACTGGTCCGGTGAGGCCATCAGGTCTCGACTGATCGTGAGAACGGCGTCGATCGATTTGGACTTGGCGAGCTTGAGGTAGTTCGCGATCTGGTCCGCGTTCAGCTCGCTGCGCCCGGTCTTGACTTCTACGAGCGCCTGCCACGTCTTGCCGCCTCGGCTGACTCTGATCAGTCCGTCCGGACGAACCTCGTCGCCGGACAACGTGAACCTGACCTCCGTGAAGGTCTCGATCCGCCCGCGCGGAGCCCCCGCTTGAGCGAGAACCGAACGTCCGAACTCCGGAACCGTCTCCATGCAGGCGAGGAGAATCGACGTCGTGCGCATCTCCTGCTCGGCACTGGATTTCATCCCCACAGAGGGAAAGAGTCGCGCCCTCTGCCACTCCGACCGGTCAGGACGAGGAAGGTACGCCGAGTCTCGCTCCTCCCAATCCCGCGGGAGTGCTGCGGGACGACGCTTGCGTGCAATCGATACTTTCGCACCGGCATCGCGCTGATCATGCCCGTCTTCGGTGCGTGGCTGGGTTTCGTCCTCCAGTTCCGATCCCGGGGAGGCTTCGACAACACCCCCGGGCACGGAACTGCCGCTCGCTGGACGCGGTGTTTCCGTGTCTTGTGGACCCTCGACTTCGTCGTCGGATGCCGAATCGTCTGTCGGCGACTCGTCGTCAACCTCCACTCCGTGATCCGAAACGAGCGCCGCGAGGCCGTTCTCGTAGCCCTGCCCGACAGCTCGGACCTTCCAGGAATCCTCTCTGCGGTAGACCTCGCCGAATATCAGCGCACGCTCGGAACCCAGCCCCTCCACGACGTACTCGATGATCGGCTCCTCGGGCGCTTCGGCCGGCGCGACATGCAAGGTCACGAGTGAGGTGTCGCCGAACTCAGCGTCCGTTCGCGGATCGATGCTCGCGGTGACGACAATCCGCGACACGGACTCCGGGATCCTCGCCAGATCGACCTCGATCGCATCGCGATGGCTCAACGAATCATCGAGATCTCCACTGCTGTCTCGTTCATCGTCCTGTCCACCGGCGGATACGAGGCGGACGGCGCCCCCGACGCCCGTCGGCTGGTTGTAGAAGATGAAGTCCTCGTTGGACCTCACCTGTCCGTCGTCGCCGAGAATGAGGATTCCTGCGTCGAGTCCGAAGTCCTTGCCTTCCAAGGCTTTCGTCTCGATGACGAAGATCAGGCGCGGCATTGGCTCGCCCGTGAGCTCGCCGATGGAGACGTTCGCACCCTTGGACAGCTGCTGAGGAGTCACGGACACAAAGGTATTGGGGCGGCCGGCTCGGGACAATGCAACCCACCGATGGTCGACGCGATCCGTCTGATCGATCGAATGGGACCGTGCAGGCTGGAAGACCGGCGGGCTGAGACCGCAATTTTGTCGGCCGGGATCTGCCACTGATGAAGGAGCAGACACGCGCACTGTTGCGCTCAGTTCTCTGTCTGCAGGACTGAGCGCCCCGCAAACAGTGAGACCTCGGGGACCGAAGTCCCCGAGGTCTCGATGTCGGTCGGCTGCACTCTACAGCCGCAGGAGCGAAGGCCCGCGCATGCGACTCTGTATCGGACAGACCACTGAAATCACTTCGGAGGCATCCGGATGCCGCCGTCGACGCGGATGACCTCGGCGTTCATGTAGCTGTTGGTGATCAGCTCGACGACCATCGAGGCGAGCTCGTCGGGCTGGCCCAGGCGATGCGGGAACAGGACCGACTCGCCCAGCTTGGCCTTGAACGCCTCGGCGGCCTCGCCCTCACCGTAGATCGGGGTGTCGATCAGGCCCGGGGCGATGGTGTTGACGCGGATGCCGACCGCGGCCAGGTCACGGGCGACCGGCAGGGTCATGCCGACGACGCCGCCCTTGGACGAGGAGTACGACGCCTGCCCGATCTGGCCGTCGAACGCGGCGACCGACGCCATGTTGACGATCGCGCCGCGCTCGCCGTAGGCGTCGAGCGGCTCGTTGCGGCTCATCGCGGTGGCGGCGAGCCGGATGAAGTCGAAGGTGCCGATCAGGTTGATCGCGATGACCTTCTTGTAGGCGTCCAGGTTGTGCGCCGAGGCGAACTCGCCGTCCTTGCCGATGGTGCGCTGCGCCCAGCCGATGCCGGCCGAGTTGACCAGCGCACGCAGCGGGCCCAACTCGGTGGCCGCGTTGACGGCGGCCTCGATCTGCTCGGTCGAGGTCACGTCGACGCTGGCGAAGACGCCGCCGATCTCCTTGGCGAGCGCCTCGCCCTTCTCGGCGTTCAGGTCGGCGACGACGACCTTCGCACCCTTGGCCGCCAGCTGACGAGCCGACGCCGCGCCGATACCCGACGCCCCACCTGTGACGATTGCACTAGCTCCGTTGATATCCACGAGTCGCAATATATCGAACGTTAGTGAGATGCGGAACACATCGCCCGCGCCGTCTCAACACGGACCACATCCGCGGCGCCGGTCAGATGCACCTCACGATGGGTTCGGGCGCGTAGCGGACAGTCCGGGTGTTGCGGGTGATCTCCTGTCCCGTGCGGGCGTCGCGGACGATCCGGGTGTCCGAGGTGGTGAATCCCTTGCTCCCGCCGCTGGCGATGCAGTCGTCGCCCTTCGGCAGGGTGATCTTCTCCGGGTCGGTGTATCCGTACCGCTCGCCGGTGATCGACTCGACCTCGTAGGCCTTGGTCCCCCACAGGCGGACCGTCACCGCCGACGGCGACCAGCTGGTCTCGATGAGAACGCCGTGGCGGGTGTTGTTGCGGAACTTCAGGTCGATGGCGCCCTCGAAGACGGTCGCCTCGCGGGCCTCGGGATAGCGGGAGATGTAGTACGCGTGCTCGGTGTGTTCGATGTCCTCGAGGCCGGCGAAATACGTTGCGTTGTACAGCGTCGTCGCGAACTGCGAGATGCCGCCGCCGACGGCCGTCGCGGCGCGTCCGTTGTTGATGATCGTCGAGTCGACGTACCCCTGCGCGGCGCCGCGCGGGCCCGTGTGGCCGTTGAGCGAGAACACCTTTCCGGGCAGCACCAGCGCGCCGTCGACCTCGGCGGCGACGAGTCGGATGTTCTCGCCCGACGCGGAAGAGAACCCGCTGGTGGTGTATTCGCTGATCAGTTCCCGCACACCGAGTTTGCGGGCGGCCTCGGTGGTCAGCTTGGGCTTCACCTCGTCGTAGACGACGTCGACCCTGCGGTCGCTGCCGCGCGCGATCGCGCTCGACGCGAGGGCGTCGAGCGTCTTGGGCCAGTTGATCCTGGCGCCGTTGACCGCCGGGACGACCGTCGGCGCCCCGGTCTGCAAACTGAACCGCGCGCTGACCGCCGGCCGCTGCGACGGATCGAGGTCGGGGGACAGGATCTTCCGCGCGCGCTTCTCGTCGACGCTGGGGACGAGTCCACCCCGACCGTCCGGCACGAAGGTGAGGATCGCCCCGATGTCGCCCGCCGGCACCTCGACCTCGCGTTTACGACGGTCGATCAGACGTAGCGGACCCGACGTCGCGCGGGTGGCCCCGCCGGCAACGGTGGCGTCGACGACCTGCGCGCTGACCGTGGGCGAGAACGGCTCCATCGGCATGTCGACGGGGCCGCCGTCGAGCCATCGGTCGACGAGGACCCGGGCGGCGGCGTCGCGCGCGATGCGTTCGCCGGGTGCGGGTTGATCGCCGACCGGCGTGGTGCCGTCGTAGTGCACGCCGCCCTCGACCGCGGCCTTCTCCAGCGCGGTCCGGTGCTCGTCGAGCGCGACATCCATGGCCGCACGGTCGAGGGTCACGACCGGCTCGACGTCCCGGCTGCGGCCCAGGAGTGCGGCCAGGCGGGTGACGGGATTGCGGGGTTGTTCCAGCAGACGTTCCCGCGTGGCGTCGGCGTCGAAGGACAGGCCCAGCGCATCGGGGGCGATCGCGGCCGTGCCCTCGGGCGTCCGGAGGACGACGGGTTGCTTCGACCGCGCGGTGAGTTCGTCGAGGACCGGCTGCAGGCCGGCGGTGTCCCGGTTACCGGCGCTGATCCCGCCGATGACGGCGCCGCGTGCGGAGTGATCGCGGGTGAGGACGAGATCGACGGCCAGTGCGAGGGTCAAGGCGACCACGACGGCGAGCAGCACGCGGACGGCGTTGCGCACTCGGCGGGCTCTAGTGGTCACGACTCCATCCATCACGGCTGACTGCCTGGGCCAGTCGGGTGTTGGTGGCCGGCGGAACGTCTGCTGCGCCGATCTCGTCCGGGGACGGGACCGGGCGTGCAAATATACAGGTGCTCCGGCCGAGCTGTCGGGTCGGGGGTCTGACAGCTCAGCCGGAGCTATATCCATACTTACGCCACTTGACGCGCTTGTACACCCCGGGTGGGATATTCCCGCCGAATATGTGACCAAAGACCCGTTTTCCCACGAGAAATGAGACGGATCGCGCGTCTCGTCGCTCGATCCGTCTCATCTCGTGTTGGGCGCGGTCCGGGTCGGTCAGCCCTCGATGATCGCGGTGACACCCTGACCGCCGGCGGCGCAGATCGAGATCAGCGCGCGTCCGCCGCCGTTCTCCTTGATCTGCTTGGCGGCCTGGGCCACGATGCGGCCGCCGGTCGCGGCGAACGGGTGGCCCGCGGCGAGAGACGAGCCGTGCACGTTGAGCTTCGAGCGGTCGATCGGGCCGAGCGCGGCGTCGAGGCCCAGGCGCTCCTTGCAGTACTCCTCGGACTCCCACGCCTGCAGGGTCGCGAGGACGACCGACGCGAAGGCCTCGTGGATCTCGTAGAAGTCGAAGTCCTGCAGGGTGAGGCCGTTGCGCTCGAGCAGGCGCGGCACCGCGTAGGTGGGCGCCATGAGCAGGCCGTCGGGGCCGTTGACGTAGTCGACCGACGCGGTCTCGCTGTCGACGAAGTACGCGAGCACCGGCAGGCCGCGCTCCTCGGCCCACTCGTCGCTGGCCAGCAGCACGGTCGACGCGCCGTCGGTGAGCGGGGTCGAGTTGCCGGCGGTCATGGTGGCGTCGCCGAGGGAGACGCCGAACACCGGCTTGAGCTTGGCGAGCTTCTCCACCGACGAGTCCGGGCGCAGGTTCTCGTCGCGGGTGAGACCCATGAACGGGGTGATCAGGTCGTCGAAGAAGCCGGCGTCGTAGGCGGCCGCCATGTTCTTGTGGCTGGCCACGGCCAGTTCGTCCTGGTCGGCGCGCTTGATGCCGAACTCCTTGGCGGTGATGGCCGCGTGCTCGCCCATCGACATGCCGGTGCGCGGCTCGCCATTGCGCGGGATCTCGATGCCGAGCTTGGTGATCAGCTTGGCGGCATTGAGGATCTGGTCCTTGGTGCTGCGGGAGCGATTCACCTCGAGCAGCTGGCGGCGCAGCTCGTCGCTGACGGCGATCGGGGCGTCGGAGGTGGTGTCCACGCCACCGCCGACCGCGGCGTCGTAGCGACCGCGGGCGATGCCGTCGGCGACGATCGTGATCGCCTGCAGGCCGGTGCCGCAGGCCTGCTGGACGTCCATGGCCGGGGTGTAGGGCGACAGCGCCGAACCCAGCACCGACTCGCGGATGAGATTGAAGTCACGGGCGTGCTTGAGCACCGCGCCGCCGGCGACCATGCCGAGCCGCTCGCCCTGCAGGTTGAACCGGCTCACCAGGCCGTCGAGGGCCGCGGTGAACATCTCCTGGTTGCTGACCTTGGCATACGCCCGGTCCTGACGGGCGAAGGGAATGCGGTTGCCGCCGATGATGGCCACCGGACGCTCGGTCCGGGGCTTGGGGGCGTTGGCCTTGTACGGGGTGGAACTGTTGTCTGCCACGTCGATCTCCAGAGTCGTGTGCGGTATCTATAGCGTATTCTTACTCAACAGTAAGTTCGTTGTCGAACGACAGAGGAGATCAACGTGGCCGCCAACGCAACTGGCCTGTACTCGAGCTTCGTCCATTCCGCGCCGGGCGCCTTCATCGCCAAGCAGGCCGGCCTGCCCGTGCCGCCGCCGCTGCGGCGCTACAAGCCCTCCGAGCCTCCGCTGCCGGGTCCGGTGCTCCTCGGCGGCGAGGGTCGACTCGTCGAGCCGCTGCGTGAGCTGCTCGCGAACGCCGACGACTACGACCTCATCCAGAACGCCCTGACCGGCCGCAGCGCCGACAAGTACGGCGGCCTGGTGTTCGACGCCACCGGCATCACCTCCCCGGCCGAGCTGCGCCAGCTGTTCGAGTTCTTCCAGCCGGTCATGCGCTCCTACGCCCCGTGCGCACGATTCCTCGTGCTCGGCACCACGCCGGAGCTGGTCACCGATCCCAACGAGCGCGTCGCACAGCGCGCGCTGGAGGGCTTCACCCGCTCGATGGGCAAGGAGCTCCTCAAGGGCGCGACCGTCCAGCTCGTCTACGTCTCGCCCGACGCCGAGACCGGCCTCTCCGGCCTCGAGTCGACCCTCCGCTTCGTCCTGTCGGCGAAGTCGGCGTTCGTCGACGCCCAGGTGATCCGCGTCGGCGCCGACAACGCGGAGGCCCCCAAGAGCTGGGACCGCCCGCTCGAGGGCAAGGTCGCCGTGGTCACCGGCGCCGCCCGCGGCATCGGCGCCACCATCGCCGAGGTGCTCTCGCGTGACGGCGCCCATGTGATCGCATGCGACGTCCCGCAGGCCGGCGACGCACTGTCGGAGACCGCGAACAAGGTGGGCGGCACGTCGTTCCCGATCGACGTCACCGACCCGGAGGCCGGCGCGAAGCTCGCCGAGCACGCGCTCGAGCGTCACGGCGGCGTCGACATCATCGTCAACAACGCCGGCATCACCCGCGACAAGCTGCTCGCCAACATGGACGCCGCCCGCTGGGACGCGGTCATCGCGGTCAACCTGATCGCCCCGCAGGCCCTCGTCGACGCGCTGCTGGAGAAGGGCGCCCTGCGCTCGGGCGGCGCGGTCATCGACGTCTCGTCGATCGCCGGCATCGCGGGCAACCGCGGCCAGACCAACTACGGCGCCTCGAAGGCCGGCGTCATCGGGCTGGTCGACGCCTACGCGCCGATCCTGGCCGAGAAGGGCATCACCATCAACGCCGTCGCCCCCGGCTTCATCGAGACCAAGATGACCGCGGCCATCCCGCTGGCGACCCGCGAAGCCGGCCGCCTGATGAGCTCGCTGCAGCAGGGTGGCCAGACCGTCGATGTCGCCGAGACCGTGGCCTACTTCGCCAACCCGGCGAGCAGCGCCATCACCGGCAACGTGGTCCGCGTCTGCGGCCAGGGCTTCCTGGGCGCGTGATGGGTAGGACGATCACGCTCCCGGGCGTCCCCGGGACCGCAGAGCTCTACGGCAAGGCCGTCACCGCGATGCTGCCGGGCATCGGCAAGCCGGCCCGGGTCGAGGCCGACGCCCCTCTGCCCGATACGCACTACCGCCTCGACGACCTGCGTGTCGATCCGGCTGCGCTGCAGGCGTATTGCCACGCGACCGGCCAGCGGTTCGGCGAGACCCTGCCGCTGACATACCCGTTCGTGCTGCAGTTCCCGGTGGTCATGAAGCTGATCACGTCGGACGACTTCCCGTTCGGCGCAATCGGTTCGGTACACCTCAACAACACGATCGAGCGTTTCCGCCCGATCGCAGTGTCCGAGCCGCTGTCGATCGTGACCCATGCGGAGAACCTGCGCGAGCACCGCAAGGGCATCCTCGTCGACGTCATCAGCGAGATCAGCGTCGGCTCCGAACTGGTGACGCGCCAGACCGCGACGTTCCTCAAGCAGCAGCGGACCAGCCTGTCCGACGAGCCGCGCGGGCCGGAGCCGAAGGCGAAGACCCCGCCGCCGCCGGACGCGATCCTCTCGGTGGACCTGGGACGCATCCGCGAGTACGCGGCCGCATCCGGCGACCGCAACCCGATCCACATGGCCAACCTGACGGCCAAGGCCTTCGGGTTCCCGCGGGCGATCGCCCACGGCATGTGGAGTGCTGCGGCCGCCATCGCCAACATCGAGGCCCAGCTGCCCGGCGCCGTCACCTACGACGTGAAGTTCGGCAAGCCGATCCTGTTGCCCGCCAAGGTGAATCTCTACACCCGGCGGGTCGACGACGAGGGCTTCGACATCGCGATCCGCGATCGCAAGAAGGGATTCCCGCACCTCACCGCGACGACGCGGAAGGGCTGAGATCCTCGCTCACCGAATCCGTTCCCGCTCACACCGTTCGCGTGAGCGGGAACGGATCGTGTGAGCGCCGATTCGGCACGGAGGCGGCTCAGCTGTCGGTACCGACGCCCTTCAGGCCTCGCCAGGTGATGCCGACGAGCAGGTTGGTGGCCTTCTCGAGGTCCACGTCGCCCTCGGTGATGCGGTCGGCGACGGCCTCGGCGGCGCCGACGATGGCGACGGCGGTCAGCTCGAAGTCGATGTCGCCGGCGGACTCGACGGTGGTGCCCGCCTTGATGAGCTCGGCGACCATCTCGACGACGCGGCGGCGGCTGTCGGAGACGATGCCGGCGAAGCTGGCGGTGCCGATGGCGACGCGGTAGAGCACGCGCCACGACTCGCGGTTCTCGTGGACGAACCGGAGGAACTCGCGGATGACGGTCCGGGCCTGCTCGCGCTGGGACAGCGACGGGTCGAAGCCGACGCTCATCGCCTCGATGAACAGCCCGGACTCGCGGGCGATGCAAGCACTGAACAGCTCCTCCTTGGAGCCGTAGTACAGGTACAGCATCGGCTTGGAGATCTGCGCCTCGGCGGCGATGGCGTCCATCGACGTCTCCCGGAAGCCGTTCTGCGAGAACACCTTCACGGCGGCATCGAGCATCTGCTGCTCACGTACAGCACGTGGCAGACGCTTGGTTCCGCCCGACATCATGACCTCCGATCCCACGACCGCTACTCGATCGACGATACCCACAAACTTACCAAGCGGTAAGTTCAACGGTCGCTCGGGCGGTGCATGAGCGGTTCGCTCAGCAGGTCACGACGCCCTTCGAGCGGAGGATGCGCAGCACCTTCGCGTCGAGGCGTGCTGGGGCCAGCCGGCCCTGCGCGACGGCCTTCTCCAGCGTGTCGAGGACCGAGGAGACGCGGTCGGTGGACAGCCAGAGCGCGACGTCGCCGCCGGCGAGGATGAACTTCTCGACCGCCTGCTCGATCGGGTACCGGGCGCTGATCGCCGCCATGCCCGACAGGTCGTCGGAGAAGATCACGCCGTTGAACCGCGGCCCGCCGTAGCCGACCCCGGTGCGCAGCATCTGGATCGCCGGACGGCTGATCGACGCCGGGAGTCCGTTGGTCAGGCCGGGGACGATGAGGTGACCGACCATGACGCCGGCCGGACCGGGGTCGCGCAGCAGGTTCCGGAACGGCACCAGGTCGCTGTTCTGCAGCTGCGCCAGCGACGGCACCTGCACGACGCCGAGGTGCGAGTCGCCCGACCCGTGGCCGTGGCCCGGGAAGTGCTTGTACACCGGTGTGATCCCGGCGTCGGCGAGACCGGCGGCATAGGCCGCCGCGTACTTCGTGACGACGGCCGGGTCGTTGCTGAACGAGCGGTCGCCGATGACCTCGTCGTCCGACTCGTCGCTCACGTCGGCGACCGGCGCGAAGTCCACGGTCACGCCCAGCTGCTTGAGCTGACGACCCACCCCGGCGGCGATCTGCCTGACCTGATCGGGGGTCTTGGTGCGCGCGAGCTCGCGCGGCGAGACATGGTCGATCCCCAGCGCCGACAGCCGCGACACCCGGCCGCCCTCCTGGTCTACGGTGACCATCAGCGGGATGTCGGAGCCACGGGAGATGCGGGATGCCGCGCCGCTCGTGAGGATCGCCTTGTCGGTCCAGCTGCCGACGAAGATCCCGCCGATCTCCTCCTTCTCCACGATCCGCTGTGCGTCGGCGGCCCCGGTGACGCCCACGACGATCAGCTGCGCCAGTTTCTGCCGGCGCGTCAGCTCGGAGAGCTGATCGGCACCGCAGGCCTTGGCGACAGGCGTCGTGCTCGACGCGACCGACGAGTACCCCGGCGTCGGCGACGCGGACGCGCTCGGCGTCGATGACGGCGCGACGGGACTCGACGAGCCGCAGGCCAGCAGGCCGACGGTCAACGTCGCGACCGTCGCGGTCGCCAGCGCGTTCCGAATCCACCGAGGTCGGCGAGTTGGGTACATGGGTCGAGTCTGGCATGTAACCTGAGCAAATGGACGCAGGGTCCGTCCCGGCCGAGACCGCGACCTCCCCCGGTGGTCGCGAGGAATCACGCGCGAGACAGACCCTGATGATCGCCTACGACGGCTCGGAGAACGCCGATCGCGCGATCCGCTACGCCGGCCGATTCCTCCTCGCCGAAGCCGCCTTCGTCGTCACCGCCTGGCAACCCGGCGGCATGACCCCCGCGCGCCTGTCCACCCTCGCCGGCGGGATGCAGCCGTTCGTCGACACCCAACTCGACGCCGACCTCGACCGCGCTCTCGAACACGAGGCGGCGGCCCTCAACGAGCGCGGCGTCGCGCTTGCCCGCGAGTGCGGCCTGTCCGCGCGCGGCATGCTCGTCGAGGTGGAGTCCACGGTCTGGGGCGCGCTCGTCGCCGCAGCCGACGCGCTCGACGTCGACCTGCTGGTCACCGGCACTCGCGGGGCGTCGGGCCTGCGGGCGCTGCTGAAGTCCAGCGTCGCCGAACGCGTCCTCAAACACTGCCATCGACCGGTGTTCATCGTCCCGGCCCAATGCGAGAAACACCCGGAGGTCACGCCCTAGCGCGTCGGTTGCCGCAATCGGATGCCATCGCGGGACGAACACGGGCGGGTGAGCACATGGTCGACGTCTACTCGATGGTAGTTTCTTCGCCATGACCAACAACCGCCTTGTGGCCGGCGCCGTCGCCGGTGTGGCCGGCATCCTGGTGGGACTCGGCGCGGTGTTTCTCGGCGGGTTCCTCGCCTCTGAGAACAGCCCGTCCACGGACCTGAACAACATCAACCCGAACAACGGGTTCGTGCAGGGTTCCGTCGACTACGGCTCGCGCGAGGGCGCGGCCGGCGCCGAGAACAACTGACGTCCCCGCGACGCCGGAGCCGGCGTCGCGACGACCTGACGGCAGCAGCAACTGAGTAGTCCACCGAACACCGCCTCCACGAGGGTTCTGACGACCCGTGGAATCGGTGTCGCCTCGGTGATCGCGCTGATCGTCTGCCTACTGCAGTCCCCGGGCGAGATCGCCGCCGACACCAAGCTGGATCTCACCGCCAACCCGCTCGGGTTCCTGGCGCGGGCGGCACACCTGTGGACGCCCAACGCGCCCATGGGCCAGGTCCAGAACCAGGCCTACGGCTACTTCTTCCCGCACGGCGCGTTCTTCGCCGTCGGCGACCTGCTGTCGGTGCCGCCGTGGATCGTGCAGCGCCTGTGGTGGGCGCTGCTGCTCGTCGTCGGCTTCGTCGGCATCGTGCGCGTCGCCGAGGCCCTGCGCATCGGCTCCCCCGCATCCCGCGTCTTCGCCGGCATCGTCTTCGTCCTGAGCCCGCGCGTCCTCACCACCCTCGGCTCGATCTCGTCGGAGACGTTGCCGATGATGCTCGCCCCGTGGGTGCTGCTGCCGGTGATCCGGGCGCTCGACGACCCGGGCCTCGCCGGCGGCGGCACGGCGCGCCCGCTGTGGCGGGAGGCCGCGCGCTCAGCCGCAGCAGTGGCCCTGATGGGCGCCGTCAACGCGGTGGCGACCGCCGCGGCACTCGGGGTCGCGGCGGTGTGGTGGTTGCTGCACCGGCCCCGCGACGGCCGGTGGTGGCGGTTCGGGGCGTGGACGACGCTGGGGCTGGTCTTCGCGTGCGCCTGGTGGATCGTTCCGCTGCTGCTCCTCTCGCGAGTCAGCCCGCCGTTCCTCGATTACATCGAGTCCTCCCGGGTCACCACCGAGTGGACGTCGCTGACCGAGGTGCTCCGCGGCGCGAGCTCGTGGACGCCGTTCGTCTCCCCAGAACGCGTCGCGGGCGCGGTACTGGTCACCCAGCCCGCCGCGGTGCTCGCGACCGGGACCATCGCGGCCGCCGGTCTCGCCGGCCTGTGCATGCGGCACATGCCGTCCCGCGGGCGACTGGTGACCATCCTGGTCATCGGACTGCTGGTGATGTGCACCGGCTACGTCGGCGGTCTCGATTCGCCGGTGGCCGAACAGGTTCGCACATTCCTCGACGGGTCGGGCGCCCCGCTGCGCAACATCCACAAGTTCGAGCCGTTCGTCCGCCTGCCGCTGGTGCTCGGCGTCGCCCACCTGTTGGCGCGGGTCCCGCTGCCCGGCACCGCGAGCACGCGGGAGACGTTGTCGGCGTTCGCCCATCCGCAACGTTCACGCCCGGTGGCCGCGGCCATCGTCCTGCTGGTCGCGGTGATCGCCTCGGGATCGCTGATGTGGACCGGGCAGATCGCGCCGGCCGGCACCTACCGCGCGATCCCCGATCACTGGAGGCAGGCGGCGGACTGGCTGTCCGAGCACAGCGAACGTCCCGACGGCGCACCGCCCGCCCGCACCCTCGTGGTTCCCGGGGCCCCGTTCGCCGACCAGCTGTGGGGCCTCACCCGCGACGAACCGCTACAACCGCTCGCCGACGCCCCGTGGGCGGTGCGCGACGCCATCCCGCTGACCCCGCCCGGCGCCATCCGGGCGCTCGACGCGGTACAGCGCGAGATCGCCGCCGGGCGCGGCTCCCCCGGCCTCGCCGCCACCCTCGCACAACAGGGCATCGGCTACGTCGTCCTGCGCGCCGACCTCGACCCCGAGACCTCCCGATCGACGCGACCGCTCCTCGCACAGCAGGCCCTCGACACCTCGCCCGGACTGACCCGGGTCGCGACCTTCGGCCCGGAGGTCGGACCACCGAGCGTGCGAGGCGTCGTGCGCGACAACGGACTTCGCCCGAAGATGCCGGCGATCCAGATCTATGCCGTCGACCCCGACGGCCTCGAGGGCCCGATCTTCGACGGAACCGGCCCCCTCCTCGTCGACCGCAAGGGGATGACACGCGTCGCCGGCGGCCCGGAGGCCGTCGCCGAGCTCGCCGAAGTGCGCGCACGAGAAGGGCTTCCGCAACTCGGTCCCGTCCTGCTCGACGCCGACGCGAGGCGCGCCGGCATCACCGACGGCCCGCTCGTGGTCACCGACACCCCGGCCGACCGGGAGACCGACTTCGGCCGGGTCGACGACCACAGCTCCGCGATCCGGGCGGCCGGCGACCCCCGCCGGACCCAGAACGCCGCCCCGGACTACCCCGTCGACGGCCAGCCCCTCGTCCGCGGAGAGTGGTTGCTGGACAACGCCCCCGGCGAGGTGGAGGTGACCACGTCGGGATCGGCGTCGGACGCGGTCCAGCCGGGACAGACCTCGCCGGCGAACTCCCCCGCCGCCGCCTTCGACGGCAACCCGCAGACCGCGTGGGTCAGCGGCGGCCTCGAAGGCGCGGTCGGGCGGTGGCTGCGGATCGGATTCACCACGCCGCAGTCCGATCTCGCAGTCACCCTGACCACCGCGAAGGCCCTCGGCCCCGACGTCACCAGCGTCCTGGTCACTACCGAGGCCGGCAGCACCGTGGTGTCGGGCCTGAAACCCGGCAAGGCGACGACGGTGACCGCACCGAGCGGTCCCACGCGATGGCTCCGCATCCGCGCCCTGAGCACCGACGACGGCACGGCCGGAAACCAGTTCGCGCTCGGCGAGGTGTCGGTGACGAATCTGCGCACCTCCTCACCGCTTCAGATCCGGTATCGCGTCACCCTCCCCGACCTCGAGGCGGGCACGCCTGTCGCCCAGTGGCTGCTGTACTCCGAGCTGAACGGCCGCGCCTGGTGCGTCGACGACCCGGCCCGCGAGATCGTCCGGTGCGCACCGGGACTCGGGCTCTCACCGGAGACCGGGGCGGTGTTCACCCGGGCACTATCGGTACCCGAGGACACCACCGTCACCCCGACCGTCATCCTCCGCCCGCGCCCCGGAGATGCGCTCGACCGCCTGCTGGCGGAACCGGGTTCCCTGACGGCGACCGGACCTCGCCCGGTCGGCGACCCACGCGGCAACCCGGGCGCAGCCGTGGACGGCGATCCGGGGACCTCGTGGACCGCACCGCAGATCCCCGAGACCGAACGTGCGGCGGACGACTCCGACGAGCGCGACGAGGAGAGCGGGAAATCCGACGATAACGAGCCGACCCTGGTCGTCCGACTCCCGGCGAGACAACGCGTCGAATCACTGAAAATCCATGCACCGCAGGACTATCCGGCCAGGCCCACCGAGGTGTCGGTCGACCTCGGGACCGGTGAGCAGATCCGGGAGGTCGGGCGCGACGGCGTCCTGCGCCTCGATCCGGCGGTCACGGACCGGATCGTGATCACCATCCGCGAGCAGGCCGACCTGATCGACGTGAACAGCCTGGGATTCGCGACCCCGGCACCGCCGGGCATCGCCGAGGTCGAGGTGCTCCCCGCCCCGGCACCGCCCGCCGATCCGGACCGGGTGGTCGACATCGGTTGCGACGACGGCATCGGCATCACCGCGGCCGGACAGGTCGTCGGGGTGTCGGCGCGGACGACGGCCGGCGCACTGCGCAGCGGCGAGCCCGTCGTCGGAACTCCCTGTGCGAACGGCGAACTGCGCCTGCCCGCAGGTCGTCAGGAAGTGGCGGTCAACCCCGGAGAGGCGTTCACGGTCGACGCTGTGTCGCTGGTGCACGAGCCGCTGACGCCTGCGACCACGTCGGTGCCGACGGTGGCCGAGTGGGGCGCGACCCATCGTGTCGTCGACGTCGACGCCGGGCCGGAACGCCTTCTGGTGGTGCCGGAGTCGACCAATCCCGGCTGGATCGCGCGGCTCGACGGCACGGAGTTGTCACCGGTCGTCGTCGACGGGTGGCAGCAGGGGTGGATCGTGCCGGAAGGCGCGTCGGGACGGGTCGATCTCACGTACCGGTTCGATTCGCTGTACCGGTGGTCGATCGTCGTCGGCCTGGCGATGATGGCGGCACTGCTTCTCGCGGCGTGGTGGCCGTCGAAACGGCGGGTGGACGTCCCCGCACGGCAGACCCCAGCGCCCGGCCGGACGACTCTGATCGCAGCCGGCGCCGGAATTCTCGGAACGTCATGGCTGCTGGCAGGCTGGTGGGGGTTGGCGATCGGCGTCGTGGCCGGAATCGTCGCCGCCGCCATGCCGCACAGGGCCGGTGTGACGACGACCTTCGTCGCGATGATGGCGGCGACCACCGGGCTCGCCGCTGGCCCGTGGCACGCCGAGGGCGGCTACCACGGCTGGCAGTGGTGGGTTCAGTTGCCGGCGCTGGTCGCGGTGCTGATGACCTGCTGGCTCGTCTTCTTGTCGACCTGGGCCGCCCCATCGACCGATGACGCAGCAACCGATGACGCCGGAGATGCCGGCGCCTCGGCGGCCGTCCGCCTGCGCCGCCGCGCCTCCCGGTTGCGCAGCCAGTTACGCGCAGGCTCCTCGATGAACGCGTAGGACGCCGCGGAGATCCCGATCGTGAGTCCCAGCGTGAGGACCCACACGAGCACGGTGTCGCCGTTGAACGGCACGATCCCGAACAGGGGGAAGACCACGGCGAGGATCGCCACGTGCCAGATGAAGATGCCGTACGACCAGCGTCCGAGCGCCAACATCACCCGTGACGTCAGGAAGCGGAACGGGCCGGGGTTGCAGACGAGCGGCGCGAGGAGCGCGTAGCCGCACAGCCCGCCGAGCACCATCTTGGTGGCGAACTCGGTGTTGGTGACGTCGCCGAGACCGGTGGGGCCGGCCAGGCGCGTGCATGCCAGCCCGTACGCGACGGCCAGGAGTCCGAACATCAGCCAGCGGTTCGCGCTGATGCGGATCGCGAGGTCGAGCGCACGGCCGCGGGTCGCGCCGGGGGTGTCGAGGACGCCCGCGATCTCGGCCAGGATCAGTCCCGCGATGAACCAGGGCAGGTGGCCGAACACCCAGTTCTCGGTCTCGACGCCGTCGGCGACCGGCAGGGACGTGCCCACCCACGCCCACCCGAGGCTGAGGACGCCGAGCGCCATCAGGACGGGGATGCGCACCGAGACGCGCCGGCCGCGAAGCCGGAGCAACGCGAGCCCGATGACCGGGAGGAGTGCATAGAAGGTGACCTCGACCGACAGGCTCCACATCTGGGTGAGGCCGGCGGTCAGGGTGAGCGGCACGAAGACCTGGGTCAGCGTCAGGTTCGCCAGCCACACCTCCAGGTCGGCGCCCTGCGCCTCCGGCAGCAGCAGGAGCACCAGCACCACGACCACGAGGTAGGCGGGCCAGATGCGCACGACGCGGTGCCGCAGGTAGCGCGGGATGGACGGATGGCCCTCGCCGCGGTGCGCGGCGTCGACCCAGCCCCGCCAGAGCAGGAAGCCGGAGAGGGAGAAGAACAACGCGACCGCGAGGTCGAGGCGACCGAGCACGGGTCCGATCACCGGGATCTCCACCGCGCGGGTCTGGAAGGCCACGTGGGTGGTCAGCACTCCGATCGCCGCGATCGCGCGCATGCCCTCGAGCTGCGGATAGAACCGACGGGCCATGGCCGGCGTCGCGGCGGCGTCGGTTGCGGCGACTGCGTCGGTGCCCTTCGAGGCGACTGCGTCGATGCCCTTGGAGGCGACTTCGTCGGTGGCCTTGGAGGCGACTTCGTCGCGGGCGGGGTCGGTGCTGGTCATGCTGGTGACAGGGTAGCCGTGCCCCATCCACTACCCTCGCCACCATGTCTTCGGAGCCGTCCCCGGTGCAGTCCGGTCCCCGACGCTGGTCCGCCGCGGACCTGGCGGGACCGACGCTCATCTTCGTCGGCAGCTTCCTGATCGCGGTGACGATCGCCCTGCCCACGCTGCTCGTCGGCAATTTCCGCGAGATCCCCCTCAGCACCGACTTCACCACCGTCGCCACCGCTGAGGACGCCACCGTCCTCGATCGCTGCTCGCTGGCGACCCCGAGGGCCCGGACCGCCGGCGCCGACCTCGTCCGGCAGCAGCGCGTCGTCGCGGTGCAGCCGTCCGACTCACATCGCGTCACCCTGCAGGCCGGCACGTCGGTGCAGGCGGAGACGTTGAAGATCGACGACCGCGAGGTCGACCCGGAGGACCCGCGCCCGGGCAGCGAGGACGAGTCGGCGCAGCCGTGCAACGAGGCCACCATCGACGCGATCAAGGATCGGGTGACGCTCGACCGGGAGACCGCCGAACCGCAGCTCTCGTCGCGCGGGGCGTCGGAGATCCAGTACGACAGCGATCAGGCGCCCGTACTGGTCCCCGACCGTCGCGGCTTCACCTACCTGCTGCCCTTCGACACGAGCCTCTCCGACCACGAGTTCTTCGACCCCGTCACACGGACCACCGTGCCGCTGGCCTACGACGGCGAGACCGAGGTCGAGGGCAAGACCGTGGCCCGCTTCCGCGCCGAGGTTCCCGAGACCGACCTCGCCCGCGAAGCCCTCGGGCGGCCGGTCGGCACCGACGTCGTCATCACCCGCCCGGCGTCGTGGTTCGGGATCGACGGCCCCGCACGGGAACTGACCGCCACCCTGCGACACAAGGGTTCCTGGGACCTCGCCGTCGACGCGACGACCGGCACCATCGTCGACGCCACGATCGTCGTCGACGAGTTCTATGCCTTCCCCGACGGCACGACCGGCGTCCCCGCGGACTACCGGCTGCCGCACCTGCAGGCGACCTTCGCCTACGACGAGCAGACGCAGTCCGAGATGACGCGCCTCGCCTCGGATCTCACAACCCCGATCACCGTCTGGGGGCGTGTCGTGCCGATCGTCACCGGTGTGCTCGGTGTGCTCGCGCTGATCGCGGGCGCGGTGCTGATCAATCCGGCGTGGCTGCCGGAGCGGTGGCGGCGCACCGCGACCGGCTCCGCGCAGCACGACGCCTGAGGTCGCTCTCTCAGCTCACGACGCCGCCTCGGCGGCCAGGCGTCCGAGCGTGTCCTCGAGCTGGTCGCGGGAGACCAGCGGGAACCCGACCTGCTCGAGGAGCTTCTTGTCGGTGACCTTCGACCAGTCGTGGGTGTGCCGGACCAGGGTCTCGCCGGGCCCGAGGGACTCGAGTTCCCACACCCATTCCCATCCGGGCGGTTCGGTGCCGGCCGGGGTGGTCTTCCACGCCAGCAGCTTGTCCTTCGCGTAGCCGGTGACGTGGTTGTCGGTCTGGTAGTCGCCGCCCATGTGGTCGCCGGCCATGTTCATCGTGAACACCTGCCCGACCTTCTGGATGCGGTCGGCATGGTCGACGCCGCGGATGAACCCGGAGCCGTCGAGACGCTGATGCCGTTCGGGATTGGAGAGGATGTCGAACACCGCGTCGACGGGGGCCTCGATGACGCGTTCGACTGTGACCTGGGTGACTTCGTTGTCGCTCATCACACCACACTGCCGAAGGTCGGCTGGTGCGGCAACGTCCCTGGGCCGGCGGGGTGGATCCCGGCGGTCAGCGGGTGAGGGCCCACGTGACGGCCGCGGCGACCGTGACCGCCGCCGCGGCGATCGCCGCCACCCCGAGCACCGACCCGGCGAGGGTGAGGATGCAGATCACCTCGGCCGCCACGACCACCCAGGCGACGAACGCGACGCGGGTGCGGTCTCGTGCGATCGCCGACAACAGGACCACCTGCAGCACCGCGAGCGTCGCGCCGATGTAGGCGAACAGCCACAAGATGGGGACGAGTTCGTCGTAGCCGTCGCCGAACACCAGCGGCACCACCGGCCCGGCCGCCCCGGCGCAGAGGGTGAGCACCACTCCGACGGCGGCGACGACGGTCACCGCCTGCCGCAGCGACACCCGGGACCGGGCGGGGTCGGCCAGGCGGGGATAGAAGACGACGCCGATCGCCTGGGGCAGCCAGAACGCGACCTTGGTGGCGATGGCGCCGAGCGCGTACACGCCGACCGAGTCCGCGTCGAGGACCTGCGGGGAGAGCAGCAGGTCGACCGACGAGGCGACGATCAGGACCAGTTGCACCTGCGAGGCGCGGACGACGCTGAGCACGCCGGCCGGAGGGCCCTCGGCCCCGCCCCCGGTGGGGACACCCACCTTGCCGACGACCGCCCAGACCAGGACCACCGACGCCGCAGCACCGATCGTGCCGGCCAGCAGGCCGCCGGCCGGACCGGCGCCGGCGGTGAAGGCCCCGATGATGGGCACTGCCCGCAGAATCCCCACCACCGCGAGCACCCAGGACAGGGTGCGGAACTCTCCACGACCCTGGAGGATGCCCTGACCTGCGGCGATCAGCGCGAGGAGGGGGGCGGCCGCCAGCGCGGCGAGGGTCGTGAGGACCCCGGTCCGCAGCAGCAGGGCGACCAGCGGAGTGGCGACGGCGACCAGCGCGACCACGCAGAGCGTCGTCTGCACCCCGACGCGGCGGAGCCGGCGCTCGTCGTGGCCGAGGACCACCTCGCGGGCGATGACGTTCTGCAGGGCCAGTGCCGGCACCCCCAGGACGAGCATCGCCGACAGCAGCACGGCGAACTCGCCGTACTCGCTGACGTCGAGGTAGCGGGCGCTGGCCGTCAGGTGCACCAGGTACATGCAGACGTTGGCGACCATCGACCCGACCGCCACCGACCCCACGGCGCCGACGGTTCCCGATGACCGTCGACGGGCCGGCTGGGTCTGCTGCATGACCACAAGTGTGACGAGTCGGGCCGAGGATGCGTGAACAGGGTGGGATGCCCGCAGAGGGTGCTTTGCACCGTTCACTGTGCATAGGCGACGATGGGTGGCTGGAGAACCAGGACCGAAGCCGACGAGAGATACCGATGTACGACGAGAAGACCACCTACGACGCCGAGCCGACCGACGTCGGTTCGCGTATCGATCCGGTGCTGGCCCGTAGCTGGCTGCTGGTGAACGGTGCGCACTACGCCAAGTTCGAGCCCGCCTCGCGCTCGCGCGCCGACATCGTGGTCCTCGACATCGAAGACGCGGTCGCCCCCAAGGACAAGGTGACCGCCCGCGACAACGTCGTGCGGTGGATCGGCCCGAAGGACGGTTCCGGTCCCGGCGCCGGCGACTGGGTGCGGATCAACGGCTTCGGCACCCCGTGGTGGGCCGACGACCTCGCGGCCCTCGCCGAGACCGCCGTCGGCGGTGTGATGCTGGCGATGGTCGAGTCCGTCGACCATGTCACCGAGACCGCCAACCGGCTCCCCGGCCTGCCCATCGTCGCGTTGGTGGAGACCGCGCGCGGGCTCGAGCGGATCAGCGAGATCGCGTCGGCCAAGGGCACCTTCCGGCTCGCCTTCGGCATCGGCGACTTCCGTCGCGACACCGGTTTCGGCGACGACCCGCTGACGCTCGCCTACGCCCGGTCGCGATTCACCATCGCCGCCAAGGCCGCTCACCTGCCGAGCGCGATCGACGGGCCGACGGTCGGTTCGAGCGCACTCAAGCTGAGCGAAGCCACCGCGGTCAGCGCGCAGTTCGGCATGACCGGAAAGATCTGCCTGACGCCGGCCCAGTGTGCGCCGGTCAACGAGGGACTCTCGCCCTCGCAGGACGAGATCACCTGGGCCAAGGAGTTCTTCGCCGAGTTCGAGCGCGACGGCGGCGAGATCCGCAACGGCTCCGACCTGCCGCGCATCGCCCGCGCCACCAAGATCCTCGACCTCGCCCGCGCGTACGGCATCGCCGAGTCGGAGTTCGACGACGATCCGGTGCACGCGCCCGCCCCGTCGGACACCCACCACTACTGACGGTGGCTCCCGCACGGCTCCTCCCGGCGCTCTACCTGGTGAGTGCCGTGGCGGCCGTGGCGATCCTGGCGCCCGTGCTGCCGACGCTCGCCGGCGCCGGCCCGGGGTATCTCCTGTACCGGGACGCGGTGTCGACGCCGCGCACGCACGTCACCGACACGACGCTGGGGATCGGCGACCTGCCGCCGCGGGCGGTTCCGCAGGACTGGTTCGTGGCGATGGCGTCGTCGGTCGTCGACGGCGGGGTGGTGGTCGTGGCGATCCTATTGGCCTCGCTGGTGTTCGCCGGCGTCGGCTACGGACGTCTGGCATCGCGCCTGGTCCCGGGCTCCGGTCGGGCCGGCGCCGTCGCGGCCGCGCTGGTGGCGATCTGGAATCCCTATGTGGCCGAACGTCTTCTGCAGGGCCACTGGAGCCTGCTGGCCGGATATGCCGCGCTGGGATGGATCCTCGTCGCGGCGATGGAACTACGAGATCGTCCTGATCTCACACGGTTCGCACAACTCGGCGGCCTGCTGGCCGCGGCCGGACTCACCCCGACGGGGTCGGTGCTGGCCGGGCTCGTGCTGGCGGCGGCGCTGATCGGACGACCGGTCGGTGCGCGGGCGACGGCGATCGCGGCGGCGCTGTGGCCGGCGAGCACGGCGCCGTGGACGCTGACCGCGGTGATCAGCGACGCGGCCACGACGTCGAATCCGGCGGGTGTGGAGGCCTTCGGGCTGCGCCCCGAGCCGGGGCTCGGTCCCGTGGGGACGGTGTTGTCACTCGGCGGGATCTGGAACGCCGACGCGGTGCCGTCGAGCCGGACCATCTGGTGGGCGGCGGTCGCGACCCTGTGCCTGCTGATCGTCGTGTCGGCCGGTGTCGTGTTCCTGTGGCGCCGACGTGCGTCACTCGATCCGCTCGTGCGAGCCCTCGGCCTGCTGTCCGCGGCGGTCGCGGTCCTGTTGGTGCTCAGCACGTTCGGTCCGGGGCAATGGGTGCTGGAGGCCGCGGTCGAGCACGTCCCCGGAGCCGGCCTGTTCCGGGACACGCAGAAGTTCGCCGCTCTCCTCGTCCCCGGCGTCGCGGTGGCGGTGGCGGCGGCGGTCACGGCGGCCGGTCGGCGGGTGCCGTCCGGTTTCGCACTCGCGGCGGTCACCCTGCTCGTCGTCGCGCCGCTCCCCGACCTCGCCTGGGGCGTCGGCGGTTCGGTGCGTTCGGTGGGCTACCCCGAGGACTGGGCGACCGTCGCGGAGCTGGTCCCCGCGGATCAGGGAGCGGTCGCGCTGTGGCCGGCGGACACCGTGCGGCAGTACGCCTTCGCCGACGAGGTCTCACTCGATCCCGCTGCGCGGATGCTGCGGGCGCCGGTCATCGAATCGGGGGAACTCAGCGTCGACGGCGAGGTCGTCGACGCGCCGAGCGAACGTGCCGCCGCGGTCGCCGCGGTGCTTGAGTCCGGCGGGTCGCCCGCCGAACTCGCCGCGCTGGGTGTGGGTTGGGTTCTGGTCGAGAACGATTCGCCACCGGCGCTACTCGCCGAGGAGGGGCGGCTCGTCCATGACGGCGAGGATCTCCGGCTCTACCGGATCGACGCCCACGCAGACCGTTCGGCGGACGGGTCCGACCGGGCACTCGCGATCGGAGCGCACCTCGTCTGGGCGGCGCTGTTGGCGGCGGGGATCGTGGGCGCGGTGGCCGCTACCGCGAGAGCACCGCGTCGAACGTCTCGATGAAGCCGTCGCAGGTCGCCTCCCAAGAATAGCGCCCCGCCTTCGCCTGCGCGTTGCGCCCGAGGCGCTGCGCCTCGTCCGGATTGTCGATGAGTTTCCTTGTGGCACTGACCAGTTCGTCGACACCGTCGACCAGGAGGCCGGTGTTCCCGTCGTCGATCGAGTCGAGGAGTCCGACCGAACTGCGGTAACCGATGGTCGGGACGCCGTGCTGGGCGGCCTCGATGACCGCGAGGCCCCACCCCTCCTTGCGGGACGGCATCAGGTGGACATGCGCCTGCGACAGCAGTTCGTGCTTGCGGGACTCACTGACGTGGCCATGGAAGACGACCGCGTCGGTCACGCCGAGTTCAGCTGCGGCGGAACGGAGTTCGTCGGCCCACCAGCCGCCGCCGATGACGTCGAGATGCACGTCGAGACCGGAGCGCCGCAGCTGCGAGCAAACGGTGAGCGCATCCTCGACCTGCTTGTGCGGCACGAGGCGCGACAGCACGCACAGTCGCACGGGACCGTCGGTGGAGACGCCCGATGCGAGTGCCGCGTCGCCGGGAATCGGGTCGACGCCGTTGCGGACGACGGAGATGCGCTCGTCGTCGACGCCGAGTGCGACGAGCTCGTTCTTCGACGGCGTGGACACCGTGACGTATCTGTTGCGCCGATGCACCCGCGGCGACAGCCGCGACTCGATGAACCAGCCGACCCGGCCGAGCGCACGACCGGCGACCGGCCACTGTTCGCGGTGGCAGTGGTGGACCAGCACCACCGTGGGGGCCGGGGCGACCAGGGTCGCGAAGAACGGGACGCCGTTCTGGGTGTCGACGACGACCTCGGGACGGATGCCCTTGAGCGGTCCACGGCCGAGCCGGCCGGCCAGGATCGTCGCCAGCATCCGCGGGTAGACCGTGATGCGACCGCCGGCGCGGACGAACCGCATGCCGTCGCGTACCTCCTCGGATGCCGCGCCGGGGTAGGCCGAGGTCAGAAAGGTGACGCGTGCGCCGCGTCGGGCCAGCTCGGCACCGACGCGTTCCAGATAGGTCTCACTGCCCCCGCCCTGCGGGTGGCGTGTGTCCCGCCAGCACAGGAGCAGGACATCGGAAGGTACGCGCATCGCACGACAGCCTACCGCCAGGTAACCGCGGGTCATGC
This sequence comes from Gordonia paraffinivorans, assembly GCF_900683595.1. Classification (NCBI taxonomy): domain Bacteria; kingdom Bacillati; phylum Actinomycetota; class Actinomycetes; order Mycobacteriales; family Gordoniaceae; genus Gordonia; species Gordonia paraffinivorans. The sequence continues at coordinate 239,251 of NZ_CAACYD010000007.1, read as the reverse complement.
CCGGACCGGCCCGGCGACGGAACCGGCCCGGCCTCGGCGCGACGCGACGAGACCGACTCCCAGACGTCGATCCGGCCGTGCGACGTCGAGCGAGGTCGCACCGTCGAAACGACGTCTGCCGGTCAACGACAGGCACGAGCCGAGCGCGCCGGACCGCCACGACTAGAGTGACCCGACGATGACCACGAACTCCGGCCGCACGCGGATGGCCCGGCTCGCGACCCTGCGCCGCGCCGCGGGCCTGCTGAACGACTTCCGGTACGAGCAGTCCGACCCCGCCCGCTTCTATGGCGCCCTGGCCGCCGACACCGCCGACATGGTCGAGGCATTCGTCCCCGACCTCGACGGCAAGGTGATCCTCGACGTCGGCGGCGGGCCGGGGTACTTCGCGGACGCCTTCCGGGCGCGCGGCGCGCACTACATCTCGGTCGAGCCCGACCCCACCGAGATGCACGCCGGGGGTCTCGAACACCGTGGGTCGGTGCGCGGTTCCGGCCAGGACCTGCCCTTCGGCGACGGCTGCATGGACATCACCCTGTCGTCGAACGTCGTCGAGCACACGTCGAAACCGTGGGAGATGGCCGACGACATGCTGCGCGTCACCCGCCCCGGCGGCGTCGTGATCATCAGCTACACGCTGTGGTGGGGTCCGTTCGGCGGTCACGAGATGGGCCTGACCCACTACCTCGGCGGGCACCGCGCCGCGCGCCTGTACACCAAGCGCCACGGCCACCCGCCGAAGAACCTCTACGGGACGTCGTTGTTCGCGGTCAACGCCACCGACGGCCTGCGCTGGGCACGCACGGCGTCCGACCGTGCCGAGCTCCTCGCCGCCTTCCCCCGCTACATCCCGCGCTGGATGTGGTGGGTCATGCGGGTTCCCGGCGTGCGCGAGGTTCTCGGCACCAATCTGGTCCTGGTGCTGCGGAAGAAGTAGGGCCTACTCCTCCGAGAGGTCCGCGCTGCAGGAGAGCGTGCCGCCGTTGCTGGTGGCGGTCGCGAGCTGCTCGCCGTCGGCGATGATGCTGCACGTCACCGGCCCGCGGATCACGATCGCCTGCAGGCTCGCCTTGGTGCCCGAGAGCTTCACCCGCTGCGACCACGGCGAGCCCGTGGCCGCGATGACCGTCGGCGGGCCGTCGCCCTTGGAGAAGCTCAGCGCGACGACATCCCCGTTGCCGGTGAGCTGGTAGGTGACCGTGCCCGAGCGCGGCGTGGTGGTCGGGCTGGAGGTCGTCTGCGTCGTGGACGTGGTCGTCGACGTCGAACTCGGGGTGGTCTGCTCGCTGGTCGAGGTGGTCGTCGACGAGTCCCCGGCCGCCGTCGGCGAGTCGTCACCGCCGCTCGACCGGCTGATCAGCACGACGACCAGCGCGAGGATCACGACCGCGGCCAGGGTCACCAGCACCAGGCCGACCGTGCGGCCCGACGAGCTCTTCGGCGGTTCGCCGCCGCCCTGCGACCCGGCGTACGGGTCGGCGCCGTACGGCGCGGCACCCGTGTACCGGGGATCGCCGTATTGGGGGCCTCCGTACTGGGGGTCCCCGTATCGGGGCTCGGTGTACTGGGGCTCGGTGTACTGGGGCTCGGTGTACTGGGGCTCGGTGTACCCGGGGCCCGGGAACGGCGCGGTGCCGGGCGGCTCCGGGTACGGCTCGCCCTGCGAGTAGGCCTGCGACGGGGGCGCCGACGGGTCGTAGTCCGGATCGAACTGCCGGGTCGCCGGCGGCTCGTCCTGCGGATCGTTCGGATCGCCCTGGGGTGGTCGCGTCATGCGGTCGATTCTGTCATTCGGATCCTGAAACGGGCCTGTGACCGCGCAGCCCGGGCACAACCCGGGCCGCGCGACTCAGCGGTCGGCCATCGCCACCCCATCACAGGACGGCCATCGCCCCCTATCACAGGACGGCCATCGCCCCCCTATCACAGGTCGGCTATCGCCTCCAGGGGCCCGGTGCGGGCGGCGCGGACCGCCGGCCACAGCGCCGCGAGCACACCCACGACCGCCGAGGCGACCAGCGTGATCACGATCAGCGTCCACGGGATCACCGGAGCGCCCAGGCCCCACTCCGCCAGTGTCCGGACCAGCGCCACGCCGATCAGCGTGCCCAGCACGACGCCCACCACCGCGCCGAAGATCGAGATGAGCACCGACTCGAGGTAGATCGAGCGTCGGACCTGGCCGCGGACCATGCCGATCGCGCGCAGCATGCCGATCTCGCGCTTGCGCTCCACGACCGACAGCGCCAGCGTGTTGATGATGCCGAGCACCGCGATCAGCAGCGCGAGGCCGAGCATTGCGTAGAGGACACCGAGCATCTGGTCGATCTGCGACGAGATCTGACCCTTGAACTGCTCGCGGTCCTGCACCTGCACGGTCAGGAACGCGGCGGTGGCGTCCTCGAGCCCGGTCCGCAACGCATCGAGGTCGGCGCCGGGCTCACCCTTGACGAACACGGTGACGTCGAACCGCGCTGCGGGCGGCACGAGCCGGTCGTAGGCGGCCGCGCCGATGACCCACGGCTGCAACGCCTCGTTGTCGGCGTAGACGCCGGCGATGGGGACCTGGACCTCCGCACCGGTGGCGGAGGTGAACGTCAGCACCTGGCCGCGCTCCCACCCCTTCGTCGTCGCCGTGCGGTGGCTGATGAGCATGCCGTCGGCCGGCAGGTTCGACGACGCGCCGTCCTCCATGTCCATGATCGTCACGTCGTCGAGTCGTCCGCCGAGCGCCGCGAAGCCCTGCTCGGCCTTGTCCTCGACCTTGGCCTGCACCACCCCGAAGGACACGACCTCGCCGACACCCGGCACGCCCTGCGCGGCGGCGCTCACGGCCGGAGGGATCGGCTGCTGGTTGGTGCCCGTCAGGATGTAGTCGGCGGTGATGCCGGCGTCGATCGCATCGTCGACCGTGCCCTTGAAGGACTGGCCGAGCGTGCCGATGATCGCCACCAGCATCAGGCCGAGAGTGAGGGCGAACGCCGTCGCGGCCGAACGTCGGGGGTTGCGGACGGCATTCGTGCGTGCGAGGCGACCGATGGCGCCGAACGGGGCGCCGATGATCCGGCCCAGCGCACCCACGAAGGGGCGGGACGCGGCCGGACCCACCAGGACGGCGGCCAGCACCGCACCGGCGGCTCCCAGGCCGACCGTGATGGCCGGCCCCTTGCCCTCGCCCGTCGCGCCAACGACGATCGCGACGATCGACGCGATGCCGATCACCGCGCCGGCGATCGTGCGGTAGCGCAACGACGCCGACCCCTCGGCGGCCGACGCCCGCATCGCCTCCACCGGCGGCACACGGGCGGCCCGCACCGCCGGCACCCAGGCCGAGATCATCGTGACCACGACGCCCACGAGGATGCCCGCGAGGATCGCACCCACCCCGACGTCCAGGTCGCCCTGCGGCAGGCCCGACGTCGCGGCGGTGAACGCCTTCAGCACGGCGGCCAACCCGATGCCGATGCCCAGGCCGAGCACGCCGCCGATGATGCCGACGATCAGCGCCTCGAACAGCACCGACCGCGACACCTGCTGCCTGCTCGCACCGACCGCTCGGAGCAGCGCGAACTCGCGATTGCGCTGCGCGACGATCATCGAGAAGGTGTTGTAGATGATGAACGTGCCCACCACGAGGCCGATCGCGGCGAACGCCAGCAGGATGTACTGGAAGATCTGCAGGAACTCGTTGACCTGCTCCTTCTGGTCCGCGCGGACCTCGTCGCCGGTGCGCACGTCGTAGAGGTCGGCGGCCGGGCCGAGCGCGCCGATCACCCGCTCTTTCAGCTCGTCCGGCGTCACCCCCTCGACCGCGGACATGTCGACGGTCCCGACGTGCTTGCCGTCGGTGAACAGCCGCGAGGCGGTGGCGGCGTCGAACTGCGCGTTGACGTACCCGCCGGTGGAGGTCGGCAGGTCGATCAGCCCGACGACGGTCACCTCGAGCGGGGCGGCGTTGCCCTGCCCGATCACGACCTTGGTCTTCGATCCGACGTCCAACCCGGCCGAGTCCGCCGCGGACTTGTTCAGCGCGATCTCACCGGCGTTCTCGGGTCCCCGGCCGCCGGGGATGATGCGCGACTCGTCGGGGTCGAGGGCCTCCTGCGGCGGAATCCAGGTGGAGCCGATGCTCGGCGCGCCACCGGTCTGGATCGCCTTGCCGGCCGAGTCGGCGACCGTCACCAGGCCGGAGTTGTTGACGACGATCTTGTCGATGCCGAGCTGCTCGCGCTGTGCACGCAGCTGGTCGACGACCTCGACGGGCACACCCGGCGACTGCCGGTCGGCCGGGGTCACCTCGACGGCGACTCCCTGTGCCGCGCTGTCGAAGATGTCGTTGAACGCCTTCGAGATCGAGCTCGTGAACACGATCGAGCCGACGACGAATGTCGTGCCGAGGACGATCGAGAAGAGCGTGAGGAACAGACGGAGCTTGTGCGCCCGCAGGTTTCGGAGGGAAACCCGGCGCATCACCGATGACGACGCCACGGCTCAGAGGGTTCTGGCGGACTCGGCGGCGGTGGCCGGCTCGGTTGCGGGTGCGGGCACGTTGTCGAGGTTCTTCATGACCTCGAAGACGTCGTCGGCGCTCGGGCGCGACAACTCCTGCACGATCTGGCCGTCGGCGAGGAACACCACGCGGTCGGCGTAGGACGCGGCGCGCGGATCGTGCGTCACGATGACGACCGTCTGGCCGAACTCGTCGGTCGCGGCGCGCAGGATCGACAACACCTCGCCCGACGACCGCGAGTCGAGGTTGCCGGTCGGCTCGTCGCCGAAGATGATGGCCGGCTTGCCGATCAGCGCGCGGGCGCAGGCCACGCGCTGCTGCTGGCCGCCGGACAGCTCGCTGGGAAGGTGACCGAGACGATCGGTGATGCCGAGACGGTCGACGACCGCGTCGAACCACTCGGTGTCGACGGTCCGGCCGGCGATGTCGGCCGGAAGGGTGATGTTCTCCTTCGCGGTGAGGGTCGGGACGAGGTTGAAAGCCTGGAACACGAACCCGATCCGGTCGCGGCGCAGCATCGTCATCGCCTTGTCGCTCAGCGCGGTCAGGTCGGTGTCCCCGATGTACACCCGGCCCGAGGTGGCGACGTCGAGACCGGCGAGGCAGTGCATCAGCGTCGACTTGCCCGACCCCGACGGCCCCATGATCGCGGTGAACTCGCCCTCGCGGAACGTGATGGACACACCTTTGAGGGCCTCGACGGCCGTTTCGCCCGATCCGTACCGCTTGACCAGGTCCTCTGCACCCGCAGCCAGTCGATGGTTCGGCGTCCCGGCGTCGCGGGAGGCCGCATCAGTCGTCGTCATGCCCTCAACGGTGCCAAATCCGCGGCCGAATGGCCATCAGGTGAGTCCCTGACTTGACCCTGAAGCGACATTTGTCTCGATCGAGGTCTCTCGGGAACCCATCGGCCGCCGGGCGCTGCACGAACGCTACTTGGGGAGCTGCAACTCGAACGAGTGGACGCGGGTCGGCGATCCGGCGGTCTGCGACACGACGAGCACCGTCCGGGACCGGGCCTTGGCGAACGGGGTGTCGGGGTGCCAGTTGCCCCAGGCCAGCCCCGACATGTCACCGGCGGCCAGTCGCGGCGTCGCCGCGGTGCTGAAGACGCGACGCTTGGTCATCGCCTTCTCCTTGCCCGTCAGCTTGTGCTTGCCGGCGACGCCGGTGGCGCCACGGGTGGTGGCCCAGTAGATGCTCGCCAGTCGACCGGCGCCGCGTTCGAGGACGAGGAAGTCGGTGCCGTTGATCGCCAGCACGTCGGCGGCGACCTTGTCGGCGTCGGTCCGATAGACGAACTCGCGGTTGGGCTTGCCGAAGGTCAGCAGGCGTGCCGAGGTGCGTGCGTCCTGCTTGAGGCCGCCCGCGGTGATCACCGAAATCTGCCCCTGGGGGCCGACGGCGAGGCCGGTCAGGCCGCGCTGGCCGGCAACCCCGGACTTCGCCGCGGGGCGCCATGCGGCAGGCAGCGGCAGGTCGCGGATGAACTGTCCGATCGGACCGATCTGGCGGACGAACTGATTACCGCCGCCGCTCACGACGGTGTAGCCGCCGTTGCTCTTGCGGATGCCCTCGAACTGGGCGGTGCCGGGCAGCTGCGGGATGAACCAGGGACCGAGGACGGTTCCCCCGCCGGTGATGGCGGGGGAACCGACGAACGATGCGGTCTCCGAAGAGTACCCGATGTGCGCGTCGAAGAACCTCGGCGGCAGGGCGTCCTCGGCGATGAGGACGTACCGGCCGTTGCCGGTCCGGTCCAGTCCGGTGATCTGGTTGAACGTCGGGACGAAGGTTCCGAGCGACGTCGAGTCCGTGTAGAACGCACTGACGCCGGCACCGGAAGCCGGTGTGGCGGAAGCGGGTTGGACTCCGAGTGCCGAGGACAACCCCAGCACCAGAGCTCCGGCGATCGTGGCCCCCCACAGGCGTGGTCTCATGAGGGGCACGATACCTCACGCGTCACATCAGCCACATGTCGAACCGACGGACCGGTCACCGCTCAGCTCAGACGCTGCTTGAGACCCTCGAGCTCGTCACGCAGCGAGGAGGGCAGCTTCGGGCCGATGAACTCGAAGAGCTCCTCGATCGACGGGATCTCCTGGCGCCACTCGTCCGGGTTGAACGCCAACGCCTCGGCGACGTCCTCCGTGGCGACGTCCAGGCCGCTCACGTCGATCGCCTCCGGCTTCGCGACGATGCCGATCGGGGTCTCGATGCCCTCGGCCTCGCCCTCGATCCGACCGACGATCCACTTGAGCACGCGGCTGTTCTCGCCGAAGCCCGGCCACAGGAAGCGGCCGTCGTCGCCACGACGGAACCAGTTGACGTAGAAGACCTTTGGGAGCTTGGACTCGTCGGCGTTCTTGCCGAGGTTGATCCAGTGCTGCAGGTAGTCACCGACGTGGTAGCCCATGAACGGCAGCATCGCCATCGGGTCGCGACGCACGACGCCGACCTTGCCCTCGGCCGCGGCGGTCTGCTCGGAACCGACGGTGGCACCCATGAAGACGCCGGTCTGCCAGTCGCGGGCCTCGGTCACCAGCGGGACGGTGGTCTTGCGGCGGCCGCCGAACAGGATCGCCGAGATCGGCACGCCCTTCGGGTCGTCCCACTCGGGAGCGAGCGACGGGCACTGCGCGATCGGGGTGCAGTAGCGCGAGTTCGGGTGCGCGGCGGGACGATCCGAGTCCGGGGTCCAGTCGTTGCCCTGCCAGTCGGTCAGGTGGGCCGGGGCCTCGCCGTCGATGCCCTCCCACCAGATGTCGCCGTCGTCGGTCAGGGCGACGTTGGTGTACAGGGTGTTTCCGGCCTCGATGGTCTTCATCGCGTTCGGGTTCGAGTCGTAGCTCGTGCCCGGGGCGACGCCGAAGAAGCCGAACTCCGGGTTGATCGCGTACAGGCGGCCGTCCTCGCCGAAGCGCATCCACGCGATGTCGTCGCCGACGGTCTCGGCCTTCCAGCCGGGGATGGTCGGCTGCAGCATCGCGAGGTTGGTCTTGCCGCAGGCGCTCGGGAAGGCGGCGGCCACGTAGTAGACCTTGTTCTCCGGGCTGGTCAGCTTCAGGATCAGCATGTGCTCGGCCATCCAGCCCTCGTCACGGGCGATGACCGACGCGATGCGCAGCGCGTAGCACTTCTTGCCGAGGAGGGCGTTGCCGCCGTAACCCGAACCGAAGGACCAGATCTCGCGGGTCTCCGGGAAGTGGGTGATGTACTTCTCGGTGTTGCACGGCCACGGGACGTCCTTCTGGCCGGGCTCGAGCGGCGCGCCGACCGAGTGCAGCGCCTTCACGAAGAAGCCGTCGTCGCCGAGGATCTCCAGGACACGCGGGCCCACGCGGGTCATGATCTTCATCGACAGGACGACGTACTCGGAGTCGGTGATCTCCACGCCCAGCTTCGGGTCGTCGGAGTCGAGCGGGCCCATGCAGAACGGGATGACGTACATGGTGCGTCCGCGCATGCAGCCGCGGTACAGCTCGGTCATCGTGGCGCGCATCTCGTCCGGGGCGACCCAGTTGTTGGTGGGGCCGGCGTCCTCTTCCTTCTCCGAGCAGATGAAGGTGCGGGACTCGACGCGCGCGACGTCGGCGGGATCGGAGCTGGCGAGGAACGAGTTGGGCTTCTTCTCCTCGTTCAGCTTGACCAGGGTGCCGGCCTCGACCAGCTGAGTGGTGAGACGATCCCACTCCTCGTCGCTGCCGTCCGACCACACCACCCGGTCGGGCTGGGTCAGTTCGGCGACTTCGGCAATCCAGGCCAGCAGCCCCTGATGCTTGGTCGGAGCGTTGCTCGGGTCCAATCCGGGAATGGTGGCTGCGGTCATCGGTGGGGCCTCCTGGCGAACGTGTGACCAGCTGAGATGGTCACCTTTCAGTCGTCTGGTCATCCAGGATACGTGCACCGAGCGCCCGCTAGGTCGCCGGGGCTTGGACTGCGGTTTTTCCCACATTTCGCAGATCAGGACCAAAGTCCCTACTGCGTCAGGCCCTACTGCGTCGCCACAGTGGTGGGCGGCGCCTTCCCCCGAGCCGATGTCAGCCGATCCGCCCGGAGTCGCCCGGGATCCATCTCCCGGTCTCCGGATCGAGCACCGCCGAGCTGAACTCCCCGTCGGAGCCGATCTCGGTGATCTTGTCGACCTGGCCGTCGCGATCGCTGTCGGTGTAGACGGTGAACCCGTCCGGGCCGTTGCGGGTCAGGGAGTCGTTGACACCGTCGTCGTCGGTGTCCACCTCGGCCGGCCCGAGGTCCCAGATCCGCCCGTCCTCGTGCATCCACAGGTGATCGTCGAGATCGTCGGCGGGCGGTCCGGGGCGGATCGCGGCGACCGTCTCGAAGACCGGATCGAAGCCGATCGACCCGAGGGGATCGGTGTGCGCCTCACCGGGGTCGCCGGGTCCGCGGAGCGGTTCACCCGGACCGAGGCCGTCGAAGATCGAGTCCATCGGGTTCACCTGTTCCCATCGTCGACGCCGGAATCGTTCCCGCCGACCGGGCCGGTCCACATCCGTTCGACGAGAGCGGTCAGGTCGCGATGCACCGCCCGGGCACGCTCGGCCCGTTGCCGCTCCCGCCCGGCAACGGCGCCGCCGCGCAACCGCCGCACGGACTCGTCGATCCTGGCCACCTGCTCGTCGACGCGTCGCGCGCGGCGCTCGTACGCCCGGCCGATCTGGCCGGCGATGGCGGTCTCGGCCGCCGCGGCCCGCAGGCCGAGCTGATGGTCGAGAGCAGCGCGCGCGGCCGCGAGTTGCTCGGCGTCGCGCGCCGCCCGCCCGGCCCGGTCGAGTGCGCCGCGTCGGACGCGGATGATCCAGGCCGCCACCGCCACCCCCAACAGCAATGTGAGCGGCATGCTGATCCACTGCAGGGTCTGCACCGACGCCATCGGGGCCACGACGAGGCGCCCCACGCCCAGGCCGGTCGACGCGCCGATGACGACCAGCAGCGCGTCCTCGGCACCGGTGCGACGGCGCCTCGCCGCCCCGTCGGCGGGCAGCGGGGTCTCGGTCCACGGCGGCCGCGCCGCCGGCTCGGGGTCGAGACCGACGAGCGTGGTCGCGGAGACCTCGTCGATCCTCTCGTCGGTGGCGCGTTGCAGGCGGGTGGACAGCTCCGACCAGCGCTGCTGCAGCCATTCCCGGTGCCGGGTGCCGGGCGCGGAGTCGGCGGCGAGCGCCGACAGTTCGCGGACCCCGGCGGTCAGGTCTGCCGCCGACTGGGCGCGGGCACGTGCCAGGCCGGCCCGCAGTGCGGCGAGCCGGTCCGGCCGTCCGCGGTCGCGTCCGGCAAGCAGCTCGCGACGCCGCGCGAGCAGGTCGTCGAGACCGTCTCCGTCCGCCGCCGCGGGGGCCTCCGGGCAGAGGAGGTGTTCGACGGCGCCGATGCCCGCGGACACTCGGGCGCGTGCGTCGCGCACGGTCGCCGGGGCGTCGAGCGCCTGCCGGATCCAGGAGATCAACTCGTCGACGCCCGATTCGTCGGCGGCGCCGCCGAGCGCCGCGGCCGCCGACACCCCGAAGACGGGCAGGGTGCCGAACGGGTCGAGGCTCTTGCGGTGGGCACGCACGACGCGCGGCCACTCCCAGAACGCGTCGATGCGGCTGCACACCAACGCGACGGTCCCGACGCGGGCTCGCGCACCGTCGAGCAGACGCTTCTCCTCCTCGCCCACCGACGACGACGGGTCGACGACGATCACGGCCACGCCCGGCGCCGGCCGATCGGCGGACTCCGCGGTGTCGCGGGCACGGAAATCGAGGTCGGCGGCGAGGGAACGACACGCCTCGACGAGGGTGCGGACCCCGACACCCTCGGTCCCCAGGACCAGCACCGCGTCGCCGGACCGTACCCGCCGTGCGTCGAACCCGGTGAGGTCACGGGCCGCGTCGAGGAGGTCGGCACTCATGCGACACCTCCCGTCGCGAGCAGCCGTTCCGCCCCGTCACGGTCCAGCCCCCGGGCCGCCGCGCGTTCGAGTTCGGCACGGATCTCGTCCTCGCGCCTGCGGCGCACCAGCGCCACCCGCTCACCGATGGGACCGGCCAGATCGTGCACGCCGCTCAACGCATGCAGCGTCCGGTTGAGAGAAGCAGCGTCGGCGGCGTCGGACCCCTCCGCCAGCAGCGACAACGCCGTGTCGACGCCGAACGCGTCGATCCGTCGCAGCAGGGCCTCGCGGACGGCCCGTTCGGCCGATCCCGGGCGTCCCACGAGGAACCGGCCGGCCATCGAGGGCATCTCGGCGCCCGCGGCCGCCAGTTCCGTCAGCGCGGTGAACATCCGGTCGTCGAGGTCGGCGCAGGCGAGCAGCTGCGAGACGACGTGGACTGGGGTGCCCAGCCGCGTCGACCAGCGCCGGGCCACGGCGACCGCGGTGTCCCAGTCCGGATGGGTGTCGGCCTTGCCCAGGACGACGAGGGTGCGGTCGGCGGGAGCCGACCGCAGCAGGTCGTGGTCGGCGTGACGCGGCGGGCCCGCCAGCACGAGGACCCACAGGTCGGCGTCGGCGTCGGCCCCCGCCCCGTCCGCGGGTCCGGTCGCCGTGAGGCGCAGGCGCTCGCGCAGCGCCCGCACCATCGTGTCGCGGCCGGTTCCGGGGCGTCCGATGACGTGTGCGTGCAGCGGGCGCAGGAAGCGGCACCCGGCGGCGTCGAGGATCGGGACCAGCGGTGACGCCGGATCGACGAGACGGGCGAGTTCTCCTCGTTCGGCGGCGCCGGACAGCGCGGACGACGCGCCCGCGTCCGGCCACCCCTCGGGTGCCGGGCCGGCCGGCCTCACCACGCTGCCCCCACGACTCATGCCCTTCCCGGGCTCTGTCACCCGGCCGTTGTGCTGTCCTCGCCTGCGTGTCCCGCGGCTGGCCCGAGATTAATCGTGTTTCGCCCCACCGGCCGGTCGTCGTCCACACCCCCTGCCGACCCCGGTCGGCGGACAGAACTTTGCGGACACGATCACCCGCGACTTCGTGTGACGCCGTCCATGCGCAACGATGGAGCTGTGAACAACAGCGCTGACAGGTCGCGGCTGTACCCCCGCGTGACGAGTTTCCGTTTCCGCCGGGGCACCCTGACTGCCGGACAGCAACGCAACTGGGACAACCTCTGGCCCGTGCTCGGCCGAGACCTCCAGACCGGCGCCGAACGCATTCCCGAGCCGCAACTCGACCTCGACGCCCACTTCGGACGCACCGCCCCGAAGGTCCTCGAGATCGGCTCCGGCACGGGTGTGTCGACCGCGGCGATGGCCGCCGAGGAACCCGACGTGGACGTCCTCGCCGTTGAGGTCTACAAGCCCGGCCTCGCGCAGCTCCTCGGCCTCATCGGCCGCAACGGCCTGACCAACGTCCGCCTCATCCGCGGCGACGCGACGGTGGTGTTGCGGGAGCTCATCCCGTCGTCGAGCCTGACCGGGATCCGGCTGTTCTTCCCGGACCCGTGGCCCAAGAAGCGTCATCACAAGCGGCGTTTCGTCCAGACGGGCACACTCGAGTTGATGGCCGACCGCCTCGTCCCCGGCGGGGTGCTCCACATCGCGACCGACCACGCGGACTACGCGGAGTGGATCGCCGAGAAGCTCGCGACCCAGAACCCCGATCGTCCGCACGTCGTCCAGCTGACCCGCGAGTCCCCGATTCTGCTGGAACGCCCGACGACGAAGTTCGAGGGTCGTGCGGAGCAGGAGGGCCGGCGCGTCAACGAGTTCGTCTACACGCGACCCATCCCGCCGGCGTCCCCCTCCGGCGACGACCCCGACGGGAGCCCGTCATGACCCAGCCCACCTCGTTCGCCGAGACCATCTCCGGGCAGTCCGGCTCACGCCGCATGCTGCTGGTGTGGGACGCGCCCAACATGGACATGGGACTCGGAGCGCTGCTCGGGGGTCGCCCGACGGCGGCTCACCGCCCCCGTTTCGACGCCCTGGGGCGCTGGCTGCTGCATCGCACCGCCGATGCGTCCGCAAACGCGCCCGAGCAGGGCCAGATCGAGCCCGAGGCGACCGTCTTCACCAACATCGCCCCCGGCAGCGCCGACGTCGTGCGCCCGTGGGTCGACGCCCTGCGCAACGTCGGTTTCGCGGTGTTCGCGAAGCCCAAGCTGACCGACGACAGCGATGTCGACTCCGACATGCTCGACCACATCGAGCTCCGCAGGCACACTGTGGGTCTGGCCGGTGTGATCGTGGCGTCCGCCGACGGCCAGGCATTCCGCGAGCCGCTCCTCGAGGTTGCGGCCGACGGCGTGCCGGTCACCGTCATCGGATTCCGCGAGCACGCCAGCTGGGCGCTCACCACCGAGGGACTCGAGTTCATCGACCTCGAGGACATCCCCGGCGTGTTCCGCGAGCCGCTCCCGCGCATCGGTCTGGACTCGCTGCCCGACGACGGCGCCTGGCTCCCGCCGTTCCGGCCGCTCAGCGCGTTGTTGCGTTGACTGCGCGGACGGCGTCCGGGGCCGTGGGTCTGGTCACATCAGGGCCCGGTCACCGGGTCGCGGACCCCGACACCTCAGGGATCACTCAGGCAACGCTGTCAATATCTCTGCGAGAACTGAGAGAATCGCGACCGGTGCCGTCGGCCATCCCGACACGGTGCCGCCCGAGCGCAACGACGGCCTGACACACCGGCGAACCCGTCAGGCGCCCGACACGTCGCACACGAAAGGACATCAGCGTGTTCCGAGTCATCGGCACATTCGTGTACCGAATGCGCTTCCTCGTCATCGCGGTGATGATCGCCCTGATGGCGGGACTCGGGCTGTACGGTCTCGACCTCGGCAAGCATCTGAGTCAGAGCGGATGGTTCGACCCCACGTCGGAGTCCGACCTCGGCGCCCGCTACGCCGACAAGGCCCTCGGCCGCGACCACACGTCCGATGTCATCCTCCTGGTCACCCCGCCCGAGGGGACCCGCGTCGACGACCCCGAGTTCGGCAAGAAGGTCGAGTCCTTCGTCGAGGACCTGATCGCGACCCATCCCGACATCGTCGGCCGCAGCGACCCCGGCATGTACGACCCGTTCCTCGACCAGCAGCCGCAGGCCAAGAAGGCGCTGCAGGAGCGACTGTTCACCGAGGACGGCCGGCACGCGTTCATCTCGATCGGCGTGGCCGGCGAGGACGACACGACGGTCCTCGAGAACTACAAGACGATCGAGCCGTTCTTCTCCGACATCCCGGAGAGATTCGATCTCCCGGGCACCACCTTCGAGCTCGCCGGCCTGCAACCGGTGGCGGGCAGCATGGCCGACGGCATGGACAAGGACATCCACCGTGCCGAGGTGATCGCGCTGCCGGTGGTGGCGATCATGCTGTTCTTCGTGTTCGGCGGCGTCGTCGCCGCCTGCCTCCCGGTGCTCATCGGCGGTCTCACGATCGCCGGCTCGCTGGGCATCATGAAGTTCCTGGCGACCACCACCGAGCTGAACATCTTCGCGCAGTCGGTGGTGACGCTGATCGGTCTCGGCATCGCCATCGACTACGGCCTGTTCATCGTGTCCCGCTTCCGCGAGGAGATGGCGGAGGGTTATTCGACGCAGGCCGCGGTGCGCAGAACCGTCATGACCGCGGGTCAGACGGTCGTGTTCTCGGCGACGATCATCGTCGCCGCCCTGGCGTGTCTGCTGATCATGCCGCAGGGCTTCCTGAAGTCGGTGGCCTACGGCGCCATCAGCTCGGTGTCGCTGGCCGCGATCCTGTCGATCACCGTGCTGCCGGCGATCCTGGGCATCCTCGGCCCGCGTGTGAACATGCTGTCGATCAACACGCTCATGAACTGGACCGTGGTGCCGCTGACCCGCCGCTTCGCCGGTGACGAGCGTGCCGACAAGATCGCCGACCGCTTCAGCGGGCGGATGAAGTCCAAGAAGGAGATCGAAGAGGGCTTCTGGGGACGCCTGGCCACGTGGGTGATGAAGAACCCGGTGAAGACCGCGGTGCCCACGGTCCTGCTGCTGTTGGCGCTGATCATCCCGTTCGGCAGCATCCAGTTCGGCGGCATCAGCGAGAAGTACCTGCCGCCGGACAACCCGAACCGCGCCGCGCAGGAGAAGTTCGACGAGTACTTCCCCACCGAGCGCACCGAGGGCATCAAGCTGGTCATCGTCTACGACCAGACCAGCCAGGACGACCAGAACAAGCTCGACGCGATCGCGAAGCGGGCCGACCAGGTCCCGGGCTTCACCAACAAGTTCAGCGATCCCGACAAGGCGCAGTTCGGCTCGTACGACGAGGAGAAGTACCCGAACATCGGCGTCTACCAGGTGTCGGCGGGCCTGCAGGACCGCAACACCGCGGCCGAGGCGATCAAGCAGTTGCGCGCGATCGACACCGAGGGCCTCACGATGTACGTGACCGGCACCCCGACGCTGACGCAGGACTCGATCGACGCACTGATGAACCGGTTGCCGCTGATGGCGGTGATGCTGGTCCTCGTCACCGGCCTGCTGATGTTCCTGCAGTTCGGCTCGGTGGTCCTGCCCATCAAGGCCGCGCTGATGTCCGCGTTGGGCCTGGGTTCGACGCTGGGCATCCTGACCTGGATCTTCGTCGACGGCCACGGCTCGGGCATCGCCAACTTCACGCCGGGCCCGCTGTTCGCGGCGATCCTGGTCCTGATCATCGCGATCGTGTTCGGCCTGTCCACCGACTACGAGGTGTTCCTGCTCTCCCGCATGGTCGAGGCCAGACAGCGGGGTGCGAGCACCACCGAGGCGATCCGCAGCGGCACCGCGCACACCGGCGGCATCATCACCGCGGCGGCGGCGATCCTCGTGGTCGTGACCGGCGCGTTCGGCCTGTCCGAGATCGTGATGATGAAGTACATCGCCTACGGCATGATCGCGGCCCTCATCCTCGACGCCACGGTCATCCGCATGCTGCTCGTCCCGTCGGTGATGAAGCTGTTGGGCGACGACTGCTGGTGGGCTCCGCGTTGGATGCAGACCCTGCAACGCAAGATCGGCCTCGGCGAGACCGTCCTCGACGACGAACCCGACGAACAGCGCGATGCACGCGCCCATCGCGCGGTGAGCGCGGGCACCGTGGTCGCCGAGGCCCCGACCTCGGTGATGAAGGCCGCCCGCCCGCGCACCGCGGGTGCCGTCCCGCCGCGTCGCGGACCCGGCGGTGACCGCCCGGGCGCACCGCGTCCCGGCGTGCCGCCGACGAGCCTGCCGAGCCGCAGCGGGCCCATGACCACTGCGTCGGCGCCCGGCGCCCAGAAGCCCGGTGCCCCGACGCCGGGTGCGCCGTCGACCCGGGCACCTCGTGCTGCCGCACCGTCGGCCGACGCCCGCCCCGGTGGCGTGCCGCCGCGTCCGGCAGGCCCGGTCCCGCCCGCGCGCGCCGTACCCGGCCGCGTCGGCCCGTCGGCGCCGCCCGCGGGTTCGTCGCCCGGCGTCCCCGGCACGGCACGGCCGGGCAGCCGGCCCGCCACGCCGTACGGGCGCCGCAGCCGCCCGAAGAGCGATCGTCCCGACACCGGCGGCTGGATTCTCGGCGAGGGCGGCATCCGCCTGGGCGACACCTCGACCGGCGACAAGGACAGGGCCCGTCCGACCGGCACCACTCCCCCGCCGGCCCCTCCTGCGCCCGAACCGCCGGCTCCCGCCCCGATCCCCGCTGCGCCGGGCGGATCGCCGCTGGACCGTCGGCCGGAGCTCGACAACGACCGCCTGCGTCCACTGGCCGCGTCGGTGACCCCGGAGAACTCGACCCCGACCACGCGCGGACGGCGATCGCACGGTCCCTCGCCGTTGGATCGCGGGCTGAGCCCGGACGCCACGCCGGCGGCCTCGCCCCGGCCGGGCACCCCGGCGCCGGACGGATCGCGTTCGGGTGACGACGGGTCGTCCCGCCGCCGCCCGCGCAGCACCGACCGGCACGCGCGTTCCGAGGACTCCGACGACGCGCAGATCAGCGTGCAGGAGTTGCTGAAGCGCAGTCGCTCCGAGCAGTGAGATCCGTTCGGGGCAGCAACGATCCGCGGTCCTGACGACGCGGCGGGGCTCAGTCCGCGTCGAGCCCGTTCTCGATGACGTAGCGGGTGAGTTCCACCCGGTTGCCGAGCTGCAGCTTCCGCAAGGTCGCCTGGACGTGGTTCTCGACGGTCCGATGACTGAGGGAGAGCCGCTTCGCGATCTGCTTGGCGCTCAGTCCTTTCGCGACCAGGCGCAGCACCTCGGTCTCCCGCTCGGTGAGTTTTGGCGCGGCGGGCGAGGATTCGGGCTCCTGCGACATCCGGCGGTACTCGCCGAGGACGAGTCCGGCGAGCCCGGGGGTGAACACCGCCTGCCCGGCCGCGGTGGCGCGCACCGCGGCGACCAGTTCGTCGCGCGACGCGGACTTCACGAGGTAGCCACTCGCCCCGGCCTTCACCGCGTCGAGGACGTCGTCACGCTCTCCGGAGGCGGACAGGACGAGGATGCGGGTCTGCGGGGACACCTCCAGCACCGCCGCGGTGGCCTCGGTTCCCGAGCCGTCGGGCAGTTGCATGTCCATGAGCACGACGTCGGGCGTGACCGCGGCCGCGCGACGCCCCGCGCTGCCGACCCCGTCGGCGGTGGCGACGACCTCGAATCCCTCGTCCTCGAGATCCCGGGCCACTGCGTCGCGCCAGATCGGGTGGTCGTCGACGACCATGACGCGCAGACGTGAGTCCCTGTCCCCCTTATCCCCCTTGCCCTTGTCCCCCATGCCCGTGTCGCCCATGGTCTTGTCCGGCGCCGAGTCTCCGTGCATGCTCCCCGCCCCTCCGTCCCCGTGTCCTCGCGTTCTGCGGTCCGTGCGTCTCTCGGTCCGTGCGTCTCTCGGTCGTCTATCGGTCGGGCGGCTCAACCCCGACGACCCCCGCGCGGGACCGTGAACTCCCACTCGGTCCCGCCCCCGGGTTCGGTGTCGAGCACCGCGGTCCCGCCCAACGATTCGATTCTGCCGACAATCGAGGCGGCCACCCCGAGACGCCCCTGCGCCGCGGCCTCCGCGAGGCGCCCCTCCGGGATGCCGGAGCCGTCGTCGCGCACACTGACCACGACGTCGTCGGCGAGGTCCTCCACCAGCACATACGCCCGCGCTCCGGGACCGGCGTGGTGCCGGGTGTTGTCGAGCGCGTTGACGACGGCGGCGCGGATCTCGGACGCGATGTGGGCGGACACCATCACCGGTCCGGCGGGCGAGCTCACCGAGACCCGGTCGGCGGCCAGCGCCCGCAGCACGGCGGCGAGGTCGGTCTCGGCGGCACCGTCTGCGTCGGGGGCAGGGGCATCCACGTCGCCGGTGTCGGAGATCATCCGACGCAACTGCAGTTCCTGTTCTGCTGCGAGTGCCGCGAGTTCGGCTGTGGGCCCGCCGATCTCACGTCCGCGCCGCGTGATGAGGGCGAGGACCTGCAGCACGCCGTCGTGCACCTCGCGCGCCAGCCGTTCGCGTTCCTCGGCCCGCGCGGCGATACGGGCCGCCGCTGCGAGCTTCTCGTGGTTCCGGCGGGCCTGCAGCGCGGCCAGTCCCACGGCCATGCCGGTCACGACGATCACGATGATCGTGGCGTTGCGCCCGAAGTTGAGGTTCAGGTGGCCTTCACGAAGGTGCTCGTCCCGCCCACGATCAGGCCCGCGATGATGCCGCCGACCGGACCGGAGAGGATCGCCACCGAGACGACGGCGTTCGTCGCCCAGAGGGTGGTGGGCCACGTCTGGTTGTTCCACGCCCAATCCCGGTCGGCGACAACGGAGGTCGACAACATCAGGGCACACACCAGGATCACCTCGGTGCCCACCCAGTACCAGTTGCGCGCGAACCCGACGAAGTATCCGACGCCGCTGACGAGGGTCCACAGGGTCAGCACCCCGAACAGGGTCCAGGCGGTCGCGCGGTGGTCCAGGTCGGGGTTCACCGCGATCTGAAATCCCAGCGAATACAGGTAGGACAGCAGGCGCAGGATCTGCGCGCCGCGCCACAGCGGGGTGACCGGGTCCGCGTCGACGTCGCGGGCGAGTCGCCCGGCCTCGGTGTCGCGCGTCTGGACCGACCGGATATCGGCACCCGCGGCCGAGACCCTCGGCCCGCGGAGCAGTCGCTCCCAGCGCGACGCCACGGTCATGGGCGTGGTCGCCCCTTTCGCTCGTCGGGACCGTCGTCGGCCTCACCGGGCGCGGTGTCGCCGCCGGTCTTCTCACCCGCTTCCTTCGCAGTGGCCAGCGCCTTGGCGGCGGCGTCCGGATCAGGGGCGTCCCAGACCGGCTCGGCCGGTTCGACCACCCCGACCCCGTCGACCGAGCCGAGGACCTTCCCTCCAGTCTCCTCGGGCGGGACCGCACCGCGCAAGTGGCGGACCGCGGTGTTGAGGAACGCGATGAGGGGCACCGCCAACAGGCCGCCGATGATGCCCGCCGAGACCATGCCCGCGGTGATGGCCAGGACCACCGCGACCGGATGCAGACGCACCGAGCGGCCCAGCAGGAACGGCTGCAGCACGTGGCTCTCCAGCTGCATCACGCCGACGACGATGGCCAGCGCGATGATCGCGGCGATCCAGCCCTTCGTGATCAGTGCGACGAACACGGCCAGCGTGCCGCTCAGGAGCGCACCGACGATCGGGATGAACGCGCCCAGGAACACCAGCGCGCCCAGCGGAAGCGCGAGCGGCACCTGCAGGATCGCGAGTCCGACGCCGATGCCGCAGGCGTCGACGAAGGCGACCACCACGGTGGCCCGCACGTAGCCGACCAGCGTGCCGAAGCCCGCGATGCCGGCGCTCCACACCCGATCCCGGCTTCCGGAGGGGATCACGCCGACCGTGAAACGCCAGATCTGCGCGCCGCCGTAGAGGAAGAAGATGACCAGGAAGACGGTCAGTAGGGCGCCGGTGATGATCTCGGTGGCGGTGGTGGCCGTGGCGAGCGCACCGCTGGTGACCTTGTCCTGGTTGTTCTGCAGGAACTTCAGCAGATCGCTGCCGACGTTCTGGACCTGCGACTGGTCGAAGTCGAGCGGACCCTCGACCAGCCACTGCTTGGTCTGCTCGATGGTCTGCTCCACCTCCTCGACCAGTTGCGGGAGACCGCGCATGAACTCGCGGACCACGAAGGCCAGGACGGCGGCGATGAGGCCCAGTCCCAGGACGATGTTGAGTAGGACGGCCAGCGAGCGGGGCACCCCGCGGCGGTCCATCGCGTCGACCACCGGCACCAGCATCGCCGAGATCAGGATGGCCAGGGCGACCGGCACGAGCACCTCGTCGAACCGCAGGAACAGCCTGCCTGCGACGTAGGCGGCGGCCAGGAGCAGCAGGATGCGCCACGCCCATTCCGCGGCGGCCCGCACCTGCGGGTGGACCTTGGACCGGTCGAAGGACGCGAGATCGAGGACTTGCTGCGGCCGACCGGCCGGTTCGGCTTCTCTCACGAGAGCAACAGTAGACAGTAGGGGACGACGTTGGCAGGCATCGACCGGCGCGATTACGTGCCGCGATTCGGTCCACTGAACGGGCGCTTTTTCGGCGGGGACAGGTGGCTGCCCTAGGGTGTCACCTATGTCGGAGGATGTCGGTTCGCCAGGGCAGAAGGCGGTACGCCCGGCCTCACGTCCCCGCTTCTGGTGGGTCCGATGGATTCTCCTGGCCGTCGTGCTGGTCATCCTCGGCGTCGAGGTGGTCCTGATCTGGCCCGAGCTGAAGAAGGCCTGGCTGCGGATCGGCGACATCAAATGGCACTGGGTGCTCGCCTGCACGGTCGCCGCGATGCTCTCGATGGACAGCTTCGCCCAGGTCCAGCGCGCCCTGCTGAGGTCCGCCGGCGTGCCGGTCACCCAGTGGAAGTCGCTGTCGGTGATCCTGGCCGCGAACTCCCTGAGCCAGACGATGCCGGGCGGCCAGGTGCTCGCACCCGCCTTCACCTACCGGGAGACGCGCAAGTGGGGCGCGACGCCGGTCGTCGCGTCGTGGCAGGTGGTGATGTCCGGCCTGCTCGCCGGCGTCGGGCTCGCGGTGCTCGGTTTCGGCGGCGCCATGCTCGCCGGCGCCAAGACCAGCCCGTTCTCGGTGGTCTTCTCGGTGACCGGCTTCATTGCGGTCGCGGTCGTGCTGCAGTACCTCGCAAGCCACCCCGAGTCGCTGAAGAGCACGGGCATCCGCGTGCTCGGCTGGATCAACCAGATCCGCAACAAGCCCGACGACCACGGCACCGACAAACTCTTCGAGACGCTCGAGCAGCTGCGCGCGGTGCAGCTGACCAAGCGCGACACCTCGATCGCCTTCGGGTGGAGCCTGTTCAACTGGGTCGCCGACGTCGCCTGCCTGATGTTCGCGTGCTGGGCGGTCGACGCCCACCCGAGCATCTCCGGCCTGATGGTCGCCTACGCCGCCGGCAAGGCTGTGGGTACCGCGGTGCCGCTGCTCCCGGGCGGCATCGGCGTCGTCGACGCCGTGCTGGTGCCGGCCCTGACCAGCGCGGGGATGCCCGCGGCCGACGCCATCACCGCCGTGCTGATCTATCGCATCATCAGCTACGTGTTCGTCGCGGCCGTGGGCTGGGTCGTCATCGCGTTCATGTTTCGCAACCGCATCCGGCGTGACGACACCTTCATCGACGAGGTGGAACACGACCTCGCCGAGTCCCAGGGCGCCGAGTCCCAAGGCGCCGAGGCCCGGAGCGTCGAGTCCTCAGACGCCGGGACCGGGCATCCGCCGGACCCGTCACCGGCCGAACACGGCCGAGGGCAGGACACGGATCCACCGCCCGACCCGGTACGGTAGACGACCATGCCGAGCACCAACCCGACCGAAGCGGGCACCTCGCCGGCACGGGGGATCGCCACCGGTCCGGTGGCCGCCCTGTTCGACGCGGTCGCCATCCTGATCTTCGTGGTGATCGGGCGGGCCAGCCACGAGGAGAGTTACGCGCCGGTCGCCTTCCTGCACACCTTGTGGCCGTTTCTCGTCGGCTGCGCGGCAGGGTGGTCGATCACCTACGTCTACGCCCACGTCCGTTCGGCCGACTTCTTCGACCACGACTTCCGCCCCGACCGCGTCGTGCCGGTGGGAATCGTCATCTGGGTCTGCACGGTGGCCGTCGCGATGGTGCTGCGATTCATCCTCAGCCAGGGTGTGGCGGCCAGTTTCGTGATCGTGGCGACGGTGGTGCTCGGACTGCTGCTGCTCGGCTGGCGCGCGATCTTCGCGCTCCTCGGCCGGCGCGCCGCCGCCTGAGCCGGCCCGGGACCGGTTCGCATACCGATCCCGGGGACCCGACTACTTGATGGTGAAGTACTTCTGGGCCACCTGCAGCGCGGCGGTGCCCGACTTCTCGCCCTCGGTGTAGATGACGATGACCTTGCCGCCCTGGATGCCGACGAACCACCCCGGACCCTGCGGCCCGTTGGTCCCGACCAGCGCCTTCAGGCCGGGTGCCCGCGTGAGGTCGCTGGCGTCGCCGGTCGTCGCGGTCGCGGTCATCGCCTTGAGGATCGGGTCGACCAGCGCGGGTTCGAGAGCGCCGAGTTCCCCGCCCGTCACCTTGGTGGGGACGTTCTTGAGGACGAACGGCGGCACCGACGACGGATCGCCGGCCGCGGCGCGAGCCAGCGCGACGCCGAGCGCGCCCATGTTCGCCATCGACATGTTCGTCTGGTTCGGCCGGTACCCGATGGTGGTGATGCCGGGCTGGTCGGCGATCGGGACGCTCGCGCCCGGGACGGTGAACTGGACGCCGAGCCCGAGCTTGTCGAGCAGGGTCTCGGCCCGCTCGGGCTGCGACTCGGAGAGCCGGCCGATCGCGTCGAAGACGGGATCCAGCGTCTTGCCCACGGGGTAGGGCTTGTCGATGTCGATCTCGCGGTCGGCGGCGTAGGTGTTCTGCGCCATGCCCAGGATCGCGCCGGTCTGCGCGTCGAGCGCGAGGATGGTCGCCGGCTGCCCGACCTCGACCGCGGCGTCGCCGAGGGTCAGCTGGACACCCTGGTCCACGGTGGACAGCACGTCGGGTCCGGGCGGCCCCTGCTCGCCGGCCAGCTTCCGCGGACGGTCGCCGGGGTTGACCAGTTGGACCTGCCAGCCGGCGGTGGCGTCCCGGATGGCCTGCCAGTAGTTGGTCAGCCCGTCCTCGAGCGGCGACGACAGCCGGCGATCGGCCATCACGAGGCGCTCGGTCCGCTTGACGCTCACGCCGGTGATCTTGGCGGGGTCGCCGGCGAGGACCTGCAGGTCGGGCTCGCGCAGGGCGACCGCGACGACCGGCTTGCCGGGGTTCGCGGCGAGCTCGGCGGAGATGACGTCGGCCGTGATGAGGGGGGCGATCGGGGCGATGACTCCCGCGACGGCACGCACGGTGGCGGGGAGGTCGCGGGCTCGTGCAGGGTCGATGACGATCTCATGGATCGGCTCGAGGTGCATGAAGACCTTGCCGGAACGGCTGCGCACCGACGGCGCGGGCGTGGCGTCGGTGCGGATCTCGCGGAGGTGGCCGCCGGCGGTCAGACCGGGATGCAGGATCGCGGGATCCCAGGTGACCTTCCAGCCCGACGACAGCTTGCGGGCGGTACCCTCGCTGCTGGCCTCGAACTCGCGGTCCTTGCCCCAGGTCCACTTGGTGGTCACCTCGAAGGTGGCGGTGCCGTCGCTGTACTCGACCGGGTTGTCCACATCGACGTCGACCTGCTGCGCGGACATCGCGCGCAGCGTGGTGGTCAGGGTCTCACCCGCCTGACCGGGCGCGGTGGTGTGGTTCGCGGCGCCGCCGGCGTCCTGACGGCTCAGCGCGGTGGCGAATGCATCGATGGCGGCGGCTGCACCGGTGTTCGACGAATCGGTGAGCGCGCAGGAGCTCACGACGACGGCACAGGTGACCGCGGCACAAGCGGCGGACGTTGCTCGCTTGACCCAGATCTTCATGAACTCAATTTTCACTGTTGTAACACCCGAAATCGACTTCGCCAGCTTCCATTCGGGAATCAAGCCGGTCACGAACACATATCGGCATGTGATCCGGAACCCCACAGATCAACCTCGTGACCGACAGCGCCCCCGCGACTCGTCGGCCCGCCCCGGCTCGCGCCGCGGCTCGCCCTTCCGAATATAAGCCAAACCGGACGCGGCCCGGCCTTCTACCTCCTGCGATCATGGGGTCATGGCTTACACCGTGCTCCGGGCCGGCGACCGTTTCGTGACGACGACCGACTGGCTGACCTCGCGGCACAGCTTCTCCTTCGGAGACCACTACGACCCGGACAACACCCACTTCGGCGCGTTGCTCGCCGTCAACGACGAGATCGTCTCTCCGGGTGAGGGTTTCGATCTTCATCACCACCAGGAGAGCGAGATCGTGACCTGGGTGGCGTCGGGGACGCTCGTCCACCGGGACTCGGCGGGACACTCCGGCGTGCTGTACCCGGGCCTCGTCCAGCGGATGAGTGCGGGCACCGGCGTCGACCACTCGGAGCGCAACGACCCGTGGCCCGGCCTCCCGGGCTCGGGCACGGAACCGGTCCGCTACGTCCAGATGGTGCTGATGCCCGACCGCCATGGGCTCGCCCCGGAGCACGAGCAGGCCGATGTCTCGGACCGACTGGCCACCGGGGACCTCGTCCCCGTCGCCTCGGGGGACCCGGGCCGCGGCGCCGCCCTCTCCATCGCCAACGCGGGCGCCACGCTCTTCGCCTGCCGGCCCGGCGCCGGAACGACCGTCGCGATACCGACCGCGCGGTTCGTCCACGTGTTCGTC
Organism: Gordonia paraffinivorans; assembly: GCF_900683595.1. Classification (NCBI taxonomy): domain Bacteria; kingdom Bacillati; phylum Actinomycetota; class Actinomycetes; order Mycobacteriales; family Gordoniaceae; genus Gordonia; species Gordonia paraffinivorans. Next base: position 215,024 of record NZ_CAACYD010000007.1, on the reverse strand, counting down.
GTCGACGGCGAGGCCGAGATGTGCGTCGACGGCGAGACCGCGTCGCTCGGCGCCGGCGACGCGGTTCGAGCGGTCGACGCCGGAGCGCTCACCCTGTCGACGGCGTCAGGCGCCGAGGTCCTGGTGTGGGCGATGGAGACGGGCCTGGGCGGCCCCGCGGCGTAGCCCCCGCCTACTCCCCGGCGCGCGACAGCGCGTGCAGGTCCTTGGCCGTCGGCGACTTCTCGACGGTGTCGGGGTCCGGGTATGTGCCGAGTAGGCGGTCGACGGTGCCGGCGGTGGTGACGGCGAACCAGTAGTGCTCGTTGCGATAGTGATGGAACCGGTGGTTGCGCCACAGCGCCCGGTAGAACGCATGCCGCGGGCGGTAGTCGGAATGGATGAGGTAGTGCGTCCACTCGTAGACGAGTCCGATCGCGGGGAGCACCACGAGGAACGTCAGACCGCGTTCGACGCTGGTGAAGACGACCAGTCCCACGACGAGCGCGGCGGCGATCACCATGAGCAGCACCTGCCAGGGGATGAAGATCAGCGGGATGTCGCGGGGGTCGCGATGGTGTTCGCGGTGCTTGCGGGCGACCAGCGGGTCGACGACCAGCGGCCCGAGGCGCTTGGGGCGCCAGTGCAGCACGAACACGTGGATCAGCCACTCCACCAGCGGGAAGCTCGCGATCATCACGACCGGAACCAGCAGGTCGGCGAGCCCCCACCCGCCGACCAGGATCCGCGCGACCAGCGCCGACAGCAGGAAGACCCCCATGATCCAGGGCGACGGGTGCCGGGCGAACTCGGCGAGCGCGGCGCGCAACGACGCCGAGCGACGTAGCCGCATCCGTCGTTCGTCGGCCGCGACCCGGCGCCGGGCCCTGGTGTCGATCTCATCGGCGGACATCAGTCACCATCTCCCGAATCGGTACTGCCGGAACCGTTTTCGCTTCCTGTCACCCCGGCCCCGGCGGCCCCGGCCCCGTCCCGCCCGGCGTCGGCGAGTGCGCGACAGAGGTCGAGCAGCGCGGCGGTGGCAGGTTCGAGGAGTGTCCGGGCCGCGCCTTCGGCCCGCTCCGGGTCGCCGGTGCGCAGGGCGTCGACGAGTGCGCGATAGCCGTCGATGTTCCCGACCTCGGGTTCGAGCACGGCACCGAGCGCGGGCAGCGCGGGTTCGTAGGCCGCGCGCAGCGAGTTGTACATGAGCCGGAACGCGATCGAGTCGGCCGCGTCGACGACCGCGCTCCAGAACTCGAGCGCGACGACCTGCTGTCCGACGGGGTCGGGTTCGGCGGCCAGATCGTCGACGATCGAGGCCAGGAGGGCGAGGCCGTCGTCGGTGATCCGCTGTGCGGCGAGCCCGGCGACGTGAGGGCCGACCGCGGCGCGGGCCTCGACAATGGACCGCGCGACATCCGGCGCGAGCTCGCCGTTGCGGATCAGCAGACGCGGCAGCAGGTCGAGTCCGCCGGATCGCGCGACATCCCGGACCCGGGCGCCGTCACCCTGGCGGATGGTGACGAGCCCGGCGGCCGCGACCCGCTTGAGCGCCTCGCGCACCGTCGGGCGGGACACCCCGAGCATCCGGGCGAGCTCCCGCTCGCTGGGCAGCGTGTGGCCCGCAGGCAGGTCGCCCGACAGGACTCCCTCGACGATCTGCTCGAAGACGGCCTCGGGCGCGCTCTGCTGGGATATCGGCTCGAACGGCATGCCTGTGACCGTAGACACATCAGGCCAGGTGGTCAAGTGGTCAGACCAATTGACTGATCCCTGACCCGTGGCACCCCACCGCGCCGTCCGTCAGCGCAGTCGATCGAGCAGCCGCAACCACACCTCGCTCACGGTCGGATACGACGCCACGGCATGCCAGAGCCGCGACACCGGCACCTCGCCGACGATCGCGACGGTCGCCGAATGGACGAGTTCCGCGGTCTGCGCGCCGACGAAGGTCGCACCGACCAGGACGTCGCGCGCGGCGTCGACGACGAGATTCGCGTGCCCCGGACGATCGGGGTCGAGCAGGTACGAGCCGGCCACCGCGATGTCGTCGTCGACGACGCGCACGTCGAGACCGGCCTTCTCCGCGTCGGCGCGGGTCATCCCCACCGAGGCGATCTCCGGCCGGGTGAACACCACCTGCGGCACGGCGCCGTGATCGGAGCTCGCGGCGTATCGCGGGTCGTCGAGATCGCGCCCCTCGGCGCGCGCCGCGATGACGTCGCCCGCGACCCGAGCCTGGTACTTGCCCATGTGGGTGAGGGCGTTGCGCCCGTTGACGTCGCCGACCGCGTAGAGCCACGGGTGGCCGGGCACGGTCAGCCGGTCGTCGACACCCAGCGGGCCACGCGCGGGCAGCCCGAGCACGTCGAGCCCGATGTCGGTCGTCGCCGGCGCCCTGCCCGCCGCCACGAGGATCTCGTCGACGACGAGCTCGCCGGCACCGTCGCCGCCGAGCCGCACCGTCGCCGGTCCACCGTGGAGCCGGCCGTATCCCGTCGCCTCCGCGCCGGGGCGGTCCACGGACTCGATCGTCGTGTTCATCCGGATGTCGGCGCCCCGCTCGCGCAATGCCGCGGCGACCCGCTCCCCGGCGAAGGGTTCCATCCGCGGCAGCAATCGCTCTCCCCGGACCGCCATCACGAGCTCGCGCACGCCGAGATCGAGCAGCCAGGTCGCCGCCTCGCAGGCCACGACGCCCCCGCCGAGCACCAGTGACCGCTGCGGGACCTCGACGAGGTTCGTGGCATCCCGCGACGTCCACGGCAGCGCCTCGCGCAGGCCGGGTATCGGTGGGATCGACGCGGTGCTCCCGGTGGCGACGACCACCGCCTCCCGCGCGGTCAGGACGCGGTCGCCGACGGCCACCCGTTTCTCCCCCGCGATCCGGCCGTGGCCGCGGATCACCTCGATGCCCGCACCGGTCGCCCACCGGACCTGCCCCGCGTCGTCGTGGGTGGCGCCGGAGGACCCGCGGCGCCCGGTCACCGTGTCGCGCCAGCCGAGGACGGCGCCCGGGTCCGGCCCCGGCGCGGTGAGGCGATCGCGGGAGCCCGGCAGGGCGCGCGCCGCGTCGAGCGCGGCACCCGGTCCCAGGAGCGCCTTGCTGGGCATGCAGGCCCAGTACGAGCACTCGCCGCCCATCAACTCGTGTTCCACGATCGCGGCGGTCCGGTCGCTGCCCCTGATCGCGTAGTCCGCGACGTTCTCGCCGACCGGTCCGCCGCCGATCACGACGACGTCATAGGTGTCTTCTCCCGCCATGGATCCACGGTAGGGACAGTGCCGGACGGCCGTTGCGGTTTCGCGTCACACCGCCCGGCCGGCGGTTACGCCCTGATCGAACGCGGCTGACGGATCGGGGGTGACGGTGACAGGATGGAACGCGTGACTGCTTCGCACACCGACCTCAAGTCCGGCCTCGACCTCGAGTGGGTCGACGATTCCGTCCGCGTCCAGGACGACCTGTTCGCACACGTCAACGGCAAGTGGCTCGAGTCGCACGTCATCCCCGAGGACCGTTCCGTCGACGGCGCCTTCCACGTGCTGCGCGACAACTCCGAGGAGAACGTCCGCGACATCATCACCGAGTGCGCCGCGTCGAACCCGGAGAGCGGGACGGACGAACAGAAGATCGGCGACCTCTACGCCTCCTTCATGGACACCGACCACATCGAGGCGCTCGGCATCGGGCCGATCACCGGCGAGCTGGAGAAGATTGCCGCCATCGACTCGGTCGACGCACTCGCGCGCCGCATCGGACGCCTGCAGCGCCACGGCGCCGGCGGCCTCTTCGGCTACTACGTCGACACCGACGCCAGGCGGTCCGACCGCTACCTGGTGCACGTCACCCAGTCCGGGCTCGGCCTGCCCGACGAGTCGTACTACCGGGAGGACAAGCACGCCGCCACGCGTGACGCCTATGTCGCGCACGTGGAGCGCATGTTCGCCCTCGCCGGGTTCGACGACGCCGCCGCGCGCGCCGCGGTGATCCTCGACCTCGAGACCGCGATCGCCGCCCAGCACTGGGACGTCGTGCGCCGGCGCGACGCCGAGCTCACCTACAACCTGATGTCCCTCGACGAGTTCTCCTCCACCGCAGACGGTTTCCCGATCGGCGAGTGGCTGGGCGGGCTGGGCACCACCGGCGAGCCCACCTTCGCCGAGGTCGTCGTCGCGCAGCCGTCCTTCGTGTCCGGCGCGGCGTCGCTGATCGCCTCGCGTCCGCTGGAGGAGTGGAAGACCTGGTTGACGTGGCGTCTGCTGCGGTCGGCCGCCCCGTACCTGTCGTCGGCCTTCGTCGACGAGAACTTCGACTTCTACGGCCGCACGCTGACGGGCGCGGAGACCATCCGCGACCGCTGGAAGCGTGGCGTGGCGTTCGTCGAGGACGCGATGGGCTTCGCCGTCGGCAAGCTGTACGTGGCCAAGCACTTCCCGCCGGAGGCCAAGGCCCGGATGGACGAGCTGATCGCCAACCTCGTCGAGGCCTACCGCCGCAACATCTCCGAGCTGCCGTGGATGACCCCCGAGACCCGGGAGAAGGCACTGGCCAAGCTCGACAAGTTCAACCCGAAGATCGGCTACCCGGCCCACTGGCGCGATTACAGCGCGCTGACCGTCGACCGGGGCGACCTCATCGGGAACGTCGCCCGCGCCTCGTCGTTCGAGCAGGACCGCGAGTTCGGCAAGATCGGCAAGCCCGTCGACCGCGACGAGTGGTTCATGACCCCGCAGACGGTCAACGCCTACTACAACCCGGGCATGAACGAGATCGTGTTCCCGGCCGCCATCCTGCAGCCGCCGTTCTTCGACCCGGAGGCCGACGACGCGGCCAACTACGGCGGCATCGGCGCGGTCATCGGCCACGAGATCGGCCACGGTTTCGACGACCAGGGCTCCAAGTACGACGGCGACGGCAACCTCGTGAACTGGTGGACCGACGACGACCGGACCGAGTTCTCCAAGCGCACACGTAAACTCATCGAGCAGTACAACGAGTTCACCCCGACCGGGCTCGACCCCGAGCACAAGGTCAACGGCGAGTTCACCATCGGCGAGAACATCGGCGACCTGGGCGGCCTGTCGATCGCGCTGAAGGCCTACCAGATCGCCACCGAGGGCGCCGGGAGCGCAGCGAGCGGGCCCCATGACACCGGCGCCGGGAGCGCAGCGAGCGGGCCCCATGACACCGGCGCCGGGAGCGCAGCGAGCGGGCCCGATGCCGACGGAACGGAGCCGCCGGTGATCGACGGGCTCACGGGCGTGCAGCGGGTGTTCTTCAGCTGGGCGCAGATCTGGCGGACCAAGACCCGTGACGCCGAGGCGATCCGGCGCCTGTCGATCGATCCGCACTCGCCGCCGGAGTTCCGCTGCAACGGCGTCGTCCGCAACATCGACGCCTTCTACGAGGCGTTCGACGTCAAGCCGGGCGACGCGCTGTACCTCGACGAGGACCAGCGGGTCCGGATCTGGTGAACGGGACGACCGGCGCCGGCGGGTCGGCAGACGACGCCCCGGCGCCGGAGTCTCCGGCCCCCACGGCCCAGAAGACCCCCATAACACAGACCCCCACATCACAGACCCCCGCAACGCGGACCCCGGCACCACGGCCGGGTCCCGAGCGACAGCGGGATCCGCGCACCCCGCCGGCGGCGGTCGGCCGCCGGGACCTGACCGTCGCGCTGCTGCGCCCGATCGGCATCGTGATAGTGTTGCTCGCCTGCTACTTCCTGCTGCCGATCGACTAGGCGAGCAGCCTCAACACGGTCGGGCTCGTCCTCGGCGCGATCCTGCTGGGGTCGTTCTGCGTGTGGGAGGTGCGCAAGTTCACCCGCTCCGTGCATCCCGGCGCGGCCGCGATGGAGATGCTGGTGGCCCTGGCGTCGTTCTACATCGTCGCCTTCGCGACGACGTACTTCCTGTTCTCCGAATACGCCTCGGGCAGCTTCAACGAGCGGCTCACCCGGGTCGACGCACTCTACTTCTGTCTCACGGTCTTCACCACGACCGGTTTCGGCGACATCGCCGCTGTCTCGCAGGGCGCGCGGATCGCCGTGTCGCTGCAGATGGGGAGCACGCTGGTGCTGGTCGGGCTGGGGCTGAGGTTCCTCAACCTGCTGATCAACCAGCGACGCCAGGCCACCCGCGGGTGACCTGGCGTCGCCGAGAGACCACAGGGTCCGGCCCTGCTCCGGGTGTTGCACCCGGCCGGACCCCGGTGGTCATGGTCCGTCGCTCATCGGCATCTCATCAGTAGTCGTCGTCCCCGTAGACGACCATGCCGCGGATGTTGTTGCCCGCCAGCATGTCGTCGTATGCCTCGTTGATCTGGTCGAGCCGATAGGTCTTGGTGACCAGATCGTCGAGGTTCAGCTTGCCCGCGCGGTATTCGTTGAGCAGCGCGGGCACCTGCGTGCGCGGGCTCGCGCCGCCGAAGATCGCGCCCTGGACCCGCTTCTGCATGAGGGTCAGGTCAAAGAGGTTCATCTGCGCGTCCATCGCCGCGAAGTTGCCCATACCCACGACGACGACCTGGCCGCCCTTGCCGGTGAGGGCGAGCGCCGGGGCGATCATCGACCCGTCGATCTCGCCGACGGTGAGGATCGTCGTGTTGGCCATCCGCCCCCACGTGATGTCGCCGAGCGCCTCGAGCGCCTCCTCCATCGAGGAGAAGGTGTGCGTCGCGCCCATCTTCTCGGCCATCTGCAGCTTGAAGGGCACTGGATCGACGGCGATGACGTGGCGGGCACCGGCCGCCGCGGCACCCTGGACCGCGTTGACGCCGACGCCGCCGATGCCGACCACGACCACGGTGTCGCCGGCATGCGTCCCGCCGATCTCGACCGCCGAGCCCCAGCCGGTCGCGACGCCGCAGCCGAGCAGCGCCGCGGTCTGCAGCGGGATGTCGTCCTCGATCTTCACCAGCGAGGCCTGGTTGACGGTGATGTACGGAGCGAACGTCCCGAGCATGCACATCTGCACGAGGGGCAGACCGTCGTGGGTGTGCGCCCGGTGGGTGTCGTCGGCGATCGAGAGTCCGGTGAGGAGTCTGGCGCCCTCGTCGCAGATGTTCTGCTGGCCCCGCGAGCAGGGTTCGCAGGTGCCGCAGGCCGGGATGAACGCGGTGACGACGTGGTCACCCTCCTTCAGGCGGGTGACGCCCGGACCGACCTTGGTCACGACGCCCGCACCCTCGTGACCGCCGAGCACCGGCATGGGTGCGGGGCTGTCGCCGGTGCGAAGGTGATGGTCGCTGTGGCACAGACCCGAACTGACCAGCCTCACCTGGACCTCGCCGGGTACCGGATCGCCGAGTTCGAACTCCTCGATCTTCCATTCCTCACCCGGATTCCGGAGAATTGCACCCTTGGTCTTCACATGTGCTCCTTGCTCGTGCGCCCTGGAACGTGCGTCAGATATCGCCGACTACTTATGCGACGTAAGTCACATGCTGGCCCACCGACGACGTCGTTCGCAGGCGAATCACGCGATCCGTGTCACGTGATCGGCCCGATCCCATCCGCCCCGCCACGGGCGCCGAATCCGGTGCATGCGACCGTCCTCGAGCCCTTCCACGGATTCCGGTAAGACGACGTGGAACGATGACCCCATGTCGGACAAGACCGTTTCGCGTCCCCGCCCCACCCCGAAGCTGCGCTGGCTGATCCCGGCACTCCTGCTGCTGGGGTGGCTGATCATCGGCGGCGTCACCGGCCCGTTCGCCGGCAAGCTCGCGGGCATCTCGAGCAACGACAACAGCACGTTCCTCCCCGCGTCGGCGGAGTCGACGCAGGTGCAGAAGCTGCTCGCCGACTTCCAGGACACCGACGAGATCCCCGCCATCGTGATCGCCGAGCGGCCGAGCGGGATCACGCCCGGCGACCTGCAGTTCCTACAGTCCACGACCTCCGGGTTGGCCGGGACCCCCGGATTCGGGGACGCGGTCTCGCCCCCGATCCCGTCGGCCGACCGTCAGGCCGCCGAGGTCTTCGTCCCGGTGTCCTCCTCCGACGACCCGGCCGAGACCGTGGAGACCCTGCGGGACAAGCTCGCGAACGCCCCGGACGGCCTGACCGTCAAGGTCACCGGTCCGGCCGGGCAGGTGGCCGACCTGGGCGAGGCCTTCGCCGGCATCGACGGCCTGCTGCTACTCGTCGCGGGCGCGGTGGTCATCCTCATCCTGATCGTCGTCTACCGCAGCCCGATCCTGCCGTTCGTCGTCATCATCTCCGCGGTGTTCGCGCTCGGTCTCGCGTCGGGCCTGGTCTACTTCCTCACCAAGCAGGGCGTCCTCGACCTCAACGGCCAGAGCCAGGGCATCCTGTTCATCCTCGTCTTCGGCGCCGCCACCGACTACGCGTTGCTGCTGGTCTCCCGCTTCCGGGAGGAGCTGCTCACCACCGAGGACAAGTACGCGGCGATCCGGCAGGCCTGGCGCGCGACGATCGAGCCGATCGCGGCGTCGGCCGGCACCGTCATCGCCGGTGTCCTGTGTCTGCTGCTCAGTGACCTGAACTCCAACAAGAGCCTCGGTCCGATCGCGGCCATCGGCATCGTCGCCTCCTTCCTGGCGTCGATGACCTTCCTGCCGGCGGCGCTCACCCTGCTCGGCCGCACCGCGTTCTGGCCGCTGCGTCCGGCGTATGCGCCCGACACCGATCCGGACACCGGCACCGCCCATCGCCTGTGGAAGCGGATCGCCGACGTGGTCGCGTCCAAGCCGCGCGCCATCTGGGTCGGCACCCTCGTGGTGTTGCTCATCGGCGCCGCGTTCGCCCCGGCGTTCAAGGCCGACGGCATCGCGTCGAGCGACTTCTTCATGGGCACCGTGGAGTCGGTCGAGGGTGCGGAGATCCAGGCGAGGCACTTCGACGCCGGCAGCGGCACCCCGACCTACGTCATCGCCGACCAGGGCGCCGGCACCGCCGTTCTCGACGCCGTCCGCGCCACCGACGGCGTGGCGTCGGCGCAGTTCATGGAGGAGAACGGGGCGCCGATGGTGCGCGACGGCAAGGTCGCGATCTCCGCGACCCTGACCGACAACGCCGAGTCGCTGGCCGCCCAGGACACCGTCGCCGACATCCGCTCCGCGGTCCACGACATCCCGGACGCGGACGCACTGGTCGGCGGCACGAGCGCCATCGACCTCGACACCCGCGAGACCGCGATCCACGACCGGAACCTGATCATCCCGATCGTCCTGATCGTCGTGTTCGTCGTGCTGGTGGCCCTGCTGCGCAGCATCGTCGCGCCCCTGATCCTGCTGGCGTCGACGGTGCTGTCCTTCGCCACGACCCTGGGCGTGGCGGCGCTGCTGTTCAACGGCCCGTTCGGCTTCCCGGGCGCCGACCCGGTGGTCCCGCTGTTCGCATTCGTGTTCCTCGTCGCGCTGGGCATCGACTACAACATCTTCCTCATGACGCGCGTGCGGGAGGAGGCGCTGCGCAGCGGCACGCGGATCGGCATGATCCGCGGTCTCACCGCGACCGGCGGCGTCATCACCTCCGCCGGCGTCGTGCTGGCGGCGACGTTCGCGGCCCTGGCCGTGATCCCGCTGATGTTCCTGGTGCAGGTGGCCTTCCTCGTCGCCTTCGGCGTCCTCATCGACACGCTCATCGTGCGCACGTTGCTGGTCCCCGCCCTCACCCTCGACATCGGACCCAGGATCTGGTGGCCGAGTGCGCTCGCGAAGAAGGACGACGCCACCGCCGATTCGTCGGCGGCCTGATCGGCCCGGCCCTCGATCCCGTGCCATAAGTTCAGTTCCGCCAAGAGAATATTCAGCGAAGTTGATGCCCGCGCGGCGGGAAAGCGTTAGCGTCGGGTATTCCCATCTCTTCGTCGGTTGGCTGGTGATCAAATGACCCTGATCGAGCACAAGGAGTCTCACCGCGAGGACTTCTCGTCGTTGCGGCGGGGAGGTCTCAACTGGGACTCATTTCCGTTGCGTCTCTTCATCAAAGGCAACTCTCGCTTCTGGGATCCGATAGCGATCGACTTCTCGCGCGACGCCCAGGACTGGGAGGAACTCAACGACGAGCAGCGCCGCAGCGCAACGTATCTCGTCAGCCAGTTCATCGCCGGCGAGGAGGCGGTGACCCAGGACATCCAACCCTTCATGAAGGCGATGGCGGCCGAGGGACGCTTCGGCGACGAGATGTACCTGTCGCAGTTCTGTTTCGAAGAGGCCAAGCACACGCAGGTGTTCCGCATATGGATGGACACCGTGGGGCTCACCGGGGACCTGCAGTCCTTCGTCGCCGACAACCCCTACTACCGACGCCTCTTCTACGAGGAGCTGCCCGAGTCGCTCCACGCCCTCGACCACGACCCGTCGCCGCGCAACCAGATCCGTGCGAGCGTCACCTACAACCACGTGATCGAGGGCAGCCTCGCCCTCACCGGCTACCACGCCTGGCAGAAGGTCTGCTCCCGCTTCGGCATCTTCCCGGGGATGCAGACGCTGATCCGCTTCATCAGCGACGACGAGCGGCGGCACATGGCGTGGGGCACCTTCACGTGCCGTCGCCACGTCGCCGCCGACGACTCCCTGTGGGAGACCGTGGGCGAGCGGATGAACGAGCTGCTGCCGCTGGCCCTGGGCATGATCGACTGGGTCAACGAGCAGTTCGACGAGCAGCCATTCGGGCTCGACAACAACGAGTTCCTCGAGTACGCCGCCGACCGGGCCCAGCGTCGCGTCTCGGCGATCGAGTCCGCGCGCGGCCGCTCGGTCGCCGAGATCGACGTCGACTACTCGCCTGAGGTCCTCGAGGACGCCATGGGCGAGGACGACGCCGTCCGGCTGCAGACGTAGGAGCGAGACCTCCGGCGGGTCGGATCGGTCACCGCCCGTCCAGCTCCACCAGCCGGTCGCTGCGCGCTTCGACGATCCGGCGCTGGTGGCTGACCAGCACCATCCCGGCGCCGTCGTCGACGAGTTGCTGCAGCAGCGCGATCACCGCACGCGTCGAGATCGGGTCGAGCATCGCGGTCGGCTCGTCGGCGAGGACGAATCGCGACTTCTGCACCAGCAGTCGTCCCAGGCAGGCGCGCTGCAGCTGACCGTCGGACACCTGCGACGGCCGACGGTCGAGCAGCGCGGGGTCGAGGCCGACGCGATCGGCGATCGCTTCGACGTCGCAGCCGGCGCCGGCGATCGCCGCGGGTTCACCGACGATGCGCCGCAGCGTCCACCGCGGGTTGCTCACCAGCCGGGGGTGCTGGGACAGCAGGCCGATGTCACCGGGCCGATACCCGAAACCCACATACTCGACCCTGCCCGCCGCCGGTGCGGCGAGTCCGGCGAGGATGCGCAGCAGCGTGGTCTTGCCGCTCCCGGACCGGCCGACCACGCCGACGACGGTCCCGGCGTCGACGCGGATGTCCACGCCGGAGAACACCTCGGTGTCCCCGTGGCGTGCGGCGAGTCCCCGTCCGGCGAGCGCGACCCTCATGCGACCGGCTCGAAGAAGGCGCCGGTGTACTCGTCGCCGGAATCCCTGAGCGCGGCGACCGGCCCCCGGTCGACGATCCGTCCGGCCCGCATGACGGCGATCGAGTCACAACCACCGGTCAGCGCGTCGATGTCGTGGGTGATCACGAGGACGGCCACACCGCGACTCGCGGTGTCGGCGAGCAGAGCCCAGATCGACGAGCCGAGCTCGGGATCGAGAGCCGAGGTCGGTTCGTCGGCCACCAGTACGAGCGGGTCGCCGGCCAGCGCTGCGGCGATCGCGGCCCGCTGGGCCATCCCACCGGACAGCTCGTGCGGATACAGCTGCAGCGCGGCCGGGTCCAGGTGCACGGTCCGGCACAGCTCCACCGCGTCGCGTGTTCCGCCGAGCACGCCGATCACCTCCTCGAGCTGCGCTCCGATCGTCCGGACGGGGGTGAACGACGTGGCCGCCGACTGCGGCACCAGCCCGACGCTCTTCCCGCGCAGTCCCCGCCACCGCGGGTCCCGCCCGGCGATCTGCTCGCCATCCAGCTGCTCGCCGTCCAGCCACAGCCGGCCGGTTACCGCCGCCCCGGCGGGTAGCAACCCGCACAACGCGGCTGCGACCATCGATTTCCCGCACCCCGATTCCCCGATCAGCACCGACACCGCGCCGGCGGGCACGTCGAGCGTCACGTCGTCGAGGACACGCGCCCGCGGAGCACGCCGGCCCCGTCCGATCGCGATGTCGACGCTCACCCCGTCCAGCCGGGCGCTCACCACCACACCTCCCCGGCAGGCGGGGTCGACGCCCGGCGCAGCGAGGAGGCGGCGGCCGCGCATGCGAGCGCCGTGACCATCAGCGCCGCACCCGGCACGACCAGGGTCCACCACGCGCCGGTGAGCACATCGCCGCGCGCCTGTCCGAGCAGCGTCCCCAGGCTCGCCTCGTCCGGGGACAGGCCGACGCCGAGGAAGGACAGCGTCGTCTCGTGCCACACCGCGTGCGGCAGCAGCACGGTCATGGCCACCAGGACCTGCCCGCCGACGGCCGGCCCCAGGTGGCGGGTCGCGATGAAGGTGCGCGACGCCCCGGCCAGGCGCGCCGCTTCCACCCAGCCGGCGGTGCGCGCCTCGAGCAGTTCCGCCCGCACCACCCGGGCGACGGCGGGCCAGTGCGTGAGCGCGATCGACGCGATGATCGCGACCGGCTCGCCGCGCCACATCGCGGCGATGACCACCCCGACGACGAGATGCGGCAGGGCGTTGACCCCGTCCACGACGCGCATCACGACGGCGTCCACCCATCCGCCGGCCGTCACCGATGCGACGCCGACGACCACGCCGAGAACGGTCGCCAGGACCGCGCATGCGAGGGCGATCAGCAGGGAGATCCGCAGGCCCTCCGCCGTGCGGACCCCCAGGTCGTAGCCGGAGTGGTCGGTTCCCAGCAGGGTGCCCGCGCCGGGAGCCCGCAGGGCCCGGCCGAAGTCGGCGGCCTGCTCGCCCGCGAGCATCGGCCAGCCGAGCGCGACGGCCGCAACGACCACCAGCACCGCCCACGGCAGCAACCGTCCGGCCCGCCCGAAGGCCGCCCCGGTGCCGCCGGCCGCGCCGATCGTCGCGGTCACGCGCGCAGTCCGATCCGCGGGTCGATCCACACCGCCGCGGCATCCGAGACCGCCGACCCGATCAGGACCAGGACCGCCGAGCCGACCGCGAGCGGGGCGAGCAACGAGAAGTCCAGCGCCACCGCCGAATCCACGAGCGCCTCGGCGAGACCGGGCCAGCCGAACACGCTCTCCACGATCGCCGCACCGGCGACGAGTTCGGGCAGCCGCGTTCCCAGGAGGGCCAGGGTGGGCAGCACCGAGACCGGGACCACGTGCCCCCGCAGCAGCGCCCAACCGCCGATCCCGCGGGCGCGGGCACCCCGCACGGCCTCGGAGGCCGCGGCGTCGACGACGGCGGCCCGCATCGTCAGCAACAGCCACGGGATCATCGAGATGGTCAGCGCCAGACAGGGCAGCACCCCGTGGGTGAACAGCCCCGCCACGGTGTACGCGTCGCCCGGGCGCCGGGCGCCCGCTGCGGGGAGCCATCCGAGCCCCACCGCGAAGACGCTCACGAGCACCAGCGAGACGACGAACGGCGGTGTGGCGGCGAGCATCGCGGCCACACCCGTGCACACCCGGTCGAGCAGGCCGCCACGGCGCATGCCGGTGAGAGCGCCGACAACGATCGCGATCACCGTGGCGAACAGCAGCGCGAGCAACGACATCCCCAGTGTGAACGGCAGACGGTCGACGATCACGTCCGTCACCGGTCGGCTCTGCGTGGACGACCATCCGGCGTCGCCGGAGAAGACGTCGCCCCACCACCGCCACCACGCGCCGAACCAGTGACCGTCGAGACCGTAGGCCTGCGTCACCGCCTCACGCTGCGACGCCGTCGCCGACTGGTAGTCGTCGCCGAGGTGCTCGGTCAACGGGTCGAACGGCGACGCGGCCGCGACCGCGAACACCCCGAGAGAGACCAGCACGACGGTCGGGATCATCATCAGCAGCCGACGCCCCAGGAGTCCGACGACGCGTCGCCCCCGCGTGCGGCGGGGGACGCTCCCGGGATCCGACGAACAACACTGCGCTGCAACCTCTTCGCCAGGCGATTGCGTGTTCGGGGCCAGCTGCGTGGTCACGTCAGGCCTCCGGCGACCAGGACGGGAGGTTCCACCACGGCCCCCAGATCACCCCGTGCGAGTGGGGCTCGAGGATCGGCGCGTCATGCGTCCAGCCGGCACTGCGGGCGACGTAGGTGTGATGGACGAAGGCGAGGAATACCTGGGACGGCTCTGCGGAGTAGATCTGCTGGATGCGGCGATAGCGTTCGTCGTTTCGCGGTCCGGGAGCGGATTCCCGTGCGGCGTCGAGCATCTCGTCGAGTCCGGGGGCGGTGAAGTCACCGGGGTTGGAGTACGGCGAGGAGCCGGGCACCCGGGTGTGGAGGGCGTCGTAGACCTGTGAGTCGATGCTGTACGGCGTCTCGCCGCCGCCGAGCAGGGCACCGGCGGTTGCCAGCTTCGTCTCGATCTCGTCCCAGCTGGTGCCGCGGGTCAGCACCTCGACGCCGATCTTCTTCATCGCCGCGGCGAAGGCCACCGCGAGGTCGCGGCGGAGCGTGTCGCCGGCGTTGTACAGCAACGGAAACGAGGCGCGGACCCCGTTGCGGACCCGGATTCCGTCCTCACCGGGCCGCCAGCCGGCCGCGTCCAGGACGCGCTGTGCGGCATCCCGGTCGTACGGGAACTGCGCCGATTCGTCGTAGGCGTCCCCGTATGCGCGGGAGATCGGTGTGCTCGCCGGTTCCCCGTCGCCGTCGAGCACGTCTTCCAACAACGCCTTTCGGTCGATCCCCAGGTTCATCGCGCGGCGTGCCGCCGGATCGGCGGTGAAGTCGTTGCGGGCCGGCAGCGAGACGCCTCGCCAGTCGGCAGAGGCCACGTCCACGACGTCCAGGTCGTCGCGTCCCTCGAAGCCGGCGGCGAGGCGCGGCGGCAGGCTCGCCCCGTCGACCTCCCCGGTCTGCAGGAGCTGCGCCCGGCTGTTGTCATCGGGCACATGCGTGTACACGACGCGTCGCATCGCCGGCGTCCCGTCGCGATGGTCTTCGCGAGCGACGAGGATCGCCTGGTCGGGATCGAGCGAGTCCAGGCGGTACGGCCCGGTTCCGACCGGGTCGGTGTTGAGCGCCCACTGTGCGGCGGGGATCCGCTCCACGCGCTCGGCGGGGACGATACCCAGGAGCAGATACGGAGACGGGTCGGCATCGGTGGCCATGGTCACCGTGACCGATTGCGGCCCATCGGCTTTCATCTCGACGATCGGGGCGAGATAGGTGGAGACCGCCGACGCGACCGCCGGGTCGACGGCCGCACGATAGGTGGCGACCACGTCGGCGGAGTCGAACGGCGTGCCGTCGGAGAAGGTCACTCCGGTCTTGAGCGGGACCCGCCACACCCGGGGTGCGATGCGTTCCGGCCTCGACGCCGCCAGTGCCGGCACGAGGTCGGGCAAGCGCTCGTCGGAGTCGGCGCCGGGTGCCAGGAGACCCTCGTAGATCGGCGACACCCCCAGTCGGCCGTAGCCGAGCAGCGGATTGAACTCGCCCGGCGCCTGCGCCTCGGCGAGGACGATCCGATCCGTTGGCCCGCGGCCGGGGCCGGCGTCTCCCGAACAGGCGGCGAGACCGCCGAGGGCGACGGCGGCGGCGAGCGCGGCGACGAGCACCCGCCGTCCGCGGCGGTCGGACCGGCGGCCAATACGTGTCGTCACAGACACATGTTCGCGCAGACACACGTCCGCCGCCACTCCACCACCGATGCGACCGCCCGCTGGTGTATATCGAGAGGGTGGGACACGCAGAGAGGCACGCCGCGGCCGACTTCGACGCGGACTCGTGGGCTGCGCGTTTCACCCTGCTCAGCGACCCGACCCGACTGAGGATCGTGGCCGAGATGCATGCGCACCCGGGATCGACGGTGGCCGAGCTGGCCTCGGCCATCGGCATCACCGAGAACGCGGCGTCCCAGTCGATCCGCGCCCTTCGCGACCAGGGTTGGGTGCGGTCGGAGAAGGTCGGCCGCCGGGTCCACTACGAGGTCGTCGGCGACGCCATCGTGCACCGCATCCTCCACGACATCATCGGCGTCGGGCACATCACCCGAGGTCAGGGACACGATCACGCACACCCGTGACAACGGATTAGAACACGTTCTACTCTGTTCGCGTGGATGTGAGCTACGAAGCGACCAAACGGGAACTACCGACCGACCAGGGAACCCTGCGCTACCACGAGGCGGGCGACGCCGACGCGCCGCCGCTGATCCTGCTGCACGGTTCGGGCCCGGGCGTCACCGGCTGGCGGAACTACCGCGGCAACCTCGGTCACTTCGCGCAGACCCACCACTGCTACGTCCTCGAGTTCCCCGGCTTCGGCGTGAGCGACCCCGTGGAAGGGCATCCGGTCCTGACCGCGGGCGGCTCGGTCATCCGTTTCATGGACGCCCTCGGCATCGACAAGGCCGCCATGATCGGAAACTCGATGGGCGGCGTCGTCGGCGTCAACCTCGCCATCAAGAAGCCCGACCGTGTGGAGAAGCTCGTCACCATCGGCGGCGTCGGGCCGAACCTGTTCAGCCCCAGCCCGAGTGAGGGCCTGCGTCTCCTGCAGGAGTTCACCGACGCCCCCGACAAGGACAAGCTCGTCCGGTGGCTGAACTCGATGGTCTACGACCGGTCGCTGATCACCGACGAGCTCATCGAGGAGCGATGGCAGGCGGCGATCAACCCCGACGCCCAGAAGACCGCCCAGATGATGTACGGCTCCGCGGCTTTCGAGATGCAACAGAAGTTCATGGCCGCCTCCGACACCCCGCCGTACTGGGCGAGCATGCACAAGGTCGCGTGCCCGACGATGCTCACCTGGGGCCGCGACGACCGCGTGAGCCCGCCGGACATGGCGCTGGTCCCGATGCGCCTCATCCCCGACGCCGAGTTGCACATCTTCCCCAAGTGCGGGCACTGGGTGATGATCGAGGCCAAGGACGCCTTCGAGGCGGCGGTCACCTCGTTCCTCACACGCTGAGTTCCGCGCTGCGACTGCGGGTGTCGACGCCCGGCCCAACGGCAGGTGCCCGCGGGCGGGTGCGGAGACGCCGGGTCGGACGCCACGCTCCACCACCCTGCGGGGTCTCCTGATGTGCACTCGAGCATCGGGCGGGGAGACCGGCCGCCGATAATCGATTGCCCGCGGTGTCGTTCCGGTGGCATAGTTCTCGCTCGGCACGAGACAAGCAGGCCCGAGCGGGCTACCGCACGGCGTTCCTGCGCGTCGGAAACTCGTGTCTCCCAATGGTTCACACATGGTAAGGGCCACGGCCCCCAGGTTCGAGTCCTGACCGGCGCCGCTCCCGGGACACCCGGGCGCGGTCGGTCCTGCGGTCGACGCCACCGGTCCTCGTGACCGCGACGATCGACCCCACCGGCCGGGCCGCCCGCGAGCGGCGCCGCCGTGCCATGAGCCCCGGGATCACCTGACGACAGGCATTGCGGCGCAATGGGAAGGAGGATCGCGATGCTGTTCTTCACCACGATCACGGTCCTGCCGGGACACGTCGTGCTGGCCTATCGCGGTGACACGGTGACGACCCTGGAGCCGGGCCGTCACCTCGTCCGCACCCCGCATTCGGCACGGAGCATCGACATGCGTGAGCGACTCGTCCCGGTCGCGGCTCAGGAGGTGCTCACGGCCGACGCGATGTCGGTCCGTGTCTCGATGTCGTTGCGCATCCGCGTCACCGACCCGGTCGCATTCGTCGACCGGGCCGAGGACCCGGTCGCCTCGGTCTATCTGGCGGCTCAGCTCGCACTGCGCGAGACGTGCGCGTCCGTCACCGCCGACGACCTGATCCGCCGCGGCGACACGCTCGACGTCGAGGCGATCCAATCGGCGGCCGCCGATGTCGGCGCCCGCCTCGGCCTCGTCGTGCTCGGCGTCGTGATCCGCGACGTCATCCTGCCGGCCGAGGTCCGCAGCGCCGCACTCGAACTGGTCACCGCGAAGACGCGCGGCCTGGCGAAACTCGAGGCAGCCCGCGCCGAGACGGCGTCCCTGCGCGCACTCGCCAACGCAGGTCGTCTGCTCGATGCCCATCCGGCGCTCGCGCAGCTGCGCCTCGTCGAGTCGGTCCCGCACGGCGCACGCGTCGTGCTCAGCGTCGGCGGCGCCGAGGTGTCGCAGGCCGACTGAGCGCGCGCTCACGACCCTGTCCTTCCACCTTCGAAACGGATGGTGGAAGGACAGGACAGCCCCTCTGACGGCGCTCATCGAAGTTCCCCAGTGATGCTCACCTAAGTTCCCCACCCGTGTGGCTCCGCCAGCGAAGGCGGGCCTCCCGAGATGCTGATGGTCTCTGACCACGCACCAGCTCCAGGGAGGCCCGCTTTCTCATGTTGACATGGGAGGATGATGTGGAAGTACACGCACTACGCAAACGGGGGTGGTCGATCTCGGCGATCGCCCGCCATACCGGGCATGACCGCAAGACCATCCGGGCGTATCTGAACGGGGTGCGCTCACCGGGCCAACGCAAGAAGCCGGATGAGGATCCGTTCGAACCGTTCGCGCCCTACGTGTGACCGCACGCCTGGCCGAGGATCCGCATCTGTGGGCGCGCACGCTGTGCGACGAACTCGAAGAACTCGGTGTTGACGACGCTGAGGGGGACCCATTCGATGGTCCAGTCGCTATGCGGCTTGGGGTTGGTGGGTCGTGGTCCACTGTAGGGCGAACTCGGCGGGGGTGAGTCCGTGGTGGGCCGAATGGGGTCGGTTGGCGTTGTAGTCGATCCTCCAGTCTTCGATGATGACCCGGGCTTCGCGCAGGGAGTCAAAGGGCCAGGAGTTGAGCAGCTCGTCGCGCAGGCGGCCGTTGAACGATTCGATCCAGGCGTTCTGCCACGGGGAGCCGGGGTCGATGAATAGTGATCCGGTGCCGTTGAATCGGCACCAGTCGTTGACGGCGTGAGCGACGAATTCCGGTCCGTTGTCGAACCGCACGTAGCACGGTGGACCATGTATCAGGGCTAGGCGGTCGAGAACGTCAACCACGCCATCGGCGTTGATGACGCGGTCGACGTGGATCGCCAGGGCTTCGCGGGTGAACTCGTCGATCACGTTGAGCATTTTGATGGTTCGGCCGTCGGCGGTGGTGTCGAATTGGAAGTCCATCGCCCAGATCACGTTCGGCCGGATTGGGCACATCGCCCCAACCGCGGTCCCGATTCCGGTGAGCCGTTTCTTCCTGCGGCGCTGGGGAACTCGCAGCCCCGCTCACTCGGGAGGTGAGCGAGACAATGCCTGTCGCATCAGATGCGACACGACCGAACGCGCAGCGCCCTCGATCTGCAAGAGGCGTGGTGACCCGGAGGGTGGCAGTCAGGTTCAGGCGGTCTGGCACCCGAGGGCCTAATCCTGTGGGGTGGTGTGGGTGTGGATTCTGGCGCCGTCGCGATTGAAGATGCTGATCGCTTCGGCGCTGTCTGATCCTGCGGCGCTCATGCTGTGGGGGGTGCGGGTGTCGAACTCCGCGGCTTCGCCCGGCTCGAGAACGAGATCCTGGTCCCCGAGGATAAGCCGGAGCCGACCGCTCAGCACATAGATCCACTCATAACCGTCGTGCACCCGCGGTTCGGGCGCCAGCGGCCGTGGTGGGTATGTGATGCGGTAGGTCATGACCGGTGCATGTTCGGGGGCCAGGGGGACGATAACCAGACCGTCGCGGCGGATCGGCGGCCTGCGCACCCGCGGGTCGGGACGTTCGTCAGCGACCAGGTCGTCAACTCGGATACCGAGCCGTCGCGTCAACGGCACAAGCAGTTCGAGATTCGCCTGACGTTTACCCGATTCCAAACGCGAAAGCGTGCTTACCGACATGCCTGCGGCGGCTGCTAGCTCCTCCAGGGTCAGACCCTGTGATCGGCGGATCGCGCGCAGCCTCGACCCGATCCGTGCGCTCTCCATGTCCGCTTTCCCTTCTTTGCCATTACTGCAAGTTTCCTTGCTATTCTGCCAGACCTGGCCGGAGGATGCCGGTATGGCAGAAGAACTTTGGGATGCAGTGATCGTCGGCGCAGGTCCGGCGGGGTTGACCGCGGCGGTGATGCTCGGGCGCTCTCGCCGTCGTGTGCTCGTGATCGATGCGGGCAGTCCGCGCAATCGTTTCGCCGCGCACATGCACGGCGTGCTCGGCCTTGACGGGCTCCCCCCGTCCGAGTTGCGCCGGCTCGGGCGCGCCGAAGCCGAGGGCTACGGAGTGGTCTTCCATGACCGGACCGTGCGGGAGGTCACCAACGTACCCGCCGGGGTGCGCGTGACCGCGGATGATGGTTCCGCCCACCAGGCGCGTACGCTAGTCATCGCCACCGGGCTGCGGGACGACCTGCCCGCGATCGGCGGGCTGGCCGAGCGGTGGGGCAAGACGGTGCTGCACTGCCCGTACTGTCATGGGTGGGAGGTTCGCAACCAGCACCTGGGCGTGCTTGCCACCTCACCGCTCGCCCTGCACCAGGTTGAGCTCGTGCGACAGCTCAGCGACCAGGTCACCTTCTTCTCCGCAGGCGCAGGCGACCTCTCCGCCGACGACGAGAAGCGCCTGGCCGCGCGCGGCATCCGGATCGAACCGGCGCCTGTCACCGAGATTCACGGGCCCGCCCCCGCGATCTCACAGGTCGCGCTTGCGGACGGCCGCACCGCCTCCGTCGATGCGATCTTCACCGCGGGCGCCCTGCACCCGCTTGACGAGTTCGTCGCCGGGCTGGACCTCGACCGCGTCGACACTCCCGTCGGCTCGTTCCTCAGCGTCGACCGCACCGGTCAGACCAGCCACGAACGTATCTGGGCTGCCGGGAACGTCGTCGATCCTGGCGCGAACGTGGCGATGTCACTCGGGGCCGGGGCCATCACCGGTGGCGTCGTCAACGCTCGACTCGCCAAAGAGGACACAGACACCGCCCTCGCCACGCCTGCGCGGGTGTCCTGACCGCGCACGCGGGCAGCGGCGGGTGCCGGTGACGCTATCGGGGCACCTATTGCTGTGGGAGGGTGAGGATCTCGGCGCCATGGTCGGTGATCGCGATGGTGTGCTCGGTGTGGGCGGTGCGGCATCCGGTTGCGCTGCGCAGCGTCCACCCGTCATCCGGGTCGGTGATGAGCCGGTCGGTATCGGCCATCACCCACGGCTCCAAGGCCAGCAGCAGCCCGGGCCGCAGCCGGTATCCTCGGCCGGGTCGTCCCTTGTTGGACACGTGCGGGTCCTGGTGCATCGTCGATCCGATGCCGTGACCACCGAACTCGGTATTGATCAGGTAGCCGGCGCCCGACAGCACCTGCTCGATCGCGTGCGAGAGGTCCCCCAGCCGCAACCCCGGCGCGGCAACATGAATCGCGGCCACCAGCGCCCGTTCGGTGGCGTCGATCATCGCGACGTCCTGCGGGTTGCGGGTGTCGCCGACGATGAAGCTGATCGCGGCGTCCGCCGCGACCCCGTCCTTGATGACCGCGAGGTCGAGGGTGAGCAGGTCCCCATCCGCGAGGCGGTAGTCGCGTGGCATGCCGTGCAGCACGGCGTCGTTGACGGCGGTGCAGATGTAGTGCCCAAAGGGACCGCGCCCGAACGAGGGCGCATAGTCGACGTAGCATGAGGTCGCACCGGCAGCATCGATCATCTCCCGCGCCCACTGGTCAACCTGGAGCAGGTTCGTCCCGACCCGGCAGCGGGCCTTGAGGCGCTGGAGAACGTCGCCGACGATGCGGCGGGCGTGAGGAACGAACTGGTGACAACTGATCGTTAGTGCCGGGAGGCGCTGACGGGGAGGATGTCATCATGCCCGGCCCCTATCCCAGAGAGTTCCGCGAGGACGTCGTTGCGGTTGCTCGCAGCCGCGAGAGCGGCGTCACCATCAAACAGATCGCCGCCGACTTCGGTATCAGCGAAGCGACGTTGCAGAACTGGCTCCGTCAAGCCGACGTCGAAGACGGTAACCGTCCCGGCCAGACCGCCGCGGACGCCGCCGAGGCGCGGGAGTTGAAGAAGCGGATCCGGTTGCTCGAGCAGGAGAACGAGGTCCTCCGCCGTGCGGCGGCGTATCTGTCGCAGGCGAACCTGCGGCTTGGTGGCTCCCCAAAAATGACGTACCCGCTCGTATCTGAGCTCGCCGACGCGGGGATCCCCGTGACGGTGTCGTGCCGGGTTCTCAAGCTCGCCCGCCAGCCCTACTACCGGTGGCGCAACGACCCCGTCCGGGACGCGGACGTGCTCCGCGCATATCGGATCAACGCGCTGCATGATGCGCACCACGAGGACCCGACGTTCGGCTACCGATACCTCGCCGACGAGGCCCGCCGAGCGGGGTGGCGGATGAGCCGGCGGACGGCGTGGAAGCTGTGCTCGCAGGCGGGGATTCTCTCGTCCGCGCAACGCCGGCGACGCGGGAAGGGGAAGAAGGCCGGGCCGCCCGTGTTCGACGACCACGTCCAGCGCGTGTTCCGCGCCGATGCACCGAACCGGCTCTGGCTCACGGACATCACGGAGCACTGGACGAGCGAAGGCAAGCTCTACTGCTGCGCGATCAAGGACGTGTTCTCCAACCGAATCGTCGGGTACTCGATCTCAGATCGGATGACCGCGAAACTCGCCGTAGACGCCGTCCGAAATGCTGTCGCGCGCCGCGGTGAGGTCGCCGGCTGCATCCTGCACGCCGACAGGGGCAGCCAGTTCCGCAGCCGCGCGATGGCCCGCGAGTTGCGCCGCCACGACATGGTCGGATCGATGGGAAGAGTCGGCGCTGCGGGGGACAACGCGGCCATGGAGTCGTTCTGGTCACTGCTGCAAACGAACGTCCTCAACCAGCAGCGGTGGGCGACCCGGCAGGAGCTGCGACTCGCCATCGTCGTTTGGATCGAGCGGAAGTATCACCGCCAGCGCGCCCAGGACACCCTCGGCGGCTTGACGCCCATCGAGTTCGAAGCCAAGCTAGCCGAGCCGCTCACACTCGCGGCCTAAATCGAACCTGTCACCAGTTCGTTCCTCACGCCCAAGCATCCCGAGGTGTCGCTTGTGGGGCGACAGGCGAGGAGCGCGAGCCCCAAGCCGGTAAGAAGGGCCCCGATCACTAGCATCACTTGCTCGCTTCTCAGTCAGAGCCAGGTGCTGCGAACGTGCGCACCGTTGTCGACGAGGTAGGGGACGAGAACGCGGAGCGCCGAGGCAGGTGTGGGGCCGTAGTTCATGAGGGCGATCGTGACCGCGCGGGATCCGTCAGGCGGAGGGTGAATCACTACCTGCAGGCCACCCCTGACCGTGATATGCGACTGGGAGAGTTGGGCTTTGGTGATGAAGTAGTGCTTACCGACCGGCGTATGGACCCGAAGGCCGTCGTCGAGCAGAGACAAGTGCGCGCCGGATCGCAGCGCCTTACGCGCATACCAGAGAAGCAGGAATGGTGTCGCAACGCCGTCAAGGACGCCGACGATCATCAGGAATCTGTGCCACGGAGACAGTTCCGGGTAGATCTCGGCTCCGAGCAAGCCGATGCCCGGAGCCGTGGCAACGGCTGAAGGAAGGAGCAATAGATTGATGTTGACCGCCCACCTGCTACGCGGTATCCACTTCGGATTGACGGAATACACCCTCGTCGGATGACCATGTACCGCTACAGCGAGGGAGATGAGCGTTAACGTGCTGAACATCACCACAGCGCAGGCCGCACCTGTGAGGACTTGCCACGAGTGCTCCGGGGCTTCTCGGAGTGACGCGATGAGCGTGCCTACGGTCATAAGGGCGCCGACCAGAGTTCCCGCGTAAGCACCCCACGGCCACTTCTGGAGTCGCTGATACTCGTTGCCGCTCACGTGATTTTCATTTCCAGAATACTCGCGCGACAGTGTAGGCGAATAGGCTGACAGCAATGCCAGTGGCCGCAACCGCGACGAATGGCGACCCGGCCAATGCCACGGTGCCGGCTATCGCGGTGCCCGCTGCCCAGGATCCGAACCGATCTGGAAGCCGGCGCTAACGGTGCCCGCGGACACCGCCACCCGGCCAGCACCCGAGATCCGTCCTTCGCCGCGTAGCGACAGGAAGCCCTCACGAGTCCACGGTGACTGGTTGAGGGGCCGTACGCTACGCACCTTTTCCTGCGCTTTCACGGCAGTGATCCGCCATCCATCGGCGGTGTGCTTCGACACCGATCGATCGGCAAACGAGCTTGGTCCTGCATCAGCGATGGCCGCTCCAGACGTGACGCCGAACGCGACCGCAGCTGCGGCGCAACCCGCGACCATCAGGCGCTGCGCTTGTGACGCCACCCCACCCTTCATATTCAACACTGGAAACCCCCGATTCATTAGCGTGAATGGGAGGTAGTCTATCGCGGACCGAGGCTGATTGGGCAGCGTGAACAGCAGGGTGTGTCCGGCATTACACCGACTCGGCAAAGTCTTGACTGGGCTGCGTTGGCTTCGGCGCCATGTCCGGAACCTGAGCCGTTGAGTCCGTGCTGTTCGGGGTCTGAGGCTCTCATTGCGCCGGGTACGGTTCGTTGATGAGGAGTCGTGTTGCGCGGCCGATTTGAATGCGACTGTGCGACAGGCCTGTTGGTGTGCGTGTCGGTGAGGCCCGGGGGAATCAGGGTGGATTCTGGGCAGGTAAATAATGCGGTGGTTTACTTGACATAACGTACATTATCGGCCAACAGTATGGCTAGTTTCTGGCCAGTCTAGCGGCTAGACTGAAGGCATGACGACAGTGCCACTCGGCGAAGCCAAGGACAAGCTCTCCGCGCTCATCGACAGCGCCGAAACCACGCACGACATCATCACGATCACCAAACACGGCAAACCCGCCGCGGTGCTCATGTCGGCTGACGACCTCGAATCGCTGCACGAAACGATCTACTGGCTCTCACGTGCCGACATCCGCGAAGCCGTCGCGGCCGCCGACGTCGAGTACGCCGCCGGCCAAACCGTCTCCCTCGAGGACCTGCGCGCCGAACACGGCATGCCGCCGGCATGAGCGACAACCCCACTGACTCGGCCGACCCGTACCACGTCGAGGTCGCATCCCCCGCACGCCGCGACCTCGGGCGACTCCCACCCCGCATCGTCCACGCCGTCATCGAGTTCATCTCCGGACCCCTCGCCGGCAACCCGCACCGCCTCAGCAAGCCACTGCGCGACGACCTCGAAGGCCTCCACAGCGCACGCCGCGGCGACTACCGCATCCTGCTACGCATCGACGACCCCAACCACACCATCGTCATCGTCAAGATCGACCACCGCGCCCACGCCTACCGCACCTAACTGATTCCGCCACAACACATGGGACTGTCTGAATAACGGTGGGTGGGGTGCGGTTTGACGTCAGCGTAGTCGCAGAACTGCAGTACGTCGGCGGGCGGCCGGCGGTTCCCCGACCGGCCGGCGGGTTCGCCGCCCGCCGGCGAACAAGAATCGGGATGAGCCTGGCAGGCGACCCGGCGACTCTGTGGTCGGCATCGCGCGGAATCTGGCGGATGTCTCCGGACACCGAGTACCTGGTCCCTACCCGCTTCGGTTCCGCCACCAACGTATTCAAGACCACAAAGTGGCACGAAAGGAGCGAAACCCGTCTGGGCCGCCGAGGGCTTCCTCATCGATCATCGACGGGACCTCCTCATGCGTCTGGTCGACGGCACGGCCGAGACCGCTGGCGGCCCACTCTCGTCGACGGTCCTGCGGCCACTGCCGATGATCTGCTGGTCGCCCGACTCGTTACCGGCAAGGTGATCGGCTTTGGCCGACGCGGCCCCGAACCCCATCATCCGGCTCCGTAGCCGCACCCGCCGTATCCACGTCAAGTGAGCGCCCCAGCATGAGCGGGAAAGGGACGCCGCGATAGCGAAGTCCACACGCTGACCACGGAAAAGCCCCGGCCGGAACGGATTCCGGCCGGGGCCCTTCCTACGGGTCTCAGCTGACGACGAGGTTCTCGTTGGTCAGCTTGGTGACACCCTGCTCAGCCTTCTCGACCAGCGAGGCCGGCGGCTCGAAGTGCTTGCCGTACTTCGAGGCCAGCTCCTTGGCGCGAGCGACGAAGCCCGGGACACCACCCTCGTACTGGTTGATGTACTGGACGACGCCACCGGTCCACGCCGGGAAGCCGATGCCGAAGATCGAGCCGATGTTGGCATCCTCGACCGACTTGAGCACGCCCTCGTCGAAGCACTTGACGGTCTCGAGGGCCTCGGCGAAGAGCATGCGCTCCTTCATGTCCTCGAGCGGGATCTCGACGGAGCCCGACTTGAAGTGCTCGCGCAGGCCCGGCCAGAGCTGGGTGCGCTTGCCGTTCTCGTCGTAGTCGTAGAAGCCCTTGCCGTCCTTCTTGGCGGTACGGCCGTTCTCGATCATCCAGTCGACGACCGCGTTCGAGCCGTGCTGCGGGACTTCCTTGCCCTCGGCCTTGAGAGCCGCCTCGGTCTCCTTGCGGATCTTCTGCGGCAGGGTCAGGGTCAGCTCGTCCATCAGCTGCAGCGGCGCGGCCGGGTAGCCGGCTTGGGTGCCCGCGTGCTCGATGAACGCCGGCTCGACGCCCTCGCCGACGGCCGCGATGGCCTCGTTGATGAAGGTGCCGATGACGCGGCTGGTGAAGAAGCCGCGGCTGTCGTTGACGACGATCGGGGTCTTGCGGATCTGCAGGGTGAAGTCGATGACCTTGGCCAGCACCGCATCCGAGGTCTTCTCGCCGCGGATGATCTCGACCAGCGGCATCTTGTCGACCGGCGAGAAGAAGTGGATGCCGATGAAGTCCTCGGAGCGCTTGACGCCCTGGGCGAGAACGGTGATCGGCAGGGTCGAGGTGTTCGAGCCCAGGATGGCGTCGGGCTCGACGATGTCCTCGATCTCCTGGAACACCTTGTGCTTGACCTCGACCGACTCGAAGGCGGCCTCGATCACCAGGTCGACGCCCTTGAAGTCGGCGGCGTCCACGGTCGGGTGGATGCGGGCGAGGAGCGCGTCGCTCTTCTCCTTGGTGGTCTTGCCACGCGAGAGGGCCTTCTCCTCGAGCTTCTCCGAGTAGCCCTTACCGCGCTTGGCGGCTTCGAGGTCGATGTCCTTGAGGACGACCTCGATGCCCGACTTGGCACAGACGTACGCGATGGCCGCGCCCATCATGCCGGCACCGATGACGCCGACCTTCTTGGCGGTGTACTTGTCGTAGCCCTCGGGACGCGAGCCGCCACCGTTGATGTGCTGCAGGTCGAAGAAGAACGCCTTGATCATGTTCTGCGCGACCTGGCCGGTGACCAGCGAGACGAAGTAGCGGGTCTCGACGATGTCGGCGGTGTCGACGTCGACGTAGGCGCCCTCGACGGCAGCGGCCAGGATGGCGCGCGGAGCCGGCATGTTCGCACCCTTGATCTGCTTGCGCAGCAGCGCCGGCAGAGCCGGGAGGTTGGCGGCGAACGCCGGGTTGGTCGGTGCGCCACCCGGGATCTTGTAGCCCTTGACGTCGAACGGCTGCTGGGCCTCGGGGTTCTCCTTGATCCACTTCTTCGCGGCGGGGATCAGTTCCTCGACCGAACCGACGACCTCGTCGACGAGGCCGACTTCCTTGGCCTTGGTCGGGTTCATGCGCTGGCCCTGGAGCAGGACGTTCATCAGCGCGTTCTGGATGCCGAGCAGGCGCACGGTGCGGACGACGCCGCCGCCACCGGGGAGCAGGCCGAGGGTGACCTCGGGCAGGCCGATCTGGTTGCCCTTGACGTCAGCGGCGATGCGGTGGTGGGTGTGCAGCGCGATCTCGAGGCCGCCGCCGAGGGCAGCGCCGTTGATGGCCGCCACGACCGGCTTGCCCAGGGTCTCGAGACGACGCAGCACCTTCTTCATGGCGTTGGTGGTCTCGGTGATCTGGGTGGCGATCTCTTCCTTCGAGACATCCGAGCGGTCGCTCGTCATGTCCTTGAGGTCGCCGCCGGCGAAGAAGGTCTTCTTCGCCGAGGTGAGGATGACACCGGTGATGTCGTCCTTCTCCGCCTCCAGGCGGTCGACGGTCGCGGCCATCGACTCCTGGTACAGGGCGTTCATCGTGTTGGCGCCCTGGTTCGGGTCGTCCATGGTCAGGATGACGACGCCGTCGGCGTCCTTCTCCCAGTTGATCATGTTGTCACTCATGGTGTTTCAGAAAGTCTTTCTGTGAAGGTCAGAGACGCTCGATGACGGTCGCGACGCCCATGCCGCCACCGATGCAGAGGGTGATCAGGCCGTAGCGGCCGCCGGTGCGCTCGAGCTCGTCGAGGCAGGTGCCGAAGATCATCGCGCCGGTTGCACCGAGCGGGTGACCCATGGCGATGGCGCCACCGTTCCGGTTGACCTTCTCGTGCGGGATGTTGAGGTCCTTCATCCACTTCATGACGACCGAGGCGAAGGCCTCGTTCAGCTCGAACACGTCGATGTCCTCGACGGTCAGGCCGGCCTTCTTCAGCGCCAGCTCGGTGGCCGGGGTCGGGCCGGTGAGCATGATGGTGGGCTCGCTGCCGACCTCGGCGAACGAGACGATGCGGCCGCGCGGGGTCAGGCCGTTGCGCTTGCCGGCCTCCTCGCTGCCGATGAGGACCAGGCCGGCACCGTCGACGATGCCGGAGCTGTTGCCACCGGTGTGGACGTGGTTGATCTTCTCGACGCTCGGGTACTTCTGCAGCGCGACGTCGTCGAAGCCGGCCATCTCGGCGAGCGCGGCGAAGGCGGGCTTCAGCTTGCCGAGGCTCTCCACGGTGGTGCCCGGACGACGGTGCTCGTCGTGGTCGAGGATGGTCACGCCGTTGATGTCCTTGACCGGGACGACAGACTTGGCGAAGTAGCCGGCGCTCCAGGCCTTCTCGGCACGGGCCTGCGACTCGGCGGCGTAGGCGTCGACGTCCTCGCGCGAGAAGCCCTCGATGGTGGCGATCAGGTCGGCGCCGATGCCCTGCGGGACGATGTAGTGGTCGTATGCGGTGGCCGGGTCGGTGAACAGGGCACCGCCGTCGCTGCCCATCGGGACGCGCGACATCGACTCGACACCACCGGCGAGGACCAGGTCGTCGAAGCCCGAGGCGACCTTGGCGGCGGCCAGGTTGCAGGCCTCCAGGCCGGACGAGCAGAAGCGGTTGATCTGGGTGCCGGGGACGCTCTCGGGCAGGCCGCTGTTCAGGGCGGCGGTACGCGCGATGACAGCACCCTGCTCGCCGACGGGCGAGACGACACCGAGGATGACGTCGTCGACGTCGGCCGGATCCAGACCGCCATGGCGGGCGAGGACCTCGTCGATCAGACCCGAGGCCAGGTCGACCGGCTTGACGCTGTGCAGCGCGCCGCCGCGCTGCTTGCCACGAGGCGTACGAACCGCCTCGTAGATGAATGCTTGATCAGGCACGAAAGAGTTCCTTTCACACGAACCACCAGTTGGTTACATCCAGAGGCTAACGCGGAATCACCTATTTGGCTATACCCCAAGGTCAAGAGGCCTAGATATTCTTCAGATGTGCGCTATGGTCAGTTCACCATGCCTGACCGCAGAGCCACCCGCACCAAGGGCGCCGACCGCAAACGACAGCTCGTCGATGCCGCGGCGTCGCTCTTCGTCCACCGCGGGTATCCGCAGGTCTCGGTCGCCGACATCGCCCGCGCGGCCGGGGTCACCGCACCGACGGTGTACAGGCATTTCGACGACAAGCAATCGCTGCTCGCCGCCGCCGTGATGTCGGGGGTCGACCACCTCGAGGCCTGCACCGAGCGGGCGCTTCGCGGGGGCGACGACGCCCAGGCACTCATCGAAGACGTGTGCGCGCTCGCCGTCCAGCGTCCGCAGACGGCGTCGTTGTGGCGATGGACGAGCAACTATCTGACCGTCGAGCAGAACAAGCAGGTCGCGCTCCGGACCCGCGAGGTCATCGGGAAGTGGGCGTCGGCACTGCTCACCGAGCGCCCCGACCTCACCGAGCGCGAGGCCGTGCAGTTGGCCTGGGCGATCCTGAGCGTCAGCGGCAGCCTCACCGTCCACCGCACCCGGATGTCGAGCACCCGGGCCCGCGACGAGATCGAGAAGTTGATCCGCCGCCTGCTCACCCTGACCCCGTCGGCCGCACCGCCGATCGACGCCCCGCCGGTCATCAGCGGTATGTCGAGGACCCGGCGCGACGAGATCCTCGACGCCGCCGCGTCGCTGTGGGCCGAACGAGGGTACTCCGAGGTCGGGATCGACGAGATCGGTCGCGCGGTCGGCATCGCCGGCCCCAGCGTGTACAAGCATTTTCCGTCGAAGATGGCGATACTCGTGGCCATCGGACATCGCAGCGGAGCCCGCCTGGAGGCCGGCCTGATGGCCGCCCACTCGAGGTCCGAGGACCCGGCGAAGATTCTTGCCGCACTGGTCGATTCGTACGTCACCGTCATCACCAGCACGCCGGACCTGTCGGTGAGCTTCAACAACTCGTCGGTGCTCGCGGGCCAGGCGAGCGCCGCCGACCTGCTCGACATCCAGCGCCGGTACGTCGCCCGATGGATCGACCTGCTCATCCAGGTCGATGCCGACCTCAAGCGCGATCAGGGCGCGGTCGCGGTCCACGCGGCCCTGTCGATCGTCAACGACGCGGTCCGCATGCGACGCGGCATCCAGAGTCCCGAGTTCGCCGCACGGATGGCCTACTTCATGAAGGGCATCCTCGCGGTCTGACATCGCTTCCTCTCGCACCACCACGGCAGTTCGCAATTGAACTTACTTCAGTTCGACTTGTTTTGTCCAGATGCTTGACAGGGGCGACAACCTCGAACGAATATGAATTGAGTTCTGTTCAGTTACTGAGCGCATCCGTGCTCGGCAGAGGAGATCAGCGATGAGCATTCACCCCGGGACGGCCGAGACCCTGTCCGCCGCACCGCACGTCTCCCCGGACGCGGACCACCCGGCCGAGGCCGGTCGCCCCTGGTCCATCGACACCACGATCCCGCTGCTGCCCACCGAGGAGGAGAACGACCTCCGCGACGCGGTCCGTTCGCTGCTGTCGTCGGCGGGGGACATCGAGGAGGTGCGCCGGATCGTCGAAACGGAACCCGGCTACTCCCGCGGACTCTGGTCCGAACTGGCCTCGTCGATGGCGGTCACCACCATGGCGGTCCCCGAGTCCGACGGCGGCCTCGGATACGGACTGGCCTATCTCTGCACCGTCCTCGAGGAATGCGGCCGCGCACTCCGTCCGGAGCCCGTGCTGACCTCGGCCGCGGTGGGCGTCCCCGCACTCCTTCTCGGGGACGACGACCGGCTCGCCGACCTCCGCGCCGCAGCGCTCGAGGGCAGCGCCGTGGTCACCGCCACGCCCCTCTCCCCCGACACCGACCGTGTGACCGCCGCGGCGGGCTCGCCCGCAGAGTGGCGCCTGTCGGGCACGGCGACGCACGCACCGCACGGCCACATCGCCGACGTCGCCGTCGTGACGGCCACGACCGCGGACGGGCGCCGCCTGTTCGCCGTGCCCCTCTCCGAGGACGTCGTCACCCGGACCACCCCCGAATCCCTCGACCCCACACGCCCTCTCGCGACACTCCGATTCGACGCCGCGCCCGCGATCCCGCTGACCGACGAGGTCGGCACCGCCGCGGCCCTCGCCGAACTCGGGGCCCGCGCCACCATCGCCGTGGCCGCCGAGAACGTCGGCATCGCCTCCCGACTTCTGGAGATGACGCTCGAGTACACGACCTCGCGCAAGCAGTTCGGTCGTGCGATCGCTTCATACCAGGCGATCAAGCACCGGATCGCCGACATGCTCCTCGACGTCGAACGGGCCCGCTCGGCGGCCCGATATGCCGCCGGCCTGGTCGACGCGGGCGGAGACCGGGACGCCGTCGCCTTCGCCTCCTCCGTCGCGGGCGCGGTCTGCACCGAGTCGGCGATCCGGGTCTGCACCGAGACCATCCAGCTGCACGGTGGCATCGGGTTCACCTGGGAGCACCCTGCACACAGCTACTATCGGCGCGTGCTCGTCAACGAGGCGGGCTCCGGTGACGCCACCACACAGCGCGCGCGCATCGCCTCGTCGATTCTCGCCGGTGTGAACAAATCCGCATGACCTGAGTTCAAGTCATGCGACCATGGATAACGGCGAAACCGAGCAGGAGGGGATAGTCAATGCCAGTCGACTCGAAGGTTCGTGAGGACGGACCTCGATCCAAACGGTCGCGCATCCTGACCGTCGCCATCGAACAGTTCGGCAAGGTGGGCTACGAGCACACCAAGTGGGCCTCGGTCGCCGGCGAGGTGGGGATCGGCCAGACCGCGCTGTACCACTACTTCGAGTCGAAGGCGCACTGCCTGCTCACGATCATGCGCCTCGAACTCGCCGAGTCGGTCCGACGATTCGAGGCCGGCACCGCGGGCATCAGCGATCCGGAGGAGGCGCTGCGCGCGGCGATAGCAGCCTCGTTGCAGGCCGAGCCCATCGACGCGCTCCAGCGTCGAATCCTGCAGAACCACATGGACATCCTCAGCACCCCGCGGCAGTCGGAAAAGGAGGAGATCGAGCGTGTCCAGTCCCGCGAGCTGGTCGCGCAGATCGAGCACAACTGGACCGAGTTGCTGCAGCGCGGAATGGAATCAGGCGCTTTCGTTCCCGGCGACCCGGAGATGGCCGCACGGCTTGTGCTCGGCGCACTCGTGAGTGTCTGGCGATGGTACCGGCCCGACGGCCCGATCTCTCTCGAGGACCTGATCAAGACGGTCACCGAATCACTGGTCCGGATGGTCAAGGCCTGAGAGCCCCGACACCACATACACGAGAAAGCCTGAGCGGAAACCGATTCCGCTCAGGCTTTCTCGTCTGCTCGGCCTGCTCGTCTGCCCTGGCCACTCTGCATCCTCTTGCGCATCCGGGTCTCCGGCGCGTACAGCTTGGGCCCGCCCGGTTCGTCGTACCGGACGGGCCCGTTCCGTCATCGGCCAGATGTCAGACCGTGAACCTGCCGCCGTTGCTCAGGACCACCGCGCCGACGAGATTGGCCGCCCCCGGCGAGGCCAGGTACAGGATCGTGTCGGCCAGTTCCTCCGGGCTGGCGTAACCGCGGGCCGGCCCCGCCTCCATCGCCGCCCGGACGCGGGCCGGGGTCCGGGCCGCCATCCCCGTGTCGACCGGGCCCGGCGCCACCGTGTTGACCCGGATGCCGAACGGCAGAACCTCTTTCGCAACCGACTGGCTCACCGCGTGCACCGCCGCCTTGGACGCGGAGTAGTGCGGGTATCCGATGAGGGTGTCGAAGGCCGACGACGAGCCGACCGTCACGATGGCCCCGCCTCCCCGGCCCTTCATGGCGCGCACCGACTCCCGCAACACGTGGAAGGTGCCGTCGAGGTTCACCGACATCACCCGGCGCCACATCTCGTCGGTCAACCGCGAGGTGACGTCGACGGGCTCGCCCTGCTCCGCGGCCTCCAGCATCCAGGCCTTCGAGATGGGATCGTCGACACCTGCAGCGTGGACCACGACGTCGAGTCGGCCGTGTTCGGCGACGATCCCGGCGAAGGCATCGGCCACCGCCGCGGAGTCGGAGACGTCCAACTGCAGTGCCCGGGCACCCTCGACACCGGACGCGACCTTCTCGGCACCCTCTGCCGACACGTCGACGGTGTACACGACCTCGGCTCCGCGGCGAGCGAGTTCACGCACCGTCGCGGCCCCGATTCCCGATCCGCCGCCCGTGACGACCGCGATCTTGCCCTCGAACTGGGCCTCGTACATTTCTTCTCCTCTGTTCTCAGATCTCGGCACCGACGCGATAACCCTCGGCTATCGCGTGCCCGATGCGTCGTGGGGTCACGCAGTCACCGATCTGACTGATCGTGGTGTCGGACGGGTCGAACGTGAAGGTGGAGACGGGGATCCGGGGCTGATGCCAGACCACCAACGATTCGGGCAGCATCTCCGGCTCCCCACCGAAGACCGGGCGGCTCAGCAGCGTGCCGCCGGCCCCCGGCTCCAGCGTCCGCGCCACCTGCAGCGTGACCCCGGCGCCGGCGAGGCGTCGGAGCAGGGGCGGGATGCTCTCGGCCGGGATACGCGAACACAGGGAGGCGAGCGGCGTGATGAGCGTGACGCGCCAACCCTGTTGCGCGAGGGCCTCGGCCGCATTGTAGGCGGGCCAGAACCCGTCCCCGTCGTCGACGACGACCGCATCGCGCGTGTCGATCGAGGGAAGCTCGCCGAGGATCGTCTGGTCCACGGTCGCCGAGGCCTCCGGCGGCAACCATGCCGGCGGCGGCGCCGGCCGCGACCCGGTCGCCACGACGACATGGTCCGCGACGTTCGTGACCTCTCCGAAGTCGTCGTGCTCGATCGGCGCGGCGAGATTCACGTCGACCTTGAGACGCCGCATCTCGTGACCCAGGTAGTCGATGATGTCGATCAGGGTGCTGCGATGAGGCGCACGCGCGGCGGTTCGCACGGCTCCGCCTAGCTCGGGGGAGGCCTCGAACACGGTCACACGATGGCCT
This sequence comes from Gordonia paraffinivorans, assembly GCF_900683595.1. Taxonomy (NCBI): domain Bacteria; kingdom Bacillati; phylum Actinomycetota; class Actinomycetes; order Mycobacteriales; family Gordoniaceae; genus Gordonia; species Gordonia paraffinivorans. The sequence continues at coordinate 180,493 of NZ_CAACYD010000007.1, read as the reverse complement.
CGCTCGGCCGCGACGCGAGCGGCTTCGAGGCCCGCCGGCCCGCCGCCGATGACGTAGACCTCTTTGCTCTCCGGCGCCCGCACACCCAGGTTCGGGTGGCGTCCGCGGCCGACCTCGGCGTTGACCGCGCAGTGCAGATGCGGATCGAATGCCCGGCAGTCCTGGTTGATGCCCAGGCACCCGCGGATCTCCAACAACCGGCCCTCCGCCGACTTGTTCGGCAGCTCGGGATCGGCGATCAGCGCCCGCGCCATCCCGACGAGATCGGCCTGACCGCGCTTGATGATGTGCTCGGCGGTCGCCGCGTCGCGGATGCGCTGGCCGACCAGGACCGGTATGCCGGTCGCGGCGCGCACCCGCGCCGCGGACCCGACCGCCACCGCGTCCGGCTGGCTCGAATCCTTGACGTACGTCCCGCGCGTTCCGTGGGTGATGCTGAGGTAGTCGACCCCGAGGCCGGCGTAGCACTCGGCGATCCGGACGCAGTCGTCGATCGTCATGCCGCCGGGTATCTCCTCCTCGCCGCTCAGACGCACCCCGAGGAGCTTCCCGGCCGGCATCTGCGCACGCATGGCCTCCACGACCAACCGGCCGAATCGCATGCGGTTCTCGAAGCTGCCGCCGAAGGAATCCGTCCGGCGATTCGTGAGCGGTGACATGAACTGTGCGACGAGATACCCGTGCGCGGCGTGGATCTCAAGTCCGTCTGCGTCGGCGGCCATCAGGTTCCGCGCCGAGGTCGCCCAGCCCTCGACGATGTCCTCGATCTCCGCAACGGTGAGCTCGTGCGGCGGGTAGGCGTCCCGATAGGTCTTGATCGGTGACGGCGCCACCGGCGGCGAATCGGACTCGCCGCCGATGAACTCCCGTCCGAGGTGGACCAGTTGAACGATCAGGCGCGATCCGTGGCGATGCACGGCGGCGACCTTCTTCGCGGTGGCGGGTACGACCTCGTCTTGGTAGGCCTCCACGAGTTTGCGTGACCGGAGGGTCGTGGTCGGATGCACGACGGTCGCACCGCCGACGATCATCCCGACCCCTCCGGCGGCGAGTCGCTCGAAGTGATCGGTGTCGCCGGCGGTCGGCACGCCGTGCTCGACCAGGCTCGTACCGGCCGGGAGGGCCACGAGCCGGTTTCGAAGGGTGATCCCGCCGAGTTCCATCGGCGAGAACAACTCGGGGAAGGCGGTTCCGTCGGTCATCGGATCTCCTCTCAGGGCATCTGCGCGGAGGGCGGATCAGGACACGAACTTCTGATGCCACTCCTGCTGATACCGGTCGATCGACTCCGACGTGAGAGTGTCGACGTCGGGTAGCGGGATGTCCTGGGCCCGGGCCACCGCCCCGGGGATGTCCGGCAGTGCGGAGGCGTAGCCCTTGGACAATGCGATCTGTCCGTCACGCGTGACCAGGAAGTCGGCGAGCACCTGCGCCGCATTCGGATGCGGCGCCGAGGCCAGCACGTGCGAGTACCACGGCGTCCCCCAATAGGGTTGCGGCAGTTTCCAGCCCACCGGGGCACCGGATTCCTGCTCCCGCACCAGCGGCGGGACCATCGGCGTCGCCACGATCTCGCCGGAGTTGAGGGCCTGCGCGACGGCCAGCGCGCCGGGATAGATCCGGGGCCTCAACGCGGCCAGACGTTCGGTGAAGTCGTGCGCCCAGTTCTCGTCGAAGAACCGGTACTCGTCCACGACGGGGGCGAATCCTTGCGGATTGACCACCCCGATACGCCCGCGCAGGGATTCGTCGAGGAGGTCTCCCGGTCGGTCGAGACCGTCGGGCAGCGCGTGCGTGTTCCATCCGAGGGCGAAGGCGGCACCGCTGACGAGGAAGAACCGGTCGTCGATCACGCTGCGCGCCCGCTCGTAGGCCGGGGCGTCGAAGTCCGGTCCAACCGGTTCGACGGAGTACTCACCCGAGTCCGCTGCCCGCGTGATCCAGGCGAAGTCCGACGACATGTGGACGTCCGCGATCCCACGACCCGTGCGATTCTCTGCCTCCACACGCGGATTGATCTCGACATCGGTGCCGCGGGTGAACTCCAGGGTGATCCCCGGGTAGGCGGATTCGAACGCCGCCTTGAGCTTCTGGAGGTTGTCCGGGTGCTGCGTCGAATACAGGTGGACGCTGCCCTCCCGCTCGGCGGCCGCGACCACCTCGTCCCAATCGTCGGAGACGGTCACCGGCGAGGGCCGTTCGGCGCCGCAGGCCGCGGTGATGGTCAGGGCCGCCGTCGCGGCGGCCACCAGGGACAGTCGCCGCAACCGGCCGACCGCCCCTGGGAGCCGCGACCTCATCGCAGGATCTGCTCCAGTTCGGAGCGGTACTTCTGCGCACCCTGACCCGTGGTGACGTCGAGGTTCTGGTCGGCAACCTTCTGGGCGTCTGCGACCGATCCCTCGATGCCCGGCAGGACCGAGGCGTAACCGGGCGTGGTGGCCGCCTGGCCTGCCGGCGTCACCATGAAGTCCGCGAGTACCTGGGCGGCGTTGGGATGCGGCGACGAACCGAGCACCAGGCCGTACCACTTGGCACCCCAGACATGCGGTCCGGCGGTCCAGTCCACCGGGGCACCGGAGTTCTTGGCCTGCAACATCGGATCGGTCATCAGGCCGACACTCACCTCACCCGAGGCCACGGCCTGGCCGAGCGGCTGGTTGCTGGGGTAGATCCGGGGGTTCTGCGCCGCCAGCTTCTTGATGAAGTCCTCTCCGCCGTAGTACTTCTCGAGATGCGCGTAGTAGTCGAGGTAGGTCGGCGAGGTCGCCGGGTTGACGATGCCGATCTTGCCCTTCAGCGACGGATCGAGCAGATCGCGGGGATCCTTGATCCCGCCCGGAACCGCCTTGGTGTTCCAGCCCAGACCCAGGATGACGGCACCCTCGAGGAAGAACCGGTCGTCGACGATGCTCGTCGCACGGTTGTAGTCCGGGGCATCGAAGGCGGGCCCGACGACGGGGACGGCGACGTCGTTGTCCGCATTCGCCTTCATCCACGAGACGTCGGTGATGACAGCGACGTCGCCGATTCCCTTGCCGGAGCGCGATTCCGCATCGATCTTCGAGAGCAGGTCGGCGTCGACTCCGCGCACGACCTCCAGATCGATCTCGGGGTATTCCTTCTCGAACGCCTTCTCCAGGTCGGCAAGACGGGGCGCGGCCTGGGTGGAGTACAGGGTGACCTTGCCCTCCTTCTTGGCGGCCTCGACAACGTTCTCCCAGGGGCCGTCGACGGGGCCGGACGGCTCGGACCCTCCGCCGCACGCGGCGACCGTCAGGGCGAGGGTCGCCGCCGCGAGCGCGCCGACGAGTCTGCGAGTTCTCATGTGTTCCTCCGTTGATAAAAGGTGGTGGTCCGGCTCAGGCGCAGGTCCAGCCACCATCCACGTACAGCTCGGTGCCGGTGATGTAGCGGGCGTCGTCGCCGCCGAGGAAGGCGACCGCTGCCGCGACGTCCTCCGCGGTACCGAGCCGGCCCATCGGCGTGTTCGCGATCATCGCGGCGTGCCGCTCGGTTCCCTCGTAACGCTCCAGGAGCTGCTCGGTGCCGATGAAGCCCGGATGGATCGAGTTGACCCGGACACCGCGCTTGGCCCAGTACAGGGCGGCGTTCTTGGTCATGGTCCGGACCGCGCCCTTGGCGGCGGCATAGCTGAAGCTGTTCCCCAGTCCACCGACGGTTCCCAGGATCGAGCACAGGTTGACGATCGCCCCGCCCCCGGTGGACTCGATGTGTGCGCCGGCGTGTTTCATCCCGAGCCAGGTGCCGGTCTGGGACACATCGATCACGCGCTGGTAGCGGTCGAGGTCCTCGTCCACAACCGAGGCGAGGCTTCCGACCGCGCCGTTGTTGACCAACAGGTCCAGGGACGGAAAGCGCTCCGCGACAACGCCGACGACGCTCTTCCACCCGCCCTCCGACGCGATGTCGAGAGCGACCGCCAGATGCCTGTCGGGATCCGGCAACCCGTCCCGCAATTCCTCCAGCGGCGCGCCGGGGATGTCGGTCAGGACGACCGAGGCACCCTCGGCGGCCAGGCGGCGCACGATCTCGACGCCGATGCCGCCGGTGGCACCGGTCACCAGGGCGACTTTGCCCGTGAGCCGGTCCGCACCCACACTCATCTCGTACTCCTAGGGAAACGTGTCACAGATTGCTGAGGACGTTGCGCCCGCCGACCACCATCGCCGCGCCCACGCCGGCAGCGGTCACCGCGGTCATCAACAGGGCCATCGCGGCGACCTGCGGGTAGGACCCGTTCTGCCACATGTCGTAGAGCAGGGTGCCCATCACCTGGGTGGTGGACGCCCGCACCAGCAGTGACGCCGCGAACTCGTGGGTCAGCAGGATGAACATCAGGGCGACGGCGCTCAGGATCGCAGGACGCATGAGCGGCAACATGATCCGCAGGTTGGTGACCATGGGCGAGGCGCCGCTGGTCGCCGATGCCTCGAAGTAGGCATTGCCCAGCGAGAGCATCGCGGTCATCTGCATCCGCACCGCGAAGGGCAGCATCAGCACCACGTAGACGAGGACGATGACCGTGCGGGTGCCGTACAGGATGAGTGGCGGCTCGCTGTAGGTCAACAGGAAGCCCACACCGAAGATGACGGCCGGGATGCCCAGTGGCAGTGCGGTGATGAGGTCGCCGACCAGGCCGAGGACCTTGTGCCGGCGGCCGCGCACCAGGAGGTTCGCCATCGCGTAACCGATCGGGATGCAGATCGCGACGGCGCCCAGCGACGTGAGGACGCTGGTGACGATCGACTCCACCACCGCGGCGTTGGCAAAGAGCTCACGGAAGTTGTCCAGCGTGAACAGGCTCCATGTCAGCGAGCCCGACCAGTACGGCGTCAGCGACACGATCACCAGGCCCACCAGCGGGATGATCAGCGCGACCACCGCGTAGACGATGAGGGTCGCGCTGGCCCAGCGGGCGCGGCCGACGGTCGGCTTGAAGGCCTTGCCACCGTGGGTGACGAAGCGACTCTGGTTGCCCAGCAACAGCTTCTGCACCAGGACGATCGCGATGCCGAGGATCACCAGCGGCGAACCGGCGGCAGCAGCCGCGGCGAAGTCCGCCGGCGACTCCGACACCCGACGGTACATGTCGGTGGTCAGCACGTTGACGCCGTTGTTCTGGCCCAGCAGGAGGGGCCCGGTGAACTGCCCGAGACCCAGCAGGAAGGCGATACCGCCGCCGTAGATGAGCGACGGGCGCAGGAGCGGCAGCACGATCCGGAAGAAGACGCCGACGGTCGAGGAGCCGCTGGTCTGCGCCGCCTCGAGGTGCTCGGAGCTGATGTTCTCCATGCCCGCACTCACGAACAGGTAGACGAAGGACGTCAGGCCGAACCCGGTCAGGATGATGATCCACGGCACGGTGTAGACGTCGATCGGGCCGCTGTCGCTGCCACTCCACCACGGGAGCTTGCGGAGCAGCACATTGAGGTATCCGGGCCCCGGGGAGAGCAGGAACGCCCAGCCCACGATGTTGGCGACGGCCGGCATCACGATCGGCAGGATCGGGATCATCCGCAGGAAGCCCATGCCCGCGGGGAGCCGGCTGGCGGCGAACGCCAGGAGCGTGCCCAGCACCATGGCGATGACCAGTGAACCGACGGCGAGAGCGACCGTGGTCCAGATCGTCTCCGCGATGTCGAAGCGCCCGTACTCGCTTCGGTAGCCCTGGGCACCGTCCTCGAAGGCCAGTGCCTGGAGTCGCACCATCGGCAGCACGACCAGGTAGGCCAGGATCGCGAGGAGCGCGGTGTAACCGATTCGGGTACGCCATTGGGCAGGGATCGACAGCGACCTGGGGGCGGCGATCCCGGTGGCGGGAACCGTGGCCGTCATGATGCCAGCTGCGCCGGGGCGGGCGCGGTCTTGGCGACCTGCGAAACGGTGTCGATCGCCGCGTCGGGACGGTCGGGGTACACGCGAAGCGCCGACGGGTCGAAGCTCACCGTTACCTGGTCGCCGGGCGTGCTCTTCTTCAGCGTGTTCGCGTGCTCGGAGGCCGGGGCTCGGAGCAGGAGGGTGTCCTCACCGGTGCGCACGGTCACGTCGTAGTAGCGTCCGCCGTACTCGTAGTCGACCAGCTCGGCGTGGAGCACGACGTTGCCGGCCGGCGCATCTGCGGGAGAGGCGTGCAGCAGCAGGTCGTCGGGGCGCAGGCGGGCCGCCGCCTCGGTCCCGTCGTCGGGGACGCCGCGGACCACCGCGCGCGACAGATCGACCGCATCCCCCTTGGTGGTCTCCCAACCGCCGAACACGCGACGCAGTTCGATCCGGTTCGACATGCCGATGAACGCGGCGACGTACTCCGAGACCGGGTTCTCGAAGACATGTTCCGGCTCGTCGTACTGCTCGATCTTGCCGGCCTTCATGATGGCGATCCGGTCGCCGAGGGCGAACGCCTCCGACTGATCGTGCGTGACGAAGACGGCCGTGAACCCGAGCTGCTGATGCAGCTGGTGGATCTGGGAGCGAACCTGATCACGCAGGCGCGCATCGAGATTCGACAACGGCTCGTCGAAGAGAACCAGATCCGGACGTGAGACGAGGCCGCGCGCGACCGCGACGCGCTGCTGCTGGCCGCCGGACAACTGGGACGGGTAGCGATCCAGCAGTCCCTCGCAGTCGACCATCCGTGCGGCCTCCTCGATGGACCCGTCCTTGAGTGCGGCCTTCATCTTGCGGACCTTGAGCGGGTACGCGATGTTCTTGCGGACGGTCATGTGCGGCCACAGCGCGTAGGACTGGAACACCATGCCGATGTTGCGCCGGTGCGAGGGCACATTGACGCCGGTGTCGGCATCGAAGACCAACTCGTCCTTGAACGAGATCGACCCTCCCTGAGGGGTTTCCAGGCCGGCCAGACAACGCAGGGTGGTCGTCTTGCCGCAACCGCTGGGGCCGAGCAGGACGAGGAATTCGCCCTCTTCGATGGGCAGGTCCAGATCGTCGACGACGACATTGTCACCGTACTTCTTGACCAATCCGGACACTGAGAATCGAGATGTCACGTCAGTTCTCCGTGTTCTCTTCGGGGTTGTTCTTGGTGGGGGTGGTCACGCCCGCCCCGGTGCCGCCGTCGACCAGGAGGTCGACGCCGGTGATGTAGCTGCTGCGCGGTTCCGCGAGGAACACGATCACTTCGGCAACTTCTTCCGGGGCGCCCCGGCGCTGCATCGGGATGGTGCGGACGTACTTGGCGACATCGACGTGGTCGAAGTCCGGGACGGCGGTGATCTCGGTGTCGATGCTTCCGGGACACACATCGTTGACCCGAATACCCCTGTGCGCCAACTCTATCGCGGCCACTCTCGTCAGTGCGCGCACCCCGAACTTGGACGCTCCGTAGGCGCCGAGCTCGGCTGTCGCCACGACTCCGCGCAGCGACGAGATGTTGACCACCGCACCGCCGTCGACCATGCGCCGCGCGGCCGTGCGGACACCGAGGAAGGTTCCCACGAGGTTGAGGTCGACCATCCGCCGGAACCCCTCGAGCGAGGTGTCGGCGAGCGGGGCGCGGATGGCTGCGCCGGCCGAGTTGACCATCACCTGCAGCGGGTGGCCCTCGGCCTCCATCTCGTCGACGACCTTCTCCCAGGCCTGTTCGTCCCGGACGTCGAGGACCTTGAATCGTTCGGCGGCACCGTATTCCGCAGCGGCGGCCCGACCCCGCTCGACGTCGACATCGGTGGGGTACACGACGGCGCCCCGTGCGGCGAACGCGGCAGCGGTGGCGGCGCCGATGCCCTTGGCCGCGCCGGTGATCAGAACCGCGGCGCCCTCGAGATCGAGAATCCGGTTGTCCTGCGTCCCGCTCACTGGAAGTCCTCCGCCCAGCTCTGGGAGAACTCCCGCACCTTGTCCGGCGTGAGATCCGTGGTGTCCGGCGTCGCAACCTCCTGCGCACGGGCCACCGCGCCCGGGATGTCGGGGAGCACTGCGGCGTATCCGGGGTTGAGTGCGGTCTGGCCCGCGCGGGTGACCATGAAGTTCACCAGCACCTGTGCCGCATTCGGGTTCGGAGCGGCCGAGAGGGCACTGGTGTACCAGGGCGTGCCCCACGGCGACCTCGGCAGGGCCCATCCCACGGGAGCACCGGCGGCCTCCTCGGTCACAAGGGGCTGGACCGTGGGCGTCACCCAGATCTCCCCGGAGGTCAACGCCTGCGCCACACCGAGGGAGCTCGGGTACACACGCGGCGACAACGCCGCGATCTTCTTCCAGTAGTCCTCGCCGTAGGTCTTCGCGTAGTACCGGTACATGTCCACATACGACGCGATGCCGGTGGGATTGACGATGCCGATCTTGCCGCGATACGCGGGGTCGACGACGTCCTCCGGAGTCGAGAGTCCGGCCGGCACGGCATCGGCGTTCCATCCGAGGCTGTAGACCGCGGCGCTGGTGAGCGCGAACTCGTCGTCGATGACGCTCTTCTGGGGCTCGTACTCCGGGGCGTCGAGCGCGGGGCCCATGAGCGCGGTCGTGTAGGCGCCGGATTCCTCGGCCGCCTTCATCCACGCGGCGTCGGTCTGCATGAGGACGTCGGCGACACCCTTGCCGGTCCGGCTCTCGGCCTCGACCTTCGGGTTGATGTCGGCGTCGGTCCCACGGACGAATTCGAGTGTGATCTCCGGGTATTCGAACTCGAAAGCCTTCTTGAGCGCCTCGAGATTCGCCGGCTTCTGGCTGGAGTAGAGGGTCACCTTGCCCTCGCTCTTGGCAGCCGCGACCACGTCATCCCACGTACCTGCGACCGGGCCACCGGATGAGCCGGTGTCACCGCCGCACGCGGCGAGCATGGTCACGGAGGCAACCGCGGCCGAGATTGCGGCCAGCGCACGGGTCATACCTCTCATACGACATCTACCTTCCGTCTGGGGGTCCGGCGCGCCGATCGCGCGGGGTGTCCGCGGCCGCTCCGGAGAGCTCAGCGGTGGCCGGGGGAACGACCGAACTGAACTGATCTCAGTTCTGAAATTTAGCCGGGGTTCCTAGTGATGTCAATCACGAAATCGAGGCGACTTCAGTTTAGATTCCGGCGTCGATCCCGGCAGGTACAGGACCGGACGACCCGCTGAACGCGCATCGCCGTCACCCGCATATCCGCAGGTGACGGCGATGATTTCACAGATCAGGACCGTCGCGCGCCGACGACCGGGGAGACGATCAGTCGAAGGAGACCTCGGGCGTGCGGGCGATCAGCAAGCGACGCACGAGACCCTTCTCGTCGATCTGGGCGGTGGCGGTGAACGACGCCTCGAAGGCCCCGTCCCTCGTGGTGCGCCCGAGCACCATCTCGCAGCCGCCGGCGGTCACGCCGATGTCGATGTGGTGGACCAGGACGCTCTTCTCCCGCTGTTCGAGATAACCGACCAGCCCCGCGCGGTCACCGATGAACTCGGCCGACTGCCCGGCGCCCTTGGAGAACTGCACCGACATCACGAAGTCGTCGGAGATCATCCCGAGGACGCGATCCGGATCCTCGGAGTCCATGTACTCGAACCACTGGGCGAGGACGGGCGTGGCGGTGGCGGTGGTCGTCATCGATTGTCTCCTTCTACGAGTAGGGCGAAGTCCGGGCTGAAGCTGACCTGGTAGCGATCGACGAGGCCGTCGGCGCCGATGTGCATCGCCCCGACGAAGAAGCCCGTGGTGCGGACGTCCTCCTCGGTCACCGAGCCCTGCGCGAACTCGAGATCACGATCGGAAGCGAGTCGGGTGACGACGTGTTTCCGATTGACCGGCGGGCGATTTCGCAGATACTCGAGCATCTTGTCACGTCCGGATCCGCGGTTCTCCCCGGTCGGGAGGATCATCGCGAACTCGACGTCCGGCGCCAGCATCGCCACCGCCTCGTCGAGCTTCCCGGCGTCGATCGTCGCGTAGTACTTGTCGATCACAGTCATGATTTGAACCTAGTTCAGGATTCATGGCCCGTCGAGTATTGACTTCAGTTCAGGTGGCGGTTAGAACTGAAGTGAATCCAGTTCAACTCGAACACCTCGAAGGAGATTTCCCATGATCGACACCGACCACATCATCCTGGAGAAGGACGGCCCCGTCGCCCGCGTCTGGCTGAACCGCCCGCACAAGAAGAACGCGGTCACCCCGGAGCTGCTGCACCGTCTGGACGAGATCATCGTCGAGGTCGACAACGACCCCGATCTGCTCGTTCTGGTCCTGCGCGGCAAGGGAAATCAGTTCTGCTCGGGCTTCGACCTCGACATCCTGCTGAACGACTTCGTCGGCAGCACCACCGCCATGGACGTCGCCGTCCTGTCGGCCAAGGTCTGTGACCGCCTGTACTCGATGAACACCCCCTCGGTCGCCGTCCTCGAGGACTACGTCACCGCCGGCGGCTTCGAGCTGATGATCTCGTGCGACTTCGCGATCGCCGCCGACGACGCCAAGATCGGCGACTTCCACATCCGTCGCGCCCTCTTCGGCGGCGCCGGCCCGATCTACCGCCTGCCCCGCATGATCGGCATCCGCAAGACCAAGGAGCTCATGCTGACCGGCAAGCTGCTGTCCGGCAAGGAAGCCGCCGAGTGGGATCTGATCAACGCCTCGGCGCCGGCCGACCAGCTCGACCAGCTCGAGGCCGACTTCATCGCCCCGCTCATCGACAAGAGCCCGTTCACCATGAAGCTCACCAAGATGACGATCGACCGCGGCCTCGACGCCGACATCCAGTCGCTGATGGTCATGGAGCACCTGGCCGTGGGCAACGCCCTGCAGTCCGAGGACGCCAAGGAGGGTGTGAACGCCTTCCTGCAGAAGCGCGAGCCGAAGTGGGTCGGCCGCTGATCCACGGCCCACACATCCGCTGAGTGACCCTCGAGAAGAACTGAAAGGGGAGGAACATGACGGTCGACGACAGTCCCGTCCGTGACGACGTCGCGGAGGCCGCAGTGCTCCACGGATCGGAGTGCACGGTGTGCGGCACGATCGGCTTTCCCGCCGGCACGTACTGCACCCGCTGCGCAACTGCGACGGCCCGCCCGCGCGAGCTGAGCACGCACGGCGTCGTCTGGGCGTACACGGTGCAGCGCTTCGCACCCAAGTCGCCGCCGTATGTTCCTCCCCCCGAGGGTTTCTCACCATTCGCGATGGGTTACGTGGAGCTCCCCGAGGGCATCCGCATCGCAGGCATCCTCGAGGCCGACACCCTCGAGGGCCTGCAGGGTGCGCCGGCCACCCTCGTCGCGACGCAACCCGTCCCCCGATTCGTCGTGTTGCCCGAACCCACCTCCGATCAGGGAGACCGAGGATGAGCGAAGACGTATTCATCATCGGCGCCGGACTGTCGAAGTTCGGGCGCCAGAACGGGATCAGCGGACGGCAGATGGCGGTCACCGCCATCCACGCCGCGCTCGCCGACGCCGGAGTCACCTGGCCCGACGTCCAGGTGGCCTTCGGCGGCAGCGACGGCTCCGGACTCGCCGACACCCTCGTGGCCGAACTCGGTTTCACCGGAATCCCGTTCACCAACGTCAAGAACGGCTGCGCCACGGGCGGCAGCGCCCTCGTGTCCGCCGTCAACGCGGTCCGCGCGGGCGCTGCCGACATCGCGCTGGCCGTCGGCTTCGACAAGCACCCCCGCGGCGCCTTCGACCCGCTCCCCGCGGAATGGGGCCTGCCCGAGGGGTACGGCGAGGCCGGCCTCATGGTCACCACCCAGTTCTTCGGGTCCAAGATCTCGCGCTACATGAACATGTACGGGATCTCCCGCGACACGCTGGCCCAGGTCGCCGCCAAGGCCTACCGCAACGGGTCGCTCAACCCCAACGCCTGGCGGCGGGAGCCGATGCCGGCAGAGGTGATCCGCGACGCCGACATGGTCAACGACCCGCTGACCCGGTACATGTTCTGCTCTCCCGGCGAGGGCGGGGCCGCGATCGTGGTGGCGAGCGAGTCGGCCGTACGGCGACTCGGCGGCCGTCCGGTCTCCATCAAGGCGATCAGTCATCGCACCCGGCAGTTCGGCTCGTTCGAGGTCTTCGCCCCCGCGGTCCAGGGGACCGGGGAACCGGTGAGCGTCAGCACCGACGCCGCCCGCGCCGCCTTCGAGCAGGCCGGGATCGAACCGGCCGACGTCGACGTCGCACAGCTCCAGGACACCGAGAGCGGTGCGGAGATCATGCACATGGCCGAGTGCGGATTCTGCGAGCACGGCGAGCAGGAGCAGTGGATCGCCGAGGGGCGCACCGAGATCGACGGCACTCTCCCGGTCAACACCGACGGCGGATGCATCGCCAACGGCGAACCCATCGGCGCCTCCGGCCTGCGCCAGGTCCACGAGATCGTCACCCAGCTGCGCGGCGAGGCCGGCGATCGACAGGTCGACGGGTCGCCGAAGGTCGGATTCACCCATGTGTACGGTGCGCCCGGCATCAGCGCCTGCACCGTTCTCGCCGTCTGAACCCACCACTTCCACCGATCGGATCGAGATGACGACCACACTGCCGGATCTGGCGACCTTCACCGACGACGCGCACAACTGGCTCGCGAGCATGGCACCGCGGCGTACCGATGCCGTGTGGGGCGAGGGCAGCGACTCCGTCGCGGTCTTCGAGAACTGGACTCCCGAACAGGAGCGGGCCCACACCGACGCCATCTCCGCCTACGAGAAGACCAAGTTCGACGCGGGCTGGGGAGCACTCACCTGGCCGGAGGAATACGGCGGGCGCGATCTGCCGATGTCCTACGAACTCGCCTTCCGTGCCGCCGAGGAGTTCTACGAGGTCCCCAAGCGGACCGAGATGTTCTCGGTCACACAGCAACTCGTCGCCCCCACCATCGCCCAGTGGGGGACCCCGGAGCAGAAGGACCGCTTCGTCCGCGCGATGCTGCGCACCGACCTCATCGCCTGCCAGCTCTTCTCCGAGACCGAGGCCGGCTCCGACCTCGCCGCCGTGCGGACGCGGGCGGTGCGCACCGATGACGGCACCTGGCGCATCGACGGCCACAAGGTGTGGACCTCGGGCGCCCTCGTCGCCGACTTCGGCGTGGCCGTCTGCCGCACCGATCCCCAGGCCCCGAAACACAAGGGCCTCACCGTCTTCCTGGTCCCCATGGACGCCGAGGGGGTGACGGTCCGGCCGATCCGGCAGATGACCGGCGGCAGCTCCTTCAACGAGGTCTACCTCGAGGGCGTCGTCCTCGACGACTCGCTCCGGCTCGGGCCGGTCGGCCAGGGCTGGCCGGTGGCGCTGACCGTCCTGGCCGCGGAACGGCTCGACGGTGCCGGCCTGGGCCTGGCCAACGCCGACCAGGCACTGGAACTCGCACGTCACCTGGACCGTGAGCTGACCGATCTGGAGCGGGACAAGGTCGCCGACCTCGCCGCCCGCGCGGCGGTCCAGCGCATCGCGGGCATGCGGGTGGCCCAGGCCATGATCGGCGGGGTGGAACCGGGACCCGAGGCATCGATGGGCAAGCTGCTGGCCGTCGACACCATGGCGCGGACCAGCGAGCTCGTGCGCCTCCTGCTCGGTCGAGACCTCGTGGCGGACAACGGGAGCTGGGGAACCTACGCCTGGACCGAACACGTGCTGGGCGCCCCGGGCTACCGGATCGCCGGCGGCACCGACGAGATCCAGCACAACATCATCGCCGAGCGCGTCCTCGGCCTCCCGAAGGAGCCACGACTGTGACCCCCACCCTGCAGCAGCGCGTCACCGACCGTCTGCGGTCCTCACACGGCCTGACCGTCGACTCGTTCGACGTGCTTCCCGGCGGACACTCCGGCCTGACCTACCGGGTCGGCGCGCACGACGACTCCGGCTCCCGCAGCGAATGGGTCGTGAAAGCGGTTCCGGAGGGCCAGAAGTCGATCGGCCGGCACGACATGCTGCGTCAGGCGACGATCCTCACCGCACTGGCCGACACCGATGTCCCGGTCCCCCGGGTGCTCGAGGTCGACCGCGAGGAGCCCGGCTGGTTCGCCATGGAACTCGTCGCCGGCGAGTCCCTCGAACCGGTCCTCGACGACCCGGCGGTGGCCCCCGACCTCGCCGCCGCCCGTATGCTGCGGGCCGCCGAGATCCTCCCCCGCCTCCACGCGGTCGACCCGCACGCACTCCCCGGGGTCACCGGCGACGTCGCCGGACCGGTCCTGTCCCCCGCCGACGAACTCGCACGATGGGCCAGGACGCTGGGCGCGGTTCCGCCCGAACTCGTCGTCGGCGGGGCCGAACTCCTCGAGGCCCTCTCCGCCTCGGTGCCCGAGCCCATCGAGCCCTGTCTGGTCCACGGCGACTACCGACTGGGCAACATCATCTCCGACGGCGTCGAGCCGGTCGCCCTGATCGACTGGGAGATCTGGAGCATCGGCGACCCCCGCGTCGAACTCGGCTGGTTCCTGGTCTTCGCCGACGGCACCAACTTCCCGGGGGTCGGCCGCGAGGTCCCTTCCCTGCCGACCCCCGAACAGCTCGTCGACGCCTACACCGGCGGCGGTGTCGCCCTGCCTGATCTCACCTGGTTCGACGCGCTCGGCCGGCTGAAGATGGCCGCGATCATGGGCCACAACCTGCGGCGGCACCGCGAGGGACGGCATCACGATCCCGACCAGGAGAAGCTGCCCGCGACCATCGCCCGGCTGATCGAGACCGGCACCGACCTCATGGCGCGCATCTAGGCGCCGAGACACACCCACCATCCGACTCCAGGAGACACCCCGTGGACTTCGCATACTCCGACCGGACGCGCGAGCTCGCCGCCAAGCTCGAGGCGTTCATGGCCGATCACGTCCTTCCCGCCGAGAAGATCTACGACGAGCAGATCGCCGCCAACGAGAACCCTCACGAGCAGCCGCAGGTCATGCGCGACCTGCAGAAGAAGGCCCGCGAGCTCGGGCTGTGGAACCTCTTCATGACCCACGGCGACCTCGGCGCCGGACTCACCAACCTCGAGTACGCCCCGCTCGCCGAGATCGTCGGGCGCTCGATCATCGGCAACGAGGCCATCAACTGCTCGGCCCCCGACACCGGCAACATGGAGATCCTCGCCCTCTACGGCACCGAGAAGCAGAAGGAACAGTGGCTCAAGCCGCTGCTGGACTGCTCGATCCGCTCGGCGTTCGCCATGACCGAGCCCGCGGTCGCGTCGTCGGACGCCACCAACATCACCTCGACGATCCGCCGCGACGGTGATCACTATGTGCTCAACGGCCGCAAGTGGTACACCTCCGGCATCCTCGACCCGGACTGCAAGCTCATCATCTTCATGGGCAAGTCCGATCCGGATGGCCCGACCTACCGCCAGCAGAGCATGATCCTGGTGCCGCGCGACACCCCCGGCATCGAGGTCATCCGCGATCTGCCGATGTTCGGCTTCACCGACCGCCTCGGACACGGCGAGGTCCAGTTCACCGACGTCCGCGTCCCGGTGGAGAACATGCTCGGCGAGGAGGGCGACGGCTTCGCCATCGCGCAGGGCCGCCTCGGGCCGGGCCGCATGCACTACGCGATGCGCGCGGTGGGCATGGCCGAGCGAGCCCTGGACCTCATGTGCCGGCGCGCCCAGGAGCGCGTCGCCTTCGGCGGCCCGCTGGCGAGCCGCGGTGTGGTCCGGGAATGGATCGCACGCAGCCGGATCGAGATCGACCAGATCCGCCTGCTGGTCCTCTACGCGTCCTGGCTGATGGACACCCAGGGCAACGCGGCGGCGCGCTCCGAGGTCGCGGCGATCAAGGTCTCGGCCATGGAGGTCGCGCACAAGGTCGTCGACCGGGCGGTGCAGACCTTCGGCGCCGCCGGTGTCAGCAACGACACCGTCCTGGCCCGGCTCCACGCGTTGACCCGCGCCCTGCAGATCGCCGACGGACCGAACGAGGTCCACCTCCGCACCATCGCCCGACTGGAAGTGAAGAAGCACGCATGAGCACCGAACTGAACGGAAAGGTCGCCCTCGTCACCGGCGCGAGCCGAGGACTGGGCCTGGCCATCGCCCGCGGCCTCAAGGAGGCCGGTGCGACGGTGATCGTGGCCAGTCGCAAGCTCGACGCCTGCGAGAAGGCCGTCGCGTCGCTGGCCGATGTCCCGGCCGGCCAGGCCCATCCGCTGGCGCTGCACGTCGGCCGCTGGGACGATCTGGAACCGGCCGTCGACGGCATCATCGAGCGCCACGGAAGCCTCGACATCCTGGTGAACAACGCCGGGATCGCGCCTCTGGAGAAGAACCTGGTGTCGGTCTCGGAGGCGCTGTGGGACAAGACCATCGAGGTCAACGTCAAGGGGCCGTTCCGGCTCATGGCGGTCGCCGGCGACCGGATGCGCGCAGCCGGCGGCGGCTCGATCATCAACATCTCCAGCATCGGCGCGCTGCGTCCGAGTCCCGCCGAGGCCATGTACGCCGCGGCCAAGAGCGGACTCAACGCCCTCACCCAGGCCTTCGCCCAGGAGTACGCCCCGACCGTTCGCGTCAACTGCGTGATGCCCGGCAGCTTCGCGACCGACATGGCGGAGAATTGGGACGAGGAGTTCATCGGGCTGGTCACCAACCGCCTGCCCGCCGGACGACTCGGCCGGCCCGAGGAGATCGCCGGGATCGTCACCCATCTGGCGAGCGACGCCGCCGGTTACACGACCGGTGCCCTGATCCCCGTCGACGGCGGCCGGACCGCGGTCTACTGAGGAGACACACCATGACAGTCGACACCTTCGAGCAGCCGGCCGGTTCCCCGGCCGCCCTCTTCGGACTCTCCGGCAAGACCGCGATCGTGACCGGCGCATCGTCCGGTCTCGGACTGGGCTTCGCGGCGACCCTCGCGAGTGCGGGGGCCACGGTGTACGCGGCCGCCCGCCGACTCGATCGCCTGCAGGAACTCGCGGACAAGTACCCCGGTGTGGTCCCGTTCCGCTGCGACGTGACCGACGACGCCGATCGTCGGGCTCTCGTCGACGACGCCTTCGAGAAGACGGGCCGCGTCGACGTCCTGGTGAACAACGCCGGGATGGCGGGCCCGCCGCACGCCGAGCAGGAGACCCACGAGGGTTTCACCCGCATCCTCGACCTGAACCTGCTGGCCGGATTCCACCTGTCCACCTACCTCGTCACCCGCCTGACCGAGAGCGCCGACGAGACCGACCCGGTCAACGCGTCGATCATCAACATCGCGTCGGTCATCGGCCTGGTCTCGACCGCCCCGATCGGCGGCGCCTCCTACGCCGCCTCGAAGGCCGGGACCCTCGGGATGACCCGCGAACTCGCCGGCCAGTGGGGCCGGCGCGGCATCCGCGTGAACGCCGTGGTCCCCGGTTGGTTCGACACCGAGATGACCGACGGACTCTTCACCAACGAGAAGTCGGCCGGATGGGTCCGGCGCAACACCATGCTCGGACGAGGCGGTCGCGAGGGCGAGGTCGACGGCGCCGTGCTGTTCCTCGCCTCCGACGCGTCGTCCTATGTCACCGGTCAGGCGCTCGTCGTCGACGGGGGCTGGACCGCGCGATGAGCGGAGCACGTCACCCCCACCAAGTCGTAACGTCCCGGAGTGATGCGAAATGAGAAAACTGGCAACCGAGTTGCTCGATCGCGCGGCGCGCACGCCCGACGCGATCGCCGTCGTCGATCAGTACGGTGAGCACGACCTCGACACCGTCGTGTCGACGGCCCGTCGTCTCGCCGACGCCATCGCCGCCCACAGCGATGCCGCGCCCACGGTGATCGTCCAGGCCGACAACACCTGGCTGACACTGGCCGGCGCGCTCGCCACCGGCCTGCGGGGCGGCGTCGTCGCGGTGCTGAGCCCGCATGCGACCGCATCCGAGTTCGACCTCGCCATCGAGGACATCGCACCCGACGTGGTCATCGCCTCCGACGAGGTCCTCGACCACTGGGGCGCCACCGACGGCCGGTTCGGCCACCGCCTGCTCGACGGGGAGCGCACCGTCCTCGCCACGGACTCCTTCCGCCCGATCGACCGCTGGGCCGGCGGCGCGGCGATCGCCATGACCTCCGGCTCCACCGGTCGCCCCAAGTGCGTCGTGCAGTCCGAGGAGTCGATCCGCTACGCGGCCCAGTCGACCATCGACATCGTCGGACTCCGGCAGGGTGAGGCGGTGGGCGCGTTCGTCCCGCTGTCCTCGGTGGCCGCCTTCTGCTTCGGCCTCTACCTGCCCGCCTACCTCGGCGGCCGCATGGTCTGCATCGAACGGTGGTCGCCGCCGGCCGCCCTGGCGGCGATGCGCGACCACGAGGTCGCGTGGACCATGCTCGTCCCCACCATGGCGCTCCAGCTCTCCATCGCCGACGGCGCGGAGAAGAAGCTGCCGTCGCTGCGCGCCATGACGGTCGGCGGCGGTCCGATGAACGCCCGCGCCCTCGGCGAGGCCGAAGAGACCCTCGGCACCACGTTCCTGCGCGTCTTCGGGATGTCGGAGTGCCTCGGCCACACCAGCCCCGCGCTGACCGACCCGCCGGAACTGCGACTCGGCCGTGACGGAAAGCCGTTCCCCGGCACCGTCGTCCGCGCCGTCGACGCCGCCGGGGCCCCGCTCCCGCCCGGGGAGATCGGCGACGCCCAGGTGCGAGGCCCGTCGCTGTTCGTGGGCTATGCCCGCGGCGGCGTCCCCCAGCCCCCGGAGCTGACCGAGGACGGGTTCCTGCCGACCGGCGACCTCGTCGAGGTCGGCGAGGACGGATTCATCCAGGTCATGGGCCGCCAGAAGCAGATCATCATCCGCGGCGGACGCAACATCGACATCAACGAGGTCGAGAGCGCGATCGCCGGGCTGCCCGGAGTGGTCCAGGTGTGCGTCGTGCCCGTCCCCGACGACCTGCTCGGCGAGCGCGCCGCGGCCCTCGTCGTCGCGGGCGACGCAGAGGTCACGCTCGAGTCGATCACGTCCCAGCTCGACCAGGCGGGATTCCCCAAGTTCAAATGGCCGGAATACGTCTTCTCGGTCGAGGACCTGCCCCAGAACCGCGTCGGCAAGCTGTCCCGGCCGGATGCCATCTCGCTGGCCAGCCGCCTTGCCGGCCGTGTACGCGAAAACGCCTGAGAACCAACGACACGAGGAAACGACATGTTCAATCTGATGGTGCTCGCCTCCCGACCGAGCGACTGGACCCACGAGCAGTTCATCGAGTGGTGGCGTGGCCCGCACGCCGAGGTCACCTACCCGCTTCCCGGCCTCCTGCGCTGGCAGCACACCGAGATCGTGGACAGCTTCGACGAGAAGTCGGCAGGCTGGGACGGATTGTCCGTCCTGAGTTTCGAGTCGCGTGAGGCGCTCGAGGCCGCGCTGCGGAGCCCGGAGTGGCAGAAGGCGGTCGAACACGTCGGCTCGATGCGCGGGCGCCGGATGATCTGGTACGGCGATGAGAAGACGATGGTGCCGCTGACCGTGCCCACGCCGTGAAACCCCCTGCGGTGAACGACTCGACCGTGGACCCCGCGCCCGCGAACCGCTCGGCCTGGCTCGAGCCGGGATGCCACCCCGTCGCCGACGGGGTGTTCCGCATCCCGCTCGAGCTGCCCCAGGACGGTTTGCGGGCGGTGAACGTTTATGTCCTCGAAACGGATTCGGGCATCGCACTGATCGACGGCGGATGGCACCGTCCGGACACGCACGCGGCGATGGCCACCGCCCTCTCGTCGATCGGAAGACGTCCGGAGGAGATCACCGACGTCTTCGTCACGCACATCCACCGCGATCACTACACGTTCGCCGTGGAGCTGCGGCGCCGGTACGGATGCGCGATCCACCTGGGTGCCGGCGAGGCCCACGGACTGTCCGAGATCCGCCGCATCAACTGCAACGTGCCGGAGGAGTCCCTCATCCAGGCCCGCCGCTCCGGCGCCCACGAACTCGCCGACGAGGTCTACCGCGTCAC
Source organism: Gordonia paraffinivorans (assembly GCF_900683595.1). Taxonomy (NCBI): domain Bacteria; kingdom Bacillati; phylum Actinomycetota; class Actinomycetes; order Mycobacteriales; family Gordoniaceae; genus Gordonia; species Gordonia paraffinivorans. The sequence continues at coordinate 160,630 of NZ_CAACYD010000007.1, read as the reverse complement.
CGTCGACGAACCCTTCGACGCCACCGACTGGGAGGACCCCGACACCTGGCTGCACGCCGGTCCGCTCCCTCTTGCCGGGCGGCATGTCGAGGCGGTGGACACTCCGGGGCACACAAAGGGCCACATCGTGTTCCATGATCACGACACCGGCCTGTCGTTCACCGGCGACCACATCCTGCCCACCATCACGCCGTCGATCGGCTTCGAGCTCGGCACCTGGGATCTGCCTCTCGCCAAGTTCCTGGCCTCGCTCGAGCTCGTGGCCGACGACCCCACCCCGCGCACGATCGCGCCGGCACACGGCAACGTCGGCGGTTCGGTCCGGGAGCGGGCGCGGGCACTTCTGGATCACCACGGCAGACGGTTCGACGAGATCCTCACGGTGATCGGCGAGGAGGGCGGACCGCTGTCCGGCCATCGCGTCGCCGAGCGGCTTCTCTGGACCCGCCACGACCGGCCCTTCTCCACGCTCGACACCTTCAATCAGCTGATCGCCGTCTGCGAGACGATGGCGCATCTCGACGTCCTCGTCACCGACGGCCGCCTCACGGCCCACACCGTCGACGGCGTGGATCTCTTTCGCAGATGACCGCGTGGTCACGCACGTCGTGACCACGCGGTCATCTGCGTTTCGCCACAACCGATTCGACGAGCGCCGCCGTCGCAATCCGGGCCCGGTCCGCGATACCGTTCGGTCCGGCTCGGCCGACGGCGCCCGCGCCCGGAAGAGAACAGGAGTTGACCCATGCTGGCCGTACAACTGATCGACTGGGGTCGCGCCCCGGAGGTGCGGGAGATCCCCGACCCCGAACCGACAGGCGGCGAACTCGTCATCGACGTGGACGCGGCGGGGCTGTGCCTGTCGGACCTGCACGTCATGGACACCCCCTCCGGGGTCTTCGACTACCCGCTGCCCCTGACCTTGGGCCACGAGGTGGCCGGCACGGTCAGCGCCGCAGGCCCGGACGCGGATGCCTCCTGGATCGGCAAGACCGTCGTGGTGCACGGGATCTGGTCCTGCGGGACGTGCCGAAACTGCGCCCGGGGTCGTGAGAACTACTGTCTCGCACTGGCGCGCGAACCCGGTGGCCGCAACCCGAGGATCGGGAACGGCCTGGGCCACCCGGGCGGGTTGGCCGAGCGCCTGCTGGTTCCGTCGGCCGATGTGCTGGTCCCGACCGCCGGTCTCGACCCGACGGTCGCGGCGCCGCTCGCGGACGCGGGACTGACCGCCTATCACGCCATCTCCTCGAACTCCGACCTGATCGACTCCGCGACGGTCGCCCTGGTCATCGGCGTCGGCGGCCTGGGGCACATGGCCATCCAGATCCTGCGCGCGATGGGCGTGGGTACCGTTTTCGCGGTCGACAACCGCGAGCAGGCCCGCACGCTGGCGGTCTCGCTGTCCGCCGATGCCGCGTACACGTCGGTCGACGAGGCGGCATCCGACATCCGGGCCCACGGCGGCGCCGACATCGTCCTCGACTTCGCCGGAGCGCCCGCGACGGTCGAGTCTGCCTCCACCGTCCTCGGCCCGGGTGGCCGCCTGGTGATCGTCGGCACGGCCGGCGGACGCCTGACCGTGGGCAAGGACCTCGGCCTGGCCTCCGGTTGGCAGGTCCGCGCCCCGTTCTGGGGCACCCGCGCCGACCTCGCCGAGGTCGTGGCACTGGCCGCGGCCGGCCATCTCACCGCCGAGACCGTGACATTCGACCTGTCCGAGGCGCCCTCGGCCTACGAGCGGTTGCGTCGCGGCGAGCTGCCGGGCCGGGCCGTCGTGCTGCCGAGGCGCTGACCGCCGTTCGCGCCGCGCACGCGACCGCTCCAACGGCTTCCGCACAGACGAAGAGAGCGCCCGACCGGTCGGTCGGGCGCTCTTGTCGTCGTCAGGCCTGTCGGTTCATCGCACCGACAGTGCTGCGGCCGCGGTGTCGGCGGCGGTGAGCCCGAAGGTCAGTGCCGTGCCCAGGCCACCTCCGTAGGCGCGGTACCAGAGGCCACCGGTGTCCGACCCCGCCGCGAGCAGGCCCGGGATCGGCCGGCCCGACTCGTCCAGGACGCGTGCTTGCGTGTCGATGAGGATTCCGTAGAAGGGGAACGTGACCGCGGGGACCGTCTCGATGATGTAGTAGGGCGGTTCGTCGAGCGGCAGCGGATCGAGGGTGTGCCCCGGCGAGGCCTTGCCCTCGCGGATCGCCTCGTTGTACTCGGCGATCGCGGCTGCGATGGCCTTTCCGTCGTAGCCCCATTCCTCCGGGAGGTACTCGAACTCCTCCAGCGATTCCGCCATGCCCACACGTCCACCGCGCTTGGCGGTGATCCCGAACTTGTCCGGGGCGACGGCGCCTTCGACGTACGGTGCGGTCATCCAATCCCGGTACACCCGGGCATCGGCGACCAACAGCCCGCGTGCCTCCGGCTGTTCGAGGAGCTCGATGGTGTTCAGGTGATCGCCGAGGGTCTCGTCGACGAAGCGCTTGTTCTCCAGGTTGAACAGCAGGCAGTGCTCGCTGTAGTAGAGGGCCAACTCGACGAAGTCGTCCTCACCCAGGGTGATCCCGCTGGGGATGAGGTGTCCGTAGAAGCCCGCGTTCTCCTTGCCGAAGGCCGCACCCACCTCGCGCGCGAGCCGGTGCCCGCCGCCTGCGCTGTTGGGATTCGACCGCAGTTCGATGTCCCGGGCGGCGGGATGCAGATGACGCGCGCGCAGCTCCGGGTCGGCCTGGAAGCCGCCGGTGGCGATGACGGTGAACGCCGCACGGATCTCGCGGGTCGCGCCGTCCGCCGAGGACACCACGGCACCGACGACCTCGCCGTCCTCCACGACGAGATGCTGCGTCTCGGTATTGAGCAGGAGTTCGTTGTCGTTCTCGCTCAGCTTCTTCCGGCACAGTTCGAGGTAGTGGTTGGTGTCGAAACGGTATCCCGCGCCGTAGGGCAGGATCGGTTGACGCTCGCCGACGTCCGCACCGAACTCTCGCAGCCACTCGACGGCGCCGGGGAAGTTGTCCACGAGGTGACGCCGCAAGTCGTCGTCGCCGCCCGGATTGTGCTTGTCCATGGCCTCGTGGCTCGGCATCGACCACACGTATCCGGCGTGACGCGCCGATCCGCCGATGTCGGCAGAGACCTCGACCGTGCAGACCCGGAGTCCGGCCTCGGCCGCGCGCACACCGACGGTGCAACCTGCCATGCCGGCTCCGATGATGAGCAGGTCGTATCGATTGTCGGTCACGCCAACCTCCATCCCATTTCCTGAACTGATATCAGTTTATGATTATGCGCCCCGGGTTGTGATGTCAACAACAGCGGGCGCCGGATCGGCACCGCGCATCCGCGCAACACCGCCCACGACCCCTGAACCACCACATCCACCACGGGCGTGCGGGAGACTGGACCACATGTCGGAAGACCCACAGTCGTCCGCCGAGGACGACCGGCGGCCCACTCAGGACGCGAACGCACCCCGATACACCCGCGACGAACTGATCGCCCGGCTCGAGATCGACCCCAACTTCGCCGAGAAGGCCTGGAATGCGTTCGGTTTCGCCCGGCGATCGACCGACGACAAGGTCGCCTCCGAGAACGACCTGGCCGCCCTGCGGATGTTCGCCGCGTCCTCGGAGTCGATGCCCGAGTCCACCAAGATCGCGATGGCGCGGGCGATCGGCCAGACGATGTCGCATCTGGCCGACTGGGAGGCCGACCAACTCCGTGACATCACCGCCGATCCCGAGTTCCCGTGGACCGTCGAGCAGATGTGCGCCGCGCTCGGCCAGGTCCAGCAGTTGATCTGGCGTCGCCACATCGCGATCGCGCTCGAACGCCACCGGGAGCACGCGGCCGAGGAGGAGGTCGACCTGGTCGTCGGTTTCGCCGACATCGTCGGATACACGAGCCTGTCGCGGCGCATCGACCTGCACGACCTCGAAGAGCTCCTCGGGTCCTTCGAGGACGAGACGTTCAGCGTCGTCGTCGACCACGGCGGCCGGGTCATCAAGACGCTGGGCGACGCGGTGATGTTCACCTTCGAGGACGCGCACGCCGCCGCGGAGGCCGCCATCCGGATCCACGAACTGTCCGACGGCGACAGGTTGCCCCCGCTCCGGGTCGGGCTCGCCCGGGGGCCGGTCCTCCAACGGTTCGGCGACGTCTTCGGCGAACCGGTCAACATCGCCTCGCGGCTCACCAGCTCCGCGCGCCCCGGCTCCACCCTGGTCGACGACTCGATCGCCGAGGAGATCGGGGCCGATGACCGCTTCTACCTCAAATCGATTCCCACACTTCGAGTTCGGGGGTACAAGTACCTGAAAGCGCGGGTCCTCGAACCACACAAGCGAGGCCCGCTGGCCGAGTGACCGGCAGACGTCACTTCGGTGCCGCGATCTCGATCGAGGTCGCAGTCACAAAACGACGTCTGGGAGTTCACTCCTGGGTCCGACCCCGGGCCTTCCTCGCCGGCTGCTGACCGGTCACCGTCGGGCCACCGCACTCACCCGCACCTCGCTCGCCTTGATGACGAGCACCACCCCGAGGCCCGGCACGAGCGCGAGGTCGGCCACCGCCGCCCAGGTCACCTCGGCGGCGACCATCTGTCCACCCACGTCGGTGTGCACCACCGCGTGATCGCCGCGCGGTACCACGTCGCGCACCGTCGCCCGCAGCATCGTCCGCGGACTTCCGTGCGGCTCGTGGAGGTACACGGCGACAGCGCGGGGCGAGAACGTCGCGGCCGCGGTCTCCCCGTCGGGGATTCCGCCGCCGGGTGCGTCATCGGCCACGGTTCCGACGACCCGATTCCCGCGATGGTCGACGACGCAATTCGCGTCCACGAGGGTCCCGACGAAGAGGTTGAGGCCCGCGAGCGACGCCGTGAACCGCGACCCCGGGTTGGTCAACACCTCACGTGTGGACCCCGATTCGACGATTCGCCCCCGATCCAGCACGACGATGTCCTCGGCGAGGCCGAGTGCGTCCACCGGATCGTGCGTCACCATGATCGTCGTGCGACCGTGGTCGGCCAGCAGCTCCCTCATCAACGCCCGCAGGCGACTGGCGACGTCGACATCGAGTGCCCGAAACGGCTCGTCCAACAGCAGAATCCGCGGCTGGGCGGCCATCGCCCGCGCGATCGCCACGCGCTGCGCCTGGCCACCGGACAGCTCGCCCGGCCGTCGGTCGGCGAGGTCCGCGACCTCGGCGGCCTCCAGCCAACGTGACACCCGTTCGCGCACCTGCGCCCGGGACAGCCCCTGTGCGGCCGGCGCGAAGGCCACGTTGTCAGCGACGGTGAGGTGCGGGAACAGCCGCGCGTCCTGCAGCAGCTGGACGACGCCCCGCCGGTGCGGCGGAACGAATACGCCGCGGTCGCGGAACACCTGGTCACCCAACGTGATCCGGGTCGGCTCGTCCCCGCGGACGAGCCCCGCGATGACGCGCAGCATCGTCGACTTCCCGGCGCCGTTCGGTCCGACGACGGCCGTCGTCCGCCCTGCGCCGAATCGGTGCTCGATGCGCAACGGCGGCACCGCCTGTTCGATGACGACGTCGAGGTCTGCACTCACATCGCACCCGCCTCACCGCGGCGCCGGCGACTGTGCACGCCCACCACGACGACGAGCGAGATGACGACGAGGATGAGCGACAACGGAACCGCGGCCTGCGGATCGTCGACGGCCGCCACATAGATCGCGAGCGGCGCGGTCTGGGTGACGCCCGGGGCGTTGCCGGCGAAGGTGATCGTCGCACCGAACTCTCCGAGCGCACGGGCGAAGGAGAGCACCAGTCCGGCGACAAGTGACGGGGCGACCAGCGGCAGCGTCACCTTCCACAGCGTCCTGCTCGGCCCTGCGCCGAGTGTGGCCGCCACCTCCTCATAGCGCGTGCCGATCACGCGCACCGCCCCTTCGACGCTGATCACCAGGAAGGGCAGCGCCACGAAGGTCTGTGCGAGAACGACGGCGGTGGTCGTGAAAGCGACGTCGATGCCCGCGTCGTGCAGGCGTCCGCCGATGATGCCCAGGCGCCCGAACGTGTAGAGCAGTGCCAGGCCGCCGACCACCGGCGGCAGCACCAGCGGGAGCAACACCAGTGCCCGCAGCACCCGCACGACCACGCCGTCGTGCCGCGCGAAGATGACCGCCATCGGCACACCGAGCACCAGGCACAGCACCGTGCTCGTCGCCGCCGTCGTCAGCGAGAGTCGCAGCGCGTCAAGGGAAGACGACGAGGTGACCTGGTCGACGAACGTCCCCCACGGCGTCCGGAACAGCAGCGCCAGCGGCGGGACCACGATCAACGCCACCCCGACGGCCGCGATCGCATATGCCCAGGCCGGCAGCCCCGTCGCACCACGACGGTCGAGACCCGTTCCGAGGGCGGTCACGGCGACCCGAACCCGGCGTCCCGGAGAATGCGCTGCCCGTCCGGCCCGAGGACCAGGGCGACGAATTCGCTGCCCAGCCCCGCATCCGGCGCGTCCTTCAGCGTCGCGATGGGATAGGCGTTGACGACCCCGGCGAAGACGGGATCGGTCACCGTCGACACCTTGTCCCCTGCTGCCGCCGCGTCGGTCACGTACACGACCCCGGCATCGGCCTGCCCGGTGGTCACCTTGGTCAGCACCGCTCCCACCGACTGCTCCTCCGACGCCGCGGCGACGGTGATGCCGGTGTTCTTCTCGACCACGTCCGTCGCCGCCCCGCAGGGCTGCGCGGACTGGCAGACCACCGTCGTGACGCCCGGCTTGTTCAGATCGGCGAATGAATCGATGCCCTTCGGATTCCCCGGCGCCGTCACGATCACGAGCGTGTTGGTGGCGAAGGTCCCCGGGTCGACCGCCAGCCCGCCGAGTTTCGCCATGTTCTTCTCGTCTGCACTGGCGAAGACGTCGGCAGGCGCTCCCTGCTCGATCTGGGTGGCCAGGGTCGACGAGCCGTCGAACGAGAGGCGGACGGCGACACCCTCGTGCCGCTTCTCGAACTCCTCGGCGATCGCGGTGAAGGCCCCTTTCAACGACGCCGCGGCCGAGACGTCGAGGACCGGGCCGGAGCCCGTCGAGCCGGCCGCGCACCCCGCGCCGAGCACCATGGCGGCCACCGCTGCGAACGCGTGCCGCCTCACCGCTTCTCCCGCGTCGTCTCGACGATGACGTTGGTCGACTTCACGATGGCCGTCGCCACCGATCCGGGCTCGAGCTCGAGCTCCCGGGCCGACTGCGCACTCATCAGGGACGTCACCTCGAACGGGCCGCATTGCAGCGTCACCTGCGCCATGACGCCGTCGACGATCACCTCGGTGACCAGACCGGTGAAACGGTTGCGGGCCGACCGCGCGACCGGCGCGCCGTCGTCGGGGGCGGCCGCGCGCTCGCGCGCCAGCTCGGCGAGCCGGGCGCCGTCCACGGTCGCCACCGGCCCCTCGTCGGACTGCTCGAGGACGCCGGAGGCGATCCAGCGTCGGACAGTGTCGTCGCTGACGCCGAGCAGCGTCGCCGCGTCCCTGATGCGTATCGCACTCACTCGCGGAATCATATCCGCATCTGCGGATCGTCGCGCATTGTGGACCCGCAACTGCGGATCATACGCAGGTGGTCGACTTCGAGCGGACTCGACGTTCTGGCGTGACGTGGACACCGGCCGCCGGAATTCCCCTCGCGGGAGCGATGAGTTCCGGTAGGAAAGACAGTCTGCCTTCCCGTGGGCACGCGACCGCCGACACCGCCCTGACCACCGAAAATCGTTCGCCCCTGTCAGAACCCATCGATACCGTGGAGAGTTATGAACTCAGTCACAGCCCCCACCGCCGTACCCGGCGATGTCGCGACCACCGATGTCGCGATCGAGGCCATCGACCTGGTCAAGCGCTTCGGCGATTTCACCGCCGTCGACGGTGTCAGCTTCACCGTGCCGCGGGGCACTGTGCTCGGCCTGCTCGGACCCAACGGTGCCGGTAAGACGACCACCGTCCGCATGATGACGACGCTGTCCCCGCCGACCAGCGGCACCGCCCGCATCGCCGGATACGACGTCCGCGAGCAGCCCGGGCTGGTCCGGCAGAACATGGGCCTCACGGGCCAGGCCGCCACGGTCGACGAGATCCTCACCGGTCGCGAGAACCTCCGGATGATCGGCGGGTTGTACGGCATCGGCCGCAAGGCGCTCGCGAGGCGTTCCGAGCAGCTGCTCGAACAGTTCTCGCTCACCGACGCGGGAGACAAGCAGGTCAAGTCCTACTCCGGCGGCATGCGCCGACGCCTCGACCTCGCCGTCAGCCTGATCGCGGCCCCGCCGGTGCTGTTCCTCGACGAGCCGACCACCGGCCTCGACCCGCGCAGCCGCACCGAACTGTGGGATGTCCTGCGCGACCTCGTCGCCGGCGGCACCACACTGCTGCTGACCACGCAGTACCTGGAAGAGGCAGATCAGCTCGCCGACGACATCGTCGTCATCGACAAGGGCAGGATCATCGCCCACGGCACCCCGCTACAACTCAAGGAGCAGGCGGGCGCGGCCAGCCTCGTGCTGACCGTCTCGCACGCCGAGGACCTCCCGGCGGCCGAGGCGCTGCTACGCAAGAACGGCACCGAGGTGTTCGTCGACGTCCCCGCACGACGCCTCACCGCCGCGACCGGCGGCCTGGGCGACCTCCCCCGCGTGGCCGCCTGGTTCGAGGAGAGCGGGATCTCGGTCGACGACTTCGGCCTCGCCCGCCCGAGCCTCGACGACGTGTTCCTGTCCCTGACCGGACACCGCGCCACCGACGACACCACCACCGACGACACCGACGAGGAGAAGTCCTGATGACCGCCACTGCCCAGACCGACGCGGTGGTCGACGACACCCCGCGCACCCATCCCACGACGCTCTGGCAGCAGTCGTGGATCATGGTGAAGCGCAACATGATCCACACCAAGCGGATGCCGGAGATGCTCTCCGACGTCACGATCCAGCCGATCATGTTCGTGCTGCTGTTCGCGTACGTCTTCGGTGCGTCGATCCAGACCGACAGCGGGTCCTACAAGGAGTTCCTGCTCCCCGGCATCATGGGACAGACGATCGTCTTCACCGCGTTCATCGTCGCCTCGGGCATCACCGCCGACCTGGAGAAGGGGATCATCGACCGCTTCCGCGCGTTGCCCATCCAGCGGTCGTCGGTGCTGATCGGACGCAGCATCGCGAGCCTGCTGCACAGCAGCATCGGCATCGTGGTGATGGCGGTGACCGGTCTCGCGATCGGCTGGCGCATCCGCGGGTCGTTCGCCGAGGCGGTGCTCGCCTTCGCCCTGCTGTTGCTGTTCGGGTTCGCGATGATCTGGTTCGGCATCCTCGTCGGGTCCTGGTTGCGCACCGTCGAGGCCGTGAACGGCTTCATGTTCTCGACGCTGTTCCCGATCACGTTCCTGTCGAACGCCTTCGTCCCGACCGCGCCGATGCCGACGTGGCTGCGGACCATCGCCGAGTGGAACCCGATGTCCTCACTCGTGCAGGCGATGCGCGTGCTGTGGGGCAATGGCCCCGCATTCGGCTCCGATGCCGCACTGCCGCTTCAGCATCCGGTGATCTCGACCCTCATCTGGGCGGTCGCCCTGACGCTGATCTTCGCGCCGTTCGCGATTCGCGCCTACAACAAGCGCACCGTGGACTGAGGCACTCGCGCGTCCGGGGACACCCGCCGGGCGCGGGTGGGTCTCCCCGCGCCTCGCCGGCGGTTGTGTGCGAGGGGCGGCGGCCCGCTCAGGCGGTCAGCGTGATCGCCTGCAGCGGGTCGCTGTAGATTGCGTCGAGGGAGACAGCGCCGGCCGCCTGCTGCTGCACGGTGGCACCCGAATGTGACACGCGCACATCGCGCTTCGTCGCGATCGAGGTCTCGCGCACTGCACGCGCCACGGTCGGCAGGGTCGCCGGGTAGTCGGTGAACGCCTGGCCGCCGAGGATGATGTGGTCGGGGTTGAAGATGTCGGCGATGAGTCCGACGGTACGGCCGAGCACCTGGGCGCGCTCCTCGAGGAGGGCGCGGGCAGTCGCGTCCCCGGAGCGGGCCAGAGCGTGGATGCCCTCCACGTCCTCGACCGAGAGTCCCAGTGCGCGAGCCGCTTCGACGACCCCGGTGTCGCTCACCGCAGGCTCGAGACGCCCCGTCTTCTCGGGGTCGAGCAGGGTGGTCGGGCCGGTCGGGAAGTGCCCGATCACGGGCGGGCCCGCGGTCGGGGTGTGGACGGTGCCGCCGACGCTGAAGGCGATGCCCAGCATCTCGCGGGCGTAGAAGTACAAGAAGCTCGACTGCTCGTCGTCGGGGTTGAGGACCAGCTCGGCGGCGGCCATCGCCTCGACGTGCGACGCCACCGACACCGGCAGACCCACCGCCTCGGCGATCACCCGACCGACCGGTGCGGACTCCCAGCCGAGCCGCGGATGGTCGACGAGGCCCCCCTCGGCGACCCGGCCGCCGATCGCGACGCCGACCCAGAGGACACGCTTGCCGGTCCAACGCTCGGCGAAGCGGCGGGCGCTGACGCCGATGGCGGCGAGGGTCTGCTCGGGGTTCTCGGCGACCGGGGTCGGGATCTGGATCGCGCCGACGACGCGGTGCAGCAGGTCGTGGGTGGTGATCGAGGTGACCTTGTAGCCGATGTGGATGCCCAGGGTGAGGAAGTCGGCGAGGTTGACCTCGAACGGCAGGCGCGGCCGGCCGATGGCGCCCGACGGGGCGAGGTCTGCGCGCTCCCGGATGAGACCGGCCTTCAGCAGGGCGCTGACCTGGCGGTTCACCGTGGAGATGGAGAGTCCCGTGCGCTCGGCGGCGTCATCGCGGAACAGGGGGCCGGCCAGGCGGGCGGCGCGCAGGACGAGCGCCGCCGGCTTGGTCGACAGCTCCAGGTGCGGCGTCGCGACGTGCACCCGCGGGTCCCCCTTTCCGAGTCCGCGCCGGTCGGCCGTCGCGCCGGGGACACGGCTCGGCGGAACCGGCGCGGGTACGGCCGACAACGGCGCGTTCGGGCGATTCACCTGCGGTCCACGACGGACCGGACGTGTCGCCGGCCGACGCGTGAGCGGCGTCGGTGCAGTACGCAGGTTACGGGCAGAGATGTCGGAAAGCGTGGCGGTCATGATCGTCCTCGTCGAATTGCCCCGCGCGGAAGACGGCGGGAAGGGGTGGGAATGCTCGAATCACCAGATCTGGAGCGACACCCCGTGGACGAGGCGTCGGCTCAGCGCATTCGACGACAACAACAGAGAACGCGAGCAAGCGGCAGACGGCAGCCCAGAGCGGTGGTCACGTAGGTGACCTCCGGCAGCTTGCGGTCCGTGCTCGACATGCGCATCAAGCTAGCAACGCCGACCCCGTCGCGGCAAGCCCGTTCCCCCAGGTCATACAGGACCGGGGCGGCGCGGGCACACGCGTGCACCGGCGAATCTAGGGCGGGATCAGGCAGTTCGCACCATTTGCGCTCAGCCTGATTTCAACATCCCGTCCAGCGTCTATCCGACCTGCGGCGACGCCGAAAACGGACCAAGGGCGCATTGCTCCTTCGCGGTCGATTGTGTCAGTGGGCGGCGGTAGATTGTGACCATGACCACAACAGCGGACGGGCCGATCTCCGACTCGGACTTCCTTGCCGCCGCCGAGCCCTACCGCCGCGAGATCGTGGCGCACTGCTACCGGATGACCGGCTCGCATCACGACGCCGAGGACCTGACCCAGGAGACGTTCCTGCGGGCGTGGAAGGCCTACGACAAGTTCGACCACCGGGCATCGGTCCGCACCTGGCTGCACAAGATCGCGACCAACACCTGCCTGACCGCGTTGCAGAGCTCGCAGCGCCGGCCGCTGCCCTCGGGGCTCGGCGGCGACGCCTTCGATCCCACCGACGACCTCCTGCAGAACCACGAGGTGCCGTGGCTGGAACCCTTCGCCGGGACCGTCGACGAGATCGCACCTGCCCCCGATGCCGATCCCGCCTTCGTGGTCGGCGCCCGCGAATCGATCCGCCTCGCCTTCATCGCGGCGTTGCAGCATCTGCCCGAGCGTCAGCGCGCGGTCCTGATCCTCCGCGACGTCCTGCAGTGGCGCGCCGCCGAGGTCGCCGAGACGATCGGGGTCACCACCGCGACCGTCAACAGCCTCCTCCAGCGGGCCCGTGCGCAGCTCGAGCGCGCGCGTCCGCAGGCCGACGCGGCGCGCTCCGACCCATCCGTCCTCGACGACGACGCCAAGCGCGAGCTGCTCGCGCGCTACGTGTCGGCGTTCGAACGCTACGACGTCGACGCGATCGCCGCGATGTTCACCGACAAGGCGATCTGGGAGATGCCACCGTTCACCGGTTGGTACCAGGGTCCCGACGCCATCGGCACCCTCATCAAGCGCAACTGCCCGGCCGAGAAGGCCGGCGACCAGATCATGCTGCCGACCGTCGCCAACGGGCAGCCCGCCTTCGGTCTCTACATGCGCGAGCCCGATGGCGTCCACCGCCCGTTCCAGCTCCAGGTCCTCGACATCGATCCGGCGGCGCGGAAGGTACGGCACACGGTCGCGTTCTTCAGCCGGACGATGGAGGAGGACTTCGCCCGGTTCGGTCTGCCCGCGACCCCGTACGACGCCCCGGCGCGCACCACACCCGCACCCTGGCACTGACGCCCGCCTCCGCCACCGGTCAGCGATCGGTGGTCCGGGGGATCTGGGCGGGGTCCATCCAGACGACCTCCCACGCGTGACCGTCGGGATCGCAGAAGCTGCGTGCGTACAGAAAGCCGAGGTCCTCGGTCTCCCGTAGCGGCGTGCCGTCCGCCATCGCGGCGTCCGCGATGCGGTCGACCTGCGCCCGCTCGTCCACGGCGAACGTCACGACCGACTCCCGCAGCCCCGGCCCCTCCAGCGGACCCGCCACCGCCAGACCCGCGAACCGCCGTCGATCCATCAGGACCACCATCGCGCGATCGTTGACCACCATGCACGCGGTCGAGTGGTCGCAGAACATCTCGTCGAACCGGAAGCCGAGCCTGCGGAAGAAGTCTCGGGATCGTCGGACGTCGGCAACGGGCAGATTGACGAACATCATCGATGCCACTGGCGGTCTCCATCTCCTCGGGCTGCCTCCCCGGACCGCCGGACGCATCACGCGGCGACTCCGTCCGGTGGAACGCGGTCTCCCCCATACAGACCATCCCGGTCGGACGAACTCATCGGCGTCGAATACTGTGCAGGTATGGGCGTCATCTATCTAGTGCGGCACGGTCAGGCAAATGCGTTGGCGTATGGGGTTTCCGACGACTCCGCGGACCTCCGCAACGGCCCCGGCGGGCTCACCGCGACAGGCGACACGCAGGCCGCGATCTCCGGGTCGTTCCTCGCCGGCCAGATCGAGGGTTTCACCGACGCGGTCAGCGGCGACCTCGCCCGTCAGAGCCAGACCCTGCGCGGGGTCCTGGGGGCCTTCGACGCGCGGCCGGAGGCCCGCATCGACACCGGATGGAACGAATACTCGCTGCCCGCGCTGGTCGGTCATGCGTCCCCCGAGATGTTCCGGGACGGACGCAATTACCAGCAGCAACTGGACAAGGGACTGGCGGCGTGGATCGCCGCCGGTGACCACGAGCCCGACCCCGGGCCCGACGGCGGCCCCGCGGAGAGCTATCCGCAGTTCCAGGCACGTGTCCACGACGCGGCCAAGCGCGCCGTCGAGCGTGCCGGATCGGGCCAGACCGTGCTCATCGTGTCGTCGGCGGGGACCATCACCCAGTGGATCGCCCAGTTGTGGGGCATCCCCGACGAGCAGTGGCCGGCGATGGCCCGCACGATGGTCAACGCGTCGATCACCAAACTCATCGTGGGCCGCCAGGGTGTGTCGGTGGTGTCGTTCAACGAGCACGGTCACCTCTCCGACCGCTCCGGGGGCGTCGCCACCTTCCGCTGACCGAACCGGAACTCCGACCGAGACGACAAAGGTCCACTGCCCGCCGAGGGCAGTGGACCTTCGTCGTTCAGACGCGGGTTCGGCTACGCCCGATGCAGATTCGTCCCCGGGCGGGTCAGGACGACGTTCGGCAGCACCGCATACCGCGACAACTGGGTAACCGAGTGCGCCACGACGGCGACGTCGGCGGCGGTGATCATCTCCTCCTTCGGGATGCGGTCCTTGAGCCAGTCGGTCATGTCGGTGGCCACGTATCCCGGCGCGATCGTCGTCGCGCTCACGCCGTTCTCCGACTCCTCGAGGTTGAACGTCTCGCAGAGGGAGATCAGCGCAGCCTTCGTCGCACCGTACGCGGACAGCTCCGGCTCCGGGTACACGCCCGTGATCGACGCCACCGCAATGACTTTCGCGGCACCGTGCCCCGCGGCCGTGGACCGCAGCGTCGGCAGCACCGACTGCAACAGAATGTACGGCGCACGCACGTTGACCTGGTAGAGCCGGTCGAAGCGCTTGACCGGCATCTCGGCGACCGCGCCCTTGGACCCCATGCCGGCGTTGATGACCAGCGCATCGCACCTACCGAAGGCCTCGCCGTGCGCGGCGCCGAGGGCGGTGACGGCGTCGGTGTCGGTCATGTCCGCCGGCACCACCTCGACTCGGCCCGCGCCCAGCTCACGGAGTTCGGCAGCCTTGGCCTCCAAGGCTTCCCGACCGCGCGCGCTGATGGTCAGGTCCCAGCCGTCGGCGGCGAGGCGTTCGGCGATCGCCGCGCCGATGCCGCGCGAGGCCCCGGTCACCAGCGCGGACCGGTTGGTCTGTTCACTCATTCGTGTGTCCCCCGTGGGTTGTACGTGATCCCTGAACCCAGCGACGACCGGGTCTCAGCCGACGAGCCGCAGGCCTTCGGCGATGAAGACCGCGGTCGCTTCCGCCGCGTTCTCGGCCCCGTCGCCCGAGGACGCGCCGGAGAGCGCGCGATAGGTGATCCCCTCGGCGATCACACCGAGCTTGAGGTTGGCCAACCCCAGGTAGAAGTCCCAGTCGCCGAGATCGGAACCCGTTGCGGTCGCGTACTTCTGGGCGATCTCGTCCACGGACGGATAGCGGTCGCTGGTCCAGGCCGCCGAGAAACCCAGGACTCGGTCGAACGCGCCGGTTCGGTACACGCACATCAGCGCGACATCCGTGATCGGATCGCCCAGCGTCGACATCTCCCAGTCGACGACCGCGGCGATCCGGCCCGGGTCGTTCGCGTCGACGATGGTGTTGTCGATGCGGAAGTCGCCGTGCACCACCGATTCCCGCGCTTCCTGCGGCACGCGCTCGGACAGCTTCTCGACGAGACGCTCGACGTCGGGGAGGTCGCGCGTCTTCACATGACCCCACTGCCGCGCCCACAGTTTCACCTGGCGGGCGGCGAACCCGGCGGGACGGCCGAACTCGCCGAGGCCGACGGCCTTGTAGTCCACGGCGTGGAGATCGGCGAGCGTCCGGACCAGGCCGTCGATGTTCGCCGCGACCTCCGCGTCGGAGTAGGCGGCGAGATCCTCTTCGGTCCGCACCACCCGTCCGTCGACGAATTCCACCACGGTACAGGGAGCCCCGATGATCGAGCCGTCCTCGTCGAAGGCCACTGTCGTGGCCACCGGCACCGACGTGGACTGCAGAGCGCTGGTGACCGCCCACTCCCGGCCCATGTCGTGCGCCGACGGGGTGAGGCCGCCGGTCGGGGGCCGACGGGCCACCCACCTGTTCACGCCGTCGGTGACGGTGTAGGTCAGGTTGGACTTTCCGCCGCTGATGAGGTTGATGTCGAGTTCACCGGCGGGCTCGACCCCGTTGCGGCGCAACAGTTCTTCCAGGCGCGCTGCGTCGAGCGCGTTCTCGATGGAGGTCACTTCGCCTCCGCCGCGGCTTGCGCCTTCTTCGCCCGGCCGATGGCGCGACGCGCGATCGCCCAGCGGTGCACCTCGGAGGGGCCGTCGTAGATCCGGAACGGACGCAGCTCCTGCGCCAGACGGGCGATCGGCAGGTCGGCGGACACGCCGAGGCCGCCGCACATCTGCATGCTGCGATCGGCGATCCGCGAGTATGCCTCGGCGGCAAAGGTCTTGGCGATCGAGGTCTCGTTGGAGGCATGGTTGCCCAGGTCCAGCTCGTGGCATGCCTTGAGCAGCAGTTGCCGGGAGGCGGCCAGGTCGATCTCGTTGTCGGCCACCATCTGCTGGATCATGCCGAGGTCGCCGAGCTTGCCGCCGAATCCCTCACGGCGGGAGACATAGTCGAGGGCGACGTCGTGGCAGCGCTTGGCCGCGCCGAGCCAGCGCATGACGTGCGTCATACGGGCCGGCCCCAGACGGACCTGTGCGTATCGGTAGCCCTGGTCGACCTCGCCGAGGATGTCCTCGTCGGGGACGAAGACGTCCTCGAACGTGACCTCGCAGTGGCCGCCGATCATGGCCTTGTCGATGGTGTTGATGTGCCGGCCGACGGTGATGCCAGGGGTGTCGGCGTTCGCCAGGAACATGGTGGCGCCGCCACGATCACCAGGCGAGCCGGCGGTTCGGGCCATGATGATGAAGAAGGCCGCGCCCTCGGCGCCGGTGATGAAGTGCTTGGTGCCGTTGATCTTCCAGCCGCCGTCGACGCGGACGGCCTGGGTGTTCAACGCATCGGGGTCCGCGCCCGCGCCCGGCGCCGGCTCGGTCATCGCGAAGGCCGAGCGCACCTCGCCGGAGGCGAGCGGGGCGAGGAACTTCTGCCGCTGCTCCTCGCTCGCGATGTGGTCGAGCATGTGCACGTTACCCTCGTCCGGCGCGCCGATGTGCAGGGCGACCGGGCCGAACGTCGAGTAGCCCGCGGCTTCGAAAACCGCTGCGCGGTCGGTCATGTTGAGTCCGAGCCCGCCGAACTCGACCGGGGCGTGTGGCGCGAAGATGCCCTCCGCCTTGGCCTTTGCGTTCATCTCACGACGCAGGTCGTCGCCACCGGCCGCGGTGATGTCACCGTTGTGGGCCTCTTCGATGGGCAACACGTAGTCGCGGATGAAACGTTCGGTCTTCTCGACCAGCTCGACCACCTCGGGGTCGTGGCGCAGGTCTATCGGCATCGTGACTCCTCTGACTGAACCGGCGGGGAAGTCCCCGTCGCCGACCGAGCGATCGTTCGGCATGCCATACATTGCCAGGCGATGCCACCCCGGTCAAGACCGGGAAGCGCAATTCCGTGCTGTCCCGTCGGTACCCGACCGCACTATCTGGGTCGGTACCCGACCGCACTATCTGGGTCGGTACCCGACCGCACTATCTGGGTCGGTACCCGACCAGGGCCCGGGCGAGCTGGAGATTCCGCTGGATCAACTCGTCAGGGCCGAGGAGACCGTCGAGCTTGAACCACGTCGAGACCCCCACGCACATCGTGGCCACCGCACGCGCGGCGTCCTTCGGATACGGCGTGGTGAAGTCGCCCGCCTCGACGCCGGCGAACACGATCTCGTCGACCATCCGCTGCTGGCGATCGCGATGCCCGATGTACTTCGGACGGTAATCGTCGTCGAGACTGCGGATCTCGGTGGAACCCACGAACGCCTGCTCACGGCGGTACATGTGGAATCGGAGCAAGGACTCGACCACCGCGTCGAACTGCTTGACCGGCTCCGGGCCGGCCTCGCGGATGGCCGCCTCCGAACGGGCGAGGAGATCGGTCATCGTCCGCTCCAGCAGACCCTGCAACAAGGACTGCTTCGACGGGTAGTGGTGGTACAGACCGGGCACGGACAGGTTGGCCCGCGCGGCGATCTCCCTGACCGACGTGCCGTGGTAGCCCTGTTCAGCGAAGGCCTCGAGGGCCGCGGCGAGCGGGACCGGGAGCTCGGGCTCACCGTAGTCACGCCAGGATCCAAGAGGCTGCTTCGCGGGTCGGACGTCTGTTTCGCCGGTTCCGCTGCTCATGGGACAAACATATCCTCTTGCCGCAGACCTATCCGGCATCGGCGGTGCCGTCGACTGGAGCCGACTCCAAGATGTCGGCCGGCGACACGAGAAGCGCGACGGCCAGATCGACGACTTCCGGCTTGGCGAGGTCGACGTCGCCTTCGAGCCACGCCGCCAGCAACCGGCTGAGCCCGCCGACCTGGTAATGGGCCACAGCGGCAGCACGTCCGGGGCCGACGTTGACGTCGACGAGGCTCGACGCACTCTGCCGCGTGAGGCCGGCGAACAGCGCGGTCGACTCCATGCGCTTGGCGGCGATCACCGGGCTGAGCAGCGCCTGGGAGAACAGGAGCCGACCCTTTCGACGATCCTCGTCGATGAGGTCGACGATCACCGCGACCGCGCCGGCAACCTTCTGGCGCATCGTCGCCCCCTCGGAGAAGGCGGCGAGTCCGGATGCGGCGATCTCCTCGATGACCTGGTCGTAGACGGTCTCCACGAGCTGGTCCACCGACTCGAAGCTCTCGTAGAAGTAGCGGGCGGTCAGGCCCGCGCGCCGGCAGACACCGCGAACGGTGACGGCCTCGGCGTCGTCGGCGCCGAGCAGATCCAGTGCCGCGTCGAGCAAGGCCGCGCGGCGGCGGGCGACCCGGGTGTCCCCGCCCTCGCCGCCGTACGCACGCAGCGATCCCGACGCCTCGGACGCGGCAGCATCGGCCTGGCCCTGCGGGGTCGAAGGTCCTCGTCCCATGGTTCCAATCTTGACACCCCGGTCGGTTGGGTGTGTCATAAAACGGGAAACATACGTTTCCTGAATTCGAGCAGGAGGGGTGTTCGATGGCAACGGAGCCTATCACCAGCGGAAGTTCTGCCCTGTCGCCGCAGGAATCGGCGAGCGTCACGCCGGAGGTCGAGGAGTTCCTCGCCGCCGAGAAGCCCGACACCGAGTTCCTGCCGTCGTCGGCCCGGATGTCGCGCGCCGAACTCGACGCCCTTCCCTCCGCCGAGAACCTGAACCCGCTGGGCATCGGCGTCATCGCCGGTGCCGCGAACGTGATCATGCAGCTCAGCCATCCGGCCGTCGGCTACGGCGTGTACGAGAGCCGCGTCGACTCGGGCAACCTGTTCAAGCACCCGCTCAAGCGCGGCCGCACCACCTTGAGCTACCTCGCCGTCGCCGGGCTCGGAAGCGCCAAGGACCGCAAGGCCTACCGCAAGGCGGTGGGCAAGGCGCACGCCAAGGTCCGCTCGACCGCCGACAGCCCGGTGAAGTACAACGCCTTCGACCCGGAGCTGCAGTTGTGGGTCGCCGCCTGCCTGTACCGCGGAACCGAGGACGTGCACCGCATCTTCGGCGGCATGACCGAGGTGACCGACGAGGTCTATCAGGCCGGCGCGGTGTTCGGAACCACGCTGCAGGTGCCGCGCGAGGCCTGGCCCGCCGACCGCGCGGCGTTCGAACAGTACTGGAACGACACGGTCGAGGTGCTGGAGATCGACCCGACCATCCGCGAGTACCTGCTGAGGATCGCGCGGGCGGAGTTCCTCGGCCCGGTGGTCACCAGGCTTCTCGGCTGGTACTTCTACATCCTCGCCGTCGGCTTCCTGCCGGAGGACTTCCGCCGGAAGATGGACGTGCGCCTGTCACCGTGGCAGGAACTCTTCTTCGCCAAGCACAACGCGGTGCTGGGTGCGATCATCCGGCGCTCGCCGAAGTGGATCCAGCAGTTCCCGTTCAATGTGCTGCTCGCCGACGTCCGGTGGCGCATGCGGACCGGGCGCCCGCTGGTCTGAGACCGGGCGGCCGCGGGACTCCCGCAGTCGCCGACGTACTCGCGGCTCGCCGCCGCGCACTCACCTCTTGGGAGCGGGGGTTCCCTCGGGGGCAGGTGAGTTGCCGCGGCGAGCCGCGATTTCATTTGTCTGACAACCCTTCTCGACGGGTTGCTGCGGGGCCGGCGCGCCGGCGGCTCAGATCCGCCGCAGGGCGTCCCGGTCGAGGTCGGCGACGTCGGTGTGGCCCGAGAGTCCCAGCGTCAGATCGAGTTCGGCGATGATGTCGGCGACCACGTCGCGCGCCCCCTCGGCACCGGCGATGGCCAGCCCGTACATGTGCGGGCGCCCGATGCAGGCGGCGTCGGCACCGAGGGCGAGTGCCTTGAAGACGTCCGAGCCGGTGTAGATGCCCGAGTCGATGAGAATCTTGATCCGCCCGTCGACCACCGGCGCAATGTCGGCGAGGGCGTCGATGGTGCTGATCGCGCCGTCGACCTGCCGCCCGCCGTGGTTCGACACGATGATCCCGTCGACCCCTGCGTCGACGGCGCGGCGCGCGTCGTCGGGATGCAGCACGCCCTTGAGCACGATCGGAAGTCTCGTCCGGTCGCGAAGCCCGGCGAGGTCGTCCCAGCTGAGGGATGGTCGCGAGTAGATGTCGAGAAACGTCTGCACCGCCGCGCGCGGTTGCGGCGAGGTGAGGTTCTTCCAGAAGCGCCCCGGCGCGTTCCGGGTGATCGAGATCAGCGTCGCGACGGCCCCGAGCGAGATCTCCGGCCGCTCGCCGACCGCGGTGCGGAGTCGCTCGGCGACGATCTCGACGAACCGGCGGTCTGAGGTGTACTGGGCGATCCCCTCTCCGCGCGCGAACGGCAGCGACCCGATGTTGAGGTCCTGGGGACGCCAGCCGAGCATCGTGGTGTCGAGGGTGACGACGACGGCGTCGGCGTCGACCGCCTCCGCCCGGGAGAGGAGACTGTCGACGAGGTCGTCGTCGGTGGACCAGTAGAGCTGGAACCAGCGCGGCGCACCCGGGCGAACCGCGTCCATCTCGGCGGCGACGGTCTCCATCGGGACGCTCGCCTGGTTCGAGAAGATGTAGGGCAGACCGAGTTCCGCGGCCGCGTGCCCGATCAGACGGTCGGCCTCGGGCGCCGCGAGCGACCCGGCGCCGACCGGGGCGAACAGCACCGGAGCCGGGATGCGGCGGCCGAACAACTCGACCTCGAGGTTGCGCCGCGAGACGTCGCGCAGGACGCGCGGCACAATAGCCCAGCGGTCGAGTGCGGCGCGGTTGCCGGTCATCGTGCGCCCCTCGCCGGCGCCCCCGGCGATGTAGGCCCACGCCCGCGCCGACATCGCACGCCGCGCACGTCGCTCCAGTTCAGCGAAATCGGTTGGCACACGCGGCTTCCGGCGATGAACGCCGGCGGTGTAGATGTCGTTCTGCCGCGCGCGCCCGTAGCCTCCTGGCCCTACCTGCGCGGACCCGTCAGCCCCCGGGACGACCGGTGCCCCCGCAGATCCGTTCTCCCCTGGTACCTCGTTTCCCACCGTCATGGGAGCCGATGGTACGTCGGCCCCGGCGGCGCCTGAGCCGGTTCGCCGTGGGATCAGCGGGTGGCCGCGGCGGTCGCGCCGGCGGCGACCGCCGTCACCACCGCGACCGAGGGCCACGCGCCGATCTTCTTGGCCAGCGGATGCGATCCGCCGAAGGCCGCGAGGTAGGTGCCGAGCAACCCGCCGGCCACCGCCGGGCCCTTCGTCTGCACCCATCGGCGAGTGCTCCAGGCCCCTGCCGCCGCGAGGACCACCCCGCCGAGTTCACGTCGGCCGCTGTAGCGGGCCGCGGCGAATCCACCCACCAGACCGAGCGCCACCACGGGCACCGTTGCATCCACTGCCATGGTGTCCAACCTACCGCCGGCCCGGCCCGACCCGGCGTCGACTCGCGCCGCCGGGACACACCCATCCGCTGGTGTCGTGACTCCGAAGACCGGGTAACCGTCAGGCCGACCCCCGCACGGCCGTATCCCCGCACGAAGGGCCCCGACATGACTCAGATCGCCGCGATCACCACCTCGCCCGCGCCGCGTCGCCCCGCGTCCGACGCCGCGCACCTGCGCGCGATCACCGACGAGATCACGGATGTGCCCACCGACCTGCGCCTCGTCGACGAGATGCTGTCCGCGCACTTCCGCGGGCACGCCGCCACGCTGCTGGAGGTGGGTTCCGAGCTCGCCCCCGCCGCCGAGGCGGTGGCGGCACGGCTGACCGGCGGCAAGCGTCTGCGCGCCGCGTTCTGCCTGTGGGGCGCGCGCGGCGCGGCCCGGGGCCGCCCGGTGCCCGGCGTCGTCGAGCTCGCGTCGGCGATCGAGCTGTTCCACCTCGCGGCACTCGTCCACGACGACGTCATGGACGACTCGGACACCCGCCGAGGCCTGCCCACCGTGCACCGGCTCTTCGCCGACGCGCACCTGGAGGAGAACCGTCAGGGAGATCCGGAGACCTGGGGGACGGCGGTCGCGATCCTCGTCGGCGACATGTGCCTGTCGTGGTCGGACGATCTCGCGGCCGCCGCCGTCGACGACGCGGGTCGCAGTGTCCGCGCCGCGGTCCGCCGCACCTGGACCCAGATGCGCGACGAGGCGTATGCGGGCCAGTACCTCGACATGCTGAGCCAGACCGAGGAGCAGGCAGACGCCGATCGCACCGAACGGGTGCTGCGCTACAAGAGCGCGCGGTACACCATCGGCCAGCCGCTGCGACTCGGCGGCACGCTGGCCGGCGCCGACGAGTCGTTGCTCTCCGACTACGACCGCATCGGGCTGACCGCCGGCGAGGCCTTCCAGTTGCGTGACGACGTCCTCGGCGTCTTCGGCGACGAGGCGGTGACCGGCAAACCGGCGATCGACGACATCCGCGAGGGCAAACGCACCATGCTCGTCGCGCTCGCCCAGGAGTCGGCGACGCTGCGGGAACGGAGGGTCCTCGACGACTGCCTCGGGAACCCGGATCTCGACGTCACCGGACTCGCGCGTGTCCGAGCGGTGTTCGAGTCGACCGGGGCGCTCGAACGGGTCGATCAGCGCATCGTCGAACTCGCCGAGGACGCCTTCGGGATCATCGCCGGTGCCGCCGTGGACGACGAGACCCGGCAGGCGCTCTCCGGACTGGTCGAACGCTGCGTGTGGCGACGCGCATGACCGCCGGAGCGGCACCGACCGTCGAACTGCGCGTCTGGGGAGTCGATCGGGCCCTCCCGGCGCTGCGCCGGATGGCATCCGGGCGGCGATCCCTGCGTGCCGCACCCGGATTGCGCTTCGCCAAACTGCTCGGCACGGGCACGGCGGACACGTTCACGCTGTCCGGCGCGGACCTGCGCCACTGGGCGGCGCTCACCGTCTGGGATGACGAGGGATCCGCACTCGCAGGAGCGGACTCGCCGGTCCTGCGCCGGTGGCAGGACTCGGCGACCGAGGAACTGCGGGTCGTGATGCGGCCGATCCGGTCGAAGGGCAGGTGGTCGAAGGTCGATCCGTTCGGCGCCTCCGCAGGGCCGGACGGGCCCGCCGATGCGTCCTCGAACGCGGGACGACCGGCGTCGTGGTCCGGCCCGGTGGCCGCGCTGACCCGTGCACGGCTGCGCCCGACGACGATGGCGTCGTTCTGGCGTGCCGTGCCGCCCGTCGCCGCCGAACTCGGCCGCTCCCCGGGCAACCGACTGGCGCTCGGGGTGGGCGAGCTACCGGTCGGGGTGCAGGGGACCTTCTCGGTCTGGGACTCCGCACAGCACCTCACCGACTTCGCCTACCGCTCCCCCGCGCATCTGTCCGCGGTACGGAGGACCAAACCCGCACGGTGGTACGCCGAGGAACTGTTCACCCGGTTCGCGGTCACCGACATCTCCGGCACCTATCAAGGGAAGACCGCATGAGCACGGCCACATCGAGTCCGATCACAACAGCCGATCCGACGCCGCGCGATCCGCTCACGACCTCCGCGCGCGGACCCGTCCGACGACGGACCGGGTCCCCGGAGGCGCAGGACCGGGCCGCCCGCGCACCCTGGCGGCGACACCTCCTCACCCTGACCTGGGCGCTGCTCGTCGCGACGGTCGGTGTCCAGATAGCGTTCCCCCTCACCGGCGGCGGCACCCTGCCCCTGACCGTCGCGAGCGTCACCCTCCTCGCCTCGGCATCGGTCATCCATCTCGCCGCGACCCGCGGAATCGCCTCGGCGGCAGCACTGGTCGTGGTCGCCGGCGGCGGCGGACTCGTTGCCGAGGCGATCGGCGTCGGCACCGGGTTCCCCTTCGGCACATATCTCTACACCGACTCGCTCGGCTGGAAGATCCTCGGAGTGCCGGTTCTCGTCCCGTTGGCGTGGATCATGATGGCCTGGCCCGCCCTGGCGGTGACGCGCCGTCTCCTCCGGGTGACGCGATTGTCCGCGGCGCGCGCCCGCGTCGTCACACCGTTCGTGGGCGCGTACGCCCTGACCGCGTGGGATGTCTTCCTCGACCCGCAGATGGTCGACCAGGGTCACTGGGCCTGGCGCCATCCCACACCGTCCCTGCCCGGCGTCGCCGACATCCCGCTGACCAACTTCGCCGGGTGGCTGCTCGTCTCGTTCCTCATGATCGGCGTTCTCGACCGCCTCGTCCGGGCCGACGCACAGGCCGACGACGGAGTCCCGATCGCGACCTACCTGTGGACCTACTTCTCGTCGGTGCTGGCGCACGCCGTCTTCTTCGGTCGCCCGACGGTCGCCGTCGTGGGCGCGCTGCTCATGGGGGTGGTCGCATTGCCGCTGCTGGCCTCGGTCCTGCGGCACAACCGTTCTCACAGAATCGAATCCGGCACGGTACCCGGGAGGCACCGTGCGCCTCGCTGACCTCGGCCGACGCGCGACCGCGCTGGGCACGGCGCTCTCGTTCGCCTCACTCGGCCTGACCATCGACAACGTGCTCCGGGTCCGGCGGCCCTCCCGCGGGACGGTCGCCGAGGCCGAACCGCTGTCGGTGCTGATCCCGATGCGCAACGAGGCTTCCACCGCGAGCCGCTGCCTGACCGCGGTGCTGGAGGCCGCCGACCGGTGGCCGGGGCCGGTGCGCGTACTCGTGCTCGACGACGAGTCCGACGACGGCACCGGCGCACTGGTCGCGGAGATGGCCGGGCGCGACCGGCGTATCGAGGCGATCGCGGGGTCGCCCCCGCCACCCGGGTGGCTCGGCAAGAGTTGGGCGTGCCGGCAGCTGGCCGACGCGGCTTTCCCCTACGGGGTCCTGGCCTTCCTCGACGCGGACGTCGTCCTCGAACCGCACGCGTTCACCTCCTCAGCGGCACTGCTCCGCTCGCTCGGCCTCGACCTCCTCAGCCCCTACCCGCGCCAGATCGCGAACGGCGCCGCCGAGCGGCTCCTCCAGCCCCTGCTGCAGTGGTCGTGGCTGAGCACGCTCCCCCTCGGTGTCGCCGAGAACTCCTCACGGACATCGCTGTCCGCCGCGAACGGGCAGTTCCTGCTCGTCGACGCGGTGACGTATCGGCAGGCCGGTGGCCACGAAGCCGTCCGCGACGTCGTCCTGGAGGACATCGCGCTTCTGCGCGCGGTCAAGGCCGCAGGCGGCCGAGGGATCGTCGCCGAGGGCAGCGAGGTCGCCACCTGCCGGATGTACGACGGCTGGCGCGAGGTCCGCGCCGGATACCGGAAGTCCTTGTGGTCCGCCTTCGGGTCGCCCGCGGGCACCGGGGCCGTCACCGCCGGCCTGTGCCTGACGTACGTGCTGCCTGCGCTGGCCGCACTCGCCGGATCACGCGTCGGGGCGGTGGGATACCTCGCCGGGGTCGCCTCGCGCGCGGTCTCCGCCGGGTGCACCGGCGGCCGGGCGTGGCCCGACGCGCTGGCCCACCCGATCTCGGTCCTGCTGTTCGCCGCCCTCGCCGCGGATTCCTCGCTGGCCCGACGCAACGGCGAGCTTCGATGGAAGGGGCGCGTCCTGGAGGGCGTGCGATGAGCCGGATCATCGTGATCGGGGCGGGCGTCGGCGGACTCGCCGCCGCCATGCGTCTGCAGCACGCCGGACACGACGTGACCGTGCTCGAGCAATTCGACCGCGTCGGAGGCAAACTCGGCGTCATCAAGCACGACGGGTTCGTCTTCGACACCGGGCCCTCGCTGGTCACCATGCCGCACGTCCTCACCGAGCTGTTCGACGAGACCGGTGCCCCGGTCCATGAGCGGGTGCACCTGGAGCGACTGCCCGTCGCCGCGCGCTACCGGTTCCCCGACGGCACGGTGCTCGACCTGCCCGACACCATCGACGCGATCCCCGCCGAGCTGGACCGCGCGCTCGGGCCGGGCAGCGGCGCACAGTGGACGTCCTTTCTCCGGCGCGCGGAACAGATCTGGGATGTCACCCACGGCCCGTTCCTCGAGTCACCGATGAGCGTGCGGACCATGATCGGCGGCATCGCCACACCCCGCGACGTGCGGGCCGTCGCCCCGTGGCGTTCGCTGCGCGGGCTCGGTTCGGACCATCTGCGCGACTCCCGCCTGGCGATGTTGCTCGACCGCTACGCCACCTACACCGGGTCGGACCCCCGCCGCGCCCCGGCCGCCCTCGCCTCGGTGCCGTGGGCCGAACAGGCCTGGGGCTCCTGGTATGTCCGGGGCGGCCTCGGCCGGATCGCCACCGCGATGCACGACCGGTTCGTCGAACTCGGCGGCACGGTCGAGCTCGGGGTCGAGGTGGCACGGGTGTCGACCGATCGCACCGGTCGCGTCGACGGCGTCGTCACGGCCGACGGGAGCACCCGACCGGCGGATGTCGTCGTCGCGAATGCCGATGCGCGCCAGGTGTACGACCGGCTCCTCCCCCGCCGCGCCGCGCGCCTGCCGCGCGTCCTGCTGCGCCGGTCGACGCCGTCGTTGTCCGGATTCGTCCTGCTGCTCGCACTCGACGATCCGCCCGCGGACCAGCCTCACCACCACGTGCTCTTCGCCGAGGACTACGACGAGGAGTTCGACGCCGTCTTCGGATTCAACGGGCCGCCGCGACCGGTCGCGCGTCCGACCGTCTACATCTCGGCGCCCGACGACCCGGAGATCGTCCCCGGTCCGGGCACCGGCTCCTGGTTCGTCCTCGTCAATGCTCCCCGGCACGACCCCGGGCACGGAGTCGACTGGGACGCCGAGGGTTTGGCGGAGGGCTATGCCGATCAGATCATGCAGGTGATGGCCGACCGCGGTCTCGACGTGCGCGATCGGGTCCGGCACCGGATCATCGTGAGTCCGGCCGACCTCGAACGCCGGACCATGACGCCCGGCGGATCGATCTACGGATCGTCGTCGAACGGTCCGCGCGCCGCGTTCCTGCGGCCGAAGAACACCTCGCCGGTGCCCGGCCTGTACCTGGTGGGCGGATCGTCGCATCCGGGCGGCGGCCTGCCGTTGGTGATGCTGTCGGCGAAGATCGTGGCGGGGCTGATCGGCGAGGGCTGAGGGCACCCCCAGCGATCCCCTCGACCCAGGACGCGCAAGGACGCGCGCCGATTGCCATGGCGGACAACGCACATGACGAAGGCCCGGCGAGATCATCGCCGGGCCTTCGTCACATGTCCCTCCGGAGGGCGTCGTCACCGCGTCGGCGTCGGTCCCACCGAGTGATCTCCCTTGAGCCGCTTGCGGATCAGCTCCGCACTGATCAGACACATCGGCAGGCCGATGCCCGGCCGTGTGCTCGACCCCGCGTAGTACAGGCCCTCGACCTTGCGCGACCGGTTGGTCGGGCGGAAGAAGGCGCTCTGCCGCAACGTGTGTGCGGGACCGAGCGCTCCGCCGCACCACGAGTTCACGGTGTCGACGAAGTCCGCCGGGCCGACGGTCCGTCGCACGACGATGCGCTCGGCGAGATCGGGCACGCCGGCCCAGCCGGCGATCATCGCGATGGCACGGTCGGCGATCTTCTCGACGTCCGGGTCCCCGGCTCCGTCGACGCCACCGTGTCCGAGGCCCGGGTCCGCGGGCACCGGCACCAGGATGAAGATGTTCTCGTGGCCGGCAGGCGCCACCGAGTCATCGGTGGCCGACGGCTTGCAGACGTACAGCGACGCGGGATCTGGTATCCGCGTGGGACTTTCGAAGATCGCGTCGAAGTTGGTCTTCCAGTCCTCGGTGAAGAACAGCGAGTGGTGGGTGAGCTCCGGGAGTTCCCCTTGCACGCCGAGGTAGGCCAGCACGGCACCGGGCCCGGAGGTCGCGCGCTCCCAGTAGCGCTGCGGGAAGGTCTGCAGGCCCTCCGGGAGGAGCTTCGTCTCGAGGTGATGGAGGTCGGCCGCGCCGACGACGACGTCGGCCGGCAGGTCGCGGGTCGAACCGTCGGCGGTCTGCACCCGCACTCCGACGACCTCGGCCCGGCGCCGGCGGAACCTGCCCGCCGACGGGCGGGTGAGGACGGCGCTCGCGGCGGTGGAGGTGTGGATGCGCACGCCTCGTTCGCGGGCGACGCGTTCGAGCGCGTCGACGAGGGTCGTGAAGCCGCCGTTGGGGTATTTCACCCCGTCGGCGAGGTCCATCCAGCTCATGAGGTGGTACATGGCCGGGGTCCGTTCCGGCGACGATCCCAGGAACACCGCCGGGTAGCCGAGGACCTGCTGCAGTCGCCGGTCTCGGAACCGGTCGTCGATGTAGGACTCGAGCGTCCGCACCAACAACGACACCAGGGTGCCCGAGTTGCGTAGCACCGTCGGGCTGAGGAAGGCCCGCGGCGTCTCGAAACTCGTGTACAGGAAGCGATCCACCGCCAGGTCGTAGGCCTTCTTGCCGGTCTCCAGGTACTCGTCGAGTGCCGCCCCGGCGCCCGGCTCGATCGACTCGAACAGGTCGTGGTTGCGCTTCTGGTCGCTGTGGACGTCGATCGGCTCCTCGTCGGAGCCCTTCTCGCCGAAGAAGACCCGATACCCGGGGTCCAACCGGACGAGGTCGAGTTGTTCCGCGGTGGAGGTGCCGAGCATCTCGAAGTAGTGGTCGAAGACCTCGGGCATCAGCCACCACGACGGCCCGGTGTCGAAGCGGAAGCCCTCGTTCGTCCACAGCCCCGCGCGACCGCCGAGTTCGTCGTTCTTCTCGACGATCTCGACGTCGTGGCCGTCGTGTGCGAGCAGCGCCGCGGTGGCCAGTCCGGCGACGCCGCCGCCGATGACGACGACGTGTTTGCGGCCGGTCATGCGTTCACTCCTCGTGCCGTGCGGGGGATGCCCCGCCGGGCGACGGCGGCGGCCGCGATTCTCGCCTTGCCCGCGTTGGGAACCCGCACGCGGCGGATTCGCGCCTCGGCGGCCGACGACTGCCGCAGACGTTCGGTCAGCTCGGCGAACAGGTCGTGGGCCGCGCACACCGCGACACGACAGCTCATCGGCAGTTCCGGGATCACGGCCGCGGCGGCGGTGAGGTCCAGGTCGATGTCGTCGAGCCACAACGACCAGGCCGCCTCGTCCGGATCGTCGGGGTCGAGGCCGACGAGGTATCGCCGGCCCAGTCCGTCGCTGTCGTCGCCGAAGTCGCGCAGGAAGTTGATCTTCTGGAAGGCCGCTCCGAGGCGACGGGCCCCCGGGGCCAGGTGTTCGTACCGGGCGTCGGCCTTGGGTTCGCCGGCGAGGAACGCGCGCAGGCACATCAGGCCGACCACCTCAGCTGAGCCGTAGATGTAGGCCGCGAGCGACTCGAAGTCGTGCCGGACCTGGGTGAGGTCGGACCGCATCGAGTCGAAGAACGGGGTGACCAGGTCCAGGTCGATGCCGACCCGCCTGGCGGTGCGGGCGAAGGCGTGCACCACCAGGTTGCTGCTCGACCCGGAGGCCATGGCGGCATAGGTCTGTTCCTCGAGCTGGTCGAGTTCGTTGCGGCGGTCGACCGAACCCTGGTCGGGGCGGGGTGCGTCGACGATCTCGTCGGCGACCCGCACCAGCGCGTAGATGTTGCGCACGTCGCGTCGCAGCGACGGGGCGAGAAGACGGGAGGCGAGCCCGAACGAGGTCGAGTAGGAGCGGATCACGAGTGCGGCGCTCGCCTCGGCGACCTCGTCGTAGCGGCGGTGTGGCGGGACCACTTCGGTATGACCTGGGAGATGCATCATCCGAATGCTCCTGAACTTCGATGGATGAGAGGACCTCGGCGATGGCCACCTCGTCGATGAGGGCGCCGGCCTGGATGTCATGTATTCGACGCCCGGGCGGTTCCCGGATGGGTCCCGCCGGCCGCCACCGCCGCGGCGCCGTGCGGCTGGGGTCCAGGGAGCCGCCGGACCTGATCGGCGAACCACGGGCTCACGGCCCACGGAGTGCGCTCGACCAGCGACCACACGTCGGCAACCGGCGCCCACGCGTACTCGGCGACCTCGTCCGGGTTCGGTTCGAGCTCGCCGACGGGCCGCGCGACGAAGACCGGGCAGATCTCGTTCTCCACGATCCCGCTCGCGTCGACCGCGCGATACCGGAAGTCGGGCAGCACGCAGCGGACGTCGGCCACGTCGATCCCCAGTTCGCGACGGGCATAGCGGTGCACGGCGTCGACGACGGACTCTCCCGGACGCGGATGCCCGCAGAAGGAGTTGGTCCACACGCCCGGCCAACTGCGCTTGGACAGCGCGCGACGGGTCATCAGGATGCGGTCGTCGTCGACGAGGTGACAGGAGAAGGCGAAGTGCAGCGGGGTGTCGACCCCGTGTACGCCCTCGCGGTCGGCGGTGCCACAGGGGCGCCCGTCGGCGTCGGCGAGAACCACCGAGTCGTTGGTCATTCGTTCCTCATCACGGTCGAGGTCGAGCAGGTGTCTCCCATTGTTCGTCACCGGCACCGCGACCGGATGGGACGGCCGGGGCGACCGGGCAGGGCAGGAGGTCCTGGTTCGACGGGGCTCGACTCGATGGTAGGCGTGTCGGGGCGAATCAGCCCTCGTCGCCCAGACCCGCAGCCTGCAGCAACCGGCACCAGACCCCCAGGTAGGCGTCGACGTCGACGTCTCCGACGAGGGACTGCTGCACGACGAAGCCCTGCATCACCGACACCATGAGGACGGCGAGCGACGCCGGGTCCCCCGGCAACTCGTGACCGGCGTCGCGCCAACGCGCCAGGACGCCCGCGAACACCGAGCGGAGCCCGCGGATGATCTCCTGGACGATCTCGCGCAGGTCCGGGTTGTTGGCGGCCTCGCCCCAGATGGTCATCACCATCCGGAAGCCGTCGGTCAGCGGCGCGATCTCGGTCATGGCCCGCGAGGCGAGGAGGCGGACCACCTGCTGCGGCGACAGGGGTCCGTGCTGCTGGTCGGCGAACTCCTCGAAACCCGCTTCGTAGGCGCTGAACACCGACTTCGCGACGGCGGCGACCAACTCCTCCTTCGACGAGTAGTACGAGTACACCGCGCCGGCGCTCAACCCGGATTCGCGGATGACATCGGCCATCGACGCCCGGTGGAAACCCTTCTCGGCGAAGCACCGGCGCGCCGCGTCGAGTATCTGCAGGCTTCGCTCGAGCTTGCGTTCCTCGCTGATCTTCGGCACCCGAGCAGTATAAAACGAAGATTCGTTCTTGATTTCTCTTCCCGCCCGGCGCACACTCAGAAAAACGAGAGTTCGTTCTTTTAGGGGTGTCATCATGGGTACCTACACCGAGAACACCGCCCGCACGCAACGCCGGACGGATCCTCCCGGGCCGAGCGAGACGTCCCGACGCCCCTCCTGGCGGGATGCGATCGGGATGATCGTCGCGATTCCCCTCGTGGTCACCGCCCTCGCCGCGATGTTCGTCTCGCTCGCCGTCGATCCCGAACCCCACGAGGTGCCGCTCGGACTCGTCGCGCCGCCGCCCGCGGCCCAGAACATCGAGGCCGCGTTGTCTGCGCGCGCCGGTGACGACGCCTTCGACCTGCGCGCCTACCCCGACGCCGCCGCGGCGCGATCCGCGATCGAGCGCCGCGAGGTGCTCGGAGCGCTCGCTGTCGATCCCGGCGGGGTCACCGTGCTGACGGCCGAGGCCGCCTCGCCGGTTCTGGCGCAGGTCATCGCCGGCGTCGGCGCCGGGATCGGATCGGCCCAGAACATTCCCGTGGCCACCGAGTCGGTCGTCGCACCGCCGGAGAGCGATGCCCGCGGCACCGGCTTCGCCGCGGGTCTGTTGCCGTTGCTCATCGCCGGGATGGCCCTGGGCGCGGCGGCCGCGCTCGCGCTGGCCGGCCGAATCCGGATGCAGGCCGCCGTGGTGCTGCTGGGTCCGATCGTCGCGGGCCTCGGGTTCGCGGGCGTGTGGTCGTGGCTCGGCGTCGTCGACGAACGCTTCGTGCCGGTGGCCCTTGCCCTCTCGCTGATGATCGGGGCCATCTCCTGGTTCATCGCCGGCGCCGGGGCCCTGTTGGGCGCCCCGGGTGTCGGGATCGGGGCGGTCCTGATGGTCCTGATCTCCAACCCGCTCTCGGGTCTGGCGTCCTCGCCGTATCTGCTGCCGTCCCCGTGGGGCGCGATCGGCCAGTGGCTGCCCCCGGGTGCGGGCGGCACCCTCACTCGGACGATCGCGTTCTTCCCCGATGCCCCGGTCGCGAGTGCGGTCTGGATTCTCCTGGGCTGGGTCGCCGTCGGCGCCCTGCTCCTCGGTCTCGCCGCGCTACGACAGCGCCGGGCGCCGGCGTCGGCCCCGGCCTGACCCGCCGCCCGGCGAGCAGGTCCGTCGTCGGACTGCGGGCCGGCCGGTTCATGCCGGACGGTCCCGCGTCTGACGGGCGACCGCGACCAGCAGCTGGATCAGCCCCGTCGCCGCCAGAAGCACCCCGATCCCGGCGATCACCGTGAGCCAGGTCCGCGTCGCGTCGTCGGACAGGCCCCACCACCACGCGGCGGCGGCCCACACCGACGCGATGACCGCGAGGATCACCCGGGACGGACGTTCCCAGACGGTGACGGTTCCCGGCCCGGTCATGCCCGCGGCCTGCGCGGTGGACCGGGTGCCCTCGAGGAGGAGGGTGAGCACGGCCAGTCCGACGCCGAGCCACGTCGGCGCACCGGCCATGACGACGATCCCGGCGAGGAACAGGTCCGAGCATCGGTCGGCCATCGTGTCGAGGACCCGGCCCCACTGGGTCGCCGAACCGGTCTGCGCGGCGAGGGCGCCGTCGACCCCGTCGAGCAACGCGGCGATCAGGACGATGAGCGCGGCCACCGGGAACCAGCCCCGGCCGGCGAAGGTCACGGCGAAGGCGACCGCGGTGACCACGGCCCCGACGACGGTGATCGTGTTCGCGGTGACACCGAGTCGGACGAGGGGTCGCGCACAGGCGTGACTGGCGAGGACCCAGTTCCGGACCCAGAACGACTGCCGGGGATCTATGCCGCCGTGCAACCGCGACCAGGCGTCGAGCACCTCCTCGCGACGGGCCTCACCCGACACGATCACCTCCGGCGGACCGCGCGAGAGCCTGTCCGACGGCCCACCCGACGATGACCAGCACGTGCAGAACGTACAGCCAGAGTCCGGCCGCCACCACCCCGCCGATGACGCGGAGACCCCCGTACGGGATGCCGACGTCGATCGGCAGCGACAGGAACAACAGGAATCCCTGCGCGAACCCGGCGATGAACGACGCCGTGCCCAGCGCGGTGACGGCCGCGATCGGCCACGACGGCCCGGCCGGGGTCACCTTCCGGTAGACCCAGGTCAGCGGGACGGTGACGGTGAGCCAGACCGTCACGAAGCCGATCACCACGCGGGCGGCCAGGTCGGCGAGGCCGCCGTCGCCGCCCCCGTCGGGAGCGAGAGTGGTCATCGACGATCCGACGATCACCGCCACCGCGGCCAGCGGCGGCACGAACAGGACCAGCACCAGGACCGACAAGCGCGACCGCCAGCCGGTGAACCGGTCTTTGCCGGGGTGCATGCCCAGGCAGGCGCGACGAAGTCCCTCGCCGTAGAACGACGCCGGGAAGAGCAGCACCAGCGCGCCGACGACGCTGAGCCCGACGCCGATCGACACCGCCTCGGAGAAGGCGTCCCGCCCGCCCATGTCGGGCGGGATCAGCACCGCCAGGTCGTTCCACTCGCTCTCGGCCGCGGCCCGTCCCCGCAGCCAGGTCGTCGACCAGATCGCGAGGAGCACCCACGGGACGACGGCGATCGCCGCGTAGTAGGTCAGGGTGGCCGCCGCCGCGGCGAGGTCGCCGCGCGCCAGGATCTCCCGGGTGTCGGTCAGGAGTCGGCGCGCGGCGTGCAGGGCCCGCCCTGTCGCGGGGGCCGTCCCCGTCACTGCGGGCGACACGGAAGCGGCGGAATCGGTGCTCACGCCGCCTGAGTACCCGAAACAGGCTGGTCCAGTCGTCGTTTATGGGACCAGGCGCGCCGACGACGTGCCCCGGCGACGATTCACACCGAGGCGAACAGCGCGATGGCCATCCCGATCATGATCGCCGCGACCACGGCGTCGAGAACCTTCCAGGCGCGCGGACTGGCGAAGAACCGTGAGAGCCGCCGGGCCCCTCCGCCGAGGGCGCCGAACCACAGCACACTGGCCGTGCAGGCCCCGATCGCAAAGGCCCACTTGCCGTTTCCGTGTCCGTTCGCGATGGCCCCGAGAGTCAGGACGGTGTCGAGATAGACGTGCGGATTCAGCCAGGTGAGGGCGAGCGCGGTGCCGACCGCCACCCAGCGCCCGACCGAGGTCGCCTCGTCGGCGTTGGCGGCGATGGCCTCGTCGCTGCGCAGGCAGCGTCTGGCCGCGAGGAGCCCGAGGACCAGGACGTACAGACCGCCGGCGATCTTCACGACGGTGATCACCTGAGGGAGGGCGGCGACGATCGCACCGAGCCCGGCGACCCCGGCGATGATCAGGACGATGTCGGAGATCGCGCAGACGGCCACGATCGTCCCGGTGTGCCGTCGCGCAACGCCCTGCCGCAGGACGAAGGCGTTCTGGGGGCCGATGGCGACGATCAGGCCGGCACCGGTGAGGAGGCCGGCGAGCGCGGGGACGAGGTAACTGGTCACCCGGACGACGCTAGGGATCGCCCGTTCATCAGTACAGCGAATGTTTCTGATGAATCATTAGCTGTACTTCATCTAGCCTGGTGGCGTGGACATCACCCAGGAGGGATTGCGCACGCTGGCAGCAGTGCTCAGAGAGGGGACGTTCGACGCCGCGGCAGCCTCCCTGCACATCACGCCGTCCGCGGTGAGCCAGCGGATCAAGGCGCTCGAGGCCGCGGTGGGCCGGGTGGTGCTGCGCCGGACCAAGCCGGTCTCCGCGACGCCCGACGGCGAGGTGCTCGTCCGGCTGGCGCGCCAGTGGGAACTCCTGCTCGCCGAGACACGCGCGGCCCTGGTCGGCGAGCCCGCCGACGCCGCCGTCCCGGTCACCGCGCAGCCGCGGGTCCACCTGCCGATCGCATCGAACGCGGATTCTCTCGCCACCTGGCTGCTGCCTGTGCTCGCCCGTTTCCACCGGGAGCATCCGGTGGCCGTCGAAGTTCTCCGCGACGACGAGACGCGCAGCAGCGCCCTGCTGCGTTCGGGCGATGCACTCGCCGCGGTCACCTCCGAGCCGCTCGCGGTGCGCGGGTGTGCGTTGCACTCGCTGGGCAGCATGCGCTACCTGCCCGTGGCGACCCCGGAGTTCATCGACACCTGGTTGCGCGACGGCCCGGACGCCGACGTCCTGGCACGGGCTCCGATGGTCCAGTTCGATCGCAACGACCACCTCCAGCGCGACATGGTCGCGGCACTGGCCGGCCGGGCCGTCGACCCGCCCGCCGCATACATCCCCGCGTCGACCGAGTACCACCGCGCGGTGACCCTCGGGATCGGCTGGGGCGCCGTCCCCGACGTGCAGATCCAGAAGGCGCTCGACGACGGTCGCGTCCGGATGATCGCCGATCACCACCTGGACGTGCCGCTCTACTGGCAGTACAGGAAGCTGAGTTCCCCTCTGCTGCAGCACCTCACCGAGCTGGTGATCGCCGGTGCCGCCGCAGTGCTCCGATGACCCGCACCCGTGGGATCGCGGTCGAGCGGACTCAGTCGCCCACGGGCTGAAGCGCCGGCGCGGCGTCGTCGGCGAGCGGGTGGTCGATCTCGTCGCGCCACATGCGGGCCGCGGCGTAGAACGCCCACGCGATCGGCACCGGCAGCAGCCCGGCCAGGACGAAGGTCGCGGTCAGGCCGATCGCCGACGAGACCGGCGCCGCGATGGCCATCGACACCGGCATCAGCGCGATCGACACGAAGAAGTCCAGGCTCGCGATCCGGCCGAGCAGCGCCGGCGGCACGCGACGCTGCAGGAGCGTCCCCCACAGGACCATCGGACCGTCGAACAGGACGCCCATGGCGAAGCCGGCGGCGACGAACATCCACGTCGAGTCGGCGACGCCCATCAGCACCAGCGGCACGCTGGAGAACCCCCACAGCCCGAACATGACCGTCAGGTATCGCCGCGGCATCGGCAGCGAGGCGAAGACCAGCGACGCGGTGGCCGCCCCCGCGCCGAACCCGGCGAGCACCCACGCGTGCTGGGAGGCGCCGCCGTCGACGCGCTCCCGCAGGGCGAACGGCACGAGCACCTCGATGGGACCCATCGTCGCCAGCACCAGGACGCAGGCGAAGAACAGCGTCCCCCACAGCCACGGGGTGCGGATCATGTAGACGAAGCCCTCCGCGAGGTCGACGACGACGCCCCCGACGCCTCCGCGCCCGACGCGCACCTCCTCCGATTCCGGGTGGTCGGACTCCCCCAGCCGGCGTGAGGTCACCGGGGCCATCGCCAGGTAGCAGACGCCTGACGCGATGGACGCGACCGCGGCCAGCACCACCGCCTGGCCCGGGGCGCTGGCGGCGATGACCGCGCCGGCGATCATCGGTCCCACAGCCTGGAAGACGACAGGACGGAAGAATCCCTCGATCCCGTTGGCGGCCTGCAGTTCCGATGCCGAGACGACACCCGGCAGCAGGGCCGAGTAGGCCGGGTAGTACATGCCCATGGTGACGCCGGCGAGCAACGAGGCCACCACGACCATCCAGAGGTCGACCACGCCGAACACCGACGCAAGTCCCACCGCGCCGAAGGCCGCCATCTTGGTGACCTCGAGCCCGATCATGATGTGGCGTTGCGAGATCCGGTCGGCCAGAACGCCGCCGGCGAGGGTCGACACGAGCATGCCGACCGCCGCGACGCCGGTGGCGAGCGAGACCTGTCCCGGTCCGCCGCCGAGGGCGATGACCTGCCAGATCACTGCGACCGTCCATATCCCGTCGCCGAACATCGCCAGGATCAACCCGGATGCCAACAGCCGATACTGCCGTCGCGCCAAGGGCATGAGGGCGCGCGGCAACCGGGTGTCGACGCTGGTGTTCACCCTTCGAGCTTGCCCGATCCGCGCGATGCCGGGCCAGCGAATATCCGCGGCCGGGCCCCGGGGGAGATCAGCTCGCCTTGCGCGAGGACTTCTTCGCGGGGGCATTCTTCGCCGTCGACTTCGATCCCGACGAACTCGACCCGGTCTTCTTCGCGGTCGACTTCGTGGTCGCGGTCTTCTTGGCCGTCGTCTTCTTGGCGGCTGTCTTGGTGGCGGCCTTCTTGGCGGGAGCCTTCTTCTCCGCCTTCTTGGCGGGCGCCTTCTTCTCCGAGTCCTCGTCCCCGGACTCGTCGTCGGAGGACGCCGTTCCGCGATCCTTCACCGAAGCGCGCAGCGCGGCAAGCAGATCCGCGACCTCGGAATCCTCGTCCTCCGACTTCTCCTCGTCGGACTCGGGGAATGCCTCGCCGCCCTCGGCCTTCGCCTCGATGAGCTTGGCCAGTTCGTTCTGGTAGGTGTCCTCGAATTCCGAGGGATCGAAGTCGGCGGCCATCGACTCGATGAGAGACGCCGCCATCTTCAGTTCCTGGTCGCGGATCTCGACGTCGTCATCGAGGAAGCCGAAGTCGGGTTTGCGGATTTCGTCCGGCCACAACAGGGTTTGCAGCGTGATCACTCCGTCGACCACCCGCAGGGCCGCGATACGCGTGCGGTTGCGCAGGGTGAACAGAGCGATGGCCAGGCGGTCGGTCTCCTCCAGCGCCCGGGCGAGGAGGACATAGGCCTTCGGCGACTTCGACGACGGTTCGAGGTAGTAGGGCTTGTCGAAGTAGATCGGGTCGACCTGTTCGGCCGGGACGAACTCCAGGATCGAGATCTCCGGGCTCTTCTGCGACGGCAGGGTTGCGAGATCGTCCTTGGTGAGGATCACCGTCTCGCCCGAATCCGTCTCGTAGGCATTGGCGATGTCGGAGTAGTCGATCTCCTTGTCGGTACCCTCACGCACGCGCCGATATCGGATGCGGGTCCCGTCGGAGGAGTCCACCTGATACGACTTGCGATCGTGGCTCTCCGTCGCGGAGTAGACCTTGACCGGCACGTTGACCAGGCCAAAGCTCAGGTCGCCCTTCCATATCGAGCGCATGTCCGCCATTGTGCCAGGTGTCACGCGGCGGTGTCGTCGTCTGCGCACGATCGCCATGACCCGCCGGTACGGACCGACCATGTGGACAATGGAGGGATGGCAGGCGGCGAGATCCTGGAGGTCGACGGCCGCCGGATCTCGATCACCAATCTCTCCAAGGTGCTCTATCCGGCGACCGGGACCCGCAAATTCGAGGTCATCGACTACTACTCGCGTATCGCCGATGTCATGTTGCCGCACCTGCGCGACCGGATCGTGACCCGGAAGCGGTGGCCGAACGGCGTCGAATCCACCCCGTTCTTCGAGAAGGACCTGCCCGACAGCGCACCCGAGTGGGTGAAGCGCTTCGGGATCCAGCACAGCGAGCGCGTCATCGAGTACGTCCTCGCCGAGGACCGGGCGACGCTCGTGTGGCTGGCCCAGATGGCGGCGCTGGAGATCCACGTTCCCCAGTGGCGACTCCCGCTCGGCCCCGGCGGGCAGCGGATGGCCAACCGCATCGTCTTCGACCTCGACCCGGGTCCCCGCGTCCCCCTCCACGAGACCGCCCAGGTCGCACTCCAGATCCGCGACTGGCTGGCCGGCACCACCACTTATCCCGTCACCAGCGGCGGCAAGGGCATCCACATCTACGCGCGCCTGCCCAAGCCGGTGAGTTCCGAGGCCGCCCGCAAGGTCGCCCGGGAGGTGGCCAACGAATTCGCCCGCCAGCACAGCGATTTCATCACCGCCAACATGTCGAAGAAGATCCGGGACGACAAGGTCTTCATCGACTGGAGTCAGAACAACGCGTCGAAGACCACGCTCTCCCCCTACTCCCTGCGCGGCCGCGAGAAGCCCTGGGTCGCCGCGCCCCGCACGTGGGAGGAGATCGCGGATCCCGAACTGTCCCAACTGTTGTTCACCGAGGTGCTCGAGCGGATCGACGAGATCGGCGATCTCCTGGAAGGACTCGACGACCCGTACGACGAGGACGCAGTCGAGCACGACGCGGCCGACTCGCGCGAGACGGAGGTCACCAATGCCGCGCCCGACGACGACGTCGGCGAGGTGGCGGAGGCGTTGCGGGAGAACATCACCGACGACGCACCGGATTCGTCGCCGAAGAACGCGCAGGACTCCGACGGGGGGACCGGCCAGGTCATCGACCTGAGCGAGTACGTCCGCAAGCGCAACCGTGCGAAGACGCCGGAACCGTTCGGCGACGAGAACCACCGCGCGCGCCGGCGGGAGGTCGCCGAACCCGACGACGCCGACGGCGAGACGGGCCCCCACGCACCGATCTTCGTGATCCAGGAGCACCACGCGCGCCGGCTGCACTACGACTTCCGGCTCGAGCACGACGGCGTGCTGGTCTCGTGGGCGATCCCCAAGAACCTGCCCACCGACCCGGACCAGAACCGCCTGGCCGTCCAGACCGAGGACCACCCGATGGACTACGCCGACTTCGAGGGCGACATCCCGGCGGGCGAGTACGGCGGCGGGCACGTGTCCATCTGGGACAAGGGCACCTACGAGCTCGAGAAGTGGCGCGAGAAGGAGGTCATCGTCCGGCTGCACGGCGAACGCGTGCAGGGCCGGTACGCGCTGATCCGCACGGGCGAGAAGAACTGGCTGGCCCACCTCATGACCGACGAGCCGCGCCCGATCCTGCCCGACAGTCTCACCAGCCCGCGCCCGATGTTGGCCACCGACGAGCCGATCGGCGAACTCGACGACAAGGACTGGGCCTTCGAGGGCAAGTGGGACGGCTACCGCCTCCTCGTCCGCAAGGTCGGCGAGGAATTCCGGCTCACGTCGCGCTCGGGTGTCGACATGACCGCAGACTTCCCCGAGTTCGCCGAGATCGTCGACGCGCTCGGCCTCATGGATGTGGTGCTCGACGGCGAGGCGGTCGCGATCGACTCGTCGGGCCGCACCAACTTCACGCTCTTCACCTCGCGCAAACACACCACCGAGCCCTACAGCCTCCGACTCCACCTGTTCGACATCCTCTACCTCAACGGGACGTCGCTGCTGCGCAAGCCGTGGTCGGTGAGACGCAAGCTGCTCGAGGAGCTCGCGCCCGCGTTCCGCCACACCGCCCATGTCGACGTCCCGCCATTGCTGCCGACACCGGCGAGCGCGGCGATCGAGTACAGCCGCGAGCACAACCTCGAAGGCGTCGTGGCCAAGCGCCGCGACTCGACCTACCAGCAGGGGCGTCGCTCCACGAAGTGGCTCAAACACAAGAACTGGAGCGACATCGAGGTCGTCGTCGGCGGATACCGGCCCGGGCGCGGCAACCGCGCGAACACCATCGGCTCCCTGCTGCTCGGCCTGCCGGAGGAGACCGGGCTGCGATATGTGGGCCGCGTCGGCACCGGTTTCACCGAGGCCCAGCTCCGCGCGCTCGCCGAGGAACTCGAACCGTTGAAGATCTCGCGGTCGCCGTTCCTCGACAAGCTCGACCGCCCCATCGCCTCGAACGCGGTGTGGGTGCTGCCGAAGATCGTCGGCGAGGTCCGGTTCATGGACTGGACGATGGACGGTCACCTCCGGCACCCCAGCTGGCGCGGAATCCGCCGCGACAAGCTGCCCGGCGACCTCTGAACGGCGACGACGACCCCAGGCGCCCATGACGATACGCAATCCCCCGAGAGGCATGAGATGACCGGCGAGACCATCACCATCACCGCACCCGACGGCGACACCGAGATGTACGTCGCCCGCCCCGACCCGTCCGACGGCACGCCGCTGCCCGGGGTCCTGTTCCTCACCGACCTGATCGGCCTGCGGCCCCGGACCCGCGCGATGGCCGATCGCATCGCGTCGTGGGGGTACGTCGTCGCGGTGCCGCACCTGTTCTATCGCCACGGCACCGCCGACGAGTGGGTCCCGCCGGCCGAGGATCTGGCCGACCCGGACTCGCTCGGGGCGTTCTTCGCCTCGGCGCTGCCGAAGGCGCGATCGCTGACGCGCGAACGTGCCCGCGCCGACCTCGAGTTCTACGTCGACGCGCTGCGCGCACTTCCGGGCGTCGCGGGCGGGCCGATCGGGGTGACCGGCTACTGCATGGGCGGCCGGTTCGCGCTCGACGTCGCCGCGGCCCGCCCCCACGACGTCGCGGCGGTGGGCATGTTCCACACCGGCGGTCTGGTCACCGACTCGCCGGACAGCCCGCACCTGCACCTCGTCGGGATCGACGCCTTCGTGCTGGCCATCCACGCCGACAACGACCGCTCGCTGCCGCCCGAGGCGATCGCGCAGTTCGAGCACGCCCTGACCTCGACGGGCGTCACGCACTCGACGACGGTCCATCCGGGCGCCGCGCACGGCTACACGATGTCCGACATCCCCGCCTATCACCACGAGGCGTGCGAGCATCACTTCGCCGAGCTCGAGTCCCTGTTCCGCCGCACGCTGCATCCCTGACAGGGGCCGGAGGCGTCGGGACCCGCGCCTCGACGACCAGGCCGCGACACCTGGATGCCGCCCCGGATCGGAAGCGGTAGGCGGGCTGAAACACAATGTCGGGACCGACGTGTGTTACGACTCCCCGCGGCCCGGCAATGCACGTTTCACCGGGCCCGAGGACTAGCCTCGTGAGAGTCAGTGACCGTGACAGGAGCCTTTTCGTGTTCGTCGTCGCCCACATCAGCGACCTGCATTTCAACGGGACGCGGTTCAACCGGAACCGCATCCAGTCGACGTTGAGTTATGTCAACGCTCGCGCGGCCGGCATCGACGTCCTCCTGATCACCGGCGACCTCGCCGACGAGGGCACTCCGAGCGAGTACCAGGAAGCCTACGGCGTCCTCGAGAGTCCGTTGCCGATGCTCATCACCGCCGGCAACCACGACGTCCGCGAGCCGTTGAGTTCGACCCTGCTGGGTGCCGAGACCTCCGGACCGATCAACCAGGCCCGCAAGGTCGGCGACGTCCTGTTCCTGGTGGTCGACAGTTCGATCCCCGGCCGCAACGACGGCCACATCGACGACGAGACACTCGCCTGGATGTCGGAACGCCTCGCCGCGGAGGATCCGCAGACCCCCGTCTTCGTCGCGTTCCATCACCCGCCGGTGGATCTGCACATGCCGTTCATGGACTCGATCCGGCAGACGGGCGAGGAACGCCTCGTCCCCCTGGTCGAGACGCATCCGAACATCGTCGCGTTCTTGTGCGGGCATGCGCACACCCCGGCGGTGACCCGGTTCGCCGACCGCCCCCTCTGCGTCGCACCGGGTGTGGCGTCGACGCTGAACCTGCCCTTCGAGGGCCGCGACGTGATCAACCGCGGGCAGCCGCCGGGCATCGCCTTCCATGTCTACGACCAGGGACGCCTCGTCACCCACTTCCGCTCGGTGATGTTCTAGCCGAAGGCCTTCGCCTCGCGTCGCGCGTCAGCCCGCGCCCGATCCGATCGCCGACGACCCTGCGTCGAGCAGCTTCCGCAGCACCTCCCCGCCGATCTCGCCGAGCAATCCGGTGCCCGCGTCGGGCAGCTTCCCCGGCAGGCCGGGTTCGCGCGTCGCGGGGATACGCGCCGCACGCGTCGCCTCGAGCCGGATCCCGGTCTGCCGGTCCTTGCTCAGCGGGGCGAGGTACTTGTCGAGTTCGGTGGCGGTGGTGACGGCCCCGACGACGCGCAGGCCGGTTGCCCCGAAATCGGCGGCGCCGCGCCGGAGGTGACTCGGCGAGGTCACCAGGACGATGTCGCGGATCCCTCTCGCACGCAGGATCTCCGAGGTGTTCTGCGCGTTGGCGACGGTGGAGGTCGACTTGTCCTCGGTGATGATGCGGGAGGCGTCGATGCCGTTGTCGACCAACCACGTTCGCATCGCGGCCGCCTCGGTGACCCCGTTCT
Organism: Gordonia paraffinivorans; assembly: GCF_900683595.1. Classification (NCBI taxonomy): domain Bacteria; kingdom Bacillati; phylum Actinomycetota; class Actinomycetes; order Mycobacteriales; family Gordoniaceae; genus Gordonia; species Gordonia paraffinivorans. The sequence goes on along the minus strand of NZ_CAACYD010000007.1, from coordinate 117,694 downwards.
TGGGAACGCCCCCGGTCACGACGACCGGTGCCGTCGGGGTGAACTCTGCCTGCGCCCGGCCGGCAGAGACCCGGTTCACCAGCTCGGGAGGCATCCTCCCGTCGGCGTTGAGCCCATGTCCGAGGATGACGATCGCAGAACGCCCCGTGACCGGCTTCGGGTTCGTGTCGGGAACGAGCCCGGCGGCGGTCGCGACGCCGGCGATCACGTTGCGGGCGGTGGTCGCGAGCCGCGAGTCGAGCACACCGAGGCGTCCTAGAGCCGCGCTGCGCGCCGCCGCGTCCTCCGCCTGGTCGGCCCAGATCGCCTGCAGCGCGAGGGCGTCGGTGTCCGTCGGCGCCAGCGTCAGCGCCTGTCGCAGGGCGGCGAGTCCGCCGGCGACGTCGCCGGCGGCGAATCTCGACTGGGCTTCGTTGTACAGCCCCGCCGGGTCGACCGCACTCGCCGTCGTCACCACACGCGAGCTCTCCGCGGGAAGGCAACCGACGGCCACACCACCGAGAGCTGCCGCCGCGATCGTCGCGACGGCCACCATCCTCCGTTTCACTCTGGCAACATCAGACACTCAGGAAACACTAGGATTCTCACGCAACGACCCCGCACCCGTCCGATCCCAAGTCGGTAACGGGCGCGGGGCGTCGAGCAGGAAGACGTCGCCGCAGGTCAGCGGCTCAGCCCCGCGACCTTCAGCAACTCCGGCCGCCGGAGCACCAGGCCGATCCACATCAACACGCCGAGGTAGACGGCGAACAGGATGGAGCTGAACAACGGCGCCTCGATGCGCATGTTCGCGGTGACGGCGCCGCCCAGATATGCGGTGATCCCGAGCGCCCCGAGCACCGCGGTCCGCGGGATCGCGTAGACGACCAGACAGGTCAGCAGCACGACCCCCATGACGACGGCCTGGTAACCGGGAAAGCCCAGTTCCGCGGTGCCGTCGACGACCGCCTGCGGACGCGTCAGCTTCCCGACCACGTCGAAGGCGAGAAAGGCGCCGACGAGGACGCTGATGACGATGCCCGCGATACGGCGCAGGTTCCGTCCGCCGGTCGCGGGCGAGTCCCCGCCGACCGTGGGTGCGGTGGCGTCGGGTTCGGTGGCGCCGGATTCGGTGCGGTTCTCCAGGGTCATGATCGTTGTCCTCCTGTCACGAGTGGCGAGTGTGTCGTGCAGGGGTAGACCCCACTCGTGCCCGGAAGTCATCGGCGGGGAGAGAACCCGGCAAGAACGAAAGACCCCGGCGCCCCCGCGATTCGCGGGACCACCGGGGTCTTCTCGTCGGCCTGGTGTGCCGTTACAGCGCCTTGAGCTCCTCGATGACGCTGTCGACGCTCTGCTTGGCGTCACCGAACAGCATCGACGTGCCCTCCGCGTAGAACAGCGGGTTCTCGATGCCGGCGTAGCCGGAGCTCATCGACCGCTTGAGCACGATCACCGAGCGGGCCTCGTCGACGTTGAGGATCGGCATGCCGTGGATGGGGCTGCTCGGATCGTTGCGCGCCGCCGGGTTGGTGACGTCGTTGGCGCCGATGACGATCGCGACATCGGTGCGGGCGAACTCGCCGTTGATGTCGTCCATCTCCTTCATGGCGTCGTAGGCGACGTCGGCCTCGGCCAGCAGCACGTTCATGTGACCGGGCATACGGCCGGCCACCGGGTGGATCGCGTACTTGACCTCGACGCCCTTGGCCTCGAGCAGGCTCGCCATCTCCTTGACCGCATGCTGGGCCTGTGCGACGGCCAGACCGTAACCGGGCACCACGATGACCTGATTCGCGTAGGCCATCTGGATGGCGGCGTCGGCGGCCGAGGTCGCCTTGACCGTGCCCCCGGTGCCGCCCGGGCCACCCGCGGCAGCGGCGTCGCCGCCGCCGAAGGAGCCGAACACGATCGCCGGGATCGAGCGGTTCATGGCCTTGGCCATCAGGTTGGTCAGGATCGAGCCCGACGCGCCGACGATCATGCCGGCGACGATGAGCGCGGTGTTGTCCAGCGCGATACCGGCGGCCGCCGCGGACAGGCCGGTCATGGCGTTGAGCAGCGAGATGACGACGGGCATGTCGGCGCCGCCGATCGGGAACACGACGAACAGACCCATCACGCCCGCTGCGACGAGGACGCCGACCATCCACCACACGCTGGCGCCGCCGCCGTCGGTGGCCTGGACACCGAGGTAGATCGCCAGGCCCAGGGCCACGGCCAGCAGCACGATGTTGGCGAACTGGAACAGCTTCGCGTTCGACACGAAGGCCTTCTCCAGGCCCTTCGGCATGATCTCCTGCAGCTTGGCGAACGCCACCAGCGAGCCCCAGAACGAGATCGAACCGATGATCGCGGCGATCAGCGAGCCGATCACCAGCGGCGACGCGGGCTCGGTGTTGTGGAAGACCGAGTACCCGGAGGTCTCGATGAACTCCGCCCACGCGATCAGCGCGACGGTGCCGCCGCCCACGCCGTTGAACAGCGCGACCAGCTGCGGCATCGCCGTCATCTTGGTCTTCAGGGCCGGCGGGATACCCAGCACCACACCGAGCGCCAGGCCGACGACGATGAGGATCCAGTTGATCGTCGGGACGCCGACGGTCGAATGGCCGTCATCGCCGACCGCGCCGGAGTTCCAGATGTAGAGCAGCGTCGCCGCCACCGCCAGGCCCATGCCTGTCGCGGCGATCCAGTTGCCGCGCACCGCGGTCTTCGGGCCGGTCAGGCCCATCAGGCCGTAGATGAACAGCGAGAACGAGATGATGTAGAGCGCGGTGACCACATACCCGACGCCTTCGCTGGGGGTGTGTGCGTCTGCCGCCAACAGCAGTTGCGAGCCGATCACTTGGCGGCCTCCTTCTTACCCTTGAACATGCCCAGCATGCGGTCGGTGACCGCGAAGCCACCGATCACGTTGAGCGTGCCGAACACCAGCGCGACGAAGGCGATGATGCGCACGCCCCAGCCGGCGTCGGCGGGCAACTTGCCCAGGACCACCAGCGCGCCGAGCACGACGATGCCGTGGATGGCGTTGGTGCCCGACATCAGCGGGGTGTGCAGGGTGTTGGGGACCTTCGAGATGACGGCGAAGCCGACGAACCCGGCGAGCACCAGGATCGCGAGATTCGCGAGAAGTCCGGAGTACATCAGGCAGTCGCCTCCTCACGCGTGACGCACGCAGCGGCCAGCACCTCGTCGTCGAAATTCGGTGTGAGGGCACCGTTCTCGTCGAGCATCAGTTCCAGCAGCGCCTGCAGGTTCTTCGAGTACAGCTCGCTGGCGTGCTCGGGCATGGTCGCCGGCAGGTTCAGCGGCGCGGTGATCGTCACGTCGTGGCGGACGACGGTCTGGCCCGGCTCGGTCAGCTCGCAGTTGCCGCCGGTCTCGCCGGCCAGGTCGACCACGACGCTGCCCGGCTTCATCCCCTCGACCGCGGCGGCGGTCACGAGGCGGGGAGCGGGACGGCCCGGCACCAGCGCGGTGGTGATCACCACGTCGAAGCCCTTGATGGCGTCCTCGAGCGCCTGCTGCTGCTTGGCACGCTCCTCGTCGGTCAGCTCACGGGCGTAACCGCCCTCGCCGGCGGCGTCGATGCCGAGGTCGAGCCACTGCGCACCGACCGATCGCACCTGCTCGGCGACCTCCGGCCGCACGTCGTAACCGGTGGTCCGGCCGCCGAGACGCTTCGCCGTCGCCAGCGCCTGCAGGCCGGCGACACCGACACCGAGCACGAGCACGGTGGCCGGCTTCACGGTGCCGGCGGCGGTGGTCAGCATCGGGAAGAAACGCGTCGACAGGTCTGCGGCGACGATCACGGCCTTGTAGCCCGCGACGTTGGCCTGCGAACTCAGCGCATCCATCACCTGGGCGCGAGAGATACGCGGAATCGCCTCGACCGCGTACGCCTCGACACCCGCCTTCTTCAGGGCACCGATCTTGTTGTCGGCATTGCGCGGGGCCAGAAAGCCGATGAGCTTCTGCCCGCTGCGCAGCTTCGCGATCTCCTCGTCGGAGGGCGGCGACACGCGCAGCACCACGTCCGCGGAGTACGGATCTCCGATCGTCGCTCCGACCTCGGTGTATGCCTCGTCGGGGATCAGGGCGCCGAGTCCGGCCCCCGACTCCACGACGACGGGCACACCCTTGCCCACGAGCGAGGCGACCACCTTCGGGACGAGCGCCACTCGGCGCTCTCCCGGGGCCGTCTCGCGCACGACTCCCACTGTCATCTATCTCACCTTGTCTGGGCGACGCTGCGGACAGCGTCGCGTCGTTCGGCGCCGATGGTCGGCGCACGCGTTGTACAACGGCGTGACCTGCGTGCAAGTCGTGCAGCTCCGCCATGTATCGGCGGTGCGGACGACCTGACGCAGGTCACGAATGCTGGGTCCGACAGTGATGACTGTCACCCTGCTCACATATGGGTCCGAAGAACATAACACGTGGTGAAAGCCCGAAATGAACCGGAGTCGGAAACCTCACTCCGACCTTGACATCTGAATGCTCATGATCTTTGTGCGTACTCGCCGGTAGCCGCGAAAGCCACCGACCGAGACCGGGTTTCCGGCGGCCCACTCAGGTGATGGTGTACCGGCGTTCGTCGAGTCCGGTCGCGCCGTCCGGCGCCGGTGGTCGGTAACGCTCGACCTGGGGCCGCCCCAGCCTGTCGATCGCGCGGACCTCGACGACGTGATCGCCAGGGGCCGCCTGCCAGACGTACCTCCACTGCCGCCAGGTGTCGACGCTGTACTCGGCCGCCAGGTCGGCGGGCCGCCACTCGCCGCCGTCGATGCGGACCTCGACGCGGTCGACCCCCGTGTGCTGCGCCCAGGCGGTTCCCGCGATCACGACCTCGCCCGCGGGATACCTCCCGGGATCGGGTCGGTCGATGCGCGACGACAGCTTGATCGGGCCGAGCGCCGACCATCCGCGACTCGTCCAGTACGCCTCGGCCTCGGAGAAACGGGTGACCTCCCAGTCGACGACCCACTTGGTGGCCGAGACGTATCCGTACAGTCCCGGCACCACCTGCCGCACCGGGTACCCGTGCTCGACGGGGAGCGGATCGCCGTTCATCCCCACCGCAAGGAGCGCGTCGCGACCGTCGGCGATCGCGGAAATCGGTGTGCCACAGGTCCATCCGTCAGCGCTCGTCGACAGCAACAGGTCGGCGCCAGGTCGGACGCCGGCGAGGTCGAGCACGTCGCGCATGGGGACGCCGAGCCAGCGGGCGTTGCCGATCAGGTCGCCGCCGACGTCGTTGGAGACACACGCGAGCGTCACGTATCGCTCGACCATCGGCATCGCGAGAAGGTCGTCCCAGCTCAGGACGACCTCCCTCTCGACGTCACCGTGTATGCGCAGCCGCCATCCGGCGGTGGTCAGCGTGGGCACCTGCAGCGCCGTGTCGATGCGATAGAAGGCGTCGTTGTCGGTGACGAACGGGGTCACCCCGTCGACGTCGAGCCGCGTTCCCTCGGGTACGGGCGGCGCGGGCCGGACGGGGCGCGGGAGCATCAGCCGCGCGCGGTCCGCGAGGGTCTCCGCGGTGTCGGCAAGCATGCGCCGGCCGATGACGCCCAACGCGACGGCCGCGACGGAGACACCGCCGGCGGTCAGGATGAACCGCCGAGTCAGCGGTGCGTTCCCGTTGACGCCCACGCGCAGCTCCGACTGCTCCTCGTACTGCCCGGATCTACACTGCGCCACAAGGATTCGCAGGACGACCACCCCCACCGCCGCGGCGATCACCGACGGCAGCGCGTGTGTCCACACCGCGCCGGGCCGGTCGAGGGCGGCGACCACTCCCACACCGCCGAAGACCGCGATGAGCAGCGAACCCACCGGCGGCCGACGGTGCTCCAGCGACCCGGCGACGGCCGCGATGATCGCGATGAGGAGTCCCATCCCGAGGAACAGCGCGACCTTGTCCGCGGCGCCGAAGGTCTCGATCGCCCATTCGCGGACCGCCTCCGGCGAGTGGTCGACCACCGACGAGCCCACCGCGAAGTACGGAGAGGCGTCCGGCGACACCGGGATCGCGGCGATCTCCCCAGCCGCCAGACCGGCCCCCGCGGCGACGACGCCCGAGATCCAGGGGCCGAGCGGATTCGCGTGCGGGGACGTCGAGGAGGTCACACTTCTTGATACCGGAGTTCCGACGGCCACGGCGGCGGCGCGCCCCCCCGGACCCCGTCGATCGTCCGACGACCGTTCGGCCGACGCACGGCGCAGAGGGCGGCGAAACCGGTCCTCCCGCTGTTCGGGAGAACACTAGAACAGGTTCTATTTTGTCGGCTAATCTGGCCGCATGGCTACCAGTACCGAGATCCCGGAGACCGTCGCCCTCGATTCGGTGACCGACTTCTCCGACGAGGTCGACGTCGTCGTGATCGGATTCGGCATCGCCGGCGGATGCGCCGCCGCGGAGGCCGCGGCCCACGGGGCGCGCGTCCTCCTGCTCGAGCGTGCCGCCGCACCGGGCGGGACCACCTCGCTGTCCGGCGGCTTCTTCTATCTCGGCGGCGGCACCCCCGTGCAGGAGGCGACCGGCCAGCACGACACCCCCGAGGAGATGGAGAAGTACCTCACCGCGGTGTCGATCGATCCCGAGGTCGACAAGATCCACGCCTACTGCGTCGACAGCGTCGACCACTTCCACTGGCTCGAAGGACTCGGTTTCGAATTCGAGCGCAGCTTCTACCCCGAGAAGGCCGTCATCCAGCCCGGCACCGAGGGCCTGATGTACACCGGCAACGAGAAGGTGTGGCCGTTCAACACGATGGCCAAGCCGGCCCCGCGCGGCCACAAGGTGCCGGTGCCCGGCGAGACCGGCGGCGCCTCCCTGGTCATCGACCTGCTCGTCAAGCGCCTCGACGAGCTCGGCGTCGAGGTCCGGTACGAGACCGGCGCGCGTCAGCTCGTCGTCGATTCCGACGGCTCGGTCGCCGGTGTCACCTGGAAGTCCTCCGACGGCCAGGGCGTGATCCGGGCCGGTTCGGTCATCATCGCCGCGGGCGGCTTCGTGATGAACCCGGACATGGTCGCCGAGCACACGCCGTACCTCGCCGAGAAGCCGTTCGTCCTCGGCAACACCTACGACGACGGTCTCGGCCTGCGACTCGGACGGTCGGTCGGCGCCGAGCTGAAGTACATGGACAAGGCGTTCATCACCGCCCCGATCTACCCGCCCGCCAGCATGGTCATGGGCGTCATCGTCAACAAGTTCGGCGAGCGCTTCGTCACCGAGGACTCCTACCACGCCCGGACGTCGGGATTCATTCTCGAGCAACCGGATTCGGTGGCCTACCTCATCGTCGACGAGGCGCACATGAATCCGAACCAGAACTACCTCATCCCGCTGATCGACGGCTGGGAGACCATCGAGGAGATGGAGAAGGACCTGGGCATCCCGGAGGGCAACCTGCAGCGGACGATGGCCCGCTACAACGAGAACGCCGCCAAGAAGGAGGACCCGGACTTCCACAAGGCGGCGGAGTTCCTCGAACCCCAGGACACCGGCCCGTGGGCCGCCTACAACCTCTCGCTCGGCAAGGCCATGTACGCCGGCTTCACGATGGGCGGCATGGCCACCTCGCTCGACGGCGAGGTCATCGACGAGTCGGGCAAGGTCATCAAGGGCCTGTACGCGGCCGGCGCCAGCGCCTCCAACATCGCCCAGGACTGCAAGGGCTACTGCAGCGGCACGCAGCTCGGCGAGGGTTCGTATTTCGGCCGGCGCGCCGGCCGGCACGCGGCGGCGCGGGTGAAGGCCGACGCCTGAGTTCTCGCACCCACCGACCGGAAGCCGCCCCTGAGATCAGCCCCGCGGAGCGAAGCGGGTGACATATCGTCATCCGCTTTCCCACGGAGGGTCGTTCTCAGGGGCGGCTTCTCGCGTCGGACGACGCGTCAGTTCTGACGCCGAGGAGCAAATCGCCGCAGCCGCAGGCTGTTGCCGACGACGAACACCGACGACAGCGCCATCGCGGCACCGGCGATCATCGGGTTCAGCATGCCCGCAGCGGCCAGCGGGATCGCCGCGACGTTGTACCCGAAGGCCCAGAACAGATTTCCCTTGATCGTCCCGAGCGTCCGGCGTGCCAGGCGGATCGCGTCCGCGACGACGCGAAGGTCGCCGCTCACCACGGTCAGGTCACCGGCCGCCATCGCCACGTCGGTTCCGGTGCCCATCGCGAGACCGAGATCGGCCTGCGCCAGCGCCGCGGCGTCGTTGATGCCGTCACCGACCATCGCCACGACGTGACCGCGCGACTGCAGCTCGGCGATCACCTCGAGCTTGCGCTGCGGACTGACACCGGCGGTCACGTCGTCGATGCCGACCTCGGCCGCCACCGCCCGGGCCACGCCCTCGTTGTCTCCGGTCAGCAACATCGGGGTGAGGCCGAGGCGCCGGAACTCGGCGATCGCCGCCGCCGACGTCTCCTTGATCCGGTCGGCGACCACGATCACGCCGACCGGCGCCGGGAGCGCCTTCCCGTCAGGTGCGCCGGTCTCGTCCGCCAGGACGACGACCGCAGTGGCCCCGCCCGACTCCGCGGCGGCGACCGCGTCGGCGAGCACATCGGGGAGATCGGCCTCGACCTTCGACGGTGACACGACCGAGACCCGGCGGCCGCCGACCGTTCCCGACATCCCGACACCCTGTTCGGCGACGAAATCAGTTGCTTTCTCGGGCAACGGATTCGGTGCTCCGGCGACGATCGCGGCACCGATCGGGTGCTCAGAACCGGCCTCGACCGCGGCCGCGGCCGCGAGGACCTGCTGCTCGTCGTACCCGGGCGCCGCCGTCACCGATGACAACGTCATCTCTCCGGTGGTGACGGTTCCGGTCTTGTCGAGCACGATCGTGTCCACGCGACGGGTCGACTCCAGGACCTCGGGCCCCTTCAACAGGATGCCGAGTTGCGCACCGCGCCCGGTGCCGACCATGAGCGCCGTCGGCGTCGCCAGCCCCAGCGCGCAGGGGCACGCGATGATCAGCACCGCGACGGCGGCGGTGAACGCGAAGGTCACGTCGCCTCCGGTGAGTCCGCCGGACGATCCCGACCCGAGCCAGAATCCCAGCGTGGCAACGGCGATCGCGATCACCGCGGGCACGAACACCGCGGAGATGCGGTCGGCGAGACGCTGCGCGTCGGCCTTGCCCTCCTGCGCGGCGGCGACCATGCGCGCCATCTGGGCGAGTGCGGTGTCCGCGCCGACAGCGGTGGCGCGGACCACGAGCAGTCCGCTGGTGTTCACCGTGGCCCCGATGACGGAGTCGCCCACGGTCACCTCGACCGGGACGGACTCGCCCGAGACCATCGATGCGTCGACGGCCGACGACCCCTCGACCACCACGCCGTCGGTGGCGATCTTCTCACCCGGGCGGACGACGAACTCGTCCCCGACGGCCAACTGCCCGATCGGGATTCGCGTCTCCACACCGCCGCGCCGGACCACGACGTCCTTGGCGCCCAGGCCCATCAGCGCGCGCAGCGCGTCACCGGCTCGACGCTTCGCGCGCTTCTCGAAGTAGCGCCCGGCGAGCAGGAAGGTCGTCACGCCCGCCGCGGCCTCGAGGTAGATGTGCGAGGCGCCGTCGGTCCGTTGTGGCAACAGGTCGAAACCGTGTGTGAGACCGGGTGTTCCGGCGGTGCCGAGGAACAGCGCGTACAACGACCACCCGAATGCGGCCAGCGTTCCGACCGACACGAGGGTGTCCATCGTCGTCGCGCCGTGGCGCAGGTTGATCCACGCGGCCCGATGGAAGGGGTAGGCGCCCCAGACGACGACCGGCGCGGCGAGCGTCAGCGACAGCCACTGCCAGTAGGTGAACTGCCAGGCCGGGACCATCGCGAGGACGATCACCGGGGCGGTGAGCACCGCCGACACGATCAGCCGCTGCCGCAGCGCGTCGAGCTCGGGATCGGCGGCACCGTCCGGACCGTCGGAGGCGTCTTCGGCCGGCGTCTCCGGCTCGGTCCGCACCGGCGCGGCGTCGTATCCCGCGGCCCGCACGACCTCGATCAGTTCCTCGGCGGACACCCCTGCCGGGGCCTCGACGTGCGCGCGTTCGGTCGCATAGTTCACCGTCGCGGTCACGCCGTCGAGTTTGTTGAGCTTGCGCTCGATGCGGTTGGCACAGGATGCGCAGGTCATCCCGGAGATGTCGAGGTCGACGAGCCGGAGGTCGGCGGCCGAGGTCAGTTCGGGGCCTGCGGACATCAGTGCTCACCCCCGTCCTGGTCGTGACCGCCCTGACCGTGGCGGCCGGCGTCGTGGTGGGCGTCATCGTGAGCGGGCGGCGGCGCCGACCCGCCCGTCTCGACGGTGGTCGTCTCGACGACACCGTGCGTCGGCGACTCGTGTGTCGCCGGCTGCGGGTCGGGGCCCCACGCCCTGCCGACGCCGAAGGCGATCACGAAGATCGCGGCCAGGGCGATCACGTACAGCAGGGGCCCTTGGCGAAGGCGGGCATGTCACGCCAGCGCATATCCCGCTTCGGTGACCGCCTTCTCGATCTCCTCGCGCGGGATCTCGTGCTCGGAGACGACGCGGACGGCACCGGTCTCCACGGACACGTCGACGCTCGTCACACCGGCGATCTCCTCGATCTCCTCGCGGACCGAGGCGGCGCAGTGGCCGCAGGTCATGCCGGTGACGGTGTAGCTGCTGGTGGTGCTCATGATGTCTCCTTCTCTCCGGGTTCGGTGCGGGTCGGCTCGTCAGGACTTCACGAGGCGGGCGATGGCCGCCATCGCCTCCTCGACCTTCTCCCGGCCGGCCTCGTCGCTTTCCTGTGCGGCGTGCACGACGCAGTGCGCGAGGTGTTCCTCGAGCAGGCCGAGGCCGACGGCCTCGAGCGCCTTCGTCATCGCCGACACCTGGGTGAGGATGTCGATGCAGTACGAATCCTCCTCGACCATCCGCTGCAGTCCGCGCGCCTGGCCTTCGATCCGACGCAACCGTTTCAGGTAGTCGTCCTTGCGGCCGATGTAGCCGTGCTGATGCTGGTCCATGCGACTCCTGCCGTTCAGGTACCCCCTAGGGGTATCTGCCCTTCGGTATACCACCAGGGGCGAGACTGCACAACCATACCCCCCTAGGGTATGCCTCCGGGACCGCGAAGGGCATGACGGAGCGACTTCCGGCGGGTGCCGCGCGGACGGACGCGGGGTGGGAGAAGACCTGGTCGAGCTAGTCGCGCAGAGCAGCCGCGAGCTTCGCGAGCGCGGCGGCGACCTCGTCGAGGGCCTCGCTGACGGCCGCTCGACGGGCGGGATCGAACAGCACGCCGTCCGTCGACGCCGGGGCCGGCGTCGCGGCCTCGCCGGCGTTCTCGAGGGCGGGAACCCCGGAGGCCACAGGCGCGGAACCCACCGGGGCCTCGACGCGCGAGGCGACGACCGGCGGCTCGGGAGCGGCGTGCTGTGGCGGCACGACGGACTCGGCCGGCTCTGGCGCCGCATGACCGCCGCCGTGCCGGCCGGGCCCCTCCGCCGGCGGGGCCGGTTCGGCGCCCGTCGCGTCGGGACGGTGACGGCGACCGTGACGGTCCTGTGCGACCGGGGCCTCGGCACCGGTGGATCGGCGCCCGCCCCGATAGGTCGACTGCGGTTCGTCGCCCGCCGGATTCGGCCGTCGCTCGGCGGCCGGAACATCAGGTGGGGCCGGCTGATGGGAGTCGGGAAGCCGGTGCGAGCCCGCCCGCGGGTGCGGCGGGCCTGCGGGATCGGCCGGCGGAGGTGTCGGCGCGGCGACGCCCGGGGGAGTCGGGGAGGCCGAGGCCGGGCTGCGTCGGTTGCCGGCGCCGGTCATCACCGACGGCGCATGCCCGTTCGACGGCGCGAAGAAGTGCGCGCCTCCGTGACCTGCGAAGTACACGCATCCCCCGGCGCCGTCCGCAGACGGGACCGGGCAGGGGTTGCGCTCGATCAGGGACTGGGCGCGGTTGTCGAAGTCGTTCCACTCGAGCCAGAGACGGCGATCGTGGCGCGGATGCGTGCTCGCATCGGTGGCGTGGTTCCCGCGGTGCCCGATCGGGAGTCGGCACTGCAGCAGCCAGTCGGAATCCCCGGACAGTCCGAGCGCCGCGCGTTCGGTTGGTCGGCACACCACTGTCGACCAACAGCCTTCGCCGTGCATACGGACTCCCCTTCGTACCTGCAGTGATCCCACTGTCTTCGCGCGCCGGCCGGCCCGCCCTGGCTTCTGTGTGTCTGAAGCTCCCGTGCGGTTCCCACGCAGCCCCGGCACGCGTCGCGTCGTTCCCCCTCCGATCGCGGCGCTGTGAAGATCTCGGGCGTCAGTCTACGAAGGAGTAGGTTCCGGTGCCACCCCCCTGACCCCCGCGCGTCCGGGCGACAAACGTCACGATGATCTTGTTCACCTCAGCCGGGCGATCGAGGTGCAGGAAGTGTCCGGCGTTCGCGATGACTGCGGCCGCGCTGCCGTGCGGCAGCACGTCGTGAACGTGATCGGTGAGCCTCGACTGCATGCATCCGTCATCGGCTCCGTGCAGATAGAGAGTGGGGCAACGCGGTTCGCCCAGCCAGTCGTCGCGCAGGGGCGCATACCGGGGATCGGTGCGACGCCGGCGCAGCGCGCGGTAGTAGCCGAGCGCTGCGCTGCGGTGGGCGCGCGTGGACATCGCCGAGAGGGCGTGATCGATGTCGGGTCGGTAGTCGGGACGCGGCTGTCCGCGATGCCGCAACCGCCACCGTCGCCACAGCAGCGGGACGAGCCACCCCAGGCTCCGCTCGGGCAGCCAGGGCAACTGGTTGAATCCGATGTACCAGCTCATCGCGGCCTGACGGGCGAGGAGTCCTACGGCGCCGAGGCCGTCGGTCGCGGCACGCCGGATCGCGGGTATCGGCGGCACGGCCATCGAGACCACCACCGCGTACGGGTTGTCCTCCCGATGCGCGAGGGCGTTGGCGGTGAGCGCTCCCCAGTCGTGTCCGATCAGGACGGCGTCGGGGCCGCCGCCGAGGGCGCGGTGGATCTCGCGCGCGTCGTGCGCGAGCGCCGCGACGTGAAAATCCTTGTCGGCCGGGATGTCCGACGGGGCATAGCCCCGCGTGAAGGGGGCGACGACGCGGTGGCCCGCGGCGGCGAGCTCCGGCCCGAGGAATCGCCAGGTCCATGCGGAATCCGGAAAGCCGTGCAGACACACCGCGAGAGGGCCGTCGGCCGGCCCCCACGTGAGGGCGTGCAGGGTGATGTACCCGAGATCGATGACCTCGCGTCCCGGTGTCGCGGGGTCGGCGGAACGGTCCGCAGCGGGAAGGGTCGCGCCGTTCCCGGTCATCGCGCGGTCGTGGGGAGTGTCGGGATCAGGGGATGACGACATACCGGCCAAATCTAGTGGCCGGACCCCGGCGGCGCATCGGCTTCGCCCGACTCCCCCCGCTCGGACAGCCCGCTCGAGCCCGGCTCTCGGGCCGCCTGGGCCGGGCCGCGGCCCTCAGACCGCGGCGGCGAGAACCGCGGCGCGCACCTCACCGTCGACGAGGCGGAATGCATGTGAGCAACCGGCCCCGGACGTCTCCGGGAAGTCGATGCGCACGTGCGAGCCCCGTGACTCGGTCCTGGCCTCGGCCGCGGCGACCACCGCCGCGGCGGTCAAGGTCAGTGCCGCATCCTCGATCTCGCGCACCGTCGTCGGGACCCGCCTCGGTGCCGAGCGGAGCAGCGCGGACGCCTCGGCGAGACCGTCGGCCGACCGTCTCAGTGCGACGCGTCGTGTCATGGTGTCCTGCAGGAGATCCCGGTCGAGGACCGGGACCGCGCCCCCGCTCGACGGTCCGTCCGGCGACGCGAGATCTGCGATCGGCAGGTCTCGCCGTCCCACGGCGACCCGGGCGGCGCGACGCCCCATCACCAGCCCTTCGAGGAGACTGTTCGACGCCAGGCGGTTGGCCCCGTGGAGTCCGGTGCGGGCCACCTCGCCGGCCGCGAGCAGACCATCGACAGCGGTGCGCCCCTCGTCGTCGGTCACGACGCCGCCGCAGAGGTAGTGCGCACCCGGTACGACGGGAATCCGGTGGTCCGCGGGGTCGAGGCCCGCGGCGCGGATTCCCGCGCTCACCGTCGGGAACCGCCGTTCGAAGTCGGCGACCGCAGAGGTGTCCAGGTAGACGCAGGGGTGGCCGCTCGCCTCGATCGCGGCCTCCACCGCGTTGGCGACGACGTCGCGCGGGGCGAGGTCGCCCATCGGGTGCACGCCCGCGGTGACCGGGCGACCGAGGACGTCGACGAGGCGGCCGCCCTCGCCGCGCACCGCCTCGCTGACGAGCGTGCGGCGACCACGGGCTCCGGGGGTGTGGAGCATGGTCGGGTGGAACTGGATGAACTCCAGGTCGGCGACGAGCGCGCCGGCGCGCAGGGCCAGCGCGATCCCGTCGCCGGTGGCGCCGGCCGGGTTGGTCGTCGCGGCATAGAGGTGCCCCGCTCCGCCGGTCGCGAGGAGCACCGTCGGGGCCGCGACCACGCCGCGCCGTCCCGCCGACAGGTATTCCACGCCCGTCGCCCGCCCCTCGTCGAGCAGGACGCGGGTCACGATCGCCTCGTCGAGGAACTCGATCGAACCGCCGCGCGTGAACCGCGCGACCGCGTCGTGCAGGGCCCGTTGGATGGCCGCCCCGGTGGCGTCGCCGCCGGCGTGGATGATGCGGCGGACCGAATGTCCGCCCTCGCGGGTGCGCAGCAGCTCGCCAGACCCGTCGCGGTCGAAGTCCGCGCCCCAGTCGATCAGGGCCGACACGGCAGCCCACCCGTCGGCAAGGATCGGACGCGAGGCGGCGGGGTCGGTGAGCCCGGCACCGGCGGCGAGGGTGTCCTCGAGGTGCAGTTCGACCGAATCGGCGTCGTCGGCGACGGCCACCCGCCGCCCGGGCATGACCACCGCGACCCCGCCCTGCGCGTAGAAGGTGGAGGTCGGCTGTTCGCCGCGGTCGGGGCTCCACTGCGGGCCCTTGTTGACGACGACCACCGACAGGCCGCTCTCGGCGGCGCTCAACGCGGCGGTGAGCCCGGCGACGCCCGCGCCGACGACGACCAGATCGGCACGGCGGAGGGCGCCGCGCAGGAACTCGGCCTGCGGCGCGGGGTGCCCGGGCATGTTCATGGTCGTCCGCCTCTCGTCGGATGCGTCGTCATCAACCTTCCGCAACCGTTTTCGATTCCCAGTCGAAAACCTTACCCGCAGCTCGCACGCGCCGACAGTCGGCAGGTTCCCGGCAGGTACGCGACCGGCCGACATGTTTGACAAGCGCCGGCCGGGGCAACCCCCACGGACATGAAGACCCTCTGGTTCGACCCGGCCACCGACACCGATCTCGGCGGCCTGCCCGACGTCCGCCCCGAGACGACGCCGTTCGGCACCGTGGAGACCTACGACCAGGTCGTCGTCGGCGCCGGGATCACCGGACTGACCACCGGCCTCCTGCTCGCCCGTGCCGGCCGGCGGGTCGCGGTCCTCGAGGCCCGCCACATCGGCGCCGCGGCGACCGGTCACACCACCGGCAAGCTCTCGCTGCTGCAGGGCACAAGACTCTCGTCCATCGCGAGTCGCCACGGCAAGGGCGCGGTCGAGGACTACATCCAGGCGAACAGGGAGGGCCAGGCGTGGCTGCGCCACTACCTCACCCACCGCGGCCTGCAGGTCGACGAGCGTGCGGCACTCACCTTCGCCGCCACCTCGTCGGGAGCGAAGAAGGTGGAGCAGGAATACCGGGCCTGTCGCGACTTCGGCATCCCGGTCGAGCACGTCGACGTCCCGGAGCTGCCGTTCGACGTCCGGTCCGCGATCCGGCTCGACGGACAGGCCCAGATCGACCCCATGGTGGTGCTGAGAGCTCTCGCCGACGATCTCCGGGCCCACGGCGGGCACCTGTACGAGGGGGTCCGCGTGCAGGGGCTGCGCCATGGGACACCCCACACCCTCACCACCGACGCCGGTGAGGTGCAGGCGGACTCGGTCGTCCTCGCCACCGGCGTCCCGTTCCTCGACCGCGCCGCCTTCTTCGCGCGCGTCCACCCTCAGCGGTCCTACGCGGCGGCGTTCACCGTCGACGAGGAGATCCCCCGTCAGATGTACCTGGGCGCGGACAACCCGTCCGTCTCGTTGCGGACCGCCACCCGGCCCGGCCACGACGGGGAGCTGCTGATGGTCGGCGGCTTCGGACACGAGGTGGGGCGCACGAAGTCCGAGCGCCGACATGCGCTGGACATGATCGAGTGGACACAGGAGCACTTCCCCACCGCCCGGATGGTCGCGCGGTGGTCGGCGCAGGACTACACGACCATCGACGAACTGCCGTACGTCGGCGAGTTGCTGCCGAAGATGGAAAGCGTCCAGGTTGCAACAGGATTTGCGAAATGGGGTCTCACCAACGGGGTGGCCGCGGCGCTGTCGATGACCGGCCGCATCCTCGGGAAGGAGCCACCCTGGTCGAAGAGTCTTCGTCCCTGGCGCTCCACCGAGGTGACGAGGCCGGGCTCGCTCCTCTCGGCGGCATCCGCGAACGCCCAGGTCGCCGCGTACATGGCCGGCGGCTACCTGAGCCTGCTCAAGCCCACCGAGTCCTCTCCGCCGGAGGGCGAGGGCAGTGTCGGGCACTCGGGCGTGGCACCCAAGGGCGTGTGCACGGTGGCCGGCCAGACCCGCTCGGTCGCACCCCTGTGCACCCACCTCTACGGCGTGCTGCGTTGGAACGACGCCGATCAGTCCTGGGACTGCCCTCTTCACGGCTCGCGATTCAGCCACACCGGCGAGGTACTGGAGGGGCCGGCCACCCGGCCGTTGCCCACCGCCCCGTCGCCGTCGCACGATCGATGAGCGACGTCACGCCACGATCATCCGCCGGAACACCGGTCCGGTGATCGTGGCGAGTGGCCGCTGGAGCGCCCCCGCGAACACTCGCACACCGATGTCGAGGGCGCGGGCGTCCGGCCCCACGAGAATCCGGTCGCGTCCGGCGACGACGCCCGAGAGGATCGCCGCCGCAGCGGCCCTCGGGCGGGTGCCGGGCAGCCGATGGTCGAAGCCGCGGGTCACGAAGTCGCGGACCGCAGGATCGACATACCGGGCGCGCCGCGCTATCGCGGTGTGCACCGCGCCCGGACACACGATGTGGATGCGTACCGGTGAACCGTTGTCCCGCAACTGTTTCTGAACCGACTCCGAGAAGCCGCGAACCGCGAACTTCGACGCCGAGTAGGCCGATTGCGCCGGGGCGCCGAGCAGTCCGAACGCGCTGGAGGTGTTCACGATGTGCCCGCCTCCCGCGGCCTCGAGGTGCGGCAGGAACGCGGTCGTCCCGTTCACCACGCCGCCGAAGTTGACCGCCATGATCCGGCGGGCGTGTCGATCGTCCTCTTCGTGCACGCCCGCGACCATGGTGATCCCGGCGTTGTTCAGGACCAGCGCGGGCGGCCCCTCGCGGCCGACCACGTCGTGAACATAGGCCGCCACCGCGTCGGCGTCCGCGACATCGAGTCCGGCCGCGACGAGCGGTGCGCCCCCGCCAGGCGAGCTCGTCACCGTCTCACCGAGCGCCGCGTCGTCGATGTCGCTGACCAGTACCCGGACCCCGGCCGCCGACAGTCGGTGCGCCAGTTCCCTCCCCATGCCCGACCCGGCCCCGGTGACCACCGCGGGCCGGCCCCCGCACAGGCGGCGCAGCCTCTCATCGGTCACTCGCGGGTACCAGGGCATGGTGGGATCTCGGGGGGAACGTCACGCCGTCGGACTACCCGTGCGGCAGACGCCCACACCTCCCGCGACGACCGGCCGCGCGTTTATCACCCCTCGTCACGGGTAGACGTGACTACCGTGAGCCGAACACGCCCGTGACCGAGCGGGCCGTCTCCAGCACCGGAACAAGTGCTGCCTTGCGGGCGGTCTGGGTGTCTTCGTTGAAGATCTCGATCGCCATGAGTGTGGCCATCATCGGATCGTCACGTAGCTTCTGCATGTGGTTGCGGCGGAACTGCACTGCGGTGGGCTGCGCAGCTTCCTCTGCGATACATTCGGCGGGCGTGAGGAACGAACTGGTGACAGGTTCGGTTTAGGCCGCGAGTGTGAGCGGCTCGGCTAGCTTGGCTTCGAACTCGATGGGCGTCAAGCCGCCGAGGGTGTCCTGGGCGCGCTGGCGGTGATACTTCCGCTCGATCCAAACGACGATGGCGAGTCGCAGCTCCTGCCGGGTCGCCCACCGCTGCTGGTTGAGGACGTTCGTTTGCAGCAGTGACCAGAACGACTCCATGGCCGCGTTGTCCCCCGCAGCGCCGACTCTTCCCATCGATCCGACCATGTCGTGGCGGCGCAACTCGCGGGCCATCGCGCGGCTGCGGAACTGGCTGCCCCTGTCGGCGTGCAGGATGCAGCCGGCGACCTCACCGCGGCGCGCGACAGCATTTCGGACGGCGTCTACGGCGAGTTTCGCGGTCATCCGATCTGAGATCGAGTACCCGACGATTGGGTTGGAGAACACGTCCTTGATCGCGCAGCAGTAGAGCTTGCCTTCGCTCGTCCAGTGCTCCGTGATGTCCGTGAGCCAGAGCCGGTTCGGTGCATCGGCGCGGAACACGCGCTGGACGTGGTCGTCGAACACGGGCGGCCCGGCCTTCTTCCCCTTCCCGCGTCGCCGGCGTTGCGCGGACGAGAGAATCCCCGCCTGCGAGCACAGCTTCCACGCCGTCCGCCGGCTCATCCGCCACCCCGCTCGGCGGGCCTCGTCGGCGAGGTATCGGTAGCCGAACGTCGGGTCCTCGTGGTGCGCATCATGCAGCGCGTTGATCCGATATGCGCGGAGCACGTCCGCGTCCCGGACGGGGTCGTTGCGCCACCGGTAGTAGGGCTGGCGGGCGAGCTTGAGAACCCGGCACGACACCGTCACGGGGATCCCCGCGTCGGCGAGCTCAGATACGAGCGGGTACGTCATTTTGGGGAGCCACCAAGCCGCAGGTTCGCCTGCGACAGATACGCCGCCGCACGGCGGAGGACCTCGTTCTCCTGCTCGAGCAACCGGATCCGCTTCTTCAACTCCCGCGCCTCGGCGGCGTCCGCGGCGGTCTGGCCGGGACGGTTACCGTCTTCGACGTCGGCTTGACGGAGCCAGTTCTGCAACGTCGCTTCGCTGATACCGAAGTCGGCGGCGATCTGTTTGATGGTGACGCCGCTCTCGCGGCTGCGAGCAACCGCAACGACGTCCTCGCGGAACTCTCTGGGATAGGGGCCGGGCATGATGACATCCTCCCCGTCAGCGCCTCCCGGCACTAACCTCGATCTTTCGTGAGGTGGCGGTCGTCTGTTGGGTGGCCCGGGTGGGTGGTCTGAGGACCGGATCTCCGGGCGTAGGCCGTGAGAGGTGCCCGACGCGTCGGTGGGCGTCGGGGTTCACGGCCCCGAGGTGGAACGTCCTTTCTGGATCAGAGGTCAGGTTGGCTTGATGTCAGGCAGGTGCGGGAAGTGCTGCGAGTCTTGAGATCCCGTCGAGCAGCAGTCCAACATGTGGTGCGTGGGCGGCAAGCTTCAACCGGGTTCGGCGGGCGTGGCGGCTGATCTTGGCGGCGATCGAGAACACGCGGTGGCGCAGTCGTTTGGGTTCCCACCGGCGAGCGGGATGATCAGCGAAGGCCAGCAGCTGGGTCCAGGCGATCAGCTCGCAAGCGAGCATCACGATGGCACACCAGATGCGGTTCTGATCGAATCCGTGCAACGGAAGATTGGTCAGGCCACAGTCTTTCGCCGTGCGGACCCGGTCCTCGCAGCGTGCGCGTCGCCGGTGACGCAGTTCCAGATCGGCGAGTTGGCCACGAACGGTGTTGGTGGCGAACGCGGTCACCCGCAACCCATCACGATCGGTGAAGCGTAGCTGCGCACCTGGATGCGGGCGCTCCTTGCGCACGATCACTCGCATGCCTTCGGGCCAGCCCGATAGGTCGATCAGCCCGGTCAACTCGGCCACCCACGCCCCGTCGCGCTCGATGCCCTCGGCGTCGTAGGCCGGGGTCCAGGCCTCGGGACTGATCCGGTCGATCGCGGTTGCGGTCGCTTCGGTGAGCCCGAACCCGACCGAGTACGCCAGGCGTCGTCGGGTGAGGTAGTCGACGAACTCGTGGGTGCCGCCGGCCGAGTCGGTGCGCACCAGCACCGACTTGCCAACCCGATAGCCCGCCACGTGCGGTAGCTGCTCGAGTGCGGCGGCGGTGACCGCGATGTGATCGGCAGCGGTATTGGCACCAGCATTACCCGGGCGCAACTCGATCGCTAGGGGTTCGCCGGTGCCGTCGCTGCCGTGATCGACGAACGCACACAGCGGGTGAAAACCGAACCCCCGCTTGTAGGTTGGTGCCGCATCCTGTTTCTCCGAGTGCGCGGTCACCAAAGTGGCGTCGAGGTCGACGATCACCGGGTCAGCGACGTCGGCGTCATGGTCGGGAGCAGTGGCACCGGCTGCTGACCAGCACGCTGCCCGCGCGGCAGCACGCGCGGTCGCAATCGCCGACAGCGCCGCCGGCGCATCATCGGCCAACGTCGAGATCAGGCGCGACACCGTCGGATCAGAGGCGACCTGACCGAACACCGCCGGGTCGGCGCGTAACTGGTTGATGTCGGCCAAACAGTCGCCACCGATCGCGACCGCCACGGCCAGGTCCGAGATGATCTTGCCCGGATCATGAGTCGCCAAAGGTTTGCGCCACGGCGCCAACGCCTCGGATAATCGGCTGGTCAGACCCGTTTTCTCCGCAGCCCGGAGTAACACCGCGGCGCCGGCGTGCGACACGACCCCGGTTCCGGTGCCATCTGCAGACAGCGTGGGGTACGGCGACGTAGACTTGCTCACCTGAATGGTGCTCCTCGATCTGGTCCGATTGATACCTTCGCAAGTTCAATCATCCCAGTTCAGGGCACCATTCTTTATTCACGACACGAATTCAGCGTGAAAGCGCGAGGCTAACGATCAGTTGTCACCAATCCGTTCCTCACGCCCCCGAGTACGGGCGTCCGCAGTTGGGGTCGAGCCGCACCATGTCCACGACGACAGGCCGTGGCGGGGTGAACAGTCGTAGGGTCCGTTGATCGGGCCACGACTCCCACATGCTCGACCTCGATGCCTCACGCCGATCCGCCGGCGGTTCGCTCTACGAAATGTGGATGGGATGCGCGGAACGCTTCCCGTTCGTCCACGCATCCCATCCAGTGCTCAGCATAGCGCGTAGTCGAATGTATGTGCGAATCACTAGGCGGCCGTCGTGTGCGATCCATGCGTGGACTACATGCCCCAAGGCAGACGAGTCAGACGAGGAAGGCCTCCGCCGTAGCGGAGACCTTCTGGGCTTAGTTGCCTCGGTACTTCAGTGGGTTCGGACGTCGGTACGTTTGCTGCTGAGGCGGCGGTCCGTACTGTCCGACCTGGGGCGGCGGTCCGTACTGTCCGACCTGGGGCGGCGGTCCGTACTGTCCAGCCTGAGGCGGCGGTCCGTACTGTCCAGCCTGAGGCGGCGGTCCGTACTGTCCAGCCTGAGGCGGCGGTCCGTACTGTCCAGCCTGAGGCGGCGGTCCGTACTGTCCAGCCTGAGGCGGCGGTCCGTACTGTCCAGCCTGAGGCGGCGGTCCGTACTGTCCAGCCTGAGGCGGCGGTCCGTACTGTCCAGCCTGAGGCGGCGGTCCGTACTGTCCAGCCTGAGGCGGCACTAGGAAATGGGTGGGGCGCGGCGTCTGCGGCACGTCCCGGACTGCCATTGCCAGTGCCACGATCCAGCCGATAATGGTCCATCCGAGAAGTACGTTGATGACGATGACCGATCCCTTGTTCGGCACCTTCCTCAGCAGGGCGATGATCGACGGCAACAAGCACAGGCCGATCAAGAACAAGAGCTGAACTGCTTCCTTCACTTCACTCCTTGCCTCAACAGACTCGCTGAGTCTATGTCAAGGCAAAGACTTCCTCTCTTGCTCTTGGTGGTGCCGCAATCACCACCACAGGACCGCCGCTTCTCCCCTATCCCCTGCATGCATGGGTTCATGGAGCGGCTGACGTTACAACGTTGTAGCGGTACAACGTTGCAATGTCAGAAGTGTCGAGGGCGACCAGGCTTTCCCTGACTGAGGCCAGCAGCTTCGCCTTCAGCGCGGATCGCGGCGATCACTTCTTCGGGCGACATCTCCGCCATCAGCTTGCGCATCGCGTACCTCGCGATGGCACTCCGGGAGTCGATTCTGGGCTTACTGCGGCGGCCCGCGATGCACACTTCCTCGAGAAAGTCGTCGGTGGCTTCATCGAAGTAGATCGTGCTTGGCCCCACAGTTCGCCCCTTTGTAGTGGTAGCTGGAGGCGCTGCCACTGTTGGCGTCGTCGCCTTCTTCCTCGCCTTCGGGGCCACAGGCTTTGCTGTCGGCCGTGAGGGTGCTGATGTGTCCGCAGCGGGAGCGGGGTCCGAGGAGCGGTTGCCTGCGGTCGCGGCGGGTTCCGCCGGCGCCGCGGAAGTCCTCCCCTCGTTCAGCGTCTCGTTCTCCGTCTTCTGAGCAACAGGGTCGGCCACTAGCTGTGCTGGCGACGGTTCGGCCGGCTTGGGCGCTGGGTGCTTCGCCGGCGGCATTGGCCGGACCCGGGTGCGCTTCTCGCGCTGCCTCATCATGGCTTCGAGACCATTCGCACTCGTACTCATCCGACATACTCCTGAACAAACTTGGCGGTCCTCTCGAGCGTCACCGAGATGGTCAGCAACCTTGGGGAGTCTGCCTTCGGTGTATTCCAGGAGTCGGTCGAACTGCTCGTGCACGGCGGTGGCGGTGGGCTGGTCATAAACGCTGTGCAGCATCGCTTTGACCGCCGGTGAACCGTCCTGGGTCTGGTGGAGACCGTGATCTCACCAGGAGAATGCCGGTATGGCTGCACCAAGGAAGTTCGATCCAGAGACCCGCGAGCGGGCTGTGAGGATGTATCACGACCACCTCGCCGAGCACGGCGGCGCGAAACTCGCCGCCCGCGAGCATGTAGGCGCGCTGCTCGACATCAACCAGGCAACGTTGCGCAACTGGATCGAGAAGGATAAGCCGATTGTCACCACACGGGGAACGACGACGGTGAGCGAACAGGACGCCGAACTGGCTGCGCTTCGCAAGGAGAACGCCGAATTACGCAGGGCAAACGAGATTTTGAAGACCGCGTCGGCGTTTTTCGCAGCGGCGGAGGTCGACCGCCGACTGCGGTGATCGTCGACTACATCGACGCTCACAAGGGCCGGTTTGGGGTCGCCCCGATCTGCCGAGTGCTGACCGAGCACGGCGTGCAGATCGCCCCATCCACCTACTACGCCCGCAAACACGCGGGTCCGGTCTCGGCAACACAAATGGCCGAGGCGTACGACGCTCATACCGTCTACCAGGCGTTTCAGCGTAATCGCGGCGTGTACGGCGTTCGTAAACTGTGGCACACGATGCGCCGTGAGGGCCGGGTGATGGGCCGCGATCAGGTAGGCCGGCTGATGGAGATCTGCGGCATCACCGGAGTCGTGCGCGGCAAGCACCGCACAAGCACAACCCAGCGTGATGATCGCGCGCCGCGCCATCCTGATTTAGTGGATCGGCAGTGGTCGCTGCCGTCGCGTCCGGACCAGTGGTGGGTGGCGGATTTCACCTACTGCTGGACGCTGTCGGGATTCGTCTACACAGCGTTTCTGGTCGATGTGTACTCGCGACGGATCCTGGGTTGGCGGGTGATGACGAGCAAGACGACACCGCTGGTGACCAGCGCTCTCGAGCAGGCCCTGTTCACCCGAAGAAGGACCGACTTCTCCTTTACTGCAACAGGTTTGATTCATCACAGCGATGCGGGAAGTCAATACACCTCGTTCGCCTTCACCGAGGCGCTACGCGACTCCGGCCTGGCCGGCTCGATCGGCTCAGTTGGCGATGCCCTGGACAATGCGTTGATGGAATCGACGATCGGGTTGTACAAGAGCGAACTCATCGACCGCCAGCGATCCTGGACCGGACGAGCCGAGGTCGAACGCGAAACCGCCGCATGGGTGCATTGGTACAACACCGAACGGTTGCACTCGGCAATCGGCTACTGCCCGCCGGTCGAGTACGAGACGCGCTACCGTGAGACCGTCGCCTCCGAAGCGGAGGTGGCCTAAACCAGGTCTCCATCCGACCCAGGACGGTTCAGGCCGGCCGGAATGGGTGATCGGTCCAGCCGGCCCCGATCGTGTCCGCATCGCACCAGCCGGCGCCGGGAACGCCGGGTCGTCGGGTTACGCGTCTCCCGCCGCTGGGGGCCAGCCCGGATCGGATACCACCTGGGGTTGAACGTCTCCACGAGGGGGTCACGTGTCTGATGCAGTCGTCGTCGGCGCCGGGCACAACGGGCTGATCGCGGCCATCCGTCTCGCCGACGCCGGCTGGGACGTGACCGTCCTCGAAGCCGCGCCGCAGGTCGGCGGGGCGATCAAGAGCGCCGAACTGACACCGGGATACGTGACCGACCTGTTCAGCGCCTTCTACCCCCTCGCGGTGGCCTCTCCGGTCTTCGCCGATCTCGACCTGGGGTCGCACAGTCTGACATGGAGTCGGTCCCCGTTCGCCTTCGGACACCCGGCCGGCCCCTCCGACGACGACGCCCCGGTGGTCCACCCCGACCCCGCCGACACCGCAGCGCACCTCGCGCGGTTCGACCCCCGCGACGGCACGAGGTGGCTCGACCTCGTCGCCCAGTGGCAGACCACCGTCCGGCCGATCCTCCTGAACTCGCTCTTCGGCCCGTTTCCACCGGTCCGCGCGCTGCTGCGCGCACTGCGGTCGTCGGGCACCGCCGATGCGCTGCGCCTGGCCCGGTTCCTGCTGTTGCCGGCGAACCAGATGGTCCGCGAACTGTTCCACGGCGAGAAGGCACGCCTGCTCATCCTCGGCAACGCCCTGCACGCCGACATCCCCCTCGACGCCCCCGGCAGCGGGGTGATGGGTTACCTGCTCACGATGCTGGGCCAGGACACCGGTTACCCGGTTCCCGTGGGAGGAGCCGGGCAGTTGGCACAGGCGCTCCGGCGCAGGGCCGAGAAGGCCGGCGTGCTGGTGCACTGCGACACCCCGGTCACGCGGATCGAGACACGGGGCGGCCGGGCGGTCGGCGTCGTCGACGGCGGGGGCCGCCTGTGGCCCGCCCGACGGGCCGTGCTCGCCGACGTCTCCGCGCCCGATCTGTACACTCGACTCCTGTCGGCCGACGACGTGCCCGCCCGTGTCCTCGCCGATCTGGAGACCTTCACCTGGGACACCCCGGTGGTGAAGATCAACTACGCGATCGGCGGCGCGATCCCGTGGCGCAGCGAGAACCTGAGTGGCGCGGGCACGGTTCACCTCGGCGCCGACTCCCACACCATCGCCTCCTCGACCACCGACATCGAGACCGGCAACATCCCCGAACAGCCGTTCCTGCTGTTCGGACAGATGACGGCCGCCGATCCCACCAGGTCGCCGGCCGGCACCGAGAGCGCGTGGTCGTACAGTCACCTGCCGCGGGGTGTCACCGACGACGAGGCCGCCCGATACCTGGCGGCACGGATGGACGCGGTCCTCGAGGCCCATGCCCCGGGCGTGTCGGACCTGATCGTCGAGCGTCACGTGCAGACGCCGCGCGACCTCCAGGCGGCCGACGCCAACCTCGTCGGCGGCGCCGTGAACGGAGGGACCTCGCAGTTGTTCCAGCAGTTGGTCTTTCGCCCGACGCCCGGCCTGGGCGGTGCGATCACCCCGATCGGACGCCTCTATCTCGCGGGCTCGAGCGCCCACCCGGGCGGCGGCGTCCACGGCGCGTGCGGGAACAACGCCGCACGTGCGGCACTCGCACACGACGGACTGCGCGGACTACCCCGGCGGGCGTTGAGCAGACGTGTGACCGCGCTCCTCACCAAGCCCCCGCGACCCGATACCCCACAATCGAACGGAGCACGACGATGAACCGCGTCGAACGACACACGTCAGCGACCCCGGCCCAGGTGTGGTCGATCCTCTCGAACGGATGGCTCTACCCCTCCTGGGTCGTGGGAGCCTCCCGCATCCGCGACGTCGACGATCACTGGCCCCAGGCCGGCGCCCGGATCCACCACTCGGTCGGTCTGTGGCCCGCCCTGCTGAACGACGAGACCGAGTCCATCGAATCGAAGGCCGGACTGCTCGAACTGTCCGCCGCCGCATGGCCTTTCGGCCGGGCCCGGATTCGCATGACGATCGAGAAGGACGGCGACGGCTCGCTCATCGGCATGGAGGAGTTCGTTGAGACCGCCCCGCTGAAGTGGATTCCCCCGGTGATCCAGCAGACCGCGATGTCGCCGCGGCTGAACGAGTGCCTACGGCGCCTCGCGATGCTCGCCGAGCGCAAGGCCGGCTGACGTCCTCACCGGGTGGACCTGGTCATCCCGAGTTCTCGGGTCCCTCGGACTTCTGGCGGCGCAACCGCTCGCGGTAACCATAGGTGGCGCGCAGCACGTCGTCGTGGCTGTCCACGCTGGAGCCCAGCGCGCCCGCGAAGACACCCATCGACGTCGCCAGCCAGGCGAGGTGGACATAACTGCGGAACTCCGCGGGAAATCCCAACTGCGAGCTCAGGAACGACTCGTCGATGACGATCATCGCGGCGACCAGGGTCGCGCCGAACAGGAATGCGTACAGAACGATCCAACTGAATGCGACAGTGCAGACCGTCGCCGTGTTGTAGAGCCGCGCCCGCGGCGTCGACGTCACCGAAGTCCGTTCCCACAGCCGGTTGTTCACGATCAGCCAGACCGACGCGAGGACAAGGGCGAGCACGGAGATCGCGGCGAGGCGCCAGCTGCTCAGGGCGTTGGCCATCGACCAGATCGTCGAGAAGAAGACACCGAACGAGGCCGCGGCGGCGGCCGCGGCCGTCATGCCCGTCAAGGTGGGTATCAGGCGCCACGGCCGGTTGCCCCGCACCATCCCGACCGTCAGGCGCAGCCGGTTGCGAAACCCCACGGCCAGAACGTGATCGGTCTCGTCCTCGTGGACGACGGCCAGACCCCGGCGGCCGGTGAAGGGGTCTGGCGTACCGCCCTTCAGGGATTCGATGACGGCCTCGAGGGCCGACAGGAAGCGACGCCTCGGCAACGCGCCGAAGGCGGGCAGCGACACCACGGCCGCGCTGCCGCCGGTGTCGAGCTCTGCCATCACCACGCTGTTGCGCGACCGCTTGCCGAGGAGCGGCGCCTCCGGACCCGACGCGTACAGACGCGGCATCTCGGTGACGAACACGATGACCTCGTCGCCGGCATCAGCAGCGCCCCAGACGGTCTCGAGGTCACCCCGCGGCGTCGCCTGCAGGGTCACCTCACGGGTGACGGTGACACCCCGGAACTCGAGGTCGTAAGCGTCGGCGATCTGCCGGATCCGGTCCTCGGCTCGGCCGATGAGATCCTCGGGCAGGCCGTGTTCGGCCACGATGCGCAGTCCTGCGATCGTCGTTCCCCCTTCGCGTTCACGGGTTCGCTCCCGTTCCGGCACGGCGGTCGGGTCACGCATCAGTCCGGTGGCTCGGGTTCACCGACGGCCGGGGTCGCCAGGTCACTCTTGTCGTCCTCGGTCGCGGCCGGTTCCGCTTCTCTGTCGCGCTCGGAGGGTTCGTCCACGAGCTCTTCCTCCAGCTCGTCGACCGTGCGCCGCGCGTCGTCGGGAGACGAGACCGACGAGCCGGTCTCCGCGGGCTCGATCGGCGTCGATCCGGACGGTTGTTCCTGTGACATGGACTCTCACACACCACCCATCGGGTGTCGGGGACGGTCACGTCCGGTTTCCCCGGTTACCGGCACCCCAAACACCCGACTTCTCCCCGGCTCCGGATCGGGTTGCCGAGTGCCGAGGACGGCCACCTGTGTAGGGCGCCGACGCGCTGGGTACTCGGCAACCATGTCCGACAACGAGCACCAGTCCTTGGATGATCCGTGCGTACCCAGCGCCGTCCGCCGCTGCCACGGACTCAGCGGGGGTTGCCGCGGCGAGTTTCGTCGACCCCGAGGACCTCTACCGGTTGCAGGGTGCCCAGCACCAGGTCGGGGGTGCTCGATGAACGCGGCGCGTGCGGTCGTCCACGACACGCCGGAACCGGCGGCGACCTCGACCACCGACCGGGTCGCATCGCCGACGTCCCGGCCGACAACCCCTGACCAGACATTGCCCGTGCAAGCTCGAAGAGCCCTTATAGGTCAAGCCCCAAGTAGTGGTGTAACCCGGGACTGCTGCACCATCAGGTGACAGTTTCGGTGTCATGCCGCGGAGGCGGCTGTGTTGATGATGGTCTCGTATTCGATCGGGGTCAACTGGCCGAGGCGGGCTTGCCGGCGCCGACAGTGATACGTGCGTTCGATCCAGGTGACGATCGCGATCCGCAGCCGCTCACGGGTGGTCCAGCGTTGCCGGTCGAGGACGTTGCGCTGCAGCACAGCGAAGAATGATTCCATCGCGGCGTTGTCACCCGCGGCTCCGACCCGCCCCCATCGACCCGACCAGGCCGTGCCGGTCGAGCGCCGACACAAATCTGCGGGATCGGAATTGACCGGGCTCAACCAGTCGATGCAACACCGGCTTGTTGGAGCAACAATAGCTGCTCGTTGAAGGCCTCAGCGGGAGTCATCCATCCGAGCGACTTCCGAGGGCGCGTGTTCAGCGCGAATGCGACGGCTTCGATGTCTTCGGCGCTCCAGCGGGACAGGTCGGTGCCCTTCGGGAAGTACTGACGCAGCAGCCCGTTGGTGTTCTCGTTCGTGCCGCGCTGCCAGGGCGACTGCGGATCGGCGAAGAACACCGGGATGCCGGTTTCGACGCGGAACTGCGCGTGAGCGGACATCTCCTTGCCGCGGTCCCAGGTCAACGAGCGCGCCAGCTGCGCCGGCAGCGCCGACATCGTGTTGGCGAGAGCATTCTTCATCGTGATCGCGCCATAGCCGGCCAACGCCGGCCCGTTCTTCGGCGTCTCCTTGTGCCGATAGCCCTCTTCCCGCGGGAGATGGACGAGCAGCGTGTAACGGGTCTTGCGCTCGACGACCGTGCCGACCGCCGAGCGCTCCAACCCGATCAGCAGATCGCCTTCCCAGTGCCCGGGGACGGCGCGACCGTCGGCTTCCGCCGGTCGCTCGCTGATCAGCGTCTCCGGCGTGACATGCGCCCAGGCCTTGCGCCGCGACCGCTCTCGGGGGACGCGTAGCGCCCTGCCCGTGCGGAGGTTCCAGACGAGTTCGCGCTTGAGCGCGCCGCGGCCCTCGATGTAGAGCAACTGGTAGATCGCCTCTGGGCTGATGCGCATGGACTCATCATCCGGGAAGTCGATCTTCAACCGGTGTGAGATCTGCTCCGGACTCCAAGCCCAGGACCAGGCCCCGTCCTTCCGATGCGGCTTGCCTCTCCCGGTGAACCGCGGCGGCTGGGGACCGGTGACGATCGTGCCATCGGGGCTTGTGATCTTCCCCGACAGGCGCTCCTCGACATACGCGCGCAGCCGCGGGTTCGCGACGAGTTTCGCGACCTTGGGTCGCCTCGCGGTCATGTCTGCTTTCCACTGCGCGACCGACGCCCGATACTCCGGCTTCCCGCCCCGCGTGGCCGCGTTCCGCCGCAGCTCACGAGAGATCGTCCCGGCATCGCGGCCCATGGCGCGAGCGATCTCGCGAACGCCCTTGCCCTTCTCCTTGAGAATCGCGATCTCCTCGCGCTCAGCGAACGAGAGGTAGCGGCCCGATGGCTGCTGGGCGATGTCGAATGGCGCCATGCCGCCAGCGTGTCGGAACCATCTTGCGCCGACCGCGGGCGCCACGCCGACAACCCCCGCGGCTTCCTCCGCGAGCAGCCCTTTCGCGATCTCGCCCCAGAACGCCGCCTCGACGGGTTTCTGAAACTTCGGATGCCCCGGCGAGCGGAGCTTCGGACGAACCGCCCTGTCCGCGGCCTGCTGACGACGAACCATCGAACACCTCCTGATAGAGGTGTTGCGACGACCAGTTGAATTCACCCTGCGATCCGTGGCCGGAATGATGAGTCAACCCGGATAGATCGGTATTGCGCTGCCACACAGCATGATTGAATGCCTGCAGCGGTAGGTCCTCGATGCGCATCGTGGCTGCGACATGCCAGCCGACGATCATCCGGGTACTAGCATCGGCGACAAAGGCGGTACAAGCAAAGCCCTGCCAGGTGCATACGTAGGTGATGTCGACGACCCACAACGGCTTGGCGCGATCGGCACCGAAACGGCGTATGACCAGGTCGACCGGCTTGGTAGCGGTCGGGTCTGGACAGGTGGTGAAGACTTTCGCGCCGCGTTGCACGCCGCCCACGCCGGCGCACCGCATCAGTCGGCGGGTTTGCTCGCGGCCGATGTCGCGGCCGGCCCGACGCAGTGCGGCGTGCATCTTGTTGACTCCGTAGACCCAGTAGATCTGCGCGTGGATGGTGGCGATGACCTCCACCAACTGCGCGTCTCGCACCGCTCGAGCCGAGACGGCCCGCGCGTTGGCGGCCCGATAGCCCCGGGAGGTCAGAAATCCCACACCTGCTGCACGGAGTGTGCGGCAGATGAACTCGACCCCGAACTGATCGCGGTGGGCGTCGATGAACGCGATCATCTCGTCGTGGGCCGGTCGAATTCCGCAGCAGAAAACGCACTCGCCGACTTCAAAAGCTCGTTGGTCTGCTCCAACTCGGCGACACGCTTTTTCAGCCGCCGGATCCCGGCGTGCTCGTCGCTGGTGGTACCGCGCCGCTCTCCAGCGTCGATCTGCGCTTTGCGGCGCCACCGCCGCAGGGTTTCCTCAACGATTTTGTGCTTGCCGGCGACCTGGCGGATCACCTCGAACTCCAAGAGCTCGGCGTCAGCTTCCAACGCCGTCTCCAACACGCACACACCTCTGCCGGAACTCCGGCGGATATCGACGTGGCATAGCTCCATCCTCCTATAGAAAGCGGAACTAAACCTGGGGTACTTCACACACCTGCGGTGCTACTGGCGTCACCGCGAGTTGGTCCGTTTCATATGTTGGTCGGGATCATCATGATGATGGTCTGAGGGCCCCGGCATGATGTCGCGCAACGAGAAGCGGCGGGACCTGTGGCCTCAGAGCGTCGACGTGTCGATCACGAAGCGGTACCGCACGTCCGAGGCGACCACACGCTCGTAGGCCTCGTTGATCTGATCGGCC
This sequence comes from Gordonia paraffinivorans, assembly GCF_900683595.1. Lineage (NCBI taxonomy): Bacteria > Bacillati > Actinomycetota > Actinomycetes > Mycobacteriales > Gordoniaceae > Gordonia > Gordonia paraffinivorans. Next base: position 86,494 of record NZ_CAACYD010000007.1, on the reverse strand, counting down.
GAGATCACCTCGATCTCGGCGCCGATGCCGTGCTCGGCGCAGAAGTCGAGCATCTCCTGTGTCTGTCGGATACCGCCGATCAGCGATCCGGCGAAGCTGCGGCGCTTGAAGACCAGCGGGCCGCCCGGCACCTCGATCGGGTGTTCGGGCAGGCCGAGTTCGACGAGGGTGCCGTCGACCTTCAGCAGGTTGAGGTACTTGCCCATGTCGAGGTTGGCCGACACCGTGTTCAGGATGAGGTCGAAGTGCTCACGCAGATCGCGGAACGTCTGCGGGTCGCTCGTCGCGTAATAGTGGTCGGCGCCGAGCCGCAGCCCGTCCTCCATCTTCTTCAGCGACTGCGACAGCACGGTCACCTCGGCGCCGAGGGCGTGCGCGATCTTCACCCCGACATGTCCGAGGCCGCCGAGACCGATGATGGCGACCTTCTTGCCGGGACCGGCATTCCAGTTGCGCAACGGCGAGTAGAGGGTGATGCCGGCGCACAGCAACGGCGCCGCCACGTCGAGGGGCAGGCCCTCCGGGATGCGGCACACGTAGTTCTCGTCGACGACGATGGCCGTGGAGTAGCCGCCGTGGGTGGGCTTCCCGTCGCGGCCGACGGAGTTGTAGGTGCCGGTGTTCCCCTGCACGCAGTACTGCTCCTCGCCGGCCAGGCAGTATTCGCACTCGCGGCACGAGTCGACGAAGCAGCCGACGCCGACGCGGTCGCCGACCTCGTACCGGGTCACCTGCTCACCCACCGCCGACACCGTTCCGGCGATCTCGTGTCCGGGAACGACCGGGAAGTTCGTGCGGCCCCACTCGTTGCGGACGGTGTGGATGTCCGAGTGACAGATCCCGGCGTAGGCGATGTCGATGAGGACGTCGTGGGGACCCAGGTCCCGGCGTTCGATGGTCGCCGGTTCGAGCGGCCGATCGGCTGCGGTCGCCATGTAGGCGCTGACCGTCGTGGGCATTGCGGCTCCTTCGGGGCATGTTCTCCGGGGGGACGGATATGGGGGGGCGGCCACGCATCCGCGCATCCGCCCCGACGCCCCAGTCTGCCGTCGACCCCGGCGCACCGCCATCCGGCACCGGGTGTCACATCGCACGCAGCGGGACCCTGGACCGCTGCACGTCGATCGTTACAATGACCGACGGTGACGATCAACAGCTCCGTCGACGACGGTCGGCGCGCGCAGCTGCACCCGGTGTCGCCGATCGCCGAACTCACGCGATTCGGGACGACCACGGCGCACGCTGCCGCGGGTCTCGGCCGGTTCGTCCTCCACACAGCAGGCGACGCCCTCCGCGGACGCGCGCCGAGTGCCGCACGCGCCGCGCACGAGATCCGCGACACCTTCGAACGCCTCGGGCCCACCTACGTGAAACTCGGCCAGCTCATCGCGTCGAGCCCCGGCGTCTTCTCCGAGACGCTGTCCTCGGAATTCGAGACGCTGCTCGACCGGGTGAAGCCCGCCGACCCGGAGCTCATCCGGGAGCAGTTCACCCGCGAGCTCGGGCGCACTCCCGAGGAGGTCTTCGCCGAGTTCGACCCCGAACCCATCGCATCGGCCTCCATCGCCCAGGTGCACACCGCGACCCTGCACAGCGGCGAGGAGGTCGTGGTCAAGATCCAGCGCCCCGGCATCGCCGACCGGTTGTCGCCCGACGTGGCGATCCTCGAGCGTCTCGCCGGCCTCGTCGAACTGAGCGAGTACGGCCGGATGCTCAGCGCCCGGCACGTGGTCGAGGACTTCGCCGCGGGTCTCGACGCGGAACTCGACTTCCGGATCGAGGCCGACACGATGCGCGAATGGTTCGAGTGCCTGCAGCCCGGACCGTTCGGGGATCGTGTCCGCGTCCCGCAGGTCTACGACGAACTCACCACGCAGCGGGTGCTCACCATGGAACGCATCCGCGCGATCCGCATCGACGACGCGCGGGCCGTCCGCAAGGCGGGCCACGACGGCGTCGCCCTCTGTCGCAACCTGCTGCTGTCGTTGCTCGACTCCGCCTTCCACGGCGGCCTCTTCCACGGTGATCTGCACGCCGGGAACGTCCTCGTCGACGACGAGGGCAAGTTGGTCCTGCTCGATTTCGGCATCGTCGGCCGGTTCACCCCGCGCACCCGCCGCATCCTGCGCCAGCTCGTCGTCGACCTGCTCGTGCGCGGCGACTACGAAGCCGCGGGACGGGCCATCTTCCTGCTCGGCGCCGTGCGCAAGCCCGGGTCGACGGCCAAGGGCGCCGAGGACATCAAGAAGGTCACCAACCCCCTGGCCTCCACGGACCTCGGGTCGATGTCCTACACCGACCTCGGGCGGCAGCTCGCCGCCGTCGCCAGGGCGCACGACGCCCGGCTCCCCCGCGAGCTGGTTCTCGTCGGCAAGCAGCTCCTCTATGTCGAGAAGTACATGAAGCTCCTCGCCCCGCGCTGGAAGGCGATGTCGGACAGGGAGATCTACGCGTACATGGCGGGCATCATGAAGGAGGCCGAGCGCGACCGACGAAGCGAGAAGGCCCAGCTCAACCGATGATGCATGCCCGAATTCGGCATGTCGCGCCTACTGACCAGTACACCGCGGGCGATGCCAGCTAGGGTGGGAGCGATTAGCTGCTGATTCACAGGAGTCACACATGAGACGTTTCGTGCCGGCACTGCTGGCATTCTTCGGCACCGCGTGTATCGCGGCCGCCATTGCCATACCCCTCTGGCTGGTGCCGGACCTGAAGGTGGTGCCCCTCGACCTGGACATCACCTCGGACGCCACCACGGTCTCGGCCGACGGAGAGGCCGGCGACCGCTTCCCGGCGGTCATCTTCGACCGCTGCTCGGTGTCGGAGGATCGGGCCCGCACGCTCGAGGCCCATCTGACCCAGCAGCGACGCTCGGTCATCGTCGAGCCCTCCGACAGCCGGCAGGCAACCGTCCAGTCGGCTCAGACGGTGCGCATCGACCGTCTCCGTGACGCCGAGGGCCAGGAGATCGTGCCGCCGTTCGCCGCCGCCGGCGAGACCCGCACCTGCGAGGACGGCCTGCTCACCGCGACGATCGACCGTGTCTCGGTGAACCGCAAGACCTCCGTCCCCAACGGCGCCGTGAGCTCGCTGCAGCTCGAGGCCGTGCCCGAGGGCGGCAACGTCAACGACGTGTCGGTTCCGATCGACAACCGCAACGGCTTCCAGTACAAGTTCGGCTTCGACGTGCAGAAGCGCGACTACGCGTACTACGACCTGAACACCCGCCAGGACTGCGCGGCGAAGTTCCAGGGCGAGGAGACCATCGACGGCGTCAAGACCTACCACTTCGCGTGCGAGGTCCCGGAGACCGATCTCTCGACGCTGCCCAACCCGCAGGGTGAGGCTCCCCTCGGCACCATGCTGACGATGCCCGCCAAGTGGTGGGGCATCACCGGCCGCGGTATCAAGCCGGAAGATCCGATCACGATGCACCGTTACGCATCGGCGACCCGCCACGTCTACGTCGAGCCGGTCACCGGCACCATCGTCGACGGCCGGGAGGATCAGCACCAGTACTTCAAGTCGCCCGACCAGAGCGAGAGCGCTCCGGCGCCGGTCCGCGACTTCCGCATGGACGCCCTGAAGGGCACCTTCAAGTGGACCGACGAGACGGTTCAGAACCAGGCGGACAAGGCGAGCCACTACCTGAACCTGCTGAAGGTCGGCGGATTCTGGACCCCGCTCATCCTGGGCATCGTCGGCGCGATCCTGCTGATCATCGCCGCGCTGCTGTTCTACCGCGGTCGCCGTGACGACGACGCGGTCACCGAGGGCGCCGACGTCCCGCCGGCCGCGCCCGGTGAGCGTTCCGCCTTCGAGCCCCGGACGACCCGCCTGACCAAGGATGTTCCGCCCGCCGGCTCCAACGCGAACCCGTGGGAACGGCCGACGGAGCAGATCCCGAAGGTGCAGGGCGAGCCGCCCGCCGATGACTCGGCGACGCGCAGCTTCCGCAAGCCGCCGACCGAGTAGTCACTCGACGGCCCGAAGCGAACACCGCGGGCGCATCCGGTACCAGCCGGATGCGCCCGCGGTGTTTTTCTTCCCCGAAGTCGTTGCCATCAGGTCCCGGAACGTGGGCGACGCCCACGCGGATCGACACCCCCCGGGTGCCGGCGAGGAAGATAGACATCGACGCGGGAACGTCCGCTGACGAGAGCGTGGCCGGCGACCGTCTCGCCTCCGTGCTCACGGGCACCGGATCGGTCGTGATGTCGCGGCCCGGGACGGCTGCGTGGTGCCACCAGCGCGGCCCGCTCGAGCGTGAACGGCCCACGCCTCCCGCGGATTCGACCCTGGACGAATTCTCCGCGACCACGTCAGTCCTCGACGGCCACCGACCACCAGGCACACGCCGAACGACGAAGGCCCGGACGCTCCTGCACGGCCGGTGCGCCTCCTGGACCGCTCACGGTGACGCAGACGCAACAAGGGCCGGTGACCCGAAGGTCACCGGCCCTTGCCGTCGTGTCTGTCAGGGAGCGATCGGACCGCTCACCCGGCTCACCAGAAGGCCGGGCGGAAGGTCTTGTTCCACGACTCCTTGAAGGTGTTCTGCCAGTAGTCCCACCAGTGGGCGCCGTCCGGGGTGATCCGGGTGGTCAGCTTGACGCCCGGGACGAGCGCGAGGCGCCCGATGTAGAGCTGACTGCTGGTCGACGCGGCGACCTCGAGCGGGATCATCTGCGCGAACTTGACCGGGTCGAAGTTGGCGCTGGTCGGGTTCACCGACGAGTCGTACTTGCTGCCGACGCCGCTGCCCGAGGAGACGTACACGTGGTGGTTCGCCAGGTTGTTGGCACTCAGGAACGGATCGTTCTGGAACCACGAGCCGGCGGGGTAGAAGCCCCACATGTTGAACGGGTTGCCGCCCATCTCGGCGACCGAGGCCATGATGCCCTGGGTGAAGCCCGGCATGGTGACCGTCGGGTAGCCGCTGTAGGAGGCGACCGCCTGGTAGAAGCCCGGGTGACGCGACGCGAGGTTCAGCGCCGAGGTGCCCGACATCGACAGGCCGGCGATGCCGTTGCGGCGGTTGTCGCTGCCGTGACGAGCGGCCATGTGGCGCGGCAGCTCGCGGGTGAGGAAGGTCTCCCACTTGTTGACGCCGAGGGCCGGGTCCGGGGACTGCCAGTCGGTGTAGAAGCTGCCGCCGCCGCCGAACGGGATCGCGACGTTGGCGCCCTTGCCGTTCATCCAGCGGGCGACGTCGGTGTTGATCAGCCAGCCGCTGTTGTTGTTCGGCGCGCGAAGACCGTCGAGGAGGTAGAGCGTCGGCTTGGGTCCGCTGCCGCCGGCCTTCACGATGCACACCGGCACCGAGCGGTTCATGGCGTTCGAGCGGACGTACTCGACAGTGCAACCGTTGGCAGCAGAGGCCTCCGGCGGAGCGGCGACCAACGTGGCGCCTGACACGGCCACGAGAGCGGCGAGTCCGGCGACGAGGCGCTTACGGGCGCGAGTCAGCATTCGTCTGTTTTCCTTTGTGGATCCTCACGGCCTGTGGGCGGCCGCTGTATGGGTCTTGCCTGAAACCGGGTACTTCGTCCTGCGCACAGAGCACGATCAGCTCTACCGCTGCAGCTGTACGACAGGAGGCGGTACGTAGGGGGATTGTATTGGTCCCCCACGCGGGAGGTACCCGTCGTCGTGAAGTGTAACGGCACGATAACGTCGCGGCAAAGGCTGGAACGACTCCCGTGACCCGGGGCGACGGTGACACATCTCACACGCGTCCGCCCGTGAACAGCCCATTCGCGGCATAGGCGACACCCCGTGGCACGCGTCGGACGGACGATCCGGCCGTCCCGCGATCGCCCCGTTACGCGATCGGTTGACCTCCGTGATGCTCACCGGCGCCGCGCACGCCCGACGACCGTGCCCGTCGGCCTCGCGGGGCTTCCGGCGTCTGGCCTCGCCGGCGATCCGTGGCCGCGACCTCGTCCCGCTCACTAAGGTCGTGGCGTGGACATCGGCGAATATCTCGAGCACGACGCCACCGCACTGGCCGGCCTCGTCCGCTCCGGCGAGGTGACCGCGGCCGAGCTCCTCGAGGTCGCGCGGGAGCGGGCGACGGCGGTCAACCCGACGCTCAACGCGATCGTGATCAGCATGGACGGCGAGGCCGACCGCCGGGTGGCGGGCGAGCTCCGCGGGCCGCTCGCCGGCGTGCCGTTCCTCATCAAAGACCTCGCGCAGGACTTCCGCGGATATCCGACGACGCGGGGCAGCCGCTCCTACCGGCGTCTCATCGCCCCCTCCCACGCGGCGGTGGTGGAGAGGTTCCTCGACGCCGGGCTGGTCGTCTTCGGCAAGACCGCGACCCCGGAGTTCGGGGCGAAGGCGATCACCGAATCCGAGCTGTGGGGACCGACCCGCAACCCGTGGAACACCGACGTCACCCCGGGCGGTTCCTCCGGCGGCAGCGCGGCGGCGGTCGCGGCGGGAATCGTCCCGGCCGCGGGCGCGAACGACGGCGGGGGCTCCATCCGCATCCCGGCGGCCTGTACCGGCCTGGTGGGCCTGAAGGCGTCTCGCGGGCTGATGCCGTTCGGTCCGCACGTCGGCGAGCCGCTGTTCGGGATGGGCGTCGAGGGGGTCGTGACCCGGACCGTGCGCGACGCCGCCGCGCTCTACGACGCGATCATCGGCCCGACCCCCGCCGCCACCTATCCGACCCCGCCGCACACCGAGACGTTCACCGCGCGGATCGCCACCCCGCCCCATCGGCTGCGCATCGGGTTCACCACGCGGTCGGCGATCAACCCGGCACCGCACCCCGAGGCGGTCGCGGCGGTGCAGCGTGCCGCGAACGTGCTCACCGAACTCGGCCACCACGTCGAGGAGGTGGACCCGCCGCACGACGACGCCGAACTCGCACGGGACTTCCTCGAGATCTGGTTCGCCAAGGCGGCCGCACAGGTCGACGAGGCGCGACGCCGGACCGGCGCGTCGGACGCCGACTTCGAGGCAGACACCCTCGCCGTCGCCGAGATCGGCCGGGCGTCCGGCGTGGTCCCGCTGTTCCGCGCGCTCGACGACGTCAACGATCACGTGCTGGCCCTCGAACGGTTCCACCGCACATACGACCTGCTGATGACGCCGACGCTGGCGACGCCGCCCCCGCGGATCGGGGCGATGACCACGCCGCCGCTGCTGCAGCACGCCGCCCGCCTCGCCGCGAAGGCGCGGATCGGGTCGGTCATGTCGCGGCTGGGCCTCGTCGAACAGCTCATCGCGGAGAACCTCGGCTGGGTGCCCTACACCCAGCTGGCCAACCTCACCGGCCGCCCGGCCGTCAGCGTGCCGCTCCACTGGACCGCCGACGGCCTTCCCCTGGGCGTGCAGTTCGTCGGCCGGCTCGGCGCGGACGGCGAGCTGCTGGCCCTCGCGGCGTCGCTGGAACAGGCCGCGCCGTGGTTCCACCGGTACTCCGACATCGCCCTGTGATGCGGGGCTAATCTCGTCTCGGACTGAAGTGTCCGGGTTCACACCCGGGCCGGGGACGAGTGCGCCGAGGAGATGTCGTGACGAAGCAGGTTGCCGATGCGGTGGTCGTCGGGGCGGGTCTGGCCGGACTGGTCGCGACGTACGAACTCACCAAGGCCGGCCGCCGGGTGGTCGTCGTCGACCAGGAGAACCGGAACAACCTTGGCGGACAGGCCTTCTGGTCGCTGGGCGGCCTGTTCATGGTCGACACCCCCGAGCAGCGCCGGCTCGGCATCACCGACTCGGCCGAACTGGCCCTGCAGGACTGGATGGGCTCGGCCGGTTTCGACCGCGACGACGAGGACTACTGGCCGCGTCAGTGGGCTCGCGCCTACGTGGAGTTCGCGGCGACCGAGAAGCGCCAGTACCTGCACGACCTCGGCCTGCGCATCACCCCGATCGTCGGGTGGGCTGAGCGCGGCGGCGGTTTCGCCGACGGCCACGGCAATTCCGTGCCACGGTTCCACCTCACGTGGGGCACCGGTCCGGAGGTGGTGCGGATCTTCGCCGAGCCCGTCCTCGAGGCCGAGAAGCGCGGCCTGGTGGAGTTCCGGTTCCGTCACCGGGTCGACGAACTCGTCGTCGAGAACGGCGTCGCGGTAGGCGTCCGGGGCGCCACGCTGGCACCGACCGACCTGCCGCGCGGCGCGGCCTCGAACCGGGATGTGACCGGCGACTTCGAGATTCGCGCGGGCGCGGTCATCGTCACCTCGGGCGGCATCGGCCACAACCACGAGCTCATCCGCGAGAACTGGCCCGTCGAGCGTCTGGGCCCGGCCCCGAAGACGATGATCGCCGGCGTTCCCGCCCACGTCGACGGACGCATGCTCGCCATCAGCGAGGACGCCGGGGCCAGCATCGTCAACCGCGACCGCATGTGGAACTACACCGAGGGCATCCACAACTGGGATCCGATCTGGCCGAACCACGCCATCCGCATCATCCCCGGGCCCTCGTCGCTGTGGCTCGACGCGCTCGGCAACCGGCTCGCCCCGCCGAACTTCCCCGGTTTCGACACGAATTCGACGATGAAGGCGATCCTGTCGACGGGATACGACTACTCCTGGTTCGTCCTCACCCAGACCATCGTCGAGAAGGAGTTCATGCTGTCGGGTTCGGAGCAGAACCCCGACATCACCGCCAAGGACGTGAAGTTCATGGCGAAGAGCCGCCTCGCGAAGGGTGCGCCCGGGCCCGTCGAGGCGTTCCTGCGCAACGGCGTCGACTTCGTCGTGGCGGACAACCTGCCTGAACTGGTCGCCGGGATGAACAAGATCGCGCGCGGACCCGAACTCGACCTGGCCGCCGTCGAGCGCACCATCTCCGCCCGCGATGCCGAGGTGGACAACAAGTTCTCCAAGGACGCCCAGCTGATGGCGATCAACAACGCACGACAGTTCGTGGGCGACAAGCTCATTCGCGTGGCCAAGCCGCATCGCATCCTCGATCCGGCACACGGCCCGCTGATCGCGGTGCGGCTCAACATCCTCACGCGCAAGACGCTCGGCGGCCTCGAGACCAACCTCGACTCGCAGGTCCTGCGTCCCGACGGCAGCGCCTTCGACGGCCTGTTCGCCGCCGGCGAGGTCGCGGGCTTCGGCGGCGGCGGCGTGCACGGGTACAACGCGCTCGAGGGAACGTTCCTCGGCGGCTGTATCTTCTCCGGTCGCGCGGCCGGACGCGCGGTCGCGCGCAGCTGATCGGCAGACCGCGGCGCCACCGCACACACCGCTGTGAAAAGGATTGCCTCACCTCAGCTTTGAGTCACGATCCGGCGCACCACCGCCGGTCGCGGTCGGATATGGTGATGGGCGTGCCCGTGCCGCAGACGATCCTGACCCGCAAGACCAAGTCGGCGATCTTCCTGGTCCTCACCATCAACGACGGTGGCGAGGACCGGGTTCGCGATGTGCTGGCGCGGATCCCGGGACTGAACAACGCGGTCTCGTCCCGCGCCCCGGAGGCCGCGCTCGCCGGCATCGTCTCCATCGGCTCCGACGCCTGGGACCGGCTGTTCAGCGGACCGCGCCCGCGGTCGCTGCATCCGTTCATCCCGCGCGTGGGCCAGGTGCACACCGCACCGTCGACCCCGGCCGACCTGCTGGTCCACATCAAGGCCGACCCGATGGACCTGTGCTACGAACTCGGCCGGCTGATCACCGAGGAGCTCGGCGACGCGGTCACCGTCGTCGACGAGGTGCACGGTTTCCGCTACTTCGACCTGCGCGACCTGATCGGCTTCGTCGACGGCACCGAGAACCCGGTCGGCCAGGCGGCGATCGACGCGATCACCGTCGGCGACGAGGACCCGGATTTCGCCGGCGGCAGTTACGTCGCGATCCAGCGCTACGTCCACGACTTCTCGGCCTGGAACTCCCTCAGCATCGCCGAGCAGGAAGCCGCGATCGGCCGCACCAAGCTCGACAACGTCGAGATGGCCGACGACGTGAAGCCGTCGAACTCGCACATCGCCCTGAACAAGGTCGAGGACGAGAACGGCGAGGAGATCGACATCGTCCGCGACAACATGCCCTACGGCGACGTCTCCGGGAAGGGTGAGGCGGGCACCTTCTTCATCGCCTACTCGGCCGGCCCGGAGGTCACCGAGGAGATGCTGCGGAAGATGTTCATCGGCGACCCGCCCGGCAACCACGACCGGCTCCTCGACTTCACCACCGCCGTCACCGGCGCGCAGTTCTTCACCCCGACCATCGACTTCCTCGAGGATCTCCCGCCCGCTCCCGGGGCTCCGGAGGACACCGCCGCCGCGTCCGCGCCGCGGCCGTCCGACGGGTCTCTGGGCATCGGGTCCCTGCACTAGTCACCGCACCATCACCGCCCGACCACACCAAGCGCATCAGGAGGCATCATGAACAACCTGCACCGCGAGCTCGCTCCCATCTCCGATGCGGCATGGGCTGAGATCGAGGAGGAGGCCGCCCGGTCGTTCAAGCGCAACATCGCCGGCCGGCGCCTCGTCGACGTGAAGGGACCGCTCGGGCAGGACACCGCGGCGGTGACGCTCGGCCATCGCAGCAAGATCGACTCGCCGTCGCAGGGCATCGAGGCCTACATCCGGCGCACCCAGTCGCTCGTCGAGCTGAAGGTCCCGTTCACCGTGTCCCGTGAGGCCATCGACGACGTGGATCGCGGCGCGAAGGACTCCGACTGGGAGCCGGTCGTCGAGGCGGCGCGCCAGCTCGCCCTCGCCGAGGACCGCGCGATCTTCGAGGGCTACGCGGCGGCGTCGATCACCGGCATCCGCGCCGAGGCCTCGGCCGCGCCGATCCAGCTGCCCGCCGACGTCCGCGACTACCCCGAGGCGTTCAGCCAGGCGATCTCGACGCTGCGACTCGCCTCGATCGACGGCCCGTACGCGGTTGCCATGTCGGCCGAGGTGTACACGCAGGTCAACGAGACCTCAAACCACGGCTACCCGATCCGCGACCACATCAAGCGCCTGGTGAGCGGCGACATCGTCTGGGCCCCTGCGATCAACGGCGCGTTCCTCATGAGCACCCGCGGCGGCGACTTCGAGCTCACGATCGGCCAGGACGTGTCGATCGGTTACGACTCGCACGACGGCGATGTCGTCAACCTCTACTTCCAGGAGTCCTTCACCTACCTGACGCACACCGGCGAGGCGGCCGTGGCGCTCATCGGAAACTGAGCACGCCGACCCCGGTCCGCGTGTCACCCGGGGCAACTAGTCTGTCTCGGGTGACCGCAGTGAAGGCCGGCTCGCTCCCTCTGATCCCGGCGGCGAGATGCTAGTCCGACTGATCCGCCGGTATCTGCGGAACTACCGGCTCAACATCGTCATGGTCGTCACGCTCCAGTTCGTGGCGACGCTGGCGATGCTGTACCTGCCGAGTCTCAACGCCGACATCATCGACAACGGCGTGGCGCGCGGCGACACCGAGTACATCCTGCGTATCGGCGGTTGGATGCTGGTGGTGGCGCTGGTGCAGGTGGTCGCGACGATCACCGCCCAGTTCTTCGGTGCGCGCGCCGCGCTCGGGGTGGGCCGCGACATCCGCGGCGACCTGCTGCACCGGGTTAACTCGTTCTCCGCACGCGAGGTCGGCACCTTCGGCGCGCCGTCGCTCATCACCCGGACCACCAACGACGTCCAGCAGGTGCAGATGCTGATCGTCATGTGCTTCGCAATCCTGGTGATGGCCCCGATCATGTGCATCGGCGGCATCGCGATGGGCATCGGCGAGGCACCGGCCCTGTGGTGGGTCATCGCGATCGCGGTGCCCGTCCTCGGGCTCTCCATGGCGCTGGTGATCGCGCGCATGATCCCCGGGTTCCGGGCGATGCAGGAGCGCATCGACGCGGTGAACCGCATCCTGCGCGAACAGATCACGGGCATCCGCGTGGTCCGGGCGTTCGTGCGCGAGGAGCACGAGCGACGCCGCTTCGCGGTCGCCAACGATGCCCTCACCGACACCACGATCCGGGTCGGCCGCCTGATGGCGCTGATGTTCCCGCTGGTCATGGTGATCACGAATGTCACGATCGTCGCGGTGATCTGGTTCGGCGGACACGCGGTCGCCGACGGCTCGGTGCAGATCGGCGCCCTCACCGCGTTGATCACCTACGTCATGCAGATCCTCATCTCGGTGATGATGGCGTCGTTCCTCGCCATGATCGCCCCGCGCGCCGCCGTCTGCGCCGAACGGATCACCGAGGTCCTCGACACCGAGACCTCCGTGCTCCCGCCGGCCGACCCGATCGGCTTCGCCGACGACCCCGGCACGGTCGAGTTCGACGGCGCCGAGTTCCGCTACCCCGGCGCCGACGACCCGGTGATCTCGGGGATCACCTTCCGCGTCACCCCCGGCACCACGACCGCGATCGTCGGGTCCACCGGTTCGGGCAAGACCACCCTGCTCGGCCTCGTGCCGCGTCTCGTCGACGCCACGGCGGGGGTCGTCAGGGTCGGCGGCACCGACGTCAGGCGACTCGATCCCGACGCACTCCGCGCGGTGATCGGCCTGGTCCCGCAGCGGCCGTACCTGTTCTCCGGGACCATCCGGTCCAACATCCTGCATGGCAGGTCCGACGCCACCGACGACGAGATCTGGGAGGCCCTGCGGATCGCGCAGGCCGAGGACTTCGTCGCGAAGATGCCCGACGGTCTCGACACCAAGGTGTCGCAGGGCGGCACGACGGTGTCGGGCGGACAGCGCCAGCGGCTCGCTATCGCGCGCGCGCTCGTCCGCATGCCCGCCATCTACCTGTTCGACGACTCCTTCTCCGCCCTCGACCTCAGCACCGACGCGCGGCTGCGCGCCGCACTCCGGCCGGCCACCCGCGACGCCGCCGTCATCGTGGTGGCGCAACGGATCTCGACCATCGTCGACGCCGACCAGATCGTCGTGCTCGACCGCGGCCGGATCGCCGGCATCGGGCGCCACGACGAGCTGGTGGCCTCCTGCCCGACCTACGCCGAGATCGTGGAATCCCAGATGGCCGTGGAGGAGGGCGCATGACCCACCCGGGCAGACCGATGGCCGGTCCGGAAAGCAAGCCGAGGTCGTTCTGGCCGTCGGTCAAGCGCCTGGTCCACCAGCTCGGCACCTACCGCTGGCAGATGACGGTGACGCTGACGTCGATCGTGGCGTCGGTCGTACTGCTCGCGATAGCGCCACGCGTGCTCGGGCACGCCACCAACCTGGTGTTCGACGGGGTCGTCGGCGAGATGCTCCCCGCCGGCCTGACCAAGGAACAGGCCGTCGCCGGGCTCCGCGAGCGCGGCGACGACACCTTCGCCGACATGGTGTCGTCGATGGACGTGACGCCGGGTGTCGGCGTGGACTTCGGGGCCGTCGGCCAGGTCCTGCTCATCACCTTCGTCATGTACGTGGTGGCGTCGGGACTCGGCTGGTTCGCGGCGTACCTGCTCAACGACGTCGTCGCCGGGACCATCCGGGAACTGCGCGCCCGGGTCGAGGAGAAGATCCACCGCCTGCCGCTGCGGTACTACGACACGATGCCGCGCGGCGAGCTGCTGAGTCGGGTCACCAACGACCTCGACAATCTCTCGCAGAGCATGCAGCAGACGATCTCCCAGCTGGTGAACTCGGTGCTCACCGTCGTCGCGCTACTGATCATGATGCTCTGGATCTCGCCGCTGCTGGCGCTGATCGCCATCGCGACGGTACCGCTGGCGGTCGTCGCCACCGCGGTCATCGCCAAGCGGTCCAAGCCGCACTTCGCCGCGCAGTGGGCATCCACCGGCGCGCTCAACGCCCAGGTCGAGGAGGCGTTCACCGGCCATGAGCTGGTCACCGCCTTCGGCCGTCAGCGCGAGATCGAGGCGACCTTCGACGAGCGCAACGAGAAGCTGTACCAGTCGAGCTGGCGGGCGCAGTTCATCTCCGGCGTGATCATGCCGGCGATCATGTTCCTCGGGAACCTCAATTACGTGGCGATCGCCGTGGTCGGCGGCCTGCGGGTCGCGTCGGGGTCGCTGAGTCTCGGCGAGGTGCAGGCGTTCATCCAGTACTCGCGGCAGTTCACCCAGCCGCTCACCCAGATCGGCTCGATGTTCAACCTGATGCAGAGCGGCGTCGCGTCCGCCGAGCGCATCTTCGACATCCTCGACGCCGAGGAGGAGACCCCCGATCCGGCCGACCCGAAGACCCCCGAGCACGACAACGGCCTGATCGAGTTCGACGACGTGTCGTTCCGCTACGTCCCCGACAAGCCGCTCATCGAGCATCTGGATCTCATCGCCAGGCCCGGCCACATGGTCGCGATCGTCGGCCCCACCGGGGCGGGCAAGACCACGCTGGTGAACCTGATCATGCGCTTCTACGACGTCGACTCGGGCCGGATTCTGGTCGACGGGGTGGACTCCACGGAGATGACGCGCGACGACCTGCGCGAGCGCACCGGGATGGTCCTGCAGGACTCGTGGTTGTTCGGCGGCACCATCTACGAGAACATCGCCTACGGCGACCCCGCCGCCTCCGCGAGGAGGTCATGGAGGCGGCGCGGCTGAGCCACGTCGACCACTTCGTGCGGACCCTGCCGGGCGGCTACGCCACCGTCATCGACGAGGAGGGCGGCGGCGTCAGCGCCGGTGAGCGCCAACTCATCACGATCGCCCGCGCGTTCCTCGCCAAACCGACCATCCTCATCCTCGACGAGGCGACGAGCTCGGTCGACACCCGCACCGAGCTGCTCATCCAGAAGGCCATGGCGAACCTGCGCACCGATCGCACGAGTTTCGTGATCGCGCACCGGCTCTCGACGGTCCGCGACGCGGACGTGATCGTCGTGATGGAGGACGGCCACATCGTCGAGCAGGGCGATCACGAGGAACTGCTCGCCGCCCGTGGCGCCTACTACCGGCTGTACCAGAGCCAGTTCGCCGGGGCGATCGAGGCGGGCTGACCGCATGCTCCGCGGGTACCGGGCGCGCGGGGACGGGCCGTAGAGTCGTCGATGTGACCGGAATCCTCGAATTCGCGTCTGACTACTGGTGGTTGGTCTTCCCCGTCGGCGGCGTGGTCGGCGGGTGGGTGGGCTCGGTGGCGAAGTACAACGAGAAGCGCCGGAAGGACAAGATCGAGCTCGAGCGAATCCGGGCGTCGGCGAGGACCGAACAGCTGAGGCTGACCACGACATCGCTGCGGCAACTGCGCAAGACCCTCGAGCAGCACGACGCCCTGAACGCACGCTGGTTCGCCTACGAACTCGATCTCGCCACCCTCATCGAGTACCCGCTCATGACCGACATGCGGGAACCGCTGACGCTGGCCTTCCACCGGGCGCGGGTCCGGGCCGACGACCTGCGGCCGGAGGAGCCCGCTCCCGACGCGACGGAGACGTCGTTGCCCCCCGGACGAGTTCGACCGGTACCGCGAAGCGGTCGCGGAGTATGCCGCGGCCTTCGAGGCGGCCGAGCGGGAGGCGCGGCGCCGCAGGCAGGCGGCGTTCTCTCCGGTCGAGCGCGAGGCACTCGAGCGCGCCCGCAAACTCATCGGCGTGGCCTCCGACTCCGGCGCCACCCCCGCCGAGCGACAGGCCGCGTACAAGAAGGCACGCGCCGAGCTCGACGGGCTCATCGACGTTCCCCCGGCCGCCGCCGAGCGGCTCGAGGGCCAGATCGCCGGTGCGCTGGAGCCCGGACGCGGGGACGACTGACGTGACCCGGGTGCGGCCGCCGGCTACAGGTCCGGGATCGGCAGATCGAGGTTGGGCGCGATGATCCCGCCGTCCACCTCGAGGATCTTGCCGGTGACGTATGCGCCGGCAGGCGAGGCCAGGTAGACCGCGGCCGCCGCGATGTCCTCGGGCTCGCCGAGGCGGTGGATCGGGGTGGCCTTCTCCACCGCGCTCCGCATCTCGTCGTTGTCGGCGACGATCTCCAGTGCCGACGTGTGGATGGCGCCCGGGGCGATCCCGTTCACGCGGATCTTGGGGTTGAGGTCCATCGCCGCGATCCGCGTGTAGTGCGCCAGAGCGGCTTTCGCGGTTCCGTAGGCGGCGTAGGCGCGACCCGGAAGCCGCCCGACCGCCGACGTCACGTTGATGACCGAGCCGCCGCCCGTGGTCGCCAGCATCTGCTTGGCACCGGCCACGGTGAGCGCGTGCGCATTGGCGACGTTGAAGGCGAACGCGTCCACCAAGTGCTTGGGAGCGGTGTCGAACAGCGGCCGCGGCATGGCGCCGCCGACGTTGTTCACGACGACGTCGAGGCGGCCGAACTCGTCGACCGCGGTCTGCGCGAGGGCGGCCGCGGCGTCGGAGTTGCTGAGGTCCACGGGGACGATATGGGCCCGGCGCCCGGCGTCGGCGATCTGCCCGGCCACCTGTTCGAGGTCGAACTCGCTGCGCGCGGCGATCACCACGTCGGCGCCGGCCTCGGCGAAGGCGACGGCGATCGCCGCACCCAGCCCTCGTCCGGCCCCGGTGACGACGGCGACGTGGTCGTCGAGGCGGAATCTGTCGAGAATCACTCCCCGACTCTGCCACGATCACCGCCGAAACGAGAACGTGTTCTAGATATTGACCCGGATCAGTAGTTGCGGTCCGGGGTGACCCGCGCCAGCAGGTCCTCCCCGGCGGCGAAGCGGCGGAGGTTCTCGGCGAGCCACGGCGCGAACTCCCGCGTCAGCCCCGACGCCGGGTTGGCGACATGGGGCGTGATGATCACGTTCGGCAGCGACCACAGCGGGTTGTCCTCGGCCGGCGGTTCGGGATCGGTGACGTCGAGCGCCGCACCGGCGATCACGCCGTCGGCCAGCGCCCGGTACAACGCCGCCTCGTCCACCAGCGGACCGCGCGCTACGTTCACGATCCACGCGTGATCCGGCAGCGCCGCAAGGGTTTCGGCGTTGATCAGGTGCCGCGTCTCGGCCGTGGCGGGTGCGGCCAGCACGACGTGGTCGGTGGCGCCCCAGAGCCCGTCGAGCTCACTCGCCCGGCGCACCTCGTCGGCGCCGGGCACGTCCCGTCCCGACCGGTTGACCGCGATCACCCGCGCGCCGCAGGCCTTCAACCGCGGCGCGAGCGACGCCCCGATCCCGCCGGCGCCCACGATGGCGACCGTCGAACCGTGCAGCGACCGCACCGAGGTGTCGATGCGCTCCTTGTCCCAGTGCCGCACGACCGCGGTGTTGATCTGCCGCAGCCCGGCGAGCAGCAGCGCCAGCGCGTGCTCGGCGACGTTCTCGGCGTAGAACCCGGAGGCATTGGTCCAGATGCGGCGGTCGTCCGGCAGGCCCGCGTCGAAGAAGTCCTCGATACCGGCGGACTTCAGCGCGACCCATTCGATGTGATCGCCGATCTCGGGGAAGTCGTCGGGCGTGCCGATCCACACCAGCACCCGCGCCTCGTCGAGGCCGACGATCTCGCCGCCGGTGCTCTCGATCGCGGCCACGAGGTGCTCGTCGCGGTATGGCTCGAGCGCGACCGGTATCGCGGTCACCTGGCCACCGACTTCGCGGCGGTGGTCGCCAGCTCGTCGGCGATCTCGTTGTAGTGGTCGCCCGCGTGCCCCTTGACCCACCGCCACTCCACCTGGTGCCGCTGTTCCTCCTCGATGAGGCGACGCCACAGGTCGGCGTTCTTCACGGGCTTCTTGTCCTTGGTCTTCCACCCGTTCGCCTGCCAGCCGGCCACCCACTTGGTGATGCCGTTGCGCACGTAGGTGGAGTCGGTGTAGATGATCACGCGCGACGGTCGGGTGAGCGCGGCGAGGCCCTCGATGGCGGCGGTCAGCTCCATCTTGTTGTTGGTGGTGTCCGGGTCGGAGCCGGAGATCCGCTTCTCCTTGTCCTTGTAGCGCAGCACCGCGCCCCACCCGCCCGGCCCCGGATTGCCCAGGCACGCCCCGTCGGTGGAGATCTCCACAACGGCGTCGGTGTTCGTGTTCGCAGCAGCGTCGACCGGTTGACTCACGCAGGGAAGCCTACGTCAGCGACGAGACAGCGCCCCAAGCCGACGACCCCCTCGGACGCACCGTGGGCCGAACCCCCACACGTCCCGGTCTGCTGGTGACACCGTCCACGCCGGCGCCCTAGTGTGGAGTGCATGGCTGTCTGGGATCCGGTACGCTACCTGCAATTCGCCGACGACCGCGCGAGACCCTTCCTCGACCTCATCGCGCAGATCCCCATCAACCCGGCGACCATCGTCGACCTGGGCTGCGGCCCGGGCCACCTCACCAAACACCTGCGTGCGCAGTGGCCCGACGCGGAGATCCTCGGCATCGACGAGTCGGCCGCGATGATCGGGCGGGCCATCGGCGACAACACCGATCCGCTCGCGAACTTCGACGTCGCCGACGTCACCGAGTGGACCCCGAACCGCACGTACGACCTGATGATCTCGAACGCCATGTTCCAGTGGGTTCCCGACCAGTTCGCGGTCATCGACCGGCTGCTCGGGCACCTCTCGGATGGCGGGGCCTTCGCGATCCAGGTGCCCAACGGGCACGATGCCCCGTTCCGCACCGCGCTGGCCGAGCTCGCGGCCGCCGAGCCGTACCGGGAGCACCTGGCCGACGTGCGGCCGCTGCCCCGACTCGACGCCGAGCTGTACCTGGAGTTCTTCTTCGACCGCGGTTTCCGGGTGAACGCCTGGGAGACGACCTACCTGCACGTACTCGACGGCGACGACCCCGTCTTCGACTGGATCTCCGGGACCGGGGCACGCCCCTACCTTCAGGCGCTGCCGGCCGAGCACCGCAAGCCGTTCGTCACCGAGCTCAAGAAGCGGCTCTCGGAGGCCTATCCGCGTCGCGAATGGGGAACGCTCTTGCCGTTCCGGCGCAGCTTCGCGGTGGCGACCCGACGCTGATGTCACCGCTTCCCGGACACGACGTGGCGACAAACGCAACCCGATCCGAGGCCGGTCGGCGCATCGTCCTCGTCCGCGCGGTCAACGTCGGCGGCGTGAAACTCCCGATGGCCGAATTGCGGGAGATGGCAGCCGAACTCGGGGCGTCCGACGTGGCCACCTACATCGCGTCGGGCAATCTCGTCTGCTCACCGCCCGGCGACCCGGACCATTTCGACCGGGCCCTCGAGACCGCCATCACCGCACGCTACGGATACTTCCGGGAGGTGATCAGCCGGTCGGCGGAGGAGGTCGCGGCCGCGCTCGACGCGCACCCATTCGAGGTCGTCGACGACAGGTTCTCCTACATCCACTTCCTGGTCGCCGAACCCGATCCCGCACTGGTGGCGGCCTTCGAGAGGCAGGACTTCGGCGACGACCTCTTCCAGGTCGTCCGCCGCGACCTGCACATCCGCTACGAGTCCGGCGCCGGCCGCTCGAAGCTGACCGCCGCTTCCATCGCGCGCGGGCTCGGCGTCCAGGGCACCGCCCGCAACCTCCGAACGGTGCGCGCGCTGCTCGAACTCGCTCGGTCCTGACCGGCAACCGCACGGTGGCCGGCCGTCACGTCCGGGCGTAGCGTCGAGGACGCAAGGCGTCTGAGACCAAGACGAACGCGCACGTCGAGAGGACCGTCATGGACCGGACGACGATGGACCGGACGACGACCATGAACCAACCGGTGCCCCAACCGCCGCCGCCCGAGCCGGTGCCGGCCCCCGAACCCATCCCGGAACCGCCGCCGGAACCACCGATACCGGTGCCCACGCCCCCACCGGCTCCCGATCCGCAGCCCCGGCCGCCGGAGCCGGATCCGCCGCCGCGTCCGACCGTGATCTGAGGTCTACGGCGTGTTCACGCGTTGATGAGGACGCGAGCGACCCGGTCCATGTCCGCGAGCTGGGCGGCCTTCGGGGCCTCCCAGAGCTGCTTGGGGAGGTGCTCGAGGACCTTGATCGCCTCCTCGATGGAGTCGAGCGCCTCGGCGGCCTCGTCGCCGGTCAGCTCGGACGCCGCGATCAGCCGGTCGTCGATCTCGAACACGGCGTCGTCGAGACGGTCGCGGGCGGCGACGAGCTCGTCGTCGTGCGGGATCGCCGGATTGGCGTGCACATCGGCGATCGCGTAGCGAATCCGACGGTGCAGCAACGCCTCTCGGTGGTTGTCGGTGGCCCAGCTCTCCGGCGCCCGCCCGGGCTTGCCGGGGATGAGGTCGGTGGAGCGGGCGAAGGCGCGCACACGTTTGTCGGAGTCGTAGGCGAACCAGGCCGCCCCGGCCAGGATGAACAGCGCGACCACCACGGTCATGACGATGACGACGACTGCGATCATGGCCGGATCACCTCATCCGACGCGACTCGCACACCTTCTCGCATGCCGCCAAGCCTACTCAGGACGGCCGCACACCCTTGGGCGCCTTGCCCGACATGAAACCGAACAGGTATCCGGCGACGCGGCGCATCTGGATCTCGTCGGCCCCCTCGGTGATGCGGTAGCGGCGGTGGTGACGGTAGATGTGCTCGAACGGCTCGTGCCGCGAGTAGCCGCGCCCGCCGAAGACCTGCATCGCCTGGTCGGCGGCGTCACAGCACAGGCGATTGGCCTGGTAGTTGCACATCGACACCTCGGCCGACGCCGAGAACGGACCGTATGTGTCCATCTTCCAGGCGGTTTCCCGGATCAGCGCGCGGACCATCGCACACCGGGTGTGCAGATCGACGAGCGGGAACTGGATGGCCTGGTTGGTCGAGAGCTTCTTGCCGAACGGCGCGCGCTCGTTGGCGTACTCGACCGCCCGGTTGACGCAGTACTGCGCCGCACCGAGACTCGACGCGGCCTGCCGGATGCGGTTCTCGTTGAAGAAGTGCTGCACCACCTGCAGGCCGGCGCCCTCGGCGCCGAACACCGCCGAATTCGGCACGCGCACGTCGCGGAGGGTGATGTGCGCGTGATCGGTCGGCATGTTGAACGTCCACAGGTACTCCTCGACGGTGAACCCGGGTGCCTTCGGGTCGACGAGGAATGCGGTGATGCCCGTGGCGTCGCCGGGTTCGCCGCTGGTGCGGGCGAAGACGATGTCGCGATGGGCGGCGTGGATGCCGGTGTTCCAGGTCTTCTCGCCGTTGATGATCCAGTCGTCGCCGTCTCGGACGGCGGTCGTCTCCATGTAGGTGGCGTCCGAGCCGTGATCCGGCTCGGTGATCCCGAACGCGAAGAACTTGGTGCCCGCCGCGAGGCCCTCGACCCACTCCTCCTGCTGTTCGGGGGTCCCGTATTCGAGCATCAGCAGCAGGCCGATGTTGTTGCCCACGATCGCGTGCTCGTTCTGCAGGTCGCAGTGCAGGCCGAGGCCCTTGGACGCGAGGTGCTCGCGGATGACCGCCATCGCGAGATTCGACCCGTCGCGCCCGCCGTACTCCTTGGGGAACGGGTACCGGAAGTGGCCGGCGGCATCGGCGCGCCGGCGGGCCTCGGCCAGGAGCGCCTCCCACTCGGCATTCGGCAGGCCGCCCCGCTCCCAGTCGGTCCGGGAGTCCTCGCGGCGGTGGTCGAAGAACCGGATGTTGTCGTCGGCATGCTCGAGCGGCTTGATCTCGGCCTCGATGAAGGCGTCGAGCTCGTCGAGGTAGTCCTTCAGCGAGTCGGGCAATGCGAAGTCCACGGTGAATCCTTCTCGTCGGGGTCGGGTCGCCGGTCGGCGCCGGTCACGGGTGCGGGACGGCGAAGTACCTCGGGTTGGCCACCAGCAGCCGGGCGCGCACGTCGGCGACGACGGCGTCACGCACCTTCTCGTCCGCGGCGTCGAGCTCGCCGGACCACAGCGCGTCGCAGAGGGCCCGCTGGTCGGCCACTCCGAGTGCGGCCAGACGTGCGGCGCTCTCCGCGGCCTGCCGGGGCCCCAGCAGGATCTGGCGGCGCACCACGTCGACGACGTTTCCGGCGACGCGGGTGTGGAACCGCACCTGTGGCGACATCTCGGCGGTGACCGAGTCCGAGCGCAGGAATCCGGCGACCGCCTCGAGCAGCTCGAGCGAGCTCGGCTCGCCGTGGGGCGCCTCGTCCGGGACGGCCACACCGGCCGTCAGCGGGTCCTCGACCATCTCCGGGGACACCAGGCCGAGGTCGAGGAGTGCGTCGAATTCCTGTTCCGCGCTGCGTCTTCCGATGGCGGCGAGCTCCACCGACCGTTCGACGCCGTCGAGATGCCGGTTGGCCTGCACCGCGCAGATCAGACCCCACTTGACGGTGGCGTAGAGCTCCCACCAGCGCAGGGTCTCCTCGTCCGGCCGCCAGCCGGCGATCTCGGCGTAGGCGTCGAGCAGCGCCGCCCGCTCGCCCATGCCGGCGACCGGCGCGGCACCGCCGAAGCGCCAGGCCTTGGCGCACAGCCAGCCGAGGTCCTCGATCGGGTCGCCGATGTGGACCAGTTCCCAGTCCAGCACGGCGGCAACGCCTTCGGCGTCGATCAGGAGGTTCCCCAGGCGGAAATCGCCGTGCACGACGCATGTCTTCGGCGACGGCGCCGGCGGGTTGTCGCGCAGCCACCGGACCGCGAGGACGAGGCCGGCGGGCATGGCGTCGAACTCCCTCGGGAAGAGCTGCCTCAGCCCTTCGACGGGATCGGTCAGTTCGGTGAGACCGGGGGCCTCGGCCGCGTCGATCTGGTGCACCCGTGCCAGAATCCGTCCGCACTGCTCGACGAAGCGCTCGCGCGCGGTCGCATGGGCGTCGTCACGGAGGACGCGCCGGGGTATCGACTCGCCGGCGATGAACTCCATTGCCAGGTACGGAAACCCGAGGGGATTGTCGGCCCCGCCGAATGCCGCGTCGAGGATCCGCGGGACCGGGACCCCGGCGTCGGCCGCGGCCCGCAGGACCTTCGCCTCGTCGGCGAGCCCGCCATCGTCGGCGGCGGACGGGACGGCGCGCACGATGACCTGCTCGATCCGCCCATCGGCGTCGACGAGGTCGACCGCATACGTCGCGCGGCTCGCGCCGGCCGGCAGTTGTCGCGCCGAGACGACCGACACCGGGGTGCCGCGCTTCGACGCGAGCCGCCCGGCCACACGCGCGGCCACGTCCTGGGCTTCCGGCACTGACACGCAGATCCCGTCCTCTCGCTCCCTGTGACACCGGCCCGCTCGCCACCTCCCGGCGGGTCGGGTCGGCCCGGTGACGCGGTTCCGGGGAGGTGCCGGTGTAATCCCCGCCACAGCGAAGCTAGCACGAGATCTGAATCCGGTGTCAGAAATGCCGGCCGGCCGGCGCTCACCGTGTGGGCGTGCAGAACTCGGGCTGGTCGATGACGCGTACCCAGGAACCGTCGGGGCGGCGCATCACCACCTGCGCCCGCGCACCGGCGCCGTCGCGGGGCGGCGTGGAGGTGAGGGCCAGGTCCTCTCCGAAGTAGAGCGTCGGCAACGGCGGCTCGGGAACGAAGGTCGGCCGCTGCTCGAGCACCGTCGCCCACAGGTCACGGATCGCCTGACGGCCCCGCGTCACCTGTCCCGGCGGGAAGGCCATCACGGCGTCCTCGTGATAGAGCGCCGCCACCGCGTCGGGGTCGCCGGCGTTCGAGTACTCGACGAACATCCTGGTCAGATCTTCGGGAGTGCGTGCGGTCTCGTGGTCGGACATCATCGAATCCTTTCGATCGGGACGTGTGCCCCCACGGTCGATCAGATCCGGACATAAGTCCAGGTGATGTTTGTGATGCTCGCTATCATCAACAGTTATGGAGTTGCGGCAGCTCGAGTACTTCGCCGCGGTGGCGGCCGAGGGAAGCTTCACCGCGGCCGCACACCGCGTGCACACCACCCAGCCGAACATCAGCGCGCAGATCCGCAATCTCGAACACGAGCTGGGCGCGGCGCTCTTCGACCGATCGGGCCGCGCCGTCCGGCTCACCGACGCCGGCCGAGCAGCCCTCCCGGCGGCGACGGCGGCGCTGTCGGCCGCCGAGGACGTCGCCCGCGCCGTCGCCGAGGTCCGGGGCCTCCTCCGCGGGAACCTGGCCGTGGGAATGGTCGAGGGATGTACCGTCGCACCGCTGTTCGCTGCACTGGGCAGCTTCGGTGCGGCGCACCCGAAGGTCGGGTTGAGCCTTCGCGAGGCGCCCTCTGAGGAACTCGTCGCCTCGGTCGTCGGCGGCGCGCTCGACATCGCACTCGCCGGCTACGGCGACACGCTACCGCGGTCGGTGGAGGCGCTGACGGTCGTCGACGAGCCGGTCGTCGCCGTCGTCCCGGCCGATGCCCCCGACCGCGGGCAGGCGATCGATCTCGACGAGCTCCGGCGGCACTCATTGATCTCCCTGCCGGAGGGCGCGGGAATCCGGGCCGTCTTCGACGCGGCGGCGTCCGCGCACGGCGCACCCGTCCGGCCCGCGATCGAGGCGTCCTCGCCCGATGCGATCATCGAATTGGTGTGCAGCGGAATGGGAACCGGCATCCTCAGCGAGTCGATCGCGGCCGCCGACGAACGCGTCGTCGGTCGTGTGATCCGCGGCATCGACACCCGCGCACGGCTGGGCCTGGTGTGGCGCGTCACGGCGTCGCCTGCGACGCGCCGGTTCGTCGAGATCGCGCGTGAGCACTTCGATCCCGCCGAACGGTGACGACACCGAATCCGACGGTTCAGCGCGGGAGCGCCTCCCCTGTCCCGTCGCGCTTCTCGGGCAGCGCGGGGTCGGCCGGGTCCTCGGTCGGCTTGCCGGCGATCCAGTCCCCGATGGTCAATCCCCGGCGTCCCCAACGCTTGTCGAAGCGGCGTGCGCGCACCGTTGCCTTCTCGAGCTTCTCCGGCGAGTACCGGCGTCGAGCCCACGGGGACTTCGGCCGGGCGAGCCGGATGGCGCCCGTCCAGGCGAAGATCGGGATGAAGACGCCGACCACCGCCGTCGAGTACTTGCCCTTGATCACGCAGACGATCGCCGCGGCGATGTTGACCGGGGCGGTCACCGCGAACACGATCGGGCCGAACTCCACGTCGGTCTCGGCGTTGAACGGATTGAATCCGAGGAGCACCATGCCCAGCGCGGCTACCGTGAGCGCCACCACCTGGACCGACAACTGCCCCTCGCGTGACCAGTACACGTCCTGCAGTCGCAGGATCAGTGCGAACTCGTCGAGCACGAGCGACGCGCCGATGCCGATCATCACCGCGCTGATCGCCGCCCCGGGCTCGACTCCGTTGACGCCCACCGAGATGAAGGCGCCCACGATGGTGAGGGCCAGGCCGGGCACCATGTGATGCACGTGGATGCCGCCGGACACGTTGTTGCGGAACGGCCCCTTGCCGGCCCGGATGAGCCGGGTGATCACGCGCGTCACGATGAACGTGACGACGAACGAGGCGAACAGCAGGAACAGCGGAAGTCGTTGATGGGTCAGATCATCGAGGAGTTCCACCGGTCACCCGCCTTCGTCACGCGGGCACGATGCCGGTGCGGCGCTGTTCGATGATCAGGCAGCGGTCCTCGACGTAGAGCAGACCGGCGTCCTCGGCGATCCGGCGGGCCTCGGGCGAGGTGATGCCGAGCTGCAGCCACAGTGCCGTGGCCCCGGCCGCGACGGCCGCCCGCGCGACCTCGGCGCACTCGGGTCCGGGGCGGAACACGTCGACGAGTCCGACCTGTTCGGGGATGTCGGCCAGCGACCGGTAGGCCTTCTCGCCCACGATCTCGTCCGCGGTCGGGTTGACGGGGATGATCCGCCAGCCGAGGTGCTTCATGTGCGCGGGCACCTCGTTGGCCGGTTTGGCCGGATTCGCACTGGCGCCGACGACCGTGATGGTGTCGTAGGTGGACAGGATCTTCTCGACGATCTCATCGGTGGTGCGGGGGTCTCGGGAGCTCATCCTGCGAGTCTATGTCCGCGCTGCGGCCGCCACGTGACGCCGGTCTCTCTCAGCGCATCACTCCGTGAAGCACCAGGGCCGCCAGCCGGTCTGCCCAGTTCTCGTCGAACATCGCGCCGTCGGCGTTCCCGCCGCGCCGCATCAGGACGTGGAGCATCGCCGATCCGCCGATGATCTCGATGAGGCGGTCCGGGTCGGCGTCGCCGCGTACCTCCCCGCGTTCGACGGCGACGACGAGACGCTCCCGCAGGGCGTCGAAGACCCCGGCGAATCCCGCGTGGACGCGGCGGGCGAGTTCGGGGTCGGCCGACATGTCGGCGATGAGGCCGGGCAGTGCCGCCCGGGTCACCGGGCTCGCGAAGAGCTCACACGCGGCGACGATCATCGTCCGCAGGTCCGACGCCGCCTCGCCGCTCGACGGCGGCAGACGGGTCATGTGGGCGAAGACGAGGTCGTGGACGAGTTCGGCCTTCCCCGACCATCGCCGGTAGAGGGCGGTCTTGGTGGTGCCCGCCCGCTCGGCGATCGCCGCCAGGCTCAGCTTCTGGTAACCCGCCTCGACGACGAGCTCCCCCGCGGCCGCGAGGACCGCGGAGTCGATCCGCGCATCCCGGGGTCGCCCGGCCGCGCCCTCGGGGCCGACGCCCCCATGGGTGTCGCGCGCCGGCGCCACGCCTCTCGAACCACTCATGAGCCCAGCCCTCTTCGGTCGTCGCGAATTTCCCGAAGACGCTGCGGGCCGTTCGCCGCTTCTGATGTCATTACGCTACTCACCGTAGCGAAACCATTGGGGGTTGTCGTGGCCACCGAACCCGTCGTCGAACACCTCGACCATCTGCAACGCTCCAGCCGGGACACGGCCTCGGTCCCGGCGACGCTCGCCGCCTGGCTCGCCGGCCAGCCGGACACTCCCGACGCCGCGCCCGAGGTGACCGTCGAGGCCGGCGTCGACGCCAACGGCATGTCGTCGGAGACCATCCCGGTCACCGCCACCTGGCCGGGCTCGCCCGCCCGGGAGTGGGTCATGCGCATGGCGCCCGCGGCCGCCGACATCCCGGTCTTCCGCACCTACCGGATGGACCATCAGTTCGAGACGATGCGCCTGGTCGCCGAACTCACCGACGTCCCCGTGCCCCGCGTCCACCACCTCGAGCCGACCGGCTCGCTGCTGGGCGCCCCGTTCTTCCTCATGGACCGGCTCGCCGGCGGCGTCCCGCCCGACGTGATGCCCTACACCTTCGGGGACAACTGGTTCGCCGATGCCTCCGCGGAGGACCGGCGGCGCATGCAGGATGCGCTGATCGAGGTGATCGCCGACCTCCACTCCATCCCCGAGCCCGCCCGCCGCTTCGGCTTCCTCCTCGAGGACCTGCCGCCCGGGGACACCGTCCTGGCACGGCTTCTCGCGTGGTTGCGCGACTGGTACGACCTCTCCGCCGAGGGCATCGGCCGCTCGCCCCTGGTCGAGCGCGCGCTGGATTGGCTCGCCGCGCATTTCCCCGACGACGCGGCCGCCGGCGAATCCGTCCTGTCCTGGGGCGACGCCCGGCTGGGCAACACGATGTTCGTCGACGCCGCGCCGACCGCCGTGCTCGACTGGGAGATGGCGCGACTCGGCCCGCGCGAGCTCGACGTCGCGTGGGCGATCTTCGCCCACCAGGTCTTCCAGGAGCTCGCGACCATGGCGGGGCTCCCCGGCCTCCCCGATCTCCTGCGCGAAGACGACGTCCGCGCAACATATCTCGACCGGACCGGCGTCGAGCTGGGCGACCTGCGCTGGTTCCACGTGTTCGCCGCGGTCCAGTGGTGCTGCGTGTTCATGCGCACCGGCGCACGGCGGGTCCACTTCGGGGAGATGGAGTGTCCCGACGACGTCGACGGCACCCTCTTCTACCACCGACCACTTCTCGAACGTCTGCTGGAGGAATCCTGATGAGCCGCAGCGGCCTCGGCCCCCTCGACGAGTTCCCCATCCACCAACTGGCACAACCGATCGCGTGGCCGGGTGACTCCGACCGCAACTTCTACGATCGCGCCTATCTGAACGCGCACGACCGCAGCGGGAACCTCTTCCTGATCACCGGGATCGGTTACTACCCGAACCTCGGGGTGAAGGACGCCTTCGTGCTCATCCGGCGCCGGAACCCGGACGGCGACGACACGCAGACCGCCGTCCACCTCAGCGATGCCATCGACGACGACCGTCTCGACCAGCACGTGGGCGGCTACCGGCTCGCCGTCGACGAGCCCTTGCGCACACTGCATCTCACGCTCGCCGAGACCGAGGGCATCTCGCTCGACCTGCACTGGGAGGGATTGTTCGACCCGTTGCTCGAACAGCCGCACCTCATGCGCCAGGGCACCAAGGTCACCCTCGACGCCCAGCGCTTCGCGCAGGTGGGCACGTGGCGGGGCCACATCACCGTCGACGGCGAGACCATCGACGTCGACCCGTCGACGTGGGTCGGCACCCGCGACCGCTCCTGGGGTATCCGCCCCGTCGGCGAGTCGGAACCCGCGGGAAGGCCTGCGGACCCGCCGTTCGAGGGGATGTGGTGGCTGT
This sequence comes from Gordonia paraffinivorans, assembly GCF_900683595.1. Lineage (NCBI taxonomy): Bacteria > Bacillati > Actinomycetota > Actinomycetes > Mycobacteriales > Gordoniaceae > Gordonia > Gordonia paraffinivorans. The sequence goes on along the minus strand of NZ_CAACYD010000007.1, from coordinate 58,218 downwards.
ATGTCCCGATGGCCTTCGACGATTTCCAGCTCGTCCTCATCGTGCAGGAGGACCCCGACGGCCACCGCACCCTCAACGACTGTTCGCGCGTGTGGAAGGACGGGCGCGTCGAACAACTGGGCTGGCCGCGGATCTCGGTCAACTACGCCTCGGGCACGCGAATCCCCACCGGCGCGACGATCTCCGCGACCGCGTCGGACGGCTCCCCGGTGACGCTGGAGGTCGAGTCCCTGCTGCCGGTGCCGATCCACGTCGGCGGCGGCTACGGCGGCGACCCCGACTGGCTTCACGGCATGTGGCGCGGCGAGGGCTTCACCGAGCGCCTCACCTACGACATGACGAGTCCGGAGATCATCGGACGCATGCCGTTCGGGGTCATCGACCACGTCGGGCGGGCGGTGTGCCGGGAGGCCGACGGCACCTCCCGCACCGGCTGGGGCCTGTTCGAGCACGGCGCACTCGGCCGCCACGATCCCTCGGGGTTCGCCGACTGGCTCAGCGTCGCGCCCTGAGCGCGGTCCGCGGGCGCCGCCTGATCGTGGGGCCCGCGCAATCGCTTGCCGCGACCCGCGCGCCGAGGGTCAGTCCAGTCCCGCCAGGAACTCGTCGATCCGCGGCCATGTCTGCTCGACTGCCGCCGCCCCCGCGATGAGCCCGAGGTGACTCGTCTCGACGGTGGTGAACTCCACCCGCGGCGATCCGGTGAACAGGTCGACGCCGTGGTGCGCGGCCTCCCAGCTGACGATCGCGTCGCGGTGGCTGCCGAACAGCTGCACGGGCACGCCGACCTTCGACAGGTCGAGGGTGAGGTCGTCGAAGTGGACCACCCCGCTCGCCAGCTCGCCGCGCATGATGAAGTTCTCCCACATCTGCTCCGACGCCCGGCCCGGGTAGCCGGGCATCGTCTCCTGGAAGCGGTCGACCGCCTTCATCCGCGTGAGCGCCTCGGTGTCGTGGGCGTTGCGGATGATGTAGCCGGGCTTCTTGAGTTCGCGCTGCCAGGCGGTGCCCCGATAGGCGACCTGGACCAGCGGCGCCGGGATACCGCCGAGCGCCCGCAGCGCCAGCGAGACGGGTGCGGTGCCGATCGGCTTCATCAACGTCTTCACCAGCGGATACGGGGGCACCCGATCGTAGTCGAGGGGCGTGCCGACCGCGGTCATCGAGCGCACCGGCAGACCCGGGTCGGCCGCCAGCGTCAGGAATCCGATGGTCCCGCCCAGGCTCCACGCGATGAGGTCCACCTCGACGTTCGGGGCCTCGTCACCGGACTCGTCGTCGGCGCGGTCGCCGCCGAGATCGGCGACCACCGCCGAGATCGCGCCGGGCACGATGTCGGTGACGAACTCCTCGAACCCGAGGTCGCGGTCCTCTCGGGTCATGTCGCCGAAGTCGACGACGTAGGGCACCCGCCCGGTCGCCAGGAGGTGCTCGACGAGGCTCAGGCCCGGGGTGAGGTCGTAGCAGTCCGTCGACACCGCCAGGGGCGGGATCAGCAGCACCGGCGGCCGCGACCCGTCCCGCGCGGCGGCCCGGGCCGCGTCGTCTCCGTACCGAAGGACCCGCCGATGCGGCCCGTCGGCGATCACCGTGTGCGGCGTCTTCCTGGTCTCGGCGACCTCTCCGCCCCGCACCAGGTGGATCAGCGTCGCGACACCGTCGAGACCACCCATGTCTGACTCCTCCCCGTCGGCCCGATGCGCCCTCGGCGGCGCGTGGCGCAGCTGCACCCTCAGAGAGCGCGTGACGCAGCCATTCAACACGGCGCAGTCGGCCCGCCGATGGTTGGGGCCGGTGGCGCGTGGGTACCTCGGTGTTTCGGCGACCGAGACCAGGTCGAAGCAGATCAGACACTCGCACCGGCGTCCGAGGGACGGTCGGTGCCGGTGAGGAGGAAGTCATGGCCGAAGAACTCAACGACGTCACCGTCGCCTTCCTGGTGGCCAACGAAGGTGCCGAGCAGGTCGAACTCACCGAACCGTGGAAGTCCATCGAGGCGTGCGGCGGCAAACCCGTCCTGGTCTCGATCGAGCCCGGCACCATCCAGGCGTTCGACCATCTCGACCGCGCCGACACCTTCCCCGTCGACGCGACCCTCGAAACCTCCCGGATCGCCGACTTCGACGCGCTCGTCCTCCCCGGCGGGGTCGCCAACCCCGATTTCCTCCGCGCGTCGGGACCGGCCGTGCGCTTCGTCCGGGGGTTCTTCGACGCCGGCAAACCGGTCGCTGCCATCTGCCACGCGCCGTGGACCCTCATCGAGGCCGACGCCGTGCGGGGCCGCACCCTCACCTCGTTCCCGAGCCTGAAGACCGATGTCGTCAACGCCGGCGGCAATTGGGTCGACGAAGAGGTGGTCACCTGCCGTGGCGGCGACAGCGTCCTGATCACCAGCCGCAACCCCGACGACCTGCCCGCGTTCAACGCGGCGATCGTCGCGGAGTTCGCGCACAGTCGCGTGCCGAACTGACCCGGGCCGAACTGACGCGGGCCGGTCTCTGCGGTCACACCACCGAGATCGGACCGCTCTCCCGTCCCGTGAGGACGAGCAGGGCACGCTCCCCCTGCCCGGTGATGCGTGCCGCCTCGGCGGCGGTGGACAGCGCCGAGGCGAGCACCTCCGACGGCAGCGGCGTCGACGAACCGATCGCACGGGCGATGTCGAGTCCGTGCACCGCGAGTTCGAAGGTGCGCGTGGGCAGGTAGTGCGACAGCAGGATGCCGCCCCACGGGGTCGCGACCGGCCGGTCGGCGATGCCGTCGAGCGCCGCGGCGGCGCGGTCTCGACGTGCGGTGGCCTCGGCCGCCGGATCGTCGCCGAGTTCGACGCCGGCGGCGACGCCCCGGGCCGTGACCTCGGGTGCGGACGCCAGTCCCTGGATCCTCGCGTAGTAGTCGCCGACCGAGTCGATGTCGATCGCGGGTTCGGGTTGCGCGAGATAATCGGCGACGGTGGTCAGCGAGCGCGTCGTGTGCCCCACCAGCGAGCGCACCGTCCACTCGCCGAGACCCGGAGTCTCCCAACGATCGTCGGCGATCTCGCCGATGAGGCGCAGGAGATGGTCGGCTCCGGACAGATAGTCGTCGACCGCCTGTTGCAGATTCCGCTCACCCGACATGGAGTTCCCTTCTCGCTCGTGGAAAGACCCGCCTGGCGAGCCCACGATATGCCGCGCGCCGCGGTCCTCGATGCGCGAGGTGGGGATCGCACTCGTACCGTGGTCGCCATGACCACCGACACCACCGCCCTCGAACGGACCCCCACCGGCGTCGACACCCGCCACCTCGTCCGCTACGGCGGGCAGTTCTCGCCGGAGCTGATCGTGCGGGCCTCGGGCAGTTGGGTCGAGACCGCGAACGGCCGGCGCCTGCTCGATTTCACCTCCGGCCAGATGTCGGCGATCCTCGGCCACTCGCATCCCGACATCGTCTCGACCGTCACCCGGCAGATCGGCGAGCTCGACCACCTGTTCAGCGGGATGATCTCCCCGCCGGTGGCCGATCTCGCGGCGCGCCTCGCCGGCACCCTGCCCGACCCGCTGGAGAAGGTGCTGCTGCTGAGCACCGGTGCCGAGTCGAACGAGGCCGCGATCCGCATGGCCAAGCTGGTCACGGGAAAGCACGAGATCGTGTCGTTCGCACGGTCCTGGCACGGCATGACGCACGCCGCCGCGGCGTCGACGTACAGCGCCGGGCGCACCGGCTACGGTCCCGTGGCGCCCGGCAACTACGCACTCCCGACCCCCAATCCGTACCGGCCGGACTTCACCCGCCCGGACGGCACCCTGGACTGGCAGCGGCAGCTCGACTTCGGTTTCGAACTCATCGACGCCCAGTCGACCGGATCGCTCGCCGCCTGCATCGTCGAGCCGATCCTGTCCTCCGGCGGGGTGATCGTCCCGCCTCCGGGTTACTTCGCGGCCCTCAAGCGCAAGTGCGAGGAGCGCGGGATGCTGCTGATCGTCGACGAGGCGCAGACCGGCCTGTGCCGCACCGGTTCCTGGTATGCCTTCGAACGCGATGGCATCGTGCCCGACATCCTCACGCTGTCGAAGACCCTCGGTGCCGGCCTCCCGCTCGCCGCGGTCGTCACGTCTGCCGAGATCGAGCAGGCCGCACACGAGCGCGGCTACCTGTTCTTCACGACCCACGTCTCCGACCCGCTCGTCGCCGCGGTCGGGCTCACGGTGCTCGACGTGCTCCAGCGCGACGGTCTCGTCACCCGTGCGGCACAGGCCGGCTCGGTGCTCCGCGACGGGTTGCTGGAGATCCAGGCCCGGCACGAGTGCGTCGGCGACGTGCGCGGCAGCGGGCTGATGCAGGGCATCGAACTCGTGACCGACCGCGAGACCAAGCAGGGCGCCGACCGCCTGGGCGCGGCCATCACCGCGCGATGCTTCGAACTCGGACTGCACATGAACGTCGTGCAGCTGCCCGGCATGGGCGGCATCTTCCGGATCGCCCCGCCGCTGACGATCTCCGACGACGAACTCCGCACCGGTCTGGAGATCCTGGACACCGCGATCGGCGAATGCGTCTGCGCGGCTTCGTGATCGGGTGAGCGCCGGCCCGGCGGGCCCCGGTCAGGCCTGCGGGCCGCCGGCCTTTCCGCCGGGCTCCAGCGCCGGGTCCCCGCTCGCGGTCGCGAGCTTCGTCGTGCGGTTGTAGAGGTAGGCGACGACGGCGGCGAACACGACGACGCCGAGGATCTGCGCCCAGGTGTCGAAGCCGTCACCGACGATCGCCAGCACCGAGTCGTCGCCGGTGGCGGCGACGATCCCGGCGAAGACCACGCCGAACAGCGCCTCGCCGACGATGAGGCCGGTCGCCAGGAGGACGCCCATGCGCTTCTTGTGGTCGACCGCGCCGCCGGAGCGTTCGGCCCATCGGTTGTAGAAGTGACCGAGGAACGCGCCGACCGGGATGATGAGGGTCACCGACATCGGCAGGTACATGCCCATGCCGACGGCCAGCGGCGGGATGCGGAAACGGCCTGCGCGCCCGAGGACTTCGTCGATGAGGATGACGACCGCGCCGATCAGCGCGCCCAGGCCGATCAGGCCCCAGTTGAGGTCGGCGCCCAAGACGCCCTTGGCGAGCGTGGACAGCAGGCCGGCCTGCGGCGCGGCGAGGGCATCGGGTCCGGCGCCGGGCGCGCCCACGAAGCCGAAGACGTCGTACATCAGGCCGAGGATCGGCGGGATGATGGCCGATCCGAACAGCACGCCGACCACCAGGGCGACCTGCTGCTTCCACGGCGTCGCGCCGACGAGCTGGCCGGTCTTGAGGTCCTGCAGGTTGTCGTTGGAGATCGTGGCGACGCCGAAGACGATCGCCGCGGTGAACAGCGTGTAGGCGATCAGCGCGTCGGTCTGCGAGTCGTCGGCGCTTCCGTACACGGCCTTGATGAGGATGGCCGCGATCAGCACGACGAGGATGCCCACGCCGGAGATCGGTGAGTTCGACGACCCGATGAGTCCCGCCATGTAGCCGCAGACCGCCGCGACGGCCAGGCCGATGACGAACACGAACACGACGCTGACCGCGATGATGCCGGCGGCGCTGCCCTCGAGAACGGTGCTGTGCACGAAGTCCCACAGCAACAGGCCGATCGGGATGAGCAACACCAGGATGCTGCCGCCGACGATGTTGAAGGGGATGTCGCGCTCGGTGATGTCGACCGTCTCGCCTTCCCGGCGCGACCGCGAGGACGCCAGCGACCCCTTGATCCCGCGGACGATCGGGCCCATCACCTTGATGAGGGTCCAGATGGCGGCGATGGCGATGGCGCCCGCGCCGATGAGCCGGACGTCGTTGGCGAAGACACCGGAGACCATGTCGCTCAGGGACTCACCGGGCTCTCCGGCGTTCTGGCTCTCGATCGGGAGCAGGACGCCGTAGGAGATGAGCAGGCCGATGAGCATCGCGATGCCGACGGTGACACCGACGAGGTGCCCGATGCCGATGAGGGACATGGACAATCCGGCGGTGAACAGCGTTCCGCCCGCGCCGACCTTGATCGTGGCGGAGATGGTGTCGCTGAGCACCCGCAGCTTGGTGAGCAGCGCGAACCCGGCCGACGCGATGGACCCGATGATGATCGCGCGCAGGCCGGCCTTGTTCTCCTCGGCACCGCCTGCGGAGTCGCCGACCTTCAGAACCTCTGCTGCGGCAATGCCTTCCGGGTAGGGAAGGTCCGACCCGGTGACCAGCGCCCGCCGCAGCGGGATGGAATACATGACGCCGAGGATGCCGCCGATCGCACACACCGCGACCGTGATCCAGTACGGGAACCCCGTCCACCACCCGATCATGACCAGACCGGGGATCACGAAGATGATCGCCGAGAGCGTCCCCGCGGCCGATGCGATGGTCTGCACGATGTTGTTCTCCACGATCGTGTGATTCGCGAAGTTGCGCAGGATGCTCATCGAGATGACCGCGGCGGGGATGGCCGTGGCGAACGTCAGGCCCACCTTGAGCCCGAGGTATACGTTCGCGGCAGTGAAGACGAGGGTGATGACGCCGCCGAGCAGGATTCCTCGGAGTGTCAGTTCCGGCAGGCTTTTCGCGGCCGTGGGCGTCGTCGCCATCAGGTCCCCTCAGACAGATCGTGACCGGTCGGCAGATTGTGTCCACACGCCGATTCACACGGTTGGATTCGATCCACCATAGGTCGGCGGGATCTGCCACGCACGCACCCCCGCCGGCTTCCCGACGGCGACCGCCGTCCGCGACGGCGGGCCGGACGGCCGCGGACACGGCTCGGGAGATCGGCGCCGGTAGGGCATCATCGATGCATGGCCGAGGGGAAGACGGGGCAGTCCGCGCGCACTCGCCATGCACTCATCACCGCGGCGGAGAAACTCATCGCCCTGCACGGCGTGGCCGCGGTGTCCAGCCGGCAGATCAGCAAGGCCGCAGGCCAGCGGAACAACTACGCGGTGGGGCACCACTTCGGCAGCAAGGACGACCTGATCCGGGCCGTGCTGACCGCCCACAACACGCCGATCGACCACCTCCGCCGGAAGGCCCTCGACTCGATCGGACCGGATCCCCGGGTGCGGGACTGGGTTCGGTGCCTGGTGGCCCCGGAGATCGAGTACCTCGCCGGTCTCGGCGCACCGACGTACTTCGCCCGGTTCTTCGCCCAGGTCTCGGCCGATCCCGCGACGACGATGCTCCTCTACGAGCAGATGGGCGGTTCCGAACCGCTCGTCGCGATCCTCGAGGGCTTCTACGGGGCGTTGCCGTCCTTCCCGGACGACGCGCTGGAGATCCGCAACAACATGACCCGCCACATCATCGTGAACACGCTCGCCGACATCGAACGCGCCGCCGAGGAGCCCACGCACGTGCCGATCCCGTGGGAACGTCAGTGCGAGATCGTCGTCGACGCACTGACCGGCATGTGGCTCGCGCCGGTCTCCGCCGCTCCCTGAGGCGGAGCGGGCCAGGCCGGCGCGAGGTCAGATCGTCGTGCCGACATCCTCGGCGACGATGCGGTCGAGTGCGCGTTCGGCGACCGCGGCGATGGTCATCGACGGGTTGCAGGCCGCGGTGTTGCCGGGCATCAGCGCCCCGTCGATGACGTAGAGACCCCGCTGGCCCTTCACGCGCCCCTCGAGGTCGCAGACGACGCCCATGTTCGCGCCGCCCAGCGAGTGCCAGGTCGACGGGAAGACCGCGTTGGTGTCGGTGAGGATCGCATCGGCTCCGGCGATCTTGCGCACCGCACGGTCGATGTGCTTCGTCTGGATCTCGGAGTCGCCCTCGTGCGGCCACTTCAGGATCGCATCGCCGGCCGCCGAATCGTAGGTGATGACACCGCGCCCGGAGCTCACCCCGAACCCGACGAGCATCGTGGTCCCCGCATACACCGGGAGGGGCGGGAGCGATGCCTGGATGACGGTGAAGGCACTCTTCGGGTCGCTCCAATTGGGACTGCCGTACACGACCGGACCGCCCTGCACCGCGCCGAAGTCGATGCTCGGGCTGCTCCAGGTGTAGATGCGGTCGGCATTGGTTCCCCAGCCGTGTCCGAGACCGTCGGGCAGATCGGTGATCGTCCCGGCCTCGCGCGCCCGGACGAGGAGCTTGGTGGTGTTCACGCTACCCGCCGACAAGATCAGCGCCTTGGTGATGATCTCTCTGTGCTCCAACACTTTTCCGGTCTCGTCGGTCCGCTCCACGTCGAGCGACCACCGGCCGTCGGGGCGCCGGGACACCTGCCGGACGGTGTGCAGCGTGCGCACCGTGACCAGGCCGGTGGCCTCGGCCTGACGGATGTAGGTGACGTCGACGCTGTGCTTGCCGCCGTTGTTGACGCCGATCGCGCCGTCGCCGTTGGTGTAGGCGGGCTTCATCTCGCCCCGGAGTTCGGCCTCGGCGTAGCTCCAGTCGATCGGCATAGGGATCTTCTGCAACGGGAGGCCAACGGACCGAACGCGTTTGGCGAACTGTCGGGGCGCGAGGTACTGCGGGGCGCGAACGAGCCGGTCCGGCGCGACGGCCACCTTGAGCATCTCGGCGACCCGCGGGTAATGCACCCGGTTCATCAACTGCCAGTCGAGCGCCTCGGGGAAGTGCTCGTTGAACACCGCCTCGCTGGGCTGGAGGGTCATCCCCTGATAGACGAGCGAACCGCCGCCGAGACCGGTGGGACACAGCGCCGTCATGTTCACCCCGGCGACCGATTCGAAAAGGCCCACATAGGGTTCGACGCTCAGCGGCCGACCGAACAGGTTGGGCGTGGACTCATGCCACAGCATCCGCTTGTCGGGCGCCGACGCCCTGGGGAAGGTTTCCGAGTTCGGGCCTGTGGGCCAGCGCTTTCCGCGTTCGAGCAACAGCACCGGAACCCCTGCCTGGGCCAGACGGAGAGCGGCGACGCCGCCGCCGAAACCGGAACCCACGACGACCACCCGGTGTTCGGAACGCGTGTGCCTCACCCGCCGGGAGGGCGCCGCCGACGCCCGTCCGGCGACCGGAGTCGCTGCCGCGGCCGTACCGGCGGCGGCGACGGCCGCGGCCTTGAGGAAGGTTCGTCTCGTCGGCAGAGGGCGGGACATGCGTCTCCTGTCGTCGATGCGGGACGCGCCGGTCCCGCACACACGTGCTGAGGGCCCGTGACCAGAACACGCCGCGGGCGGATACGAGCGGCCGGCGCGGATGCCGCGCCGCCGGGAGAAGGTTTTTACATCGAGGCTCCCGTGTCAAGGGCAGCAAGGTTTTTCGGTCCCGATCCGGCACGAACGGACCACACCCTTGACAGACCATCAGTCATGTGACTGAATCGAGCGACGGGTCCGCGATCCAGCGCCTCCGGAGGTGGACGCCCGGGCAGATACGTCCTCTCGCGCGACCGCGACCCGGCCGCGCGGCCAGGGGCGTGGTGACCGGTCACGGTGTTCCGAGGGGTGCGCATCGTGACCTGGCCCGGCTCGGTCCGGGTCCGCCGAGGCGTTGCCGGGATGACGCGTTCTACGAGGGCCGGGGGCTGCATGTCAGATCACTTGCGGGACAAGACCATCATCGTGACGGGAGCCGGTGGTGGCTTCGGCCGCGTGATCGCCGAGAAGTGCGCCGCCCGAGGCGCCCACGTGGTCGGCGTCGACATCGACGCCGACGGGCTGCGCGGCGCCGTCGGCGCGATCGTCGCGAGCGGCGGGTCGGCCGTCGCGCACGTCGCCGACGTGACCGACATGCAGCAGATGAAGGAGGGCGCCCGCATCGCGGTCGAGCGTTTCGGGGCGATCGACGTGATCGTCAACAACGCGGGGGTGATGCCGCTGGCGTTCTTCGCCGATCACGAACGCGCCTGGGAGAAGTGGCATCGTGCGATCGACATCAACATCAAGGGCGTCGTCAACGGGATCTCTGCCGTCTACGACCAGATGATCGCCCAGGGCCGCGGCCAGGTCGTGAACATCGCGTCGATCTACGGCAACGGCGGTTTCGAGGGATCGGGCGTCTACAGCGCGACGAAGGCCGCGGTCACCATGCTCTCGGACTCCTTGCGCATCGAGGCCAAGGGGAAGATCAAGGTCACCACGGTCAAGCCGACGGGGGTGGCCGGCACGGACCTCGCGAGCTGGATCGTCAACGACCGAGCGATCCGCGGCATCGTCGGTCAGCGTGCGGCGTCCTACAAGGAGCACGTCGGCGCGATGCTTCGGGGTGAGCTGCCCGAAGATCTGACCGACGTCGATTCGATCCGGTACTGGCTCATCACGCCAGAGGATCTCGCGGACGCCGTCGTGCACGTCATCGACCAGCCGTGGGGCATCAGCCTCTCGGATGTGACGGTACGTGCGAGCGGCGAGGACTACCTGTACTGAGGGTGCTGGCGATGAAGGACGTGCTCGCCATGAAGAGCGCGATCAGTACGGGGCGATCGGCACCGAGGGATCAGTACGGCCGACGGTGCTCGCCGCGGTACTTGCGGTGATACTCGTCGTAGAGGTCGGCGTTCTTCTCGCGCTCCAGCCGGTTGACCAGTTCCGGGTCGAGGCCGTGCTGGGCCAGGCGATGGCGCCGGTAGACGCGGTTGAGGGCGATCGAGAAGAAGAGGTACGCGAGGAGGATCGGCATCGTCATCGTGAACCGGACGCCGAAGTCAGCGGGGACCAGCCACATCGGCGCGAGGATGATGATGCAGGGGACCGCCCAGCGCACGACCATGCGCAGCGCGGCGCCCGGACCGGCGAGGTCGTTCTCGACCCAATCGAGCATCGACTTGGGCAGGGGCGCCCAGTAGGCGTACTTGATGCGCTGCCAGGCGCTCGGGGTCGCGCGTTCTGTCATTGATGTGCTCACCCTTCGATCGTGCACCATCATGGGCACAGGTCCCAAAAAGTTGCACTCCTCAACAGCTTGGAGAACGCCAGCTCACGGCGTTGCCGCGCGAGCCCAGCGTGGCCGAGAGCTCGGTGTTGCACGCGCTGTCGAGTGCGACGGGCCACACCGCCCCGGTACCCTGACCGCGACCTCTTCGCTCCACACCCGAAAGGACCCGCCCACATGACCTCGGATTCGACCGCCGCCGCACCGGGCGACCCGATCGACTCCGACGCCATCGGCGGCCTCGAGGCCGAGCTCACCGACTTCTGGCGGCGCGGGCGCATCCGCACGCGGCTGCGGGCGCGGGCGATCGATCCGCGTCTCGACCCGTCCTGCTACCCACTCATCACGGTCCTGGCCAGGCACAACTCGATGCCGATGTCCGAGCTGGTCAGCGCCGTGGGCATGGAGAAGTCGACGGTCACGCGTCAGATCGACGCGGTGGAGCGGCTCGGTCTCGCCGAGCGGCACCCCGATCCCCGCGACGCCCGCGCACGAGTCGTCACACTGACCCCGCACGGCCGCGAACGCGTCGATGCCGTCCTCGCCTCCGCCGTCGCCGAGTGGCGCGCACGCCTCGCGAAGTGGGACCCGGAGGACATCCGAACCCTCACCCGCCTGCTGCATCGCCTCAGCGAGGCCGCCTCGGACGACCACGCCCCACACGCCGACGCCTGAGACAAACGCCACACCCGCTCGCGGCGTCGGGCCGACTAGGTGTACTGACCCGACAGGTTGGGTACGCGGTCGGCGGGTGAGTTGCCTCGGAGTGCGGTGTGGCCGCGTTCGTGATTGTAGATGCGAAGGAACTCGGGGAAGGCCGCGACGCGTTCGGTTTCACTGAGGTAGGGACGGGCGTAGGCCCATTCCTCCTGCAGGGTCCGGTTGAATCGTTCGACCTTGCCGTTGGTTTGCGGCCGGTACGGTCTGGTCCGCTTGTGCTTGATCTTGTTGTCGTGCAACAAGTCCCGAAATATGCGGGACCGGTAACACGACCCGTTGTCGGTCATCACTCGCGCGGTGGTGACACCGATCGAGGCGAAGTGCGCCAACGCCCGAGTCATGAACGCGGTCGCGGTTTCCTTCTTCTCATCAGCGAGGATCTCGGAGTAGGCGTAGCGGGAGTGGTCGTCGACGGCGTGATGCAGATACGCGTACCCCAGGTTGGGGCGGCCAGCAACTTTGCGGGTTCGTCCAGGCTCGCGGTGGGCACTGGAGTTGCGGGTGCCCTGGGCGCGGCCGTGTACGCGATGTCCACCGCCGTCGGGGATTCTGCCGAGCTTTTTGATGTCGACGTGGATCAAGTCTCCGGGCGCTTGGTGTTCGTACCGGCGGACCTCGCGTCTGCGGGCACGTACCGGCGCCCCGGTTGCCGGGTCGATCCACGACAGTCGTAGGCAGCCGTAGCGGGTGAGGATGCGGTGCACCGTGGAGACGTTCAACCCCAGGTGGTATCCGATCCGGGCTGGCCCCCAGCGGCGGGAGACGCGTAACCCGACGACCCGGCGTTCCCGGCGCCGGCTGGTGCGATGCGGACACGATCGGGGCCGGCTGGACCGGTCGACCATTCCGGCCGGCCCGTGGTCGCGGTAGCGATCCGCCCATCGCTTGGCCGTGGTGACTGAGACGTTGAACCGGTCAGCTGCGCGGCGCAGTGGCCACCGGTCGTCCACAACACACCGAGCCAGACGCAACCGGCCAGTCGGGGACAGCGGTGAATTACGGTGGGACATGAAGACCTCCGGGTTGAGGAGCGGTTCTTAGACAGCTCCACACCTCACTCGGAGGTCTTCCCTATGTCACGTCGACTCGCCGAACTCTGTACCTAACGTTCCGGGTCAGTACAACTAGGCTCGACGCCGTGAGTGTGCGCGCAGGAATCGTCGTGACCGGAACCGAGGTGCTCACCGGCAGGATCTCGGATCAGAACGGGCCGTGGTTGTCCGAGCAGCTCCTCGCGCTCGGCGTCGACGTCGCCCACATCACCATCTGCGGCGACCGTCCCGCCGACCTCGCCGCCCAACTCCGATTCCTCGCCGAACAGGGTGTGGATCTGATCGTGACGAGCGGCGGACTCGGCCCCACCGCCGACGATCTCACCGTCGCCACGGTCGCCGAGTTCTGCGGCCGTGAGCTGAGACTCGACCCCGAGCTCGAGGAGCACATCGCGGACATCATCCGCCGGTGGCGCCCCGACACCCCCGACATCGACGAGGGGCCGACCCGGGTCGGCATCCGCAAGCAGGCGATGGTCCCCGCCGGAGCGGCCTCCCTCCCGCCGACCGGCACGGCTCCCGGCGTGGTGATCCCCGCCGTCGGCGGCCCCACACCGATCCCGACCGTGGTCATCCTGCCGGGCCCGCCCGGCGAACTGCAGGCCATGTGGCCGTCGGCGATCGCCGCTCCCGCGGTCGCCGAGGTGCTCGCCCGGGCCGACGACCTACAGCAGGCGACCCTACGTGCCTACGGCCTGCACGAGGCGCAGCTCGCCGAGACACTGCGTCTCGCCGAGACACGGGTTCCCGAGTTCGACCGTCTAGAGATCACCACCTGCCTCCGCCGCGGTGAACTGGACATGGTGACCCGCTTCGCCTCCACCGACGCCGGCGTCTATCGGCAACTGCTCGACGTCCTCACCGAACACCATGGGCGGCAGATCTTCTCGACCGACGGCTCCACCATCGAGGACCAGCTCGTCGAGGCGCTCGGGGGCCGGCTGATCGCGACCGCGGAGTCGTGCACCGGCGGACTCGTCGCGGCACGCCTCACCGACCGCCCCGGCTCGTCGGAGTACGTGATGGGCGGTGTCGTCTCGTACTCCAACGCGGCGAAGGCCGATCTGATCGACGTGCCGGCGGAGATGATCGCCGAGCACGGCGCGGTCAGCGAGCAGGTCGCCGCGGCGATGGCCGAGGGCGCCCGACGCCGCCTGAAGACCGACGTCGCGGTCTCGACCACCGGCATCGCCGGCCCCGGCGGCGGCACCGAGGCCAAGCCGGTGGGGACGGTGTGTTTCGGCGTCGCGATCGCGGGCCGTCCGACCCACACCGTCACCCGCAGGTTCCCCGGTGACCGTGAACGCGTCCGCGCGCTCACCACCACCGCGGCACTGCACCTGGTGGTGCAGCAGCTCAGGCGAGCCGACTCCGAGAACTGACCGCCGCGCTCACAGCGGTCCGGCGGGCAGCAGCCTCCGCACCAGCTTGCCCGTGGGGTTGCGCGGCAACTCGTCGACGAACACCACGTCGCGGGGCACCTTGTAGCGCGCGAGATGCGCCTTCACGTGGGCCTTGATGTCGTCGGGGGTCGGATTCGCGCGAGGTGCCGCGACGATGAAGGCGCGCAACCGCTTTCCGAACTCGTCGTCGTCGACGCCGATCACCGCGACGTCGTCGATGTCGGGATGTTCGGCGAGCAGGTTCTCGACCTCGAGCGGGTAGACGTTCTCGCCGCCGGAGACGATCATGTCGTCGTCGCGGCCGTCGATGTGCAACAGGCCGTGCTCGTCGAAGCGCGCCATGTCGCCGGTCGACATGTAGCCGTCGATGATCTCCTTGTTCCGGCCGTCGGTATAGCCCTCGAACGGTGCGCCGTTACGGACGAAAAGCCTTCCGCGGACGTTTGTTCCGTGGATGCGGTTGCCCTCGTCGTCGAACAGCGCCAGCCGGCTGGTGACCGGGGGGCGGCCGACGGTGCCCGGGGCCAGGCGCAGTTCCGCGGGGGTCGCGACCGACGCGATCGCCACCTCGGTGGAGCCGTAGAGGTTGTAGAGCACGTCGCCGAAGGTGTCCTGCACCGCCTCCGAGAGTGTCGGGGAGAGCGCGGATCCCGCGATGACGATGACCCGCAGCGCGGAGGTGTCGTACTTCGCGATGGTCTCGGGGCCGAGGGCGAGGATGCGGTGCAGCATCGTGGGCACCGCCACCAGCATCTCCGCCCGGTGCTCGGCCAGCGCGGCCAGGGTCTTCTCCGGATCGAACCTCCGCAAGACGACGGCCTTGTTCCCGAGCGCGGCGGCCACGCCCCACAGCGCGAAGCCGGTCGAGTGGAAGATCGGCGAGACGATCACCGCCGTCCCGCGCCGGGGGACCGGGATGCGGTCGACGATCAGCGCACTGGAGAACGGGGACAGCTTGGTGCGCTGCGCCCCCTTGGGCAGGCCGGTGGTGCCGCTGGTGAGGATCACCAGGCCGGCCCATTCGTCGGGTTCGGCCGGCGTCGACGTGTCACCGGTCGCGGTGATGTCCTCGAGGGTGCGCACCCCGTCCGGGATCGGGCGCTTGCCGTCGACCCAGGTGACGATGCGCAGGATCTCCGGGGGCAGGGCGTCGGCGAGGTCGCCGAACTCCTCGTCGTAGAGCATCGCGGTGACCTTCTCGCGTTCGGCCACCTCGACGAACTGGGTCTTGCCGAAGCCCGTGTTCATCATCGCCAGCCGGAGCCCGGCCTTGCCCGCGGCGCTCATGGTGGTCAGGAGCCCCCGATGGTCCCGGGCGATCACGCCGATCACCGAGCCGCGCTCGATCCCGGAGGCCAGGAGGTGATTGGCGAGCGCGTTCGCGTGGGCGTCGAGCTCTCCGTAGGTGAGCTCGCCCTTCTCGTCCGCGATCGCACCGGCGTCGGGATACTCCTCCGCGCCGTGCGCGACGACCGATCCGCACGGCCCGATGGTCTTTGCGCGCTTGACCGTGGTGAGGGTCTCCTTGGGATTCGTCGGGTTGAGCAGGCCGGAGCGCACGAGCACCTTGAGTGCGCCGACCGCGTCCTGGACCGATTCGACCGCCGTTCCCACCGCCGAGGTCACCGAGACCATGTGAACCCACCTTCCGCGGCCGGAGCCGCACATCGCGCCACCCGGTACGGCACCCGGCGGTACCGGCCCGGAACGTGCCGGCCACGAGGTGCCGATGTAAACGCCAGACTAGGTCGCCGTCTGGGCGTTCTGTCCGGTTCTTCGGAAAGTCGCTGTGCGCCAGCCGAAGTCGTCACCCGATATCGTTTTCATCCGCTAACGACCAACTCTCTACCGCGCGGCGGTCACGAATTCGTTGCGAAACGAGGACAGGTCTGACAACATCCGTCATCAGATAGACGAGGCGGAGGATCATGTTCGGTTTTCGACGATTGACGACGATGGTGACCGCGGCGGCGGCATGCGCGGTGATGGCGGCGAGCGGATTGGTCGCCACCGGCACGGCAGCGGCAGCGCCTGCGAAGAAATACCCCGTGTCCTGGGATTTCCGATCCGCGATCCCGAGCGCGCTGCAGCAGACCGTGGACCCGAACTGGGCTCCGCCGGGTGCCAACGACCCATCGTGCCGGCTCACGAAGGAGCGTCCCAACCCGGTCGTCCTCCTCAACGCCACGGCCACCACCCAGTGGGCGTACAACGCAGGCGCCCCGTATCTCGCCAACAACGGCTACTGCGTATACACGTTCAACTACGGCAACATCACCCCGATCCCGACGTTCCCGATCCAGGGCCTCGCCGACATCGAGCGCTCGGGCCGGGAGATCTCGCGTCAGATCGACCGCATCCTGCGCCGGACCGGCGCGAAGAAGGTCGACCTGGTCGGCTGGTCGCAGGGCGGCGGCCTGTTGCCGCACTACTACATCGACTTCCTCGGCGGCGACAAGAAGGTCGACAAGCTCATCGGCATCGCCCCCGGAAACCACGGGTCGACAGGCGACATGCTCACCTATGTCCGGTATTTCATCCCCCCGTTCGGTCCCGTAGGCTACGAGATCTTCAAGGCGCTCTTCCCGGCGTTCGCCCAGCAGGCGCAGTACTCCGACCTGGTCCGCAAGGTGTATGGCAACGGCGACACCAAACCGGGCCCGCACTACACGACGATCGTGACGAAGTACGACGAGATCGCCACCCCGTTCACCAACGGCTTCCTCGAGGGGGACAACGTCACCAACATCCTCCTGCAGGAGGACTGCCCGGTCGACCTCTCCGAACACCTGTCGATCAACTTCAGCGAGCGCACCTGGCGGCACGTGAAGAACGCGTTGACACCTGCCGAGGCCACCCCCGTACCCTGTTTCCAGGTCGACCCCTTCTACCCGGGAATGAGCGAAGGCCGATGACAACGGACGCGATCGGCGCGCAGACGCCGGCAACCGACGACGCGGACATCACGCCGCTCGGTCCGGATTCGGTGGCGTGGAAGGTCTTCGGCGATCTCACCTTCGTCCTCGGCGCGCCCCGGCGCCTGCTCATCGACGTCGCGCACCCGGTCGTGGCGACCGGTGTCCGCGAGTTCTCGGTCTTCGAGTCCGACCCGTACGGCCGCGCCGAGCGGACGCTGAACATGATCATGGGTGTCGTCTACGGGCGTGACGACGCCCTCGACATGGCCCGGCGGCTCCGCGAACGGCATCGGGACATCAAGGGCCGCAACCCGGACGGCACGCGGTGGAGTTCGCTGAACCCCGAGGCGTTCCACTGGGTCCACGCGAGCCTCGTGCACGGTGTGTACACCCAGCAGAAGGAACTCGGGCGCGGCTGGAAGCCGGGCGAGGTCGAGCAGTTCTACCTCGAGATGCGACGCGTGGGCCGCATGTACGGCGTCCGCGAACAGGACATGCCGGCCGACTGGGCGTCGTTCTGCGACTGGTTCGACGAGATGACGCGGACCCGGCTGGAGCGGTCGGACATGACCGACCGGGTGTTCGCGGTGGCGACCTCGCCGAAGCCGCCGCCGCACATCCCGGTCCTGCGCATCCCGTTCCTCTGGAACTCCACGATCCGCCCCGTGGCCGGGCTCGTCGTCGGCACCGTGACCGCCGGTCTGCTGACCCCGGAACTGCGGGGCCTGCTGAGCATCGACTGGGGCCGGGGGCGCCGGTTCTTGTTCCGGCTCATCGCTGTCCAGTCGAGGCTGATCATCCCGCGGTTGCCCAAGCGGATCAGGATGGTGCCGCATGCGCGAGCGGCAGCACGGAAGAAGTAACCCCGGCAATACCCGTCTCCGCGAGGGCTCTGACCTCCAGGCCGCTGTGCCCCTGCACACCGTGGCGTGCAGGGGCACAGCGTCTCTCGTTCGGCGGCCCGGGGAGATCAGAAGGCGCGCAGGTTCTCCTTCAGGGTCGAGCCGGTGTACTCCTCGCGAATGAGGCCGCGACGACGCAACTCCGGGGCCAGGCCGTCGGAGATCATGGCCAGGTTCATGCGGGTGGTGGGCAGGTAGAACAGGAAGCCGTCGCCGCCGGCCTCCTCCATGATCTCGCCCATCTTGTCGGCGATGGTCGACGGCGAACCGATGAGGCCCATGTCCTTGACCTGGAAGCTCGAGGCGACGACCTCACGCAGGGTCTCGTCCTCGCGCCCCTCGAACAGGCCGGCGATCGAGGTGTACTCGCCGTTCTGCTTGCTGAGGTCGATGTCGCGGACCTTGGTGTCGGGATCGATCGCACCGAAGTCGATCCGGCCGCCCGAGGTGTAGGACATGTTCCACAGGTTGTACTCGATGGCCTTGTCCGTCTTGCGGAATGCCTGCGCGGCCTCGTAGGCGGCCTGGGCTTCGGCGTCGGTCGCCGCGATCGTGGGGGTCGCGATGAACAGCACCTTGATGTGATCGGGGTTGCGACCGGCGGCGGCCGCGCGGGCGCGGATGTCCTCGCGGTAGGCCTTGGCCGCCGCGGCGTCCTTGACGATCGCGATCTGGGTGTCGTCGTAGTTGGCGGCGAGCACGCGGCCCAGCTCCGAGCTGCCGGCCGAGCAGACCGGCACCTCGCGCTGCGGTCCCGGGATGGTGTTGAGCGGGCCGCGGCACTTGAAGAACTTGCCGACGAACTCGATCGGGTTGACCTTGGTGTGGTCGGCGTAGACGCCGGCGTAGGGATCGGCGATGACGGCGCCCTCCTCCCACGAGTTCTGCAGCGCCTTGACGACGTCGATCCACTCCATCGCCATCTCGTAGCGCTCGTCGTGCTCGAGGTGACGCTCGTAGCCGAAGTTCTGGGCGACGCGGTCGGTGACGCTGGTGACGACGTTCATGCCCACGCGTCCCTCGGTGAGATGGTCGAGGGTGGTGAAGGCACGGGCGGCGAGGAACGGCGGGTACTGGATGGTCGACACAGTCGGGATGATGCCGATGTGCTTGGTCTGCTGGGTCATCAGCGGGACCAGCGGCAGCGGATCGTTCTTGGGCGCCATGAAGCCGCGGCGCAGCGAGGTCTCGGCAGAGTTCTTGTAGGAGTCCTCGACCATCGAGGTGTCCTCGATGAGGATGTAGTCGAAGCCGGCTCGCTCGAGGCTCTTGGCCATGTCGACGTGGATGTCGGGCTTCATCCAGTCCAGGTGGTTGGTGCCGGTCCAGGGACCGTCACCGTTCGTCGGGCTCCAGGGGTGAATGCCGAAGCCGTCTCCGAGGAACCAACCCATATGGAACATGTGAATCTCCTGTCGTGAAATACCTGCGATGGGGTCCGCCCACCGCGAGAACTGTTGGTCGGCAGCGAGTGCCGCCGGTGATCCGAAGGGTCAGGCCACTGCTTCCATGGCCTGGTAGGCGCCGACGAGGGTCTGCGTGTAGTCGTTCGACGGCGCGTTGAGCAGCGACATGGTCTCGCCCGATTCGACGACCTTCCCGCGGTTCATCACCAGCAGGTCGTCGGTGATGAACGCGGTCGCGGGAAGACCGTGCGAGATGAACACCAGCCCGAGGGAATGCGTCGTGACGTAGTCCTTCAGGAGGTTGAGCACCACGGCCTGGGCCGAGACGTCGAGGGCGCTGACCGCCTCGTCGCAGACCAGGATGTCGGGGTGCACGACGAGTGCGCGTGCGATCGAGAGGCGTTGCCGCTGACCGCCGGAGAGCTGATGCGGATACCTCTCGACCAGCTCCGGGGCGATGCCGAGGTCCGCGACGATCGAGTCGACCGCATCGTCGGCCGCCTTCGAGTCCAGGCCGCCCAGGATCTGCGCGGGACGCCGGATCGCCTCGCGGACGATGCGGCGCGGGTCGAAGGTGGTCGTGGTGTCCTGGGCGACGAGCTGCACCTTGCGGCGGTACTCGAGGCGCCCGGGACGCCGCTCCAGCAACCGGCTCAGGTCTCGTCCGTCGACGAGGACCTGACCCGACGTCGGTGCGGTCAGTCCGACGATCATCTTGCCGAGAGTCGACTTGCCGGAGCCGGATTCGCCAACGATCCCGACCGACCGGCCGCTCTCGAGCTTGGTGGTGACGCCGCCCACAGCGGTCACCTTGCGGCCGTACTGCTTGTGGACGTCGACGACCTCGATGATGGTGCTCATGCCGCCGGCTCCTCGGTCATGACCGTGTCCAGCGTCGGGAGACGGTCGAGTTGGGCCGAACTCAGCGTCGGCATGCACTGCAACAGGCCACGGGTGTACGGGTGGCGGGCGTGGTCGAGGTCGCGCGCGGCCACCGTCTCGACGACCTCGCCCTTCTGCATCACGAGCACCTTGTCCGCGAACCGGCGGGCGAGCGCGATGTCGTGGGTGATGAACACCAGCGACGCGCCGTTCGCGACGGTCAGCCCCGTCATCAGCTCCATCACCGACACCGCCAGCGAGGCGTCGAGCGCGCTGGTCGGCTCGTCGGCGATGAGCAGCTCCGGCTCGGACGCCAGGGCGATGGCCATCATCACGCGCTGGCGCATGCCGCCGGAGAGCTGCCCGGGCACCGACGACATCACCCGTCGGGGATCGACGATCCCCACCTGCTCGAGGCGCTCCTCCGCGGCGGCGGCACGCTCCTTGCGGGACCCGTACCTGCCCTTCGGGAGGACCGCCATCAGCTGGCTGCCGACCGACCAGATCGGGTCGAGGGAGCTCATGGCGTCCTGGAAGATCATCGAGATGCCCTGGCGGCGATCGGGAATCCGCTTGGCCGGCAGATCGAGCAGCGAACGACCGGACAGCGACATCGTCGTCGCGGCCACCTCGCCCACACCCGGCGGGATGAACCCGCCGAGTGCGTTGGCGATGCTGGACTTGCCCGACCCCGACTCGCCGACGATGGCGACCCGCTCGCGCGTCCCGATGGTGAACGAGGTGGGGTGGATCTTCTCCACGCCGCCGTAGCGGATGGTCAGGTCCACCACCTCGAGAACCGGCGACGGCGCCTCGTGCGTGCTCTTCGTCTCGGGAGCAACCGAATCGGTGAGCGTGGTCACGGCTTGAGCACCGAGTAGTCGATGACGCTGTCGGTACGGAACACGTAGCCGCCGAGACCGTTGCGGAAGGCGTTGAGCGGCTGTACGTATCCGATGTACACGGTCGGCATCTGGTCCTGCAGGACCCGCTCGGCCTTGTTCCACTCCGCCCAGGCCGCCGGAGTGAGCGGCTCTCCGGCCTTGTTGCCGGCGGCGATCGCGTTGTTCAGCGGGGCGTAGTCGAAGTCAGGCCAGTTGATGGGCGAGCCGGGGGTGTAGAACAGCGACAACACGTACGGCGGGGACTGGACGACCGCGTAGTCGCGACCCATCGACGCCTGGAACGTCTTGGCGGCCAGGCCCTCCTGGAAGACCGCCGAGTTCACCTCGTTGAGGGTGATCTCGAAACCTGCTGCGCGGGCCGCGGTCTGGATCTGGACGGCGGTCTCCTTGAGATCCGGGACGGCGTTGTTGATGGTCAGCTCGAACTTGACCGGGGTGCTGACGCCGGCGTTCTTCAGGATCTCGAGCGACTTCTGCGGGTCGAAGGTGTTCGGGTTCAGGCCGCTGCCGTTGAAGTCGGGCAGGGTGTCGTTGAGGATCGACGAGATCGGCCCGAGGCGCCCCTTGTAGACGTCCTTCATGATCGCCTCGTAGGGCACCGCGTGGGCGAACGCGCGGCGGACGTCGACGTTGTCGAAGGGCGCCTTGGTGGTGGTCAGCGGCACGTAGACGTAGGCGTTGCTCGGGACGTCGAAGATCTGGGCCGCGCCGGCGTCGCTCAGGGCCACCTGGTCGGCCGGGCGCAGCTGGGTGGCGATGGCGGCGTCACCGCTCTTCACCAGGTTCGACCGCTGGCCGGCGTCGGCGACGACGCGCTGCACGATCTTCTTGACCTCGGGCTCGCCGAGCGCGTAACCCGGGTTCGCCTCGTAGACCATCTGCTGGCCGGGGGTGTAGCTGACCAGCTTGTATGCACCGAATCCGTAGTCGGCGTTGGTCTTCGAGCGCTCGACGCCGTACGGGTCGTCGGGGGTCGCGTGTGCCTTGAGCACGTCGGAGTCGTAGATGGTGTAGGGCTGGTTCGACAGCAGCGACAGCAAGGTGAAACCGTGCGCCGGATCGTCGATGGTGATCGTGACGGTGTCGTCGTCGATCTTCTTGACCTGGTCGGGCGAGGTGATGACCGGGGCGCTGACGAACGCCACGATGCTGGTGTCGACCTCGAACTTGCGCTTGAAGGAGAAGACGACGTCGTCGGCGTCGAGCGAGTTGCCCGAGGCGCTCTTGGCGTCGGTGTTGAGGTCGAAGGTGAAGACCTTGCCGTCCGGGCTCACGTCGTAGCTCTTGGCGAGGACCGGTTCGAACTTGAACAGCTCCTGGTGGGCCGCGAGTCCGTCGGTTCCCTCGACATAGGGGTTGCGGATCAGGGTGGCGCCGGTGTTGAGCCAGAACTCCGCGGCCTCGTAGCCGGTGGGGGTGCTCTCGTAGCTGAAGCTCGGCGGCTGGGCGGCGGTCACGATGACCACACCGCCCTCGGCCGAGTCCCCCGACGAGCCGCCGCAGGCACTGAGCGTCAGCGCGGCGGCGAGGGTGAGCGCGGTGCCGCTCACCAGAGCGGACAGTCTCTTCCTGGTGGACTTCATGGGTATCGAGGACTCCGTTCTACTTCGAGGTTGTCGAGACGAGATGTGCACGACGCGGTGTGCACGAGGACCTGGCACGAGGGGTCGGGCGGGCCGGGATGATCAGGTCCGCCGGCGGCGGGAGATGAAGGTGGTGACCTTGGATGCGGCCCACACCGAGTAGGCGAGTGCGAGCACCGGGAAGAGCGCCGGCCACCACCGGCCGACCGCGGCGTCCGCGGCGCCGTCGGCGAGCATGTTGCCCCACTCCGCGGTCGGGAGCGGGATTCCGACTCCCAGGAACCCGAGGCCGGCGCAGAAGATGATGGCCATGCCGAAGATCGCCGACGCGTTCTCGAGAACCGGTGCGCACGAGTTCGGGATCACGTGGCGGAACAGGATCCGGATCTCGGACTCGCTGCTCATGCGGGCTGCGGTGACGTACCCGTCGTTGCGGGTTCGCAGGACCTCGGTGCGCATCAGACGTCCCTGGAAGGGCATCAGCACCAGGGCCAGCGCGATCGAGACCACGACCTCGTTGCGCCCGAAGAAGGACACGATCACCAGCCCGCCGATCATCACCGGCAGCGCCTGGACGAGATCGATGGTGCGGCCGAGCGTTCCGGCGATCACGCCGAGCAGACCTCCCCTGGAGCCGTACATGCCGGCGATCGCGCCGATGGCCATGCCCACGACGGTCGCCAGCAGGGTGACCGCGATCGCGATGAGGATGTCGAGGCGGAAGGCCGTGAGCGTCCGCGAGAAGACGTCGAACCCGTTGGAGTCGGTGCCGAACCAGTGGTCTCCCGACGGCGCGGTCGACGGTGTCCCGACCACCTCGGTCGCCGGCTGCGGGGCGACGATCGGCCCGATCACCGCGAACAGCAACAGGATTCCGAACGGGATGAGCGCGGCGTGGCGACGCAGGCCGGCGACGGCTCCGGCGGACCTGCCCGCCGATCGGTCGACGTCGGTCTCAGAGGTGCTCTTCAGCGTTGGCATCACCATGTCAGACCTCCTGGTTTCGCGAGTCGCGGCGGCGGGAGTCGAGGAGACCGGTGGCCACCTCGGTGAGGAAGTAGACGATCAGGCAGAGACCGGCGATCACGACCAGGAACGAGCGGAGCGCGAAGACGTCCGAGGCGCGGACCGCGTCGACCGCGTACTGGCCGAGGCCGCCGAGGCCGAACAGCGATTCCAGGACCACGGCGCCACCGAGGAGCAGACCGAAGATCATGCCCAGCATCGCCACCGCCGAGGGCAGCGCCCGGCGGTACACGCTGGCGATCACGATGCGCCGCGGGGCACCCGAGGCGATCCGGAATCGCGTTGCCGGGTTGTCGATCTCGGTGTCGAGCGCGAGGATCAGCGACTTCACCAGGATCGCCGTATGCGAGACGACCATCACCGCCACCGGGAGGATCAGGTGGGAGATGTAGGAGTTGGCGGCCTCGGCGTCGCCGGCGATGAACGCGTCGAGGATCGGGAACCCGGTGACCTCGGCCGGTGGCATGAGGATGGGATCCAGACGCCCCGACGGTGCGGGCACCCAGGCCAGTGTCGCGAAGAAGACGAACAGGAACAGGATGCCGACCACGTACTCGGGGATCGCACCTGCTGAACTCGCGTAGGAGCGCAGGACTTTCGAGAAGCGGTTGGTCGGCTTGGTCACGACGAAGTACGACATCGGCAGGGCGACGAGGCAGGCGAAGAACAGGCCGGTCCCGATCAGCTCGAGCGTCGCGGGGATGCGCGTGGCCATGTCCTCGGCGACCGGGCGACCCGTCGCGATCGACTCCCCGAGGTCGAAGCTGAACAGCGAGGTCAGATACGACCAGAACTGGGAGGCCAGGGACCCGTTGAGTCCGTACACTTCTCGCGCCTTCCCCAGCGCCTCGCCGGACAGGCGGCCGCCGGACGACGACACGAGCGGGTCGCCGGGGATCAGCTGGACGAGGAAGAAGGCCGCCACCACGAAGATGAGGAAGTTCACGATCGCGCGGCCGGCGGCGCGGCCCACCCAGGCCCACTCCGACAGTCGGGACAGCACCGACTGCGCACCGAATCCCTTTGTCCCGGTTCCGCCATCGGCGGTTCCGGTCACGAGCGTCGGATCTGCGATGCCCGTGTCGACTCGTATATCGACGGTCACTCGACTCCTCCCATCCACGGGTCGATCAATCTGTTGGGACCTGATCCTGTGGTCGATTTGTTTCGAAACCCGCGTCGCGGCGTGACTGATCAATTGCGCGGGTTCACAAACGGGAGATGGAACCGATCTGCGCAGGTCAAGAGGTCGGGGTCTCCGATCGCATCGGTTTTGCGCCGAATGTGATGCGCGCTACTCGGCGCGACCTCGGCCGCAAGAGTCCTTAGACTCCCTTTGCATCGGCCGTTCAACCCCCACTCTTCACGATCGGAACCTGATCATGACGACGCCACCCAGCTTTCACCCCCGTTCGCGCGGAGGTTCGGCGCGTGGGCGCCAGGTGTCCTCTCGCCGCGTGCGCGACCTGATACTCGCCTCGATTCGCAACGGCACCATCGACATCGACGCGCAGCTGGTCGAAGAAGACCTCATGATCATGTTCAACTCCAGTCGGGGTTCGGTGCGCGCCGCGCTCAACGAGCTGAGCGAGACCGGCGTCGTGATCCGCCGGCCACGCGTGGGAACCCGGGTCAATCGCCGCGATCTCGGTGTGGCGCTTGACGACATCGCGGTGACCGGCGGCGAGCAGGTCCACATACAGGTGACCGATCAATGCATCGTCCCGACGTTTCCGCTGGTCCGTTCCCGGTTGAAGATCGACGACGACGTCGTCCGCCTCGTGGAGAACTCCTTCATCGCCCGCGGCGAGACCATCGGGATGCGCAGCGCCTACTTCTCACCGCGGTTCAACGCCGATCCGAACCTGTTGCGCGACAAGCCGATCTCGATGGCACGGACGCTCGCCGAGTTCTTCGGCGTGGCGCCCGGGGGCGCGGCGGTCTCCATCGGCGCCGAACGCGCCGACGATCGCACCGCCCGCCTCCTGGGTGTCGCCCCCGGAGAGACCCTGCTGTCCCGCGAGATCCTCTACACGGCCGCCGACGGCGCACCCCTGGAGATCGTCTTCGACCGTTTCCGCGCCGACCTGGTCCGCTTCGAATCGCAGGTCGACCACTCCGATCTGACGTGGTGCCCCGATCCGAATCCTGTTCCGCCCGGGCGGGAATCGGCGTTCACCGATTCGCGCGAGGTTCACACCGGCGCAGATCGGGTGGGCACTGTGGCGCAATCTGTGTGAAATGATCGCTTGACGCTTCGGCAATGTCGCGCGCGCACGCTGCTGGTGAGATCAACACCGCGACATTCGAAGGGGAAGCATCGTGATCGTTTCCGTTGTGGCAGGCAACCCGAAGCCTGCGTCGAGGACATTGACGGCGGCGAGCCTGCTGGCGTCGACCCTCACCGGCAAGGAGCCCGATCACGTGGTCGACGTCGTCGACCTCGGCGCCGGGCTCCTGGGGTGGGGCGATCCCGCGGTCGCTTCGGCGGTCGAGACCGTCGCCGGCGGCGACCTGGTCGTGTTCGCCTCCCCCACCTTCAAGGCGACCTACACCGGCCTGCTCAAATTGTTCCTCGATCAGTTCTCGACCAGCGACGGGCTGCAGGACGTCACCGCGATCCCGCTCATGCTCGGCGCGGGACCCGCCCACTACATGGCGCCCGATCTGCTGCTGAAGCCGGTGCTCGTGGAGCTCGGCGCCACGGTGCCGGCCGCCGGGCTCTACGTGGTGGACAAGCTCTACGACGATGCCGAGGCCTTCCAGCCCTGGATCGACCGTTGGGGTCAGGTGGTCCTGTCGTCCGCCTCTGCGACCGTGTCGGCGGGTGAGTGATGACCACGTTGATCCCCACCGCCGAGATCGACAGCGCCGAACTCCGAAAGGCCTTCGGCGCCTTCCCCACCGGCGTCGTCGCCCTGGCCGGGATGGCGGGCGACGAGCCGACCGTCATCGTCGCCTCGTCGTTCGCGGTCGGTGTCTCGCAGGAGCCGCCGCTGGTGATGTTCGCGGTCCAGCAGAGCTCGACCACTTGGCCCGTCCTCCGAGGCCTGCCCACGCTGGGGATCTCCGTGCTCGGTGAGACCCACACCGAGGTCATCCGGCAGTTGTCGTCGAAGGACAAGACCCGGCGCTTCGCCGGCGTCGACACCACCGTCCTGCCGAGCGGCGCGCTTCTCCTCGACGAGGCGCCGGTCCATTTCGAGTGTTCCATCGAGAGTTCCCACGTCGCCGGCGACCACGAGATCGTGGTGTTGCGGGTGATCGGCCTGGCCAACGATCACTCCAAGAATCCGATCGTCTTCCATCGGTCGGCCTTCGCACGGCTGTCCGCCTGACCACCCGGCCCCCGGGGTGGTGCGCGACGATCCCCCGCCTGCCGCGCACCACCACGTCCCGGCCCGCTCCGGGCCGCGATGATCCCGGTGTCCCCGTCGAAGCTGTGTAGCCTGTTGAGGGCTCCGGCCTCGACGAAGGACATCTCCATGAACGCATCGGTCACCCCCGAAGCCGAATCCGCCATCGCCGACATCTCCGCCCGCTACGGGATCTCCCGCGACGCGGTGCTGGCGATGCTGTTCGCCGTGAACTCCGGCGGCGGGACCATGGCGCAGTTCAACATCCCCGAACTCGGCGGCTCCGGCCAGTGGATGTGCGGAGGGATGACGATGGTCGGCGACATGTTCGACAACTCGCTCAAGGCCCGGGTCGATTCGCTGTGCAACGAGTTGTCGAACCTGCTGGCGACCATCCAGATCTTCCCGCCGGCCCCGGCCGGGAACGACGCGTTCGCCGGGTCGGGCGCTCAGACGTCGGGCAATTGGGGGCC
This sequence comes from Gordonia paraffinivorans, assembly GCF_900683595.1. NCBI lineage: Bacteria > Bacillati > Actinomycetota > Actinomycetes > Mycobacteriales > Gordoniaceae > Gordonia > Gordonia paraffinivorans. The sequence goes on along the minus strand of NZ_CAACYD010000007.1, from coordinate 30,747 downwards.
GGCAGATCTCGGCATCCCTAGTTCGTCTGGAGCCCAGAACGACCTGCGCTACGCCGTCTTCCCGGGCACGCGCCGCCTCGCGATCCAGGTCGCGGGCACCACGCGCGTGTTCGACACCGGAGACCACCAGATCTCGGGCGTCCAGCAGCAGCAGGGCACCGGTTATGGCTCGCTGTCCTTCTCCAGCCAGTACGGCACGTTCGACGTGTCGAGTCTGGTGGAGCCCGGGGCCGACCAGGTCGCGGGGACGCCGGTCGCCGCACCCGCGCCGGACGCCCCGGCCCCGGCGGCGGAACCCGTCCGGGGCGCGGCGTCGGCACCGCAGGGGGCGTCGGACATCGTCGCCGCGATCGAGTCGCTCGCCGACCTGCATCGACGCGGAATCCTCACCGACGAGGAGTTCGCCGCGAAGAAGGCCGAGCTCCTCGGCCGTCTCTGACCCCGCGGTCGCCGGTCCCCGCGGGCGACCCGGCGCCCTGAGACGCGGGTCACCGGGTGGTCGGTGTGATGAGCTGTGCGACAACACTTGTCGTCACGGGCACGGGTTTGCTGTTACCACCTTGTTTCGCCTTCCCGCGTCTCGCTAACCGCAGGTAAAAAGACCGTCCTTCGGACTGCTAAAGAGTGCTTCCGGCGCGACGATGTTCCGGTGTCCGGATTGCCTGCAGACCACCGCGCCTTCGCAGAGGCCGCTCTACCCCTCTACGGGCTCGCGCCGTCCGCGGCGCTGCGCCTGCTGAGCCTGTCGGAGAACGCCACCTACCTGGCCGATGACGGGAACTCGCAGATGGTCCTGCGGGTTCATCGTCCCGGCTACCACTCGCTCGACGCCGTGCGCTCGGAACTGCACTGGATGTCGGCCCTCGGCGCACAGACCCCGGTGTCGACCCCGACGCCGATCTCCGCGGTCGACGGCTCCGACGTCGTCGAGGTGACCGTCGACGACAGATCCCTGCTGGTGGACGCGGTCACCGTGGTGCCCGGCCGCACCGCGGAGGAATCCCCGGACATGGTGGACTTCGCCACCATCGGGACGGTCACCGCACACCTCCACGACCACAGCATGTCGTGGTCTCCGCCGGCCGGATTCACCCGGTTCACCTGGGACGTGGAGTCGATACTCGGTCCGCGTGCGCGGTGGGGCCAGTGGCGCGAGGCACCCGGACTCAGCGAACGCGACCGCGCGGACATCGCCGCGGCCGCCGAGGTCATCGCCGAGCGCCTGCAGCGTTTCGGCACCGGACCCGACCGTTTCGGGCTCGTCCACGCCGATCTGCGTCTGGCGAACCTCATGGTCGACCCGGGCTCCGATCTCCCGGTGGTCACCGTCATCGACTTCGACGACTGCGGCTGGTCCTGGCATCTCGCCGATCTCGGCTCCGCGCTGTCGTTCATCGAGGACTCCCCCGAGGCTGAAGAGCTGATCGCCGACTGGCTGCGGGGGTACACCGCGGTCCGCCCGCTCCCCGACGAGCATCGGGCGATGATCCCGACGTTCGTGTTGCTGCGGCGCATCCAGCTGACCGCGTGGGTGGCCTCGCACGCCGATTCCGACGCGGCCCGCGAGCTGGGCGAGGATTTCGCGTCCGGCACAGCCGCTCTCGCCCGCAACTACCTCGGCGATCCGAACTGGCTGCGAGGAGCCGTCGACCGATCGTCCGCCGCCTGAGCCCCGTCCACCCCCGTCACCGGCGCCCGCCGGTCTCACCGATCCCGAGGAGAACCATGTCCCTGTTCGATCTGTCCGGCCGATCCGTGATCGTCACCGGCGCCACCAAGGGCATCGGCCGCGGTATCGCCGGCGTGTTCGCCCGCGCCGGCTGCAATGTCGCGGTCGCCGCCCGGTCCGAAGCCGAGATCGAGGCGTGTGTCGCCGAACTCGACGCCCTCGCAACCGGGAAGATCATCGGGATACCGACCGACGTGAGCAGCCGCGAGTCGTGCGATGCCATGGCCGCGGCGGCGATGGACGCCTTCGGCGTCATCGACGTCGTCTGCGCCAACGCCGGCATCTTCCCCGAGGCCTCGCTGCCGACCATGACCGACGCCCAGCTCTCGGAGGTGCTCGACGTCAACGTGAAGGGCACCGTCTTCACCGTCCAGGCCTGTCTCGACGGCCTGACGGCCTCGGGCAGCGGCCGCGTGATCATCACCTCGTCGATCACCGGGCCGATCACCGGATTCCCCAACTGGTCGCACTACGGGGCGTCGAAGGCCGCCCAGCTCGGCTTCATGCGCACGGCCGCCATCGAGCTCGCGGCCAGTGGGATCACCGTGAACGCCATCATGCCGGGCAACATCCTGACCGAGGGCCTGGTGGAGATGGGCGAGGACTACATCGCCGGCATGACCCGCGCGATCCCGATGAAGGCGCTGGGCACCCCGGAGGACATCGGCACCCTCGCCGCCTTCCTCGCCACCAGGGAGGCCGGCTACATCACCGGTCAGGCGATCGCCGTCGACGGCGGCCAGGTGCTCCCCGAATCACCGGACGCGATCCCGGCCTGACGGGTCTCCACCCGAACCCCGATGCACGATCGCGGGGCGGGGCTTTGAATCGCACATCCTCACATGCGATTCCGGGTCCCGCCCCGCGATGTCCGTCTCGCCCGGGTCTCCGCGGGACCGGGAATCACACCGAGGCGACCGACGTCCCGTCGTCGACGACGTTGTCGAAGAAGTGCCCCAGTCGACGACGCTTGGTATCGAGGTAGCGCACGTTGGCGGGCTTGACCCCGACGATCAGCGGCACCCGCTGCGCGATCGCGATCCCCGAGTCGGTGAGCGCACGGACCTTGTCGGGGTTGTTCGTCAGCAGACGCGCGCGGTCGATACCGAGATCGGCGAGAATAGCAGCGGCAGCGCCGTATTCGCGGCCATCGACCGGCTCGTCGAGTTCGAGGTTCGCCTCCACCGTGTCGAGTCCCTGGTCCTGCAGGCGGTACGCGGCGAGCTTCTTGAGCAGGCCGATGCCGCGCCCCTCGTGCCCGCGGAGGTAGACGACGACCCCGCCCTCGTGGCTGATGCGTTCCAGCGCGGCCTCGAGCTGCGGACCGCATTCACAGCGCTGCGACGAGAAGGCTTCTCCCGTCAGGCATTCGGAGTGGATGCGGACGAGCGGGGCCGGGCGGCGCAGTCCGTCGCCGGCGACCCCGCCGCTGATCAGGGCGATGTGTTCGTCGCCGGTCTCGGTGTCCCGATAGCCGATCGCCCGGAGCTCGCCGGTCGGGGTCGGCAGGACCGTCTCGGCGCCCCGGCGGACACGCGGCCCCACCGTCCAGCGTCCGGCGTCGTGCATCCGGCGGTAGTTGACGAGTTCCTCGATGGTCAGGACGGGCAGGCCCATCCGCGACCCCAGCGCGGCGACCTGCGGATAGCGCATCATCGATCCGTCGTCGGCGACGAGTTCGGCGATCACCCCGACGGGGGCGATGTCGGCGATCGTGCACAGGTCGACGGCCGCCTCGGTGTGGCCGGGACGTTCCAGGACGCCACCCGGCCGGGCCCGCAGGGGCAGAACGTGCCCGGGACGGGTGAAGTCGCGCGGACCGGCGGCGGCCGCGGCAAGCATGCGCAGCGTGTGAGCCCGGTCGGCCGCGGAGATCCCGGTGGTGACACCCTCGGCCGCATCGACCGTCACCGTGTATGCAGTCGCCTTGGGGTCCTCGTTGTTCGCCACCATCGACGGCAGTTCGAGCATGTCCGCCCGCTCGGCCGTCATCGGTGCGCACAGCAGCCCGGAGGTGTTCCGGACCGTCCATGCGGTCCATTCGGTGCTCACGCGGTCGGCGGCCAGGATGACATCGCCCTCGTTCTCACGATCGGCGGCGTCGGTCACCAGGACCGGCCGACCCGCACGAAGTGCATCGATGGCGTTCTCGATGGCGTTCATCAGTTCTCCTCGTCGTCGACGACCATGCGCGTCGTGGCTCCCACGTGTCAGTCATTCGACACCGCGACCATGACGGCACGGAAACCCGCGCGTGGCAGATTGATTTCGCCGATCACGAGATGCGAATGCGCAGGCCACACGCATGTCGGCGGCGAATCCCGCCGGTTCGGCGTTCCCCCCGGCGCGATTGCGCCGGACGGCGAGGGCATCCCCGGCCGCCACCGGGTCTTCGGCATACTGTTCTTCTGACACGGCCCGCACCGATGGGCCCGGCCGAACTGGAGGTGCCCGTGGCCACTGGCCTCGTCGCCCTGCTCGACGACATCGCGACACTCACCCGTGCCGCCGCCGCGTCCCTCGACGACATCGGGGCCGCGGCCGGCAAGGCCAGCGTGAAAGCCGCGGGCGTCGTCGTCGACGACACCGCTGTCACGCCGCGCTACGTCGACGGGTTCACGCCCGACCGGGAGCTGCCGATCGTCCGGAAGATCGCGATCGGGTCGATCCGCAACAAGCTGCTGATCATCTTGCCGGTGGCGATGCTCCTCAGTCAGTTCCTCCCCGGCGCGCTGCCGTACCTGCTGATCGCCGGTGGCCTGTTCCTCTCCTACGAGGGGGCGGAGAAGGTCTGGGAGGCCATCGGCGGCGGCCACCACGAGGACGCGGGCCCGAAGCAGGGCGGACCCGAGTTCGAGAAGACCATGGTCCGCGGCGCGATCCGCACCGACCTGATCCTGTCGGCCGAGATCATGGTCATCTCGCTGTCGTCGGTCGAGGACGAGCCGTTCTGGACCAGGCTCATCGTCCTGATCGTCGTCGCGTTCCTCATCACCGCACTGGTCTACGGCGTGGTCGCGCTCATCGTGAAGATGGACGACGTCGGCCTGGCGCTGGCCCGGCGCGAATCGCGGATCAGCCAATCGGTCGGCCGCGGTCTGGTGAACGCGATGCCGAAGATCATGGCGACACTCACGGTGGTCGGCATCGCCGCCATGCTGTGGGTCGGTGGCCACATCCTGATCGCCAACGTCGGCGAGGCCGGATTCCACTGGCCCGCGGATCAGTTGCACCACCTCGAGCACTGGTTCGCCGAACTGGTCCACGGTGGCTTCGGCGGGTTCCTGTCCTGGACCGCCGGGACGGTGGTGTCGGCTCTCGTCGGCCTGGGCGTCGGCGCGATCCTCGTGGCGCTGCTGCACTTCCTGCCCAAGCGGGCGAAGAAGAACGAGGCCGCCGCCGAGGTCGAGGCGCACTGACCTCGGTCAGCCCACCAGACGCCACAACCCGATCAATCCGACCACGACGATCACCCCGCGCAGCGCGCCCGGCGACAGGCGTCGCCCGTACCGCGCGCCGATCATCCCGCCGGCCAGCGACCCGAGGGCGATGACCCCGGCCGCTGCCCAGTTGATCCGATCGAACGCGACGAGCGTGTAGGTGACCGCGGCGACGACGTTCACCACGAGCGAGAGCAGGTTCTTCGCCGCGTTCATGCGCTGGATGTGGTCGGGCACGACCACTCCGAGAACGGCGATCAGCATGATGCCCTGGGCGGCGGTGAAGTAGCCGCCGTAGATGCCCACGGCGAAGGTGCCGGCGATCATCGCCGTGATGCGCAGCGGGGTGAGGTGCTCACGCTCCGGGTGCACGGGGCCGGTCGACCGGCGCGCCACCCACGCCGAGATGCGCGGTTGGGCGACGACGAGTATCAGCGCGGCGACCAGCAGCACCGGTACGACCATCTCGAAGACCCGCTCCGGCAGATGCAGCAGCAGCCAGCATCCGACGATCGCGCCCACGAACGACGCTGGGATCTGCCACCGCAGTTGCGGCCACTGGCCCTCGAGCTCCCGCCGGTACCCCCAGGTTCCCGACACGCCTCCCGCAACCAGGCCGATCGCGTTGGAGATGGTGGCCGTGACCGGCGGAATCCCGAACGACACCAGCGTCGGGAAGGTGATCAGTGTGCCGCTGCCGACGACCGCGTTGATCGCGCCCGCTCCCACGCCGGCCAGCAGAACGGCCAGCAGTTCCCAAGTCGTCACAGTGTCCGAGGGTGCCCGCTGCGCCGAGGGACGTGAACACCGGGGTGGGTCACACCAGTCGCTCGCCCGTCTCGGCGTGGAACAGGTGCACGGCCCGATCGGCCTGCTTCAGTCGGATCCCCTCGCCGCGTTTGGCCGGGGACCGCTCCGAGGACCGCGCGACCATGACCATCGGCTCGGCGTCGAGGTTGCGCACCGACGGGTCGGCGAGGTTGGCGTAGATGTAGGTCTCGCTACCCAGCTCCTCCAGGAGGGCGACCTCGGCGTCGATGCCGGTACCGTCGTCGGCGAGGGCCAGGTGTTCGGGCCGGATGCCGACGGTGACCGACGACAGACCCGAACGGCGCAGTGCTGCCTGCGATTCCGCGTCGAGATCGACCCGTGCCCCGGAGACGGTGATCTCGCCGTCGGAGACCGGTGCGGTGAAGAGGTTCATCCCCGGCGATCCGATGAATCCGGCGACGAAGGCGTTGACCGGACGGTCGTACAGCTCGGTGGGCGACGAGAACTGCTGCAGGACGCCGTTCTTGAGAACGGCGACCCGGTCACCCATGGTCATCGCCTCGACCTGGTCGTGGGCGACGTAGACGGTCGTCGTACCGAGCCGACGCTGCAGCGCCGCGATCTGGGTGCGGGTCTGCACACGCAGCTTGGCGTCGAGGTTGGACAGCGGCTCGTCCATGCAGAACACGCGCGGCTCCCGGACGATCGCACGACCCATCGCGACGCGCTGCCGCTGGCCGCCGGACAGCTTGGCGGGCTTGCGGTCGAGGAAGTCGGTGAGATCGAGCAGCTTGGCGGCCTCGGCGACCTTCCGCTTGCGCTCGTCGAGGGGAATGCCGCGCATCTTGAGCGCGAAACCCATGTTCTCCCCGACGGTCTTGTTGGGATAGAGCGCATAGTTCTGGAAGACCATGGCGATGTCGCGGTCCTTGGGCGGCACTCCGACCATGTTCTCGCCACCGATGCGGATCTGCCCGGAATCGATCTCCTCGAGACCGGCGAGCATACGCAATGCGGTGGACTTGCCCGAACCCGAGGGTCCGACGAGGACGACGAACTCGCCGTCGTTGATGTCCAGGTCGAGGGAGTCGACGGCCAGCTTGTCGGCGCCGGGGTAGACGCAGCAGGCCTTGTCGTAGGTGATGGATGCCATGGTTTGCTCCGGAGGTCGTGGTGGTGGGTCAGGAGAAGAACGGATGCCGGTGGGTCATTTGATGGCGCCGAACGACAATCCTCGGACGAGTTTGTTCTGGGCGATCCAGCCGCAGATGACGACCGGTAGCGCGGCGAGGACCGAGGCCGCCGACAGCTGCGCCCAGTACAGGCCCTGCCCCGACATGAACCCGGTCAGGAACACCGGCATGGTCTGGGCGTTGACCGCGGTCATGTTGACGGCGAAGAAGAACTCGTTCCACGAGAAGATCACACAGATCAGCGCGGTGGCGGCGATTCCCGGTGACACCAGCGGGAGGATCACCTCGCGGACCGATGTCCACAGGCTAGCACCGTCGATGCTCGCCGCCTCGAGCAGTTCGCCTGGAACCTCGAGGAAGAACGAGCGCATCATCCACACCGCGATCGGCAGATTCATGGCGGTGTAGAGGATCACCAGCGTCCAGATGTTGTCGAGCATCCCGATCTCGCCGACGATCACGTACAGCGGGATGATCGCGGCGACGATCGGCAGCATCTTGGTGCTGATGAAGAAGAAGAGCGCGTCCCTGGTCTTGCGGACCGGCCGCAACGACAACGCGAACGCAGCCGGAACACCGAGCAGTAGGACGAGAATCGTCGAGACCACGGTCGCGAACACCGAATTGAGCAGTGGTGTCGCGATTCCCGCGTCGAAGACGTCACGGAACTGTTGCAGCGTCGGGGTGAAGACGAACGTCGGCGGGTTGGTCGCCGCATCGGACTCCTGTTTGAACGCGGTCAGCACCATCCACAGGACCGGGAAGAAGAACCCGATGGCGAGGATCCAGGTGAACACGGTCAAAGCCGCTTGCCGTGGATGCCTGCGTCGACGGATCTCTGTGTGAGACAGACCTTCCGGGCTCGTCTCCACGGGCGCGGTCGGGCGGGTGTCGGTGGTCATCAGGCCGGCTCCTCTGTTCCGGTGAACGACTTGAAGATCAGTCGGAGCGCCAGCGAGGCGACGACGATCGTGCCGATCACGGTGACGACGCCCATCGCCGCGGCCTGACCGATGTCGAAGCCGAGGAAGGCGCGCTGGTAGATGTAGTACGAGAGGTTGGAACTGGAAACGCCCGGCCCGCCGGAGGTCATCATGTACACGGCGTCGAAGGTGTTGACCAGATAGATCGCGCCGAGCACCGCGCCCAGTTCGATGAAGCGGCGCAGGTGCGGCAGCGTCAGTTCGCGGAACAACCGGAAGCTGGTGGCGCCGTCCACGCGGGCGGCCTCCTGGACATCACGCGGCATCGACTGCAGGCCGGCCAGTATCAGCAGCATCATGAACGGCGTCCACTGCCAGACCAGTTCGGCCATGACGCTCATCAGCGGGAACTCCGACAACCAGTCGATCTCCACCCCGAATGGGCCGAGCGCCCAGTTGACCAGACCGTTGGTCGGCGACAGCAGGCTCGTCTTCCACAGCAGCGCCGCGGCGACCGGCGTCACCAGGAACGGGGTGATCAGCAAGGTGCGAACCACGCCGCGGCCCAGGAACTTCCGATCGAGCAGCAGCGCGAAGAGCAACCCGAGGACGATCGAGACGAGGACCGTGCCGACGATCAGCAGGACGGTGTTCGCGGTGACGCGCCAGAACTGGTTGTCCCGGAAGACCGCCACGTAGTTGTCGAGGCCGACGAACGAGCGGGAGTCCGGACGGACCAGGTTCCACGACTGCGTCGAGTAGTACAGTGTGAACAGAAACGGAACCTGCGTCACCACGATCATGAAGATCAGCGCGGGCAGGAGTGGTCCGCGGCGGCGCCACCCCTCGGCGCGTGAGATGTGGTCGCGCGACGAGGTCAGCGGTTCCTGACCGGCGGGTTCTTCGGGGGCCCGCGGCGGGGCTGCAGTCGCCATGATCAATGCTCCCTCTGGTAGGACTTGCCGACGACCTCGGCGTACTCCTGCGCCTGGGCCAGTGCGTCGTCGACGCTGATCTGTCCGGCGATGGCAGCCGAGATCTGCTGGCTGACACGGGTTCCGAGATCCTGGAACTCGGGGATCGCGAGGAACTGAACGCCGGTGTAGGGGACCGGCCTCAGCGTCGGTTCCAACTGGTTCGCAGCCTGCATGGACGCCAGCGTCTGTTCGGCGAACGGTTCGGCGAGTTCGCGGTAGGCCGGCAACTCGTAGGTCGACATCCGGCTGCCCGGCGGCACGTGGCTGGGGCCGAGTTTCTCGGCGACATATCGGATGTACTCCTTACCCGTCATCCACCGGATGAACGCCCATGCCTCGTCGGGATGTTCGCTGCTGCTGGGGATGCCGAGCGACCAGGTGTACAGCCAGCCGTTGTCCTTCTTGGCCATGCTGGGCGCGGGGAGATATCCGACGTCGCCGGCGATCGTCGAGGTCTCCGGGCTCTCGAGCACCGACACCGCGGAGGTGGCGTCGTACCACATCGCAACCCTGCCCTGCGACAGCAGGTTTCCACATTCCTGGAAGCCCGACGACGACGCCCCGGCCTCGCCATACCTGCGTACGGTGTCGACGTAGAACTGCACCGCCGCCTTCACTTCCGGACTGTCGAGCCGGGCGTTCCAGTCCTCGTCGTACCAGCGGCCGCCGTAGGCGTTGATCACGGTGTTCAACGGCGCGAGGACCTCACCCCAGCCGGGCTTGCCGCGCAGGCAGATCCCGGCGACACGGTCGCTGTCGAGTTTCGCGGCCGCCTCGGCGACCTCGGGCCAGGTGGGATTCGGCGGAAGGGAGACCCCGGCCTCGGCGAAGAGCCTCTTGTTGTACATCAGGAACGACGACTCGCCGTAGAACGGGGCCGAGTACATCGATCCGTCGTGGGACAGCGCCGTTTTCAGGGTGGGTATGAAGTCGTCGGCGTCGTAGTCGGGGTCGGCCGCCATGTAGGGGCCGAGGTCGACCAACCAGCCGTACTCACCCCACATCGGGGTCTCGTAGTTACTGATCATCACGACGTCGAACTCGCCGCCGCCGGTGGCGACCGATGCGGTGATCTTGGCGCGCGCCTCGTTCTCCGAGAGGGTCACGAACTTCACGCTGACGCCGGGGTTCTGCTGTTCGAACTGGTCGGACAGGGCCACTGCATCCTGCATCTGCGAGTTGGAGACCATCGCGACGGTGATCTCGCGCCCGCCTCCGCCGGTGAGCGATCCGGCCCCGGAACAACCGGCCACCACCAGCGCCACCGTCGCCACGAGGACGCCGAGGACGCTGCGTCGGGAGAACTTCATTGTTCGCCTTTCTTCTGCAACACAAGCCATTCCGCGGTCGCAACATCGGTGACGAGGATGGTGGCGTAGCCGCCGCGGAGGGCGCCGAGAATCGACTCGCGCCTGTGCTCGCCACCGGAGACGAGGATCGACGTGGGACATGCGCGCACCGCGTCGAGCGGGACCGAGATGGTCCGGTCGACGAGGCTCGACGCCACCGGGTTGCCGTCGGCGTCGTAGAACCGGCCGCCGATCTCCCCGACCGCGCCCAGTTCGAGGAGTTCGTCGAGCACGATCGCGTCGATGAACGCCCCCTCGAAGAGGGTCGTCGACGTCGAGACCGACCCGACGCCGAACAACATCACCTGCGCGCCGCGAGCAGCTGAGAGCGCCTGCGACAGAATCGAATCGCGATTGACCGCGGCCACGGTCTCGGGGTCGACGTAGAGCGGGGCGACGAGCCGCAGCGGGCGTGCGTGGAGACGCTCGGAGAATCGCGCGAGCGCGTGGTCGACTCCGGTGTGGTACTCGACGGAGGTCATCGAACCGTCCATCTGCACCACCCGCTCACATGACGAGCTGGCGCCCAGGGCATCGGCGACGGCGACCTGTTCGGGCCCCCAGGTGAAGCCGAAGGTGTCGGAGGGTTGGATACGGCGTGTCAGCACCGATGCCCCGGCGCGGCCGAGCGCGGCGTTGCCGGTGGTCGATCCGTCGGCCACCTCGTCGATGACCAGCACCTCGTCGAGGCCGAATGCCTCCTCCACCCGCCGTTCGAGGTCGGTGTGGATCGAGGCGGACAGGTGCGGCGGCGCCGACACCGTCACCTGCACCAGGCCCTGGGCGCGGGCACGGGCGACGAGCCGGCCCGCGGTGGGACGGGAGACGCCGAGCCGGGCCGCGATCTCGGCCTGGGTGAGGCCCTCGAGGTGGTACATGGTGGCCGCGCGGACGAGGAGTCGCAGGTCCTGACCGGTGTCGGCGCCGGCTCTCCCGGACGGACGCGCGGTCGCGGTCTGCTGATCGTCGGCGGAGTCGACCGCCGGTTTGCGAGGTGCCATCCAGGCCCACCCCCGTCGTCTCGTGTGAGCATCTGCTCACTAGCGGTAAATATGCTCAGTAAGCTAGCATCCACTGTGTGACCCACGCAACACCCCTCACCTCCACCCCTGAGCCGCCACAACGCATGCGCGCCGGGGTTCTCCACCCGGATCTGTCGCTCAGGATCGAAACCCGCAGGTCACCGAGGCCGGGTCCCGGCGACGTCCTGGTTGCGGTGCGCGCGGTCGGCGTGTGCGGCTCCGACGTCCACTACGTCCGCCACGGTCGCATCGGCGAGTACGTCGTAGACCGGCCGCTGATCCTCGGCCACGAGGCGTCCGGCGTCATCGTCGCGGTGGGCGAGGGTGTCGCGGCCGACCGCGTCGGCGAGCGCGTCTCCATCGAGCCGCAACGCCCCGACCCGACGTCGGCGGAGTCGAAACGCGGGGACTACCACCTGTGTCCGCACATGCGGTTCTTCGCGACCCCGCCCGTCGACGGGGCGTTCGCCGAGTTCGTGACCATCGGTGCGGACTTCGCCCATCCGGTGCCGCCTGAGGTGTCCGACGAGGCGGCCGCGCTGCTCGAGCCGCTGTCGGTCGGGATCGCGTCGGTCCGCAAGGCGGCGGTGTCGGCGGGCGACTCGATGCTGATCACCGGGGCCGGCCCGATCGGGCTGATGATCGCCCAGGTCGCCCGGGCTTCGGGTCTCACCCGCATCATCGTCAGCGAGCCCGACGACACCCGCCGTCGGCGCGCGCTGGAATTCGGTGCCACGCAAGCTGTTTCCCCAGAGGACCCGATCGATCCGGTGGACGCCTTCATCGATGCCAGTGGAGTCGCCGCCGCGGTCCGGGCGGGGATGGACGCGGTCCGCCCGGGTGGGCGGATCGTCTTGGTGGGCATGGGCGCCGACACGATGGAACTCCCGGTGAACCTCATCCAGAACCGCGAACTGGTGCTGACCGGCGTGTTCCGCTATGCCAACACCTGGCCCACCGCGCTGGCACTCGTCTCCGCCGGCGCGGTCGACCTGGACGCGATGGTCACCGCGCGGTTCGGCCTCGACGAGCTCGCCGACGCCCTCGACGCCGACCGGATGCCGGGAACCATCAAATCGGTTGTCCACCCGGCTGTTCGACGCTGGGACGACACCACACGACTCGACACGACAGGAGCAGCTCACCGATGAGCTCGACGCCGACCCCTCCCCTGACCGCCGCGACCCTGGACATGGTCCACGACGCCGCGGTTCCCGCCTACGACCGTGACGCCGTCACACCGGGAATCGTCCACTTCGGCGTCGGCGCCTTCCACCGCGCACACCAGGCGATGTACCTCGACCGGCTCCTCGCCGCCGACCCGTCGGCCCGTGGGTGGGGCATCTGCGGGGTCGGTGTGCGTCCCGCCGACACGGCGATGCGTGATGCGCTCGCGCCCCAGGACGGGTTGTTCACCCTCACGCTCAAACATCCCGGTGGGGCGGCCGAGACCTCGGTGATCGGTTCCATCGTCGAATATCTCTACGCGCCGGACGATCCCGAGAAGGTCCTGGAACGGCTGGCCGACCCGGCCATCCGCATCGTCTCGCTCACGGTCACGGAGGGCGGTTACAACTTCTCCCCCGCCACCGGCGAGTTCGACGCCGCGAACCCCGACATCGTCGCGGACCTGGCCGGGACCGAGCCGCCCCGAACGGTGTTCGGTCTGGTCACCGAGGCGCTCGCCCGTCGCCGCGACCGCGGGATCGGATCGTTCACGGTGATGTCCTGCGACAACATCCAGGGCAACGGCCACATGGCACGGTCAACCTTCCTGGCCTACGCACGCCTGCGGGACCCCGAACTAGCGCAGTGGATCGAGGCCAACACCCGTTTCCCGAACTCGATGGTCGACCGCATCACGCCCGCGACCCCGCCCGAACTCACCGACGAGGTGACCGCACGCACGGGCGTCGTCGACGCCTGGCCGGTGGTCGCGGAGCCGTTCACGCAATGGGTTCTCGAGGACGACTTCGCGATGGGCCGCCCGGCTCTGGAGACCGTGGGCGTGCAGGTCGTCGACGACGTGACGCCCTACGAGCTGATGAAGCTGCGGTTGCTGAACGCGGGCCATCAGGCGCTCTGCTATTTCGGGTATCTCCTCGGCCACCGGTACGTGCACGACGCGGCATCGGACACCGATCTGCAGAATCTCCTGCGCCGCTACATGACCGAAGAAGGCAAGACCACCCTGCGGCAACTGCCCGGCGTCGACGTGGACGTCTACATCGAGACCCTGCTGCAGCGGTTCGCCAACCCGGCGATCGGCGACACCATCGCCCGGCTGTGCCAGGACTCCTCCGACCGAATCCCCAAGTGGTTGGTGCCGGTGATCCGGGAGCGTCTCGCCGACGGGCGGCGCAGCGAGTTGGCCGCCGCAGTGGTGGCCAGTTGGACGCGGTATGCCGAGGGTGTCGACGAACAGGGCGAACCGATCGAGGTCGTGGACTCACGAGCGGCGGATCTCGTTCCACGGGCCCGGCGGTCACGCACCGACCCGCTGGCATTCGTCGCCGATCGTGAACTGTTCGGGGATCTGGCCGAGCAGGAGGGCTTCACCACGCCGTATCTCGCCACGCTGGATGCGCTTCGCACCAAGGGCGCACGCGCCACGCTGACAGAATTGCTGTCATGACCCTGGTCGCCGGAATCGACTCGTCCACGCAGTCCTGCAAGGTCGTCGTCTGCGACGCGGGGACGGGTGAGGTCGTCCGCTCGGCGAGTTCACCCCATCCGCCCGGCACCGAGGTGAATCCCGAGCGGTGGTGGGAGGCGTTGCGCGACGCCGTGTCCCGGGCCGGCGGACTCGACGATGTGGCCGCGGCGTCGGTGGCAGGGCAGCAGCACGGGATGGTGTGCCTGGGCGCCGACGGGCAGGTCGTACGAGAAGCGTTGCTGTGGAACGACGTCCGTTCGGCATCGAGCGCCGCGGATCTGGTCGACGACCTGGGCGGATCGGACCGGTGGGCGAAGGCGGTCGGTGTGGTCCCGGTCGCGGCCATCACCGCCGCCAAGCTCCGCTGGCTCGCGGACCACGAACCCGAGGCCGCCGACGCCACCTCCGCGGTGTGCCTGCCCCATGACTGGCTCACCTGGCGCCTGCGCGGCAGTACCGACATCTCCGAGTTGACGACCGATCGCAGCGATGCGTCGGGGACCGGATACTTCAGCGCGCCGTCGGAAGAGTATCGACCCGACCTGCTCGAACTCGCGTTCCGCGGCCGTCGACCGGTGGTGCCACGCATCGTCGGGCCTGGCCAACGGTCCGGCGTCACGCCGTCCGGTGTGGTCGTCGGCGCAGGTGCCGGTGACAACGCGGCAGCGGCCCTCGGGCTGCATGTGCGTCCCGGCGAGGCCGTGGTGTCCCTGGGCACCTCCGGCGTCGTGTGCGCCGTCTCCGACTCCGCGCCCGCCGACCCGGAGGGACTCGTCGCGGGGTTCGCCGACGCCACGGGCCGGCATCTCCCGCTGGTGTGCACGCTGAACGGTGCGCCGGTGCTGGCGTCGACGGCGCGGATGCTCGGAGTCGACCTCGAGGAGTTCGCCCATCTCGCGCTCGCCGCTCCTCCCGGGGCGAACGGTCTGACGCTGATTCCGTACTTCGCCGGTGAGCGCTCCCCGAATCTCCCCGACGCGACCGGGACACTGACCGGGATCACCGCGGCCAACCTCACCCCGGCATCGGTCGCGCGAGCCGCGGTCGAGGGGCTGATCGCGTCCCTGGTGTTCTGCCGGGAGAAGATCGAGGCGCAGGGCATCACGGTCGATCGGATCCTGCTCACCGGTGGTGGTTCGAAGTCGCCTGCGGTGCGGGCGATCGCGCCGGCGATGCTCGGTGGCGGGGTCGACGTCCCGGCCGACGGCGAGCACGTCGCCCTCGGCGCGGCCCGCCAGGCCGCATGGGCTCTCACTGGTGAGCTGCCGGACTGGGACGTCGCGCGCCGGAAGCTGACCGCCGACCCGGCCCCGGAGGTGTACGAGCGGTACCGCTCCGTCGTCGACGTCGTCGGCTGAGCCGCGCGGCGCACGAGCGCCGGGCCGCGAGGTCCCCCGCGCGACCCGCCCGTGTGGAATCCACCGATCCCGTCCCCACGGTCGTTCCAGCGAGGACCATGGAACCCGGACCTCTGATGGCGGGAGATGCGATGGTCGACTGGGATGGTGCGAAGTATGCCGAGGTCAGCGGGCTGCAGCGGATGGTGGCCACCGAGTCGATCGCCGGCCTCGAACTGAACGGCGACGAACGCCTGCTCGACGTCGGGTGCGGCGACGGGTTCATCACGATGCTGCTGGCCGAGCGCCTTCCGCAGGGTTCGGTGGTCGGCGTCGACGCCTCGCGGCGGATGATCGAGCGCGCGCTGGAGCGCGGTCGGTGACTTCGCCGACTGGTTCAGGGTGGGTTCACCGGCCTGGACCTCCCGGCTCTCCGATGACGAGACCCGCGAGTTCGTCGGAGAGGTGATCAGTCGCCATCAGGGCGTCATCGGTGAACCGGCGCTGTTCCGGTTCAGCCAGATGCGGGCGATGCTGACCAAGCACTGACCGACAGTCGGGCGGGCCACCGGTTCCGGTGGCCCGCCCTCATGCGCCGTCAGATCAGGGAATCCAGTTGAACGTGTCCGGATCGGGTCCGATGCGCTCGTCCCGGTTCACCGCGTCGATCGCGGCGATCTCGTCGTCGGACAACTCGAAGTCGAACACGTGGAAGTTCTCCTCGACACGCGATCGCGTCACCGACTTCGGGAAGACGATGTCGCCGCGCTGCAGGTGCCAGCGCAGGGTCACCTGCGCCGGCGTGCGGCCCTTCGCCTCGGCGATCTTCGTGATCGCCGGGTCGTCGACGATCTTGCCCTGCGCCAGCGGCGACCACGCCTCGGTCACGATTCCGTGCTCGGAGTTGAAGGCACGCAACGCATTCTGCGAGAAGTAGGGGTGCACCTCGATCTGGTTGACCGCCGGCACGATCTCGGTCTCGTCCAGCAGTCGCTGCAGGTGGGCCTGCTGGAAATTCGACACGCCGATGGCGCGCGCCTTGCCGTCGGCATAGGCCTTCTCCAGCGCCTTCCAGGTCTCGACGAAGTCGCCCACGCCCGGCAGCGGCCAGTGGATCAGGAACAGGTCGACCTGCTCGACCCCCAGGTCCTCGTTGGTCTTGTCGAGCGCCTTCAGCGCGTCGTCGTAGGCGTGGAACCCGTTGTTGAGCTTGCTGGTGATGAACACCTCGTCCCGGCTCAGCCCCGACTCGCGGATGGCTTCCCCGACGCCCTTCTCGTTGCCGTACATCTCGGCGGTGTCGATGTGCCGATAGCCGACCTCGAGGGCCGTCGCGACCGCGGCGCGGGTGTCCTCCGGCGGGACCTGCCACACACCGAAACCCAACTGCGGGATGGATACTCCGTTGTTCAGCGTGATGTTCGGGACTGTCATACGCGATCTGTCCTTTCGTCGGGATGTACGAGGGGTCACCTCGAGACCGGGCCGCCGCGAGGGGAATGCCACCGCCTGGCGGCATCCGCGCCGCGACGGGCCATGATCATGTTCAAGTCCTCGCGGGGGTCGACATATTCCACGGCGACTCGCGCAGCCCCGTGACCTGCACTTCCCGCGGATCACCGGCCCACCGGCCGTGGACTCAGCGCTCGTCCCGGGCATGGGCCAGCAGGCCGTCGACGAAGGCCTCGAGCGCCCACGGGTACGTGTCGCGGGCCGAGATCACCGGCCAGTCCTGACCGATCTCGGCGAGACGAGGGAACCGCTCCGGGTTCGCCGTACTCAGGAACCCTTGGAGGAGTTCGGGTTCGGCGGGACGCCGGGGGTCCGAGTGTGCACGCACGAGGATCTCGCCGACGGTGAAGTACCAGATGCTGCGGAACACGACCACCGCCTGCTCGGTCGTGCATCCGTGATCGACGGCGGCGCCGACGATGGCCTCGACCATCTCCAGGGACGACTCGCCCAGGCGTCCGAGGAAGCCGTCGGTGGTGAGGATCTCGGCCGCCCACGGCCAGGAGCTCAGCGAGTCGTGGATCACCAACGCGGCCTGGACGATCCGATCACGCGGCGCTTCCGGGAGCGGCGTGCGCACCGTGGCGTCGGCGTGGTCGTTGAGCAGCTGGATCAGCAGGTCGTCCTTGTCGCGGACGTGGTGATAGAGCGTGGTCGGTCCGACCCCGAGCTCCGACGCCAGGCGACGGATCGTCAGCTTCTCCCATCCGTGCTCGTCGATGATCGCCCGGGCGGCCGCCAGGATCTGCGCACGCGAGGTCACCGGCGGCCGCCCGGTGCGGCCGCCGGAGGAGCTGCCGGGCGCGGCGCCGGAGGCGCGGTCGGGCGTCGAACTCGATCGGGTCACGCCCTCCATTCTGCGTTGTGGGGGAAAACCCCGAGGCGATGGTCCGCGAAATCGAGGGTTGACACCCGACCTGCGCGTTCTTACTTTCGGAACATGTTCGAAAAGTATCCGGAAACACTCGCCCGCTCCCAGTTGGTCCTCGCCGCGGTGGCCGTGACGCAGTTCCTGGTCTCGCTCGATCTCTCGGTCGTCAACGTCGGATTGCCCCGGATCGCAGACGGCCTCGGATTCGATGCGGTCGGCTCCACCTGGGTCATCCACGCCTACGCGCTGACCTTCGGCGGACTGCTGCTCCTCGGCGGCAAACTCGCCGACCGGTACGGCCGTCGACGGCTACTCCTCACCGGACTCATCGTCTTCGGGATAGCCTCGGTGGCAGGCGGTTTCGCGATGAACCCGATGCAGCTCGTGGTGGCACGGGCGATCCAGGGCGTCGGCGCCGCCGCCATGGCGCCGGCCGCGTTGGCCCTGCTGTCCACGACGTTCCCGGCGGGACGCGAACGCGTGAAGGCGTTCGGCATCTGGAGCGCGATGAACGCCGCGGGCGGCGCCTTCGGCGTGGTGATCGGCGGCGTGCTCACCGAGTACGCCGGATGGCGGTGGGTCATGTTCGTCAACGCCCCGATCGCCGCGATCGCCCTGGCGGTCGCGACCGGCATCCCCGCCGATCGCCTGACCGGCGGCCGCCGGAGCCCCGACGTGCTGGGGGCCGTCCTGGCGACCGCGGGCATGATGACGCTGGTCTACGGCATCGTCCGGACCGACGCCGTCGGCTGGGCGTCGACGAGCACCGTCACCACCCTGGCCGCGGCGGCCGTGCTGCTCAGCGCATTCGTCCTGGTCGAGAAGACGACACGCAACGAACCGCTCGTCCGGCTGGGGATCTTCGGCCACCGATCGGTCACCGGCGCGAACATCTTCAACCTGTTGCTGGGCGGGGCGATGGCGTCGGCCTTCTACTTCGCCTCCCTGTACGCCCAACGCGTGCTGGGCGAAGGGCCGGCCGTCACCGGCCTCGAGTTCCTGCCCCTGGCCCTCGGGGTCATCGTCGGGTCCGTGCTCGCCGTGCGGCTCGGCTACCGGTATGCCCCGCGCACCCTGATGGTGATCGGCGGCGGACTCACCGCACTCGGGTTGGCCTGGTTCGGCCGGATCTCCGTCGACGGCTCGTTCCTCGCCGACATCCTCGGGCCGGCGATCGTGACCGGCGTCGGCTTCGGGCTGGCGCTGGCACCGGTCGTCTCCGTCGCCACCGCCGGCGTCGCGGCGGACGAGAGCGGAACAGCGTCCGCGCTGCTCAACAGCTCCCGGCAGATCGGCGCCGCGCTCGGCCTGGCCGCACTGGGCACGCTCGCCGCGAGCCGAACCGGGGGCGACCCCTCCGTCGACGCGGCGAACGCCGGATACGGACTCGGCCTCACCGCGGCCGCAGCACTGCTCGTCGTCGCGGTTCTCGTCGCACTGACCGTCATCCCCCGCGGGGCTCAGGCGACGCACCGGGACGTCGACGAGTCCCCCACCGTCCAACGAAAGGAGTGAGAACGATGAGCAGTACAGCGAACACGAGGGTGGTCACCGGACTGACGGCGCTGGGCGCGGTCCTCACCGCACTGGTCGCGATCATCCCGTTCGGGATGCGCGACGTGCTGACCGATCACATCCGGCACGGGTATCCGGATTTCACGCCGGACGAGATCGACACCGCCGCCACGGCGTACCTGGGCATCCTCGGGATCATGGGCGCCGTCGGCGTCGTCGCCTGGCTGACGAGCGCCTGGCTGATCCGGCGCGGCACCCGCCATGCGCGGACGATCGTCTCGACGATCTTCGCCGCCGCCGTCGCCGTCACGGCCACCCTGGTCTTCATCGAGGACACCTCGGGGGAGGTCGGACTGGCCCCGGCCGTCGGCTGGATGCAACTCGTGCCGTGCGTCGTCGGTGTGATCGTCGTGGCATTGCTGTGGCGCGGCGGGTCCCGATCCGGCACCGACCGCCGCATCGGCGCACCGAGATCGGACACCGTGCACATCTGATCCCCGGCCACGCTCACGAAGACCCGCCCGACGGGAACGGCACCGGACGCGCACCGACCTCCCAGATCGTGCCACGTCAGCGCCCTTTTCGGACTCACCGTTTCCCAGGGCGGGTTTTCTGTGACAGACTGGCCGAGCAGCCATCGGTTTGGGTGGCTGTTCACTGAAGAAAGAAGTACAGCAGTATGGCACAGGGAACCGTCAAGTGGTTCAACGGCGAAAAGGGCTTCGGCTTCATCGCACCCGACGACCAGGGCGCCGATGTTTTCGTCCACTACTCCTCGATCAACGGTAGCGGTTTCCGCAACCTCGAGGAGAACCAGCGCGTCGAGTTCGACGTGGAGCAGGGCCAGAAGGGCCCTCAGGCAACCAACGTCAGCGCGCTCTAAGCACACCTGACTTCACGAAGCGTCGCGTCCGGCATGTCCGGCGCGGCGCTTCGTCGTTTCACGGCTTCGTCGTTTCACGGCTTCGTCGTCCACCCGCCGTTCCCGCCCCGCTCGCACCCGACCCGGATGGTGTCCGAAAGGTACAGCGCCGCAACCGATCCGGGTCTAGCGGAGCGCTTTCGGCAGCTTCGACAGCGGGACGACCCTCGTACCGTCGGCCGTGCCCGACGACAGGATGCCGACGACCCGCCCGCGCGCATTGCGCACACCTGCACCGCTGTCACCCATCTCGGAGCGAAGCGTCGTGGAAATCGTGTAGGACTCATGGACGTCGACGAACGGCGGTGCGAGCGAGAAGCCGGCCGACGTCCGCACCGCCGGGACCGGGTCGGTCACCTTTCCCCTGCCGGAGCCGGTGGCGATTCCGTTCTTGGTGACGACCTGGCCGCGGACGAACCCCGGCTGCCAGTCGATCTCGTCGACCCGGATCTCGGCCCGCGGCGCCAGGGAGATCACCGCGACGTCGAGCTTGCGGCCGACATGGTTCGCGGCCACGGTCCCGATCCGGTTCCCGTGCCGGTCTCGGACGGCGCGCCCGAGAGCGCCGCAATGTCCTGCGGTCAGGGCCTTCCCCCGGGAGATCACCGCTCCGAGCGTGCAGTTGTTGACCGTCAGGATCGTCTCGTCGATGCTGATCTGCATGCCGGACCGCACCGTGGGCGGTGCGGCATCCGCGATCGCAGCCGGGCCGCCGACGACCGCAAGCGCCGCCCCGACGGACGTCAGCGCACGTAACCGAATCCCCATGAATCCCCTCCCCGGACCCCGTCAGCCTATCCGCGACGGGCGGTGCACGAGAGGTCATCGCACCGACCCGAGCCGCATCGTCGAAAAGGCACCGCGTCCGATGTAAGCCACGTCACAATGGGCAGTGGGATCCGAGCGGCGAATCGTCGGAGCCGCCGGGACCCCGGGGGCGCAGTCCCCGTCGAGGCGACGTGAAGGGTGATGTAGGTGACCGACCCGGTTCTGGTTCTGACCAAGGCCCGTACCTCCTGCGAGATGCAGGCCGTCTCCGAGTGGGCCGCCGACGCCTATCCGGATGCCGAGATCCGCCCCGGCTCGGAGGTGGACTTCGAGGAACTGCCGCCGGAGACGCTCCTGGTTCCGGTACGACCGGTCTGGCTTCCCGCGGCCCGCCAGGGGGAACGCCGCGTCACCCTCGGCGACGTCCTCGTCCTGTCGAATCCGCGCCGGCCACTCGGCCCCATGCAGCCGATCATCCGCAAGCGCCGCCCGGACGCCCTGCGCGTGGCCGCCGGCGAGCCGGCCACCATCGCCCAACTGCGGGAGCGCCACGATCGCGAG
Organism: Gordonia paraffinivorans; assembly: GCF_900683595.1. Classification (NCBI taxonomy): domain Bacteria; kingdom Bacillati; phylum Actinomycetota; class Actinomycetes; order Mycobacteriales; family Gordoniaceae; genus Gordonia; species Gordonia paraffinivorans. Next base: position 9,201 of record NZ_CAACYD010000007.1, on the reverse strand, counting down.
CAGGTGGCGTCGTCCTTCGACGAGTTCGTGCGGCTGCAGGCATCCATCTCGGCCGAACGCGCCGAACGACAGATCGTCGGTGACCGCTACAAGGTGCCGAGGCTGGTCGCCGAGCAGATCAGCAGCTCGGCCCGTTTCCGGGCCGGGGCCGCCGAGCTCGCCGCCGAGCTCGGGCGTCCGACGGACGCGGTGGTCGCCGAGGCCATCGATAAACTGTCGGGCTTCGTCGCAACCCAGAGCCGATTGATGAGAGACATCTTCTCCGCCACCTTCGACCGTCTCCACGAACGCGCATGGAATGTGAGCGTCGACGTCGACACCCTCAACTCGCTGCGCAAGCTGAACAAGAAGACGGGCCTGATCTTCCTGCCGTCGCATCGCTCGTACGTCGACCCGCTGGTCCTGGCAAAGGTCCTGCGCAGCAACGACTTCCCGCCGAACCTCGTCCTCGGTGGGAACAACCTGTCGTTCTGGCCGGTGGGGCCGATCGCCCGCCGCTCCGGGATGATCTTCATCCGGCGCAAGTTCGGGGCCGACCCGGTCTACAAGTTCGCGATGCGCTCCTACCTCGCCTACGTCATCGAGAAGCGCTTCAATCTCGAGTGGTACATCGAGGGGGGACGCAGCCGGACCGGCAAGCTGCGCCGGCCGATGCTGGGGTTGCTGCGCTATGTCGTCGACGCGCTCGACCAACTCGAGGACGTGGATGTGACCATCGTGCCGACCTCCATCGTCTACGACCAGCTGCATGAGGTCGGGGCGATCGCCGCCGAGGACGCCGGCGGGGTCAAGAAGCCCGAGAGCGTCGGATGGCTGCTGCGATACGCCAAGGCGCAACGCGACTACCTCGGCGAGGCGAGGGTCCGTTTCGGCAGGCCGCTGTCGTTGCGGGAAACGCTCGCCGAGGCCGGCGAAGGGAGCGCACAGCTCGAGAAGGTCGCCTTCCGCGTCATGGACGAGATCAACTCGGCCACCCCGATCACCGCGACGTCCCTGGTCGGCTTCGCCGGGCTCGGCGCCCGGGACCGCGCCTACACGCTCTCCGAGATCGAGGCCGTGCTCGCCCCGCTGCTGGACTACATCGACCAACGCGGGCTCCCCGGACCCGACCCGTCGCTCTGCCGCGGGGTCGGGCTGATCCAGACGCTGCGGGTCCTCGCCGGCAACGGCGTCGTCGCCACCTATGAGGGCGGGTCGGAGCAGGTGTGGTGGATCGTGCCGGAGAACCGTGCAGTGGCCGCGTACTACCGCAACGGCGCCATCCACCACTTCGTCGACCGCGCCATCGTCGAGATGGGGCTGCTGGCCCTGGCCGAGGGCGAGGTGCAGGCCGGCAGCACGCCGATACGCAGCGACCACGTCGGCAGTACGCCACCCAGTCCCGACGAGGGGCTGCTCGCCGCGGCCCAACGCGAGGCGCTACGCATCCGGGACCTGCTCAAGTTCGAGTTCTTCTTCCCGCCGAAACAGGAGTTCCTCCACCGCCTCGGCGTCGAACTCGATCTGCTGGCACCCGGCTGGCGCGAGGTCACCCCGTCGCAGGAGTGGACCTACGAGATGCTGCACCGCCACACCGGCGCCCTGTTCGCGCGCCGGACCCTGCAACCCTTCTTCGACGCCCAGCTGGTCGTCGCGACCAAGCTCGTCGAACTCGGCAACACCGCCCGCGAGAAGGACACCTTCATCAAGGACTGCCTCGGCCTCGGCCGGCAGCTCGACCTGCAAGGTGTTCTGCGGAGCAAGGATTCGGTGTCGAAGGATCTCTACGACGGCGGCTATCGCCTCGCCGACAACCGCGGGCTCATCCACGGCGAGGGCGTCGTCGACCTGCGTGTCGCCCGCCAGAACTGGCTCGACGAGGTCGAACTGATGCGGGACCGGCTCGCGCGCATCGCCGCGATCGAGGATCTCCAGCCCGCCGGCCGGACCGACGAGGAGGTCGCACGGTGAGCGCGTTCACCGATCGCATGCGGGCGATCCGCTCGGCGCCGCGGGGCAAGCAGGTCGCGGCGCTGTTCGACTACGACGGCACCCTGATCGAGGGATTCTCCGCGGCGGCGATCATGCGGGCCCGGTTGCGCAGCATGGAGTTCGGGCTCGGCGAGCTCGCCGAGTTCCTGCTCATCGGCCTGCGCGGCGTCGTGTCCGAGCAGGACTACGCCGAAGTGCTCGCGGCGACGCGGCCGACCTTCGCGGGCAAGACCTATGCCGAGCTGATCGCCTTCGGCGAGTACCTGTTCAAGCACGAGACCGCCGCCAAACTCCGACCGCAGATGTGGCAGATCCTGCGCGCGCACCGCGAGATGGGGCACACGATCGTGATCGCCTCGTCGGCGACGCGATTCCAGATCGAGCCGATCGCCAAGGAGATCGGCGCCGACTATGCGCTGGCCACCGACGTCGAGGTGGTGGACGGCGTGGTGACCGGCAACATCAAGGGCCGCCCGCTGTGGGGCCCCGGCAAGGCCGCCGCCGTCCGGCAACTCGCACGCGAACACGACATCGACCTCGACGCATCGTTCGCCTACAGCGACGGCAACGAGGACATCCCCTATCTCGAGGCCGTCGGCAACCCTGCGGCCGTCTCCCCGCGCCGGATCCTCCGCGCCGAGGCCGAGGCGCGCGGGTGGCCGATCATCGACCTGAAGAACCCCACCTACAACAAGCTCGGCATGCTGGCCCGGACCGGCGCGTTCTACGGGTCGTTCCTGGCGTCGGCGGCGGTCGGCGTCGCCGCCGGCATCGTCCGGCGCGATCCGCAGGCCCTGGTCGAGGCGCTGCCCACGGGCAACGACGTCGGGCTGTCGCTGGCCGGCGTGCACGTCCAGGTGCTCGAGGGCGGGGAGTACCTCTTTTCGGACCGGCCGTGCGTGTTCCTGTTCAACCACCAGTCCAAGCTGGACCTGCCGGTGATGATCCACCTCATCCGCGGCGAGGCCACCGGCGTCGCCAAGAAGGAGGTGGCCCGGGTCCCGGTTCTCGGGGAGATCCTCAAACAGGCGGGCCTGGTCTTCATCGACCGCGCCGACCGGAGCAAGGCTATCGAGCAGCTCGCTCCCGCCGTCGACGCACTGCGCGACGGGATGTCGCTGGTCATCGCCCCCGAGGGCACCCGCTCCCCGACGCCGCGGGTGGGCGAGTTCAAGAAGGGGCCGTTTCACATCGCGATGCAGGCAGGCGTGCCGATTGTCCCGGTGGTGCTGCGCAACACCGGCGAATTGATGTGGCGCGGTGCCCAACTCATCAGACCCGGGACCGTCGAGGTGATGGTCCTCCCGCCGATCGACACGAGCACCTGGACCGTCGAGGAGATCGGCAAACGCGCCGAGGAGGTCCGACAGATGTACGTCAGCACGCTCGCGGACTGGCCGCTGGAGTCGTTCGTCGACGACTCGGTGAAGTCGCTGCGTCGTTCACCCGAGGAGACCGCACGATGAGCAACGACGCCGACCTCACCCGCGGCGTGGACGAGCCGCTCGACTGGGCCCGAGACCCGCACATGTCGCCCGTCGACACCATCATGTGGCGCGGCGACACCGACCGTCGCATGCGCGGCACGATCTGCATGCTCGAGATCTACGACTGCGACCCGGACTGGGACCGCCTGGTCGCGGCCCACGAGTGGGGCAGCCGCATGGCGCCGCGGTTCCGCCAGCGCGTCGTCGACTCCCCCTTCGGCACCGGAACACCCAGTTGGGCAGTCGATCCCGACTTCGACCTGCATTACCACCTGCGGCGTGTCCGGCTGGGCGGCGACGGATCCATGCGGGAGTTGCTGACGACCTGCGAGCAACTCGCCATGACCGCCCTGGACGCCGCGCGCCCGCCGTGGGAGGGCTACCTGTTCGAGGGCCTGCCCGACGGCAAGGCCGCCTATTTCCTCAAGGCCCATCACGCGCTCACCGACGGCCTGGGTGCGATCATCGGTCTGGCGCAACTGCATTCGCCGACGCGCGAGCACAACCCGAAGAAGCCGCAGCCGCCGAGCCCGGACCCGGTGAACATCACGACGCTGGACATCCTGGAGCGTCAGGTCGCCGAGGAGATCCGCCGTGTTCCCCATCGCATCGACCTGACCCTGAAGGGCATTCGCGCACTCGCCCATCCGCGGGAGGCGCTGAGCACGGCGCTCCGCTACGGCAGGTCGGTGCCGCGAGTCGCCGGTCTGGTCAGCCCGCCCGGCTCCCCACTGCTCGCCAACCGGAGCGTGTCGTGGCGGTTCGGCGCCTTCGAGGTCCCGTTCGCCGATCTCAAGGCGGCCGCGACGGCGGCACGGTCGTCGGTCAACGACGTCTACCTCGCCGGCCTGATCGGCGGCTTCCGGTACTACCACGAGAAGATGAACTGCCCGGTCGAGGCGATCCCGGTCGCCATCCCGATCTCGGTGCGGCGCCCGGAGGACCCGGCCGGCGGCAATCGGATCGCGGTCGGGCGGCTCGCCGGCCCCGTCGGCATCGCCGACCCCTTCGAACGGGTGCTCACCATTCGCGAGCAGGTCCGGCAGGCCCGGCACGAGCCCGCGGTCGACATCTTCAACACCCTCGGCTCCGTGATGGCCTGGTTGCCGGGTTCGGTGTTGATGCGCTTCAGCGGGGCGACGAGCCAGAACGACCTGCAGGCGTCGAACGTGCCCGGAATCCCGTGGGACACCTACGTCGCCGGCGCCAAGGTCGAGCGGATGTTCCCGTTCGGCCCGCTCCCGGGCTGCGCCATGATGGCCACGATGATCACCCACAACGGGGTCGCCTGTCTCGGCATCAATTCCGACGGCGCCGCGGTGACCGACCAGGAGCTGTGGGCCGAGTGCCTCGTCGCCGGGTTCAACGAGGTCCTCGCGCTCGCGGCCGACGACAACCGTCCGCCCGGGCAGCTGAAGCGGGTGGCGTGACATCCTGAGCACGCACTGGCAGACGCCGTTTCGGCGACGCGACGTCGACCGAGATCGCGTCGCCGAGACGAGGTCTGACCGGGCAGGTCGGGGAGGCGACCCACCGGCATGGTGAACGGCCTGATGCTGACGCTGGTGCTCGGCTGCGGCGTCATCGCGTCGCTCTGTGCGATCACCGCGGCCTGGTCGTACCTGCGTCGCGGACGCGAGCCCGAGACCGCCGACCGGCTCGCCAGGCGCTGGCTCGTCGCGACGGCCGTGTTCGGAATCAGCGCGCTGGTCTTGCGGTTCGTGTGGCTCCTGCTGCTCTGACGCGGACCTCCGAACTCGACCGAAACAGCGTCTGTCGGTCATCGCCTGGCACTCTGTAGAAGTCCGATGCAACCGACCGACGAGAGAAGCCTTGCACGTGAAGACCTTCGTTTCCGGCGATCTACGACTGCAGTTCATCGACCTCGGTCCAACCGACGGACAGACAGTGGTCCTCCTGCACGGGTTCCCGCAGGATTCGTCGTCGTGGTCGGAGGTGGGCGGTCTGCTCGCCGACGCGGGGTTCCGAGTGCTCATCCCCGACCTGCGCGGGTACTCACCCGAGGCGCAACCCCGTGAACTCGCGGAGTACACGGTCGACGCGCTCGTCGGCGACGTCGTCGCGCTGCTCGATTCCCACGGACTCGCTTCCGCGCACATCGTCGGTCACGACTGGGGAGGCTCGCTGGTCTGGACCATGAGGAAGACACATCCATCGCGGATGGCGACTGCGACGGTGGTCTCGACACCTCATCCGGCGGCTCTGTCGTGGGCCTGGACGCACACCGGACAACTCCTCCGCAGCTGGTACATGGGAGCGATTGCCCTTCCGCTGGTTCCGGAACTGGTCGTCCGGCGTCGACTCGCCTGGCTGCTCGAGCGGTCAGGGCTACCGGCCGAGCGGGCGACCCACTATCAGGAACTCATGAACCGGCCCGGAGTCGCCACGGGAGCTCTCAACTGGTACCGGCAGATGCTCCGCGACACCGTGCTCCCCAAGCGCAGGACCGGTTCGGCGAGAGATTCCGCACCCCCGCCGCGCACCCTCTACATCTGGGGCACCGAGGACGCCTACTTCAACCGAGCCGTCGCCGAGAAGACCGTCGAGACCGTCAGTGACCTGACCTTCGTGCCGATCGAATCCGGCAGCCACTGGCTCCCCGAGACCGAACCGGAGGTGCTCGCCATGCGCATCACCGGGCACATCGACTCGGCCGTGTGATCGCTCCTCTCCTACCGACCGCACACCGCGGTGCCCGGACCGCCCGGGCATGACCACGCTCGTCGGACGTTCTGGGAGTCACGCCTCTACTTCGGCGCCGACGGCCTACCGGAAATACGGCTCCTCCTGGATCCAGTGAAACCCTCTGCTGCGCAGGGTCATCGAGTCGTGATCGAGACGGTGTGCGGTCATCGCGGTCGGCGTGCCGTCGACGACCCCGGTGAGTACCAGGGTGTCGGCGTCGGTCCGCCTCACGTGGAGGTCTGCGTCGGGACGGACAATGGTCATCCTGTCGTCGTCCACCCGTGCCTGCACGGGTACCAGCTCACCGTCCATCATCTGGAGGGTGACGGCCCCGTTGGTGTCGAACACCACGCGCTGCCAACGCTGTTCGTCGGTGGTCAGCGGCGGGAGCGACCGCCCGTCCACACGATGGTCCCCGACCGACCAGATCCCGTACAGCGCCGGCTTCGGCGCACCGCCACCGTACTCGTTGTACTCGTACCAACTCTCGTATGCGGCACCAGATGCGACCCAGAGTCCCAGGATCACCAGTACCCACCCCGCGCGACGGTTCTGATCAGCGCGAGCGAACAGCGGCGGTATGCGAAGCGGACGGGACGTGCGCCCGAAGACGAACAGGTCCGCGAGCCCTCTCGCGTACGGCGCGAGGAGGATCGCCGCGAAGACCACCAGATGCAGCGACAGGATCTTCACCGGAACGTCGAAGGTCAGGTTGAGGATCAGCACCTGGGTCATCGCCGCGAAGCTGACGAGCGCGCCGAGAACCGCTGTGCGCGAGCAGAACAGCAAGATCCCGCCGAGCACCTCGACGCTGCCCAGGATCATCTCGTAGACCGGGGAGGACCCCACCTGCATCCACAGCACCGATGCCGGGCTGAACTCACCGTACGGCTCGAGGAGGGTGGCCAGAGGAGGCTGTGCCATCTGCACCGGGATGAGCTTGGCGAATCCGTAGGCCAGCATCTGTCCGCCCAGCGCGAGTCGCAGTCCCAGCACGGTCCAGGCCCACAACCGTCGGTGGTCGCGACGACGCCGGTCCACCGCCGACCAGACGGCCGCCGCTGTCACCGCCACCGCTGCGATCAGGAACCAGAGGACCCAGAACGCGGTCTGGTCTCCACTACCGGTATTGCGCAGAACGGCATCGACGCCGAAGAAGGTGCGCCCGGCCCACTCGATGACCGGAGAAAGCAGCCCCAACTGCCACAAGGCCATCCGCTCCGGCAGCACACTCGCCACCACGCCGGCGTAGACGATGGTGATCTGCGACAGTGCCAGGCAGAACAGGATCGAGTAGACGAAGAGAAGGCGGAAGGCGATCGTGCGGGCCGTACCCCATCCCGGCGGCGCGTCGTTCGTCGTCGTCGCGGCCGGGATGGAGGCCGTTTCGTGCGGGCCGGTGTCGATCGCAGTCATACCTCGACGCTAGGGAGCGTGTGCGCGTCGTCACATCGGGGAAGAAGCCGAGATCGACCCCCTTCCGGGAGTCCTTCCCTCAGGGGTCGACTCGGGTTACCCGGGCGGCACCCGGATCTACTCCTCCACCAGCACCTCGGTCGCGCGCAGCCGGTGCCGGCACTCGCTGCAGACGAGCAACGGATCGAAACGATTCCCGCACCGATGAGTGAACTCGATGGCAGGCCCCTCCGGCGCACGGAACCAGCGCTGCCCCCAGGCGATCATCAGCACGACGACCGGGAAGAACGCCTCACCCTTCTCGGTGAGGTGATAGGTGACCCAGTCGGGGCGGTTGGGGGCCGACTCCGTGGAGATCACACCGAGCTCGGTGAATCGGCGGAGGCGGTCGGCGACCATCGCCGGCGGCGCACCCGTCCGATCGCTCAGCTCACCGAATCGTCTGGCACCTAGCATGAATGCGCCGAGCATCGCCGCCGACCACCGGTTGCCGAGAAGCTCCATGGTGTGGGGCAACAGTTGCGAGGGCTTCAGTGCGTTGGCCGAGCGGCGTCGGCCAATGGAGGCCGGCACACTGCGGGACCAATCGCCGCTCGGTCCGAGCCTGGCCGCGACGTCGTGACGAACCGTCTCCTCGCCGCACGCCGCGCAGACGAGGACGGGGGCGAAACGACTGCCGCATTCGCGGTGCCGCATCGCCGGTAGCGGGGCGTCGGACATCGGCGCCCATCGCGCCTCCCACGCCCACATGCTCAGCAGGATCGGCCAGACCGAGACACCGCGCCCGGTCAGCTGATACTCGTAGCGGGCCGGACGGTCAAAGTAGCGAACCTTGTCGAAGAGCCCCAGCTCGGTGAGGCGGGCGAGTCTGGCCGAGAGCACCGAGTTGGAGATCGACCCGTGCTCCATCCAGTCGCCGTAGCGTCGGCAACCGGCGATCGCGTACCGCAGAATCCACAGGTTCCACTCGTCGCCGAGCGCGCCGAGGGTGACCGCGATGGCGTTGTCACCACCCGGTTCCAGCTCCGTGTACGCCGCCCGTCGTGCCACGTCGCAGAACTCTATCGGGGCGGGTCGAGCGTCACCCGTCACGCGCTCCCCACGACGAAGCTGACGGTGGTGGTCGTGCTGCCGCCGATGTTGAGCGTCGCGGCGCGGCGGGCGCCCTCGACCTGGTATCCGCCCGCGGTCCCGGTGACCTGTTTGTGGCAGTCGAGCAGCATGCGGATTCCGGTGGCCCCGACCGGATGCCCGCCGCCGAGGAGGCCGCCGCTGGGATTGACCGGGATTCGTCCGCCGATCTCCAGCTCGCCGGACTCGATCGCGCGCCAGCTCTCCCCGGGCGGGGTGATCCCGAAGTGGTCGATCGCCATGTATTCGCTCGCGGTGAAGCAGTCGTGCGTCTCGATCAGGTCCAGGTCGTCGACGGTGCCGACCCCCGCCCGCGTGAACGCGTCCTGAATGGCCTCGGTGACGTGGGGGAACATCAGGGGCTCGTCCGAGCTGCGCTCCAGCTTCTCCTCGAGCAACAGGCCTGCCGTTCGGTGCCCCCAGCCGTGGATGCGCGAGATCGGCCGCTGTCGGAGCTCCGGGTGCGCAGCGAGGAACCGGTCCGACACGA